>NZ_BAAHND010000001.1:0-1242137 GCF_054655615.1 Qipengyuania triglochinis | reverse complement strand
CCCGCTCACATCATCGCGAAAGAGGCATTGCAGGGCAATGCGCCCTTTCTCTTTCTAGGTTCAGTTCCTAACTGGGCGGCATGACCAAATACCTCCACACCATGATCCGTGTCGCTGATCCTGATGCGACCATCGCCTTTTTTAACCTAATCGGCATCGAGGAAGTCCGGCGCAAGGAAAGCGAACAAGGGCGGTTTACGCTCATCTTTCTCGCTGCTCCGGGCCAGGAAGATGTCGCCGAGGTCGAACTAACCTATAACTGGCCGTCGGAAGATGGGAGTGCTCCTGAAGACTATCAGGGAGGGCGCAATTTCGGCCACTTAGCCTATCGGGTGGACGACATATACGCCACCTGCCAGCGCCTGATGGATGCAGGCCACACGATCAATCGTCCTCCACGGGACGGACATATGGCCTTTGTCCGGACGCCGGACGGTATTTCAGTCGAGCTCCTGCAGGATGGCTATCTTGAACCGGCCGAGCCCTGGGCCAGCATGGAAAACACCGGCAGCTGGTAATTGGTCATGTCTCGCCCTCCCTCAGTCGAGGTAGGGCGAGCGCACATCGTCAGGGTGTGCAGTGGTTAGGCGCAGGATAGTGAAGCCAACCACAGCCGAAATCACCGAGCCCATCAGAATGCCGATCTTGGCTTCTTCGATAAGCAGAGTATTCCCGGCAAATGCGAGCCCGCTGATAAACAGCGACATTGTGAAGCCGATCCCGCAAAGGATCGAGACACCCCATATCTCAGGCCAGCTAGCGCCTTCCGGACGCGGTGCAAATCCAACCTTGTCGGCCGCCCAAATGGCCGAAAAGATACCCAGCTGCTTTCCAACGAACAGACCGGCAGCAATCGCAAGAGGCAGGGGAGCGAATACGCCGGCCATGCCTAAATCGCCCAATTCTACGCCCGCATTGGCAAATCCGAAGACCGGCACGATCAGGTAGGCGCTCCAAGGAGCAAGTGAATGTTCCATGGTCTCGACCATGGTTTCATCGTCTTTGCCCACCATCGGAATGGTGAGCGCGGCCACGACCCCGGCGATCGTGGCATGAACGCCGGAATTCAGAACGAAGAACCAAAGCACGAGTGCGGCAATGATGAACGGCAAATAGGCTTTTACCTTCATCTTGTTCATCGCGTACATAATGCCCGTCACGATCGCTGCGCCGATCAGCCACGAAAGCTTTATCTTGGCAGTGTAAAACAGGGCGATCACCAGAACAGCACCGATGTCGTCCACGATGGCGACGGTCAGCAAAAAGAGCCGCAGCGAGGCCGGTACACGGTTACCGAGCAGGCCCAGGACGCCCATGGCGAACGCAATGTCGGTTGCAGCGGGGATCGCCCAGCCGCGTGTCAGCCCTTCGGCGCCTTCCGCATGGACAAAGAAGAGATAGACCAGCGCAGGAAAGATCATTCCAGCACCTGCCGCGAGTACAGGCATCTTGCGCTGATCGGCAGATGAAAGTTGCCCTTCTATCCACTCACGTTTGACCTCGA
Source organism: Qipengyuania triglochinis (assembly GCF_054655615.1). NCBI lineage: Bacteria > Pseudomonadati > Pseudomonadota > Alphaproteobacteria > Sphingomonadales > Erythrobacteraceae > Qipengyuania > Qipengyuania triglochinis. Next base: position 1,240,633 of record NZ_BAAHND010000001.1, on the reverse strand, counting down.
GACCGACCACGAAGAAGAAGATCGCCATCAATCCGTCATTGATCCAGAGATGCAGCGTGTTGAGCTTGAACACCGAGGCATCGAACATAAGCCCGTGGAACAAGTGATGGTAATCTTCTGCCAGCGGTGAATTTGCAGCGAGCATTGCGGCGATAGCCACGAAGATCAGTAGGATGCCTGCCGAGGCATCGCTGACGAAAAGCGCGCGGACGGGGGCGAAGACGAGGCGGACTACGGAAGGGCGTTCAGTCATGACGGTGCGTTCTTTTTAGGAAACGCTCGCCGGTTGCAAGTGCCGATTTGCCATAGTCGCCAGCTGTGTTGGAAAAGCACGCCCTGGAACGGGCTGGCGCCGGTTGCGCCGTTGCCAAGCTATTCGGGTCACCACAGGTCAGCCGGTTAGATTGTTACTTTCCGACAACACTCCGCTTTCGACTGTCGATTGATCGCAACGATAAAGACCTTTGTACCCAAGTTCGTCTTTTATACAGAATGTCCGTGGGATAGGGGCTGCTAATGGACGTCTACCTCCCAATCGCCAATTTGTCGGTCAACGGTCTGTGGATCGTTGCGCTCGGGGCGATTACCGGCGTCCTTTCAGGGCTCTTCGGCGTTGGTGGTGGCTTTCTCACCACACCCTTGCTCATCTTCTATGGCATTCCGCCGACCGTCGCCGCAGCCTCGGCATCGACCCAGGTCACCGGGGCGAGCGTTTCGGGCGTAGTTGCACACAGCAAGCGTAAGGGTGTGGATTACCGGATGGGAACCGTCATGGTCGGAGGCGGGATCATCGGCGCCGGGATCGGGGCTCTGCTCTTCCGCTTTTTCCGCTCGATCGGCCAGATCGATGTCGTTATCAGCTCGCTCTACGTTATCCTGTTGGGATCGATCGGTATCCTGATGGCTAAAGAATCGATCCAGGTGCTTCGGGGGACCACGGGCAAGCAGGCCGCGCGACGGCGGCACCACCCGCTGGTAGCGAATCTTCCCTGGCGTTGGCGTTTTTACGGCTCTGGTCTGTATATCAGCCCGTTAGCGCCGGCTATCGTCGGTGTGGTCGTGGGAATCCTTACCATGCTGATGGGCGTGGGCGGTGGGTTCATTCTCGTTCCTGCCATGCTGTATATCCTGGGGATGAGCGCGAATGTCGTAGTCGGCACTAGTCTCTATAACATCCTGTTTGTCACCATCGCGACCACACTCATGCATTCGCTTACCACCCGTGCGGTGGATATCGTGCTCGTCGGTCTGTTGCTCCTAGGCTCGGTGACGGGGGCTCAGTTCGGATCACGGCTTGCGGTCAGGGCGAAACCAGAGCTGTTGCGCCTGGTATTGGCGACGATCGTGCTGCTCATCGCCTTCCGCATGTTTCTCGGACTGTTCTACCAGCCCGATGAAATCTATACGGTTTATCCGTTGTGAGAGCGCTGTTCCTCCTGATTGCAGCCTTGATGCTGTCGGGCCAGCGGGACCCGCTACTGGTGCCTGAAGTTTCACAGCACGAGGTACAGGTGCGACAAGGATTCACCGGGACCGAACTGCTGCTGTTCGGTGCTGTGCTGGATCCAGCTGGGCGCAGCGGTCAGGGGTATGACATCGTAGTGGTTCTCAAAGGGCCAAGCGAGCCTGTCCGGTTGCGTGAGAAAGAGCGTTTCGTGGGCGTGTGGGTTAATGCCGAAAGTACGGATTTCCGCTCGGTCCCAAGCTTCTTCGCGGTGGCATCGTCGCGCCCCGTCAGCGAGATCGTCGATGAGAAGACGGCTGCCATCTACGAGTTCGGAACCGGTTACATCCAGCTTTCACCGAGCGGAAGCATCAATCCGGTGGAGCAGTTGCGCTTCAGCGAAGGACTGGTCGATCTGAAACAGCGCCAGGGCCTCTACAAGGAGGATATGAACGGCGTCCAGATCAGCCAGAACGTGCTCTATCAGGCGCGCATCTCGCTGCCATCGAATGTCACGACGGGCACTTACACGGCGGAAACCTTTGCCGTGACCGATGGCCGCGTCATCGCTTCGGCGGAGGCGACCGTCGAGGTTCGCAAGGTCGGCTTCGAACGGTTTGTAGAGGTAAGCGCCAATCGATGGGGGCTGGCTTACGGGCTTATCGCTGTGTTCCTTTCGGTGGGCATGGGATGGGGCGCAGGGCGGCTGTTTGCGCGGCTTTGAGTAAGTCGAACGATACTTCGTTGACCCGATCTTAACCCTTATCGGCGAAATATCCGGCTGACCGCATGTGGTCGATACCCCAGGGATCAGGGCCGGATAATGAGTGATACGGGTAATGGTAACTTTCGCGGTCTTGGCGGTGGTCGCCAGATGGAGGCGGAGCAATCCGGCCCCCGTTCGCTGCGTGACCGGATCAGGCGCTCCAGCGAAAGCGATCAGGGCGGAGCGGGTGGGGCGGTTTCGCGATCGGGTTACGTTCACCAGCAGCCTGCACCGCCGGAAGAGCCTGCCCAAGTAGCGCCCATTCCTCAGCCGTCGATCGGGGAATCTCCCGTTCAGCGCGCCGCGCAGCCCACGCCTCAGGAACAGGCTCCGCAGGCTCCCGCTCCTCGCTTGGGCGAAGCGCCGCCGCGGCCATCCCAGCTTGCGCCAAAGCCGCAGCCCGCCCCCGAACCGAAGCCGAAGAAGGAAGAGGAACCGGTCAGCGACAACGCGATGCAGCCCATCGGCGTGGTCCTCGAAATCGCCGGATCCGGATCGATGATCGCCATCGATCTCCAGCGGCTGACCGAATGTTCGCAAGACAACGATCCGGCCGTGGCCATGGCGGGACAGGTTGGTTCTCAGATCAAGATCCGTGTCGGCAGCAGCTGGCTTCTGGCGAGCGTGCGTAACCAGAAACAGGACCGCAAGGCGGGTACCATTCTGGCCAATATCGATTTTCTCGGCGAAGGCATCGAGGAGAAGCTGACCGGCCGCCTGCACGGTTTCCGGCGCGGTGTGACGCGGTATCCGGTTCCCGGCGCGATGGTCTTTCCTGCATCCACACCCGACCTCAGACAAGTTTACGCCAGCGACGGGCGCAGCGCCGTGACGATCGGCAAGGTTTACCCCACCAAGGATATCCGCGCCGGGATCTATGTCGATGCCATGCTGGGCAAGCATTTCGCCCTGCTCGGATCGACCGGTACGGGTAAATCGACCAGCGCTGCCCTGATCCTCCATCGGATTTGCGAGGCGGCTCCGGAAGGGCACATCGTCATGATCGATCCGCATGGCGAGTATTCCGCGGCTTTCAGGACGACCGGGGTCATCCTCGACGTGTCGAACCTGCAGATGCCCTACTGGATCATGAACTTCGAAGAGCATTGCGAAGTCCTGCTTACCAGCAACGGCAACGAGCGGCAGGTGGATGCGGATATTCTGGCCAAGTGTCTGCTGAAGGCCCGCCAGAAAAGCCGCCTTGCCGAAACGATGGGCAAGATCACCGTCGATTCGCCGATCCCCTATCTCCTGTCCGACCTGTCCAACGAAGTTCAGGATCAGATGGGCAAGCTCGACAAGGCCACCAATTCCGCGCCCTATATGCGGATCAAGAACAAGCTCGACGAGCTCAAGGCCGATCCGCGCTACCAGTTCATGTTCTCGGGCATGCTGGTGGCCGATACGATGGCGGACTTCATCGCCAAGATCTTCCGCATGCCTTCGAACGGCAAGCCGATTTCCATCATCGACGTGTCGGGCGTGCCGTCCGACATTACCGCTACCGTGGTCGCCGTGCTCAGCCGCCTTGTCTTCGACTTCGCCATCTGGGGCCGCGACGAGAAGACCACGCCCATCCTGCTGGTGTGCGAGGAGGCCCACAGATACGTGCCGAGCGAGAAGAACGCCGACGGCAACTCGGTCGGCATCATTCTCGGCCGAATCGCCAAAGAAGGCCGTAAGTACGGTATCTCGCTGGGCCTCATTACCCAACGCCCGTCCGACCTTGCCGAGGGCGTGCTGTCGCAGTGCGGCACGATCATCTCGATGCGCCTCAACAACGACCGCGACCAGGAATTCGTCCGCGCCGCCATGCCGGAAGGTGCGCGCGGGTTCCTCGATGCGATCCCGGCGCTGCGCAACCGCGAGTGCATCATCTGCGGCGAGGGTGTCGCCATCCCGATCCGCGTGAGCTTCGACAATCTCGAGGAGATCAAGCGCCCGGCGTCCGAAGACCCGAGCTTCATCGAGATGTGGAACAGCCCCGGCGGCGAGGAGGACATCGTCCTGCGGACCGTCCAGCGCTGGCGCTCTCAGGGATAGTTTGTGTTTTGCGAACCCGCCTCCGCGGGTTCGTCCTCGCTAGATGTGCAGCAAGCTGCACCCGCTGCGGGCGGGCGGTCGCCCTTGCCAGGCCTCCGCCGGCCCGGATACTTTCTCCTTCTTCACGTGCCTCTCGTATCGCCGAACAGGTGGATATGCAGGCGGTCGCTCATGCGGAAGCCGTGTTCCACGCATAGGCCCGCGAGCCATTTCTCGCGCGCGCGCAGCGTCTCGCTGTCGGTGCCTTCGGGCATGAGGAAGACGTGGCCGGGCCGGAAGCGATAGCGATCGCGCAGGGCGAGCACTTCGTCCACATCCGATGGCTCGGCGATCACGAACTTGAACCACGCGCGCGGGTCGGTGGCATAGGCATCCAGCCGTTCCGGCAGCAGGGCAAGCTCCGCCGGATTGCCGCTATGCGCCAGCTTGGGGCTGACGTTGAACTGGTCGATCCGGATATCGAGCGGCGGCGGCGCCTTGGTGGTGCCGTTGGTTTCGATCTCCACCGAGATATCGGGCAGCAGGTCGATCAGCTTTGCCAGGGCAGGGGCCTGCAACAGCGGTTCGCCGCCGGTAATGACCAGCCGGCTTTGCCCCAGCGACTGGATGAGCGCCGCCACTTCGTCTTCCGGCAGCGTCACCTGATTGGGCTTGCGCGCATAAGTCACGCCGCCGCGGTGCGGGCGCTCGTCCCCCTCGAAATGCCAGGTATAGGCCGTATCGCACCAGACGCAGGCAAGGTTGCAGCGCGACAGGCGCATGAAGGCGACCGGCATTCCCGCGCTGGGCCCTTCGCCCTGAACCGAGGCGAAGATCTCGGGCCCGCCGGTGTCGTCGGTGGCGAGGACTAATGCCATGATGCGCCCTTCGGTGTTACACCGACACCCCTATTTGCAAAAACTCCTGCTCCACCGCGAATGGCGTTCAAGCTACGGAAACCGAACGAAAAACCCGGCACCGGGGCGAGCGGAGGTGTCAACTTCCGCCCGGCCCCGTTTGCGGTGCTGGTCAGCCTGCCCGGTGCAGGGTCGAAGGTGCGCGGCGATTGCATGGCCACGGCATAGGCAGGAAAGCAGGCTGTAGGAAAGCCGATCCTCACCCCAGCCGTGCCAGCGCGGCACGCAGACGGTCGATCTCTGCGGCGTGGAAGGCGGCATCGGCGCGTGCCTTTTCCACCGCTTCGGGCTTGGCCCTCTCGACGAAATTGGCGTTGTTGAGCCGCCCGTTGAGGCTGCCGAATTCCTTCTGGCTGGCCTCCATCGCCTTGGCGAGCCGGGCCTTTTCCGCGTCCACGTCGATCACGCCTTCCAGCGGGATGATGAAAGCATCTTCGCCCGCACCGATCTGCATCGCGGCGCCCGCAGGCGCTTCGGCGAAGTGGACCGGCGTGAGGCGGGCAAGCCGTTCGATCGCGGCAGCGTTTTCTTCCACCACCTTGCGCCCGAGAACGGAGGGGGCAGAGCAATAGGCTTCCAGCTTGGCCCCCGGCGCAATGCCGAGTTCGTTCTTCGCCGCGCGCACTGCGCTGGTCAGCGCAATCAGCCAGTCGATTTCCGCCTTGGCGGCAGGATCGATCCCGGCTTCGGGTTCGGGCCATTTTGCCGTGATCAGCGGATAGTCGGCGCGGTCACCCTGCTTCGACCAAAGTTCCTCGGTGATGAAGGGCATGAAGGGGTGCAGCATGACCAGGATCTGGTCGAGCGCCCAGCCAGCAACGGCCCTGGTTTCCTCGTCGAAATTGCCCTTGATCAGTTCGATATACCAGTCGCAGAACCGGTCCCACACGAAGTGATAGATCGTGTTGGCTGCGGCATCGAAACGCAGGTCCGCCATGGCGGCATCCAGCGCGGTCTTCGTGGCAACCACTTCGCCGATGATCCACTTGTTCACCGCCTGCGTGGCGGCCGGCGCGGCGATGCTGGTGCTCGCCCCGATGCCGTTGGACTGGCAGAAACGGGTCGCGTTCCACAGCTTGGTGGCGAAGTTGCGATACCCCTCGACCCGCTTTTCATCCATCTTGATGTCGCGGCCCTGGCTTTCCATGGCCGACATGAAGAAGCGCAGCGCATCGGCGCCATATTGGTCGATCAGGCCCAGCGGATCGACGACATTGCCCTTGGACTTGGACATTTTCGCCCCGTCCGCCGCGCGCACCAGCCCGTGCAGGTAAAGGCGCGGCCAGGGCGCCTTGCCGGTCAGATGCATGCCCTGCATCATCATGCGCGCATCCCAGAAGAACAGGATGTCGAAGCCCGAAATGAGCAGATTGTTGGGATAATGCTTTTCGAGCAGGTCGGTCTTTTCCGGCCAGCCGAGTGTGGCGAAGGGCCACAGCGCGCTGGAGAACCATGTGTCGAGGACGTCGGACTCTTGCCAGATGGCCGTATCAGTTTTCCACTCAGAAGCTGACTTCAAAGCGTCGTCGCTTGCTTCGGCGACTACGACAATTTCCCGACCGTAGTATTCTCGCGCTTTTTCTATTGCTTCGCGTTCGGTCGAGGCGACAAAGCACTTTTGGTGCTCTGTCTGAGCGGAGTACATCAGGCCTCCATCGGGCATTTTTTTCGGTCCGTACCAAGCCGGAATCCTGTGACCCCACCACAGCTGGCGCGAAACGCACCACGGCTGGATGTTCTCCATCCAGTTGAAGAATGTCTTTTCCCACGTCTTCGGGACGATTTGGACTTCGCCAGTACGAACTGCCTCGATCGGCTTCACCGCAAGCTTTTCAGCATCGACGTACCATTGATCGGTCAGCCATGGCTCGATTACAACGCCGCCGCGATCGCCAAAAGGCGTAGCGATGGTCCGCGGTTCAGCGTCCTGCTCTACCGGCTCGCCATCCTTGTTCTTGGTGATGTGAGGGATGAGAAAGCCTTCGGCTTTCATTCGCTTGACAACTGCTTCGCGTGCGCCGTCTACACCCTCGCGACGGAAGCGGTGCAAGCCAATAAATTCTTCTGGAATCAGGCCATCTAGAAGCGGATTTGTTTGAATTACATTGGCTTCGGCATCGAACATATTGAGCATCTGGTTCGCCGCGATGCCTGCGCGCTTGCCGACTTCGAAGTCGTTGAAGTCATGCCCCGGCGTAATCTTCACCGCGCCGCTGCCCAGTTCGGGGTCGGCGTGTTCGTCCGCAACAATGGGGATGCGGCGTCGGGTGATCGGCAGATCCACATACTTGCCGACCACGCTCTTGTAGCGCTCGTCGGTCGGATGCACGGCCACGGCCATATCTGCGAGCATGGTTTCAGGGCGCGTGGTTGCGACTTCGATGTAATCGCGGCCATCGGCCAGCGTCACGCCATCTGCCAGCGGGTATCTGAAGTGCCAGAAGCCGCCTTTCACATCCTGCGTTTCCACTTCGAGGTCCGAAATGGCGGTCTTCAGCTTCGGGTCCCAGTTCACCAGCCGCTTGTCGCGGTAGATCAGGCCGTCATTGTAAAGATCGACGAATGTCTTGAGCACAGCATCGCTGAAATGCTCGTCCATGGTGAACTGTTCGCGTGACCAGTCCATCGAACAGCCGAGGCGGCGCAGCTGGCCGGTGATCGTGCCGCCGCTTTCCTCTTTCCATTCCCACACCTTGTCGACGAATTGCTCGCGCGAATAGTTGGTGCGCTTGTCCTGCTGGGCTTCCAGCTGGCGTTCGACCACCATTTGCGTGGCGATGCCCGCATGATCGACGCCGACCACCCACAGCGCATCCTTGCCGCGCAGCCGTTCGTAACGGATCACCACGTCCTGCAGCGTATTGTCCAACGCGTGGCCGATATGCAGGCTGCCGGTGACGTTCGGCGGCGGGTTCACGATGGTGAAGGGTTCGGCATCGGGCCGCTCGGGCCGGAACAGGCCGTTTTCCTCCCAATGCGCGTACCAGCGCTGCTCGATTTCCGCAGGGTCGAAGGTCTTGGATAGCTCGGTGCTCATGGCTTCGCCTTTGCCAGCGCCTTTTCTCCAAGGCAACGCTCTATGGGATTGTGGTGGATACCGACTTGTTTACCGTGACGTTTCGCCGCATATGCGAAACCGAATGGCGCGCTTGGCTGAATATGACATCGAAGACGGGGAAGGGGGCGCGGTACTCACGCTTTCCGGCCCGTATCTGGTATCGACGATCGGTGCGCTCGACGCAGAGCTGCGCAAGATCGACCAGCCGATCGCCCGCGTGGACCTGTCCGATGTAACCGAAATCGACACGGTCGGCGCATGGATCGCCTGCAATATCGCCAGCGAAAACAAGGCCGAAATCACCGGGGCGAACGAACGGGCGCAGCGGCTGCTGACCGCGCTCGACGGGATGGACAGCGAACAGGACATGCGGCCCGAACGCCTGCCGGTGTGGACCCGCGTGCCCGATGCGATGGGCGAAAAGGTCTATAACGCCCGCAATTCGGTGGTCGGCGTCGTCAGCTTCCTTGGCGCCTTGCTGATTTCCGCTTCCACCCTCATTCGCCATCCCCGCCGTTTCCGCATGGTGGCGCTGGTCAAGCAATTGGAACTGGTCGGCGTGGCCGCGCTGCCGATCATCGGTTTGATGAGCTTCCTTATCGGCGTGGTCATCGCGCAGCAGGGCGCGGTGCAACTGGCCGCTTTCGGCGCGGAAACGCTGACGGTGAACCTCGTCGGGCGTATAACGCTGCGCGAACTGGGCGTGTTGATGACCGCGATCATGGTGGCGGGCCGGTCGGGCAGCGCCTTTGCCGCGGAAATCGGCACGATGAAGCTGACCGAGGAAATCGACGCCATGCGCACCATCGGCATCGCCCCGATGGAAGCGCTGGTCATCCCGCGCATCATGGCCGCCGTGCTGATGATGCCGCTGCTGGGCTTTTACGCGTCCTGCATGGCGATCATCGGCGGCGCAGTGGTCGGCGAACTGATGCTGGGCATTCCGTTCTGGACCTTCCTGTCGCGCATTCAGGACGTGGTGCCGACCTATGACGTGTGGGTCGGCCTGATCAAGGCGCCGGTCTTCGGGCTGATCGTTGCGCTGGCCGGTTGCTACAACGGCATGCAGGTGAAGGGCAATTCGGAGGAAGTCGGGCGGCGGACCACCCTGTCGGTGGTGGCGGCGATCTTCGCGGTGATCGTGCTCGACGCGTTCTTCGCGGTGTTCTTCACCAAGGTGGGCTGGGCCTGATGGCGGACGAACAGGACAACGGGCCCATGCGCCGCAATGAGCGGTTCCGCGGCGAATATCCCATCGTGGTCGAAGGGCTGGTGAACCGCTTCGGCGACCAGGTCATTCACCAGGATCTCGACCTCAAGGTAAAGCGGGGCGAAATCCTCGGCGTGGTGGGCGGATCGGGTACCGGCAAATCGGTGCTCATGCGCTCTATCATCGGCCTGCAGCCGCCTGCCGAAGGCGATATCAAAGTGTTCGACAAGTCGATCGTCGATGCCGAACCCGATGCGGAAATCGGCGTGCGCGATCGCTGGGGCGTGCTGTTCCAGGGCGGGGCGCTGTTCTCCACCCTGACCGTGGGCGAGAATGTCGAAGTCCCGCTCAAGCAGTTCTACCCCGAGATTTCCGACACGCTGCGGCGGGAAATCGCCCGCTACAAGATCATGCTGTCGGGCCTGCCCGAAGAAGCGGTGACCAAATATCCGAGCGAGCTTTCGGGCGGCATGAAGAAGCGCGCCGGCCTTGCGCGCGCCTTGGCGCTCGATCCCGAATTGCTGTTTCTGGACGAACCGACTGCAGGCCTCGACCCGATCGGGGCGGCGGCGTTCGACAATCTCACGCGCGAACTGAAAGAAACCCTCGGCCTCACGGTGTTCCTGATCACCCACGATCTCGATACGCTGCACGAAATCTGCGACCGCGTGGCGGTGCTGGCGGACAAGCAGGTGATCGCGGTGGACACCGTTCCCAAGCTGATGGAACTCGATCATCCCTGGATCCAGGAATATTTCAACGGGCCGCGCGGACGGGCGGCGCTGACTGCCCAGGCGCTGGACGAATTGCGGCGCCACATGGACATGCCGGTCGCTGCCCACGCCGTCAAAGCGTTGGACAACGCCCCGGAAAAGAAGGCATAGGCGAAGAAGATGGAAACGCGGGCAAATTACGTTTGGGTCGGGGCGGTAACGCTTGCAGTGCTGGCGGCGCTGGCGCTGTTCATCGTCTGGATCGCCCGCTGGGGCGAGGGCGACCAGAAGGAATACGACATCTTCTTCAAGGAAAGCGTGTCGGGCCTCGCCAATGGCAGCCAGGTCAGCTTCGCCGGGGTTCCGGTGGGGCAGGTCAGCCAGATCGTGCTGTGGGAAAAGGACCCCGAATTCGTCCGCGTACGCATCGCCGTGAAGGAAGAAGTGCCCATCCTCGTCGGCACCACCGCCACGATCCAGGGCAGCTTCACCGGCGTTTCGACCATCCTGCTCGATGGCGCGCGCAGCGGCGCTCCGCCGATCTCCTGTGAAACCACCGCCTGCACCGAAGGCGTGCCGATCATCCCGCCCAAGGACGGCGGCCTGAACGCGCTTCTGTCGAACGCCCCGCTGCTGCTCGAACGGCTGGCCACGCTGACCGAACGGCTGACCCAGCTGCTCGACGATCAGAACCAGGGCGAAATTGCCGGCATCCTTGCCAACACCAACCAGATGACCGCCGCGCTGGCCGATGCTGCGCCGCAGTTCGAACGCACCATGGCCGAATTGCAGATCACGCTGCGCGAAGCGTCCGAAGCGCTGGATGAATTCGAGACTGTCACTGCCTCGACCGACCGCCTGCTCAACCAGGAAGGGGCGGCGCTGGCCGACCAGCTGCGCACCACGCTGAAGCAGGCAGGCAATGCCTCGGAAGAATTGCAGGGCGTCCTGTCCGAAGCGCGCCCGGCGACCAGGCAGCTCACCGAAAGCACGCTGCCCGCCGCCGAAGCCACGCTGCGCGATCTGCGTGCCACCAGCAAGGCGCTGCGCGACGTGACGGAAAAGATCGACGAACAAGGGGCGGGCGCATTGCTCAACAGCAAGCCGCTGCCCGACTACAAGCCGTGAACAAGGGGCCTCGCGCGATGACCACGCATTTCAAATTCGCCATGCTGGCACCGGTGCTGCTGCTGGGCGGCTGCATCTCCTTCGGCGGCGATGCGCCCGACAGCTTGCTCACGCTCACCCCCACGGCAAGTGCGCCCGCCGACGCTGCCGAATCCAGCAATGCGAGCACGGCGATTTCGCTGATGGAGTTCGAAGCGCCCAGCGCGCTCGACGTCACGCGCGTTCCGGTGCAGGTGACCGACACCGAGCTGGCCTATCTGGAAGACGCCGTGTGGGTGGAAAAGCCCGCCCGCCTGTTCCGCCGCCTGATCGCCGAAACCATCCGCACGCAGTCCAACCGCGTGGTGATCGACGGTGACGATCCCGGCGTGCTGGCCGACAACCGCCTGACCGGCACGCTGCGCCAGTTCGGCTACGATGCCCGCAGCGGCAGCGTGGTCGTGGTGTTCGACGCCGTGCGTCCGGGCCAAGGCAGCGATGTCGTCACGCGCCGTTTCGAAGCCACCGTGCCGGGTGTCCTCCCCGAAACGGCAAGCGTCGGCCCGGCGTTGAACCAGGCGGCCAATGACGTGGCGGCGCAGATCGCGGCCTGGATCGGGTAACGCCTGCCAGCGGCGCACTTCGCGTCATTCAGCGAGTGTACCCTTAAGTCCCGCTTTTTTGGGCAGGCAGCTTATTGTCTGCCGATGCGGGTGGAATGGAAGGTAGAGGAGCGCCAGAAACAGGTTGGCCCTGCAACCGGCGCTCCCCCGGATTGATTACATTCCTGCTGCCGTTGGGCGAACGATCACTTCGTTGATGTCGACGCCTTCCGGCTGTTCGAGCGCATAACGGATGGCGCGCGCAATCGCGTCCGGCGTCAGCGACTTTTCCCGCCAGGTCGTCAGCGCGGAGGCAATCTGCGGATCGGTTATGTCGTTGCCCAGTTCCGTCTCGACCACACCGGGAGAGATGATTGTGGTCCGGATATCGTCATGTTCCTGCCGCAGGCCCTCCGTAATCGCCCATACCGCGTATTTGGTCGCACAATAGACCGCCGCGCTTGGCATCACGAAGTGCGCCGCTATCGAGGCCACATTGACTACATGCCCCGAACCCTGGGCGATGAAGCCCGGCAGGACCGCTGCAATCCCGTTCAGCACGCCGCGAATGTTCACGTCGATCATCCGGGACCATTCGTCCTGTTTCAGCGCAGCAAGCGGAGAGAGCGGCATGATGCCGGCGTTGTTGATGAGGACATCAACGCTCCCGAAGCGTTCCTGCGCCGCCTCAGCGAAGGCCTGGAAACTTTCTGCATCCGTCACGTCCAGCGATTGCCACGCCACAGCGTCACCCAATTCGTTTGCGAGCGCTTCCAGCCGTTCGGTGCGCCGCGCGCCGATGAACAGTTTCGCGCCTGTCCCGGCCAACTCGCGGACGGTTGCCTCGCCGATCCCGCTTGAAGCGCCGGTGATCAAAACGGTTTTCTCTATTACCTTCGTCATGCCAGTTCCTTTCGATCTGTCTGGTTGGACAGTAGATAGAACGATGGTCAGCAAGGCGTGATCGCGATCCGCTGGAATCCTTGCACGATCCTCCAGAATCCATACCCTACGGATTGCGGAGTGGCACGGTGGAGTGGCAGGGCAAGGAGATGAGCAAGCATTCCGAACTGGCTACGCAGATCGCGCGGCACGTCACCCGCACCGGTATGGTTGATACGGCGATATCACGGCTGTCCCTGTTCCGCGCTGATGAGCCGACCCAGCCGCTGCCAGCGGTCTATGAAGCCTCACTTTGCCTAATTGCCCAAGGGTCGAAGCGTGTGACGCTTTCAGATCAGAGCCTGACTTACGATGCAGAGCATTACCTGCTGGTGTCGCTGGACTTGCCGCTGATCGGGCACGTAACGCAGGCCAGCCCCGATGCGCCTTACCTTTGCGCGAAAATCGATATCGACCAATCCGCACTGGTCGATCTCATCATGAAAGAAGGGGAGCGCGCACCGAAAGCCGACCTGCCGGCACTGGCCGTCTACCGCAGCGACGACGATCTGGTGGACGCCGCCTGCCGGTTGCTGCGATTGCTCGATCGTCCGGAAGAAATTCCTGCTCTGGCCCAGTTGATAGAGCGGGAAATACTCTACCGCCTCCTGACAGGGCCGCATGGGCCGACGCTGCGCTACATGGCGGTGGGCGACAGCCACCTCAATCAGGTGAGCCGGGCCATCAGCAAAATCCTCTCCGCCTTCGATCAACGCTTGCGTATCGACGAGATCGCGGCGGCGGCGGGCATGAGCCCGTCTTCGCTCCACGAGCATTTCAAGGCGGTCACCCGGATGACACCCCTGGAATATCAGAAACAGCTGCGGCTTCAGGAAGCGCGGCGGCTCATGCTTTCGGAAGGCGCCAATGCAGGGTCGGCCGGGTTCGCAGTGGGCTATGAAAGTCCCTCGCAGTTCAGTCGCGAATATTCCCGCCTGTTCGGCGCTCCGCCGCGACAGGACCTGATGCGCCTGCAAACCAGCGGGGGGACTATTCTGACGCCGTTGTGATAAGGCAGATATGTAGCCGTAAACGCTTTACCCCGTCGGAACCGACGAAGATCCCTGTACAGCCCCGGCAAACTCCATCGCAGCCAGGAAATCGTCCTTGCGCCGGTCTCGGCGGGCCTCGGCTTCCTCGTCGCGGCCCCACAGATCGGCCTGCCATTCTTCTTCGAGATTGGCAGCGGCCCAAAGCGCATCGCCGTCCGCGCCTTGCTGCAACGCTTCCAGCCCGATGCACAGCGATGCCGCTAGCGAGGTCGTCTGTTCGAGTGCAGCCAGCGTGAACGGGTCGAGCTCTCCCAGCCGCGCTGTCAGTCGTTGGCGCGTTTCTTCGGTTTGCGGGCGGTGGAGGATGCCGCTGATGCGGTGCAGGGTCACGCCTTCGCGCGCTTCCAGTCCGGCAACGATCGGCTCCCACAATTCCTGCTGGCGCCGGTAGAGCGGTTCCTCCGGATCGGCGCGGAAACACAGCGTGTCGGTCTCTGCATAGCCGAGCAGCTTTTCGACCAGTGCGCCCTGATCGCGCGCCACCACGTCGAGCGCATAGTCGGCCATGTCGCGAAAGCGGAAGGTTGCCGGGTCGATCGTTTCGCCCTGCGCGCGCCATTCTTCGGCCAGCATTTCCGCCAGATTCATGCCCGGCACGATCTGCGGCCGTCCGCCCTGTGTTTTCAGCGGGCGGCCATCCAGCATGACCTGCCAGCCGTCACCTGCCGGGGCGATCGATACTTCCTTGTAAAAACGCTTCATTTGCGGCCCTTCCAGCGGCGCGCGACAAACATCGGTACGATAAAGAACAATCCCACGCCCACGATAACTGCCAGCGCGGCGAGCCATTGGGGCATGGGCAATCTGTCACCCAGGCCCGCGATGCCCGCGAGCACCGCAAGCAGGCCGGCGATCCGGATCACATTGAGCAGCAGGAATTTGGCAAGGGCAGGATCATGCCCCTGCATTGATCAGCTCCTCCAGCTCTTGCGTCGTGTTGGCAACGCCCTGAGCCCCGGCTTCCATCAGTTCGGCCGGTTCGTGATAGCCCCACGAGACACCGATGGCGCGGATGCCTGCGGCACGCGCCATTTCGATGTCGAAAGTGGTGTCGCCGATCATCACCGCACTGCCGCTGTCCACTCCGGCTTCAGCCAGAGCTTCCTCGATCATGGAGGGGTGAGGCTTGGACGGATGCCGGTCGGCGGTCTGCAGCGAGACGAAATGGTGCTTGATCTGGTGCATGTCGAGGCAGGAATGCAGACCGCGATCGCTCTTCCCGGTGGCTACGGCGAGCAGCCATCCGGCTTCGACCAGGCGATCAATCAAGGCGGCCATGCCATCATAAAGCGGTTCTTCCAGCGTGCCTTTGAAGCGCCGGTCGCGGTAACCGGACTTGTACGCCTCAAGCGCGATATCGTGCTGGTCATCGCTCGCATCGGGTGCCAGCCGGCGTAGCGCCTGCGGCAGGCTGAGGCCGACCATCCGGCGGACCTCGTTGCGATCGGGGCTGGGGAGGCGGGCTGCCGCGAACGCCTCGTCCATCGTGTCGCAGATTGCCGCCTGTCCATCGACCAGCGTGCCGTCGCAATCGAAAATGACCAGTCCCTTCATGCTGGCAACCTGCGCATGAATTGAGCAAGCCGCGCGCTCCCAGAATGATCAAGACCAGCCGCGATGCGCTCGCGCTCTTCTGCGGTACGCTTCTGGGAAAGCTTTAAAGTGGGGCGCCACACCGCGATGTCGATTTCGAATCCGCGAATACCCTTGAGCAACTGATTCCACATCGACTCGCTTGCTTCTGAAGCTTCCCACCTTGTCCCTTCGAGCCGCGACTCGTGCTTTGCGATCAGATCGTAAAGCAAGGTATCGAGTTCGGTCTCCGCAAGCATTCTTACGCGCCCCTCCATTTCGAGTGCGACGTAATCCCATGTCGGCACCGTGTCGCGGTCGTCGTACCAGCGCGGTGACACATACCCGTCCGGCCCATTGACCGTGACCAATGCATTCGCACCTTCGAGATGTTTCGTGAGCGCATTGCCGCGAGCAAGGTGAAAGCGCAGCTTTCCGTCCTCACTCAAAAGCAATGGCGTATGTGCAACGCGTGGGCCATCGCTCGTGGTCAGGAAGACCATGCCGAAGCCGATCTGGTGCACGAGTTCACGAAGCAGGTCGCGGTCCTCGCTGCGGAACAGCGGGTTCGGATGCATCAACGAGCACCCTTGCCGCCGGGACGGCCTTTCGGCTTGCCTCCTGTGGCCCCGCGGGCGCGCCGCGGACCGCGCTGGTTCTTTTTGTAGGTCTTCGCGTGCTGGCGCGCCTTCTGTTTCTTTTCCTCGCGCGTGGCGGGTGGCGGATCGTCACGCATGGGAGTGGCGTCGCTGACCTTCTCGTCGAAGCCGATCTGCTCCATGCTGGTGGCGAAATGTTCGGGCAGCTCGGCGGTCACATCGAGCTTGCCATCGGGGCTGTCGATGATCAGCCGGCGGGCGTGGAGATGCATCTTGCGGCTGATCGAGCCGGTGAGGAATGCGTCCTTGCCGCCATATTTGCCATCGCCCACGATCGGGTGCCCCATAGCCGCGCAATGCACGCGCAGCTGGTGGGTGCGCCCCGTCAGCGGTTGCAGTTCGAGCCAGGCGACCTTCTTGCCCGCGCTTTCGACAACGCGGTACTTCGTCTTGGCCGGGGCGCCGCCTTCGTGATCGACATGCATCTTCTCGCCGCCCGAACCGGGCTGCTTGGCCAGCGGCGCCTCGATCACGCCTTCGCGGATGTCGGGCACGCCCACGACCAGCGCCCAGTAAATCTTCTTGGCGCTGCGGCCGGAGAACCGCTTGGAGAAAAATGCCGCGCTGCCCGGGGTGCGGGCTACCAGCAGGACGCCGGAGGTATCCTTGTCGAGCCGGTGGACCAGACGGGGGCGTTGTTCCTCGCCTTCTTCCATATAGGCATCGAGCAGGCCGTCGACATGGTTGAAGGTATTGGTCCCGCCCTGGGTGGCGAGGCCGGGGGGCTTGTTGATGACCAGCGCGCTCTTGGTCTGCGTCATTAGCATGTCGGCCGCCTGTTCGCGTTCGGCCTTGGTCAGTTCGCGCTTGGGCTTGGCCTGCCGGTCCGGCGCGTCGCCGCCCGGAGGGACGCGGATCTGCTGGCCCTGCGCTAGTCGATCTTCGGGTTTGACCCGGCCGCCATCGACACGGATCTGCCCGGTGCGGGCCCATTTGCTGACCGTGCCGAAGCCGACCTGCGGCAAGTGGCGCTTGAACCAGCGGTCCAGCCGGATGCCGTCGTCATCCGCTTCGACGGTGAAGTTGCGTACTTCGTCTGAGGTCTTCATGCCGCCACCCGCATAACCGCGAGGCCCATCATCAGTCCGGTGAAGCCGAGCGCGAAGGAAAGAACGGCGTAAAGCGTGGCGAACAGGAACTGGCCGCGCTGGATCAGCAGCACCATTTCCAGGCTGAAGGCGCTGAAGGTGGTGAACCCGCCCAGCAGGCCCACGCCCAGTAAAAGGCGCATCTGTTCGTTGCTTTCGCCGCCGTGCCGGGCAAGCCATCCGGCCAGCAGCCCCATCAGCAGGCTGCCCAGCGCGTTGACCGCAAGGGTGGCGAAGGGAAAGGCAGAGACGATCGGTGCGCCGAGCCACTGCGTGATCGCGCGGCCTGCCTGATACCGCAGCGCTGCGCCGGCACCGCCGCCGATGGCGACATGCAGCGTGGCTACGAGGGGGGAAAGGTTGGACATGTGCCTGCCTCTAGCCGCTGGTGCGCAAATGCGAAAGCCGCTGTTACGTGCTTGCCTTTTTCGTTGCGAATCCTTATGTGCCGCCTCGTTCGAGCCGGTCCGGAACGGATTCGGCGCGCTTTTCGTTATAGAAGCGAAACCCTATTAAGGAGGCATACCCCGCTTTTGCGCGGGCTCTGGCCCGCAAAGTCGAGGTATTTAAGTTTATGCAGATCATGGTTCGCGATAACAATGTTGATCAAGCCCTCCGCGCGCTCAAGAAGAAGCTGCAGCGTGAAGGCGTGTATCGCGAAATGAAGCTGCGTCGCCACTACGAAAAGCCCAGCGAAAAGCGCGCTCGCGAAAAGGCTGCTGCCGTTCGCCGCGCCCGCAAGCTGGAGCGCAAGCGTATGGAGCGTGACGGCATCAAGTAAGACGCCGTCATCCAGCGTGCACATTGGTTTTGCGCCCGGACGGGCCAAAAATTCAAAACCGCGTTGCACCAGCTTACCAGACAAGCCATGAGGGCGCGGAGAAATCCGCGCCCTTTGCGTATCAGGACACAGTTCACATGACCGAGATTACCCGCGTACCGCTGCAGCCGATCAAGAAAGGCTCGTTGACCAAGCTCTGGCTGGGCGTTCTCGTCGCCATTCTGCTGGGCGGCGGGCTGGCATGGGCCGCTTCGCCGAAAACGGCCGGGATGGAAACGCTGACCGAAGGCACAGGGCCTTCGCCGGAAATGGGTCAGGTCATGTTCGTGAAATATGTCGGCTCGCTGGACGATGGCACCGAATTCGACCGTTCGCAGCCGCTCCCGATCCCTCCCGGCTTTTTCCCAGAAGGCACGCCGATGCTGCTGGAAGAAGGCGCGCTGATTCCCGGTTTCCTCGATGCACTGCTGAAGATGAAAGAAGGCGGCAAATATCTGGTCACCGTGCCTGCCGACCAGGGCTATGGCGCCGAACCGCCTCCGGGTTCGCCGATCCCGGCCAATGCCGATCTGACTTTCGAAGTGGAAGTGACGGACATTCTGTCGCGTCAGGAATTCGATGCCAAGCTGCAGCAGCTGCAGTCGATGATGGGTGCCATGGGCGCGCAGCAGGGCGGCCAAGCTGCACCCGGCGCTGAATAACCCTCATCTAGCCGCTTGAAGGTGGGGGCGCGCCCGGCTAACGCGCCCTCATGTCAGTCACACGCGAAGAAGTGGCCAAGATCGCCTCGCTCGCCCGCATCAAGATGGGCGACGCGGAGCTTGATCGCATGGTCCCCGAACTCAACAACATCCTCGACTGGGTCGAACAGCTGGGCGAGGTCGATACTTCCGGCGTCGAGCCTATGACCGCGGTCATTCCCAATACCCTGCGCCTGCGCGACGATGTCGTCGATGCCATTCCCGAAACCGCGGGTGGCCGGCGCGAGGATGTACTCGCCAATGCCCCGGCGGCCGAACACGGCTTCTTCGGCGTGCCGAAGGTGATCGAATAATGACCGATTTCACACAGCTTGGTGTCAAGGACATCCGTGACGGCGTGGCGGGCGGCGATTTCACCGCGCGCGAAGTGGCGGAAAGCTTCAACGCTGCCGTTGCTGGCGCTGCCGAACTCAACGCCTTTATCGTTACCACACCCGATCATGCGCTTGCCGCGGCCGATGCGGTCGATGCCAAGCGCGAGCGGGGCGAAGATCTCGGTAAAATGGGCGGCGTGCCCATCGGGATGAAGGATCTGTTCGCCACCAAGGGCGTGCAGACCACCGCGGCCAGCCATATCCTCGAAGGCTTCACGCCGCAGTACGAAAGCACTGTCAGCCAGAAGCTGTGGGGCGCGGGCGCGGGCATGCTGGGCAAGCTCAATCTCGACCAGTTCGCGATGGGTTCGTCGAACGAGACATCCTATTTCGGCAACGTCAATTCGCCGTGGAAGAAGGATGGCACCAATGCCGCGATGAGCCCGGGCGGTTCGTCGGGCGGATCCTCCTCTGCTGTCGCCGCACGCATTGCGCCTGCTGCCACCGGGACCGACACGGGTGGCTCGATCCGCCAGCCCGCTGCCTTCACCGGCATTTGCGGGATCAAGCCGACCTATGGCCGTTGCAGCCGCTGGGGCGTGGTGGCTTTCGCCAGCAGCCTCGATCAGGCAGGCCCGATGGCTCGCAGCGTCGAAGACTGTGCGATCATGCTGGAAGCGATGGCCGGGTTCGATCCAAAGGACGCGACCAGCCTGCAGATGGAGGTGCCCAATTGGGAAGCCGCGCTGTCAGCGGATCTCAAGGGCAAGAAGATCGGTATCCCGAAGGAATACCGGATGGAAGGCACCGATGAGGAAATCCTCAAGAGCTGGGAGCAGGGCAAGGAATGGCTGCGCGATGCGGGCGCCGAGATCGTCGACGTTTCGCTTCCGCACACCAAATATGCGCTGCCCGCCTATTACATCGTGGCCCCTGCCGAAGCGTCGAGCAATCTGGCCCGCTATGACGGCGTCCGTTATGGCCTGCGCGATCTGCCCGATGGGGCGGGACTGCAGGACATGTATGCCGCCACCCGCGCCGACGGCTTCGGCGACGAGGTCAAGCGCCGTATCCTGATCGGCACCTATGTGCTGAGTGCCGGTTTCTATGACGCCTATTACACGCAGGCGCAGAAGATCCGCACGCTGGTCGCGCAGGACTTCGAAAAGGCTTTCGAACAGTGTGATGCAATCCTCGCGCCGACGACGCCGACCGCCAGTTTCCCATTGGGCTCGCTCAACGAAGACCCGCTGACGATGTATCTCAACGACGTCTTCGCCGTGCCAGCATCGCTTGCCGGGCTGCCCGCGATGAGCGTGCCCGCGACTATGAACCCCGACGGTTTGCCTCTTGGTCTTCAGATCGTCGGCAGGCCCTTCGATGAGCAGGGTGTGCTGAACGCGGGTCTGGCGATCCAGCAGCGCGCAAACTTTGACGGCAAACCGGAGAAATGGTGGTGAGCACGTACCGCATTCAGGGCGAAACCGGCGAATGGGAGGTCGTGATCGGCCTCGAAGTCCATGCGCAGGTCACTTCCAACGCCAAGTTGTTCAGCGGTGCCTCGACCGCTTTCGGTGCCGAGCCGAACACGCAAGTCAGCCTCGTCGATGCGGCGATGCCGGGCATGCTGCCGGTGCCCAATCGCGAATGCATCCGCCAGGCCGTGCGCACCGGCATGGCGATCGACGCCCAGATCAACAAATGGAGCCGGTTCGACCGTAAGAACTACTTCTATGCCGATCTGCCACAGGGTTACCAAATCAGTCAGCTTTACCACCCCATCGTGGGTGAAGGGCAACTGCTGATCGATGCGGACGAGAAGGCTGGTATTGCCGAAGACAAGGTGATCGGCATCGAGCGGATCCATGTCGAACAGGATGCTGGCAAGCTGATGCACGATCAGCATCCGACCATGTCCTATGTCGATCTCAATCGCAGCGGTGTGGCGCTGATGGAAATCGTGTCGCGGCCCGATATGACCTCGCCCGCAGAAGCCGGGGCGTATGTCCGCAAGCTGCGCTCGATCCTGCGCTATGTCGGTTCTTGCGACGGGAATATGGAAGAAGGCTCTATGCGCGCCGACGTCAATGTCTCGGTCCGCAAGGTGGGCGACAGCGAGCTGGGCACACGCACCGAAACCAAGAATGTGAACTCTGTCCGCTTCGTAATGCAGGTCGTGGAATACGAAGCTAACCGGCAGGTCGAAGTGCTGGAAAGCGGTGGCTCTGTCGATCAGGAAACGCGCTTGTTCGATCCGGGCACCGGGACCACGCGGACCATGCGTTCGAAGGAAGATGCGCATGATTACCGCTACTTCCCCGATCCGGACCTGTTGCCGCTGGAGCTGGAAGACGCCTTCCTCGATGATTGCCGCGCTTCGCTTCCAGAGCTGCCCGATGCCAAGCGCGCGCGCTACACGGGCGAGCTTGGTTTGACCGATTACAACGCCCGCGAACTGACTGCCGAGGTGGAAACCTTCGCGCGGTTCGAGACACTGCTGGAAGCTACCGCCAAGACAATTGGCAAAGAAGCCAAGGCAGTTGCCACCCAGGTTGCGAACTGGGCGCTCTCGGTCGCACCCGGGGTAATGAAATCCCTCGGCGAGGAAGCCAATCCGGCCCACGCCACTGCGGACCGTCAGGCAGCGATCCTGGCCATGCAGGACAAGGGCGAGATTTCGGGCGGCCAGGCCAAGGAAATCTACGAAATCGTTCTCAAGACCGGCCGCGAGCCGGACGAGATCGCCGAGAGCGAAGGCTTGAAACAGGTTTCCGATACCGGTGCCATCGAAGCTGCGATCGACGACATCCTTGCCAACAACCAGGACAAGGTCGAGCAGTATCGCGGCGGTAAGGACAAGCTCTTTGGCTTCTTCGTCGGTCAGACGATGAAAGCGATGCAGGGCAAGGCCAATCCGGCGGTGGTGAACCAGATACTCAAGGACAAGCTCGGCTGACACTCGCTGGCGGCCAATGATGGGCAAACGCTATCTTGATCAGTTCCATGTCCGAAAGCTGGCATTGGGTTTGATGCTCGTGACGGCTTCCGCGCCTTTGCTGGCGCAAGAAGCCGCAGTCTCGTTCCGCGAGCATCCCTTTCTGCTGTTCGACGAAGAGGACAGCCGCACGGCGGATGTATCGCTGGCCGATCTGGATGGGGACGGCGATCTGGATGTGGTGGCCGCAAACGGCAGACACTGGCCTCAACAGGACTGGGTGTTTCTGAACCACGGGAATGGCCGCCTGCTGGAAGCACTGCCGCTGGGAGAAACGCGGTCATCCACCTATACGATCCGGCTCGCCGATCTGGACGGGGACGGGGATATCGATGCGGTTGCGGTACGTGACCTTCTTCCAGCGCTTATTTTCTTAAATAGCGGTTCCGCTGGCTTCTCTGTGGCGGGCGAAATTCCTGGCAGCGCGGTTCCGGCGCGCTCGGCCACCCTGGCCGATGTAAACTCTGACGGGCACCTCGATCTGATCGTCGCGACACGGCGGGAGCCGGACCGGGTGCATTTCGGATTGGGTGATGCCGCCTTTGGTCCAGCGACAGACTTACCCGATGACGGCTTCGGTTCCACCGGCGTGGTCGCCGAAGATATGGATCGGGACGGCAATATCGATCTGGTCTTCGCGCGGCGCGACGGTGCGGCCAGCGTGGTAATGTCGAACGATGGTAATGGCACGTTCGCGATATCTGCCTTGCCACAAAGCGAAGGCGACCATCGAAACGTTGCGACTGGTGATTTCAATGGCGATGGGCTGGTGGACATCGTGCTTGTGTCGACCAATGGCACTCATTCATTTTTCCGTCAGGGCGATGACGGAAGCTTCTCATTGGCCAGTCATTTCGGCCAGACCGGGGAGGGCGTGCAGGCTATCGCTGCGGGAGACCTGGATGGCGATGGTGATGTCGATCTGGTCGTCGGGACCGAAGGTGCGAACCTGGTCTATAGCAATTCTGGCGATGGGCACTTCGAGCGTGAAATTCTTCCGGGCGATCCCGGGGATACTTACGGGATTGCGCTGGGTGACATGAACGGCGACGCGATCCTTGATATCGTGATTGCAAACTCGGGCGCATCTAACGAGGTGCTGCTTGGTATTCCACCCGTGGCTGACTGAGCGAAGGCGCTACTTGTCGAGCGGTGAAGTAACCTGACGGTCATGCGCTTGCCCGACTGATTGAAGATAGATACCTCCTCTCCATCATGCGCTTGTCGCGCATAAGGTAGGGGACCTGATTTTATGAGAAAGATTACCACCGTCGCCACGCTGCTGGCCTGCGTCGCATCTGCGCCGCTCGCCGCGAAGGAGGGCATGTTCACGCCGCAGCAGCTGCCCGAGATCGCTGACGATCTGCGCGCTACCGGTTTAGAACTCGATCCCGAAGCGCTGAGCGATCTGACCGGCTTCCCGATGGGTGCCATCGTCTCGCTTGGCGGGTGTTCGGCCAGCTTCGTTTCGCCTGCAGGCCTGGTGGTCACCAATCATCACTGCGCCCGCGGATCGGTGCAGTACAATTCGACGGCGGAAAACAACTATCTCGAAAACGGCTTCCTCGCGAAGACCATGGGCGATGAAGTGCCCGCCGCGCCGGGATCGCGCATCTATGTCACGACTGCGCTGACCGATGTTACCGATCGCGTTCGCGCCGGTACCGATGCGCTGTCTCCCACGGACCGCTACGACACGGTCGAGCAGCGGCTGAAGGATATCACAGCCGAGTGCGAGGAAAAGGCAGGTTACCGCTGCCAGGTCGCGAGCTTTTACGGTGGGGCGGAATACACGCTGATCGAGCGCCTCGAAGTGCGCGACGTACGGCTGGTCTACGCCCCGGCCGACTCGGTGGGCAAATACGGCGGCGACATCGATAACTGGATGTGGCCGCGCCACACGGGCGATTTCTCCTTCTACCGCGCCTATGTCGCCCCGGACGGTTCGGCTGCCGACTATGCCGAAGAGAACGTCCCCTATCAGCCGGAGCATCATCTGAAGGTCAGCGCGTCGGGCCTCGACGAGGGCGATTTCGTGATGGTCGCGGGCTATCCCGGATCGACCAGCCGCTATGCCCTGCTGGCCGAAGTTGAGAACACTTTTGGCTGGAATTATCCTACCTTCCAGACCCTGCTGACCGAATGGATCGGCACGATCGAGGATGCGGCACCTGCCGGGTCCGATGCACGGGTCAAATACGAAAGCCGCCTTGCGGGCCTCAACAATTACGAAAAGAACCTGCGCGGCCAGATCGATGGCGCACGCCGGGTCGGCCTCGTCGAGCGCCGTCGTGAACGGGAGGCCGAACTGGCCCGGTGGATTGCCGCTGATCCCAGCCGCGCCAATTACGGCACCGCTATCGCGCAGCTGAGCGCCCTTGCGCAGGAAAGCGCACAGGCCGCGCGGACCAGCTTCTGGTACGGCAATGCCACACGCCCGCAATTGCTCGGCGCGGCGCAGCGGCTCTATCGCCTCTCGAAGGAACGCGAGAAGCCGAATGCGCAGCGCGAATCCGGCTATCAGGACCGCGATTTGACCTTTTTCCGCCAGGGTCTTCAGGCGCTTGACCGCCGCTACGATCCGACCGTGGACAAGGCCGAATGGCTGCTGTTCCTGAACGGCTACATCCAGCAGCCGGCAGCCGAACGTGTGCCCACCTTCGACAAGGCGCTGGGCCTTACGCAGCAGACCACCGCGGCTGACCTGCCTGGCCTGCTCGACAGCTATTATGCGAATACCACGCTTGGCGACACGGAAACCCGTCTCGCCCTGATGGAAGCGGACCCGGCTACCTTCGAAGCCAGTGACGATCCTTTCATCAAGCTTGCCGTTGCGCTTTACGATTACGATCGCGGGCTTGAAGACGCAGCGGAAGAGCGTGCCGGTCGTTCGCTCGCACTGCGTCCTGCTTATATGGATGCGATCACGCAGTGGCAGCGTTCGGAAGGCCAGCTGACCTATCCCGATGCCAATTCCACGCTGCGCATCACCTATGGCAATGTCATGGGCGGATCGCCCTTCGACGGGATGGAATATCTGCCGTTCACTACGCTTGAAGGCATCACGCAGAAGGATACGGGCGAAGAACCGTTCAACGCACCGCAGCGTGAGCTCGATCTGATCGAAGCCAAGGACTACGGCAAATACGAGCTGGACTCGATCGATTCCGTGCCGGTCAACTTCATGTCCGATCTGGACGTGACGGGCGGTAACAGCGGTTCGGCTACGCTAAATGCCAAGGGACAACTGGTCGGCCTGCTGTTCGACGGCACCTTCGAAAGCGTCAATTCGGACTGGGATTTCGATCCGCGTACGACGCGCAGTATCCATGTCGATTCACGGTACATGCTGTGGGTGATGGACAAGGTCGACGGGGCAGACGGCCTGATCGAGGAAATGGATATCGTCGATTAAGCAACATTCTACTGGATAATCAGGCTGGGCCGCAGGAACAGTTCGTTCCTGCGGCCCTGTTTCTGTCAGCCGCCCTCGATGAAGGCGTCGATCAGAACATATGTCTCGGGACCGAATAAGATGGTCGTCCGGTCCCCTTCCCGTGTCGACGAGAAATCCCAGCCTGCCGAGCCGTCGGACTCAGCGCTATCAGCACCGTATGGCTTTAGGCCATTGAAATAGAGGGCCCGCTTACGACCATCGGGTTTCATTACCTCGACAAGGGTGGTCCCATCTTCTCCCCACTCGCGTTTTACACCGGCCTCGCAGCGTTGAGTTGGAGCGTTTCGCTGAAAGCCGCAGGGCAGGCTGGCCATGGCATCGTAATCGCGTTCAGCAATAGTGGCGTCTTCGTTCACCCCGAAGGGCTGGTTCTCGCCCATGCCGATGTTTGCATTGCCAGCAGGAACGCTGACCAGCCTGATGCCATCCACAACATCGACAACGGTTCCGCCCAATTCTTTGGCAGAAGCATCATCCGGGCAACCGACGAGAATGGCACTGTCACCGAGGTAAGCTGATGTATGCGCGCTCTCACCGAGATTGCGGCAATCGTCACCGGCATTTGGGTAGCCTTTTCCGAATGGTGCCAGGTGCGAAGGTATCGCGGTCGTGATCCTGCTTTCGTCTGCATCCGGTTCCGGCGGGCTGCCGCACGCCGCAAGTAGGAGCGTTACGGCAGCAGTACCGGTGAACGGGAGTTTCTGATTTTTCCCAATCAGGTTCAGCGACATTGCGGATGCTGGCCGATGTCGCGCAAATCGTAGAAATGGCCGTCGGCGATAGTCACCTGCACGCATTGACGCGATTGCGGCCGCCACTGAATCGAATAGCGCGCGTTTCCGCTCGTGAAATTATCGACCTGACGGAATCCCCGACGTTCCAATTCGCTCATTCCGCCAGCTGCGCGGGCTCCCTTCAGATCGTTGAAGGCGGCGACTTCATCATATCCGCCCCGACCGTAATGATGGGACAGGTTTGCATTGCGTTGGTTAACGCCCGCACGATAGCCGTTCGAGTATGCGTCGGCGCGATCGTAATTGTGGTAGGACGCATTGTGCAGCCCATCCTGATACCCGCGCTCATATTGTAATTCTCCATCGCGCGTGTCGTAGTGCTTGTTGTCGTCATGGTGATGCGACTTATGGCTTAATAGGGCGCCCAATATGGCTGCGCCTGCCACGACACCGACAGCGGCGGCCGCTTGATTGCCGTCGTGATGGCCGCAATCCTGATCGCTCGCATCATTGATGGTATCGACCCGGCCGTCATAGACTTCGACCTGAACACAGTCGTCATCGGCTTTGTCCCACCAATAGCTGTAAACATAGCCCATGTTATTTTTGTGGGTAGAAACGTGGTAGAAGCCGCGCTGCCTAAGCTGATATTCGGCATCACGTCCAAGCGAGCCGTTAATGTCCCGCAGCTGGCTGGCTTTTTCTGCCAGTGCGGGAACTGCCAGCAGGCTCAGTGCCGCGCCCGATGCGCCAATTCTTGAAATGAGTCCTCTCATAATCGCACTCCCAATACCGGCCGTGAAGGCCCACTCGTGATTGCGACTCGATCTGTTCTTTTCTGCCTTGGCTGTACCATATCAAAGCACAGTTTTGAGGCGGACAAAGAAAAAGGGCCGCCGGATCTCTCCGGCAGCCCTCTTTTGTAAGTGCTGCTGGCGTTAGCCCTGGCGTTCGCCGGTCAGTGCCATGTCGCCGAATGCGCCAGCGTTGACCGTGCCGGTCATCTGGTCACCATCGACGGTTGCCTTGCAGTTCAGGGTCATCGGCATGGGGACGGTCATGTCCATCGCCCAGGTCAGTTCGTTGCCGTTGATCTTGCCATCCTTGACATCCATCGAACCCATTCCGCCGGCCATCGAACCGGTGAAGGTGTTGCCATCGTCGCCCGGGACCACGGTGAAGGTGCCCTTCTGGTCGCCCATCGGGCTCTTGACGACGGTGTCATAAGTTCCGGCTACGGACATGCGTATTCTCCTTGATTAAAGATGCGGCTTAATCGCCATAACTTACACTGGTGTCAATTACTGGTCCAGTTGCTGGACGGTGTAGGGCAGGCCGGTACGTTCGAGCTGCGGTTCGACCACCTCGGCATCGCCCACGACGACGTAGACGATGTCGCCATAGACGAAGTTCTCGCGAGCAGCCGCGGCCAGTTCATCGGCGGTCAGTGCGCGGTACTTATCGGCGATGGTCTCGTAATAATCGTCGGGACGATCGTATTTCACGATGTTGACCATTCCGCCCAGGACCGAGTTCGAGGTTTCGAACTGACCGGGGAGTTCACGGACATTCCCATTGATCGTGCGTTCGAGTTCGGCTGCGGTGACGCCATTGTCGCCGACGAAACCGGTGATTTCCTTCTTCAGTTCGACGATGGAATCCCCCGTGCGGTCCGCCTGCACTTCGGCCTGGACGGCATAGACCAGACGATCTCGATTGTAGGTCACACCAGAGCGAGAGCCATAGGACCAACCCTTGGTCTCGCGCAGGTTCATGTTGATGCGCGAGAGAAAGCTTCCGCCGAGAACCTCGTTTGCAGCCAGCAGCACGGTGTTGTCGTCGGTGCCGCGGGTATCGAGAACGCGCGCACCAAGGATCACCGATTGCGGCGAATTCGGCCGGTTAAGCAGGACGATTCGCGCTTCGGGAGCGGGCACGTCCACATCGTAGGTTTTCGTCGGCATCGGCGTGGCCGGAGCCTTCCAGTCACCGAACGAGCCTTCCAGCAGGCTTACGGTTTCGGCAAGCGTAGTGTCGCCCACCACGAAAACCTGCGCATTGTCCGGACGGATCCAGCGCTGGTGCGCCGCATCGAGTTCGGCCGGGCTAAGCCCTTCTACCACCGCAGCATCGCCGAGGCCTGAAGACGGAACGCCATAAGGATGGGCGCCGAAAACAAGCGGAGTCAGCACGCGCTGCCCCGCACTGGTTGGGTTCTTCATTTCGGCGCTGATGCGATTGAGCTGCTGCGAGCGGACACGCTCCAGATCATCGGCGCGGAAGCCGGGATTGCGCACGAAATCGGCAAACAGGTCGAGCGAAGGTGCGAGCCGCGTGGAGAGAGAGGAGAGTTGGAAGCTCGTCTCGTCCAGATTGGCAAAGCCATTGATGCTCGCGCCGAGACGTTCCTGCGCGATCGCCAGCTGGGTCGCGTCGAGATCTTCCGTGCCTTCGTCCATTGCTGCCAGCATGAGCGACTGGGTGCCAAGTTCGTCACGGCCGTCAGCCGTGTAACCGGCATCGAACACCATGCGTACCGTCACCTTGGGCACCGCGTCACGGCGAGCGAAATAGACTTCCATTCCGTTCGAAAGCGTAGCGCGTTCGATGTCGGGGAAGTCCAGATCGGTAAGCTGGCCTACAGGGGGCAATTGCGAGCGGTCCTGCGCTTTCAGAGTGCGCATTTCCTCAGGATCGCAGAAGTCCGGGTTGCAGTAATATTCGACCGGTGCTGCGTTCAGCCCTTCACCCGTCGTATCGGCCATGACCGCACCGCCGCGATTTTCACCGCCTTCGGTACGTTCACCAGGTTCCACGATCAGCGAGAAGCGCGGCTTGGTCAGCCATTTCTGGGTGACAGCGCGAACCGAAGCCGGGGTTGCATCGACCATGCTTTCAAGCTGGGCACGATAATGGCCGGGGTTGTCGTGATAAAGTTCACCCTCGGCCAGCGTGACTGCCTTGCCGCCGAAACCGCCAACCGATTCAAGCCCGCCGATCAGGCCGGACACGATGGACGTCTTGGAGCGTTCGAGTTCGTCCGCCGTCGGACCTTGCGCAATGAACTCGGCAATTTGCTGGTCCAGTGCCGCTTCGAGAGTGGCGCGTTCGACGCCCGGCTTGAGATCGGCCTGGACGATGAAGACGCCCGCATCTTCATTGGTCCACGCCCAGCTTGAGACCGATACGGCAAGGCCTTGGCCGCGCACGAGAGCGTTATCGAGCCGCGAGCTGGCGAGGCCGCCCAATGTGGTCTGAGCCAGTGCCAGCGGCACGGTGTCGGATGAGGTTTCGCCAGGGATGGGCCACATGCGATAGATGCGCGTGGTGGAAACCTGGTCCTTGATGACCTTTTCCTTGTCCGCGGCAAGCTGTGGCACGGTAATGGCCGGATCTACCACTTCGTCCCCGCTCGGGATGGCGCCGAACCACTTGGTCACCTTTTCCTTTGCAGTGGCGAGATCGATGTCGCCCGCCAGCACCAGCACGGCGTTGTTCGGGCCGTAATGGTCCTTGAACCAGTCCTTCACATCATCGAGCGAGGCGTTGGTCAGATCGTCCATCGAACCGATCGTGGAGTGATAATAGGGGTGGCCGCGCGGGAAGATGTTCTCGACCACTTCATAACGCAGCAGACCGAAGGGCTGGTTATCGCCGCGGCGCTTTTCGTTCTGGACGACGCCGATCTGGTTATCGAGCTTTTTCTGCGTCACTGCGCCGAGAAGGTATCCCATCCGGTCGCTTTCGAGCATCAGCACACGGTCGATCGCCGCAGTCGGAACAGTTTCGAAATAGTTCGTCCGGTCGGCATTGGTGGTCCCGTTGAAGCCGGTCGCGCCGACTTGCTGGAGCGGTTCGAAGAAATCGCCATCGGCGTTTTCCGAACCGTTGAACATCAAATGCTCGAACAGATGGGCAAAGCCGGTCTTGCCGGCAGGTTCGTGTTTCGAGCCAACGTCATACCATACCGATACGGCGACCAGCGGTGCCTTGCGATCGGTGTGAACGACCGTGGTCAGGCCATTCGGCAGGGTGAAGGTTTCATAGGGAATTTGAACCTGGTCGACGAGCTGCGCCAGATCGCCGTTTTCGGCAGCCGGAGTAGCCGCGGCGGGGGCTGCTGCCATGTCCGTTTCTTGCACCGTCGCGCAGCCGCCCAAGGTCAGCGCGAGAACGCTCGTCATCATACTAAAGGTCTTCATTGTGGTCTCCCTGTCGAGCCAGCGGCTTTCGCCGCAAATTTCCTGCCGAGTTTTCTTCAGAGTTCGAACGACTCATTGCGTGCGATCCTAAGCAGCTAGCGGCGATGCGTCACTGTCTTTCGGGTCGCGGCATTGGCCAGCACATCCTCGCGCCAGAAATGCACCGGCTTCAAGCGATGCTGGACGAACAGCGTAGCCTGATCGGCGTAATGCGGAGAGTGAGGGCGGGTCGTCGCCGATCCGTAAGGCTGGATCGACCGCGAGGTTACGCGCTTGCCCGGCGCCCATTCCACCCATTGGATGAAGCTGTCGCCGTGTCGAACGGAGAGCCGCCCGTCATCCTCCACATCCCAGAGCGTCGATGCGCGCAGCGTGTCGGAACCGCCGTCGAGCGGCAAATCGACGTCGCCCTGTCGCAGGCGCAACAGTTCGCCCATGGGCGGATCGATCCGGCCGAAATGGGTCTGCAGGTGATCGACTGCCTTCACCAACTCGTCGCGCACTCCCGGGCATTTCTTGTTCTGATAGCGACACGACATGAATTCGCGGATCATCAACAGGGCCAGGCTGTCGGCACGCCCTATATTGTCGGCGGTGAAGTCCCAGTCGAGCAGCAATCTGCGGGCGGCCTCGAGCTCGGGATCTTCGGACACATCCAGCGTATCGAGCTCGGCCCATAGATCGGCAACATAGCCTTCGCGCGCGTAGCCAGTGTCGTATTTGATTTCCTCGAGCGTCTTGCGATCTAGCTGTTCCGCCTCACTCATCAATTGCCAGGCTCGGCGTGAGCGGTTGGTCTGCTTCAGCTCCACTCCGAGGTCCGGTGCGAAGGCTTGAGGCGATAAGTCGCTGCCAGCACCTGCAGCAGTAAATGGAGTGTTGTTGGCGTTATAGAGCCAGCCGGAGCCGGGGTTCACGTAGCGTGGCAGCGCCGAGTAATCGACGGGCCCCTTCCAGACGAGCGAGGGGTCCGTTCCATTCAGAATGCCGCGCCAGTTGGGACCTGTCTTACGGTCGGGGATCGCCGCATTGTAGACATAGGCGATATTGCCTACAGCATCGCCATAGATGAAATTGGTCGAAGGAATATCCATCCGCGCTAAGATGGCTTCCCACTCCGCCAGGCTTCTCGCCTTGTTGAGCCGGTAATAGGCATCGAGCTGGCCCAGATTGTCCATGCCGCCATAGCGGAAAGCAAAGGCACCCTTGTCATTGATGATGACCGGCCCGTGCACGCTGCGGTGCACTTCCCTGCCGATCGGCAAGACTACGGGGCCGACCCGGACTGGCAGGGTGACCTCACGGGTCTCCAGTTCACGCCATTCACCGCCGAACCGATACCGCGTGCCGGTCTCGTCCAGTTCCAGCTTGTATACGTCGACCATATCCGGGGTGTTGACCGTATTGGTCCAGCCGAGGTCCTCGTTATGGCCCAGGAAGGGTAAGGGTGATCCCGGGAAATTGGCCCCGGCATAGTGCCAGCCCTCTTCGCTTTCGACGACAAGTTCGTACCAAGCCACTCCGCCGCGCCACGGCTGGTGGCTGTTTGATACTAGGATGGTTGGTCCGCCTGATTTATCGGGGGCAATTGCAAAGGCGTTGGATCCGTTATGGGCCGCATCCTTCCCGAAGGGCGAATAGGCAGTCTTTTCGGGTTCTGCGCTAAAAGCCCCCACCGCTGCATCGGGAGTGACTCCGCGAGGAAAACCCGGGATGTCCGGACCATATTCCCGGCGCAAATCGTCGCCTGCGACCAGCGGCTCGATCACATTGTTGAGGCCGAAGAAAAACGGCTGGCGAAGCGCAAAACCGGCTGCCACATCCAGTCCATTGACGGGGAAGAGATTGCCCAGCTTGATCTCGTCCGGATTTTGATTGGCGTAGTCATTCAGGCCGGTGGCATAGGCTTCGAACAGGGCGCGCGTATCGGCAGGCATTGTGGGATAGTGCCGTTCTGCAGTCCCGCGCGCGTCGAGCACGTGGTAAACGTAATCTACTGCTGCACCGTCCTGCCCCGCAATCGCGCCATATCGGCCACGAGCCATGGCGATGACATCCTGAAGCGTGGAGAAATCATCCTCCGAATGCGCAACGGCCACCCCATAGGCGACATCGCGATCCCGTTTGCCATAGATATGAGGCACACCGAATTCGTCACGGATAATTTCGGCAGAATAGTTTGCTTCTGGCGGGAGGCTGTCGCTGCGTTCCGCCCAAAGAGGCTCCCACGTAGCCAGTGCGATGAATGCCACGAGCACCGCCAACAGCAGCACCGCACCGGTGCGCCAGAACCATTTCGCCATCAATTCAATCCTCTCCTGACGGAATGCCTAGCGAGCGGGGCAGGGCGGCGCAATGCTCTGGGCAAAACCCGGCGCAGGGCCTTCCGCCAATCGGATTCGGGCCGCTAGCCATGGGGCTGTGACAACCCAGATCACCATTGGACATGATTCTTCCGGCAAGCCGGTGGAATTCGACGTCGAGGAACTTCTCGCCACCCGTCTGCTCGTTCAGGGCAATTCGGGAAGCGGCAAGTCGCATCTGCTGCGCCGTCTGCTCGAAGAAAGCGCGGGTCTCGTTCAACAGGTGGTGATCGACCCGGAAGGCGACTTTCCTTCCCTTGCCGAAGAATTCGGCCATGTGGTGATCGACGGATCGGCTTATTCGCCGGGTGAAATCGAAGCCTTGGCGCGGCGCATCCGCGAACACCGCGCAAGCGTCGTGCTCGATCTGGATGGCTTGGAAGTGGAACAGCAGATACGCTGTTCGGCGCAATTTCTGACCGCTTTGTTCGATGCACCGCGAGAGCACTGGTATCCGGCGCTGGTCGTTGTCGACGAAGCGCAAATGTTCGCTCCCGCGGTGGCTGGCGAAATCGCGGAAGACACACGGCGCATGACGCTGTCGGCCATGACCAACCTCATGTGCCGGGGGCGCAAGCGCGGCCTGGCCGGGATCGTCGCGACGCAGCGTCTCGCCAAGCTGGCCAAGAACGTGGCTGCCGAGGCTTCGAACTTCCTGATGGGGCGGACCTTTCTCGATATCGACATGGTGCGCGCCGCCGATCTGCTCGGCATGGACCGGAGGCAGGCCGAACGGATACGCGAGCTGGAACGCGGACATTTCCTAGCGCTGGGGCCCGCGATCACGCGCCTGCCCTTGTCGGTGAAGATCGGTCCGGTGAAAACTGGCAATACCGCTCGCAGCGAAGGGCTGATGGCGCTGCCCGATACAGCACCTGAAGACATGGCCGATCTACTTACCCGCGATCTGGCTGCCGACGTTGCCAAGGCGCCACCGCCACCGGCGCCGCCTCCAGCACCGCGGATAGAAGAGATCGAAGATAGCATCGCCCATGCCGAGGAACGGCAGGTGGAGGCTCCGGCACAGGACACCGACAAATCTGCTGTCGTCCAGCGCATAGACGAAATCATCCATGAACTGGCGAACGAAGAGGGTATCGCCTTCCAGTCCGCCAGTGCGCAATTCCAGACGTTTCTCACCCGGTGTCGCCGCGAACGGCTGATCGGCCCCATGCCCGACATGTACGCTTTCCGCCGCCGGTTTGCCGTTGCAGGAGCCGGGCTGGGCGAACTGGGTGAGGATCTTCAGGCGTGGATCATGGAACTGGCGCGGTCGGTGGATGAAGATCTACTGGTTCCGTTCCTGGTCATCGCTAAGGCAGCGCATGCCGGGGAAACACAGGTCGACGAAGCCGAGCTCGCAAGAGCTTACGGCACCAGCTCGCCTGGCCGTATTCGCCGGCTTCTCGAACATCTGGAACGACAGGGCCTGATCGTAGTGCGCGAAGATTTCGGCGGTGGACGGACTGTAATGGTGCCCGGCCTTGAAGGCATCTCTGCGGAATAAATTTCCGCTTGCCTCTCGCGCGAAGCAGGCACACCCCTATGTTTGAATAACACACCTCGCAAAATTTGCCGCGGGGCCTTGTGTTGCATATCCGCAACACCATATTCGAGCGACAATTCTCGCAAGAGGGGTTTTAGATGAATCTCGAAAAATTCACCGATCGGGCCAAAGGCTTCCTTCAGGCGGCGCAGACGGTCGCGATCCGCATGAGCCATCAGC
Source organism: Qipengyuania triglochinis (assembly GCF_054655615.1). Lineage (NCBI taxonomy): Bacteria > Pseudomonadati > Pseudomonadota > Alphaproteobacteria > Sphingomonadales > Erythrobacteraceae > Qipengyuania > Qipengyuania triglochinis. The sequence goes on along the minus strand of NZ_BAAHND010000001.1, from coordinate 1,206,148 downwards.
GCATTTCGCCTGCACACCTTCTGAAGGCACTGCTGGACGACGAGCAGGGCATGGCCGCTCAATTGATCCAGCGCGCCGGCGGCAACCCGGGCGTGGCGATTACCGAAATCGATACGGCGTTGGGCAAGGTGCCTTCTGTATCCGGTGGCGGCGCGCAAGCTACGCCAGGCCTCGACAATGACGCGGTGCGCACGCTCGATCAGGCGGAACAGCTTGCCGAGAAAGCGGGCGACAGCTTCGTCCCGGTCCAGCGCATCCTGCAGGCGCTTGCTCTTGCGGAAAACGACGCCGGCAAGGCCCTGAAGGCAGCGGGTGTCGATGCAAAATCGCTTGAAGACGCGATCCAGGAGGCAACTGGTGGCCGCACTGCCGACAGTGCAGGCGCGGAAGACGCTTACGACGCCATGAAGAAGTACGCCCGCGACCTCACGCAGGCGGCGCGCGACGGGAAACTCGACCCGGTGATCGGCCGTGACGAGGAAATCCGTCGCACGGTTCAAATCCTTGCCCGCCGTACCAAGAACAATCCGGCCCTTATTGGCGAGCCCGGCACCGGCAAGACCGCGATTGCCGAAGGCCTCGCGCTGCGTATTGCCAATGGCGACGTTCCCGACAGTCTCAAGGGCCGCACGCTTATGTCGCTGGACCTTGGCGCGCTGATTGCCGGCGCGAAATATCGCGGCGAATTCGAGGAGCGGCTGAAGGCCGTGCTGGACGAGGTGAAGGGCGCAGAAGGCCAGATCATCCTCTTCATCGACGAAATGCACACTCTCATCGGCGCGGGCGCGTCGGAAGGCAGTATGGATGCAGGCAATCTGCTGAAGCCCGCCCTTTCGCGCGGAGAACTTCACTGCATCGGCGCCACCACGCTCGACGAATATCAGAAATATGTCGAGAAAGATCCGGCCCTCCAGCGGCGCTTCCAGCCTGTCTATATCGACGAGCCGAGCGTGGAGGACACGATCTCGATCCTGCGCGGCATCAAGGACAAGTACGAGCTGCATCACGGCGTGCGTATCACCGATGGTGCGATCGTGGCTGCTGCACAGCTCTCCAACCGCTATATCCAGAACCGCTTCCTGCCCGACAAAGCCATCGATCTGATGGACGAAGCGGCATCGCGCATCCGCATGGAAGTGGAGAGCAAGCCGGAAGAAATCGAAGGTCTCGACCGCCGCATCATCCAGCTGCGCATCGAGGAGCAGGCGCTGCAGAAGGAAACCGACAGCGCATCCCGGGATCGGCTCGAAAACTTGCGCAAGGAACTGGCCGAACTCGAACAGCAATCAAGCGAACTGACCACCCGCTGGCAGAACGAGCGCGACAAGATCCACGCCGAGGCACGGATCAAGGAAGAGCTCGACGCGGCGCGGATCGAGTTGGAACAGGCGCAGCGCAGCGGCGACCTGCAAAAGGCGGGCGAGCTGCAATATGGCCGAATTCCGGAGCTGGAAAAGAAGCTTTCGGAAGCCAGCGGCCAGACCGACAACGCTCTGCTCAAGGAAGAAGTGACCGAGGACGACATCGCTGGCGTAGTCTCGCGCTGGACGGGAATCCCGGTCGACAGGATGATGGAGGGCGAGCGCGAGAAGCTGCTCGACATGGAAAACATTCTGGCGAAGCGCGTGATCGGCCAGAGCCAGGCGATCGATGCCGTGTCCAAGGCCGTGCGCCGCGCACGTGCGGGGCTTCAGGACCCCGGCCGTCCGCTGGGAAGTTTCCTGTTCCTTGGCCCCACGGGGGTCGGCAAGACCGAACTGACCAAGGCGCTCGCCGGCTTCCTGTTCGATGATGACAGCGCAATGGTCCGCATCGACATGAGCGAATTCATGGAAAAGCACGCAGTCGCCCGCCTGATCGGCGCGCCTCCAGGCTATGTCGGTTACGAAGAAGGCGGCGTGTTGACCGAGGCTGTGCGGCGCAGGCCCTATCAGGTCGTGCTGTTCGACGAGGTCGAGAAGGCGCACACCGATGTCTTCAATGTGCTTCTGCAGGTCCTCGACGACGGCCGCCTGACCGACGGGCAGGGCAGGGTGGTCGATTTCAGCAACACGCTGATCATCCTTACCTCCAACCTGGGCAGCCAGTATCTGGCGAACATGGAAGATGATCAGAAGGTCGAGGATGTCGAGCCGCAGGTGATGGACGTGGTTCGCGGCCATTTCCGGCCCGAGTTTCTTAACCGCCTGGACGAGATTATCCTCTTCCACCGCCTGGCTCAGGAGCACATGGCCCCCATCGTCGATATCCAGGTCGCGCGGGTTCAGAGGCTGCTGAAGGATCGCAAGATCGAACTGGACCTTACGGAGGCCGCCAAGAAGTGGCTCGGCCGGGTTGGCTATGACCCGGTATACGGCGCTCGTCCATTGAAGCGAGCGGTGCAGCGCTACGTGCAGGACCCACTGGCGGATATGATCCTGTCAGGCAACGTGCCTGATGGTTCGACGGTTAACGTTGATGAGGGCGACGGGGCGCTAGAGATGCAGGTGGCGTAGGAGCCCCACTTAAATAGACATTAAAAAAAGGGCCCCCGTTTCCGGGGGCCCTTTCTTTAGGTCGCAAGCTATCGATTAGAATTCGAATGTTGCTGCTGCCTTGAAATAACGACCCCTGATACCGTCGAAATAGGTCGAGAGACTTGCTCCACCAGCTGCGGGGACCTGGATAGGAGCATCACGGTCAAACACGTTTTCTACGATGAAGCGGAAAACGAAGTTGTCTTCGGTCCGGAAGCTCAGACCGGCATCCATAAAGACGACATCGTCAACATCGAAGAACTGGTATGCACTCGGATCCGCGTCGGCATCGACAACTGCCTTGCCGATATATTGGAACTGAGTGAACGCACCCCAATCACCATTGTCATAAGTGACGCCGAGGGTTCCCTGATGCTTGGAGTAGCCGATCGAACCACGTGACGTCGAAAGATCGCCAGTACCGACCTGCTGTTCGAGCTTGTCGATGTACTGATACGAGCCACGCAACCCAAGGCGGCTATCAGCGCCGAGGAAGGGCGTCGGCTCAGACCAGCGCAGGTCGGCAATGATACCCTGGTAATCATACGATGCGACGTTCAGATATCCGGTCCGGATAAATTCGACCTGGCCGTCCGCACCACGATCAATTCTATCGCAAGCGGAATTCGGGAAGTCGTTGGCATCATAGCACGCTTCGAGGGTGCCTTCCGCATCGACACTCTGAATAGCGCCTTCCAGCGCGATATCCACGTAATCGACTGAAAGCGTAAGACCCCGTGCGAACGTCGGCGTGAGAACCGCGCCTATTGTCCAGCTGTCGGCTTTTTCATTCTCGAGATCGGTGTTGCCAGAAAGCGAACCGCGAGTGGTGAAGTCCACGATATTCGAGGTGAAGTTCGCTGGCAGGCCCGCTGCAGCGCAGTTTGCTTGACGCTGCTCAGGGTTAGGACCGGCGTTGATGTAACGAGAATCGCACGGATCATCAGCCGTCGTGAAAATCGCGCTGTTCGGATTGAACAGTTCGGTGATGGCAGGCGCGCGGATAGAGCGGGTGAAGTTGCCCCGGAAAGCAATATCTTCAACCGGCTTCCAGCGGCCTCCAGCGGTCCAGGTCAAATCGCCGCCCGTAAGCGAGTTATCAACGTACCGCACGGCGCCCTTGGCTTCGAGTAAGTTTACGAAAGGCAAGTCCATCGATGGCGATACGATCGGGACCAGAAGCTCGCCAAAGACCTCGTCGGTGTTGTACGAACCGGAAACAGGATCGATTGGAATAGAGCGTCCATACTGGGTGCGCGGAGCATCTGGATCTTCAGCATCTGGCTGCCCGAAGAAGAAAGTGCCCGGATCGAAATCGGCCGACTCGTCACGATGTTCATAGCCAACCGAAAACGCGACTGCTCCGCCCCAGATGTCGATTAGATCACCGCCGATGGTAGCGATGACATCGACCTGTTCATTGGTTGCAGTCGGATTGGCAATCGTCGTTATGTAGTCGGCCACAGCTTGGGTATTCTGATTGCCGAAGGGATTGAACGGCGTACATGTGCCGCTGATCGTTTCGATCGGTGAACTGACGGCATCAGTTGGGCAGCCAGCCAAAGCGTTTTCAAAGTTCTGTTGAACCAGTTCCCGGCTGCGACCTTCGGTCCGTGAACGGCCGTAGGTGGCCGAAACTTCCCAATTGAGATCGCGTGATCCGAGATAAAGATCGCCGCGCAGGCCTCCTGCGACGCGATACACTTCGACTTCCGAAGACCCTTCTCCGGAAATTAGGTCGGTATTGGCACGACCGAGATAGAAAAAGTCTTGGCCGGCGGGAAGCTGGGCGCCGATCGTGGCACGCGCTTCATCGGAAAGGAACGGGTTGTCGAGCGATACAATGAGATTCCCATCCGGCGTACCCGCATCGTCGAACAACGCGGTATTGTAAACCGGTTGTGCACGGAGTTCGGTGCCCTTGGAATTTGCATACTGTGCATCGACGAACGCGGTGATGCTGTCGGAAACGTCATAGCTTGCCGACAGGGCGCCAAGGTAGCGTTCGACGGGTGAAAGCAGGTTCGATACCGGAAGGAGGCTGAAGCCATTGCCGCCCGACGAACTTACAGTACCGTAGCGAACACCGAAGTCGAGCGGTACGAGGTTCCCATTCGCGTCAAAGACAAGCGTGTTACCGCTGCCATCGGTGATATCGAATCCTTCGCCAGGGAAAATGTCCGCTGTCGTCGGCGCACCGAACTGGCTCAAGATTGGCAAGCGACGATTTTCTATGAGAACGTTGTCGAAGGGGGAGTTCGGGTCGTTCGGGGCGGCATAGTACAAGCCACGGGCCGTGCGTTCGCGATCGGTGTAGAGCAGACCGTCAGTCTTATTGTATTCCACAGCGGCGACGACGTTACCTCGTCCATCTGCGAAGCTCGTGCCAGCAATTCCGCCAACGCGGTATTCCCGAGCGTCGCCTTCTTCGGCGATTCCCATCTGCGCGTCGAGGCGAATGCCGTCAAAACGGTCCTTGAGAATGATGTTGACCGTTCCGGCGATGGCATCAGACCCGTAAATCGGTGCGCCCCCTACAGCGATCGTTTCGAGGCGATCGACCATCAGCGTCGGAATGGTGTTGAGATCAACCTGCGATCCCGCGGCGGTCGGGCCAAAGATCGAAGCGGTGTTTGAACTAACGTAGCGTCGGCCATTAACTAGCGTGAGGGTACGCTGCGAACCGAGTCCGAAGAAATTGATGAAGCTCTGACCAGAACCAAAACTGCCACCCTGGCCACCTACCGGGCTGCTGGCGGGAGGTCCAAATGCGGGCTGATCGTTAAGGACCTCGCCAACATTGGTCAGGCCGCGTTCCTCGATCTGATCGGAACCGACCACAATCGACGGTTCCATGGTGTCACGGTTTGCCCGACGGATACGCGAACCAGTGACGACGATGGTGTCCTGCCCGCTAGCAGTCGCTTCCGCAGGAGCGCCATTGCCGATTTGCTCGGTTGTCACTTCCTGCGCCATCGCTGGAGTGCCAAGTGCTACTGCCGCGATACCGGCTCCAGCATAAAGAGCAGCGCGACCGCTCAGTTTTGTTTTAAAAGTTCGCATTCGTTACATTCCCAAGTGTTATGTAATAAAATCGGTCTCCGGCACATCAAGTGGGATGAGAGCCATAACGAAACCATCCGCGTGGGACCCGATAGAAGGTGAATGCGCTTCTAAATTGCGTTCAGCAAACAGATTGCTTCAAAAAAAAGCAACAATAAATGCTGTGTGGTGCTCCTGCAACGCATGCGTTGGCAAGCCCGAACCATGAGCAGGGATGAATGATCCGAAAAACAATCTGGTAAACAAGGTGTTATGAAGGGCTTGCATCCGAAAAACTGTAGCAAACGTATTGAAGCCAATTCGATCGCATGGAAATAAATTCTCGCCGTCGGAACTTTAGAATTAGAGTATCCTAAATTGCGAAAATATCGCGCTCCTTCGCTGTGGGGTTAGCGCGTGGATGTAGGTCAGGAGACACGGTAATAGCTTGATTTGATGAATTGATTATGGATCCAAAAAGGATTTCATGATCACTTCCTAGGATGAAAGTAGCGTAGCGTAGCGGGAGGTCCCTTTCCCGTGATAAGTAACTCACTGCGTTCAAAAAAAGGGCCCCGAAATCTCGGGGCCCTTTCAGTTGGTCGGAGTAGTGTGTTTAGAAACGCTTGCTCACACTGATCGCATAGCGGCGACCGATGTCGTCGTTTTCCGAGCCCGGATAGATGTATCCGAAATAGTCCTGACCGATACGATCAAACAGGTTGGTAACCGCGAAGTTGAAGCGGAAATCGCTTTCCGTATCGAAATACACGTTCATGTTGACCGTCACGTAATCGTCAAGCTCGTCGAGTTCACGCGTATCGTTCGGGCTGCCGCCACGATCGAAGCGCGAGAACAGTTGCTCGCCAGTGTAGTTCACGTAAGTCCCGACACCGAAGTTTTCGCCGGCGAACACCAGGCGGGCCTGGCCGGAGAATTCCGGATCGCCGAGAGTACCGTCCGAACGCTGCGGAGCCACCCCGGTGATGTCTTCGATGCGACGCTTCACATAAAGGAGATCACCTCCTGTGCGCAGGGTCAACGGAATACCGAGTCCGTCGAGCGAAGTGCGATAATCCAGCGCTCCGGTGATGCCCTCGAACAGGATCCTCTGACCGTTGACGAAGCCGGTCCTTACAGCCGGATCCGTGGGCAGGTTGGGGATCTGTCCATCCGCACCAAAACCAAGTGCCTGGCAGAAGGAGTTGCCATTGACCGGGTCTGCTGCGTTGAAGTTCTCGTTGTCAAAGCAACCCGAGGCAAGCTCCGCCGCAGTCAAGCTGGCGATCGGACCTTCAAGTTCGATGTCGATGTAGTCAGCAGTGATGGTTAGACCATTCACGAAACGCGGACGCACGATCACACCGAAGGTGAAGCTGTCAGCCTTCTCGTTTTCGAGATTCGGATTGCCTCCCGACAGACCGGCAACCGATGCCTGCGCTGCAAGCAAGTTATAGGTGGCCGGATCGTTATTGGTCGCTGCCAAGAACGCCAAGCAGTTCCGTGTGCGTGTTTCCGGAACCGGACCGGCATCGATCGCCTGCGCAGTACAACGGTCAGGCGGACGAACGAAGGTAGGGCTCTGTGGGAGGAACAGTTCGGTAATCGCAGGAGCGCGGAAAGAGCGTGTGAAGTTCCCGCGGAACTGGATGTCCTCGATGGGAGCGATACGACCGCCAACTGCGAAGGAAGTGAAGCCACCATTCACGGTATTATCGACATACCGGACCCGGCCGAACACTTCCGCACTGTTGAGGAACGGAATATCGTTCTCAGGCGATGCCAGTGGTACCAGCACTTCGCCGAAGACCTCGTCGACATTGTACTTGCCCGAAGTCGGAGTCACAGCAGATCCCCGGCCTTCACCGAACTGAGTGAAGCTCGAGGGTGTGAAGGATGCTTCTTCCTCACGATGTTCGTAACCTACGTTGAAACCGATCGGACCGGCCCACAGGTCGAAAAGATCGCCGCCGAAGTTGGCGTTGATGACCTTTTGAGTGATGTTGGCGACATCGTTGATGTCTTCACGGATGTAATTCAGCGCTTCCTGGCTGGCTACACCGACACCAAGAAGATTGAGCGGAACGCAGGCAGGATCGGCGATCGGCTGAACCGGCTGATCGGGAGCGACCGGTACAGGGGGCGTCGCCGTGCAGACCGGGCCATTGGGGCCGGCAACGTAGCTTACCGCATTGATGAACCGCTGCTGGTTGATCTCCTGACCGAAGTTTTCAATTTCGTTTGTGCCGTAATTGAAGCTGACTTCGTAGTTCCAGCGATTGTCGAACAGGCCGCCGAATTCACCTCGCAGGCCGACTACGCCGCGCTTGAGCTCGCTTTCGGTTACCGTACCATTATCAAAGAGGTCTTCGTTGGAACGCGAAACGTTGAAGGTGGTAAGGCCAAGGCCAGTCAGAGTGGCGCGAGCCTGATCCGTGAGAAACGGGTTGGTCGCGACATCATAGGTAAGGCCGCCCGACACACCCGGGTCGAATACGAAGGTGTTAAACGAAGGATTGTTGCCTTCTTCGATCGCACGACTGTTGTAGTACAGGCCTTCTGCAAACGCTTCCACGCCCGGCATGATCTCGTAGCTGAGAAATGCATTGGTGGTGAAACGCTCAAGCGTCGAGGTGACACTGAACTGATCGGCTGTGTTATAGGCCGTCGGGCTCAGCCCCGTTCCGAAAAAGCCGGTGAGGTTCGTGCCCGGAAAGATATTGTCGATGATGGTTCCGTCAGGAGCAAATGCGAGACCGAAGCCCGCGTCTGTGATAACACCGCCGGTGGAAAGGTAAGGCGACAGCACGTTCGGAAATACGACACGTGCCGGGACGCCGTCGTCCGGGCCGGTATTGCACCCGATGTTCGGATTGACGCGGCCGTCATCCGCAGGCTGGTCGGTGCCGGGGGCGCAGTTGTTGTTCAGGAAGCCGAGGTTTTCGCGGATGTGTTGACGGTCTGAGCCGCGAACACCGTTCGCTTTATCGTACGCCATCGAAAGCGTGACGTTGCCGCGGTTATCGGCAAAGTTAGAGCCGAACAGTCCCGAAACATTGTAGTTGAACGCATCGCCGCGATCCGAAATTCCGGAAGTCGCGTCAACTTCGAATCCTTCGTAATCATCCTTCAAGATGATGTTGACGGTTCCGGCTATGGCATCCGAACCGTAGATTGGCGCACCGCCAACGAATACATTGTCGATCCGCTCGATAAGGTTGGTCGGGATGACGTTGAGATCGACCTGAACGCCTGGTGCGCCGGACGAGAACAGCGAAGGAAGGTTGGAAGAAACGACGCGGCGACCGTTGACGAGGCTCAGCGTACGGTTTGAACCCAACCCGAACGTGTTGACGAAGTTGACGCCAGCACCATAACCAGCCTGGTCGCCACGCTGACTGACGCTGCTGCGGAACTGCGGGAGTTCGTTCAGCGCGTCGGCCGCATTGGTAATATTCCGGTCATCGTAGTATTGGGCGCTAATCGAGCTGGTGGGCTCGGTGCCGACGATTTCCGGGCGACGGATACGCGAACCGGTGACGACGATGGCACCTTGGGTGTTCGAAGTTGCATCAGGTGCAACCGCGTCAGTCACGTCGACCTGTTCAGGGGCGGCTTCTTGGCTATTATCCTGCGCCAGAGCAGGGCTCGAAAGCGCCACAGCAGCCAATCCGACGCCCGCATAGAGCGCAGCACGACTGCTGAAATCTGCAAAATTCAATTTCATGGAATGTATCCCCAACCAATTAATCACACAGACCATGATGCGAGCTTCTGGAGCGGATACTCATGCAGAAGCCGTTCTCTCCAGCACGGCCTGATTGGGGAAACCTGCGGGATACGGCAGGCTTGGGCAATGCCCGTGTATTATATATGACTAATATTTAAATTAGTGTGACAAGGTTGCCACATTAGAAATGTGCGATAATGTGAGGGGGGCGCATTATCGGGAACATCGATACGCAGCGCATCAATCCGTTTCGCCGAGAACTCATGCTCAGCGCGGGCGCTAGGGATGAACTTAATGAGCGAAAATCTTGGAAGAATTTGTTCTATCTGCTAGGCTTTGCTTTAATTTTGACGGGATCGCCCATGTATCGACTGTTGCCTATTGCTCTGCTTTTCAGCGGTCCCGTTTCCTCCTCAGCGTCGGCGCAGGATGCCCCTCCCACCGATACATCGTTACAAGCATGCCGCGAAATCGACAGCAGTGCCGAGCGTCTTGAATGTTATGATGTTGCTCTCGACGCGCTTTACGGAGTTGACCAGTCGCTTGTAACAAAACGCGATGCATACAAGCGTAAACGTTTCGGTCTCCCGATCGACGGGCAAGGTACCGAAATGGTCGAACTCGATGCCACGATAGCTAGGGTCGACGAAGATTTACGTACCCGAATGACTGTAATCGAACTTGAGAATGGTCAATTATGGAGATTGACATCTACCGGGGGGTTAAGGGCCAGCTTCAAGCCTGGGCTTACTGTAACGATAAGTGAAAGTGGAACCGGCGGTTTTCGCATTCGCATTCCTGGTAAGACGGGTTTCAAGGGCGTGACGCGGATCCGGTGACTGACATCGTAATGAGTGACAGTTTGGCGATCCTCGCTGATCCGGATTGGCTTCCGCATCGCTACGACGAAACAGATGATAGCTTTCGTTTTGTTCGGGTCTCAAGAGAGGATCACCGGTCAGCTAGCTTCCTCACTGATGAACATCTCGGAGGCACTCAGAACTTCATAGCCGTACCCCGCGATCGGATCGACAAATCGCTTGTGCCGCAGGCGCCAATTCACTTTATTTTCCATTCAGCGTATTGCTGCTCCACTCTTGCCGCTCGCATGTTCGACCTCGAGGGCGTGGCAATGGGCTTTAAAGAGCCTGTATTGCTTAACGATATCGTAGGCTGGAGACGGCGCGGGGCAGAAACTCAAAGTCTGGCGGAGGTACTCGATCTTTCCTTATCACTCTTGTCACGGCCGTTGGGGCACGATCAGCATGTGGTAATCAAGCCTTCTAGCATTGCGAACGTCATCGGGCCCGCCATCCTCGCTATGCGGCCGAACGCGAGAGCGTTGCTCCTGTACGCGCCAATCGAAGAATTCCTTTCCTCGATTGCGGTCAAGGGGTTGTGGGGGCGTCAGTGGGCACGCACATCATTGATCGGGCAGGCAAAAGATCACGCCCTCAGCCATAAGTTCACTACAGAAGAACTATTGGAACTGACCGACTTGCAGATTGCCGGTTTAAGTTGGTTGTCCCATTTGGCCATTTTCACTCGGATGCAAAAAAAGTTAGGCGCCAATCGGGTGGCCTTCTGCGACAGCGCTACGCTGTTGAGGGATCCGCTCCGCACGACGAAGGCTTTCTATAGACACCTAGAAATACCACTGGGATATTCTGAAGCACAGGCAATAGCGGAAGGACCGGTTTTTACGCGTAATTCAAAGGATGGCGCTGCCTACTCTGCGGATGACAGGCAAGCACGACTTGATCATACTCGAGAGTACAATCGGGAAGAAATAGATATGGTCGCGGAGTGGATCCGTCAGTTGGCGAAGGGGATCGACCTCAATGTAAATCCCGAAACCAACCTGGATTAGGTCGGATCCTTTCCACACACCTGTTGAGAGACTTCGCTTAATCTGTCGTCATTCCAGCGGCGTTTTGTGCGACCGTTTGTCTGGCTACGTCATTGCCTCGGCGAGCGAACTCTTCCCATTCGCGATTTGTAAGACACACTTTTCGCTTCTTCGCGAGCGAGCCGACTACCCGTTCCGTGCGGCATCGAACGAAGTCAGGATGATCACGATCAGTGATCTTCTCTGGCTGTTCTTTTTCTTCTGCAGTGGATTCCTGAGCGAAAGCGACACTACCCGGCAGCACAAGTGCCACAGCCATAGCTGCAAGTTGAACCTGTTTTAACATCAAGATTCCTCCAAGAACTAGAGTTCTTCTAACATGTAATTGAGAAACAAAAAAGGGGCGGCTTCAAGAGCCGCCCCTTTCAATTTGTTACGACGATTGAATTAGAAGCGGAACTTCGCAGCTACTGCATAGCGGCGGCCCAGCGCGTCATAAGTAGAGGGGTAGATATTACCCGAGTTGTACGCGGTCGAGCCGATGTCCGAACCGACAACGGTCGGTTTATTGTTGAGCAGATTTTGCACGGTGAAGACGAACTCGAAGTTATCGGTCGCCATCCAGCGCGTGCTCAGATCAAAATAGTTTTCGGCATCGATATTGTTGAAGTCCACATCGCGACCAGCAAGCGGTCCAGTCGATTCATCGAGTGTTCCTACGAATGCGTCGCCGGACTGTTCACGCTGAAGCGGTTCAAATTCAGTCGAGCTGAGATAGCGCCAGAGAACTGAAACATCGACCTGATCGAAGAACGACACCGTAGCGCGCGTGTTGAACACGAACTCCGGTTGGATCGAACTGCAGTTGACCGAATAATAGCTCACGCATTCGCGATCAACGGATGTGGGTGTCGCCTGGAATTTGTTCCGGTTTACCCATGTACCATCTGTCGATAAGCGCAGGCCGATGGTGTCGGTCAGGCTTGTGCGATAGCGCAAGCTGACGTCGATGCCGTCGGTCTTGATTGTACCAAGGTTCGAAGAACCAAGCAGAAGACCAGGCACTTCGTCTGGAGATCCGTCCAGCCCGCCCGTCGTGGCGCTTCGCAGGATCTGACCACAGATCGGGTTGCTGGCTCCTGGGTTGTTATAGCAACCACCCACCAGGTCATCGACCGTAGGCGATGTGATAGCATCCTCGATCTTGATGTTCCAATAGTCGACAGTCAGGGACAGATTATAGAGCGGTTCGATTACCGCACCGACCGTCCAGGTAGTCGCAGTTTCGACACCAAGATCCGGGTTCCCACCGCCGGTGGCGTTGATCTGTCCAGCAGCTGGCTGCAAGATGTTGCCGATCAACCCTTCAGCTTGTGCCTGTGTGGCGCCGTTTGCGACAATCTGTGAAACACAGGCGGCCGTAAGGTCGGCATTACCGACCGGATTGCTGCCAGCGCAAGGATCCACCGCGAGGTTCGTCAGGAACGTCGTCACCGGCGAGAAAAGCTCGCCGATATTCGGCGTGCGCGACGAGCGCTGGTAGTTACCACGATAGGTGATCCAGTCAGTCGGCGACATAGTACCGCCGGCCTTCCAGGTAAATTCGCCACCGGCTGTCGAGTAATCCGAATAACGTGCACCGAGCTCTACAGTCAGTTCACGAATGAAGGAGTCTTCGATGACTGGGATCACCAATTCGCCGAAAACGTCTTTCACATCGTATTCGCCATCGATGTTGGGAGCAGCGCCGCCACCACCAACAACTGCGCCCGGAGTTTGCGAAGCTTCGTCCGAGATTTGCGATGCAGTGTATTTGCGATATTCAGCACCCGCGGCGAATGCCACCGGGGTGTCGGAGATTCCGAAACCGAAGTCGCCAGTGAGAAGGCCCTGAACCTGCTGCAGCGAAGCCTTAGTGATGACCTGCTGGGTAAGATTGAAGACATAATCAATGGCTTCTTGCGAACCAAGGTTACCAAGGTTCCCGAACAGATTGATAGGCGCACAGCCGCCATTTGTATCGATACACTGGACGCCGCCAGCGCCATCTGGGATTGCAAGAACCGATTGCTGCAGCCGGTCAAAACGAGCGAAACCGCCCTGACGCTGTATTTGCTCGCTCTCACCATAGGTGCCCGAAACTTCCCACTGAACGTTCGGAGTGATGTCGCCGCGAAGGCCGCCAACAAGATTGAACAAGGTGGTAGTGAAGTCCGAGGTACGCGCACCAGCTTCCGGTGTGCGGCGGCGAACTTGCGCGTCGAACTCTACGTAATCGGGGTTGGCAGTTCCATCGGCCAAGGTGGGACCAAATTGCGTATTGCGCGCAGCTGCATATTCTGCCGCGGTCAAGCCAAGGTTGTCACCGAATTGCTGGGCAATGGCATCCGGAATGAACGGGTTGTTCAAGTTAAAGGTGTATGTGTTGAAGAACGAACCGCCCGGAGCGATGATCGTCGATACAGTGTTCTTCGAGAAAGACGCCTGCGTGAACACTTCAACGGCATCCGACATCTCGTACCGGCCCGAACCGTAGATGTTGAACCGCTCGAAGGGTGTTAGGAAAATATTGAACGGATTGAAATTAAAGGGACGATCAAACTCGCCAAGGGTCAATCCATCATCGCTGATCTGTCCTGAAAAACCAACGGTATCGGCATCGGGTCCATCGCCAGCGACAATAACAGCTGGAACCGCGTTGGACGAGCCACCGCCTTGGCCGTTGAATGAGCCGACGTTAAAGATCGAGAAGTCGCGGTCGCCCTGATAGACCGGATCTTGGTTTTGATAGCCGATGCTCAGGACAGCGTTGCCGCGGCCGTCGTCGAAATTTGCGCCGATCGTAACATCGGCGCGGAATACTGCTCCGTCGCCTTCTTCGGTAAGCTGTTCCGAAACGGTTGCTTCAACACCTTCGAAATCACGTTTCGTGATGAAGTTGACGACGCCGCCGATGGCGTCCGCGCCATAGGTGGTGGTAGCGCCGCCCGTCAGAATTTCGGTGCGCTCGATGACCGCCAATGGAATGTTGTTGAGGTCAACGCGACCGGTGGTGTCGGCAGGGGTGAAGCGACGACCGTCTAGCAGGACGAGGTTACGGTTGGACCCGATGCCACGCAGGTTGACGAAGCTTGCGCCGCCATTGCCGTTGTTAACCGCGGAACCGATGCTGGGAACCGCCGAGGGGAGTTCGCGCAGGAATTCTTCCGCGACGTTGGTCTGCGCCAATTCGAGGTCTTCGCTGGTAACTACGCTTACGGGGCTGGCCAGCTCGAGGTTCGGGTTGGTGATGCGCGACCCGGTGACAACGATGGCCTCGGGCGCTGCAGGCGAATCAACGCTCTCTTCATCTTCGGTGGCGACTTGCGCCATGGCCGGAGCCGAAAGCGCCATAGCCGTAAGTCCGGCGCTGGCATAAAGCACCGCACGGCCGCTCAAATTTGCGAAGTTAAATTTCATTGATTGTTTCCCCAAACAACTGGTTGCGCAGACTGTGGACGACCGGATTCAAGCAACAACTTGCCAATTGCATCGCTCCACATCACTCTGGTGGACGGAAGTTGCGCTATCCTTGTGCTTTGAGCAACGCAGTTGCAGCATTTGCGGCCAATATGCTTGCTGGTGTGACAAGGTTGCAACATTGCTGAGTGGGGAGCGCATGGGGAGGTCGGCGCCCGATGCGATACGCACTGCTCGAAAATCAAATCTTTGCGAGGCCAGATTGTTTAACGAGACGCGTCATGCCGCGAGGTGCCCAATATTGGCTTCACTTCTTATCCAACGCGTGTCGCAGCCGTGGATTAATAGCCGATCCTGCAAATCGAATCGACACTCGACCTTCGGGCACCATGGACAGGATATTTCTGCAAGCTAACTTGGAGGAATGGTATCCAATCGGTCATTGATTTTCGACGCTTTATCCGCGCTGGAAAAAGGAGAGCGCGCTCACGCCGCTGATCTGTTGCAGCAGGAGTTGAACTCCGGGCCCGGCGGCACCGGACGCTGGGGCAATATCGCCAAACTTGCGGAAAAGATCGGCGAAATCGACTTGGCGATCGATGCCTCACGCCGTGTCGCTCTGTCCGAACCGATCACCTTGGGTGGTCTTTTGAAACACTGCGGGCTTCTGGCCCAGATGGGGAGATCCGAAGAGGCTCTGGGCTACCTTGATCGTCTCCCCGCGAATGCAAGAAATCACCCTGCAAGCCTCCACTTTCGCAGCACAATCGCCAGCGAGGAAGGCGATTTCGAGAAGGCAGAAGCGCTTTTACGCGACGCTTTGAAGATTGAGCCAAGCGAACCACAGGCATGGTTCGGCTTGGCGATGGCCAAGACATTCGCAGCTGGAGATCCCGATTTCGAAGCTTTGGCCTCGGTCGAAGATCACATTGGTTCTTACGACCCACTGACCCAGTCGCGATATCATTACGCCATGGGCAAGGCGCTGGTAGACCTGGACGATATCGAGCAGGCTTTCGTCTACTACGATCGGGGTGCGCGAATAAGAAGGCAGGCGGAGCCTTACGATTACCAGCTGGAAGCCGAACAAGCTCGGCGCCTCACCGAGGGCTTTTCCAAGAAGAGCCTGGAAGCTTTGAAGCCGTCCCAATTCGCGGGTCAGCGCGCGCTCTTCGTTCACGGGCTTCCGCGCTCGGGTACGACCTTGGTAGAATCCATCTTGGCAAGCCATAGTGAGGTCGGCGACGGTGCCGAGATAAACCTCTTTCACCCGGCCATCATTCCTACATTTGACCGGACATTCGATGGGGCTTTGCAATATCAGACACAGACCACGGGACCCGATCCTTTCGGCGCGCTCGCTGCCGATTATCACCGGATGCTCGATATGCGGTTCCGTCAGCCCGGTCTCGTAGTCGACAAGACGCTCAATCAATCGATGGTGATGGGCCTGGCGCTACATTCGATGCCTGAAGCAAGGGTAGTATGGCTGCGCCGTAATCCGGAAGACGTCGCATTATCATCGTATCGCGCTTTCTTCACGTCTTCTGTCCCGTGGAGTTGGTCCATGGAAGATATCGCCCGCCACATGAAAATAGAAGACGCGCTTCACGATCATTGGACACACGTTTTTCCGGACCGGATTTTGACCGTTTTTTATGAGGATCTGGTTCGCGCACCCGAAGAAGGGATTGCCGCGATACTGAACCATTTCGGTCTTCAGGATGAACCGCAAACGCGTGAATTCCACATGAGCAAGCGGAAAGTCCGTACTGCTAGTGTGAAACAGGTCCGTGCACCAATCTCGTCGGACGCGATCGGGAAGGCAGCGCTCTTTAGCGATCAGCTCGCACCTTTTCGAGAGGCTTACTTCACTTGAAGTAGCTCGTCGAAAACCAAGCTTGGGATGTCGTGCAATCTTGCGTTGGTGTGATCGCCGCCCTTCGAGTTTCCACCAGACAAAAGAAAAGGCGGGCCGAAGCCCGCCTTTCCATTTTTCAGAGATCGACAACTCTTAGAAAGTGATGTCGACGCCGAGGCGCACTGAGCGTGGCGACTGCGTGCGGGTAGCAATTCCGTAGTTGGGGTTGGTGGGGTAACCCGTAACCACATCATTCGCATCGGTAATCGGTGAATCGAGTTCGCCGATTTCGTTACGCTCGGTAACCGCTTGCGAGTTGAACAGGTTGAACACGTCGGCCCGGAGGGTGACGGTCTGACCGGAATTCAGCTCGATGTTGTAGGCACCCTTGATGTTGAAGGTTGCCAGCCAATCGGTTTCCTGAGCCGTACCGCGGACGGAAGGTTCGCCACCGCAGAAGCGTGAAGCGGCCCCGTACTGGTTGCCGAATGCGCTGTACGGTTCATCCGGCGTGTTGAAGTTGCCGCGCGGATCGAAACCGAAGCAGCTCAGCGGACGAGGTGATTCAACGATCACGTTCGCACCCATGGTGAAACGATCATCGAATGCTACCGCACCGCGAAGCTTGATGCGATGACGGCGGTCGTTCGGAAGGCGACCAAACGCATAGTCCGTGAAGCCCGGCTGGTCGAAGTCCTGCGTCAGGCCGGCATCGTCCTGACCGAAATCGGACTGAACGAAGCCTTCCGAGTTACCGCGGGTTTTCGACCAGGTGTAGCTACCACCGAAAGAGTAGTTGCCGTCCCAGGGGCGGTCGAACTTGAATTCGACGGCGTCGAATTTACGCTCGGCCTTGGGATAACCAAGATCTTCTGCAGTAAGCGTAACGACCTGACCGTCCAGGTCCGGATTGCCGGCTGCGTCCAAGGACACGATGGCATCTTCACCCGGGTTCAGGATGACGTACTGATGGAAGCCCGTAAAGGTCGAAGAACAACCGGCAATACCCTGTTCGTCGCAATATGCGAGGACAGCAGCATCGATCGCGACGTCTTCGGCGTTGGCCAGCAGACGACGGCGGGTGTAGCTCAGGCCGAGGCGAATTTCCCCGACGAGGTGCTCATACCCAATGATCCACTCTTCCTGTTTGGTAGCCTTGAGATTCTGCGAAATCAGATTGTCTGCCGATGCAATGGAACCGTCACCGGTAACGTTACAGAACTGGCCAGATGAATCAGGCGTCAGATTAATCGGGCAACTTGCCTGATAGCTGGGATTGTTCGTTACCTGATCGCCGAGGATCGGCAAGTTATTGGCGTCGAGTCCTTCCAGTTCATAGCGTTCACGAATGTAGAATTCGGCCCCCGTCGTGCGGAACGCAGTGTTGCTGGCGAACGGCAGGTTATAGGTGCCGTAGGATCCAAACAGGCGTCCGTCACGGCTCACGTCATAAGTGAAACCGATACGCGGCTGATAGTTTTCGTCGAGATTCACGATCTGCTGGCCATCGGGACGCATCACCTTGAAGTCGTCCCGGCGCACGCCGATATTCAAGGTAAGGGCGTCTGTGATGTCCCACTGATCCTGGATGTAGAAAGCGCGGTTGGTCGCGTCGAATGACCCGCCCGAATTGAAGTAGTTAATTTCTACTGTCGGAGGACCACCAGTCGTTGCAGGATCTCGGACATACAGCAGTGCACCGGCACCCCCGGCGCCTGCATCGTAGGCTTCTTGCGAAAGGAGACCTGCGTTCAGAAGCGCATCTGCGCCGGTCCGCACTGACGACTTGGTCAGGTTGTTGTCTTCCTGATCGTATCCGATCCGGATGTGGTGTTGGCCAAGCAACGAAACGAAGAAATCGGCGTCCACACGATAAAATTCGCGCTCATTGGTGTGCGGGAACGTTTGGCTCGCAGTGCGCTGACCATTGTAGAATGCAAGGCTAGAAACACCAAAATATTCGCCACCAGCAGCATTGCGGAAGTAAGGCGCGCCTGCAGCACCTGCTACACCGACGTTATCGAAGCTTTCTTCGTACTTACCGTAAGCGGCCGAAAGAGTGAACCAGTCCGTGAAGGTCCCGGTATAACGACCGACATAGTTCAGGCCGCCGGCATTGATATCGGTGACCGAATTGGCAAGCCCGACAGCGGGTTGACCATTTTCTTGGACTACGAAACCGACATCGGAACGGCGTGTTGTGCGCGACGTGTCGAAGATCGTGAATTCGAGATGCTGGCTGTCGACAGGATAAAAGTCGACCTTCGCACCCCAGAACGGATCGGTGCTGATGCGGTCGAACGCGGTTTCACCGAGAACATCGACCACACGGCTGGTATCGCGGCGCATTTCGACCAAGCCATAGGCGAACAGGCGGTCGGGGATGATCGCGCCACCGGCTTCCAGGACTGCCGAGAGATTGTCGACTTCGTCGAACCGGCGAGCGGTCGAATTGAAGCAGACTTCTTCGGAAGTCGGATCGGACGCATCGACGCGCTGACAGGTTACAAGATCTTCCTGGTTGGAACGCAGGAAGTCCGGCGACCAGTTGAGGTGCATCGCTGCGAAGAAATCGTTCGTACCCGACTTCGTCGTCGTGTTGATGATACCACCGGTGGCCCGACCGAATTCGGCCGGATAGCCGCCCGACTTCACTTCTACAGTCTTGTAGAAGTCGAACGGTACGTCGGCACCGCCGAGATAGTTGTCGAAGTTGGTGACGTTGAGGCCGTTCACGTAATATGCGTTTTCGGCCACCGAAGCGCCGCTGATCGAGGCAAGGTTGCCGAACGCGCTGTCGCCCTGGCTGGTGCTCGGGGCGAGCAGGATGACCGAGGTCAAGTCGCGCGCGACCGGGACGTTCTTCGTCAGTTCTTCAACGTCGACGGTAAGACCCTGGGTGTTGCCTTCGAAATCGCGGACGATGGTGGCGCCCGTGACGACGATGACATCAGTGGTCGAAGCAGCGATGTCGAGCGAAACCGCCTGACCTGCAAGCACGGTGACGTCATCTGCGCGATAATCCGCGACGCCAGCGCCGGTTACGGCCACGTTATAAGAGCCGGTCGGCAAGCTGTTGAACCGGAACGAGCCGTTCGAGCCCGTCGTCGCGGTGCGCGTGAAGCCCTGCGCGTTCGAAGTGATGGTTACGGTCGCTCCCGAAACTGGGCTCCCGCTTTCATCGGTTACAGTACCGCTGACTGCACCTGCGGTGTAGTCCTGAGCGGCAACCGGAGCGGCCAAGCCAGCGGCGGCTGCGGTTCCCCCCACAATAGCCAGCGCTTTGAGCGCAGAGCTGGAAGCGAGCAGTCGCTTATATAAGCTCATGTTCGTCATTATTGCGTTTTTCCCTCTATTAAACGCCTGAACGATCCAACGTCGTTCAGGCAATTCCCTCCAAAATTCCCCACGCAATGCGTGTTTTCGCCATGGGTGGGGACGATGGAATGGGCGCATGCTTAATGACCACGGCAACCATTAAGCAAGGGAATGCGCAACGTTTATACGCTTATGTTACTTGTGTTGTAATTCGGTTACATCTGAGACCGGTGTATATGACACTAAATCCCGTGCGGGAATCTTCGGGTTCAATGGAGTTAACCGATACTCGGACCCTGATCACTTATACAATAAATATTAGAATACTTTCATATAGGGGATTTCGCGTAATCCTTGATTCTCCAGCCATGGGGTCATAACCAAGTCTCAAATAGAAACGTATCTTTGGAGAGACACATGCCTGAAGCCTATATCGTCGAAGCCGTGCGGACTGCGGGCGGGCGCCGGGGAGGGCGGCTTGCGGGCGTGCATCCCGTGGACCTGGCGGCGCGTTCGCTCGACGCGGTGATGCAGCGGTCGGGGCTCGAGGCGAAGGCGGTTGACGATGTCGTAATGGGCTGCGTCAGCCAGGGCGGCGAACAGGCGATGCAGGTGGGTCGCAATGCCGTCCTTGCGGCGAAGCATCTGGGCGAGGGCGTGCCCGCCGTCACCATCGACCGGCAGTGCGGATCATCGCAGCAGGCCATCCAGTTCGCCGCGCAGGCGGTGATGAGCGGCACGCAGGATGTCGTGATCGCCAGCGGCGTGGAAAGCATGAGCCGCGTTCCCATGGGATCGACTGCCATGCTCCACATGAAAGAGGGGTTGGGGCACTACAAATCGCCCGGGCTGGAAGAGAAATATCCCGGCATCCAGTGGTCCCAGTTCATGGGCGCGGAAATGATCGTGAAGAAGCACGGTTTCACCAAGGATGATCTGGACCGCTTCGCGCTGGACAGTCACCGCAAAGCTGCCGAAGCCACCAAGTCCGGCGCGTTCGAGGCCGAGATCGTGCCGGTGGAGATCGAGACCCCCGAAGGCACCGAAATGCATACGGTGGACGAAGGCATCCGGTTCGATGCGACGATGGAAAGCATTTCGAGCGTCAAGCTGCTGAGCCCCGATGGCACGATCACTGCCGCATCGAGCAGCCAGATCTGCGACGGATCGAGCGCGGTTCTCGTGGTCAGCGAACGGGCGCTGAAGGAATATGGCCTCACCCCCATCGCGCGCATCCACAATCTGACGGTTACCGCAGGCGATCCGGTCATCATGCTGGAAGAACCGCTGTTCGCCACCGATCGCGCGCTTGAACGGGCGGGCATGAAGATTTCGGATATCGACCTTTTCGAAGTGAACGAAGCCTTTGCGCCGGTCCCGCTGGCCTGGCTCAAGCACACGGGCGCCGATCCGGACAAGCTCAACGTCAATGGCGGCGCCATTGCGCTGGGCCACCCGCTCGGCGCGTCGGGGACCAAGCTGATGGCTACGCTGGTTCACGCCCTGAAGGCCCGCGGCAAGAAATACGGCCTGCAGACGATGTGCGAAGGCGGCGGTGTCGCCAATGTCACCATCGTCGAAGCCTTGTAATCAGCGCTGGTCGGGCGCGAGTGGGCAGGGGGCTGGCGGTGCTGAATTTCATCTGCGCGCCCGTTCGGCGCAGACAGGCGCATTGACCTTTTGCCCCCGGCACGCGACCGACCGGGGCACATTCACCAGTTTTCGATCCAGGAGAGAGTTATGGAAGTAAGCAGCAACACACCCGCCATCGTCACCGGCGGCGCATCCGGCCTCGGCGCGGCAACCGCGCGGGCTATCGCGGCCAAGGGTGCCAAGGTCGCCATCTTCGACATGAACGAAGAGAAGGGCAACGCCATGGCCGAAGAACTCGGCGGCGTTTTCTGCAAGGTCAACGTCACCAGCGAGGAAGAGGTCGACGCAGGCTTCGCCAAGGCCCGCGAAGCGCACGGGCAGGAACGTATCCTGGTCAACTGCGCCGGTATCGGCAATGCGATCAAGACCGCCAGCCGCTCCAAGGAAGACGGCAGCATCAAGCATTTCCCGATCAGTGCCTTCGAATTCGTGGTGCAGGTGAACCTCATCGGCACATTCCGCTGCATCGCCAAGTCGGCGGCGGGCATGATGACGCTCGATCCGATCACCGATGACGGCAATCGCGGCGCGATCGTCAACACGGCCTCGGTCGCCGCGGAAGATGGCCAGATTGGTCAGGCAGCCTATTCGGCTTCAAAGGGCGGCGTTGTCGGCATGACCTTGCCGATTGCGCGCGATCTCATGAATGAAGGCATTCGTGTGAACACGATCCTGCCAGGCATCTTCCAAACTCCACTGCTGATGGGGCTGCCTGAAAAGGCGATCGAAGCGCTCAACGCCAGCGTGCCGTTCCCGAAACGCCTCGGCAATCCGGAAGAATATGCCAAGCTTGCCATGACCATGATCGAATGCGGCTATTTCAACGGCGAGGATGTCCGCCTCGATGGTGCGATCCGGATGCCGCCGCGCTAAGTCAGCGTACCGGATAACGAAAAACGCCGCCCGTTCAAGTGCGAACGGGCGGCGTTTTTTCGTTTGGGGGCAGCTTGGCTCAGTAAGCCGTTTCCATCAACTTGATGGCCCCGGTCCATTCGTCCTGCTCCGCCGCATCGGCGAGAAGGACTGCAACGTCGCCGCGGGCTGCCTTGCCCTTGGGATCGACATCGTCGCCAAGGCGGACCGAACCGGTGGGGCCATCGTCCGTCAGCGAAACCGGCCGCAGGATGGCATAATCGAGCTTGCTGCTTTTCAGCCGCTCGTCTGCAGCATGCTTGGCTTCGAGATAATGCGCCAGTTCGCTTTCGGGGTCGGGATCATCCGCCCCCACCGAACTCAGCATGACGAACCGGCGGACATCGCTTTTCTCGGCAATGTCGATCAGCCTGATCGCACCGTCGCGGTCAACCTTGTCGGTCATTTCGGCGCTGGTATCACCGCCCGACCCGGCAGCAAAGATGACGACTTCGCACCCATCGGTGACATCGTCCTGCAGGTCGGTGAGATCGCCCAACCGCTGTTCTGCATTGTCGGGCAGCTTGGCGGTGTCGGATGATTCCCGCACCAGCGCGATCGGTTGGTGGCCGCGCCGAGCCAGTTCTTTGACGAGGCGAGTGCCCGTGTTGCCGGTTGCCCCGGCTACGAGGATTTTCATGATTTCTCTCCAGCGAGATTGATTGGGATCAGGGAAGGAAGATGGCCTTGGCGTTGACGAATTCCTTCATGCCGAAACCGCCGTGTTCGCGGCCGTAACCGCTGTCCTTCACGCCGCCGAAGGGCATGTTTGGATCGGCCGCGCCGAAAGAATTCACCCGGATCATACCGGTGTCGAAATGATCGCGGGCAAGACGGATGGCTTTGTCCTGATCTTTGGTGAAGATGCCGCCGCCAAGGCCATAACGGCTGTCATTGGCGATGCGCATGGCGTCTTCATCGTCCTTTGCCCGGATCACCGAGGCGACCGGGCCGAACAGTTCATCGTCATAGGCCGGTGTGCCCTTCTTGCAGTCGGCAAGAACCGTGGCGGGATAATACCAGCCCTTGGGATCTTCCTCCGGATCGCCGCCGCACAGCAGCGTGCAGCCCCCATCCACGCTCTTCTGGACCTGCTCGACCAGCGTATCGAACTGTTCCTTGCTGGATACCGGGCCCAGCTGCGTATCTTCGTCGGTCGGCGCGCCCAGCTGGGTGCCTTTCATCCGCTCGACGAACGCTTCGATGAATTGGTCATAGACGGCGTCGGTGACCACGAAGCGCTTTGCCGACACGCAGGTTTCGCCATTGTTATAAAGGCGGCCCATGACGCAGGTCTTCACTGCCAGATCGATATCGGCGTCTTCCAGCACCAGATAGGCATCGTTCGAACCCAGTTCCAGCACCGTCTTCTTGAGCGCCTTTGCAGCCTTGCTGCCGATATGGCGCCCGGCATCGTCACTGCCCGTCATGGTCACGGCGCGGACCTTGTCATGTTCGATGATCTGGTCGGATGTGTCGTGATCGACCAGGACGACATCGAACAGACCCTTCGGCAGTCCTGCCTCGAGGCACAGATCGCGCAGCAGCAGGCCGCTTCCGGTGCAAATGCTGGCATGCTTCAGAATGCAGGCATTGCCGGCCATGGCATTGGCCGCCAGCACGCGCACCGGCTGATAAAGGGGAAAGTTCCACGGCTGGATCGAATAGATCACGCCGATCGGGGAATAGGTGACGATGCCCTTCTTCTTCCCGCCTGAATGCTCACGCTCCTCGTCGGCCAGCTCCTCGGGCCCGCGATCGGCGGAGTATTCGAAGATACGCGCGCAGATTTCGACTTCGGTCTTGCCGTCCTTCAGCAGCTTGCCGGTTTCCTTGGTCATCAGCTCGCTGATGCGGTCGGCATTGTCGCGCAGGGTCTTGGCGATCTTGCGCAGAATTTCGCCGCGATCTTCGTGACTGCGCGTGCGCCATTCTTGGAAAGCCTCATGCGCGGCATCGATCTTGGAGAAAGCCTCGTCCTTCGACATCAGGTCGTAGGTTTCGATGTCTTCGCGCGTCGCGGGGTTGTTCGTTGTAATTTGTGCCATTGGCCACCTTGCTTGAATTGAAAAACAGTTCGCCTTTGCAACGGGTGTGGGAGCGATGGCGTTCCAGAGGCGCGGCACGCGTGGTGGCAGCGGGCGCTCGGTCTACCGTGTTTCCTACTTGGCAATGACGCGCTATGCACCGGTCATGGGATCGCGCGGTATTTCGATATCTGGTTTGTCTGGAGGGGGCCTGTGAATCCGGGGCGTTGTTTTTACCCCTGGACCGTGCTCCATGTGCTCCATCCTGTAGGATTACCGGAGAGGGAATCCAAATGAACGACTTCACCCAGATCACGCTCGATATCGACGATGGAATCGCCATCGTGACGCTGGATCGGTCCGAAAGGATGAATGCCTTCACCAGCGTGATGAAGCAGGAATTCATCGACGCGCTGGATGTCACCGATGCCGATGACAGCGTGCGCGCCGTGATCGTGACCGGTTCGGGCGAACGTGCCTTTTGCGCTGGCGCCGATCTCACCCCGGATGGGGAGAAGGGCAATGTCTTCGCGCGCCATGCCCCGGTGGAGGACCTGTCCGACGATCGCGTGCGCGATGGCGGCGGTCAGCTGGTGCTGCGGCTATTCAATTCGAAGAAGCCGGTGATCGGCGCCTGCAATGGTGTGGCAGTCGGCGTGGGGGCCACGATGCAGCTTCCCTTCGATATGCGCCTGTGCAGCGACAATGCGCGGTTCGGTTTCGTGTTCGCGCGGCGCGGCATCACGCCCGAAGCCTGCTCAAGCTGGTTCCTGCCGCGGCTGGTGGGCATGCAGACCGCGCTCGAATGGTGCATGACCGGGCGTATCTTCGATGCTGCCGAAGCCTTGGACAAGGGGCTGGTCCGCTCGGTGCATCCTCAGCAGGATCTGATGGGCGCTGCAATGTCGCTGGCGCGCGAGATCGCGGACAATACCTCGGCAGTTTCGGTCGCGATGACGCGGGCCATGCTGTGGCGTCTGCCTGCGCTCGACCATCCCATGCTGGCGCACCGGATCGACAGCCGCTCGATCTACCGGCTGGGCCGGAGCGAGGACAGCAAGGAAGGTGTCCGCAGCTTTCTGGAGAAGCGGCCGCCCGAATATCCCGATACGGTCAGTGAAAACATGCCCGATTTCTACCCCTGGTGGGAAGAACCGGAATACAAGTAGGCGCGAAAGGAGTGGTTACGGCTGCAACCTTGTAAAAGCGGGGCGCTTCATTAGACCTTGCCGGTATGACAACTCGCAAGCCCGCCCAGCGCCTCGCCGATTTCCTGCCGTACCAATTGTCGGTCGCGTCGAATGCCGTTTCGACCAGGATCGCCGAACAATATCGCAAGCGTTTCGCCCTTAAGACGACCGAGTGGCGGATCATGGCGGTACTCGGCGACAGCGGCCCCACGACCCAGCGCGAGCTTTCGCAGGCCACGCTGATGGACAAGGTGCCGGTCAACCGGGCCTGCAAGACGCTGGAGAGCCGGGGGCTGGCCGTCCGCACCCCGAACGAGAGTGATGGGCGCTCTCACCTGCTTGACCTGACGGCAGAGGGAAGGGCGGTCCACGCCGGCATCATGCCGCTCGCGCTCAAGATAGAGGAAGAGCTCTTCTCGGTATTAAGCGAAGAAGAACGAACGCAAATGCGCGACATGCTCGCCCGCTTGCGCAAAAATGCCGGCGAATTCGACGCAGAAAGCCTCGCCGACTAAATAGTCGACGAGGCTTTCTCTTCTCGTCTCTGGTTCGCAGAGTTCGCGATCAGCTCATGAAGCTGTCGGAGATATCACAAGCTGCAGGGCCGAGGATGACAATGAACAGCACCGGCAGAATAAAGAGGATGAGCGGCACGGTCATGATGGCCGGCAGACGAGCAGCCTTCTCTTCGGCACGCATCATTCGTTCGTTGCGGAATTCAGCCGACAACACACGGAGCGCGGATGCCAGTGGCGTACCGTAACGTTCGGTCTGGACCATGGTCGTTACGACACCTTTGACTGCTTCCAGGTTCACGCGGAACGCCAGATTGTCGAAAGCCTTCTTGCGCTCGTTGAGGAATGACAGTTCGATTGCTGTAAGCGTGAACTCTTCGCCAAGCTCAGGGTAGGCCCGTCCAAGTTCCTTGGCCACTCGGTTAAACGCAGCGTCGACCGTAAGACCTGCCTCGGCGCAGATGACAAGAAGGTCGATCGCATCCGGAAGGCCCTTGCGGATCGCATCCGTTCTTTTGGTCGCAATGTTCGAGAGATAGATCTCCGGTCCCTTATAACCAAGGTAGAGGGCCGCACCCATTGCTGCCACGCGCTTGAATTCCCAGTCGGGATAAATCTCGATGCCGTAAAGCAGGACTGCAGCTACGGTCCCGAGTATGACGGGGAGAATCATGCGCAAGGCGATAAGGACGACAGCGACCTCCTTGTTGCGAAAGCCAGCCCACGCCAGCTTCTGCTGCATATCCTCGACTTGGCTCTGCTGCAGAACCTTCATGTTGCCGAGAGTATCGCGGACCTTGTCAGTCGTGCTAGAATTGCGGACGAGGCTCTGACGTTTCTTCGCGCTGGCTGTTACCAAGCCGAGCTTCAGTTCTTCGCGCCGCCCTTCCAAGGCTTTTACGCGCTTTGCCATCGGATCCTTGATTGTCAGCGCAGTATAGATTGCAAACATTACCGCCATCGCAGCGACGCCGGCGAGAATTGATCCGACCAACACGACATCGAAGCCAAGCAGGGTAGGGCCGGTTGCACTTTCCATGAGTCTTCCTTCCCGCTCAGATTTCGAAGCTGACCATTTTCGCCATGATGAAGGCGCCAATGCTCATCCAGACGAGGCCTCCGAGCCCTGTCACAATCAAGCGATCATCGGTAAAAAAGCCGCCGATATAGGACGGATTGATCGACCAAATCATGGTGAAGACGACGAACGGGAGCGCACCGACGATATAGGCAGAGGCCTTAGATTCCGAACTCATCGCGCGAATTTTCAGTTTCATCTGTGAGCGCTTCCGAAGTACGTCGGCAAGGTTCGAAAGTGTTTCAGCTAGGTTGCCCCCTGTCTCTCGCTGGATCGCCAGGGTGATGCAGAAGAAATTGAACTCCGGAATGTTAAGGCGATTGGCCGTTTCCTGAAGAGACTCTTCCATCGTGCGACCGATTTTTATTCGCTCGACGATACCCTTAAATTCCTGGCCTACCGGCCCCGGGATTTCCTGTGCCACCACGCCCAAAGTTTCAGTCACCGGGAGACCCGAGCGGAGCCCGCGAACTAACAGTTCGATGGCATCTGGAAACTTGGCATTGAATTGTGCGGTGCGTTTCGAAATCGTCATATTGACGGCCAGATGTGGAATACCAGCCCCAAGAAACACGCCGACTCCACCAGCCAAGGCGAGCGATCCTGACTGCAAATAGAGCACGACGGCAGTGATGACCGCCAGGCCGAGCGAAACATAGCCATACTGGCTTAAAGTCCAGTTTTTCCCTGTCCGATCGAGTCGGAGGGCCAAGGCAGCAATGCGGGATTCCGATCCTGCCTGACGGTACTGTGTCGGCTTGCGCGCAGCGATAGCTTTCTTGAGCTGAGATTCAACCTTTGCGTCGGTGCTTTCCGAATGCCGGTAACGGACTTGCTGCAGTCGCCTCTGGCTGGCCTTAGCCACATTCGGTCCGGCAAAGGCGAAGTAAAGCAGGACGAGCAGAACCAGCATTCCGCCACCAATCAGTACGAGCTGGACCATGTTCATCATTCTACTCCGTCAACTGCTCATTCGAACTCCGGATAATGTCGCCATCATAGGTATGGCAGTCATCCGGTGCTTCAGGCGGGGACCTTTTCCTTTTTCGTCATCAGGCCTTTCAGATCAAAGCCCCCGAGCAAAGACTTCTTTCCATCAGAAGCCTCCACATCTTCGCTGTCGGTTTCACCAAGCCCGATAATCTGCGACGCTGCTTGCTTGATGCTGGCAGACATTTTGCTCGAACCACTCGCATCGATAACGGTTTTTCCCAGCTTCGCAGCCGCGCTCGCTGCTTTCTGATCAAGCGGGATAGACACATCGATCTTGCGTTCGATCGAAGCTTCGAAATCGGCCTTGCTGATTTCTGCGGTCCCAGGCTGTACCCTGTTCGCGATAACGAGCGGAGTAACGTGCCCTGCATTGGTCTTGAGCCACGACAGAATGCGAATGGTGTCGCGTGCGGAGGCGAGGGTCATCTCACAAACCACAGCCGCAACGTTCACTTCATTGAGAACATGAGGAAAATTGATCAGCATGTTGCGCGGCAGATCGATGAGGGTCATCTCGAAAGCATGACGGAATTCTTCCTGCAACTGGAGGAAAGCCGCACCGTCGGTCATGAGCGGTGAGTTGATCGGGGCCTCGGCTGACAGGATCGCCAAATTATCATTCGCGCGTATCATGGCGCGCTCGATAAAGAGGCCGTCGATACGACTGGGATTGTCGATCGCATCGGTAAGGCCGCGGCCCGGCTCCAGATCGAGTGTCAGTGCGCCGGTCCCAAAGTGCACGTCGAGATCAAGCAGAGCGGTCGGCATCCGCTTGTCGGCACTGTAGTGCCAGGCAAGGGATGTCGCGAGCGTGGAAGCGCCGACGCCCCCGCGGGTGCCGATTATCGCAGCAGAGATATGGTTCTTGACCTGCTCGCCTTCTCCTCCGCGAGGGGCTGCGAAAACCGCCTGCGCATTGTTTAGCGAATCACGTAAGACAGCTGCGGACAAGGGCTTGAGCAGGTAGTCGTGGATGCCGCTCGAGATCAGATCTCGATAAAGACGTACGTCGTTGACTTGGCCGATGGCGATAACCACTGTTCCGGGTTCGCAGACTTCTGCCAAAGCATTGATGTCGTTGAGCGGATCGCCACTTTCGGAAAGGTCCACCATCAGGATGTTCGGACTTGCCGACACTGATAGCGACTGGACGGCATTTCGCAGGCCGCCCTTGTTGCACTTTTCCGGTTGCCAGCCGAGTTCGATCACGACCGGGCGTAGCACGTCCAAGGCAGTTTCGTCGCAGATATATGCAGCGAAAGGATCGCGATTTGCAGGCATGTTCATGGCTTACTGGCCTCCTCCGGTACTAACTGCAGACAGTCCACCGGCTCCCGTCGGATCCTTGTCGCGATAGGTTTTGATGGCTTTCGTAGATGTTGTGACCACCGTCTCACCGGTACCTTCCTGGCCCTTGATGAGGTCCTCCGGATTGGCGATCATGGCGGCGAGATTACTGTTGGTTGCGCAGCCGTAATTCGGATTGGTAGAGTTACTCGGATTCCATTCCGCTGTGTGGGACCAATCCGGGCACCCTGGCACGGACGCCGAAGTGCGTGTAATGACGACCCTTGCCCGTCCCGGGGTAACCGTTCCTGTGGTTAAGGGTGCTCCCTCATCAACCATCATGCCATGGCGCCCGGCGATGGTGGCAACATCGTCTCTCACGGCCAAGCTTTGGACAGGGTCATCGATTGCAATGCGATCGCCGTAGCGCAGATCCATACTTTCGAACCAGTCAGCTAGCCGCTGCTGCTCACCAATAGCGAGGCCTTCACCGCTCGTGTTTAAGTCGAGCGTATAGTTAGAGCGTTCGACGACTGGCTGGCTAACGCTATACAGCGTGCGGTTCTCCATGTTCATCGTACCGCAGCCTCCGACGGTAAGAGCGAGACACGCCGCGATCGAGGCTACATATTTGCGATTCGTGAAGTAGTGCATCTTGCTCTCCCCCTTATTCGAAGCTGAAGCCAGGCTTGGCCGGAGCAGTCCTTGGATTACGTTGCGTTTCTACGGCGAGAGCGTCTCGCGTCTGACCACGAGCATCCGAAATTTCCGGACCCGCTTCACGCGTAGTCGCTTGGGGTGCCGGACGTTCGCCACTGGAAACGCCGTCCGCTTCGCGAAACTCGATTAGCCTCTGCAACTCCGTCGGCTTCAAGTAACCATCCGTCGGAAGACTGACTTCATTCGCATCGACCGGTTTGACTAGGTATGGGGTGACAACGATTACGAGCTCGGTCTCTCCCTTCCGATAAGTCGTCGATCGGAAAAGATTTCCCAAGATTGGTATGTCACCCAGGCCTGGTGCTTTCTCGATGGCGTTCTGCGAATTGTTCGACAAAAGCCCTGCAATGACAAAGCTTTGTCCCGACCCCAACTCCACTGTGGTTTCCGCCCGACGCGTCACGAGCGCAGGGATTTGGAATCCACCCACCTGGATTGCGTTCTGGCTCGAGATTTCAGAAACCTCTGGACGTACCCGCATGGAAATCCGTCCATTGGCGAGAACCGTCGGCGTGTATGAAAGGCTAACGCCGTATGGTTTGAAGCTAATACTTGTAGAACCGAGACCACCACTCGCCGGAACCGGGAACTCGCCGCCGGCCAAAAACTCCGCAGTTTCTCCGGAAAGGGCCGTAAGGTTAGGCTCGGACAAGGTGGTCACGAGACCTTGGTTTTCTGCTAGATCGAGTGCCGAAAGGACATCGAGGCCCAAGAGGTGACCAGCAAATCCGAGAGTGCTTCCCTGCCCAGTCGTGGGGATATCACTTCCGCCTGGCGTTGCTTGATTGAAACCTACGCCAAGGCCAGCGGGGCCATCTGGCGTAAAGATTGGGACCCCATTGGGAAACCCTTGGCCAATACCAAATCTGAACCCACTAGTCGCATCGACCGTGGCGAGATTGACGCCTATTGACCGAACTACGTTGCGGCTCACCTCGGCCACTTTTACGCGAAGATTAACCTGAAGAGGTGTGGCCATCCGGAGTCGGCTGATGACGTTGAAATCGGTGCCGACGTATGCTTCCACCAATGCCTGCGCATCAGCGGCATCTTCTGGCGCCCCGACCGTTCCAGTCAACAGGATGGTATTTGTGCCCATCGTTGCGACGTTCACTTTGGCTTCGGGCATGGCGAGGTTCAGCATCTGATCAATGCTCGAAATGTTCGACCCGACGCGCACATTGGCGGACCAGATGATTTGCCCTGTAGCATTGCTCGCATACACCGTTGTCTCGCCGCCCGCCTTGCCGAAGAGATACAACTGGCGTTGCGATTTGATCTGTACGTCTGCAACTCCATCGTCAGCGATGAAAACATCCGACATCGAGCCGGGAATGTTGATGAGCTCGCCGCGACCGATAGAAAGAACAATATCCTGGTTTGGACGGATTACGGACTGTGCGGACGCAGTGGTCGCCGGAGCAGCGGCTAGCGGAGCAAGCGCGATGCTGGCAAACAGCAATTTGGTGGTGAGACGACGTTTCATGTACATGCCCCTAGAGTGACTAACTGTCAGCTTCGTTTTTAACGGATGGTGCTCAAGGCGGACGGCACAGTCTGCCCGGCGTTGGTCATTCCGCCGCTGACCGCATTCGTAAGCCGGCCGGCGCCAATGCTGACATCCTCGCTTTTTTTACCGCGCGTTACTGTGACCATAGGACCACGACGAACCGGAGCGGCGTAGCTCTCACCACCGCCAGCTGGGGCGCGACCCTGTGCAGGCATCGAACTTCTCTGGAAGCGAGACACATCACCGCCGGTAACAAAAGTGCTTTTGCCGTCATCGGGGCGACTTGAAACCTCGCGTAACAGTTGCTCCTCTTCAGCGGGCGAGGTCCCTTCAGGGATTACAAGTTCGCCAGACGCAATGGCCCGCTCGAGTTCGCTGTGGCTGTCGGCTAAAGGACGAAGAGCAAGGCTCAATGAACCAAGGGTCTGCGCCACGGCTACCTTCTCAGCAATTTGGGGTGTAACTTCCAGCGTAACGGTACGATAGGATTTCACACGGGTTTGGCCCTCCACGGTTTCTTGGCTGGTCGATTGATCGGTTGCCAAGATGCGGAGATTACGCAGGATTGTTTCTGAAACCTTGAGTGCTCCGCCTTCACCCGAAACTGACTGCGTCAGAACCATATCGACGCGGTCTCCAGGGAAGACGAAGCCGGCTACGGCTGCTTTTACATCAACAGGCACAGTAATGGCGCGCATGCCGGGAGTAAGTGCGGCGGCGAGAAATCCGCGATCGCCAGGGCTGACAAGCGAACCTTGGGTGACTGGTTCGCCCGCGGTAACTGGGTGACGTACCACTGTCCCGATGAGTTGGGTTACGTCTGCTTCGCCGTCGAGGAAGTAGGCATCCTGCACAAGCTCCTTCGGCCACAGCTGATAACCGATCGCGTCTGCCGTGATGATCGTGCCGATCGGCAGAGCTCGCTGTGCTACGAGCACCTTGGGGCCTTGCGATTCTACAACGGCAGCGGCCTCGGCTTTAGGAGCAGCCGCGCCTGCAAATATGCTGCGGGCAATGAGAGCAGTACCGACCGCAACGATCAGTGCGCTTACCAGCAGAACCAGTTTCTTCCTATCCATGGCTTGTCAGCCCTCTCATTTGGCCCGTGAGATTCGAAAGCGGGCGGGTATGGTTTTCTGCGTACGAGGTGATTGGTTAAAATCGCGTTTCAGCTCGCCAGAATGGGCGTTATTTCGGGGCGAAGTGCTGCAGCCACGACCCAAAGCCCGGCCATCGAGATCGCGAGACCGTAGGGAATGCGCGGCTGATGCTTGTGCCGCCGAATGATACGGATTGATGCGAGGGTAACGATGGCGAGTATCGCGATCGGCACCAGAGCCAAGGCGACACTCCCGCCAACTGATTCGCTTAGCGCCAGCGGCAACGAAAGCTTAGGGCCGCCCAGTATGGAGCTGGCGAAAAGGGCAGCTATCAGCGTGCATCCGATCAGGATTGCCGTGTCACGGACGGGCCTTGCTCCTACTATGTTAGAGCGGGACACGCCCCATATCCCCATAACCAGGGTCAGCACCCAGCCAACCATGGCCATTATCAATACCAAGCTCACGAACTGTGTAGGCGGAAACCAGAGCGCTAGCACCGTAAGAAGCTTGAGGTCGCCGCCACCCATCTGTCCAATGGCAAAGAAGAGGGCACAGATAGCAAAGGTGATTGCAGCCAATCCGAGTTGGAGGGCGGCACCGGGCCACAGTTCCAAACCTGTTGCCCACCAAAAGAACGGCGCCCCTGCAGCGATAGCGATATTCAGTTTGTTGCTGATGATCCTGCTTTTCAGATCGGTGAAAGCAGCCACTATCAGCGCCATTGCCAAGGCGCCGAGCAACACATAGGTGAAAATCACATGGTCCATTGCACCGTCCCGAACTTTTCTCGAACGGTATGCCTACAGAAACATGCTTACCAAAAAGTAACCATGTGGAACGCGCTAAACGGAGGTTTCAATTCCTGCCTCGCTTACTTCACAAGGCGACGAACCGATCGATCGCCGCAAGATCCCGGGCCACGCAATAGAAAGTGTTTGGCTTGGCGAGGACGGTCATGAAATTCGCCGGATAGACTGGCCAGGTGGGGGAAGCGGGGAGCGGGGCTCGATCCTTTTTCTTCCCGGGCGAGCGGACTTTTATGAAAAGTATCTCGAAAGCCTCGAGGAATGGCATCGGGCCGGATGGAAAGTTACCGCCGCAGATTGGCGTGGACAGGGCGGCTCTGGTCGGCTGGGGGACGACGAGGTAACCGGCCACATAAAGGATTTCGGTGATTGGGTGGCCGATCTTGCTCATTTTTGGAAGCAGTGGAAGAAAGATACCTCCGGTCCCCATGTGCTGATCGCCCATTCAATGGGAGGGCACATCGTAACTCGCGCACTCATCGAAGAGGCCGTCGATCCGGATGCCGTGATTCTTTCGGCTCCCATGCTGCAAATGACCGGACCGCCGCTGCCGCTTTCGATTTTGCATGCGATTTCGCGCGTAATGGCCCGCATTGGCTCCCCTAAACGACCTGCCTGGAAATGGAGCGAGAAACCCGGCGAGATGCCAGCAAGAAGGCGTGATCTTCTGACGCATGACGATGCGCGTTATGAGGACGAATTATACTGGCGCGAGCACCGGCCTTATTTGACGATGGGACCGGGAAGCTGGGGATGGGTAGAGAGAGCTTACGCCTCAACCAGTACACTGCAAGCAGCCGGGGCATTGGAGAAAGTACATGTTCCAATACTGATCGTTTCCACTTCTAATGATAAACTAGTGAAACATGAGGCAGCGGTTCGAGCCGCCGAGCGTTTGCCGCACGGAAAGTTGGCTTCATTCGGAGAGGAAGCGCATCATGAAATCCTGCGCGAAGTTCCTGCCGTCAGAGGTCGGGCTATGGACGTGATCTCGGAATTCCTCGACCGGTTGGCGCCCCGTCAAAAGTGATGATCTACGATTTTGCCATCGTGGGTGCCGGAATTGCCGGCGCTAGTCTTGCCGCTGAACTTGGCGAGCGAAGAGTTAGCGTTCTCCTTCTAGAAGGCGAGGATCAGCCGGGCTATCATGCGACTGGTCGATCCGCGGCATTCTGGGACGAATGCTATGGTGGGCCGGATATTGTCCCGCTTACCTTGGCATCGGGCAATTATCTGCAGGAAAACGGTTTTCTCACGCGGCGCGGCGCTCTCTATATCGGGCGGGATGCCGATGAGGCTAAGCTCGCCCGTTTCATGGATCGCTTCTCCGGTACCGGGGCCGGGATCGAGAGAGTGGGGGAACCGATACTGAAGGCGCATATCGCAAGCCTTCGCAGCGAGTGGACGCACGGTATTTGGGAAC
The DNA here is from genome assembly GCF_054655615.1 of Qipengyuania triglochinis. Classification (NCBI taxonomy): domain Bacteria; kingdom Pseudomonadati; phylum Pseudomonadota; class Alphaproteobacteria; order Sphingomonadales; family Erythrobacteraceae; genus Qipengyuania; species Qipengyuania triglochinis. The sequence continues at coordinate 1,171,156 of NZ_BAAHND010000001.1, read as the reverse complement.
CGGCGTGCGCAGATATAAACGTGGCCAGCCTGCACGCGCACTTCCTTGCTCTGTCGCGAGCAACGGCTGTGGATTTGAAATGTCGCGCAGCATTACAGGCTGCATCGCGTGCCGAGGGCGTATGGACTTTGGATTGCGGGAAAGCAGGCAGCTTTAGGGCTTCGGTGCTCGTCAATGCAGCAGGGGCTTGGGCGGATGGGGTTGCGGTCGCGGCGGGGGCCAGGCCTATCAGCATCCAGCCTCTGCTTCGTACGGTCGTCCAGCTTCGTACCGAACCGGCGCCCGCATCGGATCAGCCTCTGGTGCTCGACATATCGGGCCAATTCTATTTCAAGCCGGACGGTGGCCGTCTTTGGGTTAGCCCCCATGATGAAGAGCCCAGCAAACCATGCGACGCCGCACCGGAAGAGCTGGCTGTCGCTACTGCAATTCACCGTTTGGAGCAGGTCGTCGATTTGCGGATTGAAGCTGTAGAGAAACGCTGGGCAGGGCTGCGCAGTTTCGCTCCTGACCGTTTGCCGGTCTATGGGTTCGATCCATTTGTGGAAGGCTTTGCCTGGTTCGCAGGGCAGGGCGGTTTTGGTATCCAGACTTCGCCGGCTGCGGCCAGGCTTGCCGCACAGCTGCTCCTTGGTGAACCGCGCGATCAGATGACAGCCGGGCTGGACGCATCAAAGTACGATCCATCCCGCTTCCTCTAGGTGCGGTGGCGCATGCCAATTTCGTCGGCTGCGTCACTGGCTAGCTGATCGACGCGTTCGTTTTCGGGGTGGCCCGAGTGACCTTTCACCCATTTCCAGTCGATCTCGTGCTTACTGCGCAGATCGTCTAGTTTGCGCCATAAGTCTTCATTGACGACAGGCTTCTTCGCAGCATTCTTCCAGCCCTTCTTCTTCCAACCGTGGATCCATTTGGTGATGCCATCGATGAGATAGGTGCTGTCGGTGTGGAGAGTGATCTGGCACGGCTCCTTCAGCGCTTCCAGGGCCCTGATCGCAGCCGTCATTTCCATGCGGTTGTTGGTAGTTTGCGGTTCGGCGCCCGATAGTTCCTTTTCATGCTCTCCCATGCGCAGCAGGGCGCCCCAGCCGCCGGGTCCTGGGTTGCCCTTGCAGGCACCATCAGTGAAAATTTCAATCCGTTTCATCGCGGATGCCTTAACGCGCGATCGCGATCAGGCAAACGCAGCCTGGCCTTTTTCAGCGTAGAAATCCCACCGCCGAAGGAAATCGAGAGGATCCTTGCGCAGCACCTGCGCATCGGCAGGTGTTTCGATCCAATCTTCAGCTCTGCTTGCGACAAAGCGCAGGCAAGCGCCCTGGGCGAGAATGGGAAGAGCTTCGCGCTCGGCGTCGGTCAACGGACGGATGGCTTCGTAACCGGACAGAAGTGCGTTGCCGACGGCCCGATCGAAGTTCATGCCGTCCGTATCGAAGCACCAGGCAGCATGCGTAACGGCGAGATCGTAAGCCATCATATCATAGGCTGCGAAATAGAAGTCGATCATACCCGAGACCTTTCCGTCCAGCAGCAGGACGTTGTCGGGAAAAAGATCGGAATGGATGATGGAGCACGGCAGAGAACGAGGCCATCGTGCGACAACGTCGTCGGCGCGAGCGGCAACTCTGGTTAGCTGTCCATCGATGCCCGCAAGCACAGCAGGATCGCAAGCGCGCAATATTGCTGCCGTGTCCTTCGGGGCGAGGTCGTTCTCTCGCTTCTCACCGAAGGTCAGTCCTGCGATGTGTACTCTCGCCAATGCGGCCCCCACCGCTTCAGCTTGATCGGGGGTAGGGCGAGTGGGAGAAACGCCCGGAAGAAATTCGATGAGAGCAACGGCTTTCCCATCGATTTCCCGGTATGCAGCGCCATTGCGATCATGGATGGTCGCTGGCACCGCACAGCCCGATTGCGCCAGATGATCCAGCAGTCCCAAGAAGAAAGGCAGCTGCGACACATCTATGCGCCGCTCATACATCGTCAGAATGTACCGTCCGCGCGTGGTCTCGATCAGCCAGTTGGAATTGGAAACTCCCTCGGCAATTCCTTTGGCAGAGACCAGGTCGCCAACGTTGTATTCCGCTATCAGGCGAGCAAAGTCTTCCGCCCCGAGGTGAGTGTAGACAGCCACCTATTCGGTAAGTTGGCGTGGCAGTTTGAACACCATGTTTTCCTCGGCGGCGGCGACCGGCTCTTCTTCGACTACGCGCCATTCAGAGAGACGATCCACTACTTCGCGCACGAGTGTTTCCGGGGCGGAAGCCCCCGCAGTCAGCCCCATAGTGCCGATGCCATCAAGCCAATCAGCCTGAATTTCATCAGCGCGTTCGATGAGGCGCGCGTCGGTTCCAAGCCGCTCAGCCACTTCGACGAGCCTTACAGAATTCGAGGAGTTCGGCGCTCCGATTACCAGCACAAGATCACAAGCAGGTGCAATAATCTTGACCGCTGCCTGGCGGTTGCTGGTAGCGTAGCAAATGTCTTCCGCCTTGGGCGCGACGATCTGCGGGAAGCGCGCTTCCAGTGCTTCGGTAATTTCGCGCGTATCGTCTACCGAGAGCGTTGTCTGCGTTAGGTACGACAGATCATCGTCCTGCGTGAACGGCAGCTTCGCAACGTCGTCCAAGGTTTCGACCAATGAAATCTGGCCTTCAGGCACTTGTCCCATCGTCCCGACCACTTCCGGATGCCCGGCGTGACCGATGAAAAGGATGTGCTGGCCCTTTTCGATCTGGCGCTCGGCCTGCCTGTGAACCTTGCTGACCAACGGGCAGGTCGCGTCGACATAAAGGAGCTTGCGCCGGTCCGCTTCGGCAGGAACGGATTTGGGCACGCCGTGCGCGGAAAATACGACCGGCACGTCGTCGGGCACCTCGCTCAGCTCTTCGACGAAAATTGCGCCCTTCGCCTTTAATGAGTCGACTACGTAGCGATTGTGCACGATCTCATGGCGGACATAGACGGGCGCGCCATATTTCTCGAGCGCGCGCTCCACGATCTCGATCGCCCTGTCGACGCCGGCGCAGAACCCGCGAGGTGCGGCGATAAGCAATTTGAGAGGCAAGCGTTGATCGTTCGCCCGACCATCGTCATTCGGGGATTGAAAGGGAGCGTTCATATGAGCCCCCCTAGCGCTTTGCATCGCGTCAAGCTAGGGGACGCGAGCCGTGCCGCAGGGTACGCATACGAACACATGAGGAATGCCGCCAACATGATCACCCGTACTCGCCTCCTGACTGCCCTGGGACTTGGCCTTGTATTGGCAGGTTGCAAAACCTCTGGTGAACTGGTGGTTGATGGTGGTGGCGCAGGGATAACCGCGGTCCGTACGACTTGCCCGGCCGTTGGCATCCCCGATTACACTGGCGACATCACGCTATTTCGCAGCCCGACTTCCCGTACGCTGGCAGATCTCGATGTCACTGCCTCGATGACGGACCTTAGCTCGACCTGCAACGAGACGGGCGAACGAGTATATACCGAAGCGACTTTCAATGTGGTCGCGCGGCGCAGCGATACCAGCGGGGCACGCTCGGTAGAGATACCGTATTTCTCCTCCGTTCTGCGCGGCGGAAGCGCGGTCATCTCGAAACAGGTCGGAACGGTAACTGTCAATTTTGCTGATGGTGAGGAGCGCGCAATGGCAAGCGGCAAGGCTGGCGCATACGTCAATCGTGCCGATGCGACCCTTCCCGAAGATATCCGCGAGAAGATCACGCGCAAGCGCGAGGCTGGCGATCCGGACGCTGCCGTCGACCCGCTGGCTGACCCAGAAGTACGCGCAGCGGTCCAGCGCGCGACTTTCGAACTGCTCGTGGGCTTCCAGCTGACACAGGACGAATTGCGTTATAACGCAACCCGCTAGGGTCTCTCGGCCTGCCAGCCGAACGCTTAGCATCTTGCCATTTTGCGTCGTTCGTCTAGGCGCGCTGCTATGTCCGACATCCAGACTTTGCACGCCGGTTTTACGGCGCGAATTGACGCCGTTCTCAACGCCCTCGAGATGGAAGGCCACCTTCCCGCGGAAACAAACCGTTCGGGCGTGACGGTAGAACCGCCGCGCGATCCCTCGCATGGCGATCTCGCCACGAATGCCGCAATGGTACTCGCCAAGCAGGCGAAGACCAATCCGCGTGCTCTGGCGGAAATGATCATCGCTCACCTGAACCGCGATCCCGACATTATTGAAGCGGCCATTGCGGGCCCCGGGTTTATCAACCTTCGCCTTTCAGACACTGCGTGGCTGCGCGAACTGGAGGCGATCGCCTCGCTTGGCGATGGATACGGCCGGTCTCAAATCGGCGGCGGACAGGTCGTAAATATCGAATATGTCTCCGCCAATCCAACCGGGCCCATGCATATGGGGCATTGCCGCGGCGCTGTAGTTGGCGACGCGCTGGCCGGTCTGATGGAGTTTTCCGGCCACAAGGTCATTCGCGAATATTACGTCAACGATGCTGGCGGACAGGTGGACGTTCTCGCGCGGTCTGCGCATTTCCGCTATCTCGAAGCGCTTGGCGAAGACATCGGCGCCATTCCGGAGGGGCTTTATCCGGGAGACTATCTGAAGCCGGTTGGGGAGCGCCTCGCACAGGAGTTCGGTGACGCATACAAGGGTGCGCCGGAAAGCGATTGGCTGGACCTGTTCCGTGAGCGTTCGGTTGCCGCAATGATGGACATGATCCGCGAGGATCTCTCGCTTCTTGGCATCCATCACGATCTGTTTTCATCGGAAGCGACGCTTCAGGCCGCGGGTAAGCCCGAAGAGGCGGAGGCCTGGCTTCGCGAACACGGCTTCGTCTATGACGGTGTGCTCGAGGCCCCGAAAGGAAAGGCGCCGCCCGAAGACTGGGAGCCGGTTGAGCTTCCGCTCTTCCGGTCGACCGAGTTCGGCGATGATCAGGACCGCCCGATCAAGAAGTCGAACGGGGCGTGGACCTATTTCGGTGCAGATCTGGCGTATCACTTCCAAAAGGCGGAAACGGCGGACGCGCTGATCGACATCTGGGGCGCCGACCATGCCGGTACGGTGAAGCGGATCAAGGCAGCAGTCGCCGCGCTTACCAAGGGCGCCGGGCGCGATGTGCCTTTCGATGTGAAACTGGTGCAGATGGTCAATCTGGTCCGCAATGGCGAACCGGTTAAGATGTCCAAACGTTCGGGCACTTTCGTAACGCTCGCGGACGTGGTCAACGAAGTGGGCAAGGACGTGGTGCGTTTCACCATGCTGACCAGAAAGCCCGAAGCCCAGATGGAATTCGATTTCGCAAGGGTTGTCGAAGCGTCGAAGGACAATCCGGTCTTCTACCTCCAATATGCCCACGCGCGCATACGCTCTACGCTGCGCAAGGCGGGCGTGGAGCCGAGTGACGCGAACCTCGATCGACTTGGGGCGGACGAGATTGCTCTGGTTCGCGAAGCTGCGCAATTCCCGCGCGTGGTAGAGGCGGCTGCAAAGGCTCGCGAGCCGCATCGCATTGCCTTCTTCCTCGGCGACCTTGCAGCGGCCTTCCACAGCTTCTGGAATGCGGGTAATGATGATCCTGCGAAAAGGATCATTCAGGAGAGTGATGCCGAGCTGACCGCAGCGCGCCTCTTCGTGGCGGCGCAAGTCGGGCAGGTGATCCGCAATGGTCTCGGCATATTAGGTGTCGAGGCAGTCGAGGAGATGTAAGGCAATGGCGAGAGCGCCCTACGAGCACGGGGAAGATTGGGGCGGCACCGATCTTGAACTGATCGAAAGCGACGAGCGTCTCCCGTGGCTGGAATCGGAGGACGAGGACGAGCGAGAAGCTGGCTTTGCCACTTCGCGGCTCGTCATGATTGGCGCGTTCTCGCTGTTGTTCGTAGCTGTTCTCGTCGGAGCTGCATGGTTCGCCTTGGGTGCAACCAGCGATGAACCGCCTGCGGATGGCAGTGTGGTCGAGGCGCCGACAGAGCCATATAAAACCCGGCCCGAAAATCCCGGTGGCAAGGAATACGCTGGTACCGGTGACACCAGCTTCGCCGTGGGAGAAGGAAAGCGGCGCGAAAGCAAGTTGGCCGACAAGTCAACGGCGGAAGCACCCGTGAAGCCGGCAGCCGAGCCAGCATCACCGTCTCTTTCTACGACCATGAATGAAGGCCCCCGTAGCCCGGAACCTGCTGCGGGAACGAGTGTGCAGGTTGGTGCTTATCCCAAGCGCGGCGATGCCGAAGAGGCTTGGGGACGCCTCCTGCGGCAAACCGAAGTGTTGAACGGCGTACGGCACCGTGTGGTCGAAGCGCAGGTCGACATTGGGACTGTCTATCGCCTCCAGGCCTTGACCGGTGGCAAATCAGAAGCGCGGTCGCTTTGTGATCGCCTTCAGAACGATGGATTGGCCTGCTTCGTAAAATAGCCAGAACCGAAAAGACTTTCGCCCCGATTTCCACACCTGCTGACTCATGCTTCCTTGGCACGAGCGCAGAAAGATCGCAGTTTTGCTGACATGACACCTGCCATTTTCGGTATCTCAGGCCCGGACCTTTCGCCGGACGAGCGCGCATTCTTCCGCGAGGCAGATCCGGCTGGTTATATTCTGTTCGGCCGAAATTGCATCGACCGCCAGCAGATGCGGAGACTGACCGACGATCTACGCGCCATTCACGGGCGGGAGCGGTTGATTATATCGATCGATCAGGAAGGCGGACGTGTGGCGCGGATGAAGCCGCCCGAGTGGCCGAAATATCCCGCCGGGGAAGCGTTCGCCAAGCTGTACGAGATTGCGCCAGCCTCTGCGATCGAAGCGGCTCGCGTAAATGCGGAAGCGATGGCGCGGGAGCTCGCGCTGGTAGGCGTGACGGTGGACTTCCACGCTCCCTTCGATGTCCGGCGACCCGAAACCGACGATGTCATAGGTGACCGCGCTCTCGGCAGCGAGCCGGTGCAGGTGGCGGCGCTGGGCCGCGCGGTACTCGAGGGCATGACAAGGGGCGGCGTCGTAGGCTGTCTCAAACACATGCCCGGGCATGGACGGGCGACATCGGACAGCCACAAGGAGCTGCCCGTAGTAACGGCCAGCGATGAAGAGCTCGAAAAGGATATCGAACCCTTCCAGGCCCTGGCGCATCACCAGCTCGGCATGAGCGCCCACATCGTCTTCACTGCGTGGGACAAGGATAATCCGGCGACATTATCAGACCGGGTGATCGAAGAGATCATCCGCGGCAGGATCGGTTTCGACGGGCTCTTGCTAACCGACGACATCGACATGCAAGCGCTGAAGGGCAGCATACCCGACCGCGGGGCCGCTGCACTGGCCGCCGGCTGTGACATCATCCTCAATTGCTGGGCGAACATGGCCGAGCAGCGGCAGATTGCCGAGCGGTTTCCCGACATGTCGGACACCAGTACGCGCCGCCTAGACTGCGTTCACAACGCCATGGGTGAGCAGCCGGACGCAATCGATATGGGTGACCTTCTTGCAAAACGCGATGATCTTCTGGCTCTGACGGAACAGTTGGCATGAGCAACGGCCTTCCGTTCGCCGAGCTTGAACAAGCTGACCGCGAACAGGAAGGCCATTCCATGGAAGACGGGAGCGATACTGACGCTCTTTATCTGGAACTCGGGGGCTGGGAAGGTCCGCTCGATCTGTTGCTCGACCTCGCAAGGCGCCAGCAAGTGGACCTGCGAGAGATATCCATTCTGTCTCTGGTCGAGCAATATCTCGAATACATCGATCAGGCGGAGGCGCTCAAGCTGGAGGTTGCGGCCGACTATCTCGTGATGGCAGCGTGGCTTGCGTATCTCAAGTCAGCTATGCTCCTGCCGAAGGAGGAGCAGGAAGATCCAAGCCCTGAAGAACTGGCGCTGAAGCTCCAGTTGCGATTGCAACGACTGGATGCAATGCGAGAGGCTGCAGCACGGCTGATGGGCGGCGACCGGATCGGGCGGGACGTGTTTCTTCGTGGGAGCCCGGAAGGCTTGGACATTGTCCGCAAGACCTGCTGGGACAGTGATCAGTTCGCGCTGATCGAGGCTTATGGTCGGGTGAAAGCACGCACCGCTCCTGCGGTCCATATGGTTCGGGAACGGCCTGTGATGACGCTCGAATCAGCGCTTGATCGGGTCTCAAATATGCTCGGGGTCACTCTGGAATGGATGGAGTTGCGCGAATTCCTTCCCCCACACGCGGAGCCGCGATTACGAAAGTCGGCACTAGCTTCGAGTTTTGTGGCGGCTCTCGAATTGGCTAGGCTTGGCAGGGCGGAAATCGACCAAGACGAGACTTTTGGGCCGATGCGGCTACGGCGGGCAAGGTGAACCAGTTGGAACGCGCAATAGAAGCAGCTCTTTTCGCGGCTGAAGAACCGATGAGCGTGGAGGCCTTGGCGGGGTTCCTTGGCGACGTCGATAAAGGTCGTGTGCGCGAAAGTTTGAAAGCTCTTGCTGCCTTTTATGAGAGCCGGGGGATACGCCTCGTCCAGCGAGGGATGCGCTGGCATTTCGAAACAGCATCAGATCTGGCCCATCTGCTTCGTAAGGAGCGCGAGCAAGTGCGCAGACTCTCTCGAGCTGCGACCGAAGTTCTTGCAATCATCGCCTATCACGAGCCCGCAAGTCGTGCCGAAATCGAATCGATACGAGGCGTGCAGACGAGCGGCGGCACACTTGATGTCTTGATGGAGGCCGGCTGGGTCAAGATCGCTGGCAGGCGGGAGGTCCCCGGTCGACCGACAATTTATGCGACAACTCCGGATTTCCTCGATCATTTCGGCCTGACTAGCCGTAAGGACCTGCCGGGGATTGCGGAATTGCGTGCGACAGGTCTTCTGGATCCGGTCGAGGATGCTTACGAGGAGTTGATGGGCGAGGGCTCCGAACCTGATGCAGAGGCCGAGGAATCCTCTCTTTAAGCCTGACTGGCATTCGCCACAAAGGGCGCCTATACTTGTGATCAAACGCATCCGCTTGGAAGGTATTCACAATGTCGCTCGGCCCTTGGCAACTCGTCATCATCGCCATTCTGATCCTCGTTCTATTCGGACGCGGGCGAATTTCGGAAATGATGGGTGATTTCGGCAAAGGCATCAAAAGCTTCAAGCAAGGAATGAATGAAGAAGAGACGAAGCCGGCCAAGCAAATCGCGCATGATGCGAAGCCAGCAGATGATGGGCTGACCGAAGATCAGGTCAAAAAACCGTCAGAGACCAAGTGATATCGCTGAAGAGCCGTTAGGCCATGTTTGACGTCGGCGCGGCCGAATTACTGGTTATCGTGGTGGTCGCAATCCTAGTGATTGGACCCAAGGATATGCCCGCTGCCATGCGCACTGCTGGCCGCTGGATCGGTAAGCTGCGCCGCATTTCCTCTCATTTTCGCTCTGGCATCGACGAAATGGTTCGTCAGGCCGAGATCGAGGACATGGAAGAAAAGTGGTCTCAGCGTAATAAGGAAATTATGGCCAAGTATCCTACCGGTAGCGAACCGGAGGGTGGAGCTCCCGACAACATACTGCCTTCTGGTGAGGGCATGGAGCCGCTGGCCCCTGAACGCGCCGAGCGGAGTGGATCGAACGTCAGCGCTGAAGCACTGGTAAACAAGGTTGATCGACCCGCTTCACCTCGCACCGAAGAGGGGCAATCGAGTGAAGAGCCGGGCCTGCCGTTCGACGAGACCAATAAGGATAGCTGATGGCTTTCCAGCTTAGGGACATAGATGATACGCAGGCGCCCCTGCTGGATCACCTGATCGAGTTGCGATCGCGGCTTGTACGCTGCGTCGCGGCGCTCGTTGTTGCTTTCGGGGTTTGTCTGTATTTTGCAGACGATATTCTCGGCTTTCTGATCCAACCACTCAAGGAGGCCTTTCCGGAGGGGGAGGGCCAGTTGATTTTCACCAAGCTTTACGAAGTCTTTTTCGTGGAATTGAAGGTCGCCTTGTTTGCCGGCTTCTGCCTTTCGTTTCCTTATATCGCCAATCAGCTTTGGGCGTTTGTCGCTCCGGGGCTGTACGCAAAGGAGAAAAAGGCTTTCCTCCCATTTTTGCTTGCAACGCCGTTCCTTTTTCTCGCCGGGGCGTCGCTCGCTTACTTTGTTGTTATGCCCACTGCCTTTACCTGGTTTCTCGGATTCGAAGGGACGGCCGGGGGCCTGGAAATCCAGGCTTTGCCCACGGCGAACGAGTACCTTGGTCTGGTGATGCAGTTTATCTTGGCCTTCGGGATGAGCTTCCTGCTGCCGGTCTTGCTGTTGCTCCTTCATCGCGCGGGAATTGTCACGCGTAGCCAATTGGCTGGCGCGCGGCGTTACGTGATCGTTTTTGTCGTAACACTTTCCGCAGTGATAACCCCGCCCGATCCAGGGTCGCAATTGCTCCTGGCCATCCCTTTGCTGCTGCTATTTGAAGGTTCTCTGCTGTTGATGCGCGTTTTCGACCGGCGCGATGCAAAGACCAAGATTGAGGCAGAGGTGCCAGCGGAGTCCGAAGGCGATCAGTCCGCGTCGTAGACCTTGCGACCGCCCACCCACGTTTCAAATACTCGGGTCTGTCGAATTTCTTCGGGCGTGGCCATGAGCGGATCGGTGTCTACCAGAACAAAGTCAGCGCGTTCACCGGGTATCAAACGGCCGAAGCGTCCCTCGGCAAATCCTGCGTAGGCCGCGTCTGCGGTAAAGGCAGCGAAGCTCTCCTCTCGGCTTACTCTCTCGTTCGGTTGCCAGCCACCGAAGGGTTCGCCAGCGGAATTGCTTCGCGTAATTGCGGCAGCGAAGCCAGCGAACGGATCGGCCGATTCCACTGGAGCATCAGAGCCGAAGGCCAGCTTTCCGCCCAATTCGAGAATGGTGTTCCAAGCGTAGGCCCCGCCAAGCCCATCCTGTCCGAGGCGTGCTTCAGCCATATACATATCGCTTGTCTGGTGGACAGGTTGCATGCTGGCGATGATCCCGTGGTTGGAGAATTTCGAAAGATCTGCTGGGTCGATGATTTGTGCATGCTCGATGCGCCAACGAAGATCCTGAGGGAAGCTTTCTGCGATTTCAGTTACGGCGTTAACCGCTTCAGCGTTAGCAGCGTCTCCAATAGCATGGATTGCCGGCTGGAAGCCGCCTTGTGCCGCGCGGACCAGGATATTGCGGAGCTGGGCAGGCGCCATCAGCGGAAGTCCGCGATTTCCGGCATCGTCGCTGTAAGGCTCCTTAAGCCACGCTCCGCGGCTGCCCAACGCTCCATCGAGATAGAGCTTCACGCCATTTAGCCGTAGCTTGTCATCATAAAGCCAGGGCGACGGGTTCGCGCCCGCGATGAGCAGAGCTTCATCGATACCAGCAGAGTAGCTCATTATCCGAAGCGTCAACGAACCGTTGTCGCCAGCACGGCGAAACGCCTGCCAGTCTTCGATACTCGTGCCCATGTCGGCAACAGCGGTGATACCTTGCCGGTGAAAGACTTTCTGGGCTTCTGCAAAAGCCAAGTCGCGCTCGTTCGGTCGCGGTGCGGGAATTGCCGAATTCATAAGTTGCTCTGCGGCGTCCACAAACACGCCGGACGGGGTCTTGCCGTCGGCAAGTCTTTCGATCCGGCCACCGCTCGGGGATTTGGTATCGGATGTGATGCCTGCTGCTTGCAAGGCAAGGCTGTTGGCCCAGCCGGCGTGCCCGTCCACACGTTGAAGATACACAGGTCGATCACTCACCGCGCTGTCCAGTTCGGCGGCCGTCGGGAAGCGGCCGAGACCCCATCTTTCCTGATTCCAACCCCGCCCGAGTATCCACGGCCGGGATTCGTTTTCGGCAGCAAAGGTCCGGATTTTCTGAAGCGCTTCTTCCAACGAGTTGGTGTCAGACAGATCGAGAGTCAGCGCCCCGAAGCCCACACCCATGACATGAACGTGCGCGTCGATCATGCCTGGGATCATGATCCTGCCTTCGCCGTCTTCCCGATATTCCGTACGCGGACGCTCTTGGCCGCGGCGAAGGACTTGCGAAACCCGGCCCTCATCATCAATGACAAGGGCCTCGAAGCGCGTGACCTTGCCACCCTCGTCAAGTGTGACGCCGTCCACATTATCTACCAGCACATCAGCTTGCAGAGGCATTGCAATAGCCGAAGCGAGAAGAGCGGTAGCGAGTTTTAATTTCATCAAGGCGATCCCAAGTCGGTAGGTCTGATATGCGCGATAAGGCATAGCTTGGCGCGCGCAAACCCTTTCGGCAATTGCGCCGTTGTCTGCGACCCACTAGGGGCAGCCGCCATGACACAGGCATCAACCCTGCGCGCCGATCAGGACGCGCGCGAGCTTCTTACCTTGGCCGATGTGCGAGAGGCAGCCCAGCGCATTGATGGCGCCGTGGTCAAGACCTCGATGATGCGTTCTATCACACTGTCCGATATTTCAGGCGCTGACATCTGGCTGAAATTCGAAAACCATCAGTTCACCGCCGCTTACAAGGAGCGCGGCGCGCTCAACGCCTTGGAGCAATTATCGGGAGAGCAAAGAGCAAAGGGCGTTATTGCGGCTTCGGCTGGAAATCATTCTCAGGGCCTGTCCTACCATGGAAGGCGGCTAGGTGTGCCCGTAACCATCGTCATGCCCTCGACTACTCCGAGCGTTAAGGTCATGCAGACGGAAAGCGTCGGCGGCAACGTGGTACTGTTCGGCGAAACTTTCGATGAAGCGTATGAACATGCGCGTGCACTGGAAGCAGAACGCGGTCTGACTTTCGTTCATCCTTTCGACGATCCCAAGGTTGCCGCTGGACAGGGCACAGTCGCCCTCGAGATGCTCGAGCAAAAGCTCGACTTCGACTATCTTGTCGTGCCGATCGGGGGAGGTGGACTGATGAGCGGAATGGCGACGGTCGCCAAGGCGCTCAACCCCGACATCCACATGATAGGGGTTCAGGCAAAGCTCTATCCCTCAATGTATTCTGCTGTGACGGGAGATGTTCTGCCTTGTGGTGGCGACACGCTGGCTGAAGGAATTGCGGTCAAGGAACCCGGCGCATTCACGCGGCAGATCATCTCAGAATTGGTCGACGAAGTGCTTCTCGTCGAAGAAGCGGATCTCGAGCATGCCGTGTCGCTGCTTCTCCAGATTGAGAAGACCGTGGTAGAGGGGGCCGGTGCTGCTGGCCTCGCGGCGGTGTTATCCAATCCCGAGAAATTCGCTGGCAAAACCGTCGGGCTCGTATTGTGCGGTGGGAACATTGATACACGCCTCCTTGCCAACGTGCTGGTGCGCGACCTTGCGCGTTCGGGGAGGCTTGCCCGCCTACGCATCACTCTTCAGGACCGTCCAGGTGCCCTGTTCAAGGTCATGCGTGAATTTAACGAGCACAATGTCAACATCATCGAAATTTATCATCAGCGCATCTTTACGACCTTACCTGCCAAAGGTTTGATCACCGAAATCGAATGCGAAGCGCGTGATGCTCCGCAGATCGATCGACTGGTGAAGGCACTTGAAGGCAAAGGCTATAATGTCGAGCTGGCTGAACTCGCCTGAAGCTCACTTCAAAATTCAAAGCATTTTTGGCCTCTAGGTGCGACTCGCGCCCAGTGGCCAATTTTCATGGTTAAGAGTCTTTTAACCTGGACCCGCGTCATGCATAACGGAGTTGTTCACGAATAGAGTTCGTAGCAACAAAAGGATCCGCAGCCGTGACGGCACCTATTCGATTCCCCCGGTTTTTCGTGACCAGCCCGGCGCCGTGTCCGTACCTGCCGGGCAGGAGCGAGCGAAAGGTCTTCACGGAACTGCGCGGCGAATCTGCAGATGAATTGAACGAGGCGCTAAGCCGGATCGGTTTTCGTCGCAGCCAGACCGTGGCATATCGTCCATCCTGCCTGGACTGCCAGGCGTGCGTTTCCGTTCGCGTGGTTGCCGATGAATTCAGGGCGTCTTCCAGCCAGAAACGCACTCTGAAATCCAACGACGATCTTGTCGTTTCCGAATGCCGGCCTTGGGCTACCGAAGAACAATACGCCTTATTAAGGAAATATCTCGCCGCACGACACCCCGGTGGAGGCATGGCGGAGATGGACGAATCAGATTTTGCCGATATGGTGGAACATACGCCCGTATCGAGCTATGTCGTTGAATATCGGGAGACGGGAGTAGGTGCCGAGCCGGGTCGTCTGGTCGGTGCATGTCTCACAGATGTGCAGGGTGATGGGCTGTCGATGATCTACAGCTTTTATGACCCTGAAATTGAGGATCGATCCGGGCTTGGGAACTACATTATTCTCGACCACATCAGGCGTGCTGCGGACAGCGGGCTGCCTTATGTATACCTCGGCTATTGGGTCGAAGGGTCGGACCGTATGCAATACAAGGTCCGGTATCGCCCGCTCGAGCGCCTCACTCGCCTCGGGTGGGAGCGCTTTCCCGATCTTGAGCAAAAGCGCCTCATTGAGGACTCCGTACGCTCTCATGGCCAGCGGAATGACGATCCCATGCCATCCAAGGATGGCGGCAGGCTCCGGTACAAGGTTCGCGATTGAGAAGTTTCGGAGCAGCCTGAAGCATTGTGTGGCTGCGGTTGCCTTGCTTGGTTTCTCGGTTGGTGCTCATGCGCAATCGTCGAACCCATCTCTCGAAGACCTGATTCCAGATACGGCTGTCGAAAATCCAGACAGTTGGGCTGAACAGGGTGCCGATCAAGCAATCGAATCTTCCGATTTGGACGCGCCGGACCCGGACACGCCCATTAGCCAGCCCCCAGGTTTCGATCTGCCCTGGCCGGAAGATATCGCGATCGAGGATTTCCAGCCACTCGAACCTGACGAAGACATCGAATTTGCCGACCTGGATTTGGGCCAGCCTAGTGTTTCGTTTGAGGAGGCAGAGACCGACCGTATCGGCGATAACTTGGTCTTGGGTTTCCCACAGACCGAGCCGCCTTTCTCCGGTCGTGGAGACTTCGTGGAACGCTTTGAAGCCCTGTCGACAATCGAAGAGCTTGAGGATTCAGAGGCCAATCTCGCACAGCTTGCTGCCCGCGCTCGCGAAGACGAAGAATTACTCGGTGATCTGCTTCGGGTGTACGGCTACTATGATGGACAGGTCATCCGTTCGATCGGTAACTTGCAAGCGGGTGAGGCAACGGCTTCCGAAACGCCAACAGTGCGCTTCGATATAATTCCTGGCGAGCGGTACAAGGTTGGTGCGGTCGATCTCGGCAATCTTGCAGCAGCGCCCGATGGGGCAGAGCTACGCGATTCTTTCGAAATTTATCCGGGCGATTTTTTGCAGAGCGATACGATCGTGCAGGAGCAATTCGATCTTGATCGTGCATTGGGTGAAACCGGATATCCTTTCGCTTCTATCGATGCGCCTGAATTGCTGATCGATCACGAGCGGGTCGAAGGCGATTTGACAATGAATGTCTCGCCGAACGGCAAATATGTCTTCGGGGAAGTGGTCAGTAGCGAGCCTGGCTTCCTGTCGGGTCGGCATCTCGCGAAGATTGCGCGGTTCGAGCCGGGCGACACCTATCAGCGCAGCCTTTCGCTTGACTTGCGTCGTGCAATCACAGCTACAGGTCTGGTCTCATCGGTTTCCGTCACGCCACGGGAAATTTCTCCGCCAACTGGCGAAGAACCTGGGGTCGTTGCGATGGACGTCGAACTTCAGCGGGCCAAGCTACGCACGATCGCTGGTGCGATTGGTTATGGATCGGAAGAAGGCGTCCGCGTTCAAGCGAGTTGGGAACATCGCAACCTGTTTCCTCCGGAAGGTTCCTTGCGCATTCGCGGTATAGCGGGGACTCAAGAGCAATTGGCCGGAGTAACATTCCGGAAGAACAACTTCGGTGGGCGCGATCGCGTCCTCACGCTGGATGCTTACGCCAACACGATCGACAGCCCAGCTTTCGACGCGCGCACGATTGCACTGACGGGTGTCTTCGAGCGGAAATCGACCTTGCTGTTCCAGAAAAACTTTAGTTGGTCGGCAGGGCTGGAACTGATTGCAACGCAAGAGCGCCCGCCAGTCGTTGATGGGGTGGTGGAACCACGCCAGACCTATTTCGTGGCTGCGCTTCCGGGCACGGTTCTCTTCGACGAGACTGATGACTTGCTCGACCCCACCCGCGGGTTCCGACTTGGCGGCAGATTGTCTCCCGAAGCATCGACCACCAATGGTGTCGAAAGCTTCTATGTGCGTAGTCAGATCGACGGCAGCTACTACCAGTCGCTTGGAGATCGAATAGTGCTCGCCGGAAGGGCAACTTTTGGTTCGATACCTGGCGCAGACCTGCTGGAAATCGCACCATCACGGCGCTTCTATGCTGGCGGTGGCGGTTCCGTGCGTGGTTATGGTTACCGCAAGATCGGGCCAGTCAATGACTTGGGCGAACCGACCGGCGGACGTAGCCTTGTGGAACTTGCGTTCGAAGCTCGAATTCGCACGGGATTCCTCGATGGCGCCGTTTCTGTTGTACCATTTGTCGATGCAGGCTCGGTCGGACCTGATCCAACCCCAGATTTCGAAGATATCAAGATAGGCGCGGGCCTTGGCTTGCGCTACCATACCGGCTTCGGGCCGATCCGCCTCGATGTCGGCGTCCCATTGACCCCCGACGAGGATGACGCTCCGGTCGCGGTTTACGTTTCGCTCGGGCAGGCATTCTGATGACAGACGTCGATATGGGAGAGCAGGCCGCTCCGCAGCGTGAACGCAGCAGGGCTGGAAAGATCGGCAAATGGGCGGTTATCCTTATCGCTGCTCCGATCCTGCTTGTTATCGCGGCGCTAATCGTTCTCAATACGCCTTTGGGCGAACGCTTTCTGGCCAGCCAGATAAGCAAGCGTACGTTTCCAAACGGTCTGGTTATTCGGGTCGGAAGGATCGAAGGTAATATTTACGGCGATGCCGTACTGCACGATGTCACCCTGTCCGATCCTCAGGGGGTTTTTCTCACGATCCCCCAAGCCGAGATCGACTGGAACCCCCGGGCCTGGTTAGACAACCGGCTCGACATTGATAGTTTATCCGCGCGCAGAGCCACGCTTGCTCGACTTCCTGAATTCCTTCCCAGCGAGGAAGAAGGGCCGATCTTGCCCGGCTTCGATATTTCCATCGACAAGCTTCAAGTCGAAAATCTCATGCTGGCACCCGGGCTCGCGGGAGATACGGCGCAAAGGGTCGACCTGAATGCTCAGGTGCAGGTGGAAGATCGCCGCTTGTTCGTCGATGGCGATGCGCGACTTGGCGAACGGGATACTCTGGCGCTGCTGGTCGATGCCGAACCTGATGGCGATAATTTCGACCTCTCCGCCGACATAGAAGCATTCGACGATGGCCCTCTAGTAGCCATGCTCGGCCTTCCGCAGGGCTATAGTGCAAAACTGCGAGGCGATGGAACTTGGTCTCGCTGGCAAGGTGGGCTGCTGGTTCGCTCGCCAGAGGAAAGGATTGCCGCACTTCGCGTGACGGCCAATGACGGCATTTTCGGGCTGATCGGTAAGGTAGACCCGAGTGATTTCGTGACAGGAACCGTGGCAAATGCGCTGGGCGAAGACGTTGCCATTCAATCGCGGTTAGCAATCGATGCCCGGAAATTCGATGGTCGCACACGATTGATTGGTCGAGGTCTGCGCTTTGACGGCGAAGGGCTGATCGACCTGGCTGAAAACAGAGTAACAGATTACCAAATCGATGTCGGATTGCGCGATCCGGCGTTGTTTGGTGAGAGCCTTCGCTTGGAAAATGCGCAAGCGACTGCCACTTTGAACGGCAGCTTCTCCGATCTCACGATCGTTCACGACCTGACAGTAGGGCGCCTGATTTCGGGAACGACAAGAATTGGCGGACTGCGACAGGAAGGGACCGCCCGTTACGATGGCAATAGCTGGACACTTCCGCTTTCTCTGAACGTCGAGCGCATTCAGACGGGCAATGACCTCGTGGATCCGCGTCTTGTGAACGGAAACGGGCGAGGCCAGCTTGTGCTTTCGGGAAATCAGCTTCTCGGCAACAACCTGAGAATTGCATTCAAAGGACTTGCTGCGAACTTGGCTTTGCGCGGGAACCTTGCTTCCGGCCGCTATCAAGTACGGGGCCCTGTGCGCGCAGATGGCTTGGCCTTGAACAACGTAGGGACCGCAGGCGGAACAGCGATGATCGATTTCGATCTCCTTCCTTCTGGATGGAAAATCGCAGCCGATCTCGATGCCCGTATCTCGCCGGTCACGAACGAGACCCTTGCCAACCTGGCAGGCCCAACAGTTCGGGTTCGCGGTGGCGTGGCTACCGGAAGCGGAGCCGCAATCGATTTCACGCGCTTGCGGGTGAATTCTCAAAAGTTACGTCTGGCAATGGATGGAAGGATCTCGGGATCGACGACCACCCTTGCTGGAAACGGAGAGCATGCCGATTACGGGCCCTTCACAGTTGAGGGTCGTATTGAGAACGGCGCTCCTACGGCGGAACTGGTCTTCGCGCGGCCGGTCACAGGCCTAGAAGACGTCCGACTGGCCATCGCGCCCACTGACGACGGGTTCTCCATCGATACCGAAGGCGGATCCGTACTAGGACCTTTTGCCGGATCACTGGGACTTTATTCGCCTCAAGGCGGACCGACCCGCATCGACATCGATAGCCTGACCGTTTCCGATACCAATGTGTCGGGTGATCTCACCCTGGTCGAGGGCGGAGCTCAGGGAGCATTGGTCCTTGCTGGCGGAGGGCTGGATGGGACGATCGCACTGACGCCGAGGAGGGGAGGCCAAGGCGTCGATCTCGATCTCTCTGCTCGCAATGCCCACTTCGGCGGAGCTACTCCTCTTTCCATCGGTCGCGCCGATATCGATGCCACCGGAGTAATCGGTGGGGGTAGTTATACATTCTCCGGTTCCGCAAATGCTCAGGGTCTCCAATATGGAACACTGTTCATCGGCAGAATGGCGGCGCAGGGCGAGGTGGTGGATGGAGTAGGGAAACTCGATGCGGCCATTTCCGGCCGTCGTGGCAACAGGTTCGCACTCGATTTGAACGCTCAGTTCCAGTCCGACAGGATTGCATTGGCAGCCGACGGTCAATTCGCAGGGCGCAAGATCACCATGCCCCGCCGCGCGGTCCTAACCGCCCTTGAGGGCGGGGGCTGGCAACTTGCGCCGACCCAGATCAATTTTGCCGATGGCGGGGCGATTGCGTCGGGTTCGTTCGGATCCGAACAAACCGACCTCGAAGTCAAACTTGCACGCATGCCGTTGTCGCTTGTCGATGTCGTTATGAACGACTTAGGGCTGGGCGGCACAATCTCAGGTGTCGTGGACATCCAATCCGTACGTGGTGGTCTGCCCACGGGGACGGCGCGCGTAAAGGTCAATCAACTGACCCGCTCCGGACTTGTGTTGTCGTCAAAACCTGTCGATCTTTCGCTGCTTGCCAGGCTGGAAGAAAACAGCCTCGAGGCTCGGGCAGTCCTGGCGAATGAGGATATTCAGCGCGGGCGCATCCAGGCTTATATAAACGGCCTTCCCCGGAGCGGCGATCTGACCCAGCGCTTGCGTGCTGGCCAACTCGATGCGCAGCTACGATATCAGGGTGCCGCTGAGAGCCTCTGGCGACTGGCCGCTATCGACGCTTTCGATCTTACAGGGCCCGCTTCCATCGCAGCCAATGCGACCGGCACACTCGCCAATCCCCGGGTACGAGGTACGGTGCGTAGCGAGGATCTACGCGTACGAAGTTCGCTTTCGGGCACCGATATCCGGGATGTGACCGTCCGCGGGACGTTCGCTGGTTCGCGCCTCAACCTTACGCGTTTCGCAGGATCGACCGAGAACGGTGGAACGGTAACGGGTAGCGGGATTGTCGACCTGGAAGGTCTTGGCGAGCGTGTGGAAGGACGCTTTACCGAAATTCGTGGTCCCACGCTGGACCTGCGCGCATCGGCCCGGAATGCTAGCTTGCTCAGGGCAAACGGGCTCTCTGCGACAGTGACCGGTCCGTTGCGCATTGTATCCAATGGCCTGGGTGGGACTATTGCTGGGCGCGTGCGTATCAATCGGGCTAGTTGGCGATTGGCGAGCGCAGCGGAGGATATGCGTCTTCCGGTCATCGCCACTCGCGAAATTAATGCACCTTCGGACCGTGCCCCGGTTGTCGCGCCGGGACGTCCCTGGCGTTACCTGATCAATGCCTCGGGCAACAGTCGTATCGATGTCGACGGTATGGGACTGGAAAGCGAATGGGGTGCAGATATCATCCTTCGCGGTACGACTGACGATCCCCGCATCGGCGGCAGCGCGCAGGTCGTGCGCGGGGATTACACCTTTGCTGGAACACGCTTCGAACTCACGCGAGGCGAGATCAACTTCGACGAGAATACGGAGATAGATCCCTCGCTCGATATCCGTGCTGAAACCGAACGTGACGGTGTCGATGTGGCGGTGACCGTATCCGGTACCGTATCGCAGACGGAAATCGCGTTTACTTCGGATCCGGCACTGCCGGAGGAAGAGATTCTCGCTCGTCTGCTGTTCGGCGGGTCAATTACAACGCTTTCGGCTACCGATGCGCTGCAACTCGGCGCAGCAGTAGCCAGCCTACGTGGCGGTGGTGGGCTCGATCCTATCAATCAGCTGAGAAGCGCAATCGGTCTGGACCGGCTGCGCATCGTTTCTGCCGATCCGGCTCTTGGCCGGCAAACAGGTGTTGCTCTGGGCAAGAATATCGGCCGCCGCTTCTACGTAGAGATCATCACCGACGGCCGGGGATATAGCGCTACCGAGGTCGAGTTCCGCATCACCAGCTGGCTTTCCTTGCTGGCAAGCGTGTCGACCATCGGCCGCGAAAGTGTCGTCGCGGAAGTCAGCCGCGACTACTAGTTCGGAAGGTCAGCCCTGCGACTGTTCGTTCGGCACCAGGACCCTGTCGATCGGAATGATCACGCCGTTGGTTGCTGCTGTCGCGCTGCTGGCGAAGCTCGCTGAAGATCCATTGCCGTTGGACACGGTGACATCGTCGCCGTTCTTCGAGAAGGTCACCTCGCCCCCGCCAAGCGTCGTCATGGTCACGTCCCCCCCCCTGTCATCGATCGCCTTGGCGATGTTTTCCGGAGTAAGGTGTCCGGGCAGGATGTGTTCGCGCAAAAGGCCGACGAGCACGGGGCGCTGCTCTTCCTGGAGAAGAACCTTGCCGCGTTCTCCCAGAGCTTCGAAAGCCTTGTCGTTGGGCGCCAGCAGAGTGTAGCTGCCGGGGCCGTCGAAAACCGAACCAAGCTCGGCCGAAGAGATCGCTCCGTTCAGCAAGGCCATATCAGGCAATTCGCCGAGCGAAGCGGCCATTGTCCGCGTTCCTTCTTCCTGCGTCGCCGCAGGATTGTCCGGTTCTTCGGTCTCGCTGCTGCAGGCTGGCAAGAGTGCAAAGCCGGAAATTGCTACAGCCAGCGTCATGGGTTTTGCGAATCTGGATTTCATGAAAGCTCTCTCGTTCAGACCAGAAGGTCTATTACTGCCGCTACGAGGCGTGTCTGCGGGTCGACCTGGAAGATACGGCCGTCAGAGTAGCGATACATGCGATCGGGGGTGTCGTAATACCGATCGCGATAGGAATAGGGCACGTTGTAGACATCATAGCCGCTAGGCATAGGCTGGCCGACACTGATATCATCACCTGTGATCAACGCTGCGATTGATGTGATTGCATCGTCCTGAGGGTTCACCCGATAAATGACATTGTCGGCATAGCGATACCGATCGGGTCCGCCGAGATCGTAGTAATCAACGTAATAATCGGGAACGTTGTAGCTCTGATATCCCGACGGCCAGATATTCCCGACGCCCAGCGCACCGCCCAGCAGGGGCAGCCAGCTGGCGATGCCACCATCGTTTCCGTAGCGTACGAGATAGCCATCATTGTAAGCGTAATCGCCCCGGCGGTCGTAATTGTTCAAGCCGAAGAGACTCGGACCGTAGTCGAAACCGAATACGTTGCGCTCATAGCGCTTTCTGACCTGGCCGGGAGGATTGCAGCCGTTGTTCTTCTTCGCGAGCCCGGGCGGGCAGCCATTGATCAAGCCGCGTTCGCGATCTTGGGATAGCCAGTTCCCGTCCCGTACCCGTTTCGTGTTCTCATAAACGACACGGGCATCGCGGCGGATGTCGCGGTTCCCCTGTTCCTGAACTCGGTCCCGAATTGCAGCGCTTACGCTCGCCGCATTACCATTCCCGTTACTGCGGTTGCCTTTGGGGGTGATGACGGCGCCGATTGCATTACCGTTCCCATTGCCACGGTTTGCCTGCGCAGGGCCGCGATCGACCATACGTTGATCGACGCCGGGGCCGTTACCATTCCCAGGATTCCTATGCGGGGCTTTTTGGGGTCCCCGGTCAGCCTGCATCGGGCCACCGTTACCTTTGTGCTGGGCGGCTGGCGGTTTTCCATTGTCGTTCGGGTTGTTACTGCCGTTTCCATTGCCCTTTCCTTGGGCTGCGGCGCTGGTGGCGGCGAGCGCGATGGCTGCCGCTCCTGCCATGAAAATACGCATTTCAGATACTCCTTTGGCGGTAGAAACGGCGCGTGACAGGAGTCGGTTCCGGTTCATTGCCGAGCAAGCTGGGCCCCCGGCCCCTTATTGCATTCGGTATAACTTCGCTTCTTCATGACGCCGGCGCACCAGTCCTTTGAGAACCTTCCCGCCTGCGTATCGCCATCTTGCGAATTCCTCTGCGGCTCGCTCGAACTGCCCTTGGATATGCAGTCGGGTCAATCTCGCCCGGCGAATGGCGCCGGTATTGTAATGGAAGCTTACGAGCGCATCGAACTGGTTCTGGCTGGTGGCAGCATCCCCGATCGCCGAGGAAACCTCGCTCGCGTAACGGGTGAGGTCGGTTTCGAACCGAAGGTCGCATTGCTCCCTCGACCAAATGGTGCCGGGACCGATCTCAGGGCCGGTGGTGCCCCAACCGATCGTCCAGGGATCGCCGCCGGTGCCCGGATCGGGATAGGCTTCGTAAAGCCCGTCAGGCCGCAAGCGCGCGCAGGATTCGAAGCGCTGGATAAGTTGGATTCCGACTGGGGAAATCCTACAGGATGGAGCACATGGAGCACGGTCCTGGGGTAAATCTTCTCCCGCTTGGTCCAGCGCTCCATCCAGAGCATCCACCTCGGTCTGGCGCAAGCCGCGCCCAAGGATGCGGCGGACGGTATCGAAAACAATCTTGCGGTTCATGGTTGGTCCCTTCTGTGTGGAAAGGCGAAAGGATTGGGCAGATTTTTCGCGAGTAGGAAAATGGAAAATGCCTTGAGCTGTAAAGAGCACTTGACTGTAAAGAGCTCTTGTCTGTAAAGATCTCTTTACAGCAAGCGGATGTATCGTGAAGAACCGGGTCAAACAGCAACGTGAGGCAAAGGGGTGGAGCCAGGGAGAGCTGGCTCGCAGGCTCGGCGTGTCACGCCAGACAATCAATGCTGTCGAGACCGACAAATACGATCCTTCGCTGCCCTTGGCATTGCGCATGGCGAAACTTTTCGCCGTCAGCGTACCAGACCTTTTTATCGACGAGTGGGAGCCGATCGCATGACAAGCGCCGAACATCGCAACGCAAAATTCAAGAAGCTATTGGTGCCGATCGGTGTGGGCGCATTTACCGGGTTCATAGCGGCCATGGCATTTTTGCGTTTGACCGATCGCGGGTCCGGGCTTTCCACCTCGGCAGAAATCGCCGGGCTGGTTGGGCTGATATACATCGTTGCCGGCCTTGCTGTCATGGGGGGCGCGCTTTTGCCCAAAGCGGGCGCTAAGCTGCTGAACGTGGAAGACGCGGATGAATTGCGCGAGTTGAAGGTTCAGTTGATTTACAGTTCGATTGGGATGGCTGCCTTCGGGCTGGCGCTTCTCATCATGGCACTGTCCGGACCTGGCGGCTGGATCGCTCCCACGATGGGAGCCACCCTGACAATCGCGTTGATTGCGCTGGGGATGGTGCTGTCGAAATTCATGAACCGGCACACTGATGAGTTGCAGCAAGCCCTCTCGCGCGATGCGATGGCCCTGTCCTTCGTTCTCGTCGGCCTCATCGGTGGTGGATGGGCAATTCTTGCGCATGCGCAGTTGTCGCCGGCACCTGCGCCGCTCGATTGGCTGACCCTGGTAGCGGCGACTTTGCTCGTTGCCGCCTTCTGGGAATCGGGCAAGCGGGGAATGCTTACTCGTGGGCCGAATTGAGAAGTGTTGTCATTTTCGAGCGTAGCCGCAAGGTGGCTTCGCCCAGGCTGAATGCTGTTTAGACTTCCGCGGCAGCAGGGCGAGTAGTAGCTGCAAGCATTTCGTGAAGCTCATCAAGGGAAACACTGCGATGGTCATGGTCGGAAATTTTCTGCCATTTCCCAACCCGCAGTGCGGCGATGTGAAGATGGTCCATGTCGTCCTGTACCTCGTGGCCGTGGAAGGAACCTGAAGCAGTCGCGTCGGCGGCAGATATTTCTGCGCAGGGTTCATCACGCAGTGCCGTTACATCGAAGTCCTTATTAAACCGGACGTACACTTCCTGACCGGCGCACCATCCTGCTTTGCCGGTTGGGCTGCCGATAGTTGCAAGCTGAATTGTGATCTTCGCGCCTTCAGTCAGGCCCAGCGGTTCTGACAGGGAGAGAATGGCTCCGCTCTCCGATATCGTTCGTAGCCTTGCGGTCGCCTTGCGGCCTTCGCACAAGAGCTTTGCGACCCATACCAATTGCGGTCCCGCGACCGTGCGCGACATCGCGGGGAAGGGGGGCCCGGACTGGTCCTTTTTGTGAGGGCAAACCGAATGCAGTAACAAGCTGCGCTTTTCCGGCTCTGCGACGATCTCGGTTCCGGCTGAAAATTCGAGGCCGAGCTTACTATCGCGGACCCAGCGAACACATGTCGTCATTGGCAGGGAGTCTTCGATCACAAGCGACAAGTTATCGCCGTGCTCTACGGGGATTTCTGCCGCGATCATGATCCCGTTCGAGGAAAGGTCCAGGAGCGCGACGTCGTAACTCTGCCCCCGATGGCTTGCTTGCGCGGGCTTGCTTCGCAGATTGGCGCGATCATCGTTGGCCCGCGATCCAGGCCGGCAAATCGCTACTGCGCCCAGTCCCTTAGCTGCGGGATCCTGCTTTCGTCTCTTCTTGAGAATGATGCGTTCGGCACGACCTTCATCGGCTCGTTCGCCCAGCTTGGTGTGCCACATGCTCACGCCTTGTTGCCCCGGAAAGTTTCCATCAACCAAGAGGGATAGGGAGCTGAACCTAAGAATTGGTATATTGTCGGTCTTCCAAAAGAAAAGGCGCCCGGGATTCCCCGGGCGCCTCTGTCTACGTATTTCTACCCGATCAGGCGGAGTAATACATGTCGAATTCCGCCGCACAGGGGGTGGTTTCGACACGCAGGACTTCGTCCCACTTGAGTTCGGTGTACGCTTCGATCTGATCCTTGGTGAAGACTTCGCCCTTCAGCAGGAATTCGTGATCGGCTTCGAGTGCTTCGAGCGCTTCACGCAGCGAACCACAGACGGTCGGAACGTCTGCGAGCTCTGCCGGCGGCAGATCGTAGAGGTTTTTGTCCATGGCTTCGCCGGGGTGAATCTTGTTCTGGATCCCGTCGAGACCCGCCATGAGCAGCGCTGCATAGGCGAGATAGGGGTTGGCCATCGCATCGGGGAAGCGGAATTCCACGCGCTTCGCCTTGTCGCCCGCACCGTAGGGGATGCGGCAGGATGCCGAACGGTTGCGCGCCGAATAGGCGAGCAGAACGGGTGCTTCGAAGCCCGGCACCAGACGCTTGTAGCTGTTGGTGGTGGGGTTGGTGAAAGCGTTAAGCGCCTTGGCGTGCTTGATGACGCCGCCGATGTAATAGAGGCAGTTCTCGCTCAGGCCGCCATACTGGTTGCCAGCGAAGGTCGGCTTGCCGCCATCCCAGATCGACATGTGCGTGTGCATGCCAGAACCGTTATCGTCCTTGATCGGCTTGGGCATGAAGGTCGCGGTCTTGCCGTAGATATGCGCGACCTGGTGCACGACATATTTGTAGATCTGCATGTTGTCGGCGGTTTCGACCAGCGTGCCGAAGGTAACGCCGAGTTCATGCTGCGCAGCGGCCACCTCGTGGTGATGCTTGTCGCAAGGCAGGCCCATTTCAATCATGGTCGAAACCATTTCGCCGCGGATGTCGACGGCGCTGTCGACCGGCGCGACGGGGAAGTAACCGCCCTTGGCGCGCGGACGGTGGGCAAGGTTGCCGCTTTCATATTCGCGGCCCGAATTGGTCGGCAGTTCGATATCGTCGAGGCGATAGCCCGAAGCGGCATAACCGTCTTCGAAGCGGACATCGTCGAACATGAAGAATTCGGCTTCGGGGCCGACGTAGATCGTGTCACCGATGCCGGTCGATTTGAGATAGGCCTCGGCGCGTTTCGCGGTCGTTCTCGGATCGCGGGCATACCATTCGCCGGTGGACGGTTCCACGATGTCGCAGAACACGATCATCATCGGTTCGGCACTGAACGGATCGACATAAACGCGTTCCAGGTCCGGCTTCAGGATCATGTCGCTTTCGTTGATGACCTTCCAGCCCGCGATCGACGAACCGTCGAACATCAGGCCGTCTTCGAGCTGATCTTCATCGAGCGTCGATGCGACCATGGTCAGGTGCTGCCACTTGCCCTTGGGGTCCGTGAAGCGGAGGTCGACCCATTCGATTTCTTCGTCCTTGATGCGTTTCAGGACGTCGTTTGCCTTTGACATGTATTGCCTCCGTTGGGGTAGTTCGAAATGCGCCCACCTGCGTGGTGGGCATGAAAATTTGGATCGAGATCAGATCGCGTCGTGATCCTTCTCGCCTGTGCGGATACGCAAGGCGCCTTCGATGGGACTTACGAAAATCTTGCCGTCACCGATGCGACCGGTTTGCGCGGCACCCGCAATGGCTTCCACCGTACGTTCAGCGATATCTGCGGGCACGATTACTTCCAGCTTCACCTTGGGCAGAAAGTCGACAACATATTCGGCGCCGCGATACAGCTCGGTATGTCCCTTCTGACGGCCGAAGCCCTTGGCTTCGGTAACGGTTATGCCCGACACGCCGATCTCATGCAGCGCCTCCTTCACCTCATCGAGTTTGAAGGGCTTGATGATCGCTTCGATCTTTTTCACGTGTCCACCGGTCCCGTTTGTTGCCGCGCAGTGAGAATCTGCACGGCAACTTAATGTCATGTTTCGCGCGACGTTCCAAGAAACGTGCCAATCAGGAAAACGGCGAAAATGCGTGGAGCAGTTCGATCAAGCCGCTGAGGCGTGCTCAAAAACTGCCCGCCGGTTGCCTATTTCGTAGGCACTTAAAGCTTCAGGCCGGACGTTTCGGGAAGCCCGCAAAGAAGGTTCAGGTTCTGCACGGCTGCCCCGCTCGCCCCTTTGCCCAGATTGTCGAGCCGCGCCACGAGGCGCGCCTGCCAACCGTCTTCATTGCCGAAGACGAACAGGTCCATGCCATCATCAGGCTCAGCATCCGTCTCGAGAACGAGTTCAGCCAATTTACCCTCGGAATGGACATGCACCACCTCCGAGCCAGCATAAAAGTCGGCCAGAGCTTCGCGGAGTGCACCGGCGTGCGGTTCATCGCGCATGGCGCCAAGATGAAGCGGCACTTCCACGATCATGCCGCGATAGGCCGGCACGACAGCCGGTGCGAAAAGCACGGGATGCTCCAGCCCTGCATGCGCCTTCATTTCAGGCAGATGCTTGTGGTTCAGATCGTAACCATAGGCACGAAAGCCTGGCGCCTCACCGGTTTCATACCGTTCGATCAGCGACTTGCCGCCGCCCGAATAGCCGCTCACAGCGTTGACGGTGTAGGGCCAGTCCGCTGGCAGAATACCTGCCTTAACAAGCGGGGCAACAAGCCCGATAAAGCCGGTGGGATAACAGCCGGGATTGCTAACCCTGCGCGCATCGGCCACCCGTTCTTTGCCCACAAGTTCGGGAAAGCCATAGCACCAACCTTCGGTCGTGCGGTGCGCGCTCGATGCGTCGATGACCCTCGTGCCGCTGCTCGGATCAATCAGCTCCACTGCTTCGCGAGCCGCGTCATCCGGGAGGCAGAGAATGGCAATGTCGGCTTCATTCAATGCTTCGCGCCGCGCTGCGGCGTCCTTGCGGCGATCATCGTCGAGCGTGATCAGCGAGAACTCGCTGCGCGGGGCCAGCCTTTCGGCTATTTCGAGTCCGGTTGTCCCTGCCGCCCCGTCAATGAAGACACTATGCGTCATCGGCTGGAACCAGTGCGGCCGAGCGCGTATAGCCACTGGGACCTTCGGGGCCGGCGGTAATCCAGACCCAGTCGCCCTCACAGTCGAGCAATTCAACGGCGGATCCGGCGGTTAGCGTAGCGCCCTCTTCAGCATCGTCACGAGAATTAAGCTTCAGCGTCACATCTCGATCGGCAAGGGTGCGTTTGAGCGGAATCACATAATGTGCGGCGAGATACCCGTTGGCGAGCGCGATATGCGCCAGGTCGCCGCGAAGCGGAAGCGTGCCGGGCGCGGGTTTGCTTATCGGGCCTTTCAGCCCGACAATGCCGGTGGGTAAATTGTATTCGGCCGCAGCGCTCACGTATCGGTCCCTTATTGCAATCGCGAGCGCTTAACCCCGTAGTGCCTGCGGGGCAAGCTTGCCGCCCTCACTATGACGAGGTGAACCGCTTCTGGAGCATGTGCCACGCAGCGCGCAGTCCATATGCATCACCGCCCTTCGGTCGGCCGGGTTTGGCTGCAGGACGCCATGCAAACGTGTCGAAATGGGCCCAATCAAGCCCATCGCCAACGAACTTATCGAGGAACAGTCCTGCCACGCTTGCGCCCGCAAATGAATTGCCATGAGCATTGTTCGTATCGGCGATTTCTGATTGGAGCCACTCAGCATAAGCTTCCGGAAGAGGCAGTCGCCAAGGTTCGTCATCGACCGTTTTGCCTGCTTCGATCAGCGCAGCGGCAGTCTCGTCCCGGCGGGTCATGAGCGCGGGATAATCGGGACCCAAAGCGACACGCGCCGCACCGGTAAGCGTGGCGAAGTCGATGATCAGTTCGGGCTTTTCCTCGCTGGCGCGGGTAAGGGCATCACCGAGGATGAGCCTGCCCTCGGCATCGGTATTGCCGATTTCCACGGTCAGGCCCTTACGTGACTTGAGCACGTCGCCGGGCCTGAAGCTATTTCCTGAAATGGCGTTTTCTACCGCAGGCACGAGCAAATGCAGGCGAACTAGAAGCTTTGCCCCCATCACGAGGCGCGCCAGAGCGATAGCATGCGCCGCGCCGCCCATATCTTTCTTCATCAGCAGCATGCCGGACGAATTCTTCACATCCAGCCCGCCTGAGTCGAAACAAACGCCTTTACCGACAATCGCGAGTACTGGATCGCTCTCCTTGCCCCAGGTCAGGTGCATAATACGAGGCGCATGGTGCCGCGCCGCGGCGCGTCCGACAGCATGGACCATTGGGAAATCCTGCTCCAATTGATCGCCGCGCGTGACCGACAGTTTTCCGCCGTGCTCTTTCGCCAGTCGCTCGCACTGGTCCTCCAGCGCGGCGGGACCCATGTCTTCGGCAGGCGTATTCACCAGATCGCGAACGAGACACACAGCCTGTGCTTCGGCCATGGCGGCATCGATCTTTTTCGCTTCTTTGGTCAGAAGAATGCGCGGGCCGGTCGGCTTGTCGGGCTTTTTGTAGCGAGTGAATGCGTATTGCGCAGTCTGCCAGCCATGCATAGCGGGGCCGGGTTCACGCTTGTCTAAACGATAGGTGCCTTCGGGCAGCTGTTCCGCCAGTTTTGCCAGGCACCAGCTGGAAAGTTCTTCGGGATTGGCCACGCCACCGACTGCGAACCAATCATCGCCATCTGGTACGATGCCCACTTGATATCCGCTTCCGTCGAATTTCTGGCCGTCGAGTGCCGCACGCTGTCCTGTGGACAGGCTTTTTTCCCATTCAGGAAATCCCTCCCTGTTGACGAGAAATATGGGGACAGCCTGCTGTCCGCGGTCCGCCTGAATTAGGTCGGCTTTGTCGGCCATGTTAGTTTTCTTCCGATTAATCTTTCTGGTGCCAAGGTAATTCCATGCACAAGTCTCTGTTCCTGATTTCCCTGGCACTGTCGAGCGCTGCCTGTTCACAGTCGGGTAGCGATGCCGCCGCTCCGGTCGAAGCCATGAATGCGCGGGCGGACACACAGCCGACGCCGGAGCCACCCGAAGTGCCGGCGGCAAAGGCTACAAATTTCGAAGACAATTCCGAAGATGACGACGGGTCTCGTACCTTTGCCTACAGCTGGCCTGCGGCAGTCAACCGGATACCCGAACTGCAAGCGCGCTTCGTAGCTGATCGCGACGAGCAGCTGGCCGAGCAGAAAGACGATTGGCAGGAAGCCATTCAGGATTCCCCGGTAGATTGCGGGGCCTGCAGGAACCGCGCCTTCGAGAAAGAATGGAAAGTTGTTGCCGACCTTGAGAATTGGCTGAGCCTTTCGGCCAGCTTTTATGATTTTTCGGGGGGTGCGCATGGCAACCACGGGAAGAGCTCGCTGATCTGGGATCGAAAAGCGAAACGCGCCGTGGAGGGCGTCGAAATGTTCAATTCCCCCGTCGCGCTCGAAACAGCACTGGGAGCTAAGCTTTGTAATGCTCTGGATCGAGAGCGCTCGAAACGGCGCGGAGAACCTGTAACACGGGATGGAGAATGGTCGACTGATTGCCCCGGGATCGACGAAGCGACGGTGTTGGTCGGTTCATCCAACGGGAAAACTTTCGACCGTATCGGCATTTATTACGGTCCCTATGTCGCCGGAGCTTATGCCGAGGGTGATTACGAACTGGATTTCCCGGTAACCGCTTCCATTCTGGATGCCGTAAAACCGCAATTTGCAAGCGCGTTTAGCGTTACCAGCTAGAACTCTCGCAATTTCGCGCCGAAATCATTAAGTGAGCGCACATGACCGAATATCAGGTAATCGACAGCGAACAGACCGTCTATCGTGATGGCACCATCAAGCTTCATGGGCCCGAAGGTTTCGAGGGAATGCGAAAGGCCGGCAGGCTCGCCGCTGAAATCCTCGACGAACTCACGGACTTGGTCCAGCCAGGGGTAACGACCGGCCAGATCGACGACAAAGTGCGCGAAATGACGCTGGATGCCGGTGCCGTGCCTGCCACGATGGGGTATCGCGGCTATGCACACAGCTGCTGTACGTCCATCAACCATGTGATTTGCCATGGCATTCCGTCCGAGAAGGCGCTGAAGGACGGTGATATTGTGAATATCGATGTCACGCCTCTGCTCGATGGCTGGCATGGCGATACCAGCCGCATGTTCTACGCTGGCGAACCTGCGTTGAAAGCTCGGAAGCTGGTCGATGTGACCTATGAATGCCTGATGCTTGGCATCGAGGCTGCAAGCCAGCCTGGCGCACGGCTTGGTGACATCGGTGCAGTGATCGAAGCCCATGCCAAGTCGCATAGATATGGCGTGGTGCAGGAATTCTGTGGGCATGGCGTGGGCCGGTTGTTCCATGATGCACCCGAAGTGATCCACACCGGTCGTAAAGGCACCGGTCCGCTGCTCAAGCCGGGAATGTTTTTCACCATCGAACCGATGATCAATCTTGGCCGGCCCAATGCCAAGATGCTCAATGACGGCTGGACTGCAGTGACGCGCGATAAATCGCTGTCGGCGCAGTTCGAACATTCGATCGCCATCACCGAAGACGGCGTGG
This sequence comes from Qipengyuania triglochinis, assembly GCF_054655615.1. NCBI lineage: Bacteria > Pseudomonadati > Pseudomonadota > Alphaproteobacteria > Sphingomonadales > Erythrobacteraceae > Qipengyuania > Qipengyuania triglochinis. The sequence continues at coordinate 1,139,453 of NZ_BAAHND010000001.1, read as the reverse complement.
AAATCTTTACTGAAAGCCCCAAGGGCCTCCACCAACCCCCTTATTGACTTCGGCGTCGCTCCTTGGGGGTGACTATTCCCTGGACGCTCTCAGTGCTGCTCCGGCAGCAAAGGGCGCGAGGGCTACTAGCCCGATACTTATAGCCGCCGTCAGCAAGAGGCCGGAACTGTCAGGCCGCGCCAAGGCGCCCGCTCCAAAAATGAGCAGCGGAACGGCAAGGGGAATGACCATCAGCCCGGCCAGCGCCGCGCCGCCCCGCATGGTTGCGGTTAGCGCCGCCACGGCGAGACCCACGGCAGCCAGGCCGGGCGTTCCCGCCAGCAATCCGAGCAAGACTGTCTGTGTGGTTCCTTGTGACAAGCCAAGCAGCGCTGCCGCTGGCAATGTGGCAAGAAGAAGCAATGGCGCGAAGGCGAGCCAGTGAGCCAGCAAGCGAATGGCCATCACCAGTTCCTCGCTGATGCCGCGCAGATGCAATTGATCGAATACGCCTGCGTCGAGGTCAGCTGACACCAGTTTCTCCAATGGCAGGATTGCGGCCAAAAGCGCTGCCACCCAGATGACACCGCCTCCGGTCCGAGCCAGGATCTGCGCATCGGGTCCAACGGCAAAAGGGTAAAGCATCGCCACGGCCAGGAAGAAGAGCAACGGCAACACGCCTCCGCCGCTCCCCCCGGGGAGCAATAGGCCAAGATCCCGGCGCAGCAGGGCGAGGGCGCTCATCCTGCAAAACTCTCCATGGCAATTGTCTTCCCTTTAAGCGCGATCTGCTGGTGCGAGGCGACCACAACAATTCCGCCCGCCCGACAGTGCTGCTCCACCAGCATTTCCACTGCGCTTTGGGCTTGCTTGTCGAGCCCGTTCAGGGGTTCGTCCAGCAGCCAGATCGGGCAATTCCGATTGAGAAGGCGAGCGAGTGCTGCGCGTTTCTTTTGCCCGGTGGATAGATATCGCACCGGCACGTCCAGCAGGGGCTCGAGCTGGAGTAAATCTTGCCCTCGATCCCGCCTTCCATCCCGGCAGCCGTCCAGCCGCTCCCAGAAGGCGAGCGCCTTGCCGAGAGGCTGATTCATGTCGAATGCGAGCCGCTCGTCTACCAGGCCGATCGCGCCCGCTGCCGATACTTCGCCTGCAAACGGGCGCGCCAGCCCGGCCAGAATGCGCATCAGGCTCGACTTACCGATCCCGTTTGCACCGATGATATGAACTGCATCCCCGCTGACACAGTTCATCGACAGGCCCTTGAAGAGCAGCCTTTCGCCCTTGCGGCAGGCGATATCATTTGCAGTCAGCTGCGCTTGCATGGGCAGCAGCGATAGGCAAAAGGCGCGGGCACGACAAGCAAGAGAGGATTCGCGCATGGCCGTCGATGAACTGACCCCTGAGGAACGTGACAGCTGGCTGAGGGCGCTACCGAAATGGTCGCTTTCACGAGAGGGCAAGGCAATCCAGCGTGCTTTCGAATTCGCAGATTTTGCAGAAGCGTTCGCCTTCATGACACGGATCGCGATCATCGCTGAGAAGCGCGACCATCATCCAGAGTGGTTCAATGTTTACAACAAGGTCGAAATAACTTTGACCACTCACGATGCAGGCGGACTCAGCCTGCGCGACGTGAACATGGCCAAAAAGATCGACAAGCTGGTGTAAGCTGTGGCGGCGTGTTGGGCGGATGCTGTTAAGCTTTATCCGAAAATCTTCGCCGCCGCCTAATGATAGTCTAGCGCCCGAGTGGTCGCGATGCTGAGCGGGTCTGCTTGCGAAGCCTTCCCGGCAGCCAACGGGCTCCGAAAGCGAGCCTCTTCGCGGTCTTGCCGACCGTGGTATGGAGCCTTTCTCCGTGCACCGCATCCCAGGCGGCTTTGGCTACTTCCTCAACCGGGGTTATTTCCAGGCCTGCATCGGTCACCCGGGTGCGGATCCGGTCATTGCTAGCAGCATTGGAATTGTGATCCAGCAACGGAGTATCGATGAAGCTGGGCATGATCGATCGGACCTTGAGTCCTTCCTTCGCCCATTCCGCATCGAGGCTTTCGGTGATCGCACGTACGCCGAATTTGGTGGCGGAATAGACGCTCGCTCCGGGTGTTCCATATAACCCCGCCGCACTTGCAGTGTTGAGCAAGCAGGACCCTGGTGCGGTTTGCTTGAGGTGAGAATACGCCGCTTGAGCGCCGAAAAGTACGCCCTTCAAATTAATGTCGAGGCAGCGTGTAATCTCCATTTCGCTGTTGTCGATCAAAGGACCGGCAAGCGGAATGCCAGCGTTATTGGCAACAATATCTATCCGGCCGCCAGCTGCGGTCGAAAACCCGTCCAAGGCGCGGTCCCACTCGGCCCGATCACGAACGTCGAATGTCTGCTGAAAGACGAAACCATGCCCGACCATATCGAGCGTTTCCCGCATACCGGCCTCGTCGATATCTCCGATCCCGACAAAATAGTCCCGCTGACCGAAATAAAGCGCAATGGCGCGGCCGATCCCGGATGCGCCGCCAGTGATGAAGATAGCTTTGCGCTGGCTCAAAGAATCTCTCCCAATCTATAGTGCCGGATCCGCATAGGCATGCCAGGTGAAGATAGCCATCGCCCCGCGATGCGGCCTCCACTTTTCAGCCAATGCGCGTGTTTCTTTCTCGCTCGGACGGTTGTCGAGGTTCAGCAATTTACCGCAAGCGATCTGGACAGCGAGATCGCCCGCGGGCCAGATGTCCGGTCGGCCTTCGGCAAAAAGCAGGTAGATTTCCGCAGACCAGCGGCCGATGCCCTTAATGCGGGTCAGTTTTTCAATAGCTGCCTCGTCGTCTGTAGGAAGATCTTCAAGGTCGATTTCTCCGCTGACGACCAACTCGCATAGTGACCGCGCGTAGCCTTGCTTTTGCCGTGAAAGACCGCAAGCGCGCAGGGTATCGAAATGACGAGCGAGCAATTCTGCGGCGAGCATTTCTTCGCCAAGTTCGTTCTCCAGCTTGCTCCATACTGACGATGCCGCAGCGACGCTGACTTGCTGGCCCACGATCGTTCTCAGAAGCGTGCGATATCCCGTTTCTCGAATGCGTTCTTCGGGATAGCCTACACGGTCTATCGCCGCTGCAACCTGTGGGTCATTGTTGGCAACTTCATCGAGATGGGCGCGGATTGTCGCTGTCGTCAGACCCATGGCTTTGCTTGCCTTCCTGCACCGGTTTGAATAGCAGCCACTCGCATAGGGCCCGCGTTGCGGGCATGGCAATACAGGATACGAGCAATGCCGAAGCTGATCGTCACCACCCGCGAAGGTGAAACTTCCGAAATCGAGGTCGAGAACGGCCTGACCGTGATGGAAGCCATTCGCGACAATGGCTTCGACGAGCTGCTGGCACTGTGCGGAGGATGCTGTTCCTGCGCGACCTGCCATGTGCATATCGACCCGGAATTTGCTGGCAAGCTTCCGGAAATGAGTGAAGACGAGGACGATCTCCTCGAAAGCAGCGATCACCGCGCAGACACCTCGCGCCTGTCGTGCCAGATACCATTCAGCGCAGAACTGGATGGACTGAAGGTTACTATCGCACCTGAAGATTGATGTTGTTTGCCGCTGCGGCATCGCACGCCTAATTCGGCCAACATGACTCAAATCCCCGTACGCGAGCAGACGCTCGACCTTATCGGCAATACCCCGGTTGTTCGCCTGGCAGGACCAAGCGAGGAAGCCGCCTGCGACATTTATGGCAAGTGCGAATTCGCCAATCCGGGCGCATCGGTGAAGGACCGCGCAGCGCTTTACATCATTCGCGATGCTGAAGCGCGCGGGGAACTGAAGCCGGGCGGTACGATCGTCGAAGGCACTGCAGGGAATACCGGGATTGGTATCGCCCTGGTAGCCAATGCCCTAGGTTATCGCACTGTCATCGTGATGCCCGACAACCAGTCGACCGAGAAGATGCAGACGCTTCGCGCGCTTGGTGCGGAACTGGTGACTGTCCCGCCGACCAAATATGCCGACCCTAACCATTTCCAGCACGTTTCGCGCCGAATGGCTGAAGAGGTCGATGGGGCAATCTGGGCCGGCCAGTTCGATAATACCGCCAATCGGAAAGCGCACATCGAAGGAACCGCGAAGGAAATCTGGGAGCAGCTCGATGGCCGGATCGACGGCTTCACTTGTGCGGCCGGGACGGGGGGCACCATTGCCGGCGTGGGCATGGGGCTCAAGGAATTCGATGACGATGTTGTGATTGCGCTGACCGATCCGCACGGTGCTGCGCTATACAATTATTATGCCAATGGTGAACTGAAGAGCGAGGGTTCTTCCGCAGCCGAGGGTATCGGACAGGGCCGCATTACCGGCAATCTGGAAGGCGCGCCAATCGACACACAGTTCCGCATATCCGACGAGCAAGGCATCGAATGGGTGGCCCGTCTTCTGCGCGAAGAAGGCCTGTGCCTTGGTCTTTCGAGCGGGATAAACGTCGGGGGCGCGGTCGCGCTCGGCAAGCATCTTGTGGCGGAAGGCCGAGAGAACCCGCAAGTGGTCACGATCCTTTGCGACACGGGATTTCGATACCTCTCGACGCTCTACAATGCCGAATGGTTGAAGTCGAAGGACCTGCCCGTGTTCGACTGGCTCCACGAGAAAGATTGACGCGAGCCGCGGCAATGCCCAAGTTTCCCGGCATGCCACGATCTTTCGATCTTACCCGCAGCGCGCCGACTGCACTCGAACCTACCGATGTACCCCTGGCAGGAACCCGTTCGCAATCGATGCAGCGGCTGCAGATCGGTATAGGGGGGATTATCCTGATGGTCCTGCTGATCGGGCTTGCTAGTCTTATCCAGGATCGGATGCTGGAAGTGGATGCTGCGGCGGTGCCTGCAGCCGCGCCCACTACCGAGCCGAGCCAGTCCACTCAGCAGAATGACCCGCTGATGGAAGCGGGCGTCGTACCTGATCTGCCCCAAAAACCGGCTCCCGCTGCATCGCAGTCTCCCGCTCCGGTTCCCGAACAGGGTTTTCCCGATGCTCCGCCTGTCCAGCAGTAAACCCGCTGCGGCTTTTCTGCTACTGGCCTTGGCAGGTTGCAACATAAAGCCAACTCAAAGCGAGCCACCTGCCACTCCGCAGAGCGAGCAGGCGTCCGGCGAAATCGGCCTGTTCACCACTCTCCCGATCTATTGGGGCGAGGGCGGAGACATTTCCTCGATTCTTGAAAAAGGGGAACGAGGCTGGGTGAGGGGGTTGCTGGAAGAAGATGGCGTGATCCTGCCGCTCGATACGCTTGAGCCTGAGGCACTTGCAGAGGTCGACCATGTAATACTTGCCCAGCCACGCCCTTTGGCCCCGTCGGAAAACGTATCCTTCGACACCTGGCTGCGCGAAGGTGGCCGGGCACTCATATTTGCAGATCCAATGCTGACGCAGCACAGTGACTACCCCTTGGGGGATCCGAGACGTCCGCATGACATGGTGGTGATTTCTCCAATTCTTTCGCGCTGGGGACTTGCCTTGCTATACGATGAAGAGCAGCCCGGCGGCGAGCGCCTCAAACAAGCGAATACGACGAACCTTCCGGTCGACTTGGCGGGTCACTTCGAAACGCGGGGCGCGAGCGACCATGCCGACTGCGACCTTTCAGCGGACGGTCTCATCGCGGATTGCAAGATCGGCCAGGGTCGGGCGTTATTAATCGCGGATGCCGCGGTTTTGGACGATCACTACGACGATGCCGTGCGCAAGAGCGCTCTATCGGCGTTGATCGATCGCATATTCGACAACTGACCAGTCGGTCGGGATTTCGCGGGAAGAACCCCGGGAATTAACGGGACACGCCGATTTAATCACTGATCCTCTCAGCGATTCTGACGGATTTCCGCCAATAATACTTAACAGGAAGGTAAGTCCTACCCGGCACCCCAAACAAAAATTCCTTTGATTTTCAGAATTTTACTGATCTATCCCGCAAAATCCCGTAATTTTCCCTTCCATCCCTGCAGCTCCCGCGATAAACCACCCACACATCGGACATGCCACTGTCTTTGCGCGCGATGCCGAAAGGTTCGAGCGCCGTGAGAGCACGTGCTTTCGCGGGCTGGAGACGTGTGCCGATCGGGAGGATGCAAACGCAAGCTGGGGAACGGGGAAGTGCAATTCGGAGGTTACAGCGGACAAGCCTATTCGCCTGCGGGCGATAAGGGCCGCTTCGTGCTCCCTCCGCTCTTCCGAAAGGCCGTGAAGGAAAGTTCCGACGGCCGCACTCTATGCCTGATGAAGCATCCCACCTGGAACTGTCTCGTCGGCTTCGGCCTCAGCCGTAAAGAAGAGCTCGACGCACAACTTGATCGCGAAGAAGAGATCGCTGTTCGCGTAGGCAAGGACTTCGACCGAGATACACGCGCCAGCCAGCTTTTTGGCTTCATCGAAATGCCGTTCGACGACAGTGGCCGCTTCGTAATGCCCGATCATCTTCGCGCTCTCGGCAAGATCGATGGCGGGCTCTACTTTCAGGGCGGTGGCCGCTTTTTCACCTTATGGAATCCGGAAGAGCTTGCCGAGATGGGCGATGACTGGGCCAGCGCAAAGGCTGCCTGCGAGAGCTTGCTGGCCGACGCCAAGGCCAAGGGCAAATGAGCGACGCGCCTCATATCCCCGTCCTTCTCGAAGAGGTTATCACTGCGCTCGACCCGCAGCCGGGCGACGTTCTGATCGATGCGACCTTCGGCGCCGGCGGCTACACGCGCGCTCTTCTCGAACGCGGGGCGACCGTCCATGCCTTCGACCGTGATCCTGATGCGATCTCGGCTGGCCGGACCTTGCAGGAAGGGGAAGGTCATTCATCGCGCCTCATCCTTCATCCGCACCGTTTTTCCGAGATGCTCGACGTCATGCGCTCTGCAGGAGTCGATCGCGTAAACGGTGTCGTCATGGATATCGGCGTTTCGTCGATGCAGCTGGACCAGGCGCATCGCGGATTTGCTTTTTCCGCCGACGGACCGCTGGACATGCGCATGAGTCAGGACGGTGAAAGCGCTGCCGATTTTCTCAACACTGCGGATGAGAACCTGATCGCGGACGTGATCTACCAATACGGTGAGGAACGGCAGTCGCGCCGCGTCGCACGGGCAATCGTGGCTGCGCGCCCGCTCGAAACGACCGGCCAACTGGCGACTGTCGTGCGCAAGGCCCTGGGGCACAAGCCGCATGACAAAAAGGATCCGGCAACCCGGACCTTCCAGGCCATCAGAATTCACGTAAATGGCGAGCTCGACGAACTGTCTCAGGGACTGTCGGCTGCCGAACATTTGTTGTGCGAAGGTGGCCGCTTGGCGGTGGTCAGCTTCCACAGCCTCGAAGACCGGATCGTCAAGCGCTACCTGCGCGAGGCATCCTCACCCCCGAGCGCCTCGCGTCACGTCCCCATGGCAGTGCAGGTCGATCCGGTCTTTTCCCCCATTTCAAAGGCGATCAAGCCCGGCGAGGCTGAGATCGTCCGTAATCCGCGTGCGCGCTCTTCGGTTCTGCGTCACGCGGTCCGCACCTCCACTCCGGCAAGGGAGGCCGCATGATGGCCCAGACTTCGCGCATTCGTCAGATTGGCTGGTTGCTTGTACTCAGCATGTGCGGCGCGCTCTTCCTCGCACTGACGTTCAAGGTGAACGCCGTGAAAAGCGACGTGCGCTTGCTCGAGCGGCAGATCATCGCATCTGAGCGATCCAAGCTGATGCTCGAAACCGAATTCCAGACTCGCGCAAGCCAGATGCAACTCGCGGCATGGAACCAGGTCGAATTCGGATATTCCGCACCGCGTGCCGACCAGTATGTAGAGCATGAGCGTCAGCTGGCTGTCCTGGGTACGCCAAGAGGCATGGACGCCCCGCAGCCAATCCGGGTCGCCAAGGCTGACACCGGTCCCGTGGAAGATGAAGGCCTGTTCGAGGAATGGCTGGGCGACGACGAGGCGAATGCTGAAGCTATTGCGATAGCGGCGGTACAGGTGGAGGAGCCTGCTCAGCGGCTTGCCAGCAGCCTCGCCCAGCGGCTTTCCCGGCCTGCGGCAGCTTCTGTTGCCATGGCGGAGGTCGCTCGGTGAACGCATTTTCCGCTCTCCACGGTGGACCGGGGGCGGTTAGCATGGCGATGGCGAGCGGACGGGTACAACTCGTCAGCATTCGCCAGAAGTCGCTCGACCTTGCGCGCTGGCGTGTCCTTTGGATAGCCATCGTTTTTGCACTTTTAACGGCCGTAGCGCTTAGCCGGATTGTCTATCTCGGAGCTGGTGGGGAAGAAGCGCGCGCGACTTCGCTTGAAGCGGCTCTTCTGCCCGATCGCGGCGAAATCGTAGATCGCAATGGCGTACCAATGGCCCGCGCTTTTCCGGCCTACGCGCTGTGGTTTAATCCAGAGGCGCTCGGCGAAGACGAAGCGCCCCTGGTTGCGAAACCCGAAGACGTGGCGTCCAAATTGAAAGCAATCTTCCCGGATATGGACGAGAAGGCGCTTGCAGCACATCTATCAAGCGGCAAGGGCGGGTATCTTCGCCGGCGGCTGCTCCCGGAAGAAGCCAATCGCGTGCAGGACATCGGTGAGCTTGCGCTTGAAATGCCTATGGAAGAGGATCGTCATTACCCGCAAGGGCAGATGGCGGCGCATGTTCTCGGATATGTGGCGGCAGACGGCAATGGCCGGGTGGGGATGGAGCAGGTCTTCAACGACCATCTGACCAATCCAGCGACACGCGGGACTCCTATTGCTCTTTCAATCGATGTTAGAGTGCAGGGTGCGCTGGAAGACGAATTGCGCCGCGGCATGAAGTTGACGCAGGCTCAAGGCGGGGCCGGCATAGTGCTGGATGTGGATACTGGTGAGGTAATGGCGCTTGCGTCTCTTCCCGAATTCGATCCCAACAAGATCGACGCGGAAGGCCAGAAGCTGATGTTCAACCGCGTGACCAACCAGGTTTACGAACTAGGTTCTACCTTCAAGCCTTTGACTGTGGCTGCGGCAATCGATTCCGGTACCATCCGGGATTTGGGTAAGCGCTTCGATGCATCGCCTGTGAAGGTTGGGCGTTTCACTATACGCGATAGTCACGCAATGGGGCCGACGCTCAATGCCGTCGAGACCCTGATCCATTCCTCGAATACTACCAGCGCCCGCATCGCCGACGAAATGGGACCGGAACGGCTTCGCCAATATATGATCGATCTCGGGATGAATGGTCGCCCGGAGATTGAGCTTCCCGCGAAAGGCTTTCCTCTCTGGCCCGGAGATAAATGGGCTCGCCTAACCAATATGACTGTCGGTTTCGGACACGGTATCGCGGTCACGCCACTGCACCTCGCCAGTGCCTACGCGGCGATGGTCAACGGGGGCGTCTATCGCCCGGCAACGTTAAAGAAGCTTGGTCCGGGACAGGCGCCCAAGGGGCGCCGCGTATTCAAGGCGTCGACCTCAAGCAGGATGCGGCAGATGATGCGGGCAATCGCCATTTACGGCACAGGACGTAATGCCGATGCCCCCGGCTATCGCGTCGGTGGCAAGACCGGCTCGGCTGAGAAGCCGGGCGGGAAGGGTGGCTATCGGCGTACGGCGCTGGTCTCTACCTTCGCCGCTGCTTTTCCGATGGATCGCCCCCGCTATGTCGTGATTGCCATGCTCGACGAACCTAAGGGCACGCTCGCCAGTTCCTATCAGCGCACGGCTGCATGGAACGCGGCACCTATCGTCGGGCGCCTTGTGCCGCGCATCGGTCCTCTGATCGGCGTGCGTCCGGACGACAAGCGAGATATCGATATTTCAGCAATCACACCTCTCATTCCAGAGGCGCAGAAATGAAGCTCAGTAAGATCTCTAGCGCCGCTGGTGTGCAATGTCCCGAGAATGCGGACTTCTCGGTTACCGGCTTTGCGATCGACAATCGCAAGGTTGCTCCGGGTACCGTTTTCGGAGCCTTCCAAGGGGCTCAAGCCAATGGCGAGGATTTCATTCCTGCTGCCATTGAAGCTGGTGCAATCGCGATCGTCGCACGGCCTGAAGCAAAAGTGGACGGGGCACTCCACATAGCGAGCCCCACCCCCCGTAAATGCTTTGCGGAGATGGCTGCGCAATTTTTCACGCCGGTCCCCGAGCATATCGTCGCCGTAACTGGAACGAACGGTAAAACCTCGTGCGTAGAAATGGTCCGCCAGATATGGCGTATGGCTGGCGAGCGCGCAGCCAGCATCGGCACCTTGGGCGTTACAACTCCGGACGGGAGTGTCTCCACCGGTCTGACCACGCCTGACATAGTGACTTTCTTGTCCAATTTGAGCGGCCTTGCCCGGGAAGGGGTAAGCCATGTTGCTTACGAAGCATCCAGTCACGGTCTTTCACAATATCGCAACGAAGGCATTCCGGTAGAAGCCGCTGGTTTCACCAATTTCAGCCGAGATCATCTCGATTACCACGCGGACATGGATGATTATTTCGCCGCGAAGATGCGTCTTTTTGACGAGGTGGTGTCGGATGATGCTACTGCTGTCATCTGGATCGGTTCGGGTGTCAGCGCTTGGAATGCGCGCGTTGTGGATCACGCGAAAAAGCGTGGCCTGAAAATCATGACCGTCGGTGAAGAAGGAGCCGATATTCGGCTTACCGGACGTGAACCAACCCAGCTTGGCCAGTCGTTGACGATCGAGCATGAGGGAGCCCAACGGACCATCAGGCTGCCTCTGATCGGCGCGTATCAGGTGTCCAATGCCCTTACTTCCGCCGGCCTTGCGTTGGCGACCGGTATTTCCGCTAGCCAGGTATGGGATGCAGTTTCAAGGTTGCAGCCAGTTCGTGGGCGCTTGGAACGGGCAGTCATCGCCCCCGGCGGCGCCCCGATCTACGTCGATTATGCTCATACGCCTGACGCTTTGGAAGCTGCGATTGCTGCTTTGCGCCCGCACGTCTCTGGAAGGCTGATCACCGTATTTGGCGCTGGTGGCGATCGCGATCATGGCAAGCGAGCGCCGATGGGCCAAGCAGCAGCGAAGTCCAGCGATCTCGTTATCGTCACAGATGATAATCCGCGAGGCGAAGATCCTGCGGAAATCCGCCGTCAGGTGCTTGAAGGCGCACCTCAGGCGCGCGAAGTGCCGGGTCGTCGCGAAGCTATTCATGAAGCCATTGCTGCCGCAAAACCGGATGACATCGTCCTCATCGCGGGAAAAGGGCACGAAACAGGTCAGATCATCGGATCGGGAGAAAGCATGCAAGTCCATCCCTTTGACGACGTCGAAGTCGCTCGCGAATGCGCTGCCCAGATCGCGAATGGCGGTGCATCGTGAGCGCGGCGATCCTGCGTCACCCGGCCTATGTCGAATGGCCTGCCGATCCACGCGACCTCCTTCCGCTGACTCTTTGGGACAGCGAAGCCATCGCCAAGGCGGTCAATGGGCAGGCAAGTTGCGCGTTTCAGGTGGCCGGTGTCGAGATGGACAGCCGCGATGTGGTCAATGGCGATCTCTTCATTGCTCTTAAAGGCGAAGCAATGGATGGTCACCGGTTTCTGGCGAAAGCGTTCGAAAACGGGGCAGCCGCCGCCATCGTAGATCGACCGGTCGATTATCCGCATGTCTTGGTCCAGGATACGACAGAAGCGCTGAAGGCACTGGCGACGATGGCCCGTAGCCGGACCCAAGCGAAGATCATCGGAGTTACCGGGTCGGTCGGCAAGACCGGGGTCAAGGAAGCGATCTTCGCAAGCCTCGAACGGGCGAGCCGCGGCGCTGCACATCGATCGACCCGCAGTTACAACAACCATGTAGGGGTGCCGCTCAGCCTAGCCAGAATGCCCGCCCGTAGCCGGTTCGGTATCTTCGAAATGGGTATGAACAATGCGGGAGAGATCGAAGGACTTTCCAAGCAGGTTCGTCCCAACATCGCTGTGATCACGACGATCGCGCCCGCGCATATCGAGAACCTGGGATCAATGGAGGCTATCGCGGAAGCCAAGGCGGAAATTTTCTCGGGGCTTGAGCGGGGCGGCATCGCCGTCATCCCTGCCGATAGCGAGTATTTCGAACGCCTGCGGCTGGCAGCGATCCGGATGGGAGCCAAGATCATAAGCTTCGGTCGCGCACCCCATGCCGACATCCGGTTGCTCGATGCCATACCAAGCGCGAATGGCGGGAGCCTCGTTACCTGTGAATTCGACAGCGGCCGTCTTTGTTACACGGTGGCAGAGCCTGGCGATCACTGGGTGATCAATTCGCTGGCTGTGATGGCGGCTGTGCGGGCTGCGGGCGGTGACATGGCCGCGGCCGGTCTCGCGCTGGCTGAAATGGGCGGCTTGAAGGGAAGGGGAGCCCGCCATGGCATATCCGTTCCCGGAGGTACGGCTCTGATGATCGACGAAAGTTACAACGCTAATCCTGCGAGCATGCGCGCCACGCTTGCCCAACTCGGTCAGACCCCCTCAAGCCGACGCATCGCCGTTCTGGGTTCCATGAAGGAGCTGGGTGACTTCGCCGATAGATTTCATGGCGCACTTTCCGAACCGCTCATCGCAGCCGATGTGGACTATGCGATTTTTGTCGGCGAGGAGATGCGCGCTCTCGCCCGTGAACTGGGGAAACCCGCCTTCAACTCGCTTGGCAAGCCGCTCGAGTGGGAGCATTGCAATACTGCCGGGGAGGCTATCGGGCTGCTGGAGCAATTCGGCATCATCGCAGGGGACGCCGTGCTGGTGAAAGGTTCGAATTCAGTCGGTCTCGGAAAGCTGGTCGACCACTTTACCTAGGAAGCGCCGCGCGCCGATGCTCTATCTCCTCGCAGAATATTTCAACTTCGAAGGTCTCTTCAACCTCGTGCGTTATCAAACGGCGCGTGCGGGGGCGACGCTGCTGACGGCACTGCTCATCGGACTCCTCATCGGGCCACGATTTATCGATATGCTCCGGGTCCGTCAGGGCAAAGGTCAACCGATCCGCGAAGATGGCCCGCAAACTCATCTTGCAAAGGTCGGCACCCCCACGATGGGCGGCCTCATGATCCTGGCCAGCCTAACGCTGTCGATGCTGTTGTGGATGGACCTCAGCAACCCGTTCGTCTGGGCCTGTATGGCTGTGACGGGTGGCTTCGGGCTGATCGGATTTCTCGACGATTATGACAAGGTTTCGAAGTCCAGCCACAAGGGTGTTTCGGGTAAGGTTCGCTTGCTGTTTGAATTCGCTGTAGCTGGCGTGGCAAGCTGGATTATCGTCAGCCAGATCAACACCTTTGTCTATGTGCCTTTCGTGAACAACTTTGGGATCGAGCTCGGACCTCTGTATTATGTGTTTGCTGCCTTCGTCATCGTCGGTGCTGGTAATGCGGTGAACCTCACCGATGGGCTGGATGGTCTGGCCACCATGCCGGTTATCATCGCCGCTGGCACCTTCGCAGTGATCGCCTATCTGGTGGGCCGCGTGGACTACTCCGAATATCTCGGTATTCCCTATGTTGAAGGCGCAGGTGAACTCGCGATTTTCTGCGCAGCCATCATGGGGGCTGGGCTGGCATTCCTGTGGTTCAACGCACCGCCGGCTGCTGTCTTCATGGGCGACACCGGCAGCCTCGCCTTGGGCGGCGCTCTAGGTGCGATCGCCGTGGCGACGCATCACGAAGTCGTTCTGGCGATCGTCGGCGGGCTGTTCGTGTTCGAGGCTCTGTCGGTCATCATCCAGGTCTTCTGGTTCAAGCGTACAGGCCGCCGCGTCTTTCGCATGGCGCCAATTCACCACCATTTCGAACAACTCGGCTGGTCCGAAAGCAAGGTCGTGATCCGTTTCTGGATCGTGGCCATCGTGCTCGCACTTCTTGGGCTAGCAACGCTCAAGCTCAGATGATCACCTCATCCGCCTGGAAGGACAAGAAATTCGCGGTGCTCGGCCTCGCGCGGTCCGGCCGGGCGACGGTCGAAGCGCTGCTGGCTGCCGGAGCCGACGTGCTGGTGTGGGACGACCGTGCTGGGGCGCGCGAACCGTATGACGGCCGCTGCGCTATCGGCGATCCGCTGAAAGCGAACCTCACTGGCTATGCTGGTGTGGTCGTCAGCCCCGGCGTCCCGCTCAACACCCATCCGATCAATCCGCATGCCGACAGCTTCGGTGTGCCGGTGATCGGCGATATCGAGCTCTTCGCGCAGGCGCGCGAGGAGCTGCCGCCGCACAAGGTCATCGGCATCACCGGCACAAACGGCAAGTCCACCACCACCGCGTTGGTTCATCACATCCTCAAAACCGCCGACGTGCCGACCACCATGGGCGGCAATATCGGCCTGCCGATCCTCGAACAGGAGCCGCTGCCCGAAGGTGGGGTCTACGTGTTGGAATTGTCCAGCTATCAGATCGATCTGACCTATTCGCTGGATTGCGATGTGGCGGTGCTTCTGAATATCGCCCCGGACCATCTCGACCGGTATGATGGAGATTTCAGCAAGTATGCGGCCAGCAAGTCTCGATTGTTGGCAATGCAGACACGAGGTCACAACTCTATCGCCCGGTTTACCGACGCCAGGGTTTTAGGGAAATTCGCCGAAGGCTCGATTGCGAGCATTCTCGAAGATGTATTCGACAACCGAGGGATCGAACGCAGCGAGCAATCGGCCTGGCCCTCCTTACAAGGTCCCCACAACCGGGAAAACGCAGCAGCCGCCATCGAAACATGCGACATTTTGGGGATCTCAATTTCGCAAATACGATCGGGATTAAAAAGCTACGCAGGCCTGCCGCACCGCATGGAGCGCGTCGCAGAGATCGCCAGCGTCGCTTATGTAAACGACAGTAAGGGCACAAACACGGCCGCTTCCGCGCCGGCCTTGGCCGCATTCGACAATATCCATTGGATCCTCGGCGGGCTCGCCAAGGAACCGGGGCTGGGCGAGTGCGAGGCTGAAATTCCTCGCGTGAAAGCTGCTTACACAATCGGCAAGGCCGGGCCGGACTTTGCGAAGGCGCTCGAGGGCCGCGTTCCGGTAGAACAGTGTGAGACGTTGGATTGCGCCGTCGCTTCGGCGGCGGCTAACGCCGAACCGGGTGACACGATCCTTCTTTCGCCCGCATGCGCCAGTTTCGACCAGTATAGTGATTTCGAAAAGCGCGGTGAACATTTCCGCGAACTGGTGGAAGCGCTCAAGTGAACGTCATGCAGCCTTTCGTACCCGGCGCAAAGCGTAAACCGGCTCATATCCCAGGGGGAAAGCTTTCTCGTTGGAGCCAGCTGAAGATCTGGTGGCGCGAGATCGATCGCGTCTTGCTCGGCCTCGTGCTGTTGCTAATGACGCTCGGGACCATCGCAGTTGCCGCGGCAAGCCCAGCAAGTGCTAACCGCCTTTCCACCTCGACAGACACGCTCAATCCGCTTTATTTCTTCTATCGCCATCTCGCATGGCAGGCGATCGCCCTTGGCGTTATGTTCGGCGCTTCCTTACTCAGCCGTCAAAATGCGCGACGGTTCGGTGTAATATTGGGCGCTGCGATGCTCGGCCTTCTTTTCCTGGTCCCCTTCATCGGGGTGGAGATAAACGGGGCTCGGCGCTGGATAAGCATCGGCATGCAGTTCCAGCCATCTGAATTTCTCAAGCCGGCTTTCGCCATCGTGCTCGCATGGATATTGTCCTGGCGGATGCGGGATCCAAATTTACCCGTCCTCTGGATTTCGACTGGCCTGACCGGCCTTATCGGTATGCTTCTCATGATGCAGCCGAACTTTGGTGAATTCATGCTTTTCGCCGGTGTGTGGATGGTCATGATCCTGCTGGCCGGGATGCCGATGAAGCGACTGGGTGCTGTCATCGGAGCTGGCCTTTTTGTGCTGACCGCCACGTATTTTCTTTATGACAACGCGCGGCACCGCATCGACGCATTTTTCGGTGGCGGCACAGCCTATGATCAGGTTGACCTAGCTAGCCGCACGCTTCTGGCTGGCGGGTGGACTGGTGCTGGCTATGGATTGGGCCTCAGGAAGATGAGCCTGCCTGAAGCACACACGGACTACATTTTTAGCGTTATCGGGGAAGAGTTCGGACTGATCTTCTGCGCCCTGATCGTGTTGATTTATCTGGGTATCATCATGCGCGTGCTGATGCGCTTATTCGAAGAGGAAGATTTGTTCGCTCTGCTTGCCGGGACTGGGCTCGTGTCGCTGTTGGGAGGTCAGGCTTTCATCAATATCCTGGTAAACCTGCAGCTATTTCCGTCCAAGGGAATGACCCTGCCTCTGGTCAGTTATGGGGGGTCTTCCACCATTGCTGTATGCATGGCTGTAGGGCTTCTCATCTCGATCACCCGCCGCAATCCCTATCTGAAAACCAGCACCCGGGGGCTTGGCGACCTGTTGGGCATGAGGCAGGGGGGCGGGATGACAACGCCGGAGGCGCGCATCACGCGCGAAATTCACCAGTGACGCATTCAAACCGCCATTACGTGCTCGCTGCCGGGGGAACCGGCGGCCATATTTTGCCGGCTTTTGCGCTAGCGACCGAACTGGACAAGCGCGGACACCATGTCGCTCTGATTACCGACGAGCGCGGAGCCCAGATACCCGGCAAGCCAGATTTCATGCCTGCCCATGTCCTGCCCGCCGGACGGTTCGGAAAAAATCCGCTTCAGTGGCTGCGCGGAGCCAAAGCGGTTTGGGAGGGTCGCGGGATGGCCCTGCGCTTATTCGAAAGCTTTCAGCCGAGCGCGGTAATCGGGTTCGGCGGTTACCCTTCGCTTCCCTCGATCCTCGCGTCTACGTCGGCCAAGATTCCGACAATCATTCATGAGCAGAACGCGGTGCTTGGCCGGGTAAATCGGCTGTTTGCCAATCGGGTGGATGCGATCGCAACCGCTTACCCTGAAGTACAACGGCTCAAGCCGCTTCAGCACGGCAAGACCCATCTTGTGGGTAATCCCGTACGTGCAGAAGTGCTCACCCTGCGAGAGAGGCCGTTCCCTCCCTATGAGGAAGATGGCTTGCTTCGTGTGCTCGTAACAGGCGGAAGCCAGGGTGCACGGGTATTGTCGGAAGTGGTACCCGACGGGTTGGCCATGCTTGCACCCGCCATCCGGCAGCGTCTTCAGGTGACGCAGCAGTGTCGTCCGGAAGATCTCGACGCCGTGCGCGAGCGTTATCTCACCCATGGCATTCCTGCTGAGCTGGGGACCTATTTCGAGGACATGGCGGTGCGACTTGCCGATGCCCATCTGTTTATCGGACGCGCCGGAGCATCCACCATTGCCGAACTTACCGCCGTCGGCCGACCAGCCATTCTCATTCCGCTACCGATTGCTACTGACGATCATCAAGCTGCCAACGCCCGAGAGATGGCGAAGGCCGGCGGCGCCCGAATGATCCGGCAAGACAAATTCGGACCCAAGGAGCTTGCAAAACAGATCCGTGTGTTGGCGGACGATCCGGAAGGGCTTGCGAACGCTGCTCATGCCGCATGGAACTGTGGTCGTCCCAAGGCCGTAGAGGACTTGGCCGACCTGCTGGAAAGCTTTGGCGGGGCCGACATGATGGATGTTATCCGCGTCGGCGGAAATAATGCGCGTGGGGCCTCTCAAGGCGTCGTGGCAGGACAGACCTCCCAGACATCGACCGCCAAGAAGGAGATCGCGGAATGAAGGGCGTACCAACCGATATCGGAACGATCCATTTTGTAGGGATCGGCGGCATCGGCATGTCGGGTATCGCCGAAGTGATGAACAATCTTGGCTATACCGTTCAAGGATCCGACCTGAACGAAAGTCCGGTTGTCGAACGGTTGCGTGCGCAGGGCATCTCCGTCAGAATCGGGCATGAGAAAGAGAACGTGGAGGGCGCTTCGGTGGTCGTCACGTCGACAGCGGTCAAGCGGACGAATCCAGAGGTCGCACATGCGCTCGAGAACCGCATTCCCGTGGTCCGGCGGGCTGAAATGCTGGCCGAGCTTATGCGCTTGAAGTCGACCATCGCGGTGGCCGGTACGCATGGCAAGACAACCACCACCAGCATGATTGCCAGCCTGCTCGATTGCGGTGCCATTGATCCGACCGTGATCAACGGCGGCATCATAGAACAGTACGGTTCAAACGCCCGTCTCGGCGACAGTGACTGGATGGTCGTTGAAGCGGACGAGAGCGACGGGAGCTTTCTGCGTTTAGATGGAACGATCGCGGTCGTCACAAACATCGATCCCGAACATCTAGACCATTACGGTGATTTTGATGGAGTGAAGGACGCGTTCGTCGAATTCATTCACAATGTCCCCTTTTACGGGGCTGCGGTGCTCTGCATCGATCATCCTGAGGTCCAGGCAGTGATCGGTAAAGTCCGGGACCGCCGCGTCGTAACCTATGGCTTTAACCTCCAGGCGGATATCTGCGGGGTCAATGTCCAGCCTCATGAAGGTGGAAATAGGTTTGATGTAATTGTTCGTCAGCGTGGAGAGGAAGATCGCCGTATCGAAGGTGTGACGCTCCCGATGCCAGGCCGTCACAACGTTCAGAATGCTCTCGCGGCGATAGCCGTTTCCATCGAAATGGGGTGTCCCGACGAGGTCATATGTAGCGGCTTCTCGAGCTTTGGAGGCGTACGTCGCCGCTTTACGAAGGTGGGCCAGGTCGCCGGCGCTACAGTTATCGACGATTATGGCCATCACCCGGTGGAAATTCGGGCAGTGCTGGAAGCAGCGCGTGAAGCCACTGGCAACCGAGTGATCGCGGTAATGCAGCCCCACCGCTATACTCGCCTCAACGACTTGATGGATGATTTCCAGAGCAGCTTCAACGAAGCAGATCAGGTCTACGTCACGCCTGTTTATGCGGCCGGAGAGGAACCCATCGAAGGCGTAAGCTCCGAAGCCCTAGTGGAAGGCCTTAAATCCCGCGGCCACCGTTCCGCAGCAACGGTCGACAATAGGGATGAGCTTGCAAACAAGCTCGCCGCCGACGTGCAGCAAGGTGATCTGATCGTTTGCCTTGGGGCCGGAGACATCACGAAATGGGCCGCCGGACTTGCCGATGCAATTGCGCAGGAGCGAGGTGAATGAGCCGGCAGGAAAACGATGTCTGGAACTGGGATGACGGCATGGCGCCTGACTGCGCTGTGGAAGGATCCATCGAGGCCGGTATCGACACTGAAGGGCTTGAAGGGAAGCTCACCAAGGACGCTCCTCTTGCCAAGCTAGTGTGGTTCAAGAGTGGCGGCACGGCAGACTGGTTATACGAACCTTCTGACACGAATGATCTGAAAGAGTTTTTACGCCGTCTGGATAGTAATTTGCCGGTGATGGCACTCGGCTTGGGCTCTAACATGATTGTACGCGATGGCGGCGTTCCCGGCGTGGTAATCAAGCTGGGCAAGCAATTTGCTGACGTGTCGATCAATGACGAAAGCTGTGTCGTTGATTGCGGCGGCGGAGCTCATGGAATTCTCGTCGCTAGCGCGGCGCGTGACTGCGGCGTGGCAGGCCTAGAGTTTATGCGCGGAATTCCGGGCACCGTCGGCGGTTTTGTCCGCATGAATGGCGGCGCCTATGGCCGTGAAGTGAGCGACGTCCTGATCGATTGTCAGGTCGTTATGCCGGGCGGCCGGATGATCACGCTTCCAGCCGCAGATTTGCAATATAGCTATCGCCATTCAGCACTTCCTCAAGGAGCGGTAGTCGTCAGCGCGCGGTTCCAGGGAGAGCCGGGCGATCCGGACGTCATTGGCGCAAAGATGGATGAAATTGCAGAAGCTCGTGAGAATTCGCAGCCGCTGAGGACCAAGACTGGTGGTTCGACTTTCAAGAATCCGTCGGGCGAAAAAGCGTGGCAACTCGTCGACGCTGCGGGATGTCGGGGCCTACAAATGGGCGGGGCCCAAGTTAGCGAGAAGCATACCAACTTCCTGATCAATACAGGCGAAGCAACCAGTACCGAAATCGAAGGGCTGGGCGAAGAAGTCAAACGCCGGGTTTATGAGCATTCGGGGATCGAGCTAGAATGGGAAATTCAGCGCGTGGGTAGGCCGTGAACAAAATCTGTCTCGCCTGCATCGAGCGCAAGAACGTAGAAATTAACGGGTGCGCCAAGGCTGTGCCTGATGATCAGCCCGCAATTTTTCAATTCGGATAAGATACATGACCGATCTTCCCAAGCTTCATGTTGCAGTCCTGATGGGGGGCTGGGCAAACGAACGGCCGGTAAGCCTCATGTCTGGCGAGGGCGTGGCCAAGGCGCTGGAAGAGCGTGGGCATACAGTTACGCGGATCGATATGGATCGGGACGTAGCAGCCCGCATTTCAGAAGCAAAACCCGATGTCGTCTTCAACGCTCTCCACGGCGTGCCGGGTGAGGACGGCAGTGTGCAAGGCATGCTGGATCTTATGGACGTTCCCTATACGCACTCTGGTCTCGCGACGTCCGTCATTGCAATCGATAAGCAACTGACAAAACAGGCGCTCGTGCCGCACGGCGTTCCGATGCCCGGGGGCCGTATCGTAAAGACCGTTGATCTTTTCGACCGTGACCCCTTGCCGCGCCCTTACGTGTTAAAGCCTGTCAACGAGGGTAGCTCGGTGGGTGTCGCAATCGTGACGGATGAAGGCAATTACGGAAATCCCATCGGTCGCGACGCCAAGGGGCCTTGGCAAAACTTCTCAGAACTTCTCGCCGAGCCTTACATCAAGGGCCGTGAGATGACCTCTGCTGTGGTGGACTTCGAGGACGGACCGCGGGCTCTGGCGGTGACTGAACTCAAGCCTAAGAGCGGCTTCTATGATTTCGATGCAAAGTACACGGATGGCATGACCGATCACGTCTGTCCGGCTGATATTCCTGAGCGTATTCGCGACCTGTGTCTCGAAATCGCGTTGAAGGCTCATAAGGTTCTAGGTTGTCGCGGAACCAGCCGCACCGATTTCCGGTGGGACGAAGAGCAGGGAGAGGATGGCCTTTTCGTGCTGGAAACCAATACTCAGCCGGGGATGACCCCTCTTAGCCTCGTACCGGAACAGGCCAGGGAAACCGGACTTGGATATGGCGATTTGGTCGAGACTGTAATTGCAGCTGCATTGCGCCATCACGGTAGCGTGGTGCGGGACCGGGGAAGCGATGGCTAAGGTCAGTCGCAAACCCACTGGCGTACGCCGATCTGCGGCGGCCCGAAGTCGAAACCAGAAGGCTCGGGCCGCAAAACGTCATACGTCGGGATTGCTCGATCGAGCGATGACGGCTCTGCCGTTCACTGAGGACCAGTGGCATAAATTCTTCCTGACGCTGATCATCGCGCTCGGACTTGTCGTTGCGTGGACGGTGGCGAGTTACGCCGGTCTTCCTGAACTCGCGCGCGCCGAGCTTGCCAAATCAGCCAGCAGGGCTGGTTACGAAGTTGACCGCGTGCGCGTGACCGGGGTCGAAAGGCTCAACGAGCAGGTCGTTTATGAGCGGGTGCTGGGCGAACAGGATCGTCCTATGCCCTTGGTGGAGGTCGGACAAATCAGGGAGCGATTGCTAGAGCTTCCTTGGGTCGCGGATGCCCGGGTCTCCCGCCAGCTACCTGACCTGCTGAAAATCGACATTGTGGAACGTGAACCGCATGCCGTCGTCCAAAAGCCTGATCGACTTATTCTGGTCGACGCAACGGGACACGAACTTGAGCCTGTCTCTCGCGAGGAAGCAGCCGATATGCTGGTGATATCGGGTCCCGGCGCGCAAAAGCAGGTGGCTGATCTAACACGCTTGCTTGACGCGGCGCCTGCTCTCAAACCGCAAATCGCAGCCGCTGAGTGGATCGGAAACCGACGCTGGAACCTGACCTTCGGAACAGGCCAGATGCTTGCTTTGCCGGAAGGCGACAAAGGTCCGGCAGCGCTCGTCAAATTCGCGGAGATGGATGGAAGGAACAGGCTTATCGGAGGTAAGGCTGTAGCGATCGACATGCGCGTGCCTGATCGTGCTTATCTGCGCTGTAAAGATGGGCCATGTCCGCGCGGACTTACATCGGGGACCGCAGAATAATGGCTTCTTCCCCGCACGCTCCGCTGCCACGGATCAACCGCGTTTTCGCGGCTATCAATATCGGCTCCTTTCGCATTTCGTCCATGATCATGGGTCAAAGCGAGGTTGGCGAGATGATCGTGCTCGGTTCGTCCCACCGCAAAGCCGAGGGTATCAAGCGCGGTTACGTGACCGACATGACGGCCGCCACTCACGCTATCAGGGCGGCTGTGGAAACGGCTGAAGCAAACGCCAACACGACTGTGTCCGGTGTGTGGATCGGATGCGCGGGTGCCGGCTTGTCGAGCAAGATCGCGAGCGTCGAAGTTGCGATAGGGGGGCGCCGGATCGACGAGGACGATGTCGAGCACCTTCTGTATGCCGCGCGCGATCACATCCAGCCGGAGGGGCGCATGGTGCTGCATGCGCAACCTGCTCACTACACGCTTGATGGCGCCCATGGGGTGGCAAATCCGATCGGGTTGCATGCCGAAACGCTTGGGGTAGATGTGCATGTTACGCTTGCCGATGGCGCGCCGGTCCGGAATCTGATCGAGGCAGTTCAAAGCGCGCATCTTGACGTGGAAGGTGTAGTGGCAAGCCCCTTGGCTGCGGCTTATGCCTGCTTGTCCAACGAGGAGCGCGATCTGGGCGTCGCCCTGGTCGAGATCGGTGCGCAAGTCACCAATGTATCTGTCCATGCGGGCGGCATGCTCCTTGGTTTGCGCTCGATTCCTGTCGGGTCGAATGACATAACCGACGCTATCGCAAGTTCGCTGGGAATAAGACGCGGGCAGGCAGAGCGTCTCAAATGCGTGTCGGGTTCGGCAATTGCTACGCCGAGCGATCATCGAGAAATGATCCCCGTCAATGCTCCAGGGGAAGGGCCCGACGGACGTCTGGCTCGCGGTGCCGACGAGCAGAACCGCATACCTCGCGCAGAACTTGTCTCAGTGGTTACCGATCGCCTTGGCACGATGACAACCGAAATCAGCAAGGGCCTGAAGGCCATGGGGTTTTCCGGCGCCAACGGAGGCCAAGTGGTTCTGACGGGTGGCGGGGCAGAGCTTCACGGCATTGCGGAATTCGTACAGGGCGCTCTCGGCTTACCGGTGCGGCGGGGAAAGCCGCCTGCGTTGCGCGGTCTGCCTGAAGCGCACGCCACTCCCGGCTTTGCAACGCTGGCAGGCCTATGCCTTTACGCTTCGGAAGACCCTATCGACATCCGCAACGTCGGGCCGAGCTATCAACCCACGCGACGGTATTCCGGGCTGGGTCTTGTCAACCGGGTGGTGCAGGCGGTACGCGAATATTTCTGAATTCAGGGTAAATTCGGTTGAAACGAGCCGTGCAACGCGGTGGATAACGGCAATTACCCTTTGCACACGCGAATCGCTTTGTGCCAAAAGCGTGCGTGACACGGCCTCGGCCAAAATTCTTTCCCAAGGGAACGCCTAATGAGCATCAATATCGGTCCTGCCTCCAGCGACGACATGCGCCCCAAGATTATGGTCGTTGGTGTTGGCGGTGCAGGCGGCAACGCCATTGCCAACATGATGGACGCCGAAATCGAAGGTGTCGATTTTATCGTCGCCAATACGGACGCGCAGGC
Organism: Qipengyuania triglochinis; assembly: GCF_054655615.1. NCBI lineage: Bacteria > Pseudomonadati > Pseudomonadota > Alphaproteobacteria > Sphingomonadales > Erythrobacteraceae > Qipengyuania > Qipengyuania triglochinis. The sequence goes on along the minus strand of NZ_BAAHND010000001.1, from coordinate 1,115,908 downwards.
GCTGACAAGTTCGCCTGCAGAAAAGCGCATCCAGCTTGGTCCGGACATCACCGGCGGGCTGGGCGCGGGAGCGCGTCCCGAAGTGGGCAAGGCGGCGGCTGAAGAGACGGTCGAAGATATCGAAGATGCGCTCGAAGGCGTAAACATGTGCTTCATCGCCGCCGGTATGGGCGGCGGCACGGGCACCGGCGCCGCGCCTGTTATCGCTGAGGCGGCTCGGCGCAAGGGTGTTCTGACCGTTGGCGTGGTGACCAAGCCGTTCCTCTTCGAAGGTACGCGCCGCATGCGCAGCGCGGAAGCGGGCATCGACGAACTGCAGAAGCATGTCGATACGCTCATCGTTATCCCGAACCAGAACCTGTTCCTGGTCGCGAAGGCCGACACGACTTTCAAAGAGGCCTTCGCTCTGGCGGATGAGGTGCTCCAGCAGGGGGTTCGCTCGATCACCGACCTTATGGTCATGCCTGGCCTGATTAATCTCGATTTTGCCGACGTGCGCTCCGTCATGAGCGAAATGGGTAAGGCTATGATGGGTACCGGCACTGCGGAAGGTGACAATCGCGCGCTTGAAGCTGCCGAACGTGCCATCGCCAATCCGCTGCTCGATGGCGTAAGCATGGCCGGTGCCAAGGGAGTAATCATCTCCATCATCGGCGGCGAAGATATGAAGCTGCTCGAAGTGGATGAAGCGGCAAATCATATTCGCGAATTGGTGGATGACGATGCGAACATCATCTGGGGTAGTGCATTCAATCCCGATCTCGATGGGCAGATCCGCGTCTCGGTCGTGGCTACCGGCATCGAAGAAGACGGCCGGTCCACCCCCGCGCAGCCGCGTAATTTCTCGATGGCTCCGCAACGCGCGCCCCAGCGCCCCGTGCTGGACCTGGAGGAAAGCAAGGCGGAAGAAGAGCCTTTCGAACTCGACCAGGGAATGTCGGCCGAGCCAGCGCCTGCTCCTTCGCCTACTTACGATGCGGAACTTCGTTCGCCCGGCAAGCCTGCAACTTCGGACTATGACGATAGCGAAGACGAAGAGGGCCCGTTGATGAAACCGGCTGGCCTCTCGCCATCAGGGGCTGGTGACGATTACGGCGATGAGGATGAGGACTACGACGATGTCGATGACATCGTCGATCCGCTCGCCGGAATGCGTAACGAACATACCGAGCGTTTCGAACGGTATGACGATGACCAGGGCAACGTCCCGGCGCCCGCGGACGATAGGAATTATACGCGCGGAAGCAGCACTGATGATGGTTGGACCGATGAGGATCCCCGCTCGGTCACCACTCCGCTCGATCTTTCGGACGAAGCTGATTTTGACGAGGCACTTGACCTTGGCCGGCATCGTTTGGCTGATGGATCCAGTAGTGCCACTTCGGCGCAGCCCGCTCGCAGTCCGCTCTTTTCTGGCCAGGGTGGCGGTTCGGCCGCGGGTGCCGGAGGGCGGGCAGGAAGCAATGCTCCTGGCGGCGCTCCAGCCGGAGGCGCATCGCAGGGCAGCACCCTTTTTGAGCGCATGGCCAACCTGTCTCGTGGCTCGAGCGCCTCGCAAGAGGAGGACGACGATGACACTGACGAGGGTAACGGTAGCGGATTGAATATTCCCCGCTTCCTTGGTCGCCAAAACAACCAGTAAATTGGGAGTGTGGCGGGTTTTCTCTCGCCCCGACAGTCGAATGAAGCTCCGAGCTAAGAGACGATGGTGGACTGGCGCGGCAATTGTCGCGCTGGTCGCTTCTGGATACAGTGCGTACAGCCAGGAAGTCGTTCAGCCGTTACCGTCTCCGAACTCTGCTCAGCTGAGCTCTGCGTTGCAAAGACTTGCGCAGGATGGAAACGACGTTTCCGCTCTTATCGATGCCGGGGATGCCTCCCTTGGGCTTGGCGATGTAGCGGCAGCAATTGGTTTTTTTGGTCGCGCGCAGGCGATTTCTCCAACTAATCCGAGAATCTCGCTCGGAATGGCCAGAGCCTATACGCTTTCGCGCAGGCCAGTCGAAGCGCTTCGCCTGTTTGCAGAAGCAGAAAAGGGCGGCATTCCGCTGGCTGCCATGGCTGCCGAACGAGGATTGGCGTTCGATCTGGTCGGCGATGCTGCAAGTGCTCAGGAACTTTACCGCTTGGCACTTGCGTCGGGACCCGATGAAGACGTCCGGCGCAAGCTGGCTCTTAGTCAGGCAATTTCAGGCGACAAGGCTGGATTTGAAGCGACGCTACTTCCGCTACTCGAAAAAGGTGACTTTGCCGCCTTTCGAACACGTGCGTTCGGTCTCGCTATCCTGGGTGACACGGAAGATGCAGTAAAGATTGCGCGGGATATGATGCCGGGGGCCGCTTCCGTGCAGATCGAACCGTACCTGCGTTACATGACTCAACTCACTCCGGCGCAGCAAGCTGCTGCAGGTGCCTTGGGTGTTTTTCCTCGCAGTACGAACGTTGGACGCGACGATGCGGATATTGCCGCATATTCACGTTCCGGTGCATCGAGTGCCAAAACCGCTGATAGCAGTCTCGCTCCGGCGGGCGCTCCTCTTGGCGGCAGGTCTGGCGCGAAATCCGATCGCGACTCATCTTCGCCTCGGTCCAACCGGAAAGAAAAGCGCAGGGCTGAAAGGGGCGCGGGTAACCGACGTACGTCGCGGTCCCCTTCTGCAGCAGTGAGTGATATGCCTACGTCGGCTGCGCAGAATACACCTTCAGCTGAATTGCCGGCTGTCGCTAGTTCTCGCGAGTTGCCGCAGAACGGCCCTGAACTATCGGCTGCAAAGACGGGCGATGGCGACGCTCGGAATCAAATAGCGACCAATGTCGTAACCACGCCGCCACAACCTGCCGCCGAGCCTTCGACACCCCTTGCTTCACCATCGGAGCCAAGAGCAAGCGTATCCGAAGCCTTCGCAGGCTTGGATTTGGCTGAAAGCTCGTCCACCGCTCCGAGGGTAGGAGCAGTGGATATAAGAGCTATCGAGGTGCCCCGCGAAACGAACGAGCCACCTAAGCCAACAAGCCCATCTCGCCATTGGGTGCAAATAGCAACGGGGCGCGATATTTCCGCGTTGGCATTCGATTGGCGCCGCATCGTCCGCAATGCGGGCGGCGAACTGGCGGGTAAAAATGCTTTCACAGCTACTTGGGGCGAAGCGAACCGGCTTCTCGCAGGCCCTTACAGAAGCGCAAAGGAAGCGCGCGCAGTTGCTGGCAAGCTCAAGGCTATTGGGGTCGACAGTTTCACTTTTACGAGTGCGCGGGGCGAAGAAGTTACTGCGCTTGCGGGAACAGAACCGGCCCCCGTGGGGCCTCCGCCTGCCCCCGCCAATCCGGCGAGAAACTGGGTCCAGGTCGCCACGGGGCGCGACAGAGACGCGCTCGCATTCGACTGGCGTCGAATATCCCGAAAGGCCGAAGGGGCACTCAAAGGTAAGGGGCCCTACGTTGCTGGTTGGGGAGCCACCAACCGATTGCTGTCCGGGCCATATGATTCGGAGGCCGCTGCACAGGAAATGGTTACTGCGCTCAAGCAGATCGGCGTCGATAGCTTTACCTTCTCCAGTAAGGATGGCGAAGCGGTCGAAAAGCTCGATTGATTGGATGTCGCCGTTTCGGCACCTATCCGTATAAAGTCGATTGTTCACAACCTTTGCACAAGCTGGTGATGTTCTCCCCAGCACCGAGGCTCGGGATGATTGCCAAGTTCCTTAACCAATCGGCACAAGTGGGGCATGAGATGGACGGGAACTCACTGATGCACTCCGCAGAACGCCGATACGAGGTGGAGGACGATGCAGCGCCTCTCGACATGCTTGTTGCGCTGTTCGGCGCGCGGGGCTGGCCATGCGAAGTCTCGGCAGATGAAATCTGCGGCGAAATTCAGGGTAGCTGGGCGAAGTATCAACTGCGCGGTGTATGGCGATCGGACGATCGCGTCCTGCAGATACTCTGCCTCCCCGATATCCGCATCGGTTCGGAAAAGCGGTCCGCTGCACACGAACTCGTTGCGTTGGCGAATGAGCAGATGTGGCTTGGCCATTTCGATATCTGGTCCAACGGTAGTGTCCTCCTCTACCGTAATGGCACCCTGCTTGGCGACGAGGGCCTTCTGAGCCTGGACCAAGCGCAGGCCCTGGTGGAAATTGCGGTGGAGGAATGCGACCGTTTCTACCCCGCATTCCAGTTTGTTCTGTGGGGGGACAAAGAGCCCCGTGCCGCCCTTGAGGCAGCAATGGTGGAAGCGGTTGGCGAGGCCTGATTTCCTTATCGGCGTATTAGGCATGTGTGTTTCGGTTTTCCTTGAAATGCGTAGGTAAAAGACCGATATTGTGATCAGAAGCGAGGCAGGGTTCGTCCTCGCGCATGGGAGTTTTTGGAAAATGGCCAACTGGAACGATACAGACCGCAGGCCGGACGTGACGTCTGTCCCGCGTACTGGCGATCCGGCAGCTCGCGGCGTTACGTTCGACGCTGGGCTGCGCAAGCATATGTTGTCGATTTATAACATGATGGCCTCTGGCGTTCTGCTGACGGGCATCGTGGCTCTGCTATTCGTCAACTCTCCTCTTTTTGAGGCCGCCTACAGCGTTGTGCAGACGCCGTACGGCCGTTCATTCCAGCCCACTGCGTTGGGTTGGATCATCTCGCTTTCACCGCTGGCCTTTGTGCTTGTGCTGAGCTTCGGCGGCGTACAGCGCTTCTCGAAGACGACACTTCAGGCGATGTTCTGGTCGTTCGCCGTTCTGTTCGGCCTGTCGATGTCGACCATCTTCATTACCTACACCGGTGAATCCATTGCTTCGGCTTTCTTTGCTGCGTCGGCGGCCTTCGCTGGTCTGAGCCTGTTCGGTTACACCACGAAGAAGAACCTCTCCGGCTGGGGAAGCTTCCTAGTTATGGGCCTTGTCGGCATCATCGTCGCCATGTTGCTCAATGCGTTCTTCTTCCAGTCGGGCGCGATGGGCTTGGTCATCAACATTCTCGGCGTGCTGATTTTCGCCGGCTTCACCGCCTATGATACCCAGCGCCTCAAGACCGAATATTCATACGTTCGGGGCACCGAGTACGCGGGCAAAGCAGTCGTGATGGGCGCGTTCAGCCTTTATCTCGACTTCATCAACCTGTTCATGTTCCTGCTGCAGTTCCTTGGTAATCGCGAATAAAGCGACTGTTGCCGATTGCACTTAACGGAATGAAAATCATGCCCGGGGCGAAACTCTCGCTCCGGGCATTTTCTTTGCGCGCTCAAAGCGCTAAGAGAGACATCGCTTCATGCCCCGTCAATTTATCCGGGGCGATGATGTCACATAGTCTTCGAGGAGGGTCGGCGTCGCCGTGAGCCGCATTTCAACACAATCCATCCGTATCGCAACATTGGCCGCAGCGCTCGGCGCCATCGCGGCATGTACAACTCCACCGCCGCCTCCACCGCCTCCACCGCCGCCTCCTCCGCCTGTGGTCATTCCGCCACGGCCAACACCGCCCATGAGTGCGACGACCAGCATGGCCATTCCAATGGTCGCGGCCAACGGCGTGCGTCAGACGGTCAACGCTGGTCTGACACCGGCTCAGACGACCTGGAATCTGCGGTCAGCGCTCAACGTGGCGGCCCTCAATTGCCAAGATCCGAAATACATAGGGCTGGTGGACAATTACGGTGCGTTTCTGAAGCGCAATGCGAAGGAGCTTTCTGCCACCAATCGTGCGTTGCAGAGCGAATTCCGCCAGCGTTACGGTTCGACTTATCGGGACGTGCAGGATTCCTACATGACCCAGGTCTACAACTATTTCGCGCTTCCTCCGGCACAGGATGCGTTTTGTGATGTCTCCTTTGCCATCAGTAACGAGGCTCTTACGGTAGAGCCGAGCCAGCTCGACCTGTTTGCATCAACCGCGCTTTCCCGGATCGAAAATGCTTTCGAGGATTTCTTCCGCGCGTATGAGCAGTATCGCGTCGATCTGGCAGCCTGGGATTCCGAATATGGACCTCCTGCCGCAGTAACGACTACCGTTCAGGGATACACCAACCCTCTGGATCCAGCGGCTACCGTAGAACCGGGCCAGACCGCGGTGAACTCTATGCCTCCGACCGAACCCGTAGCTGGTGCTGCCGACGCTCAATCGCCGGTCACCATCGCAACAGATGAACCGGCCGCATCTACATCACTTCCCAATGAAGGTCCGATCTTCCAATCGGGCGAAGTCGTGCAAGGCGAAACGACACCCGCTGCCGAAAGCACGGATGATACGAGTGTGGACACTCCGAACCAGTAAAGCGTGCTGGATAAGTTCTTGAGGGGCGGCCGGAGTGATTGGGCCGCCCATTTTCATTTCGGCTGATAAGAATGCACGGTCGTCCGGCCTACGGGCGGTATGCTGGATCGTGGTAGGGCCATGACACAGGTCTGCCGAATACGTCTTCCGACGTTACAAACTTTCCTATTCGGCGGGGGAGAGTTCGCCGCTTGCGTGCAATCATGGCGGCTGCAATCTTTTAAGGGTCCCGAGAAAGTTCAGCCGGAAATTCCAATTTCATGACCCTTACCCATTTGCAGAGGCTCGAAGCCGAGAGCATTCACATCATGCGCGAAGTGGTGTCGGAAGCGGAAAAACCCGTGATGCTCTATTCGATCGGCAAGGACAGCGCGGTGATGCTGCACCTGGCTAAGAAAGCCTTTTATCCTTCGCCTCCGCCATTCCCTCTGCTCCACGTCGATACGACCTGGAAGTTTCAGGAAATGTACGCCCTGCGTGAACGAAGTGCGGAAGAGGCCGGCATGGAACTGCTTGTCCACCAGAACCCCGAAGCGCAGGAAATGGGCATCAACCCCTTCGACCACGGGCCGCTCCACACCGATATGTGGAAGACGCAAGGCTTGAAGCAGGCGCTCGATAAATACGGCTTCGACGCCGCCTTTGGCGGTGCCCGCCGGGATGAGGAAAAGAGCCGCGCGAAGGAACGGATTTTCTCCTTCCGCACGGCCAGCCACGGGTGGGACCCCAAGGCGCAGCGCCCGGAATTGTGGAACCTCTACAACGCGAAAAAAAAGAAGGGGGAGAGCATCCGCATCTTCCCCCTGTCCAACTGGACCGAACTGGATATCTGGCAATACATCCATCTTGAAAATATCGAGATCGTGCCGCTGTATTTCTCCGCCGTGCGGCCGACGTTCGAATATGAAGGCGGCCTGTTCATGGCCGACGATATCGATCGGCTTGAAAAGGTTATGGGCAAGCGGCCCGACATTACCGAACGCTCGATCCGTTTTCGCACATTGGGCTGCTTCCCGCTGACCGGCGCGGTCGAAAGCGAGGCCGCGACTCTGCCCGAAATCATTCAGGAAATGCTGCTGACCACCACATCGGAAAGGCAGGGCCGCGTGATCGACAAGGATGGCGGCGATGCCTCGATGGAGAAGAAGAAGCAGGAGGGCTACTTCTGATGTCGGACAAGATTTACCAGACAGATGCCCTCATCTCCGAGGATATCGATGCCTATCTCGAAAAGCATCAGCACAAGACGATGCTGCGCTTCATCACCTGCGGCAGCGTGGATGATGGAAAGTCCACGCTGATCGGGCGCCTACTTTACGACAGCAAGATGATTTTCGAAGACCAGTTGGCGGCGCTCGAAAACGATAGCAAGCGGGTGGGCACACAGGGCCAGAAAATCGATTTCGCCCTGCTGGTCGATGGTCTCGCCGCGGAACGCGAACAGGGCATCACCATCGATGTCGCCTATCGCTTCTTCTCGACCGAGAGCCGCAAGTTCATCGTCGCCGATTGTCCGGGTCACGAACAATATACGCGCAACATGGTCACGGGTGCGTCGACCGCCGATCTCGCCTGTATTCTGATCGATGCGCGTAAGGGTGTGCTGGTGCAGACCAAGCGCCACAGTTTCCTGTGTCACCAGCTCGGCATCAAGAACCTGGTGCTGGCAGTGAACAAGATGGATCTGATCGATTACGATCAGGCGAAATATGACGCGATCATCGCCGATTATCGCGCCTTCGCAGAGAGCATCGGGATCGAGAGCTTCACCGCCATACCGATTTCCGGGCTGGCCGGAGACAACATCACGAGCCGGTCGGATAAGACGGGCTGGTACGATGGCCCGACGCTGATGAAGCATCTCGAAAGCGTCGAAGTGCGTCTCGACGAAAACGTAGCAAAGCCGTTTCGTATGCCCGTCCAGTGGGTCAATCGGCCCAACCTCGACTTCCGGGGTTTCTCCGGCCTGATTGCCAGCGGCAGTGTGAAACCGGGGGACACGGTTCGTTCGCTTCCTTCGGGCAAGACGAGCACGGTCAAGGCGGTTGTCACCATGGCCGGTGAGCTGGAAGAAGCGGTCGCCGGGCAGTCCGTCACCATCACGCTCGATGATGAAATCGATTGTTCGCGCGGAGATGTTCTCGCCGCTGCGGACAGCCCGCCCGAAGTCGCCGACCAGTTCGAATCCACGCTTGTCTGGATGGACGAAAACCCGCTTGTCGTGGGCCGGGCCTACTGGATGAAGCTGGGCACGCAGCTCGTCAGCGTGACGGTTTCCGAGCCGAAGTACGAGATCAACGTCAATACGATGCAGCATCTTGCGGCAAAGACGCTCGGCCTCAATTCCATCGGCGTGAGCGAGATCACCACCGATCGCCAGATCGTATTCGAACCCTATGCCGAAAACCGCGCGCTGGGCGGGTTCATCCTGATCGACAAGATTACCAACCGGACAGTCGGCGCAGGGATGCTGAATTTCAGCCTGCGGCGTGCGCAGAATGTCCACTGGCAGGCGGTCGATATCACGCGCGACGATCACGCCGCGATGAAGAACCAGAAGCCGCGCGTGCTGTGGTTCACCGGCTTGTCCGGATCGGGCAAGTCGACCATTGCCAATGAAGTCGAAAAGAAGCTGGCGATCATGAACCGCCACACCTTCCTGCTCGATGGCGATAATGTGCGGCATGGTCTCAACAAGGATCTGGGCTTTACCGAGAGCGACCGGATCGAGAACATCCGTCGGATCGGCGAAGTCGCCAAGCTGATGACCGATGCGGGGCTGATCGTCCTGACCGCGTTCATCAGCCCGTTTCGTGCAGACCGGCAGCTGGTGCGCGACATGATGGGCGAGGGCGAATTCATCGAGATCCATGTGGACACCCCGCTCGACGTGGCAGAGGCACGCGATGTGAAGGGGCTGTATCGCAAGGCGCGCGAGGGCAAGCTCAAGAACTTCACCGGGATCGACAGTCCCTATGAGGAACCGGAAAACCCGGAAATTCGCGTCAATACGGTATCGATGAGCCCCGAAGAGGCGGCCGATCACATCATCAGCCAGATCCTGCCGCTGAAATAGGCGGCAGGATCGCGGGCGGGATCAGTCGACGAAGTCTTCGACCCGTTCGATGATGATCGCCGGGGCCATGCCGCCGGCGGCGCACATGGTAACCGCGCCGAAACGCTTCTGCTGGCGTTCGAGCTCGTCCACCATGGTGCCGATCAGGATTGAACCGGTCGCGCCGATCGGATGGCCGAGCGCGATCGAACCGCCGTTCACATTGACCTTGTCCCAATCCAGCCCGAGATCGCGCACGAATTTGGCCGCTACCACCGCGAAAGCTTCGTTGATCTCGTAAAGATCGATGTCGTCGGTGGTCAGCCCGGCCTTTTCGAGCACCTTGCGCGCTGCCGGAACGGGCGCGTTGAGCATTAGCGTGGGATCGTCCCCCATATTCGCGGTCGCGACAATCCGCGCGCGGGGTTTTAGGCCGTGTTTCTCAGCGTATTCTTTCGAGGTAACCAGAACCGCTGCCGCTCCGTCGACAACCCCCGAGCTGTTGCCGGCATGGTGGAAATGCTCGATCTCGAGATCGGGATATTTGGCATTCACCAGACCCGCAAAGGTAGTGCCTTTCTTGTCCAGCGGAACGTTGGCAATTTTCGCGAAGGCGGGTTCGAGTTCGGCCAGCCCTTCCCTGGTCGTCTGCGGGCGGGGGAACTCTTCCTTGTCGAGCAGGACGTTGCCGTCGTCATCGGTGACCGGGACCAGCGATTTGTCGAACCGGCCTTCGGCAATAGCCGCTGCAGCGCGCTGCTGGCTGCGGTAGCCCACCTCGTCCAGTTCCCCGCGCGTAAATCCTTCCATGCTGGCGATGGCATCTCCGGACACGCCCTGATGGCTCTGGGGGTGCATCGCCTGCAGGCGCGCGTTGTAGCTGCCCATCATCGGTGGCTTGAGCCCGGCCGCCATTCTCTCTTTCGCTAGCTGGGCGGTCAGGCTCATCATTTCGGTTCCGCCTGCGACCACGCAGTCTTCCATACCGCTCATCACCTGCGCTGCGGCCAGCGCCACCGAGGTTATTCCGCCTCCGCAGAAGCGGTCGAGCGTCGTTCCGGATGAAGTTACGTCATAGCCGGCATCGAGCGCGGCCATCCGGCCCAGGTCCCCGGCCTGCATCCCGTCTTGAGTACTGACGGACCAGATCACATCGTCGACAGTCGCCGTATCCAGCTCGTTGCGGTCCCGGATCGCCTTCAGCACCGTCGCCGCCAGATGCTGCGGATGCATCGCTGCAAGGGCGCCTTTGCCCTGTTTGCCGATCCCGCGCGGCGTCCGGACAGCGTCGATAATGTAAGCTTCGGCCATGGCATGATCCTCTCGACTAATCGTTTATTGCGTTAAATGCCGGTTGACGTTTGCGTAAGCGTCCCGCAGCTAGGGAGCAAGAACAGTTTCAAAACGAAATGGAGAGAGCGAATGTCAGACGAGGTCCTGACCCAGGTCGAAGACGGTATCCTGATCGTCACCATCAACCGCCCCGAAGCCAAGAACGCCATGACCAAAGCCGCCGCCGAAGGCATCGCCGCGGCCATGGATCGTTTGGATGAAGATGACGGGCTTCGCGTCGGCATTTTGACCGGCGCTGGCGGTACGTTCTGCTCGGGCATGGACCTCAAAGGCTTCCTGCGCGGCGAATCCCCCAGCATCGAAGGCCGCGGGTTCGGCGGCGTGGTACAGTCTCCGCCGAAGAAGCCCCTGATCGCGGCGGTCGAAGGCTATGCCCTGGCCGGCGGTCTCGAACTGATGATCGCTTGCGACCTCGTGGTGGCGCACACGGATGCGAAATTCGGCATTCCTGAGGTCAAGCGCGGGCTGGTCGCAGCTGCGGGCGGGGTGATGATGCTGCCCGACCAGATTCCCGAACGCATCGCCATGGAGCTGGCACTGACCGGGGAATTCATCGGAGCCGATCGCGCCTACGAGCTGGGGCTGATCAATCGCGTTACCGATAGCTCTGCACTGGTCGAGGCAAAAGAACTGGCCGCGCGCATCGCTGCCAATGGCCCGCTGGCCGTCCGCGTGTCCAAGCAGATCGTAAAGGATTCGCGCGGCTGGGCAATGGATGAGCGTTACGACAAGCAAGCTCAACTTATCGGCCCCGTCTTCATGTCGGAAGATGCCCGCGAAGGTGCGGCTGCCTTTGCCGAAAAGCGCAAACCCAACTGGAAGGGGAAATAAGATGGGCGTGATCGACGTACCACAGCCTGCCTTTATGGAAGATGAGGAGATCTCGATCTTCGCGGACGCAGTGGGCAAGTTCTACGAGAAGCACGCCCCGGAAAAGCGCGTCCTGAAATGGCGAGAGGACGGCCAGGTCGAACGCGAATTCTGGCGCGAGGCTGGCGAAGCCGGGTTGCTCGGCACATCCGTGCCTGAAGAATATGGGGGCCATGGCGGCGATTTCCGCCATGAAATGGTCGTGATCGATCAGCAGGGCAAACACGGCGTTGAGGGTTTCTCGGCAAGCCTGCACAATACGGTTATTCTGCCCTATCTCGTGCGTCACGGGACCGAGGAGCAGAAGAAGAAGTATCTGCCCAAGCTAGTCACTGGCGAACTGGTCAGCGCGATTGCTATGACCGAACCGGGAGTGGGATCCGATCTCCAATCGATCACCACCACTGCTATCCAGGATGGCAATGGTTACCGGATCAACGGCGCAAAGACCTATATCTCGAACGGCCAGACGGCTGATTTCATCATCGTGGTGGCCAAAACCGATCCGAAGGAACGGGCCAAGGGCATTTCGCTCATGCTGCTGGAGACCGAGGGCGCGGAAGGTTTCCAGCGGGGCAAGAAACTCGACAAGGTCGGGCTGGACGCACAGGATACGTCGGAGCTTTTCTTCGATGACGTCTTCGTGCCGTCGGATGCCGTGTTGGGCGGCGTCGAAGGGCAGGGGTTCTATCAACTGATGGGCGAACTGCCGCAAGAGCGGCTGATCATCGCCATGGGCGCCATGACCACCATCGAACGCGCGCTGGAAGAGACGGTCGCTTACGTGAAGGATCGCAAGGCCTTCGGGAAGACGATCTGGGATTTCCAGAACACGCAATTCACGCTCGCCGATCTCAAGGCGCGCGGCACCGCGGCCCGCATTTTCGTGAATGACTGCATTGCCAAACATCTGGAAGGCAAGCTCGACGTGCCAACCGCATGTATGGCTAAGTACTGGGTGACCGAATTGCAGGGGGAAATCGTCGACAAGTGCCTGCAACTCCATGGCGGTGCAGGGTACATCAATGATTACCCCATTGCGCGGATGTATCGGGACAGCCGCATCACCCGTATCTTCGGCGGATCCAACGAGATCATGAAGATGGTGATCGCACGCTCCATTTGAGCGGACGCCGCGGCGGGACGGCTTTTGTCAGTCGATCCCGCCGCGTCGCAGCATTGCGTCTATCTCCCTGACCTTGGCTTCGTAACGCGGATCGTCGAGCGCGCCGTATTGTGCGACGAACTGGGCATCCGTCAGCCCATCGTTGAGGTCGAGGGCTGCCTCAGGAAGCAGCCTATTCTCGCTCGCCTTGAGAAGCCTGGCGCGGGTCTTGGCAAGGTGGCGCGGATCGGTCAGCCGCCGGGCTGTCAGAAGCCCGGCTCTGTCGCTGGCGAGGTCGACGAAGGAAAATCCGCTGGGGTCTTCCGGGGCCAGCATTGCAACTCCGGCCTTGGTGTCGGCGAGTTCCTTCCATTCGCCGATCAGCCCGCCAAGCCGGTTTCCGGTCGCGGTTTCCAGCGCCGCCGATAGCGCCCAATGCATCGCCCAGTCGGCCCTTCCGTGAAGGGTGATCGGCGTCATGTTTGCAGGTGGCGCGCATGCCTTGAGCGCCGCATCGTCACCGACCAGGTGCATTCTTTCGGGCGTAGCCGTGATGAGCGCGAGCGCAATGATGGCGGTGCGATGCCCCTCGGGGGTGGCTTCGGTAGCGGTCAGCGCGCGATGTACTTGCGCCGCCAGAGATTTCGCTGGCTTGGCTTGCTGCGCTTCGACCAGTCTGCAGTAGAGCCTGGATATCCCCTTCTCATCCAGCGTGGATGTGCCGGTCGCTGCGGCATGTACGAGCAGGCTCCCCTTGGGCAGGAGGACACTGGCGGCCACGCTTTCCTGTTCAACCGTGAGCTTGCGCAGGATCGTGTCGAGCGGGGGCAAGCCGCTGTCTTTGCCGACATAGCGTTGCTGGAGTTGCTCCAGCCCCCAACGCGACAGCCAGCCCGGAAGGGGAATCGCACCAATCTGTACGCGCCATTCGGGCAGGCCCTTGCTGGTCCCGCTGGTCTGCGCCCGGATGTTGAGCCAACGCCAGAGCAGGGGCCGGCTTCCGGTAACCGTCAAAACGCCGTCCTTGATCCGTGCATCCACGCGGGCCGGCGCAGCCCCCTGGCTCGCCATCGCAGAAAGCGCTGCCAGATCGTGATTTTCCAGCGTCAGGCTAACCGGCTGACCGGTTTCGCGGCTCGATCGAGCTGTCTGGGCGAGCTCCTTCGCTGCAGCGACCTGATCTCCGCTGGCCGCGCGCTTCTCTTCTACCCAGGGCGAACCTCCCGTAGCGAGCAGGGGCAAACCGATCACCACTGCCAGCAGCAGCGCAATCAGGACACGCTTACGTCTGGGATTCGGACTGCTCACGGCTGGATTTCCTTACGGCCGCGTTGCCGTTGAGAGGCGCGGCTTTCATGGTCGGCGATCGCGAGACGCTTGGCCACCCAGTTGATGGTCGGCCCTTGGATGACGCTGGACAGCAGCACCACGAAGAAGACCACGTTGAAAATCGCAAATGCCCCCTCGACGCCGGCCACGATGGGGAAGGTCGCCAGCACGATGGGGACGGCACCGCGCAGACCTGCCCAGGAAACGAACAGCTTGGATCGCCAGGCGAATTGGCGAAACGGGGCAAGACAAATGAACACGCTCACCGGACGGGCGATGAACATCAGGATCGCAGTGATGGCAATGCCCGGCACGAAGACCGGACCGAGCTGCGACGGAGTGACGAGCAGGCCGAGGGTGAGGAACATCGCCACCTGCGCAAGCCACGCCATGCCGTCCTGAAAGGTCGAGACCGTGCGCTTGGCGGCATAGGAGCGGCTGCCCGCGACCAGACCCGCCAGATAGGCGGCTAGAAACCCGTTGCCCGAAAACAGTTCGGCGGCGCCGAACGCTATGAGGGCGGCGGCGATCGAGATCACGAAGGCGAGGCCGCCCTGACGATACCCCCCGCGTTTCAGAAGGGCAGGCATGGCGAAGCCCACAGCGACGCCGATAATCGCGCCCATGATCATCTGGATCAGAAACTCCGGCACCAGCGTCAGGGGCGAGGCGGATGGCTCCGAGATGAAGAGCAGGACGGCCCCGACGAGGAAGATCGCCATCGGATCGTTTGAGCCCGATTCCACTTCGATCAGGGCAGGCACGTCGCCATGAAGGTCGAGCCCGGTGGAGCGCAGGATAGCGAAGACAGCGGCCGCGTCGGTAGAGGCGATGATCGCGCCCAGCAGCGCGGCCTGCGCCGGGGCGATATCGAGCAGGAGAACCGCCGCGCCAGCCACGATGCCCGCACTGATGAGCACGCCGACGGAAGCCATCAGCAGCGCCGGTGCGGCAACACGCCGGACATCCTTCAGATCGGTGTCCAGTCCGCCCGAAAACAGGATGAAGACCAGCGATGCCATCCCGATCGCCTGGGCGAGCGCGAAGTTCTCGAAGTCTATTCCGCCCGGTCCGTCGATACCGGCCAGCATGCCAAGGCCGAGAAAGCCGATAAGCGCGGGCAGGCCGAAACGGCTGGAAACGCTGCCGGCAAGGACTGTTGTCAGCAGAAGGATGCCGACGAGGAGGAATGTCGCCTGGGTATCCAGAAAATCCATCGAACAGACCTCAATCGCCGGATCCGTTACCGGCCCGCATGTTTACTCGAGACGAAGTGTCGCTGCGGGCCCGAAGATCAGGCTTCGACCACCTTCTGCTCGATAGCGCCGAAGATCGAATGGCCCTCGGCGTCCTTCATTTCGACGCGGACGGTGTCGCCCGGTGCCATGAAGCGCGTCTTGGCTTCGCCTGTGGCGATGGTTTCGATCATGCGGATTTCCGCGATGCAGCTGTAACCGAGACCGCCTTCGGCCACCGGCTTGCCGGGATCGCCACCGGGGCCCTGGTTCGAAACCGTGCCCGATCCGATGATCGTGCCCGCACCCAGATCGCGCGTCTTGGCGGCGTGGGCGACCAGATCGGACAGGCTGAACGTTGCATCGACGCCCGCATTAGCGCGGCCGAAGGGTTCGCCATTGTAATCGACCATCAGTGGCAGATGGATCACGCTGTCCTTCCAGGCCTCGCCCAGTTCGTCGGGCGTGACGGCGACGGGGCTGAATGCACTGGCGGGTTTGGACTGGAAGAAGCCGAAGCCCTTTGCCAGTTCGCCGGGGATCAGGCCGCGCAGGCTGACATCGTTCACCAGCATCACCAGCTTGATGTGGCTGGCGGCTTCTTCGCTCGAAACGCCCATCGGCACATCGTCGGTGACGACGGCGATCTCGCCTTCCATGTCGCAGCCCCAGCTGGTGTCTTTCAGGGGAATGTCGTCACGCGGGGGGAGGAAACCGTCGCTGCCGCCCTGATACATCAGCGGATCGTGGTAGAAGCTCTCGGGCACTTCCGCACCGCGCGCCTTGCGTACCAGTTCGACGTGATTGATGTAGGCCGAACCGTCGGCCCACTGATAGGCGCGTGGCAGCGGCGAATGCGCCTCGCGTTCGTGGAAACGCTCGGTCGGCACGGCTTCGTGCTGCACATCGGTGTAAAGCGCTTCGAGCGTGGGCGCGATCGTGTCCCAATTGTCCAGCGCGTGCTGGAGGGTGGGGGCGATGTTGTCCGCTGCGCAATAGCGCGTGAGGTCCTTGGAGACGACGACCAGCTTGCCGTCGCGGGTTCCATCCTTGAGCGTGGCGAGTTTCATGGGTGTCCTCTCTCTTAACTGTTGTCAGGGTTGTCGGGTTGCGCGTCCGGATGGGCGCGCTGGAATTCGGGTAATGCGAGACAGGCGCGTTCGATCCGTTCGATATGCGGCTTGTCGCTGAAATCGAACTCGAACCGCCGAGCGTTATAGACCTGGGGCAGCAAGCAGACCTCGAAGAAGCCGGGGGCATCGAACAGGAAGTCGCCCGTGCCAAGCTGCGCGAGTCGCTGTTCGAGCGGGTCGAGCGTGCGGGCAAGCCAGTGGCGATACCACACGCCAATCTCGTCCTGCGACTTGCCGTATTCGTTCGACAGATACTTGAGCACCGGCAGGTTGAGCGGCGCATGCAGTTCGGTGGCAATGGCATAGGCCAGTTCGCGCGCGACATAGCGATCGTCGAGATCTCTCGGAAGCAGCGGCCGGTCGGTATAGGCTTCGTCCAGCCATTCGATCTGCGCCATGGATTGCACACGGTCCATCCCGCCCGCTTCGAGCAGGGGCACCGAACCGAAGGGATTGCGGCTGGTGAAGGCGGCGCCCTTCTGCTCGCTTTCGAGCAGATTCACAGGCACGTATTCGTACTCCAGCCCCTTGAGTTCCAGCGCGATGCGCAGGCGGTAGCTGGTGGAGCTGCGGTAGTAACCGTGCAGGCGGATCATAAGGCAAATCCTACAGGATGGAGCACATGGAGCACGGTCCTGGGCATAAAAACACCACAGCCGGTTTTCCGCTGAAAAGCGCGGTTTCCGGAAGGGCGCGAGGTGCTCATGCGCGTCTTCTGGCAAACCTTCCAAATGTAGGAAAGGCTTGTTGCACCGTCATGGCGAGCGGCGCTCGCCATGCGGGCCCGCGCTGGCGGTGGCGGCGTCAGAATGCTGCAATCCCCGTAATTGCCCGGCCAAGGATCAGCGCATGGACATCATGCGTGCCCTCATAGGTGTTGACCGTTTCGAGGTTCACCATGTGGCGGATAACCTGATATTCTTCCGAAATACCATTGCCGCCATGCATGTCGCGGGACTGGCGCGCGATGTGTAGCGCCTTGCCGACATTGTTGCGTTTCACCACGGAAATCATGTCGGGGGCGAACTTGCCTTCATCCATCAGGCGGCCAACGCGCAAACTTGCCTGCAGGCCGAGCGAGATTTCGGTCAGCATGTCGGCCAGCTTGAGTTGATAGAGCTGCTTGGAAGCCAGCGGCACACCGAACTGCTGGCGGTCGAGGCCATATTGCCGCGCGGCATGCATGCAGAATTCCGCCGCACCCATTGCGCCCCAGCTGATGCCGTAGCGGGCGCGGTTGAGACAGCCGAACGGACCCTTGAGACCTTCAACATTGGGAAGCAGCGCGTCTTCGCCCACTTCGACTTCGTCCATCACGATCATGCCGGTGGTGCTGGCACGCAGCGAAATTTTGCCTTCGATCTTGGGCGCAGACAGGCCCTTCATGCCCTTTTCGAGCACGAAGCCGCGAATGGCGCCGCCATGTTCCTCGCTCTTCGCCCAGACGACGAAGACATCGGCGAAGGGCGAATTGGAAATCCAGGTCTTCGATCCGTTGAGGACATAGCCGCCATCCACCTTCTTGGCGGTGGTCTTCATGCCTGCCGGATCGCTGCCCGCATCGGGTTCGGTCAGGCCGAAGCAGCCGATCAGCTGGCCGCTGGCGAGACCGGGCAGGTATTTTGTGCGCTGGTCTTCCGAACCATAGGCATGGATCGGATACATCACGAGGCTGGACTGGACCGAGGCCATCGAGCGATAGCCGCTGTCGACCCGCTCGATCTCGCGCGCGATCAGACCGTAAGCGACATAACCCGCGCCGGCGCCGCCATATTCTTCGGGAATGGTCGCGCCAAGCAGACCCGCTTCACCCATCATGGGGAAAAGTTCGGGCGCATCCTTTTCCTGCGAAAACGCCTCGATCACACGCGGCTGGAGCTCGCCTTGCGCAAAACCATGCGCGGCGTCGCGGATCATCCGCTCTTCCTCGGTCAGCTGTTCATCGAGGTTGAAGGGATCCTGCCAGTCGAACGGCACCATTCCAGCCATGTGGTCTCCTTTGTAACTTTATCTGCCGATGGCAGAGCGGCGGGGGGTACGCAAGAGGTGCATAAACCCGCTGGACCTGCCCTGATATCGGGTCAAGGCCGCCTAGCACGCGCTGGCGTCAAGACGGCATCAAATTCGCGCTACGAATGGGAAGGGGGCGACACGAGAGCCGCCCCAATCACCTTGCATCGCAAAGCCTTACTTCACGAGCGGGAGCGCCTTGCGGCAATCATCGGCACATTCGCGGCACATCTTGGCGCACATGGCGCAATGCGGATCGTCATGCTTCTCGCATTCCTCGGCGCAGGTTTCGCAGGCCTTGATGCACAGTTCGAGCTGGGCGCGCAGCACGTCGATATTCTGCGCGGTACGACGCACGGCGAGGCGTGCGGTGGCGGCGCAGATATCTGCGGTGTCCGAGCAGTAGCGAATGCACTGCGCCATATCGCCATCCTCGGCCACGCACGCATCGGCGCAACTGGTGCAGAAGAGCGAGCACAACATCGCGTGCCGCGCGGCGAGGATAAGCTCCTCGGTTTCGTCCTTCACCTGCGGGTGGGTATCGATCATTTTCTGCAGCGACATGGGCATCCTTTCCTTGGAGGGTTTGCTTCAAGGAATGGATACAGGAGGCCAACTGTTCCGGGCGCATCGGCCCGGAAGCCGTTTAGGCGTTCAGTTGAGCTGCGTTGCGCGCTGGACGGAGTCGATCACTTCCGAAGGAGGGCACGGCTTTGCCAAGGTCTGCGCCCGCGGGAAGCGGATCGCGACCTCGTCGGGCGTCAATCGACCGGAATGGAAGATGACCTGTACGTCTTCGGCCATCATCTGTTCGGCCAGCGGGTACACGATCCCGTCGCCCAGCTGGACATCGAGGATGGCAATATCGGGCTTTGTCTTCTGATAGGCGAGCATGGCGCTGGACAGATCCTCGAACGGACCTTCGACGATGTAACCTGCTTCGGTAACGGTGTCGCACAGATCCAGACCGATGATGGTTTCATCTTCGGCGACCAGTACGCGTAACGGCTTCGAGTGCATCATCCAGCCTCTCCTCGTTTGCTCCGACCCAAGGTAAATCAACCTGCGGATTGCGAAGAGGTTCCCGGATTACGCCCCTGCGCCGTAACGATCCTGATATTCGGCGGTTTTGCCTTCTGCCAGCAGGCTCGCCTGGCCCACCCAATCATCACGCCGGATGCGCCCCTGGAAGCGGCCGAGTTCGGCATCGATCCGGTCGATATCGGCATCGGTCCAGGATGCGATTTCCGCGAAGGAGGTAATGCCAAGTTCGTGCAGCCGCGCGGCCAGCTTCGGACCAACGCCCTTGATGCTGGTAAGATCGTTGCTCTCGGTTCCCACCGGGTTGGGGGTGGCGGGCGTTACCTTCACCTGCGACACTTCGGCGCTCGCAGCGACTGCCGCGCCGCTGCCGCCAAGGCCGGTAGGAGTGGAAACGGGCTGCGGATCGCGTGCGGCGGCGGGGGGCGCATCGACCAGCGCGGAGTTGCGCTGTGCCTTCTGCGCGCCTTCGTCCAGCACATCGCCCCGGCTGGCGCCGGTCACCTTGGTGCGGCGGGTGCTGCGGAACAGATACCAGGCAACGACGAGACCGATCACCAGCGCGATGGCCAGCAAGTACCAGTATTCGGCAAGCAGTTGGTTCATAACTCTTCCTTCGTGTCTTCTACTTCTGTCACCTGCCCGCGGCCCCACAGGGTAAAGCCGATGGTGAGGCCGATCCCGTAGGCGACCAGCATCAGGGCGATGACTTCAAACCAGATGGGCATCGATCTCTCCCTTCACCGCGGCCCCGGCGTGTCGACCGGGGTTGGCTTGAGCGGTTCCATCCGTATCACGGAAAATTCGATGCGGCGATTGGCCGGGTCTTCCGCGGTCAGGCTGGAAACCGGCCGGCTTGATCCATAACCACGGGCGCGCAGGCCTTCGCGGGGGATGCCGCGGCGAACCAGCGCTTCGCGCACGACCCGGGCACGATCCATGCTGAGCGATACATTGTCGGCTTCATTGCCGGATTTGTCCGTATGACCGGTGATGGCGATGATCGCGCCCACACAGGGCTCGAGCGCATCCGCCACTTCGTCCAGCAGCATACGGCTGGCCGGGATCAGGGCGGTACTGGCTTCTTCGAACCGAATGGTGCGGGTGCGCAGCAGGCCGTCGACATCTTCTTGGCAATGGAGCGGTTCGTACGTCGGTTCGCTGCTGGCGGCATTGGCCGTGCCATCGACCCAGGAGACTCCGCCGACACCGGGGATGGAAGCGACGACCTGCGCCGCGCGGGTGCGCTGTTCGTCGCTGAGGTCGTCTCCGCCGGACAGCACCGGATGGCGCGAGGGCGAACCCGTTCCGCTCGAGAAATCGGCCTCGATCATGGCGAGATCCTGCCGGGCGAGGGCGGCCTGGGCCTTTGTCGACAGTTCATCCGCCATGCGCTCGGCCCGATCCGTGAATACGGATACGGAACCGATCGCCATCACCAGCAGTGCTCCGAAAGCGATGATAATGCGCGCAGCCATGCTCGGCTCTTAGCCGCCCGCGACCTCGCCTGCCAAGGTGCCTATTCCAGAGCGTCCGCAGTCTTCACCAACTCGACGAACTCCTGACGGAAGAAATCGCTCTGGCGACCAGCGAGGTTCGCTATGTTAACATAGCTGAACTCGGCAAGCATCGGATCTCCCCGCACTTTCTGCCCGAATGCCGCGACCGCGCTTGCAAAGGCAAAGTCGCCGCTAGGTGCGCGATCGGTTTTCAGAGCGCTGGCAGGCAGGGTGTAACTGATCAGTTTGGACGTATCCTCATCGGGCAGCTTGTAGCGCAGTTTGATATACGCCGCCTCTGCCGCGAGCTGGGTTGCGCGTGCGTCGGGCTTGCTTTCGTACCGGCGGTCGGCAACCCAGCCTTTGGCACCTGCGAGCACCACTTCATAGAGGGCAGTGACCTGGTGGCCTGCGCCGATGTCCCCCGCATCCACCGCATCATTATCGAAATCCTCTTCGCGCAGAATGCGGTTTTCATATCCTATCAGGCGATACTGGCTCACCACGGCAGGGTTGAATTCCACCTGGATCTTTACGTCCTTGGCAATGGTGAAAAGCGTCGCCCCCATCTCGTCGCCAAGAACCTTCCGGGCTTCGATCGCGCTGTCGATATAGGCGTAATTGCCGTTACCGTTATCGGCGATCTGCTCCATCATCGCATCGTTGAGATTGCCGCGACCAAAGCCGAGGACGGTCAGCGTGACTCCGCTTTCGCGCTTCTGCTCGATCAGCTGGATAAGCGCGTCCTTGTCGGAAATACCGACATTGAAATCGCCATCGGTTGCCAGGATTACCCGGTTCACACCGCCTTCGATCCGGTTGGCTTCGGCAAGCGAATAGGCAAGCTGAATGCCAGCGCCCCCTGCCGTCGAGCCACCAGCATTCAAGCGCGTGATAGCGTCCTTGATCCGGGCTTCGCTATTGGTCGGTTCGAGCACTACCCCTGCCGCCCCGGCATAGACCACGATCGAGACGCGGTCCTCCTCTGTCAATTGCCCCGCCAGCTGCCGCATCGCCGTTTTCACCAGCGGCAATTTGTCCGGGCTCGACATCGAACCGGAGACGTCGAGGAGAAAGACGAGATTGGCAGGCGGCCGCGATTGGTGCGGGAGTTCGTACCCTGCCAGCCCAATCCGCACGAGCCGTGTGTTCGCATCCCACGGCGTTGCCGCCACATCGGTGTTGACCGAGAACGGCCGGGTGCGATCTTCGGGCAGATCGTAATCATAGCGGAAGTAGTTGATGAATTCTTCGGTGCGAGCCGAAGCCTGTGGCGGTAACGAGCCTTCGCTTATGAAACGGCGGGCATTGGCATAGGAGGCGGTGTCCACGTCGACTGAAAAGGTCGAGACCGGTTCGCTGGCGACCAGTTTTACCGAAGAGATTTCTTCGCCGTCATACTCGTCCCTGCTTGGAGGGGCCGGAACGAACACCGGCGGAAAATAGCGATAGGTTGCATCGCTAGAGGAATTCGTACGCTCGACTTCGATGGCGCCAATCCTAGCGGCCGATGCGGACACCACGACGGGTCTCGCATAACCAACCCTGTTTTGAGGCGGCGGTGGCGGAGGAGGTGGCGGTGGCGGTGGAGGTGGAGGTGATGGCTCAATGCCGGTGGCGACAGAACTGTCAGCGTTAGCGCGATCAAGCTGACCCTCATCTTTCGTAGTACAGCCGGCGCTGAGTGCTATTACAGCGCAAACGGTTAAAAGTCGGACGTTCTTCATTGAATCCCCCTTTTCAATTCGGCTCAGAGTTGCATGGAATTACTCTGGATGCGAATTTATTATTCGGGAGCAGGCGTCGGCTGCTGATTTTCCTGTTTCTTTGTCTTGCTGAAAAGGACGCGATCTTCCGGGCCGAAGCCTCGTTTCCAGATGATATAGCCATAGGTTGCCAGGATTGCGGGGACACCCAGCGCCAGTTCGGCCCATTCGGGCAGATAGGTAGCCAGATAGCCCACCAGCGTCGCCGGCGCGGCAGCATAGACGAGCGCCCAGCGCCAGTTGTTGATCCCGTGGCCGAGGATTTTGGTCAACAGCAGCGCCTTGACCAGGCTGGCAACGCCGAGCGCGATCATCAACGCCATGGCTGCGGCGGCTGCCTTGAACGGCTCGCCATAGCCGTAAGCCATGACCACCTTGATAAGGATGATGGTAAGCACCGCCTGAAGCGCGATTGTGGCGATCGAGATCCAGAGGTTGCGGACCCGCGCGACATAGACAAGCACGGCTTCCGAGACCACGGCAGTGGCCGCCACCACCTCGGCCAGCAGCAGGAAGGCCAGCGCACCCGTGCCGCCAACCGCGTCGGGTCCGAACAGGCCCATGATCGCTTCACCCGGCACGCCCAGCGCCAGCCCGATGCCCGCCTGAGCCGCGATGATCCAGAAGCCGACCTGGCACACCTGTTTGGCAATGGCTTCGTAATTCTTGGTCTTGAGGTTCTTTGTGATGACCGGGCCGAGAATGGGCTCGAAACTGGTTTTCAGTTTCTGCGGCAGGCTGGCGACCTGCTGCGCCATGTAATAGACGCCGACGGCAGACGGGGCGGCGAACAGGCCGAGAATGAACACGTCGACCCGGCGCGTGCCCCATTCGATCGCGTCGGCAGTGGCCAGCGGCAGGGCGCGCAGCACGATCTTGCTCATGTAATCCGGGCTGGGCCGCCATGCCAGCGGCTTGCCATAGCTGCGGACGAAAGCCCACACGCCGGTGGCGAGACCGGCGTAGATGGACACGAGATAGGCCATCGACAGGCCCGAATCCGAAAGGGCAGGCACGAAATAGAACGCGCCCGCCATGATCGAGATGGTCCATGGCTCCACGATTGCCCGTGCACGGACGGTGGTGGCGATATCGTATTTATAGGCCTGTGCGGCCAGCACGATCTCTGTCAGTGCGTACCCCGGAATGGCCAGCACGATCAGCCGGTCGAGTTCGGTATATTCGCCGCTGGGGAAGAGCGGGGCGGGCACCAGCCAGAAGAAAGCCGCAGCGATGCCGGAGAAGAGCAGCGCCAGCAGCATCCCGTCATAGACGAGATTGGCGGGATGGTGTTTCTCGCCATCGGACAGCCTTTGGGCGAGGCCGCGCTTTTCGCCCATGGCGCAGATCAGCGCAGTCAGTTCGACCACGACCAGCGCGGAAGCAAAGCGCCCGGTGGCATCGAGCCCGTAAAGGCGACCCGCGATGAAGAGGAAGGGGATGCGCGCCAGCAGCCTCAGCAGGAAGCCGAGGACGTTCTGCTTGCCGCCCTTGGCCAGGGCGGACAGGTCTTCATCATTGGTGGTGGCTGTCACCCGCCGGGTTCCTGTTCGGCTTTCAGCGGGCGGGCCAGCAGGCCCTGCACGACTTCGCGCGGATTATCGCCCCGCAGCAGGTCATAGACTGCAGTGACGATCGGCATGGCGATGCCATGGCGTGCGGCGAGTTCCACCAGCACCGGCGCGGTATGTGCGCCTTCGGCCACGGTGCGGCGATCGGCCATCAGATCCGCGGCGCTTTTGCCTTCGCCCAGCGCTTTGCCGAGCGAGAAATTGCGGCTGGAGGTGGAGGAACATGTGAGGACGAGATCGCCCAACCCGCACAGGCCGGTGAGCGTTTCCGCCTTGGCACCCCTTTCCTCGCCGAAACGCAACATTTCGGCATAGCCACGCGCGATCAGCGCAGCGCGGGCGTTCTGGCCAAGCTGCAGGCCGTCGACGACGCCGCATGCGATGGCCAGCACGTTCTTCACCGCGCCGCCGATTTCCGCGCCGGTCACGTCATCGGAATAATAGGGCCGGAAGGTCTGGCGGGCGATGGCGGGCGAGATGCGCTTCCACTGCGCCTGCCTGCCGCCACATGCCAGCGTCACGGCGGCTGGCAATCCGGCGGCCACCTCATGGGCGAAGGTAGGGCCGGACAGCACGGCGATGTCGCTGCCGGGCGCGGTGTCGCGGGCGACCTGATTCATCAGGCGGCCCGTGCCGGCCTCGATCCCCTTGGAACACAGGATGAGATCGCGCGGATGGGCGGGCATGGCTTCGAGCACGCGGCCCATATGCTGCGCCGGAGTGACCACCAGCAGCACATCGAGCTTGGCCATTTCGGCAAGATCGTCGGTCGCGCGGATGCTTTCGGCCAGTCTGGCACTGGGAAGGTAGGTCGAGTTGATGCGGCCGGAGTTGATCTCATCCACCAGCGCGGCCTCGCGCGCCCACAGCAGCACGTCGCTGCCATCGCTCGCCACCATCTGCGCCAGCGCCGTGCCCCAAGCACCAGCACCCAGAACCCCCACCTTCATGCCTTAACTCCTGCACCGCGCACCGGTTCGGCACTGGCGTCGAGCGGCCAGCGCGGCCGTGCCGATATGTCGAGCGGATCGGGCGCGAAGTCTGGCAGCGCCAGCCGCTCTATCCCAGCCCATGCGATCATGGCCGCATTGTCGGTACACAGCTTTGGCGGCGGCGCGGTGAAGCGCATGCCGTGCTTCTCCGCCAGTTCTTCCAGCGCCGCGCGGACCGAGGCATTGGCCGCGACACCGCCGGCAACCACCAAAGTCTCGCAATCCTGCATTTCGGAAAGCGCGATCCGCAGCCGGTCGGTCACGCAATCGATCGCCGCCTGCTGAAAGCTCGCGGCGATATCGGCGGGCTGATATTTGCCGCTGTCATGCGCGCGCAGAACCGCGCTCTTGAGACCCGCAAAGCTGAAGTGCGGTTCGCCGCTGCCGACCATCGGGCGGGGCAGGGGCACCGCGCCCGCATCGCCTTCCTTCGCCGCGCGTTCCACCGCCGGGCCGCCGGGAAAGCCGAGGCCGAGGATCTTCGCCGTCTTGTCGAAGGCTTCGCCCAGCGCATCGTCGATCGTGGTGGCAAGGCGGCGATACCGGCCCACGCCATCGACGCGCAAAATCTGGCAATGCCCGCCCGAAACGAGCAATAGGGCATAGGGAAATTGCAGCTCGCCGTCCGCCAGCCGCGGGCTGAGCGCGTGGCCTTCGAGATGGTTGACCGCGATCAGCGGCACATTGCTCGCCATGGCCAGTGCCTTCGCACTGACAAGGCCGACCATCACGCCGCCAATCAGGCCGGGGCCGGCAGTGGCGGCAATCCCGTCCAGATCGCCCAGCGTAACATCGGCATCGCCCAGCACTGCCTCGATCATGGGGGCCAGCCGTTCGGCATGGGCGCGCGCGGCTATTTCCGGCACCACGCCGCCGAAGGGCGCATGCTCTTCATCCTGCGAGGCGATGCGCTGCGCCACGATGCGCCGATCCCCGTCGACCACGGCCACGGCGGTTTCGTCGCAGGAACTTTCTATGCCCAGAACCAGTGTCATTGCGCTTTCCCTTAGCGTTATCGCTCGCTAGGGCAAGCGCGCGCCATGTCAGACAGAACGCCAGCACCCGCTCCCTTCCGCCTTGGAACCCGTCGCTCACCGCTTGCCATGGCGCAAGCGCACGAGGCGCGCGCCCGCCTGTGCGCCGCGCATGGCTGGGATGAAAACCGCGTCGAACTGGTGCCGGTGATCGCCAGTGGCGACAAGATCCAGGACCGCCCGCTGGCCGATATCGGCGGCAAGGCGCTGTGGACGCGCGAACTCGACATCTGGCTGGCGGAAGGCCGCATCGATGGCGCGGTGCATTCGATGAAGGACGTGGAAACGATCCGCCCCGCCGAAATCGC
Source organism: Qipengyuania triglochinis (assembly GCF_054655615.1). Taxonomy (NCBI): domain Bacteria; kingdom Pseudomonadati; phylum Pseudomonadota; class Alphaproteobacteria; order Sphingomonadales; family Erythrobacteraceae; genus Qipengyuania; species Qipengyuania triglochinis. Next base: position 1,089,340 of record NZ_BAAHND010000001.1, on the reverse strand, counting down.
CATTGCCGCCATCCTGCCGCGTGCGGACAAGGCGGATGTGCTGCTGGGCGCCAGCTCGCTGGAGGCTATTCCGCAGGGCGCCCGTGTCGGCACCAGCGCGCCGCGCCGTGCCGCACAATTGCTGAATGCCCGGCCCGATCTTGAAGTGGTCGGCATCAGGGGCAATGTCGCCACGCGTATGGCGAAACTCAATGCAGGCGACGCCGACGCCACTTTCCTGGCTGCCGCCGGGCTGGCGCGGCTGGGCGAAAGTTCGGTCGGTACCCGGCTTGATCCCGAAGACTGGCTGCCGGCCCCGGCGCAGGCGGCCATTGGCATCGAATGCCGAGCGGATGACGATTACGCACGCGAGGTACTGGCCGCGATCGATCACGGTCCGAGCAATGAGGAAATCATGCTCGAACGCGCATTGCTCGAAGGATTGGGCGGCACATGCCACAGCCCGATCGCCGCGCTGACCCGGCGCGAGGGCGATCAGCTGCACCTGCAAGCCGCCATCTATAGCCCCGATGGGGCCATTCGTATCGCGCAGGAGCGCCTGTTCGATCCGCGCGACTTAGCTGGCGCACGTCAGTTGGCGCATGATTTGCTGGCCGAAGCGCCCGAGCATGTTGCCGTGCATTTCGGTGCTGAGGCATGACGCGGCCGCTATTCGTATTCCGACCCGAGCCGGGCTTGCGCGTGACGCTGCAAACCGCCGAAGCCGCCGGCTTCGATGCCTATGGCTGCCCGCTGTTCAAGGTAGAGCCGGTGGAATGGAGCGCGCCCGATCGCAAGGAATACGACGCGCTGCTGGTCGGCAGTTCCAACGTCTTTCGCCATGGCGGCAAGGGATTGGAGAAACTGGCGGGTCTGCCCGTTTATGCCGTGGGCGAAGCGACCGCAGAGGGCGCACGCGAAAAAGGCTTCATGGTCACCAAGACCGGCAAGGGCGGGTTGCAGAACGTGCTCGACGATATTGCCGGGCGCGAACTGCGTTTCCTGCGGCTTGCGGGTGAGAAGATGATCGACCTCGATCGGCCCAAAGGTATCGAGATCGATACCCGAGTGGTCTATCGTACACGAGCGCTGCAGATGTCGCCCTCGGTCAGCAAGCTTCTGCGCGAGCAGGGCGGGGTCGCCTTGCTGCATTCGGGCGAGGCGGCCGGCCGGCTGGTCAGTGAGTGTGACCGGCTGGGCATCGATCGCAAGACCATCACGGTGGCCGCGCTTGGCCCGCGCATTGCCGGGATGGCGGGGAAAGGCTGGCAGGCGGTGCATACCGCGCCCCACCCGCTCGATGCCGAGCTACTGGCCATGGCGCAGGGTTTGTGCCAAGGCTGAACAGGGTTCGCGAGTTGGAGCGGAATGGACGATTTTTCGACTAATCGGCGCGCGCGCCGAAGTAACATGAAACCCGTATTGCTGGCCGTGGCCGCCTCCTTCGCATTGGGCGCAGGTCTGGTGGGCTATATTGCGTGGCGCGATCGTGATGCGCAGGAAACGGTGCAGCCCGCTCCCCAGCTGGCACAGTCCGCGGCCGACGAACCGCGCGCCCCGGGTTCCCCCACGCCGGCACCCACCGCAACCGAACGTCGCGAAGCAGCCGACACTGTGGAACAGATGGCGGAACAGCAGGGCGGCATCGACCAGCGTCTGGCTGCAGCAGAACAACGCCTTGCCCGCCTCGATCTGCAGGCGCAGGCAGCTGCGGGCAATGCGGCACGCTCAGAAGGTTTGTTGATCGCTTTTGCAATCCGGCGGGCGATCGATAAGGGGGCGGAACTCGGCTATCTTGCCGATCAACTGCGGCTCCGGTTCGGCGATGCCTTGCCCAATGCGGTCAACACCATCCTGACTTTCTCGCGCGATCCGGTCACGCTCGATCAGCTTACCGCGCGGTTAGACGGCCTGTCGCCGCAATTGCAGTCGGGTGACCAGCGCGGCGGGTTCGAACGCTTTACCGAAGAACTTGGCGCCCTGTTCACCGTCCGCCGAGAAAGCGCGCCGTCGCCGCAGCCGGAAATGCGGATCGAACGGGCCCGCCTGTTTTTGATGAGCGGTCGGACCAGTTCCGCCATTGCCGAAGTGCGCAACATGCCCGGCGCGCGCAATGCGCAAGGCTGGCTGCGCGATGCGGAACGCTATGCCGCGACGCAGCGCGCCCTCGACCTGATCGAAACGGCCGCCGTGCTGGAGCCGCGCCGCCTGCGCGATGGCGCGGGCAACCGGATTTCGCAGCCGAGCCCGGCCGAGGAATAGGCCTCAGCCTTTCATCAGCTCCGGCACATCGCCCGAAACGCCGCGCGCTTCGTCCATGAAGAACTTCTTGAGCCAGCCGCTGCGCTGAACGCCGGCCATGCCTAGACGGCGCACCGCGCTGGCAGTCTTGCCGGGGACGCCGAAAATCCGCGTGAGCGTATCGGTCGCACCCATCACCATGACGGAATCGAGCGCGCGCCATTTCTCATAACGCTCCAGCACCTGGGCATCGCCCAGATCGAGGCCGAGCCTGCGGGCATCGGCCAGAACTTCTACCAAGGCGCCGACATCGCGCAGGCCCAAATTCAGGCCCTGACCGGCAATCGGGTGCATGCCATGCGCGCTATCCCCGATCAGCGCCATGCGCTGGTCCACGATGCGCACGGTATGCTGGAAGCTGAGCGGATAGGATGATCGCCCGCTGTTGAGCGCAAGATCGCCGAGGATGGTGCCCATCCGCTTTTCCACTTCGGCCAGAAAAGCGCGGTCGCCCATTTTCATGACGCCTGCGGCATCCTTCTCGTCCACCGTCCAGACCAGCGCGCTGCGATGCTCACCATCGGGGCCGTCCAGCATGGGTAGCAGGGCGAAAGGGCCGTCCTGATAGAAGATTTCCCAGGCAACGCCGTCATGCGGTTTGGAATGGTTCAGCCCGGTGATGATGGCGCGGTGGGAATAATCCCAGCTCGCCATTTTCAGCTCGGCTTCTTCCCGCGTGGGCGAACCGCGGCCTTCCGCGCCGATGAGCAGGTCCGCTTCCAGCACGGTGCCGTCTGCCAGCGTTGCGCTGACGCCAAAGGCATCGCGGTGACGCTTGGTCACTTCGACTGGTGCGTGCATCGAAATCAGCGGTTCGTTCTTCGCCGCGTCGTAAAGCGCGATGCGCAGCTGGCGGTTGGAGAACATCCGGCCCAGCGAACCTTCGTGCGGTTCGGGGCGGAAATCGATCTGGCCCGGCTTCATCTGATCGACCACGGCAATCGCCTCGATCGGGCAGCCATGCGGTTCCAGCGTCTCGGACAGGCCGATGTTGCGGAACAGGCGCCAGCTCGCCGTGGAAATGGCCGAGGCCCGGCCATCGAAACCTTCGGCGGTCAGATCGGCCGGATCGGCGCGGTCCACGAGGTGGCTCGAAAGCCCCTGTTTCGCCGCTGCCAGCGCCAGTGTGGTGCCGACGAGGCCGCCGCCGAGGATGAGCAAGTCGCGCTTGTCTGTCATGGGGGCAATCCCTAATGCGCTGAGCGTGACCGACGCAAGGACAATGGACGCGATGCGCGCTTTTTGGCTCGCTTTCCTGTTGGCGGCCGCGTGTTTTTTTCCATCCGCCCTGTCCGCGCAGGAAGCGCGCTTCGGTGACGAAAACATCGCTGTCGAATTGCGCAGCGACGGGCCGCCGGTGCCGGGGCAAAGCTGGATGCTGGCGCTGCATTTCACCCCATCGAGCGGGGAATGGCACGGATATTGGTCGAACCCGGGCGATGCCGGGCAGGGCCTGTCGCTGGATCTCGACCTGCCCGAAGGCTGGGTAGCGGGCGAACCGCTTTATCCCGTGCCGCAAAAGCTCACGATTTCGGGGCTGATGAACCACATCTACGAAGGCGATTATGCCGTCCTCGTTCCGGTGGAGATTCCGGCCGGTTCGGATGTCGCTTCGGCAGCGCCGGTGACGGGTTATGTCTCCTACCTCGCCTGTACCGACCGGATTTGCGTGCCGCAGGATGCGGTGCTGCGGGCAAGACCGGGCGGCGATTTCCGCGCGTGGCAGGCGGCCGTTGCGCCCATGCTCGATCGCACCGCAAGTTACGAGGTCGTGCGCGACCGGCTGCGCGTGGGTATCCCGCTGCCTGCCTCTCTGGACATCGGCGAGTTGCATCTGTTCATGAAAACCGCCGATTTCGGCAGCGGCCTCGCCCCCGATTACGCGGCGGTGCAGACCTTTATTCGCGAAGGTGATCTGCTGGTGGCCGAACTCCCGCTCAAACGGCGGGATGGTTTCGATGCCGCGCCGCTGCCGCAGCGGATCGAGGGGATACTGTCTTTCGGCGACGGGCAGGGCCTGCGGTTCGTGGCGGCGCAGGGGGATGTGCCGCTGGAGGGCGTGAAGCCGCTGAGCGGGGCTGCGGATATGCCCGCGCTGGGGGTGCTGCTGCTGGCTGCGCTCGCGGGCGGGCTGCTGCTCAACATCATGCCCTGTGTTTTCCCGATCCTCAGTCTCAAGGCGCTGTCGCTGGCGAAGGCAGGCGGGGACCAGATGTCTGCGCGGCGCGATGCGCTGGCCTATACGGCGGGCGTGGTGCTGGCCTGCGCGGGTCTGGGCGCGGTCATCCTGCTGCTGCGCTCTGCCGGGGAGCAGGTGGGCTGGGCCTTTCAGCTGCAGGAGCCGCGCGTGGTCGGCGCGCTGTTCCTGCTGGCGGTTGCCATCACGGCCAACTTCCTCGGCCTGTTCCAGGTGCCGGGCATGGCGATCGCGGGCGGCAGCGCGTCGATGCGCGGGTCGTTCGGCACCGGCCTGCTCGCTGCGTTCGTGGCGACGCCGTGTACCGGGCCGTTCATGGCGCTGGCGCTGGGCGCGGCGCTGGTGCTGCGGCCGGTCGAAGGGTTCGCGATATTTACTGCGCTGGGCGTGGGGCTGGCGCTGCCGTTCCTGCTGCTCGGCTTCATTCCGGCATGGCGGCGCAAGTTGCCCCGGCCGGGCGCGTGGATGGAGCGGTTCCGCCGCTGGATGGCGGTGCCCATGGGGCTGACCGTGCTGGCGCTGGGCTGGCTGCTGTGGCGCATTGCCGACGATCTGTGGCTGATCCTGCTTGCCGCGCTGACGGTCATCCTGCTGGCGCTGCTCGCCTCATTAGGCCAGCGGCAGGGCAGGGGGCTGGGCGGCGGCACAATCTTCTTCGCCTGCATCGCGGCGCTGGCGATTTTCGCCATTTCGAGCTTCCCCCAGCCGCAGCCGCGCGCGATGGCTCAGGACAGCCTGCTGGCCCCGCAGACCTTCTCCGAGACCGCGCTGGCCGAGGCGCGGGCTTCGGGCAAGGCGGTGTTCGTGTGGTTTACCGCCGACTGGTGCGTGACCTGCAAGGTCAACGAAAACGTCGCCATCGAGCGCGAACAGACGCGCGATGCCTTCGAGCAGGCAGGCGTCGTCACCCTGCGCGGCGACTGGACGCGGCGGGACGAGGAAATCGCCAGCTTCCTGGCACGGCAGGGCGCCGCGGGCGTGCCGCTTTACCTGTGGTATGCGCCCGGCGGCGATGCCGAGCAATTGCCGCAGGTGCTTACGCCGGATCTGCTGGCTGATCGGGCTCTGGCAGCTCGTTAGCCGGAAGATCGCCCGGCGCAGGGCGCTCGCCCAGCGAAGTGATGCAGCGATTGATGAATTCTGCCGGCGCATTGCTGGCATTGAGGATCACCGAACCGGCGCCGGGAATGGTCGCTTCGATGCGGTTGCGCCCGGTCAGCACTTCCAGCCGCGGATCGTCCGCGGCGGTGCGCCCACGCCACAGCCACGCATCGCTGCCTTCCGCGCCATCCTGTTCGGCATCGACCCACAAGCGCTCGACATGGCCATTGCCGATCAGCGCCAGCACGGCCTTCGCATTGGCATCGGCGGCGACATAGCGGGTGTAGACCAGCTGGCCATCCTGACAGGCGAGCGAGAGCAGCGGCGCTTCACCCGGCAGGCCATAAAGCAGCCGCCCGCTCCTGGGGCTGGGCGCCCACGCCGCCCCTTCGGTATCGGGCGACGCGATCGGCGTGCGCGGCGCAGCGCGTTCTTCCTTGATCACCGTCCGGGCGAGATAATCGTCCGAGGCAGGCGGCTTGCAGGCGGCGAGAACGAGCAGGGGAAGAAGTGCGAGAGTGCGAACCATGCGCGCCCCTATGCCCAGCTTTTTCCCACCGTCAACGGGCGCGGATGAAGGCGCGCAGGTCGGCAGACAGTTTTGCCCGGTCCTCGTCGCGAATATACATCATGTGGCCGGCATCGTAATAATGGAACTCCACCCGGTCCTGCGGGATACCGGTGCGGTTGAGCGAATATTCCGCGCCGAAGAACGGGGTGGCGAAATCGTACCAGCCCTGACCCACGAAGGTGCGCAAACCGCTGTTCTTGCGCATTGCATCGCCCACGAAGGGCGCGACGTTGAGATAGGCGCCGCGCTGCCCGCCCGACAGCGACCAGTTCCAGTTGCGGCCCGGATCCCTTCCGATGGCCTGATATTCGCGGTCGGTCCGGTAACCCAGCCCATCGCGCAGCCAGCTGTTGATCGCGGCGGTATAGCCCGCATCGATGCCATAGAAGCTGGGATCGTCATCGGGATATTCCCCGGCGTTATCGTAATCCTTGCCGGTATAACGCGCATCGAGACGGCCGATGGTCAGCCCCTGATCGCGCAGCAATTCCTTGTAGAAACGCGGCGCGGTCACGCGCAGATCGGCATTGTCGAGATAGGTTTCCGAAAGACCCGTCAGCCGCGCCATTTCCGCGCGCACCGAAGCACGCTCTGCCGCGGGCAGATCCTGCCCTTTCAGCAAAGCCGTGGCGAAAGGCCCGATAGCGAAACGGCGTGCATCTTCAACGATCGCCTCGACCGAAGGGGCCTGCGCCTTGCCGTGATACCATGCCGCGGCGGCCATGTTGGGCAGCGTCATGATATAGGCCATTTCATTGCCCGGAGTGGGTTCGCGCGCCGCGAAATCGAGGATAGTAGACACCAGGATCAGGCCATTGAGGCCGACATCGTTATAGGTGCGCCCTTCCAGCTCGCGGGCCACCATGGCGGTACGCGTGGTGCCATAGCTTTCGCCGCCGAGATATTTGGGGCTGTTCCAGCGGCCGTTCTCGTTCAGCCACAGGCGGATCACCTTGGCCACGGCCTGCGCATCTTCTTCCAGCCCGTAATATTTCTTCGGGTCGGTACCTTCGGTCAGATGGCTGAAACCGGTGCCCGGTGGGTCGATGAAGACGAGGTCCGCAACGTCGAGCAGGCTGTCGGGATTATCGAGGATGGGATACGGCGGAGCCCCGTCATCCTTCGCATCGGAAGGGATGGCCACGCGCTTCGGGCCCCACGCACCCATCTGCAACCAGACCGATCCCGATCCGGGGCCGCCATTGTAGATGAAGAATACGGGGCGAGAGGTATCGCGCGGGCTTTTCACATAGCTGGTGGTGACGATCACCGCTTCCGGCGTGCCATCGTCCGCTTTCAAAACAGTGTCGGAAACCGTCGCGCGATAGGACATACGCTGGCCGCCGAATGTGCCGGTCAGATCCTGCGTGCGGACCTGTGCCTCTACCGTTTCGGCAGGCGCGCTGGCGGCGGGCTTGGCATCGTCCTGCGCGATGGCGGTTGCGGGCAGCAGGGCAAAGGCGCTGGCGGCAAGGGCCCCGGAAATCAGGCGGCGGCTGGTCATCATTGAAATTCCCCTCAATTGGGGTGACCTATGCCTGCCGCCTTCGATCAGCGTCAAATACGCTCGTCGATCAGGGTTTGCCGCCCATCCGTTTGTCGAAAAAATAAACGATAGAGGGTGTCTGCGATGGAAAAATCATTCAGCGCTTTTTCTTTTGAGCAATTGGAAAGCATCCAACAGCAACCGAAGGAGAGCTATAGATAAAATACCGATTTCAAATGGAGTCATGCTGACCTCCTGCTTGTTATTTCAACAAGCTCGTGAGGTAGAGTTCAGCCGAGCTAGCGCGTTCGCAAAAGGAGTTCAGTTACCAAGCGCTAGGCGATGTATATGCTCTCTGGCAGGATTTATCAAGGTTTGCCGCCCATCCGTTTATAGCGCGTTTTGCCGTAACGGTCCTTGCGCGTGCCCGGGCGGCCCGCATCGCTGCGGCCGACGCGGGGGGCCTTCTTCTCTGCGTCGCCCAGGCCAAGCTCGTCGTTTTCCAGCTTGCGGATTTCGTCGCGCAGGCGCCCGGCTTCCTCGAATTCCAGATCGGCGGCCGCCTTGCGCATCCGCTTTTCAAGATCCTCGATATAGGCGCGAAGGTTATGGCCGACGAGATTGTTACGCTCGGCATCGCCCGTGTCGATGGTTACGCCGTCCTGCGCCGCGCTATGCGCCACGATGTCGGCGATATCGCGCTTGATCGTCTTGGGCGTGATGCCGTGTTCTTCGTTATAGGCTTTCTGCTTTTCGCGGCGGCGGTCGGTTTCCGCCATGGCGCGTTCCATGCTGCCAGTGATGCGATCGGCATAGAGGATCACGCGGCCTTCCACGTTGCGCGCGGCGCGGCCGATGGTCTGGACCAGACTGGTTTCGGATCGCAGGAAGCCTTCCTTGTCGGCATCGAGGATGCAGACCAGCCCGCATTCGGGAATATCCAGCCCTTCGCGCAGCAGGTTGATGCCCACCAGCACATCGTAGACGCCAAGCCGCAGATCGCGGATCAGCTCGATACGTTCCAGCGTCTCCACGTCGCTGTGCATATAGCGCACCTTCACGCCCGCTTCGTGCATGAATTCGGTGAGATCTTCCGCCATGCGCTTGGTCAGCGTGGTCACCAGCGTGCGGTAACCCATCTTGGCGGTCTTCTTGCATTCCTCGATGCAGTCCTGAACCTGATCCTCGACCGGCTTGATCTCTACCGGCGGGTCGATCAGCCCGGTGGGGCGAATGACCTGTTCGGCAAAGACGCCGCCGGTCTGCTCCATTTCCCAGGTGCCCGGTGTCGCCGAAACGCAGAAGGTTTGCGGGCGCATCGCGTCCCATTCGTTGAAACGAAGCGGGCGGTTGTCGATGCAGCTGGGCAGACGGAAGCCGTGTTCGGCCAGTGTGATCTTGCGCCGGTGGTCGCCTTTGGACATGGCGCCGATCTGCGGCACGGTCTGGTGGCTTTCATCGACGAACAGCAGCGCGTTTTCGGGCAGATATTCGAACAGCGTTGGCGGCGGTTCGCCGGGCAGGCGGCCGGTCAGGAAGCGGCTGTAATTCTCGATCCCCGCGCAAGAGCCGGTGGCGGCAATCATTTCCAGATCGAAATTGGTGCGCTGTTCCAGCCGCTGCGCCTCCAGCAACTGGCCTTCGGCGTGCAGTTCCTTCAGCCGTTCGGACAGCTCGAACTTGATGGCCTCGCTCGCCTGCTTCATCGTCGGCCCCGGCGTGACATAGTGCGAATTGGCATAGACACGGACCTTTTCCAGGCTGGCGCCTTTCTTGCCGGTCAGCGGGTCGAATTCGCTGATTTCCTCGATCTCGTCACCGAAGAAGCTGATGCGCCACGCCACGTCTTCATAGTGGCTGGGGAAGATTTCCAGATTGTCGCCCCGCACGCGGAAATTGCCGCGGGCAAAGGCGGCATCGTTGCGCTTGTATTGCAGCGCCACCAGCTTGCGGATCAACTCGCGCTGGTCGACCGTGTCGCCCGTCTTGATGTCGAAGATCATCGCCGAATAGGTTTCGACCGATCCGATACCGTAAAGGCAGGATACCGAGGCCACGATGATCACATCGTCCCGTTCCAGCAGGGCGCGGGTGGCCGAATGGCGCATCCGGTCGATCGCCTCGTTTACGCTGGATTCCTTCTCGATATAGGTATCGCTGCGCGGCACATAGGCTTCGGGCTGGTAGTAATCGTAATAGCTGACGAAATATTCGACCGCGTTGTCGGGGAAGAAGCTCTTGAATTCGCCATAGAGCTGCGCCGCCAAAATCTTGTTCGGTGCCAGGATCAGGGCAGGGCGCTGCAATTCCTCGATCACCTTGGCCATGGTGAAGGTCTTGCCCGAACCGGTGACACCCAGCAGCACCTGCGTCTGTTCGTCATCGCGGGCCGATGCGGTCAGTTCGGCGATCGCGGTGGGCTGGTCGCCGCTGGGGGTATATTCACTGACGAGCTTGAACGCCTTGCCCGGCATCGACTTTTCGGGACGCGCGGGTTTGTGCGGGACGAAATCGCCGGTGGTATCCGGTTCTTCCAGTCCTCTGCGAATTACAAGTTCTGTCATGGGCGCACATATGGGGAACGCGGGGCAGGGCTGCAACGGCTGTTGCGTGGCCGGGCGATGTTGCTAGCGTCGGGGCCGAATTACTCAGAGGATATTTGCCATGTTTCGTTTCGTTACCACCGCCTGTGCCGTTCTTGCGCTGGCGGCCTGTTCTTCCGGCAGCGAAGAAGTCGATGCCGATGGTGACGGCACGGTTTCCACCGAAGAAGCGAAGCAGGCGGCTGAAAAGGTGCGCCCGCTGGAGCCGGGCGAATACAAGATGCAGATGGAACTGGTCGATCTGACCGATCCGACCATGAGCGCGGAAGAAATCGCGCAGGCCAAACAGTTCTTCTCCTCGATGAGCGGGATGGCCCCGGCGCGCTGCCTGACCGAGAAAGAAGCCAATGAAGGCATGGCCGGCATTGCGCAGGGTCTGCAGGACGGCAATTGCACCGTCCAGAGCATGACTGCGGACAAGGACGGCATGCGCGGCGAGATGACCTGCAAAGGCCAGAACGGCGAAGCGAAGGTGAACCTCGATACCACGTCCACCGGCACCTCGTCGGAGATGACCATGCGCGTCGTGGAGCCGACCGGAGACGGCAAGGAAAAGTCCACAACGATGAAAATCGGCATGACCCGCACCGGCGATTGCCCGGCCGACGGCTGATCCGTTCAGGAACCCGCCATCGTGAGCGCGCATTATGCCCACGATGGCGACCTTACCTTTTTACGAACAACGCGCGGAATGGAGCCGCCGGCTGGCACTGGCGGCCGAACCGTGCGCGGATGATGCTCAGGCGCCCAGCCTCCGGCTGTTTTTCCGGGAATGGCTCTATCCGTTCCTTCCGATCAAGAGGGTGTTCGGGCCCAAACTCGGAATAAAACCAGCCGTCAGACCGCAGACTGTCATGCTCCTGCCCGGCTTCGGCGCGCACCCGATCCGCATGCGCTGGATGGCGCGGCAGCTCGAAAAAGCGGGACACGAAGCCAAGCGGTGGGGGCTGGGATACAATCTCGGCGCCACCAAATGGCGGTTCAAACGAGTCGAGAAGCGCTTGAAAAAGCTCTATAAACGCCGGCGCGAACCGGTCACGCTGGTCGGCTGGAGCCTGGGCGGCGTGATGGCCCGGGAACTCGCCAAACGCCATCCGAATAAGGTCGCCAAGGTCATCACCATGGGCTCCCCCTTCTCGGGCAGCCCCCGCGCCAATAACGGCTGGCGCGCCTACCAGGCCATCGCCGGCCACCGCGTCGACGAACCTGAAATCGATACCGTCGTTTCCGAAAAACCTCCTGTAGAAACAGTAGCTTTCTGGAGCCCATGCGATGGAATAGTCGCCCCCAAATGCGCGTGCGGTAAAGCTGACGAGCGTGATCGCGCCGTTGCCTTGCGCTGTACTCACATGGGTTTTGTAATGACGAATGAAGCAATGGCGGCGCTTCTTTCGGAACTGGACCGCATCTGAACCCTTATACTTGGATAAGGCCGCAGACATTCTGTCATGTGGATCGCTAACATCCAGGGGGCACATGAGCGGCGGAGCCGAATTCTTCAATGAGATGCGTGAACCCGATGGGTCGGTAAGGTCCGCCTATTCCGACTATTGCAAATGGTACGACGGGCAGGACCCGAAGCTGCTGCGCCGCAAGCATTCGGAAGCGGAAACCAACTTTCGCAAGACCGGCATCACCTTCAACGTTTACGGCGAGGATGAGGCTGAAGAGCGCCTGATTCCCTTCGACATGGTACCGCGCATCATCGACGCCGCAGAATGGCGCCGGTTATCCCGCGGGATCGAGCAGCGCGTATCTGCACTCAACGCGTTCATGCACGACCTTTACCACCGTCAGGAGATCGTGCGGGCGGGGCGCTTACCCCAGCGTCTCCTCCGCAATAACGAGGCCTGGCTCTCCAATATGGTAGGCTTCACGCCGCCGGGCGGGGTGTACACGCACATCACCGGGATCGATCTGGTGCGCACCGGCCCGGACGAATTCTACGTGCTCGAAGACAATGCCCGCACCCCGTCGGGCGTGAGCTATATGCTTGAAAATCGTGAAACGATGATGGCCATGTTCCCCGAGCTCTTCCTGCGCTGCGCGGTGGAAAGCGTATCGGATTACCCGCGCCGTCTCGCGAAAAGTCTTGCGGCCTGCGCGCCAAGTTGTGCCAGCGACAAGCCAGTCGTGGCGGTACTGACCCCGGGCATCTACAATTCGGCCTATTTCGAGCATGCTTTCCTGGCGGACCAGATGGGCGCCGAACTTGTGGAAGGCAGCGATTTACGCGTCGTGGACGGTCGCGTCGCAATGCGGACGACTAGCGGATACAAGGCGGTCGACGTCATCTATCGCCGCGTGGACGACGAATTTCTTGATCCGCTTACATTCAATCCGGACAGCGTACTTGGTGTACCGGGTATCATGGATGTGTATCGCGCAGGAAGAATCACGATTGCCAACGCTCCTGGCACCGGCGTGTGCGACGACAAGGCGATCTACTCCTTCATGCCGGAAATCGTAGAGTTCTATACTGGCGAGAAACCTCTCTTGCCGAATGTCGAAACGTGGCGCTGTGCAGATGACGACAGCCTGAAATACGTGCTCGACAATTTGGCGGAACTGGTGGTCAAGGAAGTCCATGGCTCCGGCGGCTACGGCATGCTGGTTGGTCCTGCTGCGACGAAAAAGGAAATTGAAGAGTTCCGCGCCAAGGTTGTGGCAAATCCTAGCAATTACATCGCCCAGCCTACGCTATCGCTTTCTACTTGTCCCATCTTCACCAAGAAGGGCCTTGCACCTCGGCACGTAGATCTGCGGCCCTTTGTGCTGATGTCGCCCAACAAGATCGACATAACTCCCGGCGGATTGACGCGTGTGGCGCTCAAAGATGGATCGCTGGTGGTAAACTCAAGCCAAGGAGGCGGCACCAAGGATACATGGGTGCTGAAGGACTGATATGCCGGGAGAAACGACATGTTAGGACGCACTGCCAACGGCCTCTTCTGGATGTTCCGCTATCTCGAGCGGGCCGAGAACACTGCCCGCCTGCTCGATGCCGGCCTGCGAATGGCTCTTACCCGCGATCTGGTGACAGCCGAAGAAGAGTGGCGATCTGTCATTGCCACTTCTGGCCAACGCAAAACGTATGAAGCCAAGCATGCGAGCTATACTGGTATGCAGGCATGGAACTTCCTGCTGCGCGAAAATGGAAACCCGGCCAGCATCTTGTCCATGTTTGGCCTGGTCCGGCAGAATGCGCGTCTGTCGCGGAATGCTATCAGTGGCGAGCTGTGGGAAGCAATCAACGAAAACTGGCTCATGATCGATGAGCAACTGGCAAAGCCGGTGGGCGAAAATCGTGTGCTGGAGACCGTTGCCACAATTCGGCGGGCGGGCACCTTGGCGCGTGGAGCGTTGCAAGGTTCCATGCTGCGTGAAGAAGGGTATCACTTCGCTCTGACCGGCATGTTCATAGAGCGCGCAGATGCCATCGCGCGCATTCTGGACATCAAATATTACCTCTTGCTGCCCTCGCTATCTTATGTCGGATCAAGCCTCGATACCGGCCAGTGGGATACCGTACTGCGTTCGGTATCGGGCGACCGCGCCTATCGATGGCTCAATGCAGCCCAAGTCGATGCGCGCAGTATCTGCGAATTCCTGATCCTCGACGATCGGTTTCCCCGCAGCCTCGCGTTCTGTCACTCGGAGCTTCGAGCCAATCTGGCAGCCCTCGCGAGAATCCACGGAACCGAAGGGCAAAGCAACGCCCTGATGCGCGATGCCGACATGCGTCTGACCAATCTGAGTATCGACGAGATATTCGATCAGGGACTGCATGAATTTCTCGTCGATTTCACTTCCTCGAATGCTGCGATCGGTAATGCCATCGCTGCGGATTACAGGTTCCTTTCCTGATGCGCCTCTCGATCAAACACACCACCCGATATCATTTCGACAATCCGGTCGTTCATGCTTTGCAGCGACTGCGTTTGACCCCGAAAGAGACGCAAGGGCAGGAGATCCTTGACTGGTCGATGGAGTATGAAAACGCCCACGAGGAACTCACTTACGAAGACCAGCATCATAATACGACCACACTGGTCGGGGTTGAGCCGGGTACGCGCGAAGTGAAAATCACCTGCAGTGGCCGTGTGGATACGCATGACCATGCAGGCGTGATCGGCAGGCATGCTGGCCACCTACCCTTATGGAGTTTCTTATCGCAAACCCGCCTCACTCGGCCGGGTCCGGGAATGAAGAAACTGATCGAGGACCTACGCAAGTTCGAAGGCGCTCCTCTGGACATGCTCCATGAACTGTCTCGTGCAACGCTGGACCGGGTCGAATATCAAATCGGCACTACGAATTGGAATACGACTGCCGAAGAGAGCTATGCGGCAAGGTCGGGCGTTTGTCAGGATCACGCCCACATTTTCATCGGTGCCGCCCGCGCGCTCGATGTACCGGCGCGATATATATCGGGCTATCTCATGATGAATGATCGCATCGATCAGGAGGCAACCCATGCTTGGGCCGAAGCTTTCGTCGAGGGACTTGGCTGGGTCGGCTTCGACATTTCGAATGGCATAAGCCCCGACGAACGATATGTGCGGGTGGCGACGGGGCGCGACTATCGCGATGCATCCCCTGTCACGGGCATCAGTTTCGGTAATACGACCCAGGTGCTCGAAGTGGATGTCCAAGTCGAGCAGCAGCAGATCCAGCAGTAAACGGAAGTACCAAATGACCTATTGTGTGGGAATGAAGCTCGACAAGGGGCTCGTCCTGATGAGCGACACACGGACAAACTCGGGTGTCGATAACATCTCGGTTTTCCGCAAAATGTTTACTTGGCAGGTGCCCGGTGACCGGATCATCACTTTGATGACCGCCGGAAATCTGGCAACAACCCAAGCTGTAATCAGTCAGCTGGAAGAGCGGACGAAGGAACCAGACGAGCGCGACAATATCCTGCTGAAATCACCAACCATGTTTCAGGTGGCCACTGAGATCGGCAATCTGATGCGTGACATCATAGGCCAGCGACAGGAGGCCAATGGTTCTCGCGGAAGAGGACGCTTCACATCGTCCATCATCGTCGCAGGCCAGATCAAGGGCATGGAGCCCAGGTTGTTCATGGTCTATCCGGAAGGCAATTTCATCGAGGCCAGCCTTGATACGCCCTTTTTCCAGATCGGCGAAACCAAGTACGGGCGCCCGATAATTATTCGTGGTTATGACCGGAAGATGAGCCTCGAGGATGGGGTGAAATTGCTGATGGTCAGTTTTGATTCCACGTTGAAAGCTAACCTCTCTGTAGGTCTACCGCTCGACCTTCAGGTGATTACGAGGGACAGCTACGAAGCGATCCACGAACATCGAATTTCTCAGGATGACAGTTATTTCCAGGTGATCTCTGCCGGCTGGGGGGATGCGCTCAAGAACGCGTTTCATTCCCTGCCGGATTATACTTTCTATCGCGGAGACGACTAGGAAAGTATCGTTCACATGGGGTCTTGGCCAAGGCCCTGTACTTGCGTATTGGGTCGCACAAGACGCAGATACATAATAAATTCCTTCTAATTCAGCATGTTTTGGGCTCTATCCGTAAAATTACGGACTGCGCAATTTCCCTGAGTGCGCATAGGGTGTAAACCATGAAGCAGCGAACAATCCTCCACATCGTCGACGGGTCGAGTAGTTCGCGCGCAGAGCAGGCCCGAATGGGGCATGAACTGGGGTATCATTGCGAAATCTACGCTGATGTAGGTGAACTGATGTCCTTTCCACCGCGTAAAGGAGTGGTTCTCGCCCGGGACGATAAATCCTCTCAGGGGGTTATCCAGGTTCTGAGAGCGGTAAGCATTGCTGAAGACTGGATCCCCGTGATCGGAACTTCGATTGACCCTGATCCGGGTGATGTCGTTGCTGCTATCAAGGCAGGAGCGATGGATTACCTGCGCCTTCCCCTGGATCGTCAACGATTGAGAGATGCGGTCGACCAGATAGCGAGCGAAGCACACGCCTATGCTGATGCTCGGCGCAAGATGATCGAAGCCCGCAACCGGATCGCCAGTCTCTCGCCCCGGGAACGCGAAGTGCTGGATTGGCTGGCTGAAGGGCGCAGCAACAAAATGATCGCGCTAGAATTAAGCATTAGCCCTCGCACGGTTGAGATTCATCGCGCAAACATGATGAGCAAACTCGGTGCGCAGCACGCGGCTGAGGCTGTCCGTCTTCGCTTGGAAGCACACTTGGAGGCCGATCCGGTCGTGACGGTTGTCGCGTAAGCGGGATCAGCGGCAGAAGCTGCCGTTGCCATGTTCGAGATGGAAATGGTCTTCGTGAGCACTGTTGTAGTCCGGCCCCAATACGGTGCCAAACCTTTTGCAGGCGCTGCGATGCACCGTTCTCAGAAACTCCTGCTCGTCGCGACCGGCGTTCCAGCCGGATTTCACAGTGATCCGCCGACCATCGGCGAGCACGAAAGCGCCTATATCGATGGCTTCGGCACGCGAATGGGCTGAGCGTCGGGCGGTTCCCGCCACATTGCGGCAGGAGTAGCTGCCCATGGTCTCTATTTTCGCAATCGGGCTGCCAAGTATCTGCCGCGCGGCACGATCGACACCGTAGCGTGCCCAGGCTGCGAAACTGTTGGCGAGAGGACAGGCGAGCGGCCCGAGGTTGGTAACGGTCAGCGGACCCAAATCTCCTCCGACGCGATCCAGCTTTACACTATCGAGTGTGGAACATCCCGCACCGTACATCCGGTCAGGCAAGGGGGCGAACTGAGCGCCGGATTGTCCCAGTTGCTGCAGGCAAAGCCGCGCTTCCGGTCGCTCCCAATTAACAGAACCACGACCCGCCACAGGTCCGGGACTTGCAGGCTGGCGAGTATCAGGCGTGGCGCTGCAACCAGCCACAAAAATGGATGCGATTAATGTTAGCAGGGGTGCGATCCGGCGCATTGTCATACCTTATGCCTATACGCTGAACCTATCTAAAACGTCGAACTATAGGGTTTTTAGCGCTAGAGGGCAGTCTGCGCTTCACGTGCACTATAGGTGGCCTTGCTGACAAGCCAAGTTGCCAGCCACGCCGCGATGAAGCCGGGCACGATCTCGTAAAGGCCGCCGTCGAACCCAGGAAGTTGGCTGTTCCAGCCAAGTGCGATCCATGCGGCAACCGTGCCCGCGCCCACCACGAGCCCTGCTACGGCACCGGCACCGGTCATGCGATCCCATACCAGAGACAGGATTATGAGGGGACCAAATGCCGCTCCGAAGCCAGCCCATGCATTCGACACCAGGCCGAGGACCTCGCTGTCTGGATCGCTGGCGATCCAGATCGCAGCAAGGGCAACCAACGCTACGCACACCCGCCCGACATTGACACTCTCGCGCTCACTGGCGTGCTTGCGGAAGAAGAGCTTGTAAAAGTCTTCCGTAAGCGAGGATGATGCCACCAGAAGTTGTGAGCTGATCGTCGACATGATGGCTGCAAGCAGCGCAGCCAGCAGGAAGCCCGTAACGATAGGGTGGAAGAGCAGGTTCGCAAGGACGATGAATATCGTCTCTGGATTGTCGACTACGATGCCGTTTCGATCGGTATAGGCTCGTCCTGCTATGCCGATACCGATCGATCCGAGCAGCGCGACGCCCATCCAGCTCATCCCGATGTTACGTGCAGTCTTGACCTTTTCTACTGTGTCGATCGCCATAAAGCGCACGATGATATGCGGCTGCCCGAAGTATCCCAGGCCCCACGTTATTGCGCTGATAAAGCCGAGCAGGGTCAGGCCCTGCGTCAAACTGAGGAACCCCTCGACCGGAACGTCAGTCAACGAACCGCCGCTTTCTCCGCCGGCCCCGAACATGACCACAAGCGGCATGAGTACGAGAGCGACCACCATGATGCATCCTTGGACGAAATCGGTCAGGCTTACTGCCAGGAAACCCCCAACCATCGTATATGCAAGCACGACGAGGGCAGTGATCCAGATCCCGGCCATATAGTCGCTCAAACCGACATCGGGGATGATCCCGGCAAAACTGGTTTCGAACAGAAGGCCTCCACCTACCAGGCCCGCGGCGGTGTATACGGCGAAGAACACCACTACGATCAAGGCCGATATCACCCGTAGCGCCGTGGCTTTTTCCGGGAACCGGTTGGCGAGGAATTCCGGGATCGTCAGGGCATTGCCGAGTTCCTCGGTCTGTTTGCGGAGGCGAGGGGCAACAATGATCCAGTTGGCCAGAGCACCGACAAAGAGGCCTATGCCGATCCACGCTTCTACTAAACCCGCGGCGAACAGCGCGCCGGGCAGTCCGAGCAGCAGCCATCCGCTCATATCCGAGGCGCCTGCAGACAAAGCGGCAACTGCAGGATGTAGGTTGCGGCCAGCCAACAGATAACCTTCACTGGTATCCGTAGAGCGCTTCCAGGCCCAAAGGCCGATCGCAATCATCAAAACGAAATAAAGGGTGAGGGAGATAAGTGTACCAGTCTGCATGAAACCGGTCGTAACAAATGCAACGGGGCTTGGCCACACTAGGAAGGACCACTCCCGCTCACCTACTTGCTATAGCTTATTTTTCTTGGAAAGGTCGGGGCTTATGGAGCAGCCAGTACTCACCTTTGCCATGGCTATCGCTTTTTGCGCCGTGCACCTATTTGTCGGTCGACTGAAATGGTTGGCGCGAACGCCTCGTAGCAAGTGGCTCTCTTTTGCCGGGGGCGTGGCGGTGGGATATGTCTTCATGCATATCTTGCCGGAACTCGGATCGCATGCTGCGACTTTTGAGCGGGCTACCGGCTTCGATGCGGTTATGGCCGAAAGTCTCGTAAATACCTTGGCGCTTGTTGGGCTGGTGCTGTTTTACGGTCTGGAGCGAGCCCTTTCCATCTCTCGCGATGCCAGGCAGCAGGAGGAGGGCAGGGATCGACCGCACCATCCGGTATTTTGGCTGCACCTTAGTGCTAGCGCCTTGCTTGTTGCCCCCTCATCACCTATCTCCTCAACCATCGTGAAGACACCACCGGCGTTGGCCTAGTGTTATATTTCATCGCCATGATACTACATTTCGTTACGGCCGATTTCGGCACCCGGACCGAGCATCCAGAGCTTTATGATTCAAGGGGCCGGTGGGTGCTGGCCGGGGCCACGCTAGGAGGCTGGTCGCTTGGCCTGCTGCTTGAATTGCCTGAGGTCATTATCGGTTGCCTCTTCGCTTTTGTAGCGGGCGGCATTGTCCTTCTCGTGCTCAAGGAAGAATTGCCCGCGGAGAGGCGTAGTTTCTTCCTGCCTTTTCTCGCAGGGGCTTCTTCGTATGCTGCCCTGGTTTTAGCAGAGACGGCGGTGGTCATCTCATAACAACATAAGTGATCTTGCGTCTCATCTCACTTTTAACTCAAGTCATCCGTGACAAGTTTGCAACATGCATTGGGGCAAGTTGTTTTGCATGTAATTCCGCGGAACCCAAGTCGTTTTCACTCGTCCGATTGCCGAACAAGTGAAAAGGATTACTCAATGAAATCGCACCTCTATCTTGCATCTATCCTGGCTGTTGCAGCCGCTTCGCCAGCTGTCGCGCAGTCGGACAACGCCGGCATGGATAGCGACTATTTCTCCGGACCTTATGTTTCCGCATCGGTGAATGGCGACTTCGTCAATGATGGCGCCAGCGAGCGCATTGTCTTCGATCCTAACGGTGGTACCGATTTTCAGACGAACCTTCCTACTGTAACTGGCGGAAACGCGTTCTCACCCGGATATTGCGCAGGCGAAGCGCTGGGTAGCCAGAGGGCGCAAGGTTGTGGCGACGACGATTCAGCTATCAGCGGTTCGATACGGGCTGGATTCGATACGCGCGTAGGTAACTTTGCGGTCGCTGGCTTACTGGTTGAAGGCACGCTCGGCGGCGCGACTGATTATACCACCGGCTTCAGCACCACACCTGCAAGCTATACCTTTAGCCGTGAAGTCGAAGGTTCGGCTGCTCTGCGTGGCCGGCTTGGTATTTCCCCAGGCGATGGCCGTGGGCTTCTCTATGCAACCGGTGGTGTTGTTTACGGAAAGATTGACCACGACTTCGCAACGACCAACACTGCGAATGCTTTCGAAGTCGTTGACGGTGATGATTGGCAGTTCGGTGGTCAGATCGGTATGGGTGGTGAATTGATGATCACCGACAATCTGTCGTTCGGTGTTGAATACCTTCACACCCGCTACGACGATGACGATTCCTATGTTGCAGTGACGCAGGGCACTGCTCCTGCTACGAACCCGTTCGTACTGCAGGGTGGATCCAGCAACGTTCGTTTGAGCAATACTGATCTCAATATCGACTCTTTCCGGGCAACAGTGGGTTTTCACTTCTAAGGCCTACACGGATACAAGAAAGGGCCGCTTCCTTACGGAAGCGGCCCTTTTTTTGTCGGTGTGATCTGACTTTAGAACTGGCCGGAGCGCTTAGCCCGCTTGCGCTCGTGTGGATCGAGGATGGCCTTGCGCAAACGAATATTCTCGGGCGTCACTTCCACCATCTCATCGTCATCGATGTATGCGATGGCCTGCTCCAGTGTCATGACACGCGGAGGTGTCAAACGGATGGCATCGTCTTTGCCGGTCGAACGGAAGTTCGTCAGCTGCTTCGACTTCATCGGATTGACTTCGAGATCGTCGGGCTTGGCGTTCTCGCCAATAATCATGCCTTCGTAGATTTTCGCGCCACCGCTGATGAAGAGTTCGCCACGGTCCTCGAGCGCGTTAAGCGCATAAGGAACCGCTTCACCTGGAACCATCGAGATAAGTACGCCGTTCTGACGTCCCTCGATGGGGCCGCGATAGCTATCGTACTTTTCGAACAGCCGGTTCATGATGCCTGTCCCGCGCGTGTCCGACAGGAATTCGCCGTGATAGCCGATGAGGCCACGCGACGGTGCAGAGAAGGTGATGCGGGTCTTGCCCTGGCCCGACGGGCGCATTTCAGTCAGTTCGGCTTTACGGCGCTGCATCTTCTCAACAACCGTACCCGAATGCTCGTCGTCAACGTCGATGACGACCGTTTCGAACGGCTCCATGCGCTGGCCGTTCTCATCGCGGAAAAGTACGCGCGGGCGGCTGATTCCGAGTTCGAAACCTTCACGACGCATCGTTTCAATAAGCACACCCAGCTGCAATTCGCCGCGGCCGGCCACTTCGAAGCTGTCCTTGTCGGCGCTTTCGGTGATGCGGATTGCGACGTTGGTTTCCGCTTCGCGATAAAGGCGATCGCGGATCATACGGCTTGTGACCTTGCTCCCTTCACGACCTGCTAGCGGGCTGTCGTTGACCGAGAACTGCATAGCAAGCGTGGGCGGATCGATCGGTTGAGCTTCGATCGGTGTTTTCACCGACGGATCGGCGATGGTGTTGGATACGGTCGCCTTTTCGAGGCCGGCTAATGCGATGATGTCGCCCGCAACTGCGCTTTCCACTGGAACGCGGTCCAGCCCGTCGAAAGACATGAGCTTGGTCGCCCGTCCGACTTCGATAACCTTACCATCGGCATCAAGCGCGTGAATCGGATCATTGAGGTTGATCTTACCCGACTGCACGCGACCGGTAAGGACGCGGCCCATGAAATTGTCACGGTCGAGCAGGGTGGCGAGGAAGCTGAAGGGCGCTTCGGTGTCCAGGCCCGGCGCAGGCACGTGATCGACGATCAGCTTGAACAGCGGCTCGAGATTGCCTTCGCGAGCGGTCTCATCGTCACTGGCGTAGCCATCGCGTCCAGACGCCCACAAGCTCGGAAAATCGAGCTGTTCATCGTTGGCATCCAGGCTGGCGAACAGATCGAACACTTCGTCGAGCACTTCTTGGGGTCGCGCGTCGCCGCGGTCGATCTTGTTGACAACCACGATCGGCTTGAGGCCGAGGCCGAGCGCCTTGCCGGTGACGAACTTGGTCTGCGGCATCGGGCCTTCGGCACTGTCGACCAGCAGAATGACGCCGTCGACCATGCTGAGGATACGTTCCACTTCCGCGCCGAAGTCGGCGTGGCCCGGGGTATCGACGATATTGATGCGGGTACCGTTCCATTCGACGCTGGTGCATTTAGCGAGAATCGTAATTCCGCGCTCCTTTTCCAGGTCATTCGAATCCATCGCGCGTTCTTCCACACGCTGATTCTCGCGGAAGGTACCCGACTGGCGGAAAAGCTGATCCACAAGCGTGGTCTTGCCGTGGTCGACGTGGGCGATGATCGCCACGTTGCGAAGGTCGCGGGACATAATGAGTGCTTTCGTAAGGATGCCGTAACGGCGGGCACTTGCGGGCCGGCCAATTCGTGGGCGCACCTAGCCGAAATGGTGCAATGCGGCAAGCACCCATACCCGATGGGATGTGTTGCCGTCCGGGCACATCACGCTTGGGAGTAGCCAATAAATGCGCTAGACGCTGGACGGTCGAAGAACAGAAAAAAATTAATTCTTCGGCGTCCGCGCGCTTTTTGGGGAAGGCGGGCAGGCAAATGACATCAGGTTTTGAGAGGAAGCCGCTACATGAAATTTAAGGCCTATGGTCGCACGGCGACTATTCGTTCCGCCTTGCTGGTTGGTACAGCCGCCATTGTTCTTCCGACGTCCGCCTTCGCGCAGGACGCTTCTCAGGAGCAGGCGGCTCAGTACGATAATGCGGAAGAACAGGCAGCCAGCCCTGACCCCAATGTAATCATCGTTACTGCAACCAAACGCGAGCAGACACTCCAAGAGGTGCCGGTCGCAGTCAGCGTTACCACTGCCGAAACAATCGAGCGCGCTCAAATTCGCGACATCGCAGATCTCGCGACTGTTGTTCCATCGCTCCAGGTAAGCCAACTGCAAAGTGCATTCGCAACAAGCTATTCAGTTCGTGGGTTCGGTACGGACGGTAACAATATCGGGCTCGAACCGTCAGTCGCCATGTTCGTGGATGGCGTTTACCGTAGTCGCGCTGTCGCGCAAATTTCGGACCTTCCCGATATCCAGCGCGTGGAAGTGCTGCGTGGCCCGCAATCCACTCTGTTCGGAAAGAACGCGAGTGCCGGTGTCATCTCGATCGTCACCAAGCGTCCGGAATTTGAATTTTCTGGTTCTGTCGAGGCAAGCTACGGCAATTACGATGCGAAGGTCGTGAAAGGCTATGTTACGGGCCCGATCAGCGATTCAATCGCATTCAGCGCTGGCGCCGGTTACAATAATCGGGACGGGTTCCTGACCAACGGTTTCAACGGTGAAGACGTCAATGACCGCAACCGGTGGTTCGCTCGCGGACAGCTTCTTTTCGATAACGGCGGACCGCTACAGGCCCGGATTATTGCGGATTACGACAAGATCGAAGAGCGCTGCTGCGGGGTCGTAAATGTCGCTCCGTCGCTAGAGACCGGTATCATCACTTCTCCCTTGATCGGGGGGCAGATAAACGATTTCCGCGACAATCCAGACGGCGACCTGATTTTTACTGACGTTGACCCGCTGAACGACATCAAAAATTACGGTATCTCGGGCCAGCTCGATTATGAATTCGGCGATGTCGTTCTCACATCGATAACGTCATATCGCGAAACTCATCTAGCTGCCGATCAGGATGTGGATTTCACCAGCGCATCGCTCTCTTCGGGAGCAAATATCGGTGATGCCGACATCGACACGTTCACGCAGGAACTCCGGGTTTCCTCGGATTTCGATGGACCGTTCAACTTCCTTCTCGGCGGTTACTATTTCGATGAGACCGTCGACACGTCCGACCAGATCATCTTCGGCGATGATTTCCGCACCTATGCTGATTTGCTCATTCGCGGCCTGACCGGGGGAACGCAGAGCGTGCCCTCTCTGGAAGCGACACTCAGCGCCCTGAACGGCACCGATTATACAGGCCAGTTCTTTGCTGACGGTCAAGGCTTTTTCAATTCGATAACGCAAGACAATGAAGCGTATTCGTTCTTCGGAAACGTCGATTTCGCTTTCACTGACGAGCTCGTTCTGACTCTTGGCGCCAACTACACCAAGGATAAGAAGCAGATCGTCACTGACTCCCGCAGTGAAGATGTGTTTTCGGGGATCGATCTTGTCGGCTCAGGGAATCGGGCAATTTTCGCTCAGGGTCTGTCTGGACAGGTCGGTGACATATTGATGCTTGGCCGTCCGGCCTCTCAGGCCGAAATCGGTGCCTTTGCAGCTGCCAATCCAGCAGCATTTGGCCAGGTGTCGGCAGGGGTGCAGGCATTTGCCGATGCGAATGATACCAATCCGGCGGTCAATCCGCTTCTCGGGCTTCGGCCGCTGCAATTCCTTCCGCCGTTCCAGAACTGTCCGAATGCAGTCGAAAGCTGCAGCACAAATGACGATGACTGGAGCTGGAACGTGCGCCTGGCCTATGAAGTCACGCCGACACTCAACGTCTATGCCAGCTGGGCAACGGGCTACAAGGCACCGAGCTTCAATTTATCGCGCGACAGTCGCCCGGTTCCATCCGATTTTGCGGCTCTGCAGCAACAAGGTCTCGCGGTTACCAATCTGCGTCCGGGCACACGCTTCGCCGACGCTGAAAACTCGGAAGTGTACGAAGTCGGCATCAAGGGCAATTGGGGCTTGGCCGCTGCCAATCTGACCGTTTTCCAGCAGAGCATCGACGATTTCCAGGCTAACACATTCACCGGCTCGTCGTTCGTCCTCAGCAATGCGGGTAAACAGGAAACCTTCGGGATCGAGTTCGACGGCTATGTCCGGCCGACCGAGGCTTTGACCTTCAATCTCGCCATGACGTATCTCGACGCGCAGTATGACAGCTTCGTCGATTCACCGGTAGGCGATTTGTCTGGTGTTGCCGTGGCCGGCGTTCCGGAACTGGCCGCCGTATTCGGGGCGACTTACGATCAAGAAGTCAACGATGCAGGGGATCGCATCATCCTGCGCGGCGATTTCTCCTATCAGTCCCAAGTGCAGGTCTTGAACGGCCTGACGAACTTCATCGTGACCGATCCTGCTACCGGGGAACGTGATTTCACCCAGGCGCGTGCCGTAGCGCAGCAGTACACGCGCGAGGTCAACAGCCTGAACGCCTCGCTCACCTATGCGATGGCGATGGGGCTCGAGGTGTCGGTGTGGGGACGCAATCTGCTTGACGATCGTTACATCACGACGATCTTCCCGTCGGTGGCGCAGGGCCAGTCAATCTCTGGCTATCCGAACCAGCCCCGCACTTATGGTGTGGCTGCGAAGTTCAAGTTCTGATCAAGCTTGCACAATGCGATTAGGGGAAGGGGGCTTTCGGGCCCCCTTTTTCATATGGTCGAAGGGTTATTGGGCTTATGATTCTGCTCTCAGAGGGCACGCAATATTTGAGCTGGTTTGGTGCGTAAGAGCGGGATGGACCCGCCGACCGCAAACGCAATCACCACAGCAAGACCAAGGCCGAGTACCGCAAAAACCTGCCCCCAATCGGGCAACCAATCGAACTCGAAGAGCTGCGTTACGACCAGCCAAGCGGTCACCGTTCCTAGCCCCAACGCAACTAGGGCCAGCGCACCTGCAAGCAGTGCATACTCTGCCAATTGCATGACCAGAACCTGCCTTCTGTCGGCGCCCAGAACGCGCAGAACTACGGTGTCGTAAGTGCGTGAGGCACGGGCTGCTGCAATGGCGCCTAATAGCACGGCGATACCCGCGAGCACCGCGACGCTAGCCGCCGCCAGGGTAGCGATACCGACCTGCTCGAGGATTGTGCGGGCCTGCTGGAGTACACCTCCTACCTCGATTACCGAGGTGGAGGGAAATTCACGCACGAGGTCCTGCAAGAGCGGACCGGTCGGAGTTCCCTCAGAAAGCTCGATAGTTGCTGCAAGATTGTGCGGCGTACCCCGCAAAGCATTGGGGCTCAGCACGAAGACGTAATTGAAACCCAGACTCTCCCAATCGATGTTACGCATATTGGCGATACGTGTTTCTATTTCCGCACCCAAGACACCGAAGGTCAGCTTGTCGCCGATCTTCAATCCAGCAGCCTCGGCGAAATCCCTGTCGACAGAGACGAGGGGCTCGCCAGTATACATCGGCCCCCACCAGGAACCTTCGATGATTTCATTCCCTTCGGGAACCTCGTCCGCATAGGTGAGGCCACGTTCTCCGCGGAGAGCCCAAGCGCCGTCGGGAATCTCGTCAAGATCAGAGGTGCGGGTCATCGCGCCATCGGACCCAAAGGCGAGTACTGCGCCGCGAAGCGCTGGCACTGCGCGTACGTTAGCCCCGCTATCTGTCCTTCCTACCAAATCGCGGAAATCTGCTTCGCGGTCACGGGGAACATCCAGCACGAAATAGTCGGGCGCTCGCTCGGGAACGCGGCTCTGAATGTTGCCGTCGATGGAGCTCTGGATCGCGGCCAACAAAACGAAGGCCGCAAGGCCAAAACCCAAGGCAGTCACCAGCGAGCCAGTGCTCGATCCGGGTCGGTGGATGTTCGCCAGAGCGGCGCGCGCGATTGGGCTGCTGGGACGAGGCAGAGCGGCCGCACCTTTGCGGATGAGCCATCCGAGGAGGGCAAGCAGACCGAGCACGATCGCCGCGCCCAACAGAAACCCACCGGCAAGCAGCGGTCTGCTTGAGGTAAGCAGGGGCAAGGCCACGATGGTAGCCAGCCCTCCGACCACCACGATCAGGACCGATCGGTCGCGGGCGAGTGGAGCTACCCGGGCCCGCATCAAGGCCATCGCCGGAAAATGCCGCGCCCGCATCAAGGGAGGTGCTGCGAATACCAGCGCGACTAAAAAGCCATAGGCTGCCGCGAGCGTCAGCGCCCCCACATCGATCACCAGTCCGGCATTGACCGGCAACAGCCCTTCAAGCGCTCGGGCGAGCAGGGGCACCACCGCTACACCGACGACAAGCCCCGCAAGGCTGCCGACCGCCGAGGCGGCAAAAATTTGGAGAGCATAGATCCGCGCGATGTCTCGGCTATCGGCGCCAAGAACCTTCAGTGTGGCGATCGATTGTCGCCGCGCGTCGAGATAGGACGTCACACCGCCCCCGATGCCTATACCGGCAATGACCAGAGCGGCCAGGCCCACAAGGGTAAGAAATTCGCTCATTCGCTCGATAAAGCGGTCCGTACCGGGCGCGCCATTCTCTGCCGTGTCGATGTCGAAGCCGGCGTCAGGAAAGCGATCTTCCAAGTCATTTTCGATGGCTTCTAAATCACCGCCTTCCGAGAGAGCGACACGGGTTTTGCTCTGGTACATAGCCCCAGGCTCGAGAAGGCCTGCGCGGAGAGGCAGGTCTTCGGCGACGATAATCGTGGGGCCGAGCTGAAACCCTTCGCCAAGTCGGTCGGGCTCGTCGTCGATAATGCCTGCCGCCGTCAGTGTTTGCGTACCGACGACGAAAGTATCGCCAGGTCCGACACCCAGTCTGTCGGCCGCGCCGGACGCAAGGTACGCCTGATTGCGGGTGGGAGCGCTGGCCTGGCCCTGATCTTTCAGCACAAGGGTGCCATAGAGTGGGTAGGCGTCATCTACCGCTTTAAGTTCGATTGGTGCGGCTAGGTCGTCCTTGCGCGCCATAGCTTGCATCCGGGTTCCGGCGGATACGGTTCCGAGCTCTTCCAAAGCGGCGCGTTCGTCGGAAGTGAGCGACCGTTGCCAGAGTTCGATCTGGAGATCCCCACCCAGAAACGTCTGTCCATTGGCCTCCAATTCACCTTCGATTGCGGCAGTAAGAGACCCGATCGCGGCCAGTGCTGCGGTGCCAAGGAAAATGCACACCAGCAAAAGACGTAGCCCCTTGAAGCGCGCATTGAGATCGCGCCGGGCGATCTTCCAAGCGTTGGCCCAGCTCATGCTGCCGTATCGCTTGCAATCTTGCCGTCACCCAGGGTCAGGACCCGGCCGCAATGTTCAGCCAGTTCGGGATCGTGAGTGATCACTAACAGGGTGGCTCCAGTCTCCAAGCGTCGCCGAAACAGGAGGTCGACAACTTCATGGCCGGTCGCCGCATCGAGATTCCCAGTAGGCTCGTCGGCAAAAATGAGAGCGGGCCGCGGGGCTATGGCGCGGGCAATCGCGACGCGCTGCTGCTCGCCGCCCGATAGCTGCTGGGGATAGTGGTCCAGACGATGGCCAAGGCCGACCGCTTCGAGTTCGGCACGTGCTCGTCCTTCCGCGTCTTTATCGCCAGCAAGCTCCATCGGTGTTGCGACATTTTCCAATGCCGTCATTGTGGGTAAAAGATGGAAAGCCTGCAGCACGATGCCGATGCGACCGCGGCGAGCGCGGGCAAGTTTGTCTTCCCCCATAGCGGCGAAATCCTGGCCCGCGACCAGGAGTGTCCCCGAAGTTGCGCGCTCCAGCCCGGATAGCACAGCCATGAGCGAGCTTTTTCCCGATCCTGAAGGACCAAGAAGGGCCACCGTCTCTCCGGCACCCACCGTCAGGTCCAGACCCTTTAGAATTTCTACCGGCGCTGCTGTGGAGCCGAGGGTGAGGCGCAGGTCACGGGCGCAAATCGCATCTTGAGAAGTCGTCACCCGGCTGCGATGGCAGAAGGCCACTGCCCGCACAAGGAACTCCGCCGATGCGCCCTGCAAGTTTGTCGATCGTCCTATCCGCTTTCACATTGGTTGCCTGCTCGAACGAAGTCGAAGAGCAACCCTCGACCGAGCAGACAAGCGAGGACGTAGCGCCTCAAGACATCATAGTTCAGGGTGATGAGCGCCGTATTCTCGCATTCGGTGACAGCTTGTTCGCCGGCTACAATCTTGCCGAGCATCAAGGCTATCCAGAACGGCTCGAGCGCGCCCTGCGCAAAGAAGGTGTGAACGCGCGTGTGATTGATGCTGGGGTGTCCGGTGATACCAGTGCCGCGGGCAGGCAGAGATTGGCATTCGTGCTCGATCAGCAATCGGAAAAGCCGGATCTCGTTATGCTGGAACTGGGCGGCAACGACATGCTCCGCGGCATAGATCCGGCGGACACACGCGCCAATTTCGAGGCGATGCTTGAGGAATTGCAAAGCCGAGACATTCCCGTCCTGTTGATGGGTATGCGCGCTCCGCCCAACTATGGACCGGATTATCAGCAACGTTTCGATGCGATCTATGGGGAGCTGGCAGCCGATTACGATGCAGAGCTGGTGCCGTTCTGGCTCAAGAGTATCTACGAGGATCCATCACTCTTCCAGTCTGACCGCATTCATCCGACTGAGAAGGGCGTCGACATGTTGGTAGCTGACACGGTCGACGATGTGAAAACCGCGCTTCCGGTCGAAAATTAAAGGTGATCGACCTGACCTCCCGTGACCCGCCAGACGGCGGCGCGGTCCGCGATGCTATCGAACGGCGCAATTTCCGTTCCGGTCATCCAGACCTGCGCGCCGCTGGCCTCTAGCTGGTCGAACAAGGCAGCACGGCGCAGTGGATCGAGATGGGCAGCGACTTCATCGAGCAGCAACAGGCCGGCGCGCCCCCGAGCGGCCAAGGCCGCATGAGCCAGGGTAATGGCGACGAGCATGGCCTTCTGCTCGCCCGTCGAGCTTTGCGCCGCGGCGACCCGTTTGGCTGCATGTACGACTTCCAGCTCGTCACGATGCGGCCCAACCAGCGTTCGCTGCGCAGAACGATCGCGATGGCGGCCATCGAATAACCCCTGAGACAAGGCCTCGGCATTGTCCGCCCCTCCAGGAGCATAGGTCAGGGCGGGGCGCGCGAAGGGCTCGCTCGGCATATGGGCGATCCGAGCCATAAGTGTTTCCACCAGAGCTGCACGTCCGGCGATCAAGCGGCCGCCATGTTCGACCATCTGGGCTTCGATCGCATCGAGCCAGGCGCTTTCAGGCGGACGGTCGTCCGATAGTAAGCGGTTGCGTTCGCGCAGCGCCCCTTCGTAACGTGCAGCATGAACGGCATGTGCAGGGTCGAGAGCCAACGCCATCCGATCCACGAAGCGCCTTCTATCGGCAGCAGGGCCGGTAAAGAGCCCGTCCATTGCTGGAGTAAGCCAAGTTAGTGCAAGCCACTCGCCAAGCGCGGTTGCAGTCGCTTCGGCGCCATTAATTCGCACCTTCCGGCGCCCAGGTTGCTGACTCTCAGAATAGGTGGCGAGGCGAACAGGATCGCTGTCATTGAGAGCCGAAAGGCTCGCCCCGACGCCGAAACCATCGGTGGAATTATGCTGCACTATTCCTGTCAGCGGAGCGCGGCGCAAACCTCTGCCCGGCGATAGCAGTGAGATAGCCTCTAGAACATTAGTCTTACCGGCGCCATTTTCGCCCACAAGCAGGTTGAACCGTGCGGTACCTGTCAGTTCAGTGGCCGAGTGATTACGGAAATGAGTGAGAGAGATCCGGTCCAGCATGGGCGGATTAGGCCGTAACGCGCAGCCCCGTCCCAAGCCAGCCTAAACGCAGAATCTAACTGTTGGGGATTTTCGCCAATATTTCGGATTGATGAACAGATCAAGTCTGTGTGGTTAAGATAGAAATGGCTCAATTCCGCCATTCTTCGAGTTTGGCACACCCGTTGCAATCAATTTGGTGTCAGCCGGATGGTCCGGTGACAAGCCAAAGTTCAAGGGAAAAACAAACAATGTTCAACATCGACTTCGCCAACAACAAGGCAATCGCAGCAGTCTTCGCTTTCGGCGCTTCGGCCATGATGATGGCTTACGCAATCATCCCCGCCAGCCCCTCCGGTCTGCTCGTCTGATCTGTTTCAACTCGCTAAAAAAGGGAAACATCTAAAATGTTCGACATCGAAAAATCCGGCGGAAAGCTCCTCGCAGCCGCGTTCTCTCTCGCTCTCTCCGCCGCCATGTTGGCCTATGCCATCGTCCCCGCCTCACCCAATGGAGTTCTCGCATGAGCCAGCTAAAATTCCGCGATGAAGACAATGCAGTCACTCCGAGCAAGAAGTTTCGCCTCGATCGTCAGAACGGCAAACTAATGGGCGTCTGCGCCGGGATCGGCCGGTATTTCGGAGTGGATACGACGATGGTCCGCGTCGGTTTCGTACTTGGTACGCTGCTCGGCTTCGGAAGCTTCATCCTCATCTATCTCGGCATTGCACTGGTTGCCGACTAAACTGGGACGCGGGGGAACGACCGCGTCCCAATTCACATGGCCGAGATACCGCCATCGAGCTTGAGCTCTGCGCCGGTCATGAACTTGCTCTCGTCACTGGCGAGATAGACCACAGCATTCGCGATATCGTCCGGCTCCCCAACTTTGCGGAGCGGTATTTGCCGGGCAAGCTTGTCCAGCAGTACTTTCTTGTCGAGGCTGTGCGCCTTGGCAGTACCGTCCAGGATCGGAGTGTCGACGAAGGTGGGGTGGACCGAGTTACACCGAATATCCATATTGTTCTTCGCGCAGTGCAAAGCGATCGACTTCGACAGCATCCAGACTGCCGCCTTGCTGGAGTTGTAGGCAGGCATGGTATCGCTGGCGATAAGCCCGGCGATGCTGGAAATGTTCACGATCGAACCGGGCGCGTGATCGCGCATCAGCGGCAGGGCCTTCTGGCAGCCGTGAAAAATCGAATCCACATTGACTGCAAAGCAGCGCTTCCAATCATCGAATTCGCAATTCTCGATATTTCCGGCAACGCCGATGCCGGCGTTGTTGATCAGGACGTTCAGTCCGCCAAGGTGTTCGCGTGCGGCTTCTACAGCAGCCTCCCACGCCTGCGGATCCGTCACATCGTGTTCGATCGAAAAAGCAGTTCCTTCGCCCAACTCCTTGTTGATGAGTTCGGCGCTCTCTGCTGCCCCATCACCATTGAGATCGGTGCAGAGTACACGCGAGCCTTCTTCGGCAAGTCTGCGGGCATGCGCGCGGCCGAGACCTTGGGCTGCGCCTGTGACTAGTGCCAGCTTACCTTCGCAGCGACCCGCCATACTCACTCTCCTTCAATGATTTCCTGTCCGAGCAGAAGGAGCATACGTACGTCCGTGCCGCAACCTCCGCGGCGTTTGGAAGTCAGAAAAGCGGGCAGATCGGTCCTCGCCACCCGGTGTACGGTGATATTTTCGCTTTCAACACCGCCACCCTCGTGGATTTTCGTCAGGCCCCGGGCGCGGACAAGAGTGAAATTTTCGCTGACCATGCCGGGCGAGGAGTAGAATTCGCCCATGTTTTCCAAGCTGGCGGCGCGGTAACCGGTTTCTTCTTCCAGTTCCCGTCCTGCAGCGGCCAGCGCATCTTCATCTTCGCCACCGTCATCGTCGCCGATCAGCCCTGCAGGAAGCTCGATGCAATTACGCCCAAGCGGCACGCGATATTGTTCGACGAGCAGGACATGGTCGTCGTCATCTACCGCGAGAATGACAGCAGCACGAATGCCGCGACTGCGCGAAACATATTCCCAGCGGCCGCGGATCTTCGTGGTGATGTATTTACCCTGCCAGACGATCTCTTCTGGTTTGTCGTGATCGGGAACGCCCATGGTTAGAGCTCGATGAGCCGGTCGGGCAGTTCGTTCTCGTCGTCATCTGCACGCGGGAAGTTTTCCGCTAGCACCTTGCCGACATCTCTCACGCCTGCAGCGAGACCTTCGGCGAGGCGCCCGCGGCTGACTTCGGCGAGCATGTCTGCCATTGCCTCTCCCCAGATCTCAGCGTGGACCATCTCGGCAATAGGCTCATCCGCGACGATTTCGGCGCGATGCTCGCGCATGGAAAGATAAAGCAGGACGCCGGTGCGGCCGTGGGTTCGGCGTTCCGCCCCGACCTTGAAGTGCCGGACAGCGGCATCGCGGACGCGGTCGGCGGTAACGGGCCCGGGAATGAGCTTGAATTTGAGCGGTTGCCACAGCTGAAGCGCCAGCATGAGAAGGAATGTCACGAGACCGATAAGAAGCAACACGGTAAGAACCTGACCCTGCGACCATTCGCTCGACCAGCCACCGGCGAAGCTGTCGACCACCGAAAGCACAGTTTCCGGTATCATTGCAAAGAGACTCATCGCAGTGAAGCTTGCACCTACCGCCCACCATAGCGCGACATCGGTGTAACCGTCCGAGCGATCGGCAAGGACAGTCACGATCTCGCCACTGGTCGTCAACTCGGCTTGCGCGACAGCATCACTGACTATCGTGTGCTGTTTTTCATTCAGATAGCCCATTACCAGCCCCCCGAGGCGCCACCGCCCCCGAAACTTCCGCCGCCTCCGCCGAAGCCGCCTCCACCAAAGCCTCCGCCGCCGAAGCCGCCTCCGCCCCAGCCGCCGCCACCGCGATCATCGAAACCACGAGCAACGGCCTTTCCAGCCTCCCACAGCATGATGTCGCGAGCCGCGTTGCCCCAGGGACCACCGCGATAGCGCCGGCGTTTTCCTCGACCACGCAGCATGGGCAGAATGAAGAAGAAAAAGATGAATCCGAACCAGATCAGCGTGCCTATTGGGAAACCCCCGCTACGGCTTTCGCGCTGCGTCTGTGCCTGCTGCGCTACCTGAGCCGCTTCCTCGGGAGGAAGTTGCAACTGATTGATGATCTGATCGGCGCCCCATTCGATGCCGGCGGAATAATCTCCTTCGCGAAAATAGGGCTTCATGCCTTCAACATACTCATAGGCCAGACCGTCCGGGATGATGCCTTCCAAGCCGTAGCCAACCTCTACGCGCATCTGGCGTTCATTCGGCGCGACCAGAAGAATGATCCCATCGTTGCGATCCGCGTCCCCTAACTGCCAGTATCGGCCAAGCTGATAGCCGTAATCGGCGATATCGTACCCCTGCAAATCCGGCACCGATGCCACCACGAACTGCCGCTGGTTCGCTTTCTCGAAGGCTTCCAGCTTGCGGGTAAGCTCGGCCTCGGTCGCATCGTCGATGATATTGGCCTCATCGACGACTGGCGCGGTTCCCCGCTCGGGAAAGGAGGGCTGGGCGGCGGCCGGCAAGGCGAACCCCGTCGCAGCCACCACCATCACCAGTAACCTGGTCAGAAAGTTCATAATTTGCGCTCCTCCCCCGCGCGGAGATCAGTCTGCGCTGCTGCGCATGTCGAGCTGCGGAGCAGCTTCGGCCCCTTCGGTCACGGCCTCATAAGGGACCATCGGCTCTGCACCGTGAATGATGTTCGCGCCGATCGTGTCCGGGAAGGTACGGATGGTCGTGTTATACTGGCGCACAGCTTCGTTGTAGTCCTTCACCGACACGGCGATGCGGTTTTCGGTGCCTTCGAGCTGCGTCATGAAACGACCGAAGTTTTCCTGGCTACGCAGTTCGGGATACCGTTCTACCGAGACGAGCAGGCGGCTCAAGGCACCGCCCAAGTTCTGCTGAGCCTGCTGGAATTGCTGCATTTTAGCCGGATCGTTCAGATCGTCACCCTCAAGCTGAATCTCGGGGCGGGTGGCCGATGCACGGGCCTGGATCACTTCGTTGAGCGTCTGGCGCTCTTCCTCTGCCGAGGACATTACTACCTGCTCCAGATTGGGGATCAGGTTCGCGCGGCGCTGGAAGTCGGCTTCGACGTTTGCCCATTTTGCCTTGGCGTTTTCTTCGGCCGTAGGGACCGAGTTGATGCCACAGGCAGACACAGCCAGTGCGGCGGCGCCAAGCATGGCGGAGCGGAAAGCGGTCAAGCGGTTCATGTCGGTATTCCCCTAAAGCAACATGTGCAAATGTGTCTTAGGTAGATAGCACGGTGGCTGTGGCTTTCAAGTTAAGCGAGGGGTTGAGAGCGCGAATTTCCCGTGCCAGAAACTCGGTTCGGGACTGCAGCCAGATTACAGGGAAGATGCCGCGCTCATGCTGAAAGATTTCAAGGCCTTCATCGCAAAGGGTAATGTGATCGACCTTGCGGTTGCCGTCATTATCGGCGGTGCCTTCAGCACGATCGTCAAATCTTTGACCGACGAAATCATCATGCCGATCGTGGGCGCGATCTTCGGAGGCGCGGATTTCAGCCGTTATTTCATCCTTCTCGATACGCCGGAAGGATATGATGGTCCCCTGGACGATTACGCTGCGCTGCAGGAAGCCGGAGCGGCGATGATCGGCTATGGCAGCTTCATCACGGCGGTAATCAACTTTTTGATCCTGGCTTTCATCATCTTCCTGCTGGTCCGCTATGCCAAGAAAGTCATCGCGGAATTCGAGGAAAAACCGGAAGAAGTGATTACCCCGCCGGGCCCGACCGAGATCGATTTGCTCAAGGAAATCCGCGACGAATTGCGCAATTCCAGAGCGGGCCGTCTGACGGACGATGCGAAGGGCCCGGGGAATGGCTGATCTTTCCAATTTGTGCGGGAAGTCACTTTAAATTCATCGGCTTTGCCCTATATGGGATCTGCCGGTTTCGGCCGGCTATGGCGATAAATTGTGCTGTGCAATAGGTACAACGGACCCGGGGGCAGTACCCGGCGGCTCCACCAAAATCCGCGGAATTCCGCGGTTTCTGACGGGGCCGAACTAGGATCGACGTGTGCTGAAAGACAGTGTTTTCGCCCGGGCTGAGTAACCCGTAAAACTGTTCACAACACACAAGTGCCAACGATAACGAAGCACTCGCTCTCGCTGCGTAATCTGACGGGCTAACGCCCTGATCTTACAAAGCTAAAGCGCGGTTGGACCCACCGGGCAACAGAAGCGGATTCCGGGGCTCCGGGGGTAGCTAGCAACAGAAACCCCCACCTTCCTGATAATTCGAATTCACTGATCGCCATGCGCGTTCGCGGCGTTGCGCGCGCCATCCTGTGGCTGCACCAGGCGGGGCCAATCGGTCCGAAGTGTTCCGAAAAAGCGACCGAACACCCTCTTGATCGGAGGCGAAAGCCCTGGAACGGCAGGATCGGCAGCCCTAACGGGTCAGTTATGTGTGAGTGGTATTGGTTTCGGCTGTAGCTGCTGCTGAAGCAGGGCTTTTTACAAGCTGAGCGTCGCCACCTGCCGCGGCAGCAGCGCGCGCCTCTGCTTCATAGCGTAAGGCGTCGAGAATTTTGGCGCCGCCGAGAAACACCGCGCCGGCCGTGGCAGCCATCAATAAATAACCCGGCCAGCCGGGATATACTTCAGTGTAATGGGCACCGCGCGTCATGGCACCAAGGGCGAGGGCGTAGATAATCAGATACGCTTCCCAGCGTGTCTTGATTACGAACAGCCTTTTGACCCTTGCCCACATCTAGGACGCGACGCTCCTTCCTTTAACCTACATCCGTGCAACGGGCGTGCCAATGGCGTGTTCCCGCCGAATCGCATGGTTAACGTAAGGAGTGGTGTAAGGAGCGCCGACGCAGCCTGTCGAGCGGGTTAACTTTTATGCACCGGGTTAAGCGAGTTCATCCAGGGAAAGCGCCGACAAAAGGGCTTCGCGCGCCTCGATGACCTGGCTGGCCAGCGCATCGCTGCCGATCTGGGCCGGGTCGATCGTCTCTGGCCACATCTCGGCGATGACCGATTCGATGCGGTCGGCCTTGGCCTCGTCCAGCATGAAGCGCTGGTCGACAGTCGCCGGATCCGCCACCACGCGCAGGCGCAGGCAGGCGGGGCCGCCGCCATTGGCCATCGACTGGCGCACATCGACCGGGATCACCTGGCGGATCGGCCCATTGCCTGCCAGCATATGTTCGCACCAGGCCCAGACGCTGGCGCTTTCCTGGCACTCGCTCGGCACGACCAGCGCCATTTCGCCGCCGGGCAGGGTAAGCAATTGGGCGTTGAACAGATAGGTGCGGATCGCTTCTTCGAGGCTGACCGCGCTTTCGGGCACTTCGACCACTTCGAGCGCGGGGAAAGCGGCGCGGATCGCTTCGTAGGCGCCCTGCTGATCGGCGAAGGCGCGTTCGTGAGTGAACAGCACGCGCTCGTTCGCCACGGAGACCACGTCATTGTGAAACGCCCCGGCCTCGATCGCGGCGGGGTTCTGTTCGATGAAGACGCATTTGGCCGGATCGAGGCCGTGCAGGCGCGCGATGGCGCGGCTGGCCTGTTCGTGCTGGCGCGCGGGGAACTTGCCGCCCTGCTTGCCCCAGACGAAGACCTCGACACCGGGTGCGCCGTGGCTTTCGCAGAAACGCATGTGATTGGCCGCGCCTTCATCGCCGAAGGCGGGGAGCACGGCATCGTGCACGGTGAAATGATTCTCGTCGCCAAAGGCCACGGCCAGCTGCGCCTGCGTATCCTGCCATTCCTGCGCGCGGTGCGGCATGGTGACGAGATTGGCAGGGGTCAGATGGCAGCGCCCGTCCGCCGTATCGGGAGCGGGGCTGACGGTGGCAGCATTGGCGGTCCACATGCTGGAGGCGGACCATGCAGCGGCCAGCAACTGGCGCGGGGTATTTTCGTCGATGGCAAAGCCGCGGATCAGATCGCCATTGGGGCGGGGCAGCGGCAACAGGAATCCCTGCGCCAGCCCGAGCGCCATGTTGGACCGCATCTTGGCAATCCCCTGCAGCGCGGCGGCGCGGGGGTAAGAAGTGTTGCCCTTGTGGCTGGCGCTGGCGATATTGCCGAGGCTGAGCCCCGCGTAATTATGGCTGGGGCCGACGATGCCGTCGAAATTGATTTCTACGAGTGCCATCTGATCTCCGTTCGCCCCACGTGTGTGGTTGGGCTGTACTGTTTCTTGATTCCCGCACTCAGCGGGGGGTCGACAGGCTCAGCCCGAACGGGATGGGGATGTCGTGTTTTGTTGCGGAGGCCCATACCGTGGGGGTGCCGGTCATTTCCAGTGCTTTCGCCCATGTCGGGCTTCCCTGTCCGTCATTGCGAGCGACCGAAGGGCGCGCGGCAATCCATTGTGGGACGGTTTGGCAGGCGCGGCGCCAATGGATCGCCGCGTCGCTGCGCTCCTCGCGATGACGGGGGTGTGGGCGGTTGGCTTTTCTCGCTTGTCATTGCGGGCGACGGGAGGTCGCGCGGCAATCCATGGTGGTACGGTTAGGCAGGCGCGGCGTGATGGATCGCCGCGTCGCTTCGCTCCTCGCGATGACGGGGTGATGGGCGGTTGGCTTTTCTCGCTCGTCATTGCGAGCGACCGGAGGGCGCGCGGCAATCCATCGTGGGACGGTTGAGCAGGCGCGGCGCCATGGATCGCCGCGTCGCTTTGCACCTCGCGATGACGGGTTGGTGGGCGGTTGGCTTTTCTCGCTCGTCATTGCGAGTGGCCGGAGGTCGCGCGGCAATCCATGGAGAGACCGTCAGGCAAGCGTGGCGCTCAAAACGATCACCCTCGACAGGTTACTTCGCGACGCTCCACACCGTATCGCCCACGCTCACTTCCAGCGCCTCGGCGCAGATGCGGTCGATCGACACGGTATCGTCGTCGCCGAAGTCGCGCATGCCGTAGGCGGCCTTGAAGCTGCCCAGTTCGCCCGTGGCTATCAGCGCCTTTTCGCCGATGTCGAGATCGGTATCGACCACCCGGGCGGGCCGGGCCGAGGCGATGCTTTTCACATTGTCGGTGCGCGCGGTCATGCTGGGGCCGCCATCGAAAATATCGACATAGCCTTCTGCCGCGAAACCTTCGTTTTCCAGCATCCGCATGGCGGCGCGGCCGCTGGGGTGGGGCACGCCGATGACCTTGCGGGCTTCATCGCTGAGCATTTCGACATAGACCGGATGCTTGGGCATCAGGTCGGCGATGAACTGGTTGCCATTGGTGGCGTTGAAATAATCGGCTTCCTGAAAGGTCATGCCGAAGAACCGGCCCGCCACGCCGTCCCAGAAGGGCGAGCCGCCGCGATCGTCGATCACGCCGCGCAGTTCGGCGAGAATGCGGTCGGCAAAGCGCGCGCGATGCATGGCGATGAAGAGATAACGGCTGCGGGCGAGCAGGAGGCCAAGGCCACCCGCGCGTTCGCCCGGATGCAGGAACAGGCCGCCGACTTCGGACGATCCTTCCAGATCGGTGACGAGGCTGAGCAGTTCGGCGCGGACCGTGCGATCCAGTTCGCGGCTGTGCTGGGTGAGCGTATTGAGGCGATAGGAATAGAAGGGCCATTCCTGACCGACCTGGCTGAAGATCTGGCAAGTGCCGCGGATCTGCCCGGTTTCCGTGTTCTCGAGCACCAGCGTAAACTGGTCGTCACCCAGCTCGTCATCCTCGCGCGAGAAGGCGGCATCGGCGCGCTCAAGCTTGCGGGTCAGCGCGTCGCGATCGGGCGGCAGATTGGTGAAGCCGCCGCCGGTCAGCTTGGCCATTTCATAAAGATGTTCGAGGTCGTTGATATGCGCGGCGCGCAGGCGGAAGCTCACAAATACTCTCCGGTGGAAAGCTTCGACAGGACCAGCGCGCTCAAGGCCGCGCGTTCCCGAAGCGAAGGAACGATCATGAATTCATCGGGGCTGTGGATCGCCCCGCCGCGCACGCCCATGGTATCGACCACGGGCACGCCGGTGGCGGCGATATTGTTGCCATCGCACACGCCGCCGGTGGGTTTCCAGCCGATGGTCTGGCCCAGTTCGGCGCCGCAAGCCTTGACCAGATCGAAGAGGCGCTGCGCCTTCTCGTCCACCGGCTTGGGCGGACGGGTCACGCCGCCGTGGCGATGCACGCCGACTTCGTGGCCGGTTTCGATCGCCTTCAGGATAGTGTCCAGTTCGCCATCGAAGCGGTGCATGGCATCGGTGGATTTGGGGCGGATGTTGAAGCGCAGGATTGCCAGGTCGGGCACGACATTGTTGGCCGCCCCGCCTTCGATCTTGGCCGGATTGACGGTGATGTCTTCGGCTTCCAGCGCCTTGATCCGCAGCACGAGGTCGGATGCGGCGACGATGGCATTGCGGCCATCATGCGGATTGCGGCCCGCATGGGCGCTGCGGCCGGTGATGGTGATGGAATAATTGCCCGTGCCGCCGCGCGCATGGGCCAGCGTGCCATCGGGCAGGGCGCTGGGCTCATAGGTCAGCGCGGCGTATTTGCCCTTGGCCAGTTCCTCGATCAGGCCGCGGCTGGCGAGGCTGCCGGTTTCCTCGTCCGAATTGATCATCACGTCGTAACCGACGCGGTCGGCGCCCTCCATGCCTTCGAAGGTTTTCAGCGCGTGGAGAATGACGTTCAGCCCGCCTTTCATATCGGCGGTGCCGGGGCCATTGATGGTGTCATCGTCTAGCCAGGTGACCTCCTGAAAGGGGTGATCGACCGGGAAGACGGTATCCATGTGTCCGGTGAGCACGAAGCGCCGCGTGGCATCGGGGCGAACGCGCAGGACCATGTGCTGACCATGCGGCTTCTCGAATTCGCGCCCTTCGGCGGAAATCGCGGTTACCGTGGCGGGATCGACCAGTTCGACATCGCCGGGCAGGGCGGAGAAAGCATCGGCCAGTATCCCGGCCATCTTTTCCAGCCCGCCGATATTGGCCGTGCCGGTGTTGATGGCGGCCCATTGCTGCACCTCGCGCAGCATGGTGTCCGCATCGATCGTGTCGAGAAGGGCTTGGGGGGCGTGGTCCGGTTTCATTGGCAACTTCCTTAGTCGTGACAGGCTTCAAGTCCACCCCCGCCACACACGCGGCGGGCAGGCACGCCTTGCATTCATCAACGGGGGGCGGCATAGACCGTGCCACTCCTCCCCGGGTTCACATCGTCAAGTTACAGACTACCCAGAGGAGTTCCATGACCCATTATGTGACGCGCGCCGGTATCGAAATCGACCCTGCGCTGGCCGCTTTCGTCGAGAGCGATGTCCTGCCGCCGCTGGGCCGGGATGCGGACGGGTTCTGGCAGGGGCTGGCGGCGCTGCTGGGCGAATTCGTGCCGCGCAATGCCGCGCTGTTGCAGACGCGCGAAGCTCTGCAGGCGAAAATCGACGCATGGCATATCGAACGCGCGGGCCAGCCCCACGATGCGGGTGCCTATCGCGCGTTTCTGGAAGAGATCGGTTATCTGGTGCCCGAACCGGGCGATTTCACCATCGGCACGCAGAATGTCGATCCCGAGATCGCCACCATGGCGGGACCGCAACTGGTGGTGCCGATCCTCAATGCGCGCTTCCTGCTGAATGCGGCCAATGCGCGCTGGGGCAGCCTGTACGATGCGCTCTACGGCACCGATGCGCTGGACGCGCCGCCGGCCCGGCCGGGTGGCTATGACGAGGAACGCGGCGCGGCGGTGATTGCCGAAGCGCGGCGCTTCCTCGACGAGACGCTGCCGCTGGCCGAGGGAAGCTGGGCGGATATTTCGGGGTCTGACGCTATCGCGCTGAAGGACGAGGGGCAGCGGGTGGGCTCCACCGCCAAGGGCCTGCTGTTCCGCAACAACGGCCTCCACATCGAGGTGCAGTTCGACCGCGAGAGCGCCATCGGCAAGACCGACCGGGCAGGGATTTCCGATGTCGTGCTGGAAGCCGCGCTCACCACCATCGCCGATTGCGAGGATTCGGTGGCGGCAGTGGATGCCGAGGACAAGCTTCTCGCCTATCGCAACTGGCTCGGCATCATTCGCGGCGATCTGGCGGAAAGCTTCGAGAAGGGCGGGCAGACGCTGACCCGCGAACTGGCGGGCGATCTTACCTATACCGATGCGTCGGGCACCGCGCGCAGCCTGCCTGGTCGCAGCCTGATGTTCGTGCGCAATGTCGGCCATCTGATGACCAATCCGGCGATGCTGTGGAAGGGTGACGAAATCCCCGAAGGCATTCTGGATGCCGTGATGACCAGCGCAATCTCGGCGCAGGATGTCGCGGGGCTGGGCAGATACGGCAATAGTCGCAAGGGCAGCATCTATATCGTGAAGCCCAAGATGCACGGGCCCGAAGAATGCGCCTTCACCAACGATCTGTTCGCTACGGTGGAGGATCTGCTCGACCTGCCGCGCAATACGATCAAGGTCGGCGTGATGGACGAGGAACGGCGCACTTCGGCCAATCTGGCCACCTGCATCCATGCGGTGAAGGACCGGATCGTATTCATCAACACCGGCTTCCTCGACCGGACGGGCGATGAAATCCACACCTCGATGCGGGCCGGGCCGATGATGCGCAAGGGCGAGATGAAGAATGCCGCCTGGCTGAAAGCCTATGAGGCGCGCAATGTCGGCATCGGGCTAAAGCACGGCC
The DNA here is from genome assembly GCF_054655615.1 of Qipengyuania triglochinis. Classification (NCBI taxonomy): domain Bacteria; kingdom Pseudomonadati; phylum Pseudomonadota; class Alphaproteobacteria; order Sphingomonadales; family Erythrobacteraceae; genus Qipengyuania; species Qipengyuania triglochinis. The sequence goes on along the minus strand of NZ_BAAHND010000001.1, from coordinate 1,047,147 downwards.
TGTCGGGCCGCGCGCAGATCGGCAAGGGCATGTGGGCCGCGCCCGATCTGATGGGGCAGATGATGCTGGAGAAGATCGGCCACTTGCGCGCCGGGGCCAACACCGCCTGGGTGCCGAGCCCGACCGCCGCGACCCTGCACGCGATCCATTACCAACGCGAAGACGTGTTCGAGATCCAGCAGGGCCTGCCCGATGCGGCGAAGCTGGAGGAGCTGCTCACCATCCCGCTCGCCGATGGCACCAACTGGTCGGAAGACGAGATCGCCGAGGAGCTGGACAACAATTGCCAGGGCCTGCTCGGCTATGTGGTGCGCTGGGTGGATCAGGGGGTGGGCTGCTCCAAGGTGCCCGACATCAATGACGTCGGCCTGATGGAAGACCGCGCCACTCTGCGCATTTCCAGCCAGCATATCGCCAACTGGCTGCTACATGGCGTCATCTCGCAAGATCAGGTGATGGACAGCCTGCGCCGTATGGCCGCCAAGGTGGACCAGCAGAATGCGGGCGACCCGCTTTACGAACCGCTGCTGGAAAATGAGGACGGCGCGGCCTTCAGCGCGGCGAAGGACCTGATCTTCAAGGGCGTTGAGCAGCCGAGCGGCTATACCGAACCTCTGCTGCACCGCTGGCGCCAGCAGAAGAAAACGGCGAGCGGGTGAATTCATCAAGCAACTGGTAAAGTTTATGCGTTAAGACGGCGGTCACTTTATCTGAGGGATCGCGAAGCTTGACCGTCAATACCAAGGCACAGCGCCGTGAGGAGCGGGTGGACTTGCTCGTCCGCGCCAGTTTTCTTGCGTCCGAAGGGGGCGGCGCGGTCCGGCTGTGCAACATCTCCGCGCTGGGGGCGCTGATCGAAGGCGAGGGCCTGCCCGCCGTGGGCAATGCCGTGGAATTGCGGCGCGGGCCGCTGTCGGTCAATGGCAAGGTGGTGTGGCGCGCGGCCGATCAGGCAGGCATTTCCTTCGATGAGCGGACCGAAGTCACCGCCTGGTTTCCCGATGCGCCGCCGCAAGACTCGGTCGACCGCGCCTTCCAGCGAATCCTTGAAGAATTCAGCCGACGCGAAAGCGGCAAACCGCAGCCCGCCTCGCTTGCGCCGACGCACAATTCGGTCATCACGGTCGACGATATGAAGCGCGTGGCCCATTCGCTCGACGATCTGGCCGATGCGCTGTCCGACGATATGAATGTGGTGATGCAGCACGCCGAAAAGCTGCAGGTGCTCGACATTGCGGCGCAATTGCTGCGCAAACTCGCCAGCGGGGACTGAGCTTCGGCGTTTAGGCCTGCGCCTTGGTCAGCGCCCTGGCCAGCGCGATGAAATCGCCGACTTCCAGGGTTTCGGCCCGCCGCTGCGGATCGATGCCGAGCGTCTCCAGCGCCTCCACCGCGCCGGGCAGGCCCTTCAGGCTCTGGCGCAGCATCTTGCGCCGCTGGCCGAAAGCGGCCTCTGTCACGCGTTCCAGCATCCGCGCCGATACGCCTTCGGGCATGGCGGCGGGTTCGACATGGACGATTGCGCTCATCACCTTGGGCGGGGGCGTGAAGGCGCTGCGATGGACCTTCATCGCCAGCTTTGCCTGCGCGCGCCACTGCGCCAGGATCGCCAGCCGGCCATAGGCCGATGTGCCGGGCTTCGCCGCGATCCGCTGCGCGACTTCCTGCTGGAACATCAGCGTCAGCGAGGTCCACAGCGGCGGCCATTCCTCACCCCCCAGCCAGCGGGTGAACAGCGCCGTGCCGACATTATAGGGCAGGTTGGACAGGATGGCGAAAGGCTCGCCCCCCATGATCTCCGCATGGTCGAGCTTGAGCGCATCGCCCTCGATCACGCGCAGCTTGCCCGGAAAGGCGGCTTCCAGTTCGGCCAGAGCGGGCAGGCAGCGGCTGTCCATCTCGATGGCGGTGACATCCGCGCCGGCACGAAGCAGGGCGCGTGTCAGGCCGCCGGGACCGGGACCGACTTCGAGCACGCGGCGACCGTTCAGATCGCCCGGCAGCGCCGCGATCCGGTCGAGCAAGTGTTCGTCGAACAGGAAATTCTGGCCCAGCGCCTTGCTGGCGGAAAGGCCATGCCGCGCGATGACTTCGCGCAAAGGGGGAAGATCAGCCATGGCCCGAGCGCCGTGCCGCCATTTGGCCCGCCATCTTCAAAGCGGCTATCATCGCACCGGGATCGGCGATGCCCTTGCCCGCGATATCGAAGGCGGTCCCGTGATCGGGGCTGGTCCGCACAATGGGCAGGCCCAAAGTGACATTCACGCCCTCGTCGAAATCGATGGCCTTGATCGGGATGAGCGCCTGATCGTGATACATGGCCAGCGCCGCGTCATAGGTCTGGCGCGCGCGCGGTGTGAAGAGCGCATCGCCGGGATGGGGGCCGGTTACGGACAGCCCTTCGCCGCGCAATTGCGCGATGGCCGGTTCGATCACGGTCGCCTCTTCCTTGCCGAACCGCCCCTGTTCACCGGCATGCGGGTTGAGACCGCAAATGGCGATGCGTGGTGTTTGAATTCCGAAATCGCGGCGCAGTGCCGCGGCGACAATCCGCGCCCGGCGCACAATCATATCCTGCGTGAGAAGTTTTGGCACATCCGCAAGGGCGCAATGCACGGTGAGCGGAACCGTTCGCAGGCTGGGGCCCGCCAGCATCATCACTGTGTCTTCCCGCTTGCAGCCACAGGCATCGGCAAGAAATTCGGTCTGGCCCGGCTGGGTAAAACCAACCTTCGCCAGTTCACCCTTCGCAATCGGAGCAGTGACGACGCCGCCGGCCTGATCGTCCGCAGCGAGCCGGGTGGCTTCGGTCAGCGAATGCAGCGCCAGCCGGGCACCATGCGGATCCGGCGATCCGGGGCGATACTCGCACTCTTCCTCGCCCAGAACAGGGAGGGCATCCGGAAAGACGGCGGGCGCTTCGGCAGCCTCCCGGATGTGGGCAACCTCGATCGAAATGCCGCGCCGTTCGGCCGCCTGGCGCAGGACGCCAGCGCCGGCGATCACAAAAAAAGGAGGCACGGCCCCGTCCTGACGACGCGACCATGCCTCCACGATGATTTCAGGCCCGATCCCGGCCGGATCGCCGAGCGACACGGCCAATGGGAGCGGCGCCATCGTCAGTTATATTCGATGTAGGCGTCGTTGCGCAGATCGCGCAGATAACGCTGGGCGGCCTTGTTGGTACGCTCGTCCTCGAGCTGTGCCATGAGCTGGTCGAAATTCGGACCTTCCGCGGTTTCCGGATCGTCCCTTCCGCATAGCATGAGCACGCGCACGCCTTCCTCTACCGAACCGAAGGGCGGGGTAGTTTCGCCGATCTGGAGGCCCAGAACGATGTTCTGCAGCTGCTCCGGCAAGGAACGGGCGCGGATCTGATCGTTGGTGACCACGCTGGCGCCAAGTGCTGCAGCCGTTTCATCGGCACTGCCGCAGCCGCGCATCGACTGCACGCCGCCGAGAAATGCCTGAAGCTTGGCCTGATTCTGCGCTTCGGGTGCAGCCGGATCGAAACCGATCTGGATCTGCTTGAGGCTGAGCGTGGCATCGCGCGGATCGGCCATCAACACCTGACGCTTGTCGCGCAGATAGACGATCCAGTAGCCGCCGGGAATCTTAAGCGGTCCGACCAGCTGGCCGGGTTCCATCTGGTCGACGATGGTTTCAAGCTGCGGATCGCCCAGCTGGGGCAGCCTGATCCAGCCCAGATCGCCGCCGACGGCAGCCGTCGATGCTTCCGAGAACTGGCGGGCATAGGCCACGAAGCTGCCGCCCTGGCGCAGCTGTTCCATGATCTTGGCGGCATTGGCTTCCACCGCGGCGTCGTTTTCAGGCGTGGCCGACTGGAAGATTTCCCAGACCCAATATTCATTGGTGCCTTTGGATGCTTCCAGACGCTCCATCATCTCGTTCACCTCTTCGGCAGAGACATTGACGAAGAAGGAGACCTTCTGGCGCAGCAGGCGCTGCCAGGCGAGTTCGCCCCTGATCTGGCGCTTGAGCGAGGCAGCCGAAGAACCGACGCTGCCGAGATATTGGTCCATATCCTCGACGCGCTGATTGTTCTGCGCGGCAACGCGGGCGAAGGTCTGGTCCACCTCTGCGTCCGAGATCACGATGTCTTCGGCTTCCGCCGCCTGGATCTGCAAGGTTTCGTCGATCAGATTGCGCAGGACTTGGGAGCGGACGCGCTCCATCTCTTCCGGCGGCAGTTCGGTATCGTTGGCGTTCACCAGCAGGGCGACGCGCTGATCCAGATCGGTGCCGGTGATGACGTGGCCGTTGACCACGGCAGTGGCGCGGCGGACGTTCGGATTGGGATTGGCCAGCAGAGTCGGCTGATCGGGCAGGCCGAGCGGATTGGCTTCGACCGCCTGGCCATCGGCCTGCGCGTGCAGGCCGGGCGCGCCGAGTGCGAGACCCACCGCTGCGGTCAAACCCATGAATTTCGATACGATATGTGCGTTCACGCTTGTATTCCCTTACGGCGCCATGTTTGCGCCCGGATAGCCTGCGGTTTGGCCCTGAAAGGCTTAACCGTAGCTGATTGCGCGTGGCGGATAGCGGGTTTGACCCGCGCTGCCAACATCGCGGCCTTATCGGAAGCCCAGATTCTTCAAGCTGAAGTAGAGCTGGAAGGTATCGCCCCGGCGTGCATCCCCTGCGGAGATGTAGTCCCGCCGCCAGGTGGCGCCCATTTCCAGGCAGTCGTCCTGATAGGCGACCCCGAGGCGGGTGCGGATGGGCTGGAAGCCGTCGCTGGTGAGCGTGGGGTCCTCCTCGCGGTCGGTCAGGTTGAATACGCCCGACCCGAACACCGACCAGTAATTGGCGAAGGCAACGCGCACCGCGGCGCGCAATTCCTCGCGGTCCTGCAGGTCTTCCACGGTGTCGATATTGCGATTGAGCCGGAGATAGCCGATTTCGGCATAGGTACGGCTGGTGCCGACCGTCGCATCGAATTCATTCCGGCGCACGGCGAAATTGTCCTTGTCCAGCCGGTAACGGTGGGCAAGCTTGAGGAAATCGCGATAGCGCACTTCCGTCCGGCCCACGAAATCGCTGACCCGTTCGGACAGGCCGGTGCCATCGGGAAAAATGTCGCGGTCCGCATCGAGGCGATAGGATTGGCCAAGCGTGGTGAAGATTTCCACGCCCGGGCGGCGCAGTTTCCAGTCGAAGCCATAAGTGACACGCGCGCCGTCTTCCACCCGGTCATATCCGGGAAAGCGGTTCAGTGCGAAGAGGTTCGAGTCCTCCAGATCGATCGCCCGCGCGTCCTCGTTCGGAATGGCGAGGTTCTTGATCTCCGGCGTGGCGACCAATTGCAGGCGCGGGGTAAAGACCTGCTCGAAGCCCATGACGCTCCCGACGAAAGGCCATTCCACATCGGCGGCCGCCAGTGCGACGCCGCGCGTCTGCCACCCGTCTTCGCCGCGATAATAGGGGTTCGGGTTCTCGAGATTGTCGTCCGAGTGATAGACATCGCCGCGCAGCATGCCGGTGAGCGTGAAGACCTGGCCCATGCCGGTGATGCTTCGCCGCGACCATTCCGCCCTGGCGAATGCGCGCTGCGTATCCTGTCCGATATCGCGCGTGACAGCCATGGTGTTGAACTGAAGATCGATTTGCCCATCGAGCACGGGTTCGGCAAGGCGGCGGCGATAATCCACCAGCGGCAGGGCCACGGGAACGGTGTCCTGATCCTGGTTCAGGCGGAGGGTCTGCGTAGCCCAGCCTTCGACCGCGAAATAGGAATCGGCGTCCATCCGCTCGAGGCTGAGGTGCGAGCGCAGCCGGTCGTCGCGGCTGATGTCGTAGCGCCTGAGGAAGGTCTTGTCGGTCGCCAGCCTGAGCGAGCTGGTCAGACTCCACTTCGGGGTGAACTGGAACTTGCCGTTCGCGAAGACATAGCCGCGCGGATCGGCCTGCGACGAGGTCTCTTCCCCGGTGAAGTTGGAAATGCGGCGGCTGTGCGTGGCATAGCCGGTGATCTGATAGGCGCCCTTGCCGGTCAGGTGGCGCCATTGGGCGGACACCATGGGCGTGGTCTTGGAGAAGACATAGCCCGAGAGCGTCAGGTCCTTATCGTCGGCGAGACGCAGGTAATAGCTGCCCGAAACCTCGATCCCGTTGCTCTTGGAAAAGCGCACGTCGGGCACCAGAAAGCCGCCCACGGCCCCGCCATCGGTGCGGACCGACAGGCCGGGCAGCGGGATCAGGCGCTGGCCGAACACTTCGAGATAGGCACCGGTGAAGCTGACGCGGGCTTCGGCGGGATCGTAGGTCACGCGGTCGGCGGTGATGCGCCAGCTCGGTTCCTTGCTACAGCCTTCGGGCGTGGTGATGGCGCAGGCGCTGTAGGCCGCTTCTTCCAGCGCCACCGTGCCATCGCTTTCGCGGATGCCTCGATTGGCAGCGAGGCGGCCGCCCTCCCGCAGTGCGAGGAGGAGGTTTTCCATCTCCCCGGCTTCGAATTCGTCGGTCAGCTCCACGCTTTCGGTAAAGAGCTGGTTGCCGTTCTCGTCCACGAAGCGGACATTGCCGGTGGCGGTGATCAGGCCGGTCCGCTGGTTCCAGGTGACCTTGTTCGCGCGCAGCGACCGGTCACCCGACTGGAGCACGACGTCTCCCTCTGCCGTAGTGGTCTCACCGTCGGAATCGTAACTGAGGATGTCGGCGGCAAAGGATATCTGCCGCTCGCCCGCCGCGTTGAATTCAGGTGTGGGGGCGGGCAGATCGTCTTCGCGGGCGATGACGACCGGCTCTTCGCTGTCCTGAACGGGTGCGGGCAGATCGGTAGGGTTTTCGCCCTCGGGCTGTTCCACGGTTCCGGCGCCGGTGGCAGCGCCATCCTGCGCGAAACCGGGGGCGGCATGGCACAGGGCGAACCCGGCAACCGCAGTCCCGAGAAGATGCATCACGTGATTCGACGGAAGGACGCGGTCACGGTGCATGGCTTGCCTATCGCACCGGCCACGCCTAATCGCAATCGCGTTCGTTCGGGACTTGCAGCTTTCGGGCGCGTCCCGCTCATTAGAGAATTCTGGAGAATCCATGCACATTCAGTTCAATCAGTCCCGTCCGCAAGGCGCGCGCCTAATTGCGCATGTGGTCGACAAGGGCAAGCTTCCTTCTGCCACCAATGCCGCGATGCGCGCAGGGGCAGAGGCAGCGCGTTTCCGTGGCAACACCGGCCAGACCTTCGACGGCTTCGTCGAAGACGGCGGCGAGGTTGCCCGGCTGGCGCTGGCCGGCGCGGGCGACAAGACGTCCGACGCCCGCCTCGCCAATCTGGAAAAGGCCGGCGCTGCGCTGGCCGGTAAATACCAGTCGAGCGGCGACAAGGAACTGGTGCTCGACCTTACCGAAAGCGACCTGTCGGCAGACGAAGCGGCGCATGTCCTGCTTGGCCTGCGGCTGCGCAACTGGCGCTATGACATCTATCGCACCAAGCTGAAGGACGATCAGAAGGTGACGCTGGAAAGCGTGACCGTGGTCGGCGGCCCGGACGGCATCGAAGATGCCTGGACCGAAGCATCCGCGCTGGCAGAAGGCGTGGAATTCACCCGCGAACTGATCACCGAACCGGCCAACATCATCTATCCCGAAAGCTTCGTGGCCCGCTGCAAGGAACGGTTCGAAGGGACCGGCGCCGAACTCGTCGTGCTCGACGAAGCTCAGATGGAAGAGCTCGGCATGGGATCGCTGCTCGGCGTCGGGCAGGGTTCCTCGCGCGAATCGCGCATCCTCGCAATCCGCTGGAACGGCGGCGGCAGCGAAGCCCCGACCGCATTCGTCGGCAAGGGCGTGACCTTCGACACCGGCGGCATCTCGATCAAGCCGGGACCCGGCATGGAAGACATGAAGTGGGACATGGGCGGTGCCGGCGCAGTCGCGGGCGGCATGCTGTCGCTGGTCAAGCGCAAGGCGAAGGCCAATGTCGTGGGCGTCATGGGCTTGGTGGAAAACATGCCTGACGGTAACGCACAGCGTCCGGGCGACGTTGTCACCTCCATGAGCGGCCAGACCATCGAAATCCTCAACACCGATGCCGAAGGCCGCCTGGTGCTGGCCGATGCGCTGCACTGGACCCAGACCGAGTTCAAGCCTGCACGCATCGTCGATTTCGCCACGCTGACGGGTGCGATCATCATTTCGCTGGGCAATGAATATGCCGGCCTGTTCTCGAACGACGACACGCTGTCCAAGGAACTGGCCGATGCAGGCGAGGCCGTTGGCGACAAGGTATGGCGCATGCCGATCGGCAAGGCTTACGACAAGCTGATCGACAGCCCGATCGCCGACATGAAGAACATCGGCGGCAAGGGTGCAGGCTCGATCACGGCCGCGCAATTCCTCCAGCGCTTCATCCTCGACGATACGCCTTGGGCCCATATCGACATTGCCGGCACGGCATGGTCGGACAAGCCCGGCCGCACCTGGGGCAAGGGTGCCACCGGTTTCGGTGTGCGCCTGATCGACCGCCTGATCGCGGATACCGCGGAAGGCTGAGGCGGCAACGGCGTCATGGCGAAGATGAGGCGCAAGGCAGACCTTCCGACCAAGGTCTGCGCAACTTGCGGCCTCAGCTTCGCCTGGCGCAAGAAATGGGCGCGCGACTGGGACAATGTCCGCTATTGTTCCGAACGGTGCCGCCGGACCAAATCCGGTGAGGGCTAATCTTCATTAAGCAGCGGAGCGGTAGGACATAGATATGCGTGTCGATTTCTATCAGCTCAGCCGCGATCCGGTGGATGTGACGGTGGGCAAGCTTGCTCGCAAGGTTTTGCAGGCGGGCGAACGCCTGGTTGTCGTGGCGGAAGATGCCGAGGCCCGCGAAGGGCTGTCGCAGACATTGTGGGGCCAGGGCGGCGGTGCCTTTTTGGCCAATGGCCCGGTTGATGGCCCCCACGCCTCGCGCCAGCCGATCCTCCTGTCCGCGGATTGCGCAGCACCGAACGATGCCCGCATGGCCATCCTTGCCGACGGGAAATGGCGCGAAGAGGCGAATGTGTTCGATCGCGTGATGCTGCTGTTCGATGCCGACGCGACCGACAATGCGCGCACGCTATGGCGCGATCTCGCTTCTAGAGAGTCGATAGACAACCGCATCTTCAAGCAGACACCGGAAGGCGGCTGGCGCGAAGGCCGCTGAATTTGCAGGAACCCGCCTGCCTCTCGCCCGTCGAGAGAGCATGAGACATCTGCTTCCCGTCATCCTTATTCCCGCCCTGACCTTGTCTGCCTGCTCCAGGGTGGATGACGATGAGGGCCAGGGCGAAGCGCAGGAGGACGCGGCGGAGCCCATCGGCTCTTACGACATCGACCCGGAAAGTGGCGAAGTGCGCGCAACGCTGACCGATTCCGACGGGGTCACGACAAGGATGCTTGCCGGCAGCGATGTCGAAGCGCGCTTTCCTCCGCCGTTCACTGCTTATCCCAATGCGCAGATTACCAATACGACCTGGGTGGAGCAGGGCGAGGGCGCCTTCGTCACAGTCGAATTCACCACCCCAGATCCGCGGGCAAGCGTGGTCGATTTCTATCGCATGCAGGCGGAAGATGCCGGTATTGATGTGGAGGTGGAGGTCGACGCCGGGGAAACTACCACGCTGGGCGGCGAGAATTCGGCAGACCGCACAAGTTTTGCGCTGCAGGTCACGCGCAGGGCGCGGCAGACCGAAGGGCAGGTCAGCGTTACCAGCGGCCTGCGGTAAATCTTGCCGTCCGCGTGTGCGGACGCTAGGGGCGCGCGCGAGAACACTCTCCTAAAAATCGACAACCATATTTCGCAAGGAACTTGAACATGGCGGTTACCCGCACCTTTTCGATCATCAAGCCCGATGCCACCCGCCGCAACCTGACCGGCGCGGTTACCAAGATGCTTGAAGATGCCGGCCTGCGCGTCGTCGCATCGAAGCGTATCCAGATGACCAAGGAACAGGCCGAAGGCTTCTACGCCGTTCACAAGGAACGCCCCTTCTACGGCGAACTGGTCGACTTCATGATCTCCGGCCCGGTCGTGGTTCAGGTGCTCGAAGGTGAAGACGCCGTGAAGCGCAACCGTGACGTAATGGGCGCCACCAACCCAGCCGATGCAGACGAAGGCACGATCCGCAAGACCTATGCGGAATCGATCGAAGCCAACTCGGTCCACGGTTCGGACAGCGACGAGAACGCCAAGACCGAGATCGAATTCTTCTTCAACGAAGACGAAATCGTCGGCTGATTGCGTCCCGCATTTGAAACTTAGTTATAGTTTCGATCGGGTAAAACATATGAAATAGGCAGCGGGTACCCCCTTATGGTAAGGGTGTACCCGTTATGCTTTCCACAATCCTCAATCGGGTCAGTCAAAAGCGCCAGCGCGAAATGCTGGTGCGGGATCTGGTTTCGGCGGTAAGCCGGATGGATTATTCCAATATCGATCAGTACCTTACCGAGGATTTCCGATTCTACGATGCCACCGGCAGAAGCATCGTCGGACGGGACAGATATATCGAGGAAGATCGCCGATTCCGTGAAGCAGCCGGTCGCCCGGCAACCGTGATCGATTCGCTGGACCATAATCGCGGCGAAGTGCTTCTGAGAGGCCATCTGGAAAGCGAGATCGAAGAGATTGGCGGGCCCACCATGTGGCGCGTGCTCTTCCGAGACGGACGGATATGCTCTGCCGAGGTGACGCGGTCACTCGCCCAGATGACCCTTCCCGAATACGCCAGCCGCCAACACAGCCATTCCTCAGCCTGAAGTTTCGCGCAGAGCGGGTGCAAGCCGCGCGATCTGGGTACGGTGCTTGCGATGGTGGCCCTTCTCAGCCCGGGCAAGTTCGCCCTCCGCTGCCGTTCTGGCGAGCCGATCGTAATCCAGGCCCAGATCCCGGTAGACAGAATCCAGCACGTGGTGCGGTTGATCGTTCAGGCGGCGGAAGCAAACCCGGGAGACGGGAATATGAGCTTCGTCAAGGGCCGCTGTCATTCGTGTGTCGCGTAGGTCGATTTTGCGTTCCCACTCCCCCCGCAGGTCAACCTCGCTGTGACTGTCGCTCTGATAGGCGCGCTGGCTGGCGACCATCGAAACGCTGCTCGCCAGAACTGCTTTCCGGTCACGTTCGCATAAGACAATGCGGGCATCGGGAAACTGGCCAATCAGTTCCGGCAAATCCTCGCTGAACTGCGGACATTTCAGTACCCGTGGGCGCGTGGCATTGCCGTGCCCGACGGCATCCGTCCGCAAGATCCTGCTGAATTCGCGATAGATAGGCGCAGCGCTCCGGTCTTCGCTGAAGGCGACGAAGGAAGGGATTTGCCATTGCGCTTCATACGCCGCGGGGGAGAGTGCGGCTGCGAGCCAGCCGATTTCTTCATCGGTGCGGATGGCGCCGAAGGGATGCATGGTTTCGAGCCACGGGTTGACGCTTCGCGCCAGGAACAGGCCGACCCTGGCCTTCAGCGGGCGCAGGTCAGGGCGGGAAGGGAGTGGATCATGGCTGTCGCAGAACCTTGTGCCGCTGAACCGTGGATCGGCTGCCAGCAGACGCTGCACACGCGTGGTACCGCTGCGCATCTGGCCAAGGACGAGAATGGGGGCCGCGATGGTGGCGGTCGCAAGATCAGGCTTCTCCCGCCACAACCGCCCTAGCGCGTGCCGCTTGCGGATCGCGCCCTTCAACTGACCATAGGCCATGGTATGGCCCAGCGCGTTGAGCTGCGCTTCCCCGGTCAACGCCTGACATAGTTTTTCAAGCCGCAGCCGGAAATCGGCCACGTCCTCTTCGCCGCGGATGGATATCTCGTCTTCGGCAGAAAAGCCTTTCGCCCCTTCCTCCCACAGAAAGTCAGGATCGAGCCGCGGTTTTTCGGTCCAGCCACGCGCCCACATGCCCGCAATCGCCTGGTTGGCACGCTCTGCGATTGCGGAACGCGCGAAGAGATGCGGGCGCGGCGGGCTCACTCCTGCCGGTCCTTCCAGCGCTTGTAGACTACTTGGCCGACCTTACGCAGGACATGGGCACCGATCAGTACGCCTACGGTAATCAGCACGGCATCGACCATATTGACCTGCTCGGTCTGCCAGCTTTCGTCGGGCTGCAAAGCGATCATGCCGAAGGCGAGGATCGCGAGCAGGAAAAAGATGTAGGGGCTGAGGCGGCCCATCAGCGCTGCACACTGAGATAATCGTTCAGGACGCGGGGATAGAGCTGGTGTTCGGCAAAGCGGACCCGCTCGGCAAGGCTGTCCGCGGTCTCGCCCTCGCGAATCGCGACCGGCATTTGGGCCAGCACCTGTCCTGCATCGAGTTCGGGCGTGACGAGATGGACCGACACGCCGCCATGACTATCGCCCGCATCGATCGCGCGCTGATGGGTGTCGAGCCCCGGATATTTCGGGAGCAGGGAGGGGTGGATATTGAGCATGCGGCCCTGCCACTGGCGCGCGAAGTCTTCGGTCAGGATGCGCATATAGCCGGCCAGCACGATGAATTCGGCCCCCGCCTTGCGTGCGGCTTCGTCCATCGCCGCATCGTGATCCGCGCGGCTCATCCCCTTATGCGAGAGCGCGAAGGTGGGAACTCCTTCTGCCGAGGCCAGGGCGAGCCCTTCGGCCTCCGGATCGTTGGCGGCAACCAGCACCACCTCATAGGCAGCGTCCGGCAGAGCCGCGGCATAGAGCAGGGCAGCCATGTTGCTGCCGCGCCCGGAAATGAAAATCGCGACCCTGGTCCTGGCCGGCGAAGCCGTGTCACCCAAGATGCACGGCCTCCCAATCCTCTTTCGCGGACCATGTGCCTTGCGAGCCGCGGACGGTGCAGCCCTTGTCGCCTTCGATAATGCGGCCGATCGCCAGCACGTCTTCGCCTGCCTCTTCGAGACGAGTGCGGACCAGCTCGACCTTGGACGGGGCCACGGCCAGCACCATTCCGACGCCGCAGTTGAAGGTGCGCGCCATTTCGCCGGGTTCGATATTTCCCTGGGCCTGCAGGAACGCCATAAGCCCCGGCTGGTCCCAGCCATCGGCATCCACCTCGGCATGCGCGCCTTGCGGCAGCACGCGCGGGATATTTTCGAGCAGACCACCGCCGGTGATATGCGCCATCGCGTCGATCAGGCCATCACGGACCAGCGGAAGCAGTGTCTTCACATAGATGCGCGTGGGTTCGATCAGCGTATTGATCAGCAGCCGCTCGCTGTCGAACAGTGCGGGCCGGTCGAGCTTCCAGTGCTTGTCTTCGGCAAGTCGCCGGACAAGCGAGAAACCGTTGGAATGCACGCCCGAACTTTTGAGGCCGAGGAGGATGTGGCCCGGTGCAACGCGGTCACCCGTAAGCTGTTCACCGCGTTCCACCGCGCCGACGCAGAAGCCTGCGAGGTCATAGTCGCCGCCTGCATACATGCCAGGCATTTCTGCCGTTTCGCCGCCGACCAACGCGCAGCCGGCCTGTTTGCACCCTTCGGCGATGCCCGCGATCACGCGTTCGGCAACCCCGTTCTCCAGCTTGCCGGTGGCGAAATAGTCGAGGAAAAACAGCGGTTCCGCGCCCTGAACGATCAGATCGTTCACGCACATGGCGACCAGGTCAATGCCGACGGTATCGTGCATGTCGGTATCGATCGCCAGCTTGAGCTTGGTGCCCACGCCATCGTTGCCTGCGACCAGCAAAGGATCCTTATAGCCGGCGGCCTTGGGATCGAAGAAGCCGCCGAAGCCGCCAATCTCCCCATCGGCGCCGGGACGCATGGTGGATTTCACCAGCGGTCCGATCGCCTTGACGAGCGCATTGCCCGCATCGATCGAAACTCCGGCCTGTTCGTAGGTGTAGGAAGGCGTGTTGCTGCTCATGCGCCAAGCCTTTTGCGCAATTCGCCTGCAATTTCCAGCATTCCCGCTTGGATTTCCGGAATGCTTTGGGCAAAAGGCCCCCGAACACCCCATGGGCATACATATTTTCTCTTCCCGTCGCGCGCGCACCGCACTCATCGCTTCAGGTCTTGCCCTGGCGGGTGGGGCCGGCTGGCTGGCGCAGGCACAGGTTGGCGGCGATCGCGGAATCGCGCCGGTTGCAGCCTCCACAGACATTCAGGTTTCCGGCATCGAAGTCGATGTCAGCGCCGATAGCGGCGTGGAAGCACGCGAAGAGGCGTGGCGTGAAGCGCAGGTAAAAGCCTGGGAAAAGCTCGACGGGCCGGATCTTCCCGAATCGCGCATCGTCAGCCTTGTGTCGGCAATCGTGATCGAAAGCGAACGGCTCGGGCCCAAACGCTATGTCGCCACGCTGGGCGTGGTGTTCGACCGGCAGAGGGCCTCCGCCTATCTGGGCGAAGATGGCCGCGCAGCGCGCAGTGCGCCAATGCTGGTCCTGCCCGTTACCGTCTCCGGCGGAACGCAGCTCATGTATGAGCAGCGCAACCCGTGGCAGGCGGCCTGGGCCGAATATCAGGCCGGGCAGAGTCGAATCGATTACGTGCGTCCGCAGGGATCGGGCGGCGAATCGCTGTTGCTGACATTCGGCCAGACCACGCGCCGCAGCCGCGTGTGGTGGAACAACATTCTCGATGAATTCGGCGCGGCGGACGTACTGGTCCCGATTGCCAACCTGAAATATTCCTATCCCGGGGGCCCGATCGAAGGGACCTTCACCGCCCGCCATGGGCCCGACAGCGATTTCCTGGCCAGCTTCACCATGCGGGCCGAAAATCCTGACGAACTGCCGCTGATGCTGGCCAAGGCCGTGCGTCGCTTCGACAGCCTGTTCGAAAGCGCGCTTGCCTCGGGCAAGATCCAGCCCGATCCTACGCTGGATGTGAAGCCGGGCGAACTTAATCCCGCGATCCAGCGGCTCGTCGATCTGGGCCGCAGGCTTCGCGTTCAGGACGAACAGCGCGCGCAGGCCGAGGCCGCGCCCGCGCCGACCACCAGCGACGGAGCGCTGAGCACCGCGCCCATCGATCGCCCGCCGCCCGAAGGATCGGTCGCGCTTTATACGGTCCAGTTCGCATCGCCCGATGCGGACAGCTTCAGCGCGATCCTGGCAGACGTCCGCGCCACACCGGGGGTTCGGTCTTCGGGCGTTCGCTCCACCGCGATTGGCGGCACCTCGGTGCTGACGGTAAGCTATTCCGGCTCCATCAGCGGGCTGGCCGACGCGCTGCGGGCCAAGGGTTTTGCCGTTCAGCAGGGGCCGACCGCGCTCTTGATCAGCCGCTGAGCGGGCGGCAATTCTGTTTGCCATGACGCAAATCGCGCTCCCGCTATTGCATCCCGTACCCAAGGAGGCACCCAGCATCGTGCTGGGGGCGGCGAATGCGACGGTGGCGGACGCCTTGCGCGATCCGCATAGCTGGCCCTTCGGCACGGCCATCCTCAGCGGCCCGCCACGTTCTGGCAAATCGCTGATCGCCACTTGGTTCGGCTCTCACACCGGCGGCGGGGCGATCGACGATGCGCACCTTCAGGACGAAACCGAGATATTCCACGCCTGGAATCGCGCGCGCGAAGACGGCTTCCCCCTGCTGCTGACCATTGGGCAGGAACGGTGGAATATCCAGCTTCCCGATCTGCGCAGCCGGATGGGCGCGGCGCTACAGCTTGAACTGGGCCCGCCGGACGATGAAATGGCGGCCGATCTCATGCTGAGTCATGCTGCGCAGCGCGGCCTTGTCCTGGGCGAAGGGGCACCCGCCTATCTCGTTCCGCGGATGGAGCGCAGCCATGCCGCTATCGAGCGGATCGTTGCTGAAATCGACCGTCTGAGTCTTGAACGCAAGCAGCCCGCCACCATGTCCGTCTGGCGCGACGCGCTGGAAGCCGTGGAAGGCCCCGAACAGGCGCGCTTGCTTTGATCTGCGGTAAGTGAGAGAATTCCCGGGTATGTTCGAACGGCTTATCGCCTATCTGGACTCGATCAAGGAGCGCGATCCTGCACCGCGCACCCGCTGGGAAGTCCTGCTTTACCCCGGTGTCTGGGCCCTGGGCTATCACCGCGTGGCGCACTGGCTGTTCGAAGCAGATCTGTTTTTCCTTGCCCGGCTGGTCAATCATTTCAGCCGCATGGTGACGGGGATCGATATTCATCCCGGTGCCAGGATCGGCCGCAATTTCTTCATCGATCACGGCTTCACTGTGATCGGGGAAACGGCCCATATCGGTGACAATGTCACCATCTATCAATGCGTCACACTGGGTGGGACCAATCCGACCAACGGCGTTGGCGGGAAACGCCACCCGACGATCGAAGACGATGTGATCATCGGTTCGGGCGCGCAGGTTATCGGCCCCATCACCGTGGGTCGGCGGGCGCGGATCGGTGCCAATGCTGTTGTTACCGACGAAGTACCCGAAGGCGCGACGATGATCGGTCTCAAGGCGCGAAGCACACTGATGCCGGCAGAGGAATGGATGCGCGAATTCATGCCCTACGGCACGCCGTGCGACGATCCGTGCGAGCCGAGCCGCGATGGTGTCGAACGGCTGGAAGCTGAATTGCAGATCCTGCGCGGCGAGATCGCCGAATTGCGGGCGGCTCAGCACAACGGCCAACCGCAAGAGCCGCAGCAGCGCAGTGGTACCGCCGACTGATGGCGCAGCCGAATAGTGCGAATGTCGTTGCTTTCCCCGGGCGCAAGCCGGGGCAGGTTGGTTTCGTCCGTGATGAACTGGCCAAGATTCTCGATGTCTACGGGCGCATGGTCGCTGCCGGACACTGGCGCGATTATGCGATGGATTTCACCAAGGATGTCGCCACCTTTGCCGCCTTTGTGCGTCACGCCGAACGGCCGCAGGCGCGGATAGAAAAACGTCCGTCGCTGCGTGCAAAGCAGGGTATGTGGACGCTGTTCGGTGAACATGGGCAGGTGCTGAAACGCGGCCACGAACTGGCCGGGGTTCTCGCCCCGCTGGAGCGACGCCTGCTGAAGGCGGTGGACGAATAAACCCGACCCTCTTCAAAGGCGGATACGAAAAAGGGCCCGCCCCTCATGGACGAACCCTTCTCTCGGTGGCCGGTTGATCAGGCGGTGGCTGGTAGCCGGGCCTGCAAATCGCTTGGAAGACCATTCACTACCGCTCGGCGGATCGGGGTCCACAGCGCGCTGAGCGTTAGCAGGGCCGATCCGATGACCAGCGCGGTCAGCGCAAAGTTCAGCTCTACCGCGCCGAATTCCCGGAACAGATAGGTCAGTGCGATCAACACATAGGCGAGGGCAGAGACCAGCAGCGCCCGGCGGTCGACCGACAGGGCCACGATCCCGAAGACGATATAGATCGCCAGCACCGCCAGTGCAGCGCCCGCGCCGATATTGTCGCCCTGCGTCACGCCGAGCGAATAGAACAGCGGATGCGCGATCATGGGGGCGGCCAGCAGGTGGAGCCAGAACGCCACGTCGCTGCGCCGTGTGGTGCGATCGCGGTCGGTCATGTCCCAGCGCATGGCGAGGGCGAAGATGGCGAGGCCGGATACCAGCACAAGCGAAAGGATCACAGTTTCTCCGGGGTTGCCGAGAACGGCGGCAATGATGGCGATTACCGTTACGGCCAGCGCGCCCGTGCCTGCGGCCACGGTGATGGGCACCATGAACCGGCGCCAGTGAAGCCAGGCTGCCCCGGCCGTGATCAGGCCCGAAGCGGAGATGAGGACCGCGCTGCTTGTGTCCGAAGCCATCACGCCCAGCACATTGCCCACGCCAATGATCGCGGCGAATACCGCGCCCACGAAGGCCAGGAGGAGGAGGATGGAAGGCAGCGCCATGTGTTTGCGGCGGGTGAAGAATTCGGCCAGCAACCAGGAGGTAGCCGACACCAGTACTCCGCCGAGGATCATTTGCAGACCGGTGCGCAGCCTGTCGGCAGCGATAAACGCATCCATCTGCGCCTCAGAAGGATCGAAGATATCCATCACGGGCGGGGCGGTGAACGCATTTGCGATTTGCTGCCCGATCCCTCCGGCAGCCAGCAGCAGGATGACCACCCCGATACTCACGAAGATATCGTTGAATCCCGTGACAAGCCGGAAATGCTCCGCATCGGCGGGCACTGCATCGCGCGATGCAGCAACGTGCGCGCGCAGGGCATTGGCGGCATTGGCACTGATGACACCTGCGCTTACGGCGGAATTCAGGTCTTCCTGGCTGTACATCGCCAAATCTCCCGATTGAAGGAGAGAGTGGCATAGGCTTGGTGTATTACTAGGTCAATACGCTGTGAGGGCTGAGATCGAAAACGTGCGTGGCACTGATGAGAAGAAAACCCCGCACCATCCGGAGATGATGCGGGGTTGCAATGTTCTACGACGAGTTTTGTGGTCGTGCAGTTCGCTTGGATTATCCGCGTGCCGAGGACGGACCCTCGCCGGTAACCTTCTGCATCGCGGTCAGGATCGCGCCCGACTGTTCGGCACCCGACTGCGGGGCCTTGAGGTTCGAGAAGTCGCTGATCTTGTCCCAGTTGGCGGCGAAGCCTTCGACGGTCCGCTCTTCATCCTTGAGCCACACGGCGTCGTTCATCACCGTCCAGGCGCTGTGGAAGCCGCCTGCGCCTGCGCCCACGATGGCATTGGTCGGGGCATCTTCGCTGACGAGGAAGAGTGCGGCCGGGACCACGTTCACCGGATCGAACAGCTTGAAGGCTTCTTCGGGGAAGAGATCTTCAGTCATCCGCGTACCGGCGACCGGGCTGATCGTGTTGACCTTGATGTTGTACTTCGCGCCTTCGAGCTGCAGCGTCTTGGTCAGGCCGGCAAGGCCGAGCTTGGCCGCGCCATAGTTCGCCTGGCCGAAGTTGCCGAACAGGCCGGTCGACGAAGCGGTCATGAGGATGCGGCCATAGGCCTGCTCGCGCATGGTTTCCCAGACGGCCTTCGACACATTGGCCGAACCGTTGAGGTGGACATCCACGACGAATTCGAAATCGTCCATGGTCATCTTCGCGAAGGTCTTGTCGCGCAGGACGCCTGCGTTGTTGATGACGACGTGCACGCCGCCCCACTTCTGCTTGGCGTCGGCGACCATCTTTTCCATCTGGTCGAATTCGGTGACGCTGCCGCCATTCGACACGGCTTCACCGCCAGCCTTCTCGATTTCCTCGACGACCTGCAGGGCCATGTCCGAATGGCCGGTGCCATCGCGCGAACCGCCCAGATCGTTGACGACGACCTTGGCACCGCGGCGGGCGAGCTCGAGCGCATATTCGCGGCCCAGGCCCCCGCCTGCGCCAGTGACGATGGCTACCTTGTCCTTGAAATCGATGCTCATGGGGCTGCTCCTGTGTTGTTTGTCGTTTACGTAAAGGTCAATTGCCTAGGCGAAGTGGCACTTAAACCCCGCACTTGCAACCGTATGCGCGGCGATCCGCCGTGCCGTAGGGGCAGGACGAGGGCTAGAGCCGATCCAGCGTCGGGATCAGTTCGGCCAGCGAATCAATCGCCGCTTCGGCGCCGAGTTCCGCCGCCGTGCCGTCACAATAACCATAGCAGGCCAGAATGGCGGGGACGCCTGCCGCGCGGGCCGCTTTCATGTCGTAACTGCTGTCGCCGATGAAGACCATCGCGCCGCCGCCCGCCAGTTCGCGTGCTTTGAGCAGCGGATCTGCTGCGGGCTTGGCGATGTAATTGCCGTCCGCGTCCTTGCCGAGACTGTCGCCGCCGATCACGAAGGCGAAGCGGTCGAGCAGCCCCAGCGTGCCGAGAATGCCGCGGGCAAATTCCTCGAACTTGTTCGTCACCACGCCGGTGGCAATGCCCCGGGCAGCCAGCGTGTCGAGCACCTCCACCGCATGGGGATAGGGGCGCGTGTGAACGGCATAATTCTCGCCGTAATAGGCCAGCATCTTTTTATAGAGCTTGCGGAATTCCTCATGCGGAAGGCCGCCCTGCTGGTCGATCGCCTGCTTGAGCATGGCCTTGGCACCGCCGCCGATCAGGTCGGTCGCGCTTTCGACCGGGATCGTGGCGAAACCGCCAAGCGCGAGCGCATGATTGACCGCCGTGCCAAGATCCCGGTGCGTTTCGAGAAGGGTGCCATCGAGGTCGAAGGCGACGATATCGAAGGGAAAATCTGCCATTGCCAATCGAGTGCAGGATGGTTCTTCAAACTGCAAGCGAATGATGGCATGGCCCCCGACATGGAAAACAAACGCGATTTCGCCGCCGTCATTCTTGCCGCGGGCAAGGGCACTCGCATGAAGAGCGAGCTGCACAAGGTGCTCCACCCGATTGCCGGACGGCCCATGCTCGATCATCTGCTGGCCACGGTAGACGAACTGGCACCGGCCAAGAAAGTGGTCATCGTCGGCGCGGGGCGCGACCAGGTCGAACAAGCGCTGGGCGATCGTGCCGAGACAGCCCTGCAGGAACCGCAGCACGGCACCGGCCATGCGGTGCAGCAGGCCGAGGGTGGCCTGAAGGGCTATTCGGGCGATGTGCTGGTCCTGTACGGCGACGTTCCCTTCGTGCGCGGCGAAACGATGGAAGCCATGCTCGACAGGCTCCATGCCGAAGACAAGCCGAAGGTGGTGGTACTGGGTTTCGAGCCTGAAGATCCGGGCCATTACGGCCGCGTCATTGCGGATGAGAGCGGCCGAATTTCCAAGATGGTCGAATTCAAGGACGCCAACGAAGCAGAGCGCGGCTGTCGGCTGTGCAATTCGGGCGTCATGGCGGCTCGCTCGGCCGATCTGTTCGACCTGTTGCGCCGCGTGGGCAATGACAATGCGCAGGGAGAATATTACCTCGTCGATGTCGTCAATATCGCCAATGAAGACGGCGATACCAGCGCCGTGATCTCCTGCACCGATCCGAACGAGGTGACGGGCATTAACAGCCGGGCCGAACTCGCCGCGGCAGAGCGGCAGTGGCAAGAATACCGCCGCGAGGAAGCCATGGCCGAAGGTGCCAGCCTGAAGGCCCCCGAAACCGTGTCCTTCAGTTATGACACGGTTATTGGCCGCGATGTGACCATAGAGCCCAATGTCGTTTTCGCGCCCGGCGTGACGGTGGCCAACGGCGCGACTATCCGCGCGTTCAGCCATCTGGAAGGCGCCAGCGTTGGCGAGGGCTGTGAAGTGGGCCCCTATGCCCGCCTGCGCCCCGGGGCCGTGATGGAAAAGGGAAGCAAGGTCGGCAATTTCGTGGAAATGAAAAAGGCCACTTTGGGCGAAGGCGCCAAGGCCAATCATCTGACCTATCTCGGTGATGCGACAATCGGCGCAGGCGCCAATATCGGCGCGGGCACGATCACCTGCAATTACGATGGCTATTTCAAGCACAAGACGACAATCGGCGAACGCGCCTTCATCGGCTCCAACAGCGCGCTGATCGCGCCCGTTACCATCGGTGCGGACGCCATTGTAGCGGCCGGCAGCGCGGTGAGCCGCGACGTGGCGGCTGGCGAATTGCGCATGGTTCGCGCTGACCAGATGGTCAAACCGGGCTGGGCCGACCGTTTCCACGATACGATGAAAAAGAAGAAGGCCGCCGAAAACAAAGACAGGGGCGACAAGGGCTGAGCGAAGAGCCGTTCACCTGCTGGCTATGCGGTCGCCCGCTGGGCCGCCGCATCCAGTGGCACCATCCTGTCCCAAAATCGAAGAAGGGCCGGACAACGGTGCCGGTCCATCCGATCTGCCACAAGACGATCCACGCCAATTTCACCAATGCCGAACTGGCGCGGTTTGGTGACGATCGGGATCGTCTTGCCGCCTCGGAAGACATGGCCCGGTTCCTGCGCTGGATTGCCGACAAGCCCGCCGATTTCCAAGCGCCGGTGAAACGGGCGCGATAAAAAAGGGGCGGCCATTCCTGACCGCCCCTCTATCGGTTTCACTGGTTCTGGCGGGTTTATTCGCCGGAGTTGTCGTCCATCAGACGCTGCATCAGATAGACCATCTGCAGGGCCTGGAGCTGGGCGCGCTGTTCATTGTCGACGCCGCCCGAATGGCCGCCGGTGGTTTCTTCGTAATACCAGTAGGGCTGACCGAGCGATTTGAGCTTGGCTGCACCTTTACGCGCATGCGCCGGATGGGTGCGGTCATCGGCGGTCGATGCCCAGAGGAAGGGTTCGGGATAATCCACGCCTTCCACGATCTTCTGGTAGGGCGAATAGCCTTCGATCCATGCACGCTGTTCGGGAATGCGCGGATCGCCATATTCGCCGATCCACGAAGCACCGCGGCCGATCAGGTGATAGCGCAGCATATCGAACAGCGGGATCTGGACGATCGCCGCATCGAACAGGTCCGGACGCTGGGTGAAGGCGGTGCCCACCAGCAGGCCGCCCTGCGAACCGCCCTGGATGCCCAAGTGGTCTGGCGATGTAATGCCGCGAGCGACCAGATCTTCGGCCACGGCGATGAAATCATCCCAAGTCCGCTGCTTGTTTTCGCGAATGGCGCTCTGGTGCCACATCGGGCCGAATTCGCCACCGCCGCGCATATTGGCCAGCACATAGGCGCCGCCCTTTTCGAGCCACAGCTTGCCGGTCGTGCCGAGATAGCTGGGCAGACGCGGCACCTGGAAGCCCCCGTAACCGGTCAAGAGCGTGGCGGTGGTGCCGTCCATCACCATGCCCTTGGGCTTGACGAGGAAGTAGGGGATCTTGGTCCCGTCCTTGCTCGTGGCTTCGAACTGTTCGACGTCCATTCCGGCCTGGTCGAAATAGGCGGGTGAGGTCTTGATGATTTCCGGGGTCGATGCGCCGTCGGAATAGTAGAGCGCACTCGGTTCGAGGAAGTTGGTCACCGAATACATGATGTCGTCGGATTCGTCGGACGTGGCAGCCACACCGACGGTGGCATTGTCAGGCAGGGCGATTTCGCTGCTGACCCACTTGCCCTCGACATAGTCGAACTTCAGGACCTTCCCGATCACATTGTCGAGAATGTTGATGTAGTAGCTGTTGGCGGTCGATCCGCCGCCCTGCTTGGTCTGCCGGTCGCCCGGTGCCCAGACGAGCGTCTTGGTCGCGCCGTTCGGATCGGCGAGGAATTCCTGCAGATCGGCGGAAATCAGCGAATCGGCCGGGAAGGTCTGATTGCCCACCGTCCAGTCGACATCGGTCGAGAACAGCATCTGCCCATCGATGATCCCGCCAAGCGAGGACTTTTCGGGCATGTCGAGCCGGACCCATTCGCCATCCTGCTGAAGATACCAGGCGCGATCGTGGAAGGACGTGCCGCGCATGGCGGTATAGCCGTGAACCGTACCTTTGCTATCGCGCAGCAGGCCGGCACCGGCCCAGACGTCGCTCGCTTCGCCTCGGTAGATTTCCGGTGCATCGGCAAGCTTGGTTCCGCGCTTCCACAGGCGGGTGGTGAAGGGATATTCGCTCTCCGTCAGCGTGCCTTCGCCGAAATCGCGGCTGACCAGCAGGGTATCGCGGTCAAGCCATTCGGCATCGCCCTGGCTTTCGCTGTCGATGACGAAGCCGTTTTCCACGAAGGTCCCGGTCTGCATGTCGAATTCACGCATGACGGTGGCATCCTTCCCCCCGTCGGACAGCGAAATCATGCAGTAACGCATTTCGGGCGGCAGGCACGACGAGCCCTTGTAGACCCATTCCTTGCCTTCGGCAGCGGCCAGCGCATCGATGTCCAACACGGTTTCCCATTGCGGTTCGTCGCTGCGATAGCTTTCGAGCGTGGTGCGGCGCAGAATGCCCTTGGGGTTCTGCTTGTCCTGCCAGAAATTATACAGGCCATCCGGACGGAAGGAGACATAGGGGATCTTGTCTTCACTGTCGTAGATCGCCAGCGCTTCCGCCTTGAGCTGGGCGAAGCGCGGGTCTGCCATCATGTGGGCGGTGGTCCGCTCGTTTTCGGTCTCGACCCAGTTTAGGGCCTTGTCACTGCGGGCTTCTTCCAGCCAGATGAAGGGATCTTCGTCGGGGCCGGGAATGCCGTCCTGCGCTAATACGGGTGTCGTCATGCCGAAGGCCATGGCCGCCCCCATCGCGAGTGTCGATACAAGTTTCATTTATCGCGTCCCTCCTAGGAAAGGCGCCACTATGCCGCCGCGGGACGAAAGAGTAAAATCGCCCGTCGGCTCCTTTCAACCGTTCGACGATTGCACGGTCAGCTTTCGTACGCTGTCGAAGCGGGGCGAGGGTGTCCGAGGTTGAATTCCCGGCTCTGCAGCCACCGGACGTACCGGCCGGAAAGCCACCACACCAGCAGCACCATGGCGGCTGAGAACATACCGTCGGTGGCATAATGCCAGCCGAGATGGATCGAACCGACATAGATGGCCGCCGCGTAGAGCCAGCCAAGTATCGTCAGCACCCGGATCCGGTATCGCTGCAGCCAGAGGGCGATGGCAGTCGCTATGGCTACATGAACCGAGGGCATAGCCGAAATGCCGCTGATGAGGAGCGGATCGTCCATGGTCGAAATAAGCAGGTTTTTGGTCGTGATGAGCGAGGGCGCTTCCCGCTGGAGGAGGTCCAGCAGAGGTCGGAACTCATCATTGGGATAGAAATCCCCAACCATGATCGGGCCGACCGACGAAAGAGCTAGTGCAGCTCCTCCGCCCAGCCCAAGCCAGATGAACTGCAGTAGCAGCGTGAAGCGGACCTTCTGGACCTCGTCGAAGGCAAAGGCGATCCAGACGGCCAGCCCGATATGGGCGAAATGCCAGCCATTGTAGAGCCACAGGATCGGCTGGGTCAGCCACCCGAACAGGGTATGCGTCACACGCCAGGGATCGGTGCCAAAAAAGAGGGTCCGGTCAAGATCGATCAGGAACGGATCGAGATAGAACGGCACGATGAAGGGGATCGACTTCTTGATGGCGCTGAATGCTTCAAGCGTGACCGCAAGCGAGAGGTAGAGCGCTGCCGCCCACAGGATCTGAGGCCAGTTGGCGCGGAACTCTGCGACCAATTGCCGGGTGGGGGCGGGGTGGCGCTTCAGCATCAGGCGCAGCGGCTGCGCGCAGAGGAAGAATGGGATGACCAGTACCGCGAGCGTCAGGAAGGAATCGCCCCGGCTGTTGTCCGGCAGGGGAAGCAACAAGGCGACACACGCGATCGCGATAATGGTCAGATAGCCGAAGGTAATGCCGCGAATGACCATGCTGGTTCGATAACTCCCTGTCCGGAATCGCCATAGCGGGCCCGGGTTACTTTTCCATTTGCGGCATGAAAAAGGGCGGCACATCGGCCGCCCTTTTAAATTCATTGTGAGGCCGGATCAGCCCTCGACGTGTTCGGCGAGGACTGTCAGGCCTTTATCGCCCACTTCTGCGAAGCCGCCGCGGACTTCGATGGTCTCGGGCGCAGCGCCTTCGGTCTTGTAGACCTGCACGGCGCCGTCGCGGATGGTCGACATGAAGGGCGCATGCCCGTCGAGCACACCGAATTC
This sequence comes from Qipengyuania triglochinis, assembly GCF_054655615.1. Taxonomy (NCBI): domain Bacteria; kingdom Pseudomonadati; phylum Pseudomonadota; class Alphaproteobacteria; order Sphingomonadales; family Erythrobacteraceae; genus Qipengyuania; species Qipengyuania triglochinis. The sequence goes on along the minus strand of NZ_BAAHND010000001.1, from coordinate 1,021,801 downwards.
GCCTTCCGCGCCGGGGACGACCACCATGTGGACCTCCTCGGAACGGACCAGCTTGGCCGGAGTGACGAGTTCGAAATGCAGGGCCATGCTTAGCCTTCTTCCGCCAGCTTCTGGGCCTTCTCGACCACCTGATCGATGCCGCCGACCATGTAGAAGGCGCTTTCCGGAAGGTGATCGTATTCACCGTCGACGACAGCCTTGAACGACTTCACCGTGTCTTCCAGCTGGACGAACTGTCCGGGAATGTTGGTGAAGACTTCGGCCACGTGGAACGGCTGGCTGAGGAACTTCTGGATCTTGCGGGCACGGGCCACAGTCAGCTTATCTTCTTCAGACAGTTCGTCCATGCCGAGGATGGCGATGATGTCCTGCAGGCTCTTGTACTTCTGCAGCGTTTCCTGAACGCGGCGAGCCGTCTGGTAGTGCTCTTCACCGACGACGCGCGGTTCGAGCACGCGGCTGGTGGAGTCGAGCGGGTCGACGGCCGGGTAGATGCCCAGTTCCGAAATCGCGCGGTTCAGCGTGGTCGTGGCGTCCAAGTGGGCGAACGAGGCAGCCGGAGCCGGGTCGGTAAGGTCGTCGGCGGGAACGTAGATGGCCTGGACCGAGGTGATCGAACCCTTGGTGGTCGAGGTGATGCGTTCCTGCAGGTTACCCATGTCGGTGGCCAGCGTCGGCTGATAGCCCACGGCCGAAGGGATACGGCCGAGCAGTGCCGACACTTCCGAACCCGCCTGCGTGAAGCGGAAGATGTTGTCGACGAAGAACAGCACGTCCTGGCCTTCGACGTCGCGGAAATATTCCGCCATGGTCAGACCCGAGAGAGCAACGCGGGCACGCGCGCCCGGAGGCTCGTTCATCTGGCCGAACACGAGCGCAACCTTCGAACCTTCCGAAGTGGCGTTGCCGTCTTCGTCCTTGGCGATAACGCCTGCGTCGAGGAATTCGTGGTAAAGGTCGTTACCTTCGCGGGTACGCTCACCCACACCGGCGAAGACGGACACACCGCCGTGGCCCTTCGCGATGTTGTTGATGAGTTCCTGGATCAGCACGGTCTTGCCGACGCCGGCGCCGCCGAACAGGCCGATCTTACCGCCACGGGCGTAGGGGGCGAGAAGGTCGATGACCTTGATGCCGGTCACGAGGATGGCCGCTTCGGTCGACTGGTCGACGAAGAGCGGTGCGTCCGCGTGGATCGGCATGCTTTCTTCAGCGCCGATCGGGCCGCGTTCGTCGATCGGTGCGCCGATGACGTTCATGATGCGGCCGAGCGTCTTGGGTCCGACAGGAACCGAGATCTGCGATCCGGTGTTCACGACTTCCTGGCCACGGACGAGACCGTCGGTGCCGTCCATCGCGATGGTACGGACGGTATTTTCGCCGAGGTGCTGGGCGACTTCGAGAACGAGCGTGTTCTCGCCGTTCTTGGTTTCCAGCGCGGTCAGGATCGGCGGCAGATCGCCTTGGAAGGCGACGTCGACGACGGCGCCGATAACCTGGCTGATTACGCCATTGGGGCTTTGATTAAGCTTTGGTGCGGTGGCCATGATGAAAGGTTCCTACTGGCTCAGGAGGCTTTGTGGTGAGCGCTGTGTTCGGCGCAAAGGGCGTCGGCGTCTGCGAGCATCCAGCCGTCGTTCGTCTCGTTAACGGCAAGAGTTGCCTCGTGGCGAAGGTATTCGTCTTCACCGAGGCCGAATTCGCAGGTTACGGTCTCGGCACCCATGGCGCGGCGGCACACGGCGTTGTTGACCGGTTCTGCGCCTTCACAGGTTTCGGCGAAAGTGGTCTTGAAGAGTTCCGTGTCCGGAGCGGGCAGGGTGCTGACCGGTTCGGGCGCGGCAACCTCGGCCGGGGTCGGCTCGGGTGCGGGCTCTTCACCGCAGGCCGCGAGGGCGAAGACCGGGAGGAGGAGGGCGAGTTTCTTCACGTCTATTCGTCCTTTAAAGAGCTTCGGCACCGGCGATGATTTCGATCAGCTCGGTGGTGATGGCGGCCTGGCGGCTGCGGTTGTACTGGATGGTCAGTTTCTGGATCAGATCGCCTGCGTTACGCGTGGCGTTGTCCATGGCGGTCATCGAGGCGCCCTGTTCGGATGCTTCGCGTTCCAGCAGAGCACCGAAAATCTGCGTCTTCACGTAACGGGGCAGCAGGTCCTCGAGGATTTCCTCTTCGCCCGGTTCGTAATCGACCACGGCGCCATTGCCGGCCATGCCATCTACTCCGTCAGCCTCTGGCGGCGGAACAGGGATGAGCTGATCCACGGTGGGATCCTGCGCGAGGGCCGATTTGAAGATCGGGAAAACGAGATGGGCGACATCGAATTCGCCCTGCTCGAACTGGGCGATCAGATCGTCGGCGATTTCCTCGGCTTCCTCGAAGCCCGGCTGGCGGACTTCGGAAGTGTCGAAGTGCTTGGCGATCCGGTTGGGATAGTCACGCTTGATCGGCGCGCGGCCTTTCTTGCCCACGAGGTAGAAGGTGACGTCCTTGCCTTCGGCAATCAGCGCCTTCGCCTTGGCCTTGGCAGCCTTGACGATATTGGCGTTGAGACCGCCGCACAGGCCCTTGTCGGTGTTGACCACCACCAGCAGGTGGCGCTGGTTTGCACCATTGCCGCGCAGCAGCATGGGCGCACTGTCGCCAGCCACCTTGCTTGCCAGCGATCCCATCACGCCCGAAAGCCGTTCCGCATAGGGGCGGGCAGCTTCGGCCGCGGCCTGCGCACGGCGCAGCTTGGCCGCTGCGACCATCTGCTTGGCCTTGGTGATCTTCTGGGTCGATTTGACCGAGTTGATCCGGCCCTTGAGTTCCTTGAGGCTTGCCATATCTCGTTCAGCCTTCCAGCGACTTCACTTCGACGAGCTGGGGTTCCGACTGGAGCCAGCTCTCGTATTTCGCGAAGACGTCCTTGGTATATTCCTGAGCATGGTGGAAATCGAACGCGTCGCGATCCGCCCACTCTTCGAAAATCATGATCATGCTCGAACCGTCCGCGGCGCGGCGCGGTTCGAACGAGATGCAACCGGCTTCGTCACGAGTCGCAGGCACGATGGCGGCCACTGCCTGTGCGGCGGCCTCCATATGCTCCGGCTTGACCGGGATCGTGGCGAAGACGGTGTAGCTCATCTCTCGATCAGGCGAACTGCTTGGCGAAAGCCTTCAGCGCGTCGACGACCTTGTTCTTGGTGTCGTCTTCGAACTTGCCGGTGGTGCGGATGGTTTCCAGCACGTCGGCATGCTCGCTGCGCATGTAGCTCAGCATCTGCTCTTCGTAATCGGTTACGCGGTTCACTGCGACATCGTCGAGGTAGCCATTGGTACCGGCGAAGATCGACACGGTCTGCTCCTCGAACGGCATCGGGCTGAACTGCGGCTGCTTGAGCAGTTCCGTCAGGCGCGCACCGCGGTTGAGCAGCTTCTGCGTGGCAGCATCGAGGTCCGAACCGAACTGCGCGAAGGCAGCCATTTCGCGATACTGGGCAAGGTCGAGCTTCATCGAGCCAGAGACCTTCTTCATCGCCTTGGTCTGGGCGGCACCGCCCACACGGCTGACCGACAGGCCGACGTTGATGGCCGGACGGATACCCTGATAGAACAGGTCGGTCTCAAGGAAGATCTGGCCGTCGGTGATCGAGATCACGTTGGTCGGGATATAGGCCGACACGTCGCCTGCCTGCGTTTCGATGATCGGCAGTGCGGTCAGCGAACCGCCGCCATTGGCGCCGTTCATCTTTGCTGCGCGCTCGAGCAGGCGGCTGTGGAGATAGAACACGTCACCCGGATAAGCTTCACGGCCCGGAGGACGACGAAGCAGCAGCGACATCTGGCGATAGGCGACGGCTTGCTTGGACAAATCATCGTAGCAGATGACGGCGTGCATGCCGTTGTCGCGGAAGAATTCACCCATCGCGCAGCCGGTGTAGGGTGCGAGATACTGCAGCGGAGCGGGCTCCGAAGCGGTAGCGGCTACGACGATGGAATATTCCATCGCGCCGTTTTCTTCGAGGCTCTTCACGATCTGGGCGACAGTGGAGCGCTTCTGGCCGACGGCGACATAGACGCAGTATAGCTTCTTGCCTTCGTCGTCGCCTGCGTTGGCTTCCTTCTGGTTGATGAAGGTATCGATCGCGACGGCGGACTTACCGGTCTGGCGGTCACCGATGATCAGCTCGCGCTGGCCGCGGCCGACGGGAACGAGCGCGTCGACGGCCTTGAGGCCCGACTGCACGGGTTCGGAAACCGATTCACGCGGGATGATGCCCGGAGCCTTCACTTCGACGCGCATGCGCTTGTCGGCAACGATCGGGCCCTTGCCGTCGATCGGGTTGCCCAGAGCATCGACCACGCGGCCGAGCAGGCCCTTGCCGACGGGAACGTCCACGATGGTGCCGGTGCGCTTGACCGTGTCGCCTTCGGCGATGTCGGTATCGGCGCCGAAAATCACGGCACCTACATTGTCCGCTTCCAGGTTCAGGGCCATGCCCTGCACGCCATTGGCAAATTCGATCATCTCGCCGGCCTGGACGTTGTCGAGGCCGTGGATGCGGGCGATGCCGTCACCAACGGAGAGAACGGAACCGACTTCGCTGACTTCGGCTTCGCTGCCGAAATTGGCGATCTGGTCCTTGATGACCTTGGAGATTTCTGCGGCGCGGATATCCATGTTTCTAGTCCTTTAAGCCTTCATGGCCTGGGCGAGAGAATTGAGACGGGTGCGGATCGAGCCGTCGATACGCTTCGATCCGATGGTTACGACGAGGCCGCCGAGAATCTCGGGGTCGACCTTCGTGGAAAGCTTGACGGTACGGCCTTCGCGGGCCGTGAGCTTGCTCTTGAGATCGGCAAGCTGCGCGTCGGTCAGCGCATGGGCGCTGGTAACATCCGCATAGACTTCGCCGCGCTGGGCGGAAGCGATCGTGCGGAAGGCGCGAATGACGCCGGGAAGCTGCCCGAGACGGCGGTTCTGCGCCAGCGTGCCGAGAAACTTCTGCGTCAGGTCGCTGAGGCCCATGATGGCCGATACGCCCCACAGGGCCTTTTCGGCCTGGCCACGCGTCACGCGGGGATTGGTGGTGAGCATCTTGAGCTCGGGCGATTCGGCCAGGCCAGCCTCGAGCTTGTCGAGGTCCGATTCGACCGCGGTAACGGTCCCGGCCTCGCTGGCCAGATCGAATAGGGCTGAGGCATAACGCCCTGCAAGGCTAGCCCGAATACCGGCGGAAATATCCACGCGTCTCTCGTCCTCTAAGGGTCGGAAAAAGGGTTCTGTACGTCCATGCCGATTAGCAGCGAAATTGAATCGCCCCGGCAAGATTGGCGCGCGCCTAGCAAAGGGGGTCCCGCAAGGCAACCCGAGTCAGCTTAGTTGATCACGGGCCTTCGTTCGGCTCGCACTGATAGACCAGCCGTTCGTTGGGCTGGCGGGGAAGCTGGCCGAGGACTTCGCCCTGCAGATCGCCGAGCGTGCTCGCCGCACCTTGTGCGCCGCAGCTGGGGGCCTTGTACTTTCCGCGCGCCTCGCGGGCCTCGCTCATCGCGCTGCGCGGCAGGAGATAGCGTTCGGAGCGGAAGATGCGGCGGTCGGGATCGAAGCTGTTCACGGCCACGGCGTCTTCCTCGTTCGGTACGAACACGCGCGACCAATTGCCCGAGGCATAACCATATTGCGTGCGCTCGTTGACGCAGCCCTCAGCAGTCCAGTCGAAAATCAGTTCGGGCGTTTCCGCATTGGTGATGCGGCTGCGTTCGGGAAGGATATGGCACACGAAGCTGCCATCGCCCCCGGCATTGGCGGCGAGCGGGTCGCTGCCGCCCGAAGCGGTGGTGCCATCCTGCATATCGGCGGCCACGCGGCGGTCGATCTCGTCCAGGCCGGGCCGCGTCACGAAGGCGATCAGCGCCACCACTATAAGGAAGCCGGCAAGCGCGAAGGCGATGTTCGCTTTCTTATGGCGCAGCGGGGCGTCCTCTGCCTCGGAATCGGTACGTTCGCGGTGGCTCCATGCCCACAGGCCCAGGCCGAAGGCGACCAGCAGCAGCACGAAAGCCAGCGCCATTCGGTCCTCGCGGTCCTGCGCCACGCTCAGCTGCGCTTTCAGCAATGCACGTTCGCGCTTCTCGCGCGTCTCCTCGGTCCGCTGGGCCAGCTTCTGCAAGGCCTCCACTCGTTCCGCGTCCAGCCGCTCCTTCTCCGCCGCATCGAGATCGGCGAGGCTGCGGCAGGGGCTGTCATTGGTCCGCGGGGTCACATCGTTCTCGCGCAGGAAAGGCAGCAGTTCGCGGTTGGACACGGCGAAGAAGAATTCCGCATCGCCGCCTTCATTGTCCGCGCCGAAGCTGTTCACCCCGACCACGCGACCGCACGGATCGAGCAGCGGGCCGCCCGAATTGCCGCGCGCGATGGGCGCGGTGTGGAGGATGGTATCGAACTGGCGGCTCGGCCGCGCACCCGAGACGAAGCCGGGGCTCTTCACCGGCGGCATGGAGCGGAAGATATCGCTCATCGCCAGACCCTGCGCGCGGTCCACATTCATGGGATAGCCCACGCTGACCACCTGCCCGCTGTCCGCCACCTCGCGCGAGGTGATGGCGAGGGGAGGGAGGCGCAGATCGCCCGTCACCTCGACCAGCGCCAGATCGGTGCGGCTGTTGACCGCGATGATCTGGCCATACACCGCCTCGCCCCCGCCGCTGGGCACGATGCCGATGCGCAGATCGCCGTCGCTCATCGCATCGCGCACCACATGGGCATTGGTCACGATCTTGTCCGGCGCGACGGCGAAGCCGGTGCCATGGCTGACGGGATAGATCTCGTCATTGCTGCTCTGCCCAAGGATCACGACGCGGACCACGCCGCGCGCCGCCACATCGATATCGGCAGGTTCGGCCTGCGCGATGGCGGGCAGGAGCAGCGCCATCAGTGCCGCGATTGCTGTGAGAAAACGTGTCATTGGCGCCGGTCCTTACCTATGTCCCCGCATTGACCGCAAGGTTCGGGATGCGCCGCGTCCAGAGCTTTGGCATTCCTTGCCCCACACGCTAGGAAAGCAGCCCATGGTAAAGACGCCCGACACCCCACCCCTGACCGACGAGGAACGCTGGCGCATCGCGCTGGCGAAGGACCGGCGGTTCGACGGGGCTTTCGTGACCGGAGTGCACTCGACCGGCATATACTGCCGCCCCTCCTGCCCGGCACGCGCGCCCAAGCGGGAAAACGTGCGCTTCTATGCCGATCCCGCTTCGGCAGAGGCGGCGGGGCTGCGCGCCTGCAAACGCTGCGCCCCCGACCAGCAGAGCCGGGAGGAACAGGCCGTGCTCCACGCGCTCGCCGCGATGAAGGAAGCCGAGGACAGCCTCTCGCTCGACCGGCTCGGCGCGCTGACCGATTATTCGCCCACCCATTTCCAGCGCATCTTCACCCGCGCGGTGGGCCTGTCGCCCGCCGCCTATCAACGCGCGCTGCGCCGCGAGCGGGCGGAAGAGGCGCTGGCCGGGGGCACCAGCGTGACCGGCGCGATCTACGAAGCGGGCTATGCCTCACCCTCACGCTTTTACGACGACAGGAAGGACAGCGGCATGACGGCCAGCGACTGGAAGGATGGCGGCAAGGGCCGCACGGTGCATTGGGCGAAAGTCGACACCACGATCGGCCCGATGCTGGTCGCGGCGACCGAGCGCGGGGTCTGCTGCCTGTCCTTCGATGAGGGCGAGGAGGAATTGCGCGCCCGCTTTCCCAAGGCGGAACTGGCCAACGGCGGGGAGGACTTCCGCAGCCTGTTCGAACAGGTCGCCGCCGCGGTCGAGGCCCCGCATACCGCCACCAGCGCCGACATCCCGCTGGACGTGAAAGGCACCGCCTTCCAGCAACGCGTGTGGCAGGCGCTGCGCGACATCCCGCCGGGCGAAACCCGCAGCTATGGCGAACTCGCCGCCGCGCTCGGCAGCCCCAAGGCCAGCCGCGCCGTGGGCGGCGCCAATGGCGCAAACAACATCGCCGTCCTCATCCCCTGCCACCGCGTAATCGCTGCCGACGGCGGCCTGGGCGGCTATGCCTATGGCACCGAGATAAAGGCGGAATTGCTGCGGCGGGAGAAGGAAGGGTGAGGCCAGGCGAGGTGCTCCTCAGAGGTTGCATGCGCCATCAATTCGCCCGTCAGCCGAACGTGCAAATCCAGTCGCGATCGTCCAGCCGATCGCAGCTGGTCAGATTTCCGTTGACCAATTCCAGACTTTTCTCCGGCGTGAATGCGGTCGGGTTTTGATTTGGTGAACGAATGACCGCGGTTCCGCCGTCGGGTATTCCCTCAAAATAGATCACGCTCTTCGGAGCGGGTCCGCTGAGCTGGTGGTCGTTGCGAGTGGCAAACGCCCGGATCTTCTTCAGCCCAATTTGCTGAACAACCCTTGATGCGCCAAGCGGCATGCGATAATTCTAGTATCGCCGCTGAGCCAACAGCGCCGGCTAGCGATACCAGAAATCACTTTCGCTTACATCACTCGCCTCGACATCCAGCACTTCATCTCTGGAGAAGGAAGCGGCGCCTGACCGGTAGGAAACGGTTCCGTCATCGCCGGCCAGACCGCGGACCCACCGGAGTAACAGCACGTCCTCGTCGGAAGAAGAGCACAGGAACGACATGCGATAAGCGGCGCCACTCACTCCCAGTTCTTCGGCTAAGCCGGATGCCTCGGAAACGTCTTTGCCGTTCAATGTCACTACCGGCGGGCTGACGGGATCCTCGATCCTACGGGCGATCGTCAACGAATTCCCCGGACATTCCGCACGATAGGTTTCTTCCCAGACTTCGGCACGCTGTGGCTCATTGGTGGAAACTACCAACTGGCCCAAGAAAATAAGTGAGAGACCAATCATGGATAGAGCTTTCTATAAATATCGGGCGGAATTTTTCTGCTTACTTTGATGATGACCAAATACTTTTTACGTATTTCCGCCGCATTACATAACCGAATATTGTCGGCTCGTCGGGCGCGAAACCTTTAGGCGCGCAGGAAAAAGGCGCAAGCCAATAGCAAGGGCATTTCGGCCCGTAGCCGCCAGCATTCAAAATGACACTGGCCGGTGGAGATCGACGTCCAGCGTGTCGGGTTCGTCATAACGGATCGTCAGATCGGTCATGCTGTCGATCCGGATTTGGGCGCCGTCCCGACCCGGCAATATCGCCCGCGGATTTGGATTGGCCAGCCGCGCGCGCAGTCTGGCGGGGTTGTCGCATTCTGGCTGGAGGGGGTCTTGCGCCGCGCATCGCATGGTGAAGCTTTCCGCATCCTTCAGATAGGCGTCGAGACGGCCAAGCGCCCAAGCGGCGCGGTCCGGGGACGCTGCCTCTGTTCCGATCAGGCGGACGTAGCCCTTGTCGGAGCAGGCACCGTCCTCGTGGGGAAGTGCTACCTCACGCTCTGCGCTTGCGCCCCTCCTCCGGTCGAACCACCAGGTAGGCGCGCCATTCTCCTCGCCCGCTCGCGCGATACCCGCAAGCCAGCGGGTCCGCAGACAAAAGCCGTCTTGCTCCACGGGCTCCTCGGTCAGGATGAGGAGCGTGTCGCGCCTCATATATTGCGGCAATTGGATCTCCTGGCTGGCGATGGGCCGGTGGTTGCGGCCTTCGAGGACCATCCCCGCAAGCGCATCGGGCTCCGCAGTCGACGGATCGGGAAGCAGCACGAGGATTGCCGAAAGGATCGTCAGGCTGACAGAAGAAAGCTTGGCAACCTTTTGCGCGGCGGGCCCGACATCTGTCAATCTCGGCCGGTCTGGCGAATAGCGGGCGCTGAATTCTTCGGGCCTTTTACAAAACCCGTTTTCCTACACTGCCGATTTCTGCAATCTGCCTGTGAATGACACGCACGGCCCTTCAACGTTTCCTAATCAGCGCATCCTCCTGCCCCGAGGGGTTGGGGCAGAGCGGTTTGCGGAAGTTGACAGGGCGGGGCTGGAAAACATCGCTCCACCCCGCGGAAAACAGGGGTTCGCGGGGCAGGGGCGAGTTTTTCAAAAAGCCCCTGTCGGTGTCACGCTCGCGTGCTGTTCGAAGCCGATGGCGATTGACAGGGGCAGCGCGCGTCGTTGAATTCGCCGAATGAAGGGAAGGGTCGATATGGACGAGACAATCACACCGCAGGAACAGCCTGAAACGGCGAAAGTACAGACCGGCAAATCGAAAGCGCGGCGGTTCTTCGATTTCCCGCTGATCGCGCTGTTATCCGGCCTGCTGAGCTTCGTCGTCGCCGGCATCACCGTCGGCCTTATCCTCTACGCCGTCGCGGCGATTGCCGGAATTCCCGACATGGAGACGGCGCCCGTCTGGCTGAGCGACTATCTCTCCGCGATCCTCCTGGCCATAGCCGCGGTGATGGTGGCCAAATTCTCGCTGCGCTATCTGGGGGCGGAGCCGCGCGACGATCTGCCTTTCGATGGCCGCGCGCGCGACTTCTTCGTCGGCCTGCTGTTCGCTGCCGTACTGATGAGCCTGATGGTCGGCATCGCCGCGCTGCTGGGCGCATACCGGATTGACGGCTGGGGCGGCAGTACCTCCTTCCTGATGCTGTTGCTGATGGCGGGATTTCAGGCCGCCTTCTTCGAGGAGATCCTGTTCCGCGGCGTGATCTTCCGCTTTCTGGAGGAGTTCTTCGGCAGCTGGATCGCCCTGCTGATCTCGGCGCTGGTGTTCGGCCTCGTTCACTGGAGCAATCCCAACGGCACGCTGCTTGCGGGGCTCGCCATCGCACTGGAGGCGGGCATCCTGCTGGGCGCGGCCTATATGCTGACGCGCAATCTGTGGCTCGCCATCGGGTTGCACTGGGGCTGGAACGTGGTGCAGGGCTATATCTGGGACGTATCGGTTTCGGGCATTGCGGTAGACGGCCTGGTCGATGCCAAACCCGTGGGCGACCCGCTGATTTCGGGCGGGGCCTTCGGGCTGGAAGCCTCCGCCATCGCCATGGTGGTGGCGACGGCAACGGGCATTTGGCTGCTCGTGAAGGCTGCCCGCATCGGCCATATCGTGCAGCCCTGGTGGGTGCGCCGCCGGACGGGCAAGGCGCTGCCGGTCTCCACGCCCCCGGTCTCGCCCACGCTTTCCGTTTCGGGGGAAGGCAGGAGAGATAACGCGGCACAGCCTTGAATTGCGAATGGTTCGCAATAAATGGGCGGGATGACAAGCAGACCGGAACCACGCACGCTCGAAGTGTTGAGCACCGAAACTCTCTCGCCCTCCATGCACAGGCTCTCGCTCGGCGGGGCGGGGCTGGCGGGCTTTCCCGAAGGCCAGGCGGGCGGGTATATCAAGCTGATGTTGCCCGGTGAGGGAGAGCGCCCGATCGTGCGGACATATACCATCCGCCGCCAGACGCCCGAAGCACTGGTGGTCGATTTCGCGCTGCATGGCGGGGAGGCGGCAGGCCCCGCGACCCGGTTTGCGCTGGCTGCGAAGCAGGGCGATACGGTCCGGATCGGCGGGCCGGGACCGGCCAAGCCCTTGCCGGCGGGGCGCGATTTCTACCTCGTCGCGGGTGACATGACGGCCCTGCCGGCGATCGGCGTCAATCTCGAAGCGCTCGACCGCAGGGCTCGCGGCCATGTCGCGATCGAACTCCAGTCGGAGGAGGATCGCCAGCGGCTCGATGCGCCGTCGGGCGTGACGATCGAGTGGGTCGTGAACCCGCAGCCGGGCCTTGCGCCCGATCTGCTGGTCGATGCACTGCGGGCGGTCGAGCTACCCGATGGCAATGTCGCTGCATGGGCGGCCTGCGAGTTCTCCTCCATGCGGGCCTTGCGCGACTTCTTCCGGGGCGAACTCCGCCTCGGCGGCGATGATCTCTACATCTCCAGCTACTGGAAGCACGGGCTGGAGGAAACGAAGCACAAGGTCCTGAAGCGCGAGGATGCGGAGGCGCAGGCGGCCTAGCGAAAGGCTCAGTTGCGCGCCCAGCTGCTGTCGGCCGGGGTGAGCGTGTCCAGAAACGCCTCGGCGCTGTCTAGATATTCCTGCCGCCGGTCTGCATCCATGCGGTCCCAGGTGGAATAGATCCGGCCGATGCGGTGGTTCTTCTCCAGCCGTTCGCGGTGGCGGTCCATGAAGTGCCAGTAGAGCGGGTTGAACGGGCAGGCGCCTTCGCCGGTCTTCTTCGATGGCGAATAGGTGCAGCCGGAGCAGTAATTGCTCATCTTGTTGATGTAATTGCCGCTGGCAGCATAGGGTTTGGAGGCCAGCTTCCCGCCATCGGCATAGAGGATCATCGCCGCCACATTGGGCAGCTCGACCCATTCATAGGCATCGGCATAGACGACCAGATACCAGTCCTGCACCGCGCGCGGGTCGATGCCCGCCAGGAGGGCGAAATTGCCCAGCACCATCAGGCGCTGGATATGGTGGGCATGGGCATTGTCGCGGGTGGAGCAGATGCAATCGGCAAGGCAGGCCATGTCGGTTTCGCCGGTCCAGTAGAAGTCGGGCAGGCCGCGCTGGGCGTTGAGCGCATTGGCCTTCTGCAGATGCGGCATCTGGTGCCAGTAGAAGCCGCGCACATATTCGCGCCAGCCGATGATCTGGCGGATGAAGCCTTCGACCGAATTGATCGGGGCCTTGCCATCGCGATAGGATTGCTCGGCGCGTTGGCACAGTTCGAGCGGGTCGAGCAGGCCGAGATTGATGCTGGTCGAGAGCATGGAGTGGAACAGGTCGTCCTCGCCCGCGACCATCGCGTCCTGATAGGGGCCGAAGCGTTCGATCCGTTCGGCGAAAAAGGCATCGACGGCTTCCTCTGCCTCGTCACGTGTGACCGGCCAGTGGAATGCGTCGAGGCTGCCGAAGTGATCGCCGAAGCGGCTTTCGACCAGCTCGATGCAGGCTTGCGTGATTGCGTCGGGTTCGAACTTGGGGCGTTCGGGGGCGGACAGGCCTTCCTTGGGCGGCTTGCGGTTTTCGCTGTCGTAATTCCATTCGCCGCCTTCGGGCTTGCCGTCAGCGTCCATCAGCAGGCCCGTCTTGCGGCGCATCTCGCGGTAGAAATACTCCATGCGCAGCGTGTCGCGATCCTCCGCCCAGTCGTCGAATTCGGCCTGCGTGCAGATGAAGCGATCGTCGCGCAGGATTTCGACCTCGCAGGCGAACTTGTCCGCCCACTGGTCCATCTCCTCGCGCACGCGCCACTCGCCTGCCTCGACCACGCTGACGAGCCGCGGCGAATGCTCCTCGATCGCGCGGGCCACCTCGCCGGTGAAGTTGCCGGAATTGCCCTCGGCATCCAGCTTCACGTAATCGACCGTCCATCCGGCATCGCGCAACTCTCCGGCGAAATGACGCATGGCGGAAAAGATCAACACGACCTTCTGCTTGTGATGTTTTACATAGGTCGCCTCGTCCCAGACCTCCATCATCAGGATGACGGTATCGTCCTTGGTGCGACCCCGGATCGAGGCGAGGTTGCGGGTGAGCTGGTCGCCAAGGATCGGAACGAGAACGGGGCCGTCGGAACTCTGTACCATGCGCTCTTAACGGAAATGGCACTAAAGGTGTCCCGACCGATCAGGAAGAACGCGCGTCAGTCGCGCCCATCTTCCTCCTCGTCTCCATAGGTTGATGCAGGAGGAAATTTCGCTCCGGTTTCGCGCATGGTTTCGATCCGCTCGACTGCCTTTTGGCCAGCTTCGGGATAGTGGGGATCGTTCGCCAGCATCTGCAGCAGTGCGATACCCTCGTCGTACCGACCTTGCCGTGCAAGGTCATAAGCGAGTGCAATACGGAACGTGCCGACTTGCGGAGCGCGCACAAAGGCTGCGCCATAGGCGTCGAACATCATCTGCCCTTCGCGCTTTTCCTGTGTGAAGCTGTGTGCAAACCGATAGAGAGCCTCGGTATTGTCCGGGGCAGCTTTGTTCGCAATTTGCAAATACCTTCGGGCCTTTTTCCAGTCGTCGTGGCCGGTGGGACGCTCTTCTTCGACTAGCCGGTGGAGCAGGATACGGCCCTTAGCAATGTTAGCGCGGACATGGTTCGTATCAATAGCGAGAGCCTTGTCGGCCGCTTCCTCAGCAGCAAGGAACCAGGGCCCGCCGAGCTCTCGATAACCATCGTCGTCTTTGTTCTTGACCCTGTGCTCCCAGCGCTCTCGTTCTTCGAGTTCAAATTCTGCCATTGCCAGTTCGGCGTAGGCATCGGCTTTAACGCCGTCCTGCTCCGCGAACCTGACAAGGTCGTCGCGTACATCAGCGAGGTCGCCGCCACCTCGGCGGCGCAGACGCAATTCGAGCATACGGCTTTGGTCCGCCCCAAGCTCGCTGACATCAACCTCATCAGACCAGGAAAAGGGTTCAGTCGAAACCGCGAATTCGATCTCGCGATCGACATGCCTGTGCAATCTGTTTTCGAGCAGCTGGAGATCACCAAAAACAGCTTCGGCCGCAGGCAGCAGTTGCTCCCCGGCTGCGAGGCGGTCGATATACGCTGTAATACGCGCGCCCTGATCCGGATCGGTATAGAGCATGTGGGTCAGTGCCCACGACCAGCCGTAGAAACCGGCGATGATCTTCTTTCGATCATCTGTCTTGCTCGGCCAACTTAGCAGCCGCTCGATCTGTGGATCGTCGAAACGGCGGAGCTCGATGCCGCGATGAGAGGCAGGTTTTCCGTAGGTCCAGCTACCGTCATTATCGAATTCAGTCGTTGCGAGAAATTCGGCGAAGCCTTCGCGTAACCAGGCCGGGATCGGCAGGGAAAACTCATTATACATGAAGTGGTGCGCGTATTCGTGAAACAAGGCGGTTTGTCCGTCGAGCGAGCGCATACCGGCGCGTCCACGATGAGCCACAGCATAAGTGCCTTCCGCCTCGGGAGAGTAGAAGCCGGCAACGCCGCGCCTGTCGAGTAGCCTCGCTACTTGGCGGCTGTGGTCCATCAGATAGATGTCGATCTTGTCGGTACCGTTGCGCGAGGCCTTGCGGAACCAGAAGCGCAGTAGGCCATCGAATTGTTCAAGCTCGCGGGCAAAATCGACGAGTTCTTCCGTCTCGCCGGGCGAATAGATTACGAAATGATCGGTTTCTGCTCTTTTCCAAAGGTCATCGCTAGCTGCCAAAGCAGGCGCGGAAAGAAAAACGCCGATTGCTACAAGGATTGAGATAAGAAAACGCATGCGAAAACCCCTGTGACCCCCAATTATCTATTCGGCGATACAGCGGACATCTTGCCAGTTCAAACGAAACTGTAGGGATCTACATCCACTGCCACGCGCACGCCGGGCGGGTGGTCGATGCGGCCCAGCCAGTTGCGGATGACGTCCTGCAATTGCACGCTGCGCCGCGCGTTCATCAGCAGGCGGTAGCGGTAGCGGCCGCGCAGCTGCGCCATGGGGGCGGGGGCGGGGCCGAGGATCATGCAGTCGGGCACATCGGGGCGCAGATCGCCGATGCGGCGGGCAGCCTCGCGGGCTTCGGATTCGTCTTCGGAAGACACGATGATCGAGGCCCAGCGGCCAAAGGGCGGGGCGCCGGCATCGCGGCGCATTTCGGTTTCGGCGGAGTAGAAGGCATCACGGTCCCCGGCGGCGAGCGCGGCGATGACGCTGGCTTCGGGATGGCGGGTCTGGATCAGCACTTCGCCCGGTTTTGCCCCGCGGCCCGCACGGCCCGCCACCTGCGCGACCTGCTGATAGGTCCGTTCGCCCGCGCGCAGATCGCCGCCTTCGAGGCCGAGATCGGCATCGACCACGCCGACCAGCGTTAGTTCGGGAAAGTGGAAGCCCTTGGTGACGAGCTGCGTGCCGACGATCACGTCGATCTCTCCCGCATCGACCTGTGCGATGAACTCTGCCGCCCGCCCGGGCGAATTGAGCGTGTCCGATGTCGCCACGAACACGCGCGCTTCGGGAAGCCGCTCGGCTACTTCGTCTGCAATCCGCTCCACCCCCGGGCCGCAGGCGACGAGGCAGTCGGGCTCGCCGCATTCCTGGCAGGCAGCGGGGCTGGGCGCTTCATGGCCGCAGTGATGGCAGGCGAGGCGGCGGGTAAAGCGGTGCTCCACCAGCCACGCGCTGCAATTGGGGCATTGGTAGCGGAACCCGCAGTTGCGGCACAGGGTCAGCGGGGCATAGCCGCGGCGGTTGAGGAACAGGAGCGATTGCTCCCCGCGTTCCAGCCGTTCGGCGACCCCGTCCACCAGCCGCTGCGCCAGCCACATGCCCTGCGGCGGCTTTTCTTCGGTCAGGTCGACTATGTCGATGCTGGGCAATTGCGCGCCGCCGAACCGGCTGGGCAGATCGACCTTCCGGTAGATCCCGCTTTCGGCCATCTGCAGGCTTTCCAGTGCGGGGGTGGCGCTGGCGAGGATGATCGGGAATTTCTCGAAATGGGCGCGCATCACGGCCACGTCGCGCGCATTGTAGCGCACGCCGTCTTCCTGCTTGAAGCTGGTTTCATGCGCTTCGTCGACCACGATCAGGCCGAGCCGGGCGAAGGGCAGGAACAGCGCCGAGCGCGCGCCCACCACCACTTGCGCTTCCCCGCTGGCCACGGCCCGCCATGCCCGCCGCCGCTCGGTCGACTTGAGCGAGGAGTGCCACAGCACCGGCACCGTGCCGAAGCGTTCTTCGAAGCGGTGCAGGAAATTCTCGGTCAGCGCGATTTCTGGCAGCAGGACCAGCACCTGCCGCCCCATGCGCAGCGCCTCTGCCACCGGTTCGAAATAGGTTTCGGTCTTGCCCGACCCGGTTACCCCGTCGAGCAGGAAGGGCGCAAACTTCTCTTCGCGAACCGCGCTGGCAAACAGCTCCGAAGCCTCGCGCTGCTGATCGCTCAATTCCACCTGCGCGAAATCGGGCCGCGCTTCGGGATAGGGGCGATCGCAATCTACCTCCACCGGTTCCAGCACACCCTGGTTAACGAGGCCCCGCAGCACGCCTTCGGAGACGCCCGCGATCCCCGCCAGTTCGCGGATCGTCGCCTGTTCTTCCTCCAGCGCTTCCATTGCGGCCTGCCGCTGCGGGGTCATGCGTTCGGGCATGCCGCCGGTCAGCCGGTATTCGGTGATGCTGGCCGGACCTTTCAGCGCCCCGCCCGAAGACAGCGCCATGCGCGCCACGCTGGCCAGCGATGCGACATAATAGTCCGCAGTCCACTCGATCAGCCGCCGCAGCGGCGCACTGAAGGGCGGTATCGGATACAAACCCCTGAGCTGCCGCAATTTCTCTGCCGGAACGTCCGTGCCGGGAAGCCGTTCAGCCTCCCAGACGATCCCGATCACGGTGCGCGGCCCAAGCGGGCATTCCACCACCTGGCCGAGTTCGACTTTCATGCCATCCGGCACCTTGTAGTCGAGTGGGCCCAGCGCGGCATTGAGGACGAGGCAGCGGACGCGGTTCATTCAGGCGCCATATGGGCGGCCTAGAGTGCAGGAAACAAGGGTGGGACTTTGTGAGGAGTGATAAAATGACCGATATTCTCGTGAAACCCGCGATCCTTGGTGAGACGATCCTTGATCAAAAACGCGGGCGGCGTGCCTTTCTTGGCGGGATTACGTTTGGCGGGGCAGGGTTGGCGCTGGCGGGCTGTGCCAGCTTGCCGGGCTTCAGCATGGTCGATGCGGTCCAGCGTATCCTGTTCCTCTCCACTGACCGCGCTTTCGGGCGCATGCTCAATTCGGGCGGGTTCTGGGATCAGCAGGTCGCCACGCTGGGCCTCAACAATCTGCTCGGCACGCGCGGCGATGTGCTGTCGCGCATCCTCACTTCCGCGCTGTTCAAGAACCGCCTGCAGGATGCCTTTGCCGACATCGCCTATGAAGGCGCCGAACGCGCCGCGCCGTTGGTGACCGATGCCGTGCGCACCATCGGCGTGCGCAATGCGATCGATCTGGTGAACGGCGGGCCGACCGCCGCGACTGCCTTCCTGCGCGATTCGATGGGCCGGACGCTGATCGATGCGATGGTGCCCGAACTGGGCGATGCCATGCGCGTGGCGCAGGATCCGCTGGTGGGCGAACTCCTGTCCGCGCTGGCCGGACCCAATATCGCCGATGCGACCACGCGTTTCGCCAATAATCTGGACGATACGATCTGGCGCGAGATCGGGCTGGAAGAAGCGGCCATCCGCCGCGATCCGCAATCCACCCGCGATCCGCTGATCATCGGGACCTTCGGCACGGCGTCGCGCCTCTAGCCGCCGCGCACCCACATCGCTAAGGCTGCCGGGGAATCGCAAATCGCTTCCCCGGAGCCTGAACACATGAAATTTTTCGTCGACACTGCCGACATCGCCGACATCAAGGAAATGGCCGACACCGGCCTGCTCGATGGCGTGACCACCAACCCTTCGCTGATCGCCAAGTCGGGCCGCGATTTCATGGAAGTGACCAAGGAAATCTGCGACCTCGTGGATGGCCCGGTCAGCGCCGAAGTCGTCGCGCTCGATCATGACACCATGATGAAGGAAGCCGAAACGCTGCGGAAGATCGCCGACAATGTCTGCATCAAGGTTCCGCTGACGATCGACGGCCTGAAAACCTGCAAGAAGCTGACGAGCGACGGCACCAAGGTCAACGTCACCCTCTGCTTCTCGGCCAATCAGGCCCTGCTGGCTGCCAAGGCCGGGGCCACCTTCGTTTCGCCTTTCGTGGGCCGCCATGACGATAATGGCTTCGACGGAATGGAACTGATCGCCGACATCCGTCGCATCTATGACAATTACGATTTCGGCACCGAAATCCTCGTCGCCAGCATCCGCAACCCGGTCCACGTGCTGAAAAGCGCGCTGATCGGCGCCGATGTTGCCACCATGCCGCCCGCAGTGATCAAGGGGCTGTTCAAGCACATCCTGACCGACAAGGGCATCGAAGGTTTCGTCGCCGATTGGGAAAAGACTGGCCAGACGATCCCGACGTCCTAACTAGGAAACCATGGCAGACCAGACTCCCCTCGACCTGTTCAAGCAGGCGCTGACCGGCACGGCCCGCGCAATCGCGCAAGAACCCGAGGTCGAGGTCGCCTGGAGCGCGGATAGTCCGACCCAGTCGGGCAAGAACTTCCGCGTGCCACTGCCGGGCCGCACCCTCCCGCCCGAACAGGCGCGGGAGGCGCGCGGTTTCGCCGACAGTTTCGCGCTGAAGCTGCGGCATCACAACGAAAGCGTTCATGCCAAGGGCGCACCTCCCGAACCGATCGCGCGTGCCTGTTACGATGCGATCGAGCGGGTGCGTTATGAAGCGGTCGGCTCCACCCGATATTCGGGGATGAAGGCCAATCTGGATTCGGCGGTAGAACTGCGCACCGCATCCGACCCGATCGCCCGCGCCACCGAGGCGAAGGAAGTGCCGCTGCCGACCGCGCTCTCGCTCATGCTGCGCGAGGCTTTGACGGGCGAGGCTATTCCCGAGCGCGCCCGGCACGGCGTGGACATGGTGCGCGAGGAAATCCTCGGCCGCATCCGTTCCGACATGGAAGATCTGGCCGGTGCACTGGACGACCAGCGCGCCTTTCAGGATCTCACGCTCGACATGCTGCGGCATCTCGAACTCACGCTGCCCGACACGCCCGAGGATGAGGGCCGCGACGATGGCGATGACGAGGAAGGCGAAGCCCCCGAAGAAGATCAGGATTCCGACGAGGAAGACGAGGGCGAGGCCCAGCCGCAGGAAAGCGACGCGCGCGGCGAAGTCGTTGACGGCGAGGCCGATGGCGATGCCGAACAGGACGCCGAGGGCGAGCAGGAAATGGACGACGGCGATCCGTCTGACGAGGAAGGCGAGGGCATGCAGCCCGTCCGCCCGAACCGCCCGTGGACCGATCTGCCCGAAGATTTCGACTATCGCGAATACACCAGCAAGTTCGACGAAGTGATCGAAGCGCCCGAGCTGTGCGATCACGAAGAACTGGACCGGCTGCGTACCTATCTCGACAGCCAGCTGGCAGGCCTGCAGGGCATCGTCACGCGGCTGGCCAACCGCCTCCAGCGCCGCCTCATGGCGCAGCAGAACCGCAGCTGGGATTTCGACCAGGAAGAAGGCATGCTCGATGCAGCGCGCCTCACCCGCGTAGTCGTCAGCCCCGGCCATGCGCTGAGCTACAAGATGGAGCGCGATACCGAGTTCAAGGACACGGTCGTCACGCTGCTGATCGACAATTCCGGCTCCATGCGCGGGCGGCCGATCAGTATCGCTGCGATCAGCGCCGATATCATGGCGCGCACGCTGGAACGCTGCGGCGTGAAGACTGAAATCCTCGGCTTCACCACCCGCGCGTGGAAGGGCGGACAAAGCCGCGAGGCATGGCTGGCCGATGGCCGTCCCGCCGACCCGGGCCGCCTCAACGATCTGCGCCACATCATCTACAAAAAGGCTGATGAACCCTGGCGCCGCGCCCGCCGCAACCTCGGCCTAATGATGCGCGAGGGGCTGCTGAAGGAAAACATCGACGGCGAGGCGCTGCTATGGGCGCATACCCGTCTGCTCGCTCGCCCCGAAGACCGCCGCATCCTGATGGTGATTTCGGATGGCGCCCCGGTGGACGACAGCACGCTGAGCGTGAACCAGGCAGGCTATCTCGAAAGCCATCTGCGCAAGGTGATCGACTGGATCGAAAAACAGTCCCCCGTGCAACTGGTCGCCATCGGCATCGGCCATGACGTGACCCGCTATTACAAGCGCGCGGTGACGATCATGGATGTGGAACAGCTCGGCGGGACGATTATCGAGCAGCTTGCGGGGTTGTTTGAGGTGGAGGGGTGATGCCTTGCTCACTCCTTCAGGAGACTTTCTGGAATATCGATCCCGAAGTACTAACGGGACTGGAAGGTGGAAAAGACCTTCACCACTGGTTTGGCTTTTCCACCACGTTTCATGACGACGAGATCGTAGCTGCGACCTTTGAAGCCGGGGATGCGAAGCTCATCGTTGCTGCATTTCGAATGACCAGTGAAGTGGATGAGAATGGATTCTATATTCAGGACCGCCAAGCGACTGTCACGATAGAATTGAAGGATGTAACTGGTGCTGCGCTGGAAGGGAAATTCCCCACGCAAATTCTCGAAATGGGCTTCCGGAAGGTAATCAGCCAAGAACAGTTACCGTCAAACTCGTTGGCAGAGATTGGTGATATCGAGCTCGCATTCGACGATGTCTACGGGGGCGGAGGCTCAATTTTCGCCAAGTCAGCTCGCGTGTCCTTCGAGCCTTCCGAAAGTACCGAATGACCCCCACTGAAGCCGTCCAGACCCGCCGCTCGATCCGCAAGTTCACCGACCAGCCAGTGGATCGTGAAAGCCTCATCGGCGTGCTCGAAAAGGCGCAACGGTCGCCTTCGGGCGGGAATACGCAGCCGTGGCATGGTGTGGTGCTGACCGGGGAGCCGATGCAGGCACTGTTCGACCGGATTGCGCAGGAATTTCCCAAGGGGCGCGAGGCGCACAAACCCGAATATCACATCTACCCGCCCGAACTGGACGGGGCCTATGAACAGCGCCGTTTCGGCGTGGGCGAGGATCTGTACGGCGCGCTCGACATTTCGCGCGAGGAGAAGGGCAAGCGGCTGATGTGGTTTGCCGAGAACTTCCGCGCTTTCGGGGCGCCTGTGCTGATGCTGATCCACACGCCCAAATATATGGGCCCTCCGCAGTGGAGCGACATCGGCATGTGGCTGCAGACCATCGCGCTGCTGCTGCGCGAGGAAGGGCTCGACAGCTGTTTCCAGGAAGCCTGGGCGGTCTATTCGCCGCAAATCCGCGAGATGGTGGAAATTCCCGAGGATCACATCTTCTTCTGCGGCATGGCGATCGGCTATCGCGATCCGGATGCGGCGGTGAACAATTTCGACGTAAAGCGCGCCAGGTTGGACGAGGCTGTCCGGTTCGAGGGGTGGGGCTGAGCCACACCATCCGGTCCTCGGGTCAAGATTTCGTTGGATTGCTCCCGTCATTGCGAGCCGAAGGCGAAGCAATCCATCGTGTGTTGTAACGGCATTCGCAAATTCACCCCATGGATCGCCGCGCTTCGCTCGCGATGACGTCGATGTAAATCTTAACCGTCATTGCGAGGAGCGCAGCGACGCGGCAATCCACTGCCCGAGCTACCCCACAAAGTGGAAAGGGGCGCCACGTCCGCAGCACCCCCGCACCCCATCCGCTCAGTAAGCGCAGACCGAGAAATCGCTGCCGCTCCAGCACGCCGGGTCCTGCGCCGAGCGGGTGGCCTGGCCCCAGCGCGAGTTGATGCCGTCGGAGGTCAGGCCGCTCACTTCGGCGGTCTTGCTGTCGATCTTCGACACGCTCACGCTCTGGATACGGCCATAGATCGCGCCATCGCCCGACTGCGACATGAGGGTGAAGCCGCCGTTCGACTGGGGCGAGAACTGGCAGGGCGCGTCCAGCACGTCCTCGCCGCCGCTCACGATCTTGCAGTCGACGATGCGCTTGCCGGTTGCGGGCGCCGGGGTGCTGGCTTCGTTGGCGGCGGTGTCGCCCGTTTCACCGGCGGGTGCGGCAACGTCCTGCATGTCGGTGCTGTCCGGAGCGGTATTCGCGGCGGTGGTGTCGACAGCCTCCACATCGGCGGTTTCCGGTGTGTCGGCGTCTTGCGAAGAACACGCGGTTGCAAGAATTGAAACGCCGAGAATAAGTGCGAGACGGTTGGTCATGTAGGCTCCGGTAATAATGGCTTCTAACAGGGTGAAGTATTTCGAAGTAGAGGGTGAGACTTGCCAACGGGGGGTGGCGGTTTGTGTTCCGCGGGTTGGTTCGGTCCGGCGAATAATGCCACCGCTGCCAGTGATCTTGAAGGCCGAGCAGTGGATTGCCACGTCGCTTCGCTCCTCGCAATGACGGGTGGAGGGGCACCACGTCATTGCGAGCGAAGCGACGCAATCCATCTCCCGCCCTATCACCCATCCACACCGCCGCAGACGCACCACCCCCAAACCCCCGCAATGACGCGAGGCAATTGACCCGCGCGCCCGCTGCCGCCAAACGCCCCTGCATGACCCAAACTCCGCTCAAGCTGTTCAACTCGCTCACCCGCGAGATCGAGACCTTTACTCCCGTCCATCCGGGCGAAGCGCGCGTCTACAGCTGCGGGCCCACGGTCTATAACTATCCCCACATCGGCAACATGCGCGCCTATGTCTTCGCCGATGTGCTGGGCCGCACGCTCAGCTGGAAGGGCTACGATCTCACCCACATCATCAACATCACCGATGTCGGCCATCTGACCGACGATGGCGATGCGGGCGAGGACAAGATGGAGAAGATGGCCGCGCAGAAATCGCAGTCCATCTGGGATATCGCCAAACATTACACCGAAGCCTTCTGGGACGATGTCAAGGCGCTGAACATCCGCCAGCCGTCCCAATGGTCGGTCGCCACCGATTACATCGACGAGATGATCGACTTCGCCAAAGGCATTGCGGGCAAGCATTGCTATGAACTCGCCAGCGGCCTCTATTTCGATGTCTCCACCGTGGACGATTACGGCCGCCTCGCGCGCGCTGTTACCGAGGAAGGTGAGGGCCGGATCGAAACGGTCGAGGGCAAGCGCAACTCCGCCGATTTCGCCATCTGGCGCAAGACGCCCGCGGGCGAGACGCGGCAGATGGAATGGGATAGCCCCTGGGGCAAGGGCGCGCCCGGCTGGCATCTGGAATGCTCGGTCATGGGCGGCAAGCTGCTCGGCTTCCCCTTCGACATCCACACCGGCGGCATCGACCACCGCGAAATCCACCACCCGAACGAGATCGCGCAGAACCAGGCGCATTGCTGCACCGGCGGCCTGGGCGAGGCCGAAAACAGCGGCGCGCGCATCTGGATGCACAACAATTTCCTGGTCGAACGCAGCGGCAAGATGTCGAAGAGTTCGGGCGAATTTCTGCGCCTGCAACTGCTGATCGACAAGGGCTTCCACCCGCTCGCCTACCGCATGATGTGCCTGCAGGCGCATTACCGCAGCGAGCTGGAATTCAGCTGGGAAGGTCTGGGCGCGGCGCTCACGCGGCTGAAGCGGATCGTGATGGCGGTGGATAAGATGAGAGCCAAAAACAACGGCTCCGAGCTTGACGTACAGCAGGCGATAGATGCGCGGATTGCGCGCTTCGAAGATGCTATTTCTGATGATTTGAATACCAGTGTCGCCCTGACTTTACTCGAAGGGACGATACAAGCAGGAATTGGACGTAAGTCTGCTGAGAATTTGATAGAAAAAATGGACCAAGTCTTGGGCTTGGGGGTGCTCCAACTCACCCGCGAGGATCTACGCATCCGCCCGCAATCGGCCGAGATCGAAGAAGAAGAAATCGAAGCCGAAATCCTGCGCCGCAAGGATGCCAAGGTGGAAAAAGACTACGCCACCAGCGACGCCATCCGCGCGACCCTGGCGGCCAAAGGCGTGGAAGTCATGGACGGCGACCCGCTCGGCTGGGAGTGGAAGCTGGATTGATTTTTTGGGGGGCAGCGGGTTGTCAGCCCCCATGGATTGCCGCGCTACGCTCGCAATGACGGGGTAAGCTTCCTCCCGTCATTGCGAGGAGCGAAAGGCGGAGTCGAAGACGGCCCTGCTGGGCCACCCGGCAATCCATGGCGCGACCTCGCCCCAACCCGCACCGTCTTCCCAAGCCTACGCGGTTGCGTTCCCTTGAATCCATTGGGTTACAGGACATGAGGTGACTGACCGAATGTCCGCTCCTCAGTCGGAAAGCCCGAAAGCCGCCATCGGTACATCCGAGCCTAAGTATGCCCAAATTAACACCGTCGAAGCACCTTCGTATCACTTTCGAGCCGTCGCCAATCGATGCATAGTCTTAGTCGAACTAAGGTTTGCGACTGTTTTCGCACCGTAGCGCTCAGTGCGGAGGCTCATTGCCTGGTTTACAAAGCTTTTTGCTAGAAACCCTTTTGCTCACGCTCGGTTGCCAATGGCTCTAGCCTGCACTTGTTTTGCGCCGCGAGTAGCAATAAATCGCCTGGGTGACTGTTTTGCGCCTGCACAGACTTCTCTTCCGACTGGGATTGCTTTCAATCCTGGTCGCTGTGCTATTTCAGGCCACGCCGTCCTCTGCCATACCGACGTATCGCGACCGTGGATCGGCTTTCGACGCGACCACTTATGAAGTCGCGATTCTCGTTCAACGGGATGAGGCATCACGGCAAGCTCTGACCGTCGAGCCGGTTGTTCCGAGACTTCCCGTCTCGGAGCCTCAGCAAGCGGATTTTGCTCAGCCAAACGCCTTCAGCGGCCCTCCAAAACAGACAGGGCCACCGCCTTTTCAGGGCCGGCATATCCTGCCTCCAACCAGAGCTCCGCCAAAACTCACCTGATCGCCTCGCCGAGGGCGAGATTTCTATGTCAAAAATTCAGGTGAAATTATGTTTGAGAACAAGGCAGATCCTGCCGATCCATCCGCACGTTTCGATAGCATCGAAATCCTGCTGAACCGGTACCCGGATGTAAGCGATGAAGAAGTGGTCCAATTGAAACGCTGGTTTGGCAAGCAGGCCAGCGCGTTCGAAATCGCCAGTATGGCGAGCAAGAATCCGGCGGGATACGGCCAGTTCCGCTCAGATCATATCGACAAATTCACTATCGTGGAGATGGTCCTGATTGCGCTGTTCGCTGGGGCCATTGTGAGTATAATCGTGCTTGTTCTGTAACCGAGTGAGAGAACAAAGGTTGCGTTGGCATTTTTTGATGCCGGCGCGATCATCCAACCTGCTGGAGGGTACGCAAGGTTGTAGTGACGTTCAAATACAGACCGCGCCGTAGGTAACGGCCTATCGAGAGATTCCGTTAGTCGAAAAGGCCATTGAAGACGGGACATCCGATCAGCAGCGCGGCCAATGGTGCGCCAGTACCCAATGCCATAACCATGCTGAGTCCGGTTCTGGCAGGGAACTGGGCGAAGCGGACGTTCGGCTAACGATCCCTTTGCAGTCGTTCAGGCGCTGCCAAGTTTGTGATACAGTTGGTTGATGACGCGCTTTACTGAAATGGAAACAGCGGCCCTGCGAGCGATCTTTGCGGAGACTCCTAGGATAGCTTCGGCGCTGGAAGCCCAACTTAGGCGCGCTGTCGTAACAAGGCGCGAGAACTCGGGTGGTGGCTTCTTCACCGATATTGATGTGCCGGACGATGTGCCACCGGTGCATTGCCCTAACACGCTTGGAAACGCCACACATGCACGCGTTGAAGGATTAGAGCACGGTCTTGGGTTCGTGTTGTTCATGCATGACGGTAAATTGGACCAGTTGGAAGGACATGCCTGGGGTCCCGAAAATACCACGCCATTGGATCTTACGAACCTCTCGTTCGAGATATATCACGAACCAATGCGGCTGGCAGATTGAACGTCTGCTTCCCACCCCATCTGACGATGGCTCCACCGAGCTAGCTATACGCCAAGAGCGGACCGGCAGCTAACGACCTCATTGCCGCCGTTCGTTTCATGCGCCAGTCTCGGTCCATGAACGGAAAAAAACTGATTGCCTTTGGCTGGTGGACATTCGCATACTTCATCGTGGCAGCGGCCTTGTTCACCTTCACATCTATGGGCGATTGTTTCCAAGGTGCTGAGGGGGCCGCCTGTCGAGCCCAGAGTAGCACCTTCACGAGATGGCTCATCACAAGCGAAGTGCTCGCCTACGCCCTCCTTACTTGGGCGATTTTTTTCCGCCGTCGCTGATGGCTGCTTTCCACCCAACTGCTGACCTTGCGCAACTTGGGAGCGCTCACCGAAAGCCGACTGGCAGCTTTGCCACGGTTCGAACCGAAACCAGTCTGTCAGCTAACGACCCCAATCTTGCCATACAAATCATCTATCTCTTCCAACGTTAGCGGTCATCCAATAACCTCTGCCAGAACTAAAATCGATGGCCGACGGGCAGGAGAAGTTGCATGTTTTGGAGTAAGAGGCGAACGAAGCCCATTGAGCAGCGGATAGATCAACAGGCACCGTGCGAAAGCGTTCGCGAACAAGCGCGCATAAACGTAGGCGGACTTAGAGTTATAGTGCTTTCGTCGGCAGAAAGTCACGTATACGACGATTCGAGAAGTCCCCGGCCGGAAGCAATCCCTCCTAAATATCAAACTAATATACTGCGGATTATCATTGAGAATAACTGGATGCAGGCCAGTGAGCCTCAGACAGTAGTCATCAAGGCATCATATTTCGATGGTTCTGTCGAGAGCGAAGAAGAAATAGCCGTTCCGACCCTCAAGCCAGGTGAGGGCATTTCAAGAACATACGGAGCCTTGGTGAGTTCAATAGAAATCATCGATTGGTGGTTAGAGGGACATCCCGAAAGCCGTTCGACCGCTAATAGCTGAACTTGGTGCTAAGCTGACTTTCCGCTTCCCACCCAATTGCAGACGCTACGGGCCATTAGCACAGCGCCTTAAAAGCGACCATCCGATAATAGTGCACGCACGAGAAAAGCTGTCCGACTGCTAACGACCCGATTGCGGACATTTTTGTGTCGTGCCATCAATGGCGCTTAAAATGCAGGAATGGGAGACTGCAGTCCGTGCTTCTTTCTGGCTTTGTGGTGGCGCTATCAATTGTATTGAGCGCGCTTATCGGATGCGGCGTCGCAAATTTCTTCTTGGATGGAAAATCAGCCCGCATTGCCGGTTTTGCATTCTCAATAGGTAGTCTGAGCGGCCTGACACATTTTAATGATGGCGGTTCGAGCCAGCTGTCCGCTGCAGTAGGAGCAATCTCTGGATTGCTGTTAGTTTGGTATCTGTTCTTTAAAGAGAATAGGTTCGCAGTCGACCAGAACTCCGCCAAATAGCTCGTCGTAGACTATTTCAGATTGCCATCCAGTTCGCGACAGAAATGCCGAGCTAGCGAGGTGTGAGGAGCGGTTGGGCAGCTAACGACCCGATTGCTGACGTAAAATCATTGTGGGAAAGAGCGGCATGACAAAGCATTGCTGCGAAATGATGCGCGCGAACGTCGAGAACGCCTGCGCTGACCATCCGGATCGATTTGAGTGCCCCGACTGTTTGATCCACTATTCGCAAAAGCGGGATAGTTACGGGCTCATAATCCATGATGGCGGGTCGTCGGTCATTACGATCTCGTATTGTCCTTGGTGCGCGACCAAACTTCCAAATGGTTTGGACTGACTGTCCCCCACACCACCCCCAAAATCCCCACCCCGCACTTGATCCGCGCCCGCGCTTCCCGTCTACCGGCACGGCACAAGGGAAGAGAGGTTGCCCCCGCATGACCAAAGCCGTGATGTCCGCCATGATCCGCCCGCTGGTGGAGCCGCGTCTGCCTGAGTGGGTGGAGCCGCTGTGGTTCTCCAGCAAGGACGAGGCGCTCAAGCTTGCGCCGGAGGCGGAGATCGGCTGGTTCGACCTTAACGAGACCGCGCCCATGGTCGAGATCGCGCAGGCGGCCACCAGTCTGAAATGGCTCAATTCGATCTATGCGGGGCTCGATTTCATGCCGCTGGACCTGCTGGAGGAGCGCGGCGTTACCGTGACCAATGGCGTGGGCATCAATGCGCTGACCATCGCCGAATATGTCGTCATGCTGATGCTGGCCCATGCCAAGGGCTATCGCGAGGTGGTGCGCGCGCAGGACCGGCGCGAGTGGCTGACCGACAGCCCCGGCAAGCGCGAGCTGGCGGGGGAGCGGGTGCTGCTGCTGGGCCTCGGCGCGATCGGCAGCCTGATCAAGACCCGGCTCGAAGCCTTCGACATGAAGGTGGTACCCGTGCGCCGGTCGGGCGGGGAGGGCGCCTTGCGGCCCGGTGAATGGCGTGAGAAGCTGGGCGAGTTCGACTGGGTGATCCTGGCAGTGCCCTCCACCGATGAAACCCGGCACATGATCGGCGAGGCGGAGCTGGCCGCCATGCGCCCCAACGCCGTGCTGGTGAACATCGCGCGCGGCGATGTGGTGAAGCAGGACGATCTGGTCGCCGCGCTGGAGGCGAAGTCGATCGAGGCCGCGCTGCTCGACGTGACCGATCCCGAACCTTTGCCCGAAGACCACCCCTTGTGGGGCCTCGACAATGCGCAGGTCACCATGCACCTGTCCGGCCGCGCGCAGAGCAAGATGTTCCAGCGCAGCGCGGACCGTTTCATCGAAAACCTCGATCGCTGGCACAAGGGCGAAAAGGTCGAACCGCAGATGGACCTCGCGGCGGGGTATTGAGGCCGCAAGGTCCGGCGCATCAGCTCTCCTCCAGCAACAGCAAATCGCATTGCACCACCATGCGTTCGCTGGGCATCAGCCGGTGTTCGACCTCCACGATCCCGGCATCGGCGACCAGCTGGCCCGGAATGGCGAATTCGTGTTCGGGCAGGCAGGCGATGAACTGCTCGCCCGCGGCCACCGCCTCGG
Organism: Qipengyuania triglochinis; assembly: GCF_054655615.1. NCBI lineage: Bacteria > Pseudomonadati > Pseudomonadota > Alphaproteobacteria > Sphingomonadales > Erythrobacteraceae > Qipengyuania > Qipengyuania triglochinis. The sequence continues at coordinate 992,458 of NZ_BAAHND010000001.1, read as the reverse complement.
CCCCGGCGAACAGCAGGGCGAGCCGGTGGCGCGTGCCAGCGAAGGTGATGCTGGCCCATGCTCTCTCGCTATGCGTGAGCACCTGCGCGCGGTGATCGCACAGATTCATCAGCGCGGTGCGCAAATGGTCGGTGGCGGAGCGGCGATTTTGAGGACGGATTTTGGCCGGGCGAGGGGGGCTGGCTTCACTGGACACGGGCGGTTTCCTTTGCGTTTGCGATAAGTTGGGCGTCTGCCAGCGCGGCCTCGACCACCGCGGCGTCGAAGCCGGAAATGAAGCTGCGGATATGCGCCTCGGTAACGCCGCGCGGTTCGCGGCCATTGCGCAGGTCCAGCACGAAGCGCGGATCATGCGCGGCGAGGCGGCCGAACTTGGTCGCCGGCATGTCGTGCTGGCGGAGGAATTTCTCGATTCTGCGAATCAACATGGCGGGGCTCCTCTGAAAGAATATGGGGCGAATCGCTCGCTCTGTTCCCTATTCGTTCCAGCCGAAATCCTACTTGTCTAGGAAAAATCCTATGGTATAGGAATTTTCTCGTTAAACGGGGTGATCGGTCCGATGGTGGCCCGATCAAGAGGGTGTTCGGGCGCAAATCCGGAACAGTGCGGAAAGGCAGGAATGGCGATGGCAGAGATGACTTCGGACCGGGCGCGGCTGGTCGAACTGACCGAGAAAAGCCGCACCAGCCTGGCCTCGCTGTCGGCCATGCTGGGCCGCAATCCCAGCTATCTCCAGCAATTCGTGCGCAAGGGAAGCCCGCGCAAACTGGAGGAGGCGGACCGGCGGAAACTGGCCGAATTCTTCGGGGTGGGGGAGGTTGAGCTGGGCGCCGATGCGGCGGTGCAACGGGTTGAAAATGCAGGCGGTTTTCAGGCCTCGGACTTCGTTGCGGTGCCGCGGTTGGCGCTCGATGCCTCGGCCGGGCCGGGGGCTTTCTCGGCAGAGGAAATCGCCTTCGACGCCTTCCGTTTCTCCCGCCGCTGGCTGCGCGAAATGGGGCTGGAAGGGGCCGATCTCTCCGCCATCCGGGTAGAGGGCGACAGCATGGAACCGACCTTGCGCAGCGGCGATGAAATCTTCGTCGACCGCAACAAGCGCAGCGGCGAAGGAATCCACGTAATCCGCATCGGAGACACCCTCCACGTCAAGCAGGTCCAGGCGAGTGCGCCGGGCAGAATCACCCTGATCAGCGCCAACGAAGCCTATGCCCCGATCGACCTCGCCCGCGAGGAAGTGGAAGTGATCGGGCGCGTGGTATGGAAGGGCGGGCGGATCTGACGGCCCGAATTAGCGCGGCGGAACAATCGCTTGGCTCGCCCGTACCTTTCCCAACCCCGCGGGTTGGTGGATCGCCGGGCATCAGTTGGAGAGAAGCGATGAAAAAGATACTTATCCCCGCAGCCCTTGCCGGCACCATCCTGCTCGGCGGCTGCGCCTCATACGGACAGGGCGGTTATGGTCAGGACGGCGGCGGCCTTGGGGGCGGCATTCTCGGCGCCATCCTCGGCGGTGGCGGCAGCGATTATGGCTATAACGCCCGCGGCGATTTCGAACGCGCGGCAGTGGACGCCTGCGGCCGCGAAGCCTCGCGCTATGGCCGGGTCCGCATCGAAAGCGTGAACCAGCAGGAACGCGACTATGTCTACGTTCAGGGCCGCATCGAAACCCGCGATTACAACCGCGATGAATTCACCTGCGTCTTCCGTTCCGACGGCCGCGTGGTGGACTTCCAGACCCGCTGATTTCTGCGCGAAATGGAGGGCGGCGATGCGATGTCGCCGCCTTCATGGCGTCAAAGACTGGTGGCTAGACGCCGCGCCATGGATTGCTTCGCCTGCGGCTCGCAATGACGTAATCCTGAGTCATTGCGAGGAGCCGAAGGCTCCGCGGCAATCCATCGCCCACCCCCGGCAACATACGCACGCGGATCGAGTCAGCCGAGACGCCCCGGCATTGCATTCGCAGCGGCCTCCCGCCATCTAGCAGGCATGACAGACACAGCTCCCACGCCTCCGATGAAGGCCGGTATCGTGCCGGTTACGCCGCTCCAGCAGAACTGCTCGCTCATCTGGTGCACCGCGACCAACAAGGGCGCGCTGATCGATCCGGGCGGCGATCTCGACAAGCTTAAGACGGCGGTCGAGAGATCGGGCGTGGAGCTGGAAAAGATCCTCATCACCCACGGCCATATGGACCATTGCGGCGAGGCGGGCGTGCTCGCCAAGGAACTCGGCCTGCCGATCGAGGGACCGCAGGAAGCGGACCGGTTCTGGATCAGCCGCCTCGATGAAGACGGCGCGCGCTACGGTATGAACAGCCAGGTTTTCGAACCCGATCGCTGGCTGGAAGATGGCGATACGGTGACGGTCGGCGATCTGACGCTGGAAGTCATCCATTGCCCTGGCCACACGCCCGGCCACGTGGTGTTCTTCCACCGGCCCAGCAAGTTCGCCGTGGTAGGCGATGTCCTCTTCCAGGGCAGCATCGGACGGACCGACTTCCCGATGGGCAATCACCAGGACCTGATCGACGCGATCACCCAGAAGCTATGGCCGCTGGGCGACGATGTCACCTTCATCCCCGGCCACGGCCCCACCAGTACCTTCGGCCAGGAACGCAAGACGAATGCCTTCGTGAGCGATTCGGTTTTGGGTTAGTTTTTCGGCTTGTTGCGCAAGGCCGCTTCGGATTTGAGCGGCTTTGCGACCGGGCAGACTTCTTGAACGTAGCCGTTGAGAGTGTTGACCAAATTGTCCTGCACAACCTGATAATACACATATTGCCCGCGCTTTTCGCGGGTCACGAGGCCGGCATTCTCGAGCACGGTCAAATGCTGCGAAACCGCGGGTTTCGACACGTCGAACCGCTCGGCAATTTCACCGGCAGTCAACTCGCCATCGCCCAGATAGGCGAGGATCTTGCGGCGGATAGCAGAACTCAGGGCTTCGAAGATGCGTTGCATGATATCCATGTAAGGGCTTGCTTAAACACTTTCCAGTCCATAGGGGTTAAGTAATTACTTAATCGCCTTACTGGAGTGTGCCATGCGGGATAAGTGCGACGTCAACTGGATTAGCGATGACCGGGGCGCCAACGCCTTCGCCGGAAGAGTGGTGTGGGACCCCGTCCATAGTTTCTGGAACGGCTCCATGCTCCTCGCGGCGCTGGTTCTCGGGCCGATATTCTTCACGCTACCCGCGTTTCTGGTGTTCCTCGCCCTTACCGGTTTTTTTGTGCTGCTGGGCCATTCGGTCGGCTTTCACCGCCTTCTCATTCACGGCAGCTTCCGGACAACGCGGCCTGTTGAACGGTTTCTGATCTGGTGCGGCACGATCGCGGGAATGAGCGGCCCCTTATGGATAGTGCGCACGCACGATTTGCGGGATTGGGCGCAACGCCAGCAACGTTGCCATCCCTATCTTTCGCACGGAGAATCGATGCTGAAAGATGCATGGTGGCAGATGCATTGCCGATTGGACCTTGAGAATCCCCCGGAATTCGACCTGTCGGAGATCGAAGGAAAACCCCTCTATCGCTTTTTCGAACGGTACTGGATGGCACAGCAATTGCCGGTTGCCGCGATCCTCTACCTCTCAGGGGGCTGGAGTTTCGTGATCTGGGGTGTGTGTGCCCGCGTCGTGATTACCGTCCACGGACATTGGTTTGTGGGCTATCTGGCGCATAATCGGGGGCCGCAAAGCTATCTGGTGCGGCAAGCGGGGGTGCAGGCCTACGACGTTCCTTGGGCCGCTCTGCCGACGATGGGGGAGGCGTGGCACAACAATCACCATGCCTATCCGGGCTCAGCGCGTATCGGGCTGTTGCCGGGGCAAAGCGATTGGGGGTATGTTTTCATAAGGCAGCTTGAGAAGATGGGACTCGCCTGGGATGTGTGCCTGCCTGCCGATATGCCCGAGAGGGACGGAAAGCTGATAGCGCTGTCGGACCACGGTGAGGCAAGTCGTAGCGGACCGATTGCCGGAATCGATATCTAGCGATAATCCTCCGCTTCGCTTGCATCCTTCGGAAAATTCGCTATAGCGCGCGCCTTCACCGTCACGGTCGGGACAATGCATTCATCGCGCCTCTTGTGCGATGGTTGCCTGTCCCCTAGGGCGGCCACCGAAATTGACTGAAATTGTTTGAGGAACAGGTGCCGAGATGGCCGTCCCCAAGAGAAAAGTATCGCCCCACCGTCGTGGCAACCGTCGTTCGCATGATTCGCTCTCGGTAGAGGCGCATCACGAATGCTCGAACTGCGGCGAACTGAAGCGCCCGCACAATCTTTGCCCGCACTGCGGCTACTATAACGGGCGCGAAGTTCTCGCTCCCGAGGGCCTTTAAGACCTTAGCTTGAACCGGAGAACGTCATGAGTTTACCGCGTATCGCCGTTGACGCGATGGGCGGGGACGAAGGGGTTCGCGTAATGGTCGAGGGCGCCGCGCTTGCGCGCAGGCGTCACGACCGATTCAAGTTCCTGCTGGTCGGTGACGAGACGAAGATCAGGGCTGCGCTGGCCAATCATCCCGGCATGTCCGAAGCTAGCGAGATCCTTCATTGCGAGGATGTCGTCGCGGGCGATGAAAAGCCGTCGAGAGCTCTGCGCCGCGCAAAGACCACCAGTATGGGTCTCGCTGTCGACGCCGTGAAACGCGGCGAGGCGGGGGCTGCGGTGTCTGCCGGCAATACCGGCGCGCTGATGGCGATGAGCAAGCTTGCCCTGCGCACCATGCCCGGTCTCGACCGGCCTGCGCTCGCGGCCCTGCTGCCCACGCTGGGCGACAATGACGTCATCATGCTCGACCTTGGCGCCAATCGCGAATGCGATGCGCGCAATCTGGTGCAGTTCGCCATCATGGGTGCCGCCTATTCGCGGATTGTCACTGGCCGTGAGCGGCCACGTGTGCGCCTGCTCAACATCGGCACCGAAGAAACCAAGGGCACCGAAGACATCCAGGCTGCCGCCGATCGCTTGCGCACGGCTGGCGGATTGGCGATGGACTTCGAAGGCTATGTCGAAGCCGACAAGATCAATCGCGGCGAATGCGATGTGGTCGTTTGCGACGGCTTTTCAGGCAATATCGCGCTCAAGGCGATCGAGGGCGCAGCGCGCTTCGTAACCGATCTGCTGCGCAGTGCATTCTCGTCGTCCTTCCGTTCCAAGGTCGGTTTCCTCGTTTCGCGGCCCGCTACCGAGCTGCTGAAGCATCATCTCGATCCCAACAACCACAATGGCGCGGTCTTCCTCGGCCTCAACGGCGTGGTCGTGAAGAGCCATGGCAGCGCCAACGCCAAGGGCGTGGCCAATGCGGTGGAAGTCGCGGCGCGGCTGCTGGAAGACGACATTACCAACCGCATCGCGAAGGATCTCGGTGCCATCGACACCGGAAGCCTGGGGGCCAAATGATTCGTGCGGTGATTACCGGCAGCGGCAGTGCGCTGCCGAAGAATTGCGTGACCAATGCCGATCTCGAAGAACGCGTCGATACGAGCGACGACTGGATCGTCGAGCGTACCGGCATCCGCCAGCGCTATATAGCGGGTGAGGGCGAAACCACATCAACGCTGGCGACCGAAGCTGCGCGCAAAGCGCTGGATGATGCCGGAGTGGATGCAAGCGAGATTGGCCTGATCGTGCTGGCCACCGCGACGCCCGACCATACCTTTCCCGCCACCGCGACTCAGGTGCAGAGCGCGCTTGGCTGTCGCGGCGGCGTGGCATTCGACGTCCAGGCCGTTTGCTCGGGCTTTCTTTACGCGCTGGGCACGGCGGAATCGCTACTGCGCACCGGCATGGCGAAGAAAGCGCTGGTCATCGGCGCGGAAACTTTCAGCCGTATTCTCGACTGGGAAGACCGCACCACCTGCGTCCTGTTCGGCGACGGTGCCGGCGCGGTCGTCATCGAGTCGCGCGAAGTGGAGGCGGATGGGCCCGGCATCATCGCCACCAAGCTTCATGCCGACGGCGCGCATAAGGACCTGCTCTATGTCGACGGCGGGCCCTCCACCACGGGGGAGGTCGGCAAGCTGCGCATGAAGGGGCGCGAGGTGTTTCGCCATGCGGTGGTGAACCTCGCCGAAGTGCTGAACGAAGTGCTCGATGATGCCTCTATCGTGGCCGATGATATCGACTGGGTGGTGCCGCATCAGGCCAATGCCCGCATACTTGACGCTACGGCACGCAAGCTCGGCCTGTCGCCCGACAAGGTCGTGGTTACCGTCGATCAGCACGCCAACACTTCGGCCGCATCGGTTCCGCTGGCCTTCGACGTTGCTCGCAAGGACGGGCGAATCAAGGAAGGCGATCTGGTGATGTTCGAGGCCATGGGCGGCGGATTTACCTGGGGTGCCGCTTTGGCACGCCTCTAGTATTCGGCAAAATAAAACTACCAGCTCCATTGCCGGAATTGGCCAAATACAGTATGTTGTAACCATTGATCGAACCCAGGGTCGCTTCTGGGGAAGGAAGAACGATGGATATGATGCGCTCCGTTGGAACGCTCACTCGCGCCGATCTGGCTGAAACCATCAATCGCAAGATGGGTTTGAGCAGGGCGGAATCGCTAGACCTCGTGGAAGAAATTCTCGCGAAGATGTGCGATGCCCTCGCCAATGGCGAAAACGTGAAGATTTCGGGCTTCGGCAGCTTCGTGCTGCGCGACAAGAAAGAACGCGTCGGCCGCAATCCCAAGACCGGTGTCGAAGTGCCGATCACGCCCCGCCGCGTGATGACCTTCCGCGCCAGCCAGCTGTTGAAAGAGCGGATTGCGCACGGCTGATCCGCTGGCCTAAGGATGGCGCATGGCCGAATTTGAAGATCACAAGGAGGCGGGCGCGCTGCGCACCATTGGCGAAGTCGCCACCGCTACCGGTATCAAGACCCATGTGCTGCGTTATTGGGAACAGCAATTCCCGCAGCTGAAACCGCTCAAGCGCAGCGGTGGCCGCCGGTATTATCGCCCCGAAGACGTGGCGCTGGTCGAACGGATCGATGATCTGGTCAATTCCCGGGGCTATACCCTCAAGGGCGCGAAAGCCGCGCTGAACCAGCCTGCGGAAGAGGCGGCGTCTGCCGCAGAAACGCCGCCGTCCGACACGCTGAACAAATCCGACCTGCTGACCCGCCTCAAGGCCATCCGTAACGAACTCAAGGCCGCGATGATGGCCTGAGACGGCGTTGCTGGGTCGCTGCAGTCCCAGGGTTCCGCCTCGACAGCCGGGTTTATGGCGGGCAAGATGCATCGGCCATGAAAATCGCCGTTCTCTCCGATATCCACGGTAACATCGCCGCCCTCGATGCGGTCCTCGCCCATGCACAGGCGCTTGGCGTCGACCAGATCGTCAATCTTGGGGACATTTGCTCGGGCGCACTCTGGCCGCGCGAGACGGCAGGCCGCCTCATGGCGCTGGACCTGCCAACGATCCGCGGCAATCACGAACGGCAGGTTCTCGAAGGCGATCCCGCGCGCATGGGGCTGTCGGACAGGCGAGCGCGCGAAACGCTGCGCGACGATCAGCTGGCCTGGATGGCATCGCTGCCACCTACCCTGCAGCTGGCCGAGGACGTGCTCATGGTACACGGCACCCCGTCCAGCGATCTGGTCTATTTCCTCGAAACGGTGACCGAGACCGCCGTGCGCCCCGCCACGCTCGCCGAAGTGGAAGAGCGGGCAGGCGAAGCCTCGACGCGCCTGATCCTGTGTGGCCACACCCACGTCCCGCGCGCGGTCATGCTGCGCGACGGGCGGCTTATCGTAAACCCGGGCAGCGTCGGCCTTCCTGCCTATGAGGACGATAATCCCTTTCCCCACGCCATGGAAAACGGCTCGCCCTTTGCGCGCTATGCCACTGTCAGCGACGATGGCGGCAGCTGGCAGGCAAGCTTCCATCTGGTTGCCTATGACTGGGAGCAGGCCGCCCGCGACGCCGAGGCGGTAGAACGCGCCGACTGGGCCAAAGCCCTGTGCACGGGGACAGTATAACGCGGATTGCGGCTCATGATGGCCGGTTAGGGGAAAGGCCGGGGCGGACTGCACCAGCCAGCAGCGCAAGGGCGCCGAAAGCGATAATCGCAATCGTCATGCCGGGCCCGCCCAGCAACAGGCCGAAGATCGGCGCGCCGACGGTCTGCCCGATGGCCAGCGACAGGAAGCCGATCGTCAATCCGGTGGCGGGCCGGTCCGGCAATGCGCGGATGCCCCAGACGAGATAGACGCCGGTCAGCATTACATAGGCCGCTCCGAACAGGGCACCGCTTGCCAGGACCAGTTCCGTGCTTGCCACTCCGGCCCCAACCGCGCCGATGGTGATCGCAAGCGCCGCGCAGAACGTCAGATGGACTTGCCCCAAACCAAAGCGCGAAATGAGATTGCCCGCCGACGCTCCGGCTATTCCGCCTGCGCCGATGGCGATCCACAGCGCTGCGGTTCCTGCCGGTCCCCAACCCAGGTTTTCCGAGACGAGCTGACCGCCGAACGACCATATCGCAGTGCTTGCCATCCCGGCGAGAAAGGTCGCGATGATAAGGCGCGCCAGCGTCCCCGTGATCGGCGGCAAACCCCCTGGTGGCCGGCTCTCGCGTGACGGAGGAAGAGCGATAGCGGCGCCAATCGCAAGCACGGCTGCCAGCCCGGCAAAGACCGCGAAGGTCATTCGCCATTGCCCGTGCACGGCCAGAGCGATCAGCCCGGACAGGGCGACGCCCGCACTGGTCCCGGCATTGATAACCGTGTTCGTCGCATCCTGACGGTCGCTTCGTACGGCGGAGGCCACGGCTGCCGCCATCGGAGGGGAGGCAAGGCCCGCGCTGCATCCCGCTACAACCACGGCGAACGCGAGGAGGATGGGCGAAGGCGCCAGCGCGATACCCGCCATGCCGAGTGCCGCCATGATCGCCGCCGCCATCGCCACTGCGCGCGCGCCCAGCCTCTCGGTCAGCGCGGCCGCCGCGATGATGGCAAGGCAATAACCCGCAAAGGCCCCGCCCGAGATCATGCCACTCAGCGATGGGCCGAGGTGCAATTCGGCGTCGATCCGCGGCAGGAACAGCCCAAAGGCGAAGCGCGCAAAACCGTAACAAAGAGCAATCAGACCGAAGCCGGTTGCACCGATGCGAAGCGCAGGGCTCACCCGCGCGCCTTCATCAGCATCGCCGCGGCGGAGCGCGCCGCCGATACGGCCGTGACACCGCGATAGACTGCGGCATGCGTTGCGCCCTCGATCAGAACGAGGATCTGTTCGGCGAGAGCGGGATCGTCATAGCCGAGGTCTGCGGCCACGACCTGGTGAACTCGCTTCACGAACGCCGCCTTGTGCGCGCTGACCGCGGCGGCGATTTCGGGTGTGTCACCGCCAGTCTCGGCCAGGGAACGCAGGAAGAAACAGCCGCGCGCACCCTCGTTGCGGATCCATTCTTCCAATGCGGAGAACAGCGCATCCACGCTGGCCACATCCATGCTCTCCATGAAGCGCCGGTCGCGCGCCTGAAGCACCCGGCCCATCAGCGCCGCCTTGCTGCCAGCATGCTTGTAAAGGGTCCGGCTCGACATGCCCGCGGCCTGCGTCAGCCTGTCCATGCCGGTAGCGGTATAGCCGTTCTGGTCGAAGAGCCGCTCGGCGGCGAGAGTTAGCGCATCGGTTCTATCCATTTGAGACGGATAGACGATGACAGGCCCCATGTAAAACGATCGTTTTACATGGCAGGTGGATTGGTGAAAAATCTTGGCTGCGAGCTTAAGGCGGCCAACATCTCCTGAGGGATGGCCCGCCGCTGCACGCTTTGCTTCCTAATCAGCCGAGGACTCGTCGCCCTTCGTGTCTGGCCCCACCAACTCGCTTTGTGGCCAACACAGCCCATTATCGGAAAGTTCTAGCTGCTGCCTTTTCAACAGCACCGGGATGATCTCATCATCACCCACTGCCTGACTATCGAGCCACCTGCCGCAGGAGCCGGCGAAGGGCGTGGCCAGCAGGCAGGACCTCAAGAATGCGAGCCGCGCCACACCCAACTTCTCTGCGAAGCGAAGATTGCCGGCATCGGCAATGTCTTGTCTTCGCAAAGAGAATGGATAGCCAGTTGACGAGTAAAGGCGGAATTTATTGGGATCCTCGATTATCTCAGGATCGCTGCACGACGGAAATCTGATGACCAAGGGTGGTTTCGGGGGTGGGCCGGGATCAGCCAAAACCAGGACCGGCCTTATCTCCCGATATGAATATTCATTCTGGCTGAGGTTGGAGATGCGCAACTGACGATCTTTCGCAAACCAGACATCGCTCGCCAATATGACGAGAGCGTCCTCTCTGTGCTCATCATCGGCCTTCATCAGCACAGTCCACAGGCTGCTGAGAAATAGAAAAATCGCAGGAGCAGCCGCGAAGAGCAACGCAAGAACGGCAATCTTGAGAATGCGTTGAATTGTCATGAATGGCCTCGAATCGGAAGCAACAGGCAGATTACACCCTGTTGCCTGCTGCCTAAGATGTTTCTCCGAAACTGGATCAAATCTCTAAACAGCGGGTTACGCCGACTTCAACGCGCCTGCCAGTCTCTGTCAGTGCTTTTGCCAGTGGCGCGGTGCAAATCCACCGCGGCTCCAGACATCGGTCCCGTCTACTCTGCCGCCGCCAGCAGTTCTTCCGCGCCGCCGAGGTCCACGCTGACGAGGCGGCTGATGCCTTTTTCGATCATGGTCACGCCGAACAGGCGGTGCATGCGGCTCATTGTCACGGCGTTGTGGGTGACGATGAGGTAGCGGGTGTCGGTTTCCTTCACCATCGCTTCCAGCAGGTCGCAGAAGCGGTCGATATTGGCATCGTCCAGCGGCGCGTCGACTTCGTCCAGCACGCAGATCGGGGCCGGGTTGGTGAGGAATAGCGCGAAGATCAGTGCGGTGGCGGTCAGCGCCTGTTCGCCGCCCGACAGCAGAGTGAGGGATTGCAGGCGCTTGCCCGGTGGCTGGGCGAAGATCTCCAGCCCCGCTTCCAGTGGATCGTCGCTGTCGATCAGCGCCAAATGCGCCTCGCCCCCTTCGAACAGGCGGGTGAACAGGCGCATGAAATGGCCGTTGACCTGCTCGAAAGCCTCGCGCAGCCGTTCGCGCCCTTCACGGTTGAGATTGCCGATCGAACCGCGCAGCCGGGCAACCGCCTCGCGCAGTTCCTGCTGTTCAGCGGCATTGGTGCCGTGCTCGCTTTCGATCCGCTCCAGTTCCTCGGCGGCGACGAGGTTGACCGGGCCGATGCGTTCGCGGCTCGCAGTCAGGCGGTCCATTTCCTCGCCCTCGTCATCGGCGGATTTCACGCTGTCTTCGGCAAAGTCGAACTTGCCCGGCAGGAGCGGGGGAGGGGACTGGAATCGCTCGCCCGAGGTGCGGGCCATCTCGATCCGGCGCGCATCGTGGCTTTCGGCGCGGGCGGACAGGCCGGCGCGGTTTTCACGCGCGCTGGCGAGTGTTTCATTCGCGGCGCTCAACGCCTGATCGGCGGCCTGCGCCTGCGCATTTGCTGCGGCGAGGGCCTTTTCCGCCTCGGCCAGCTGCGTGCCGAGCCGTTCGCGCACCGTGTCGCCCTGCTCGATTTCCTTCATCAGGCCCTCGGGCTTGGCGGCGAAGATCGCGCGTTCTTCCTCGATCTCCTCGAAGCGGCGGGCCATGTCGGACAGGCGGCGCGCGGCCTCGCCCGAGCGGGCCTGCCAGTTGGCCATGTCGCTGCGCTGGGCTGCGGTGCGTTCGCGGGCGACGGCAAGCGACTGGTCATGCGCGGCAAGCTCGGCAGCGCGGGCCTGCATGGTGGTGCGGGACGCCTCGTTCTTCGCCCGCGCGGTTTCGAGCGCGGCGCGGCCGGCTGCCGGATCGGGCAGGGCAGCGCGCTTGGCTTCGGCAGCGGCGAGGTCCGATTGGGCGCCAGCCACGATATCGGCCTGCTGGCGTTCGGCTTCGGCCAGTTCCTCGAGCCGGGCGGCGTTGCGTTCGCGGGCAGCCTCGGCCTGGTCGAGAGCACGCAGCGCGCTGCGCTCGGCCTCGCTGGCAGCGGTCAGCGCACGCTCCGCCGCGACAAGATCGCGCTGGAGGTCCGAGAGAGTGTCCGCCGCCTGCGATTGCCGGGCTTCTGCCTGCTCCACCGCAGTCTGCAGCTCGGGCACCAGCGCATCGAGTTCGGCGAAGCGGTTCTCCGCCTCCAGTCGTGCGGCCTCCGCCGCGCCTTCGCCGCGCACTACCAGCCCGTCCCAGCGGCGCAGCTTGCCGTCCATGGTGACCAGATGTTCGCCGGGCTTCAATTCGCGGCCATCGTCCTCTTCGACCACCTGCACCAGCGCAAGCCGTGCGCGGAGTTGTTCCGGGCAGCGTTCGAGCCGATCAAGTAGGGTGTTCGGGACGTTTTTCGGAACACTTGCCCCGGTCCAGTAACGCCCGTCGCTCTCGCCATCGGGCAGGCCGAGCAGCGCCTTGCCGTCGCGTCCGAGAGCCGCGGCGACCGCTCTCTCATAGCCTTTTTCAGCCCGTATCCCGTCGATCGCCTGCTCGCGCCCGGACCGCTTGGCCGCCGCCCTTTCGCGCGCTTCCCGGTCGCGTTTCAGCGCATCGTATTCGCGCTGAACTCCCGATAATTCGGCCTTGGCAGTGGAGTAAGCGCTGGCTGCTTCATCGCGCTGGGCCTGCAATTCAGCCTTGCGAGACTGCATTTCCTCGATGGTCTCGCGGCTGCTCGCGACCTTGTTTGCTGCCTCTTCCGCGGCGCTGCGCGCGGCATCGACCGCGCCGGCGAAATCCTGTCCTGCAAGTGCCTCGCGTTGCTGGGAAATCCGGCGGCTGTCGGCCTGCAACCGTTCCACGCGTGTCCTGGCTTGCTGGACCTCCGCCTCGACCACGCGCCATTCCGCCTCTACCCCAGCATTGTCCGCCGTCGCCTTGGCGAGCGCCAGTTCGGCGGTGCGGCTGGCCCGCTCGGCATCTTCGGCCTGAGCGACGAGTTTGGGGCGCCGCGCCTCGTCCTCGGCGAGCGACTTTTCGCTGGCAGCGAGTTCCTTCTCAAGCCTAGCCAAGGCTTCGGCCGCATCTTTGGTCAGCCGGTCGGCATCGCCGCGATCTTCTTCGAGCCGGGTCTTCTGGCGGTTGAGATCGGCAAGGCGCTGCTCGGCTGCTTCGAGCTGGCTGGTAAGCGACGCCATCCGGTGGCCGTGCGCGCTGGCATCATCGCGCCGGTCGGCCTGCTCCTCGCGCGCCTCTGACAGCTTTTCCGCCGCCTCACGCTGCGCCCTCTGCGCTTCGTCAGCTGCTTTTTGCGCCGCGGCTACCTGCGCATCGGCCTCTGCGGCCGCTTTCTTGGCCTCTTCGGCAGCGGCAGCCGCATCGCGCCAGCGGGCATAGACGAGCCGCGCCTCGGCAGTCTTGATCTCGTCCGACAGGGCGCGATAGCGTTCGGCCTGCTTGGCCTGCCGCCTGAGCGAGGCGATCTGGCTGTCCATCCCCGCCATCAGATCTTCGAGCCGTTCGAGGTTCTTTTCGGTCGAGCGCAGCTTGCTTTCCGCGTCGCGACGGCGGACGTGCAGACCGGCGATCCCCGCGGCCTCTTCCAGCATCATGCGGCGTTCGACCGGCTTGGCGGCGATGACCTGCGCGATCTTGCCCTGGCTGACGAGAGCGGGGCTATGCGCGCCGGTGGCGGCATCGGCGAAGGTCAGCGCCACATCCTTGGCGCGCACGTCCTTGCCATTGACGCGGTAGGCGCTGCCTGCGCCGCGTTCGATCCGGCGGATGACCTCTAGTTCTTCGGCGTCGCCCGTTTCGGCGGAGAGCACGACCTCGGCGAAATCGCGGGGAGGGCGGGTCGCCGTCCCTGCGAAGATGACATCTTCCATACCGCCCGAGCGCATGGATTTGGGCGAGTTTTCGCCCATCACCCAGCGGATCGCCTCGAGCAGGTTGGATTTGCCGCACCCGTTCGGGCCGACCACGCCGGTCAGCCCGGGTTCGATACGCAAGGTGGAGGGTTCGACGAAGCTCTTGAAACCGCTCAGCCTGAGCTGTTTGATGAGCATCGCTGTCTGCCCCCCCGACTCGGCTTTACCTCGCGCCCGCGCGCTGCAGGATGGGTTCGAGAGCGGACCAGGTATTGGCGTCCACCGTTTGCCCGTTCAACTGGAATGTCGGCGTACCGGCGATGTCGAATTCAGAGCCGTAGCGCTGAGTGAAACCCGCAGCCTTTTCGATTGCTGCCGTGTCCGCCAGACAGGTGCGCGCCTGATCTTCGCTGATTCCGCGGGCGGCGAAGAAATCCAGTAGGCCGATCCGCTCTGCTCCGGTCACGAAGCGCGTCTCGATCGGCTGTTCCATGGCCTGCGAAAAGGCATCAGCATTGGCCTGGTAGGAATTCATGATGGTCTCGAGATTGGCCCAGACTTGGTCCGACAGCGGAATGACCGATTCAGCCGCACCGCATTTGGTCAGGCGGCCAAGGGTGATGTCGATCGGGCCATGGATCGCGAACTGGCGCAGTTCGAAGCTCACCCGGCCGCTGTCGACATATTCCATCAAAGGCTCGCCCCCCTCGACAGAGAAGCGCGCGCACGTCGGGCAGGTCAGCGACCCGTATTCGACCAGCTTCAGCGGCGCATCGGGATTGCCGACGAGAGTGCCACCCTCAGATGTTTCGGTGGCGACGTCGCGCCATTGCGTATCGGCAGGGGCGGGCACTGCCGCAATGGCTTCCCCTTCGAGATTGGCGCTTTCTTCTGCACCGGAGCCACAGGCGGCGAGCGCCAGAACGATCGGAGCAACAAAAGCGAAACGAAGGCTGCGTGTCATCGAAATCCTCTTAATTTGGCCGAAAAGGCTATTCCAAGCCCTTGCGCAGATGAAGCAGGGCCGAGACTGTGTCCACAGGGCTGTCCCCGGAAAAGCGCAGCAATGCTAGCTTTTGGGGCTCTTGAAGTACTCGTCGAGATGGGGTTGGAGTGATTTCCAGTCATGCGCATCCAGCGTCTTGCCCGCCATGATGAAGGTCGGGGTGCCGCTGAGATCGAATTTCTCGATATCCGCTTGGCTCTGGTTGGCGATCGCATTGGCCTTCGCCTCGTCGGTCAGGCACTGGTCCAACTGGGCGCGGGTAAAGCCCCGACCTTCCATGATGTCGTAAAAATCGAGATCGCTGGCGATGGCTTGTGCACGGCTGGCGAAACTGCCGAAGCGCCAGCGGCTGGTCTGCGCTTGCGTGGCTTTCCTGGCCTTGGCCATCCATTCACCGTGCTTGATGATAAGTGCTTCGTGATTGCCGAAGAACTTGGACGGTTCTCCGCATTGGGCGGCCAGCGCTGCCGTCAGGTCGATGGGGTCACGGATGAGGTGGCGTACCTCGAAGGAAACCTTGCCAGTCGGCACATAGAGCAGCTTTATCGCCCCATCGCCCGTTCGCGCGAAATCGGCGCAATGCGAACAGGTATAGCTCATGAACTCTACGAGCTTGCCGGCAGCATCGGGATTGCCGATCAGGTGACCACCCTCGGTCGCGGTGACCATCGTACCCCAATTGCCTTTCTTCTCGGTTTCAGGGCGGGGTTTATCCTGCGCGGCAGCGCCAACGGCGAGCGCCGATGCTGCCAGGATCATTAGCGGCTTGGTAAAACGGGACATTGAACGCACGTCAGTCTTTCCTGTTGTCATCGGTCCCGAAGTTGCGCGCCAGCGATTCCAGCACGGTGCGCAGCTCGGGATCCCCTATATCGCGCAGACTGTCGCCCAACTCCATCGGAATCGGCTTGAGCGAAGGTGGCGCTTTCGCCTTGTTTCTGTCCTCCGGAGGCTTAACCGCACCTTGCCGCATCTTGATCCGCGCCACTGCCTTATAGCCGAAGAAGCGGTTCACCCGCTCTGTTATCTCCGGCAGCACTTGCTGGATGAGCGGAGCATGCGCGGGCAAGACGACCAGTTCCAATATGCCTTCGGACTTTTCGCCCGGGGGAAAACGGATCATTTCGGGCATGCAGACGCGGGCATGCGTTTCGCCCACGATTTCGGGCCAGCGGCTGACCACGCTGCTCTGCACGAAGCCGAAGCGGCGGAAGGCCGGACGGCCGATCTGCGGCATCAGGTCGGAAATCGCCTTGGCCCCGCCGCCGCGAGGGCGTTCATAGGGCTTGAAAGGCTTTGCACCCTTCTTCGGTTTCCGGCTGTCTGTCTTGTCACTTCCCATTATGCCGCCGCTCATGCCATAGGCGCGCCGTGGCCGCCATAGTCTCCAAAAAATTGCTCGACTGGTATGATGCGCATGCAAGGCAATTGCCGTGGCGTGCGATGCCGGGCGAGGCCGCGCCCGATCCCTATCGTGTATGGCTGTCCGAGGTCATGCTGCAGCAGACCACGGTGGCCGCGGTGAAACCCTATTTCGAAGCGTTCACGGCCCGCTGGCCTACGGTGCGAGACCTTGCCGCAGCTCCCGAAGAAGACGTCATGGCGGCGTGGGCGGGGCTGGGTTATTATTCGCGCGCGCGCAATCTGGTGAAGGCGGCGCGCGCCGTAGCTGAGCTGGGCAGCTTTCCCGATACGGAGGAGCGGTTGCGCGAATTGCCCGGATTGGGCGCTTACACCGCGGCGGCCGTGGCGGCGATCGCCTTCGGTCGGCGCGCGGTGGTAGTCGATGCGAATGTCGAACGCGTAGTGGCACGCCTCTTCGCGCTGGATGAGCCCTTGCCGGGCGTTCGCAAGCAGATCCGCAGCTGCGCCGACACGATCACGCCCGATAAGCGCGCAGGCGATTTCGCTCAGGCGATGATGGATCTTGGCGCAACGATCTGCACGGCGCGCGATCCGAAATGCCTGCTGTGCCCGCTGACTGCGGAGTGCAAGGGGCTGAAGAATGGCGATCCGGCCAGGCTTCCGGTCAAAGAGCCGAAGAAGGTCAAGCCTGTGCGGCAAGGCAATGCCTACTGGATCGAGCGCGAAGGCGCGGTGTGGCTGGTCAGGCGTGAGGGTAAGGGGATGCTGGGGGGAATGCGTTCGCTGCCGGATGACGGCTGGTCCGCCCGCGGGGATGGCGATGCGAAAGCGCCACTGGAAGGCGAATGGAACGCCGCCGGCCTGGTGCGCCACACCTTCACGCATTTCGCGCTGGAGCTATCTGTCCAGCGCTATACGGGACGAGAAATGCCCACGGGCGACGGCGAATGGTGGCCCATCGACCGACTGGACGAAGCGGGCCTGCCGACCCTCTTCGCCAAGGCTGCGCGGCTGGCGCTCGCTTAGATAAGCCCGCCGCCAAGCGAGAGGCGGATCACCGCGATCAGCAGCACGATCAGGTTGAAATTACGCCCACTATTGCTCGACGAAAGCTGGCCGATCACCACGCCGATCACGATCAGCGGCAGCGCGAACCAGTTACCCCAGCCAAGCAGCGGAATGGTCGAGGGAATGACGATGATCAGCGAGACGATTCCGAACAGGAAAGAAATCAGATTAAGCATGTGTCCTATATGGATAGGGCACCGCGCGGCTGCAAGAGGTTTCGTTTCGCAATTGACCGTTCAGCTTCAAATCCGCATCAATCGCCGGAACAAGTTTGAGGGAAAGAGGACGCTTCATGGCTTATCGTGAATTCGACGCACCGGAAATTTCGCGCCGATCCTTGCTGCGCGGCGGGGCGTGGCTCACCGCAGGCGCCGCGCTGGCTGCGGGACCGCTGGGCCGCAGCGCCTTTGCGCAGGCACTGCCTGAAGCGGCGCAAGCATGGCCTCACGTGCAGGCGATGATCGATAAATATGTCGGCGGGCGCAAGCTGGCCAATATGGTCGCGGCGCTTGGTTGGGGCGAAGCCGAACCGACCTATCTCGCGCGCGGCGATCTCGCGCTCGGCAGCGGCAAGCGCGCGGATGCGGACAGCCTCTATCGCATCTATTCGATGACCAAGCCGATCACGGGCATGGCGGCCATGATCCTGATCGATGAGGGCAAGCTCGGCCTTGACCAGCCCATTGCCGAGATACTCCCCGCATTCTCCAACATGATGGTGCAGAAGACCTATGATGGTTCGGTCACCGATCTTGAACCTGCCGAGCGGCCGATTACCGTGCGCCAACTGCTGACCCATACTGCGGGCCTTGGCTATGGCATCGTCCAGCAGGGCCCGATCCGCGAGATGTATGCCAAATACGGTATCTCCCCCGGCCAGGTCAGCCGCCTGCCGATCCCCGGCCTTGGCCGCGACGAGGCAATCGCCGGGCTGGACAAATTCGCCAACAACCTCGCCCGCATGCCATTGGTGCTGCAGCCGGGTACGAAATGGAGCTATTCGGTCGGGCTCGACCTGATGGGCCGCGTGATCGAAGTCGTCAGCGGAATGCCGTTCGACGAATATCTGCGCACCGCGATCTTCGAACCGACCGGCATGGACAGCACCTGGTTCCGCGTGCCGAAAAGCGAAGTCGGCCGTCTCACCACCAATTACGGGGTGCTTGGCGGCAATCTCCTCCCGCTCGATCCGGCCGCGGCTTCGGTTTATCTCGACAAGCCGGCTTTCCCCTTCGGCGGGGCGGGCCTTGTCTCCAGCGCGCGCGATTACGACCGCTTCCTGACGATGCTGCTGGGTTACGGCATGATCGACGGCCGCCGCGTGATGAGCGAAGCTGCGGTCAAGCTGGGCACGTCCAACCTGCTGCCCGAAACCGCGACCACCAAGGGTACGTGGATCGAAGGCCAGGGCTTCGGCGCCGGTGGGCGGGTCCAGGATGGTGCCTATGGCTGGGGCGGGGCGGCTGGCACGGTCGCCGTCGTCAGCTACAAGGCCAATCTGCGCGCCACCATGATGACGCAATATATGCCGTCCGAAGCCTACCCCATTCACGAGGGCTTTCCCGAGGCCGTGCTGGCCGATCTCGCCGCCATGCAGGGAGCCTGAGCCATCCCACTTTCGTTTACCGGATCGCGGCTGGACCGCGCCGATCACGTCCGCGCCGATCCCGAACGGTTGGCAGGCTATATGAACTGGAAGGCGCGGTTGCTGGCGCTCGACGGCCTGATACCCGCGCTCGACGATGCCGGCGGCCTAGCCTGGGGCACGCTGGCCGATGCGCCGGAAGATGCAGAGCTGGTTTTCCTGGGCCTGGACGATGGCAAGGCGTGTTTCGCCGCGGTCCCGCCTGCCGGAGGTGCCAGCCCGAGGCTCGCCAATCCGCAGTTGTGGTCGCTCATGGCAACGCTCGCCCCTGATGACCTGGCGCTTTACGGCGGGGCGCGCAGTATCGTGGACTGGCACGCAAGGCACCGCTTCTGCGCGCAATGCGGCGGGAATACCAAGATCGCCAAAGGCGGGTGGCAACGCGATTGCACCGCCTGTGGGGCAAGCCATTTTCCGCGCACCGATCCGGTCACCATCATGCTGGTCGAACATGACGGCAAACTGATGCTCGGCCGCGGGCTAGGCTGGCCCGAAGGGCGGTTTTCCGCGCTGGCCGGCTTCGTGGAACCCGGCGAAAGCATCGAGGAAGCCGTTCAGCGCGAAGTGCTCGAGGAAAGCGGCGTGCGCGTGCGCGATGTGACCTATATCGCCAGCCAGCCATGGCCTTTCCCCAGCCAGCTGATGATCGGCTGCCATTCCTTCGCCGACGACACCGCGCTGACGATCGATGAAACCGAGATGGCCGAGATCGACTGGTACACGCGCGAAGATGTGGTTGCTGCATTGGCAGGCAACGGCCCCTTCATCGCCCCGCCGCCGCATGCGATCGCGCATTATCTGATGGAATGGTGGGTGAAGAAATGACCGAGCCGCGCAAACTCTCGATCGACATCTGGTCCGATGTCATGTGCCCCTGGTGCCTCGTCGGCTGGGGCAATCTGTCGCAGGCGCTTGGCCAGCTGAAAGGTGAAATAGAGGCGGAAATCCGCTGGCACGCCTTCGAACTCAATCCCGACATGCCCGACGAGGGTGAGGAACGCACCGCCCACATCGCCCGTAAATACGGCCGGACCATCGAACAGTCGAAGGATGTGCAGGGCCAGATGCGCACCGCAGCCGAGGCGGCTGGCGTGTCGCTGGATTATCAGGGTGAAGAGCCCGCGCCCGATGCGATGATGTGGAACACATTCGCCGCGCACCGGCTGCTGACCTGGGCACTGGAAGAGCACGGACCCGAGGCCCAAACCCGGCTGAAGCTCGCGCTGTTCGAAGCCCACTTCAACCACCGCCGCCGCATCGGCGAGCGCGAAGTGCTGCTCGATGTTGCTCAGGAGGCCGGGCTCGACCGAGATGCCGCTGCCGTCGCGCTCGACCGTGAGGACATCGCCCGCAAGACCCGCACCGAAGAACACGCGGCGATGGAGCTGAACATCATGGGCGTGCCTGCCATGCTGGTCGAAGGCCGCTTCATCATCCCCGGCGCACAACCGCCGGAAGCATATTCAAATGCGCTGAGGCGGGTGGCGGAGAAGACTGTCGCGGACAGGTGACGTCGCTCGCTGTCTGTTAGCGACCCCATTGCGGACATTTTCGATCAAGGGCACTAATTGGAGATGAGATGGGCTTTGCTGGCATTAAGCATTTCGCTGATAGCCATTCCGATGCTGACTTCCGCCCCGCCGTCGTCACCGATGGCTATCGGTATATTCAGTCTTGGCGTGTTGCTCTTGATGGATTGGTCGTGGGAACAGGTGATCGGCCACGCCGCTTGGGGAATGGAAAATCGCAAGGAAGAAATCGTCGAGGATTTCTATAACTTCAACAATGCTCGCTGGCGCTACGCTCTCGCGATCATCATCTCAGGGGCATTGGCGCTCTCGTTTAGCCTAAGCGCGTCTGAAGAGTTCGATATAGGTGTTCTTGTCGGTGGTTATACGCTCTTTGGGATAGCAGCCATCGTCAGCACTCTTAAATCGCGTCAACGCGTTTTGCGGGGTAAGTGACACGCCGACTGCTTCCCACCCCATTAGCGGACATTCGCAATCTGCCAGTGAAAACCTTCAAGGTCACAAAAAACCCCGCCGTTGAGGGCGGGGTCTTTTGGTTGGATTTTTTGAGCGAACTTAGCTCGACCGGCTATCCTGCATCGCCTGACGGGTCTTTTCACCCTTCTTGGCGTCCTGCGCGGGATTGTCCGAGCCGACTTCCGGTTCGCGGTTTTCGGGATCGGTGGCGCGGTTCAGTTCGCCGCGTTTGCCGACCCTGCGGTTAACTTCGCCACCCGACGAGCTTTGCTGCGATGGGGTAGGATGCTTGGTCATCTCGTCGATGAGTTCATTGTCGGGGTGCATTGACTGGCGTTCGGGCATGTTTGTTATCTCCTTTGCCCAATCAACGGTCGGCCCTGCTGCGATGTTCCGAAAAGCGCGCCTTTCTCAGGCGGCGAGAATCTTTCCGACGAAGGCCGTCGCCTCACGTTCCAGCGCGCGGGCGTCCCCATCGAGCCCGGTTGCCGCGCCCAGCACTTGGTCGGCAGCCATCCCCGTGTCCCGCGCGCGTTCGCGCAGCTGTTCGATGCTCTGTTCTATCTCGCCGACACCGGCCACCGCCAAATCGAGGCTGCGTGCCAGTTCCTGGCTCGACAGCGATTGCTGATCGACGGCTCCGGCGATCGTGGTGGCTGTCGCTTCCACTTCGCGGATCCGCTCTCCGATCGCGGTCAGGGCACCAGCGCTGCTGCTGGTGCTCGCCTGCATGGAGGCAATCTTGGCCGAAACGCTTTCGGTCGCTTCGCGGGTCTGGCGTGCGAGTTCTTTGACCTCGCTTGCCACCACGGCAAAACCGCGTCCCGCATCGCCGCCCCTTGCGGCTTCGATCGACGCGTTGAGAGCGAGCAGGTTCGTCCGGTCGGCGATCGATGCGATCAGATCGACCACCTCGCCCACCTCGGAGGCCGAGCGGGCAAGATCCTTCATCGTTTCATCGGCAAGTTCCGCACTGGTGCGGGTGTCCTGGGCCAGCGATGCGGACTGGGCGGCCTGTTTGCCGATTTCGCCGATCGACATGGCGAACTCGTCGGTTGCCGCTGCGGCCGATGTCATTCCGGCCGAAGTATCGTTCATCCGGCGAACGACATCCTCCACCAGTTCGACCGACTGGCTGGCTGCTCCGGCCATGGAACTGGCGGTCTTTTCCAGCTGATGCGATGCAGCGGCGACATTGGTCACCACGTCGCCCATGCCACCTTCGAAACCGCGTGCGAGATCGCGCAGCAGCACCTGCTGGTCCTCGTGGGCCTTACGCTGCAGATTGGTCAGCGCTTCGGCGCTTTCACGGAAGATCACGAGGGCGCGTGCCATCTCGCCGATCTCGTCCTCGCGTTCCACGAAGGGTATGGCGATGGAACTGTCGCCCTCGGCCAATGCGGTCATCGCGCCGGTTATTTCGCCCAGCGAATGCGACACCTGGCCAGCCATGCGCCGCGCCGCCAGAACCACCACCAGCCCACATGCGAGAATCAGCGCGAGCGCACCGATCGACATCCAGAATTTGAGCCTTTCCAGCTCGTTCTTTGACCGCTCGGCAGCGTCCGATAGCTCGCCCTCTATCTCGCCGATCTGGCCCGATAACAGGCTGCCGCTGACGTCGATTGCCTGGGCCAGGGTGGCCGCATCTTCCTGCGGGCCATAGGTCGAGACCGAAGACCGCAGGGCCACCAGCTCTGGGCGGAAACTCGAAACCTGATCTCGCAGCCATGCGATACGTTCTTGCGAGGTCGCTTCGGTCACGTCCGTAGCCATCGATCTGTCGAGCCGCTTGCTCGCATCTTCCAGCGACGCGAACGCGGCCTGGATCGATTCCTCATTGCCGGTCACCGCATAGCGAGAGGCGTGGTAGCGGCTCTGGGCAATCCCCGTATCGAATTGGGAAGCTGCCAGCGCGCGCTCCGCAATGACGGCACTTTGATCCGATCGCAGCGACAACTGGTATAGGCCCGCCCCAAGCAGTGCGGCGAGGCCCAGCAGTATGGCCACGGCGAGCATCACGAAAATCGCGATCTGGCCGCGGATCGTGCGGCGCGACGCCAGAACCTTGCGAAGCGGCGCCGCAGCTTGCCGCTTTTCGGCTGGCGCCCAGTTCTTTGCGTCCCCGAGCGAAGGGAACTTGGCATGGATGGTCATAATGCAGGCCCCGATCTACCTCGCCGGAGTCATTCGGCAGGGTGGTTTGCGAGCGCGGCTACACCGGAAAAATGACAGGAAAATGAAGGTTTATCAGGGGCTTGAAGGTTAATATTCCTTAACCACTATGACCGCGAGGCCGCTTCGTGTCACAAAGGTGACGGATCAGGGGCTTGGGTCAGATAAGGCCCAGTCTTTCGAGCTTTCCGGCCAGTTTGCCGGGCAGGACATCGCCGATATCCTCGCCTTCTTCCAGATCGCGCGGGGGATCGCCCTTGAGATAACGCCAGCCCTGATGGGCGCGCTTGGGGCGAGGGTGGACGCGGACCAGTTCGGGCTTGAGGTCGATCGACCAGCGCCCGGTGGGTGTTTCGCTGAAACCGAGGATTTCGCTGCGCGCCACGATCGAATGCTGGTGGATCCAGTAAAGCGATCCGCCGATGCACTCCTCCCACTTGGTGGGGCGATAGCGTGTGGTGAGATTGGGGCTGCGCCGCTGTTCGTACCAGCTTTCGATATCGTTGAAGCTCTGCGCGCCGAACGCGATCTTGGTCAGATGGAGCGGCATGGCAAGGACATAGGAATTCGGTCCGAAAGAGCAACCGCTGGGACCTGAGGGAGGGGGCCACATGGATCGTGCGGGAAAAGGCCTTTCCTACAAAGCGGGATCGGATGCAGGGTGCCCGAATGCTTCTGCATTCCCCTCACGAAAGCGCCCAATTCCGCCGGTTCACGCACCCAAACCGGGCCAGGAAATTTTTCCCTCTGGACCGTGCTCCATGTGCTCCATCCTGTAGGAAACTACCCTGCAATCCCGCTCGCCACGGCCAGTCCGAGAAAGGCGAAGAAGCCCATCGAGTCGGTGATCATGGTCACGAAGACGCTGCTTGCCACGGCCGGGTCCTGATTGAGCCGGTCGAAGGCCACGGGCACCAGCACCCCGGCAAGCCCGGCGGTTGCCACGTTAATCACCATGGCCAGCGCGATGACCGCGCCCAGCGTGGGGGTGAAGATGGCCGCCGTCGCCACACCGATGAGCACCGCAATGGTCACGCCGTTCAGCGTGGCGACGCGGAATTCGCGCCACAGGATGCGGCCCGTGTTCGAACTGGTCAGCTGGTTCATCGCGATGGCGCGCACTGTCACCGCCATGGTCTGGGTGCCCGCATTGCCGCCGATGCTGGCGACGATGGGCATCAACACCGCAAGGGCAACCAGTTGTTCGATCGCGGCCCCGAAGGCGGCAATGATCAGGCTGGCGACCAGCGCCGTGCCCAGATTTGCCACCAGCCAGCGCACGCGGCTGGAATAGGCTGCGCGGATCGGTTCGTTGATGTCGCCTTCACCCGCGCCGGACATGAGCAGGGCGTCCTCGCCCGCTTCCTCGGCGATGATGTGGACGATATCGTCGACCGTCATCTGGCCGACCAGGCGGCCGTCCTCGTCGATCACGGCGGCGCTGATGAGGCCGTACTTCTGGAACATCAGCGCGACCTCTTCCTGGTCGAGCGTGGCCGGGATCAGCGTCTGGTCGCGCTTCATCACATCGCCCAGCGCAACATTACGCGGCGTACGCAGGATCCACGAAAGCTGGCAGGTCCCGACGGGGTGCATGCGCTGGTCGATCACGAAGATCTCGAAGAAGTCTTCGGGCAGGTCGCGCCCATCGCGCAGGAAATCGATGATATCGCCCACGGTAACGTGTTCGGGCACCGCTACGAATTCGCGGTTCATCAACCGCCCGGCGGTCTCCTCTGGATAGGAGAGGGCGGTCTGAATGGCGATCCGGTCTTCCGGATCGAGTTCGGCGAGGATGGCCTTCTGGTTGTCTTCGGCCAGATCCTCGATCAGCTGGACGGCATCGTCGGTATCGAGCTGTTCGGCAATCTGCGCCACCGCATCGGCAGGCAGCGCTTCCATCATCTCGTCGCGAACGTAGTCGTTGAGTTCTGCAACGACTTCGCTGGTCATGAGATCGGTGATCTCGCTGGCCAGCCGGTGGCGGTCCTCCTTCTCGAACAGTTCGAGAAGGTCGGCGACGTCGGCGGGGTGCAGTGGTTCGACGAGATCGTAGAGCTGGCCGGTCGCGCCGGCTTGGAGCGCTTCCTCGACCGAGCGGACGAACTCGCGTTTCAGCGTGTTCTCCTCGTCCATGCGCTCGTCGTCGATACGGTCGTCGGGGCGCGCGCCGTCCTCCGGCCCGCTCTCCGCATCCGGCGCCAGCATCACATCGTCTTCGTCGAGGCGCGTCTCGTCGACCATATCGCCGCTCTAGGGAGCGTTACCCGAAAAGCAAGCCGTGACACAGGCGCTGTCCCTGCTAATGAGGCGCCGACCGTATTACAGGAGACATACCAATGGCAGACAAGCTGACATTCACCCTCGACACCGGCGACAGCGAAAACAAGGATGTGGTGATCAAGCTGCGCCCCGATCTCGCACCCGGCCATGTGGAGCGTATCACCACGCTGGTGGGCGAAGGCTTCTACGATGGCGTGGTTTTCCACCGCGTGATCCCCGGCTTCATGGCGCAGGGCGGCGATCCGACCGGCACTGGCATGGGCGGCAGCGACAAGCCCGACCTCAAGGCCGAGTTCAACAGCGAACCGCACACCCGCGGCACTTGCTCGATGGCCCGCACCCAGGTTCCCGACAGCGCCAACAGCCAGTTCTTCATCTGCTTTGACGACGCCGAATTCCTCGACGGCCAGTACACCGTCTGGGGCCAGGTCGAGAGCGGCATGGAACACGTCGACGCCCTGCCCAAGGGCGAACCGCCGGCGAACCCGGGCAAGATCGTGAAGGCGACTGTTTCGTAAGTCGTTCCATCATCTCGAATAGGAAGGGCGGCCGCGTGCCGCCCTTCGCATTGTAGGACCCACACCTTTTCGCTATGTGCGCCAGCCTGTCATGAAACCTACCACTCCCCCCAAGACCTACAGGGTCAAGAGCTTCGGCTGCCAGATGAACGTCTATGATGGCGAGCGCATGGCCGAGATGCTGGGCGAGCAGGGCATCGTGCCTGCGCCCGATGGCGAGGAAGCCGACCTCGTCGTGCTGAACACCTGCCACATCCGCGAAAAGGCAGCCGAGAAGGTCTATTCCGACATCGGACGCCTGACCAAGGCCGGGCGCAAGGTCGGTAAGGAACCGCTGATTGCTGTGGCCGGCTGCGTGGCACAGGCCGAAGGTGAAGAGATCATGGCGCGCAGTCCGGCGGTCAGCATGGTCGTCGGCCCGCAGGCCTATCACCGTCTGCCCGAGATGCTGGACAAGGCTGTGAAGGGCGAGCGGGCGACTGATACGGACATGCCCGCGATCGCCAAGTTCGCCGCATTGCCCGAACGTCGCCGCACCAATCCGGCAAGCTTCCTCACCGTGCAGGAAGGCTGTGACAAGTTCTGCACCTATTGCGTGGTGCCCTATACCCGTGGCGCTGAAATCAGCCGGCCCTATGCGGACCTCGTCACCGAAGCGAAGAAGCTGGTCGATGCCGGTGCCAGGGAGATCACCCTGCTGGGGCAGAATGTATCGGCGTGGTCGGGAGAGGACGAGAAGGGCCACTCGGTTGGCCTTGCGGGCCTGATACGCGATCTCGCCAAGGTCGATGGGCTCGCGCGCATCCGCTACACTACCAGTCACCCTGCCGACATGGATGACGATCTGATCGCCGCGCATGGCGAGATCGACAAGCTCATGCCGTTCCTCCACCTGCCGGTGCAGGCGGGCAGCGATCGTGTTCTGAAGGCCATGAATCGCAGCCACACGGCGGAAAGCTACCTGAAGCTTCTGGAGCGCTTCCGCGACGCGCGCCCGGACCTCGCGCTGTCGGGCGACTTCATCGTCGGCTTCCCCGGCGAAACCGATGCCGAGTTCGAGGAAACCCTCGCGCTGGTGGACGAGGTCAAATACGCGCAGGCCTTCAGCTTCAAATATTCACCACGCCCCGGTACCCCCGCCGCCACGATGAATGGGCAGGTAGCGAAAGAAGTGATGGACGAGCGTCTCCAGCGCCTTCAGGCCGCGCTCAATCGCGACCAGATGGCTTTCAATGAGGCGAGCGTTGGGCGGAATTGCGAAGTGCTCGTAGAGCGCAAGGGCAAGCTTCCCGGACAGTGGCTGGGCAAGTCGCCCTGGTTGCAGAGTGTCTGGTTCGAAGGCGAAGCAGCTATCGGCGATCTTGTGACGGCAGAACTGGTCGAAGCGGGACCGAATTCGCTCGCTGGCAAGCTACGGGAACGGGTTGCTGCCTGATTACAGGCGCGTGACTTTCCACCATATTTGCAGGGCCTACCTTGCTTAGCGGGCCGGAGTGCCTAGATTTCCGACTCGTAACCCTTCGCGAAAGGAGCAGATGGCTCGCAAACCAGCACGGCAGGCCGACCCGGCCCTGACCAAACCGCCCGTACCCCAGCGCGAGGTTCGCCGCGCGCAGGTGGATGTGAACTTTGACAACCAGAGCCTGCTCGGCGCGCTCTTCGGACAGTTCGACGCCAATTTGGTGCAGGTGGAAAACCGCCTAGGTGTGTTCATCTCGGCTCGCGGAAACGCGATCCACATCGAAGGCCCGGAAGACAGCGTTGCCCGCGCGCGTGATGTGCTCAATGAAATGTATGACCGGCTGGCCATGGGGCAAGATCTCGACGCTGGAGCCATCGAATCTCTGATCGCCATGTCTAACGAACCCACGCTGGACGGAATTGTCGACGGCAAGCTGAGCGACGCCAAGGGCGGACCGCCCATCATGATCCGTACGCGGCGCAAGACCATCGTGCCGCGTAGCGCCATGCAGGCGACCTATATGCGCAGCCTGGTTCGTGACGACATCATTTTCGCGCTTGGGCCGGCCGGTACGGGCAAGACCTATCTCGCCGTTGCGCAGGCAGTGGCGCAGCTGATTACTGGAAGTGTGCAGCGCCTGATCCTGTCCCGCCCCGCGGTCGAAGCCGGTGAAAAGCTCGGCTTCCTGCCGGGAGACATGAAAGACAAGGTCGATCCGTATTTGCGCCCGCTTTACGATGCGCTCTACGACTGCATGCCGCCGGAACAGGTCGAGCGGCGGCTCGCCTCGGGCGAGATTGAAATCGCGCCGATTGCCTTTATGCGCGGGCGCACACTGGCCGATGCCTTCGTCATCCTCGATGAGGCGCAGAACACCACGCGGGAGCAGATGAAGATGTTCCTCACCCGCTTTGGCCAAAATAGCCGGATGGTGATTTGTGGCGATCCGCGACAGGTCGACATCCCCGGTGGCGATGGCATGAGCGGGCTTGCAGATGCAGTTGGCAAGCTGGAAGGTGTCGATGGCTTTGGAACGATCCGCTTCACCGCAGCCGATGTGGTGCGGCATCCGATCGTGGGACGTATTGTCGAAGCCTATGAAGGCCCGACGAGCTAACACTCGGTAATAGTCGAGATCGAACACATCGGATCTGCGCTTTGCACTTGGATATCGAAATAGACGGCTGGCCGCAGGGCCATGATTGGGAAGGACTTTGCCAGCAAGCGCACAGCGCGCTTCTTAATAGCGAACCCGCTCTTGCCAGCGAACGTCTCATGACCAGCGTGTTGTTTACGACCGATAGCCAAGTTCACGAGCTAAACAGAGAATGGCGCGGAAAGGACAAGCCTACGAATGTCTTGTCTTTTCCGATGCTGGAACGCGAGGACTTGCTAGCTTTGCAGGCGGATGGCCCCCCGGAAATGCTCGGAGATATTGCCTTGGCTTTCGAAACCTGTGAGCGGGAAGCGAAGGAAAAGGGCGTCAGCCTGCCGGACCACACAGCCCATTTGCTCGTTCACGGTTTCTTGCATCTTGCCGGGCACGATCATGTGGATTCCGACAGTCAGGCAGCGGCGATGGAAAAACTCGAAATCGAAGCGCTTGCAAAACTAGGTATCGCGGACCCATATGGGGATCGCTGAATTTTTGGAGTAGCAAAACGGCCCATGGCCAATTCTTCACCCCCCGCCGGAGACGCGGAGAGTAGCAGCGGGCTATGGCCCGCAATCCGCAAATTGTTTGACGCCGAAGGTGGTGGCCGCAGCTTGCGCGCCCAGCTCGAGGAAGCGATCGACGAGCACGAGGGCGAAAAGGGCTCCGAAGATTCGGAAGATAGCGCGACAGGTGATCTTTCGGGAGTGGAGCGTCAAATGCTTCGCAATCTGCTCCATTTTTCGGAACACGATGCGGACGACGTAGCTGTGCCACGCGGTGAGATCATCGCGATTAATGCAGACGCGACGTGGGACGAAGTCGTGTCGACCTTTTCCGAGCACGGTCATTCACGCATGCCGGTTTATCGCGGGCAGCTCGATGATGTCATCGGCATGATCCACATCAAGGATATCTTTTCCTTCTTGGCAGAGCGTAAGCCACCGCCGGAGGACTGGACGGTTTTGATGCGGCAACCGCTTTACGTGCCGCAAACGCGTAATGCCCTCGATGTGCTGGCAGATATGCGTTCGCAACGTATGCATCTGGCAATTGTCCTCGATGAATTTTCCGGGACCGATGGTCTCATTACGATCGAGGATCTGGTCGAGGAAATCGTCGGCGAAATCGAAGACGAGCATGACGATGCGCCGGAAGAGTGGATTGCTTCTATCGGTGACGGCATGTGGGATTGCGATGCGCGTGCCGAATTGGACGACGTGGCAGATCGTATCGATCCTCGCCTTGCCGAAGTAGAAGAGTCCGTGGATACCCTTGGGGGGCTCGCCTTCGTCTTGGCCGAACAGGTCCCGCCCAAGGGCCAGATACTGGAGCACTCATCGGGTTGGCGCATAGAAGTGACCGACGGCGACGAAACCCATGTAACGCGCTTGCGGCTCCACGCTCCGGAGCCTGAAGAGCCGCTCGATTGATCGTGTGTGAGTTGCAGAAAAGCGCACATCCATACTCGACAGGTGGCGTTTAAATGCATAGGCCAAGCGTATGGCCTCTCGCCGTCTACCTCCCCTTCGCGCTCTCGAAGCCTTCGTCCGGACCGTCCGCTTAGGGTCCGCCCGTGCTGCGGCCGACGAGCTGGGCTTAAGCCCGAGTGCTTTGTCGCGCCGCATCGGCAATCTGGAGGAGTTCGTCGGGAAAAAGCTGTTTACCCGGGCACGTCAGGCGATGCAGCTTACCGATGACGGCCACGCCTTTTACGAAGCAGTTAATCCGCAGCTGGAAGCTTTGGCGAGGGCGGTCGAAAGCCAGTCCGAAAATCTCTCGGTACTGCGGCTGCACCTCGGTGTGCTTCCCTTGTTCGGAAGCCAGCGCCTATTCCCGCGTCTAGCCGAGCTTCGAGCCCGGCACCCGCTTTTGCACATAGATATCGATACGGGCGCCCATCTGGAGGACAGGGTGGGCGACGTACTGGATGCGGCGATTATTCTCTCGCGTGGCCCCTCGAGGGGGCTTCATGCGGTGAGGCTGGATTACAATAAGGTTCACGCGATCTGCAGCCGGAATCTAGCCGTCAGACTAGGCGATGTCCCAGATGAAGATCAGCTGTCTAAGCAGACCTTTCTCATCCATAATGAATTGCCGGAAAGTTTTTCCGCCTGGCGTGCCGAGATCGGGCATCCCAATCTGGAGCCCGCCGCGATCGATCATTTCGATTCAGGCCAATTGATGCTGGAAGCAGCCGCTCAAGGGCTTGGAATCGCCATCATGCATGATGACCACATGCGGCGGGCGGCCGATCCGCGGCTTGCGACGCTTTACAACGCTACGGTTGAGAGCCCCTATAGCTATTGGTTTGTTTGCAAGCCAACGGCTCTGGAAGAGCGGCCGGTGCGCTTGTTTCATGACTGGCTGGTAAAGGCTGATCTCTAGACCTCAGCCGCCTTGGGGCGGTACCGTACCGCTTCGACGACATGCTGATAATCCCGAAGTGGCTTGCCGAGATTGGTAACAAGCTGCCGTTCGATCTCCTCGCGCGCTTTAGCAGCGATTGCCTTTCGGCCACGATAGTCTTCCGGGCTGAACGGATCGAGGTAATGGATGCGCATGTTGAACGTGCCGCGCCGCGCCATGACCCGCATAGCGTTATGGAGCCCGGTTTCCTCTCCGATCCAGGAAATTTCTTCCGAGTTTGCGCCATAATCGATCACCACTGGCTGGACCATGACGCTTGCAGGCGGCGGCTCCAGCACGGAAATCATCGATGACTTGAACGGCAGTAGCGAATGCCCGTCAGTTACAGTGCCTTCGGGAAATGCCGTGATAGACCAATTGTCATGCAACGCCTCTTTCAAGGCGTTGATTTGCTCAGCTACGCCCATCCTGTGTTCGCGCTTGACGAAAACGGTACGATTTAGACTGCAAAGCCAGCCTATTACGGGGACCTGACTGAGCTCCCATTTGGCAACGAACGCAGTGCCGCTGGCCCCTGCCATCGCTAGGATGTCGATCCACGAGATATGGTTGGCGATGAAAAAGACATCGCGGCGAAGAGGGGTGCCGATTACTTCCACCCGGGCCCCGACTACGCGCGCGGTGTAGCGAAGGAAAAGCATGGGGAAGGGTGAGCCGTACGCAAAAATGCGATAGGCGTAATGCAAGGGGACGAAAACTAGCAACAGAAGGAAAATGCCGGTGATTCGCAAAATGAACCGGACCCATCCTGGTGCGCTCAGCGGGACCTTCTCTCCGGCCGCTGCGGCAAGCCGTTTCGCGGAATAGCGGGCGAGCTTGCGCTCAGTTCTCGCGGTCGAGCCGGACACCATAAAGTTCCATCCGGTGATCGACGAGACGATATCCCAGCTTTTCCGCAATCTGCTTTTGCAGCGCCTCAAGTTCGGGATCGACGAATTCGACGACCTTGCCGCTTTCCACATCGATCAAGTGATCGTGATGCGCTTCCGGTGCAGCTTCGTAACGTGCCCGTCCATCTCCGAAATCGTGTCGATCGAGAATTCCGGCCTCTTCGAACAGTCTGACGGTTCTATAAACCGTTGCAATCGAAATGCCCGGATCGATCTCGCTGGCCCGCGCATGGACCATTTCCACATCGGGATGGTCATCGCTTTCAGACAGCACTCTGGCTATCACGCGGCGTTGCTCTGTAATGCGCAGACCCTTGTCGGCACAAAGCTGTTCGAGATCGATACGCTGATGCAATTCGTCTTCCTGAATGAATAACGCCCCGCACCTTATCGGGGCGGGGCGTCTATCTCAAGCGGTACTGCTGCTTTATGCAGACTGTTTAGTTCGCGTCCGCTTTTCACCAGGCTTGCGGCCGAGGCCGATCTTTTTGGCAAGATCGCGGCGCGTGTCTGCATAATCCGGTGCAACCATCGGATAATCAGAAGGAAGGTCCCAGCGCTGACGATAGTCTTCCGGCGACATATCGTGTTCGGTCGAAAGGTGACGCTTGAGCATCTTCATCTTCTTGCCGCAGTCGAGGCAGATGATGTGATCCTTCTTGACCGATGCACGAACTGAAACCGCAGGATCAGGACGCTCTTCTTCACTCGTGCCATTTCCGCCCAACCCGGAAAGTGCAGAATAAACATTGGAAATCAATGCAGGTACGTCGTCTACGGTAACACTGTTGTTCGAAACATGTGCTGCCACAATATCCGAAGTAAGGGTGATGAGTGTTTCACTCATATCTGTTTGAAAATCGTTCATGTTAGTACTCCAGCTTCGGCCGGAAGTATGCATCGTAGAGTAGCAAGTCTACACAAAACTGTAACCAAGATACAGTTTGTCGCATACGTACAACCGTGATGCACACGGCAAGTCAATTATACTTTTCTACCGAAGGTAAGGGCGTCGATCGTTTCTCCGGAAACAGTCCGGTAATAAGCAGCGCGGTGTCCGATTTGTTCGAAACCGGCTGCAAGATAGACAGATACTGCAGGGTTATTGGCGCGCATCTCTAGGAACACGTCGCTTGCTCCACGTTCGCTGGCAACATCTAGAAATCGTTGCAGTAATCGTGAACCAATGCCTTTCCTTCGATGAGATGGATCTACTGCAATTAGCAGAAGTTCGATTTCATCCGCAGCTTGTCTTGCAAGTATGAAGCCTGCTGCCGTTTCACCGTCGGAGATTTGGTTTCCCGTTTCGTTACAAAGTATCGCAAAAGTTGACGGCACTAGAAGCGAATCTTCGACTTGGCGCCGCGTCCACGCTTCACGATAGTGCGGATCGAAACTGGCCTCCATGACCTGCATCAACCGGTCCAGCTCGGTCATTGTCCGGGCGCCTTTGCATCCGGAGCCCGGCCGTAAATAGGGGAAAGCGCCGAGATCTTGAGGGACGCGGGGATGGCGCTCACAAGACGTGCATCAGCTACAACTTCCAGCGATCGAATTTCTCTTCCGGAGATTTTAGCGAAGTCAGCGGCTCTGTTCCCAGCCACAACGGCAGCAGTCAATTCACGTGCCGCTTCTTCGGGACGGCGGGACTGAACTTCCGTAATCGGCAATCCCGAACTGTCGAAAGATTGGAGAAACCACTCTCCGTGACCGCCATTCATACAGATATCGCATGGTCCAGATACTTCGGCTTGCGCAATTGCCGCTATGAGAGACAATGTCGGGTATCCAGCCACCGATGCATTCCAAGCGACGCCGAGTGCTCTTGCTGCTGCAAGCCCGATACGCACTCCGGTGAAACTGCCCGGGCCGAGAGAGACCATAATCCTATCAGAACGCCCACTTTCGGGCAGGTCTGCTATCATCGGAACCAAGCGCTCCGCATGGCCGCGACCGATCGTTTCGTGACGAGCATCGATCAGCTTAGCTCCGTCGAATAGTGCGACGGAGCAAGCTTCACCTGACGTATCTATGGCGAGCAGTCGCATGGACGGCGTCCTGCCCCACACGATCCGATGCTTCAAGTCAGTCTATGCGATTGAACTTGGCAAAATCAGGACGGGGACTGCGGTCGAAAATCGTTTCTTTGTCGCCATATCCGATTGCACACACCCAGTCTGCGCGATGCCGCGGGGAGTCTTCAAAGAAATGATCGGTTATCTTATCGAGATCCACGCCCGACATCGGTCCGCAATCGAGACCGAGTGAACGAGCGGCTATCATGAGGTAGGCGCCTTGCAAGGCAGAGTTGCGCGATGCTCCTTCCTTTCGACCTTCCTCATCGCCTTCAAACCAGCTTTTGGCGTCGGCGTGGGGGAAGAGCCAAGGAAGCTCTTCATGGAAGTCGATGTCGTAACCGATGATGACAACGACTGGTGCGGTCTTTATCTTTTCCTGATTGCCCTCAGAAGCAAACTCGGCGAGCTTGTCGCGGGATTCCTGCGATTTGCACCATACGAAGCGGGCCGGCTGCATATTGGCGGATGTCGGCCCCATCTTCAGCAGTTCGTAGATTTCCTTTATCTGCTGATCGCTCACGTCCTTGTCGTGCCAACCATTGTAACTGCGCGCTTCGCGGAAAATCTGGTCAAGCGCTTCGGCAGAAAGGTGGTTATCGTGATATTGCTGGGTCATGGAAATCCTTGGGTATGATTGCGTGAAATCACGCTTCGCGGACCTCAACGACCTCCGGCACATAATGTTTCAGGAGGCCTTCGATCCCGTGCTTCAACGTCGCGGAGGAAGATGGGCATCCTGCGCATGCCCCCTGCATCTGAAGATAAACAACGCCGTCTTTGTAACCGCGATACTGAATGTCGCCGCCGTCGCCGGCAACCGCAGGTCTTACCCTGCTTTCCAGTAACTCATGGATCTGCGCGACAATATCGGCATCGCCGTCGCTTTCCTCGACAAGAAGATCACTTTCTCCGGGCACGGCAATGCCTGCCGCCGTGCCCGGTGCGAACAGCGGCGCTTCGGAAACAAAGTGATCGAGTAATATCGAGAGAACCTGCGGTTTAAGATCGCTCCAATTTGCACCGGGAGCCGCCGTGACCGTGACGAAGTCGCCACCGTAAAACACGTTCGTTGCTTCGCCGGTATCGAATATCGCTTGCGCCAGCGGACTGGCTTCTGCTGCTTCGGGCGAAGCGAATTCGCGGGTTCCCTGACCCATGACCGGGCGGCCCGGAAGGAATTTAAGGCTGGAAGGATTGGGCGTGGTTTCGGTTTCGATGAACATAACAACAATGTAGGTTTGGGGGCGTGTGTGGACAAGGCTAGTTGAGTTCCACAAGCGAAGGTTTTCCTTCATTCACTGGCGCTTCATTTGGGCGCCTCCTATATCCCGCGCCATGACTGATAGTTTGCGCGCCGCACGGCGTATCGCTTTGCTTCTCCCGCTTCTACTGCTCGCTCCGCAGACTTTGCCTGCCCAGGAGGTCGAACCTCCCGCGTCGCTGCAGAGGGAGGGAGAAACTCCCTGGATTTACGAGAATAGCGATGTTCCGCGGGACGAAGAATGGCAGTTCGGTGAGCTTGCCAACGGGCTTAGGTATGGCGTCCGGGAAAACGGCGTTCCTCCTGGGCAGGTTTCGATCAGGGTGCGTATCGATGCTGGCTCGCTTTATGAAAGCGATAGCGAGCTCGGCTATGCCCACTTGCTCGAACATCTGCTTTTCCGCGAAAGCAAGTATCTTGGTGTGGCGGAAGCTATTCCTACTTGGCAGCGGCTGGGTGCGACCTTCGGGAGTGACACCAATGCGGAGACCAGCCCGACACATACGGTTTTCAAGCTCGACCTGCCTGATGTGAATGCCGCCAAGCTTGACGAGAGTATGAAGTTGCTCTCCGGAATGGTGCGGGAGCCGGTCCTTTCCGATGCCAATGTGAGGGCGGAAGTCCCGATCGTTCTTGCAGAAAAGCGCGAGCGTGGCGGGGTTGGGGAGCGAGTTAGCGAGCGGACGATGCAGACGCTTTTTGCAGGTCAGCGCTTGGCAGAGCGGATTACCATCGGAACCGAAGACAGCCTTCAGGCG
Source organism: Qipengyuania triglochinis (assembly GCF_054655615.1). Classification (NCBI taxonomy): domain Bacteria; kingdom Pseudomonadati; phylum Pseudomonadota; class Alphaproteobacteria; order Sphingomonadales; family Erythrobacteraceae; genus Qipengyuania; species Qipengyuania triglochinis. The sequence goes on along the minus strand of NZ_BAAHND010000001.1, from coordinate 956,538 downwards.
GCTGACGGAACTTCGGTAAGCGCATTCTACGACCGGTGGTATCGTCCGCAGAATACCGTGATATCTGTAGTCGGTGACCTCGACCCTGTCCTTTTTGCTTCGATGATCGAGAAATATTTCGGTGATTGGGAGAAGGCCGGAGAGCTGGCTAAAGCACCGGACTTTGGTGATCCAGTCGCGCCCGGCAATGCAGATCCCGCAAATCCCGTTGGCGAGACAGCCGTTATCGTTGAGCCGACGCTGCCGCGTGCCTTCACCTTCGGCTACTTCCGCCCTTGGCGGCAGGTGGACGATACCATCGTTTACAACGAAGGACGCCTGCGGGAATCTGTTGCGCTTGCGCTTATCAATCGCCGGCTTGAAGCCCGCGCCCGCGCCGGTGGAAGCTATCTCTATGCTCAGGCAAGTGAATCAAAGATCAGCCGTTCGGCCCACGCCACGCTGGTCCAGTTCGCTCCGCTAACGGAAGACTGGGAAGCAGCGCTTACCGATGTGCGCTCGGTGATTGCCGATGCGTTGGCGAACCCGCCCACTCAGGAGGAGATGGATCGCGAGCTGGCGGAAATGGAAGTTGGTTTTGCCAATATGGTCGAACAACGCTCGGTTCTGGCAGCATCGGGGTATGCAGATGACCTTGTGAATGCCGTCGACATTCGCGAGGCAATCGCCGCTCCCGAAACCTTCCTGATGGTTTTCAATTCGATGAAAGCAAAGGTTACTCCGCAGGCGCTGCTGGAAGATACGCGCGACCTTTTCTCCGGCTCGGTCATCAGGGCGACCTACGTGACCCCAGAGTCTGGCGAGGCCACCGAAACATCGATAAAAACCGCGCTTCGCGAAAGCGTCGACGCTGACAACAACGCGCGTCTTGCTGTGCAGAGCATCAATTTTGCGGATCTCCCTCCAATCGGTGCGCCAGGTGATATCGTCCTGCGCACGCCACACGGACTTGGGGATGTGGAGCGCATCGAGTTTGGCAATGGTGTCAAGGCGTTGTTGCTGGCGAATGATCACGAACCGGGCCGGGTGGCGGTGAAGGTTCGGTTCGGTGCTGGCCTGCGTGCTTTCGACGCAAATGACGCGCCATATATCGGCCTTGGCGAGAGCGCATTGGTACAGTCAGGTCTGGGTGATCTCGGACAGGAAGAGCTCGACCGTATCAGTACGGGCCGCAAGATGGGCTTCGATTTCGAGATCGGCGAAGGGACTTTCTCATTTAGTGCCATGACCCGTCGACAGGATTTGGCCGACCAGTTGTATCTCTTCGCCGCCAAACTGGGCATGCCGCGCTGGGATCCCAATCCGGTTGCGCGCGCCAAGGCAGCGGGCAGGCTGGCCTATCAAAGCTATGAGGCGAGCCCCAGCGGCGTCCTGAACCGCGACCTTGAATATTACATCTACAACAAGAATCCTATTTTCCGTACCTCCGACCCGGAAGCGTTGGCGAACACCAGTGTCGAAGGCTTCCGCGGGGTGTGGGAACCGATCCTGCAGCAGGGTCCGATCGAAATCCTCATCTTCGGTGACTATGATCGCGAGGAAGCGGTCGCCGCGCTTTCCCGCACTTTCGGCGCTCTTCCCGATCGCAAGCCGATTTCACAGGAAGTATTGAACCGCGACTTCGAGGTAGCTTCTGCTGGGGAAACCGTGGTGCGTTACCACAAGGGTGAAGCCAACCAGGCAGCAGCTGTCATTGCTTGGCCTGTCGGCGGCGGCGTTGCGGAAATTCGCAAGTCTCGCCAGTTGTCAATCCTGACCGAGGTGTTCTCCAACCGGTTGCTTGATGCAATGCGCGAGAAATCCGGGGCGAGCTATGCCCCGTCGGTCAGGCTCGACTGGCCCACTGATGTCGAAAGTGGTGGATCGATCATGGGATATGCTCAACTCCAACCGAAGGATGTTCCAGTCTTCTTTGCAGAGGCGGATCGTATCGCCCGTGATTTGACGCAGACGCCACCGACAGCCGACGAGCTTGCCCGCGCGACCGAACCGCTGCGCAATTATTACGAACGGATTTCGAGCGGTAACTATTTCTACCTTCTCGAACTGGAAGGGTCGACGTCAGACCCACGTAGGATGCAGGCGCTTCGCGGAATTCTGAATGATTACGCGCAGACTACACCCGAGGCGATGCTTGCCCTTGCGACCGAGTACTTCGGGGGGACATCAGGTTGGCGCATGGCGGTGATACCCGAGGGCCAGACATTGACGAGTGGGTCTGCTAAGAGCGGAGCGCAAACGGGTCGCTAAGCCGATCGGCGCAATCGCACTTTTGTGTTAGGCAAGTTTATGCTGCTTGCGCCGTTAAGCGGGGTGCGCTTGGCTCACGATCTCGAATAATCATGAATTGGACTGGTAATGGCACGCGAATGGTCACCGGATAGCTGGCAGAACTTCGAAGCGAAGCATCTCCCGCGCTATGAAGATCCTGCGGCTCTGGATGATGCCACGCAATCGCTATCAAGCCATCCGCCATTGGTCTTCGCGGGCGAGGCAAGGGCTCTTAAAGCCGATCTTGCTGAGGTTGCCGCTGGAAATGCTTTCCTCCTGCAAGGTGGTGATTGCGCGGAAAGTTTCGCCGAATTCCATCCGAACAATATTCGCGATACTTTCCGCGTCTTGTTGCAAATGGCGGTCGTCATGACGTTCGCCAGCAAGCAACCGGTCGTAAAGGTGGGCCGGATGGCCGGGCAATTCGCCAAGCCACGCAGTTCGGATACGGAAACGCAGGGGGACCTGACGCTGCCGAGCTATTTCGGCGACAATGTAAATGGCATTGATTTCGATCCGGCATCGCGTATCAATGATCCGCAAAGAATGGTCCGTGCCTATTTTCAGGCGTCGGCAACGCTGAACCTGCTTCGCGCTTTTGCGGGAGGTGGGTACGCCAATTTGCGGCAGGTTCATCAATGGACATTGGACTTTATGGGCCGCAGCCCATGGGCTGACAAGTTCTCGGACGTTGCCGACCGGATTGGTGAGTCTCTGGATTTCATGGAAGCCTGTGGAATCGATCCGGCAACCGTGCCGCAATTGCAGGGCACAAGCTTCTACACGAGCCATGAGGCACTGTTGCTGCCTTATGAGCAAGCGCTCACTCGCCGCGACAGCCTCACAGGCGATTGGTACGATACCAGCGCCCATATGCTGTGGATCGGCGACCGCACCCGTTTTGAAGGTAGCGCACATGTTGAATTCGCGAGGGGCATCGGCAATCCCATCGGCATGAAATGCGGTCCAAGCCTCGAGACCGATGTCATGTTAAAATTGCTTGATACGCTCAATCCGGGTCGCGAACCGGGCCGTATCACTCTCATCAGCCGTTTCGGCCACGACAAGGTGGAAGACGGTCTGCCACGGCTCGTTCGAGCCGTGAAGGCAGAAGGCCATCCGGTCGTATGGAGCTGTGATCCGATGCACGGAAACGTCGTGAAATCGGAAAGCGGTTATAAGACCAGGCCGTTCGACCGGATCCTTTCGGAAGTGAAAGGCTTTTTCGCCGTGCACCGGGCCGAGGGAACTCACCCAGGCGGCATCCACGTAGAGATGACCGGTCAGGATGTGACCGAATGCGTTGGCGGTGCCGTGGCGATCACGGATGAAGCCTTGAAAGACCGGTATCACACGCACTGCGACCCACGGCTCAATGCGGCACAATCGCTTGAGCTAGCGTTTCTCATCGCGGAAACTCTGAATGTCGAGCATGGACAACAGCAGGCGGACGCCGCCTAGAACCTCGGCTCTTCTCATTCTGCTTGCGGGTTAGACGTCAGCGGCGCTCTCGTCACTCAGCGAGTGAAGGCTGGAACCATGCGCGCGCTATGCCATTTAAATCTGAAACCGTCATTTGCCGACTGGCAACCGGTTTCAGGTTTCTGGTTGGCGGGCCTTTAAACCTTCACTTAAATCCGCCATGCTGACACATGGTTGCCGCAGACCGGTAACCGCAAGGGGAGAGCGGCTATGACCGCCGCGCAGGCCAGCCAGAGCGTCACCAGTAGTGATCTTGCCGAGCGCTTTGCTGAAATTCGCAAGCTTAGTGAGGCGCTGGTCAAGCCGTTGTCCGAAGCGGATGCAACGCTCCAGTCCATGGAAGATGCATCACCTGCAAAATGGCATATCGCCCATGTAACCTGGTTTTGGGAAACCTTCCTGCTGCGCGACCATCTGGATGGCTACGAACTTTTCGACAACCGGTTTCCGTTCGTTTTCAATTCCTATTACGAGGCTGAGGGCGAGAGGATAGCGCGCTTTTCTCGCGGTATGCTCTCCCGGCCCACATTGGCCGACGTCCTTGCCTGGCGCCACCATGTGGATGAGGCAATGCAGCCCCTGCTGCAACGGGATGATTTGCGGCCACTGATCCAGCTTGGTTTCGCTCATGAACAGCAGCACCAGGAGCTGCTTCTCACCGATATCAAGCATGCCCTGTTCCAAAACCCGCTGGGCCCCGCAATGTGGTCGGAAACGGCATCGTTGGGTGCCGCTTCGTACGATGACGACTGGTATGCCCATCCGGGCGGCATCGCGCGTATCGGACATCAGTCGGACTGCTTCGCTTTCGACAATGAAGGGCCGGTGCACCGCGTCTTGCTCGAACCTTTTGCTTTGGCATCGCGACTTGTCACCAATGGCCAGTGGGACGAATTTATTGCCGATGGCGGATATGAGGATGCGCGTCTGTGGCTGTCCGATGGCTGGGGCTGGGTACAGGAGAATTCGATCCGTCATCCTTCTTACTGGCACGATGATGCACATTTCACACATTCCGGCTGGCAGGACCGCGATCCGGACGCTCCGGTGACACATATATCCTATTATGAGGCTGACGCGTTCGCCACCTGGGCGGGATACAGACTCCCTACAGAGTTCGAATGGGAAGCGATTGCGCGGGGGCAGGAAGGGTCTTCTGCTGCGCATGATCCAGAATCCGGAAACCAGCTCGATCAGGCTGCGCCCCCGCTGCCAAACGGTTCTGAAGGACTGTTCGGCGACTGCTGGCAATTTACCCGCTCGGCTTATCTGCCCTATCCGCGTTTCGAACCTGCACCGGGCGCGGTTGGCGAATACAATGGCAAATTCATGAGCGGCCAGTTCGTGTTGAAGGGCGCGAGCTGCGCTACGGCGCGCGGGCATTCCCGGGCAAGCTATCGCAACTTCTTCTATCCCCACCAGCGCTGGCAATTCACCGGCCTGAGATTGGCCAAGGATCTATGAAAACAGAACAAGGTATCGCTCTCGTCGATCGTGATGAAAAAGGGGTGAATCGCGCGTTTCGTGACGATGTATTGGAAGGGCTGGGGCAACAGCAAAAAGCGATCCCGGCACGGTGGCTGTATGACGATGCCGGATCACAACTGTTCGAGGATATTACGGACCTTCCCGAATATTATCCGACCCGTTCGGAAGCCGAAATACTGGATGCGCGCGGCAGCGAATTCGCCGCTCTGATCGGTTCTGATCGGGCGGTTGTGGAGTTCGGCTCTGGCAGTTCGGTTAAGACACCCTTACTGCTTCGCGCGATTGACCCGGCCGCTTATGTGCCGCTCGATATTTCCGGCGAGTTTCTACGGGAATCCGCTTCCGCTCTTGCGGAAAAGTTTCCGGAACTGGATGTCTTCCCCGTAGAGGCGGATTTTATGCGGGAGGTGGAGTTACCGGAGCAGGTCGCGGATATTCCAAAACTCGGCTTCTTTCCCGGCTCGACCATCGGCAACATGGTACCCCGCACGGCGGTTGATCTGCTGCGTTCGATGCGCGCCACATTAGGTGCCGAAAATGGCGGCAAGCCCCTGCTTCTCATTGGAATGGACTTGGTCAAGGATCAAAGCGTTCTCGAAGCCGCCTATAACGACTCGCAGGGTATTACAGGCGAATTCAATCTCAATCTCGCCAGACGCATAAACCGCGAACTCGAGGGTACTATTCCGGTGGAGCTACTCCGCCATACCGCGCCGTGGAACGACGATTTTGCGCGGATCGAAATGCATCTCGAGGCGACGGAGAATATCGACTTCCAAGTTGCCGGCAAAAGCTTTTCCATGCGTAAAGGCGAGACGATCCACACCGAGAACAGCCACAAGTTTACACGCCGAAGCGCCAATACCCTGCTTCTCGCCGGGGGATGGACACCCAAAGCGCGCTGGACCGATAGCGGCGAACGTTTCTCGCTGATCCTGGCTGAAGCCACCGAAAAGCGCGACGCGCCCTGAATTATCCAACCGCGTTCATCGACGATACGGCTCGACCTCCCTATATGGACTGACGATGGACCTGCAGAGCGCTTTCGATGCCCTTGCCGAAATAATCCGTGCGGTGCCGCGTTCCGGCCTGCTGGTGGGGACTATCGGTGCACTGGTGCTGGGATGGATCGGCGCCGTGATGCTGCGACACAAAGTTGCCGGCGGCCGGCTGATCAGAACGCTCAGCACTCTTGCTCTGGCAGCCATTCTGGTGACAGTATTCCTCCAACTGGCTCGCTTCGACCCGCGGCTCGATGCAGTCACCGAACTGGGGATGCCGGCGCAGACAATCGTTGGTGAAGAAACGGTCATCCCGCTTGCGGCAGACGGACATTACTGGCTCATCGCAGAAGTGAACGGAGTGCCCACCCGGTTCCTTATCGATACCGGTGCAACGCTGACCGCAGTGTCTACCGAATCTGCGCGACGAGCCGGACTCGAGCCGCGTACTGGCGGCCTTCCGGTCATGTTGAATACCGCGAATGGAGCCGTGACTGCCGAACTTACAACGTTGGACAGTCTGCGCTTCGGCAATATCGAAGCGGGTGGGCTGGATGCCGTGATCGCGCCAAATCTGGGCAATACCAACGTGCTGGGCATGAATTTTCTCAGTCGTCTCGAAGGTTGGCGGGTGAAGCAGGGCGAACTGATCCTGGAACCGGGCGGTCTTGAAGAAGGCTAAGGCTTTGACGAGGCGGACGGAGCCACTAAGGCTGCCGCAATGGAAAAAGCCAGTTCGCTACCCTGTCCGCCCCCCCTCGACGGTCTACTGCAAGAGGGCGATGTTTCGCTTTTCCTCGATTTCGATGGCACTTTGGTAGGCATAGCCGCCGAGCCGGGTGCGATCGATGTCCCGGACAAATTGCCGGCGGCGCTTCATTCCTTGCGCGACAGGCTCGGTGGCCGCCTCGCCCTGATTACAGGCCGTGCGTTGGACGACCTGCAATCGCATCTCGGTGAAGTTTCGGTATGTCGGGCAGGCTCTCACGGGGCGTCGCGGCTGCTGCCCGATGGCTCACGCCTAGGCGACGAGCCATCTGCACTCACCGATGATTGTGTCAGTGAAATGCGCTCCTACGCTGATCTCCACGGGCTTTACTACGAGACAAAGGCGCATGGCGGAGCCCTGCATTTCCGCGCTCAACCCGACCGAAAGGATGAGGCACTGAAGTTCGCGCACGGGCTGGCGGAGCGTTACGAGTTGGAAGTTACCAGCGGGAAGGGCGTAGCAGAACTGGTCCGCCCGGGTGCGAACAAGGGCGGCGCTGTGCAAGCCTTCATGCAAGAGAAACCCTTCGCCGGATCGCTGCCTATCTTCATCGGTGATGACACTACGGACGAGGACGGAATGCAGGCCGCAATCGAATGCGGGGGCTTCGGCATTGCAGTCGGGGAACGGAAAAGCGAGGCTGCGCGCTATCACCTCGAAAACGTCGCTGCGGTGCACAATTGGCTGAATATATGAACCAACCAAATCTCGAACTTTCTCCCATCGGCAATTGCCAGGTCAGCGCACTGGTCGATACCGACGGAGGTTTCGTCTGGGGCTGTGTCCCACGGGTCGATGGCGATCCGGTCTTCTGTTCGCTGCTCAATGGCGACCGGCGCGATGAGGGAACATGGCGTTTCGAACTGGAGGGGCAGGTTTCCTCCAGCCAGCATTACGTCCGCAATACGCCGATCCTTGTGACGCGACTCGAAGCAGAAGACGGCAGCGCGCTCGAGATTTTCGATTTCGCTCCGCGCTTCGAACGTTCGGGCCGTATGTATCGCCCGGTCGCTTTTGCTCGCATAGTTCGGCCGGTTGCGGGCGCCCCGCGCTTGCGCGTTCGGATGGCGCCGATGAAGAACTACGGCGAAGCTCTGGCCGAGACTACGAACGGCACCAACCACGTCCGCTATTTGCTCGGCAGCCAGGCCATGCGCCTGACGACCGATGCGCCTGTGGGATATATTCTCGAAGATCGTGGGTATCGCGTCGAAAGCGACCAGCACTTTTTCCTCGGACCCGACGAACCCTTTGTCGGCAATATCCGCAGCGAAGTACGGCGGATGGAAGAAGCGACCCGCAAGTACTGGCAGCACTGGGTCCGCGGTTTGCACATTCCGCTGGAATGGCAGGAAGAGGTCATTCGCGCGGCAATTTCCCTCAAGCTTTGCCAGCATGAGGAAACGGGCGCCATCGTCGCCGCACTGACTACATCGATCCCTGAGGCCCCTGGAAGCCAGCGAAATTGGGACTATCGTTATTGCTGGATCAGGGACAGTTACTACACGGTGCAGGCTTTGAACCGGCTTGGCGCCCTGGACGTTCTGGAAAAATACCTCGCCTATCTTCGAAACATTATCGATCAGGCCCGTGGAGGGCAGATACAGCCGCTCTATTCTGTCATGGGCGACCCCGAGCTGCACGAGTTCGAGGCAGTCAGTCTGGCCGGTTATCGGGGCAACGGCCCGGTTCGTATCGGCAATGCTGCTTACAAGCAGGTGCAATTCGACTGTTATGGCCAAATCGTTATGCCTACCGCGCAGGCTTTCTTTGACACCCGTCTCCTGCGCATGGCCGATGAGCGCGATTTCGCCCATTTGGAAGAGGTAGGAGAGGCTGCATGGGCCAAGCACGACAAGCCTGATGCCGGTCTCTGGGAGTTCCGGACCCGCCAGGAAGTCCATACCTATTCTGCCGTTATGTGCTGGGCCGCATGCGATCGCCTCTCTAATGTCGCGGCGAGCCTGGGCAGGGCCGATCGCGTGAATTTCTGGCAAGAGCGGGCCGAGGCGATCCGCGCCAAGATCGATAAGGAGGCATGGAACGAGGAGGAGCAGCACTACGGTGCCAGCTTCGAGAGCGATTACCTCGATGCCAGCCTGCTCCAGATGGTCGAACTTCGTTATCTCGAGCCGGACGATGATCGGTTTCTGAAGACCTTTGCAGCTATCGAACGTGACTTGCGACGCGGCAATCATATGCTCCGTTATGCCGCAGAGGACGACTTTGGCGCGCCCGAAACCGCGTTCAACGTCTGCACCTTCTGGCTGATCGAAGCATTGCACCTGACCGGGAGAAGCGAAGAAGCGCGGCAGTTGTTCGAAGCCATGCTTGGGCATACGACCAGATCAGGTCTTCTTAGCGAAGATCTCGACTATGATACCGGAGAGTTATGGGGGAACTTTCCCCAAACCTATTCGCTGGTAGGTATCATCAATTCAGCCGGCCATCTCTCGAAATCCTGGAGTGAAGTACGTTGAGTACTAACGATCGCCTTGTGGTTATTTCCAACCGCGTCGCCGTGCCAAAAGCAAGAGGCGCTGCGGGGGCACAGGGCGGATTGGCGGGCGCTCTTCACGCGGCGCTCAAGTCCAGAAAAGGCCTTTGGTTCGGGTGGTCTGGTGAAGAGAGCGAAACCGGCGAGACCGGTAATATCGCTACGCAGACGAATGACGGCGTCACCACTGCTACCATCGATCTTTCCGACACGGACGTTGAAGAATATTACAACGGCTACGCCAACGCGACGCTGTGGCCGCTGTTTCATTATCGCCTGGATCTCGCGCAATACGAGCGCGAAACCGGCAAGGGATACGAGCGGGTCAACGAGAGGTTTGCCGAACTCGTTACCCCCCTGATCGAGCCGGACGACGTTATCTGGGTCCACGATTATCACTTGATCCCCTTGGGTGAGAGATTGCGGTCTCATGGTTGCAAGAACAGGATCGGGTTTTTCCTCCACATTCCGTGGCCGGCTACGCGGCTCTTTGTCTCGCTACCCTATCACGAGCGGCTCGTTCGAACGATGCTGCACTACGACCTGGTAGGCTTCCAGACGCAGGAATGGCTTGAAAGCTTCCTTCATTATTGCCGGACCGAGTTGCATGCCGATGTAAGCGAGGAAGACGGGACGATAACGCTCGACGGACGGACCACAGTAGCCCGGGCCTATCCGATCGGGATTGATTGGGAGCATTTCAGCAAGCTGGGCGAGAAAGGCGAGGCCCGTCAGGCGCAACAAAGGCTGATGAGTTCCACGCGCCGCCGCATTGCCATGATCGGTGTGGACCGCCTCGATTACTCGAAGGGCCTTCCTGAGCGGCTCGATGGGATATCGCGCTTTTTCGACAAGTACCCTGAAAACGTGAAGGATCTCGTCTTCGTTCAGATCGCCCCGCCGAGCAGGGAGGACGTTGAAAGCTATCAGAAAATCCGGGCCACTCTCGAGCAGAAGGCTGGCCAGATAAACGGCGCTCGCAGTGAAGTGGATGCGGTGCCTGTGCGCTATGTCAATCGCGGCTACAGCCATGAAGAACTGTTCGGTTTTTTCCGCGCGGCGAAGATCGGGCTCGTAACCCCACTGCGTGACGGAATGAACCTCGTGGCCAAGGAATATATTGCGGCGCAGGATCCTGAAGATCCCGGCGTATTGATCCTGTCGCGCTTTGCCGGGGCCGCGGCGCAGCTGCCCGATGCCTTGCTGGTCAACCCACACAGCCCCGACGATCTGTCCCATGCCATCCGTACCGCACTCGACATGCCGTTGGCCGAACGCAAAGAGCGTTACGAGAAGCTGATCGGTACTGTCCGCGACGATAACGTTCAGAAGTGGACCGAAGATTTCCTGAACGATCTGGACACGGTTGCGTCTGAAGAGGACTGACGAAAGGCTGTGGCTAGACGGCAGGGGCTTTCGCCGGGCGCGCCTAGCTGTCAGTCTGCGATCATGATTCTCGCGCCCTTTCTCGAAACTGAAGGCATTCACAACTTCCGCGACTATGGCGGATGGAAGACACAGGGCGGAGGTGCAGTGCGCCAAGGCCTTCTCTGGCGGTCTGGTCAGCATGTGGGGGCGAGCCCGGCCGATCTTCGTGCAATCGACGCACTTGATATCAGAACAGTAGTGGACCTGCGCGGGGCTTCCGAGCGCGAGCGTAATCCCTGTACCAGATCCGAAAACTTTGGCGGCGAGGTATTCTTCCACGACGGGGAAACCTCTTCCAGCCCGCCGCATATGGACGTGGACGAGCATAGCTCGACCGAGGATTATGCCCGCCAGCGGATGCTTGCCGTCTATACCCGCATGCCCCGCAATCCGGCGATGATCAGCATGTTCTCGCGCTATTTGCGGCTTCTGGCAGAGCGCGATGGAGCAAGCCTTGTCCATTGTTTTGCCGGCAAGGACCGCACCGGGGTTGCGGCGATGTTGATGCTCCATATCCTTGGAGTCGACCGGGGCGACCAGATGGCCGAATTCTTGCGCACCAACGATGCGCCGACCATGGAAGTGCTTGCAAGGCAGTCCGTGCCGGGGATCGAGCAGAAGCTGGGCCGCAAGCTTGAAGAAGGCGCGGTTCAGGCGCTGCTCGGAGTGCGCGAAGAATATCTGGCCACCTACTGGCGTGAGGTGGAGGACGAGCACGGATCGCTCGACGCCTATCTCGAGAGCGTCATAGGTGTGGACGAGCTGTTGAAGGAGCAGCTTCGGCAGCGCTTCGTGGCGTGACATCTTCAGGGCCAATGCCCATATAGCCGCCTCACGATTTTTCCCGACACGCATACGAGATTCACGATCATGGCCACCCATCGCACCAAGATGCTCATCATCGGCTCCGGCCCCGCTGGCTATTCCGCCGCCATCTACGGCGCGCGGGCGATGATGGAACCGATCGTGGTGCAGGGCCTGCAGCCCGGTGGGCAGTTGACCATTACCACCGATGTCGAGAACTATCCCGGCTTCGAAGATGTCGTCCAGGGCCCCTGGCTGATGGAGCAGATGCAGAAGCAGGCGGAGCATGTCGGCACGCGGATGATGTGGGATACCATCGTCGATGTCGATGTGGCTGGCGGTTCTCCCTTCACCGCGACGGGCGACAGCGGGGACCAGTATGTGGCCGATGTGCTTGTCATCGCGACGGGCGCGCAGGCCAAGTGGCTGGGCGTGCCGGGCGAACAGGAGCTGGGCGGCAAGGGCGTATCGGCCTGCGCGACCTGTGACGGGTTCTTCTATCGCGGCAAGAAGGTCGCAGTGATCGGCGGCGGTAACACCGCTGTGGAAGAGGCGCTGTATCTCACCAACCATTCCGACGACGTGACGCTGATTCACCGCCGCGACGAATTGCGGGCGGAGCGGATCCTGCAGGAGCGTTTGCTCAATCATCCCAAGATCTCCGTCATCTGGAACAAGGCGGTGGAAAGCTTCGAAGCGGGCGATAATGGCGCGCTGCATCATCTCAACATGCGCGACACGGTGACGGGCGAAGACAGCCAGCTGGAAGTCGACGGTGCCTTCGTGGCGATCGGCCATGCCCCGGCGACAGAGCTGTTCAAGGGCAAGCTGCCGATGGACGATGGCGGCTATCTCCTGACCGAAGCCGGATCGCCGAAGACCGAAGTGCCGGGCGTGTTCGCAGCGGGCGACGTGACCGATCATGTCTATCGCCAGGCGGTAACGGCGGCCGGCATGGGCTGCATGGCCGCGCTTGATGCAGAGCGTTTCCTGGCCAATATCGAGATCGACGCCGACGGCCACGTGCACGAAGCGGAAGCTGCCGAGTAGGCTACATTCCAGTCATTGCGAGCCGAAGGCGAAGCAATCCATCACCCGACCTGTCAGCGGTTTGCCTGAGGCGAGGATGGATTGCCGCGTCGCCTTTGGCTCCTCGCAATGACTTTTGAAGTACGTCATCGCGAGCGTAGCGCGGCGATCCATGGGATGGCCTGGCCTCTTGGCGTGAGGGCAGGAGGTGGATTGCCGCGTCGCCTCCTCGTGCTTTGTAATTAGCTCAGATCGAACGCCCAGATCGCGGCGTGGACGATCAGCGCGATCAGCACCACGCCCGACAGGGCGAACAGGACGAAGCGCACCATGACCTTGTTAGCGGTGACCTGGACCAGCGAATGCAGGATGCGCAGGCCGACATAAATCCACGCCAGAAACGCAGTCATCCCGTCACCCAAGCCGACCATCGCCAGCAGCAGGCAGACCGCGTAAAACACGGTCGGTTGTTCGTGCAAGTGATTGTAATTATGCGCTTTCCACTGCACCTCTGCAGGCAGCTTCGCATCGAGCGTGCCGGTCTTGCGGGCATCGTCGGGCGCGATATTCGCCTTGGTCATGGCGGGGATGCGGGTGATGTACATCCACACCCACATGACCATGGTCCAGGCCAGCAGGACGATAACGGGGCGCAGGATTTCGGCATCGATCATGGCAGCAACCTCAAACAGGGGCGAGACTGGGATCGTGGAACAGCGTGACCGCAATCGCGCGCCACGCCAGATGCACCATGGCCAAAGTGGAAAGCATGAAGAGCAGGAAACGGATGGAAACGACATTCACCGTCGCCTGCCACACGGAATGGACGATCCGCAGCGCCACATAGACCCAGGCGAAAACCACATCGAGCGCGGTCGCCCCCATGATCGCAATGATCACGCTGGCCGCATAGAAGATGGTCGGCTGTTCCATCAGATGCGCGTAATTATGCGCTTTCCAGTTCACCCGGTCATCCAGCACGCCTTCGAGATCCTGGCCGCGTCCGCCGGGTTTGGCTTCGCCGAGGCCCGATCCGACCTTTTTCATCGCGGGAAGGCGGGTGAACGCCATCCACATCAGCATGATAAGCGACCACGCAACCAGCACTGCGGCGGGGGCGAGCATTTGAGCCTGCATTGAAATCGTCTCCCTCTCTCAGGCCGCAGGACTGCGGCGATGGTGCGCGAAAGTCAAACCTCAACCAATGTGGCCGCGAAGCTATCCGCATCGGTGTTGCCGCCGGTGACCATGATCACCGTGCCTTCATCCACTGGAACCTTGCCCGCCAGCGCGGCCGCCAGCGCCGCGGCACCGCCCGGTTCGACGACGAGGTTGAGCTGCGAAAAGGCAAAGCGCTGTGCCTTGCGCACTTCATCATCGGTGACGCTGACGCCCGGTTCTGCCCGCCCGCGCAGCACCTCCAGATTGATCGGCTTGGTCGCATCGGGCTGCAAGGCATCGCAGATGGTGGAGGGCGGGTTGGCCCCCACGCGGACGATCTCGCCCGCCGCCATTGCACGGCCCACCATGTCCCAGCCTTCCGGCTCCACCACATGGATCGCGCTTGGGGGAGAGGACAGGGCGAGGCCGGCGGCCAGCCCGCCGCCGCCGCAACACACCACGAAGCGGGAGGGGGCACGGCCAAGCTGTTCGGCGGCTTCGATCCCCGCGCTGCCCTGTCCTTCGATCACCCATGGATCACCGAAAGCATGGACCAGGGTGGCCCCGCGCGCTGCCACTTCGCGGGCGGCCACTTCATCGCGGTCTTCGCCGGGCCGGTCATAGAGCACGATTTCCGCGCCCAGCGCGCGGGTGGCCTCAAGCTTCACTTTGGGGGCATTGCGCGGCATCACGATGGCCGCTTCGATGCCGAGCTTGCGCGCCGCCCAGGCGACGCCTTGCGCATGATTGCCCGATGACACGGCAACCACGCCGCGCGCCTTTTCCTGATCCGACAGGTTCGACAGGCGCCACCACCCGCCGCGTATCTTGAACGCGCCGACTGGCTGCAGGCTTTCGGCCTTCACATGCGCGCGGACACCGCCGATTTCCAACGGCAGCAGCGGAGTGGGCGGGAGAATGGCGGCGATGGAGTGCGCCGCAGCGATCACACCATCGCGATTCGGAGAGCGATCGCTGTTCATGTTCGCGCCCCGTTTCCTTGACCAAGTTGACACAGTTGACACAGTCCTGAGAACAAACTCCGCTCTGCCAAAAGAGGCGGAAATCCGGGCGGCGAAAAGGGGATGCTGGGGTGGTTCATGGAACCGCCATGCCCGAAAAGGCTACCGGTAGGAAAGCACCTTCGACGGATCGTTTGGACAGGCCCGTGCATTCGGTTAAGGGGCGCGCGATATTTCATTCTGACACAAGAGGTTTCATCCATGTCGACAGTTCTGGTCATCGGTGCAGGCGGCGTCAGCTCGGTCTGCGTTCACAAGATGGCGATGAATAAGGAGATCTTCTCCGACATCCATCTCGCCAGCCGTACCAAGTCCAAATGCGACAGCATCGCCGCCAGCGTGAAAGAGCGCACCGGCGAGGATGTGGCGACTTACGAGATCGACGCGGAAGAAGTGCCTGCGATGATCAATCTGATCCGCAAGATCCAGCCCAGCCTGGTGGTGAACCTTGCGCTGCCTTATCAGGATCTGCCGATCATGGATGCCTGCCTCGAAGCGGGCGTGGATTACCTCGACACGGCGAATTACGAACCGAAGGACGAGGCGAAGTTCGAATATAAATGGCAGTGGGCCTATCACGATCGCTTCAAGGAAGCGGGCCTGATGGCGCTGCTGGGCTCAGGCTTCGATCCGGGCGTGACCAGCGTGTTCACCATGTGGCTGAAGAAGCACAAGCTGAAGACCATCCGCCAGCTCGACATTCTCGATTGCAATGGCGGCGATCATGGCCAGGCCTTTGCCACCAACTTCAACCCGGAAATCAACATCCGCGAAGTGACCGCGCCTGCGCGCCACTGGGAAAACGGCGAATTCGTCGAGACCCCGGCCATGGGCAAGAAGGTGGAATTCGACTTCGAAGCCGTCGGCCAGAAGAACATGTACATGATGTATCACGAGGAACTGGAAAGCCTCGCCAAGTTCAATCCCGAGCTTGAGCGTGCGCGGTTCTGGATGACCTTCGGCGATGAATATATCAAGCACCTGACCGTGCTGCAGAATGTCGGCATGACCCGGATCGATCCGGTCCGCTATCAGGGCAAGGACATCATCCCGCTGCAGTTCCTCGCCGCCGTGCTGCCCAAGCCCGAAACGCTGGGCGAAACGACCAAGGGCAACACCAATATAGGCGTGATCGCCACGGGCGAAGCGCTGGATGGCTCGGGCGAGAAGACCTTCTACATCAACAATATCTGCAGCCACGAGGCCGCTTACGAGGAAACCGGCAATCAGGCCGTGTCCTACACCACCGGCGTGCCCGCCATGATCGGTTCGGCCATGGTGGTCACCGGCAAGTGGGAAGGGGACGGCGTGTTCAACATGGAAGAGATGGATCCCGATCCGTTCATGGACATGCTGAACGATCACGGCCTGCCCTGGCAGGTCAAGGAACTCGACGGACCGGTGGACTTCTGATGCGGCTTGGCAGCCTTTTCCTGTTCGCGCCGCTGGCCCTGGGTGGATGCGTCGCGACCACCGAACCTGCAGCCGAAGCGCCGCAGGATAATCCGCAGGCGGTTTCGCCAGCCTATCCCACGCTGTCTTCGGCAGAGCGCGAAGCCTGCATGGCCAAGGGCGGCATGGTCGAACAGCGCGGGCGGATGCAGGCTGAACTCTGCGTCGTTCCCTATGCCGATGCGGGCAAGGCCTGCACCGATGGCGATCAGTGCGAAGGCAAATGCATTGCCGAAGGCGCAGTCGGTACCCCGCCCGGCGAAACGACCACGGGGATCTGCCAGCGCGACGACAAGCTCTTCGGCTGCTTCGGCGAGGTGGAAAACGGCCGGATCGAAAACGGAATATGCGTGGACTGACCATCATCGCTTCGGCGCTCGTCCTGGCTGCCTGCAGTGGCGGGCGGGGCGGGCGCGAAGAGGCGCCCGATGTCGTGATCGACGAAAGCTGGCCGGATTTGCCGGACAGCGCGGTGTTTGGCGAGCCGATGGCAGTCGATGTCGATAGCCACGGGCATATCTTCATCCTCCACCGCGCTGGGCACAGCGATACGGATGGTGAAGGTGCGGAGACGATATCCGAACCGACCGCCTTCATGCTGGCAGCGAACGGCAAGCTGCTGGGCAAATGGGGCGCGGATACCTTCGTGGAGCCCCACGGCCTTTCGGTGGATGGTGACGACAAGGTCTGGATTACCGACACCGCTCGCCAGCAGGTGTTTCGCTTTAGCCATGAAGGCACGGAAGAACTCGTGCTGGGCGAACGCGGCGTTGCCGGTGACGATCAGAGCCACTTCGGCGGGCCTGCGGATATCGCCTTCTCCCAAGGGCGCGTGCTGGTGGCAGACGGGCTTTCGAACAACCGCATCGTGGTGCTGGATGGCGATGGCAATTTCCTCGACCAATGGGTCGGTCTGACGCGGCCGCGCGGCATCGCGGCGGATGGTGAACGGGTCTATGTGGCCGACAGCGGGTCCTCCGCCGTGCAAGTGTTTTCGCCCGCCGGTGAACGCGAAGACGAGATCGGTGCAGACCGGAGCGGGCGGCCCTATGCGGTGAAGCCCATCGGCAGCAGCTATGTCCTCGTGATGGAAGGGCGCGACGGGCTGAGCCGGCCCGGCGCGATCGGACGCATCTACCGACCCGATGGCGAGCTGGAGCGCGTGTTCGATGCAGGGGTGGATCACCGCACCGCCAACAGCATCGGCCAAGACTTGGCCGTCGGGCGCGATGGCAGCGTCTACCTCGTCGACAGTGGCACCGGGCGGGTGGTCAAATTCGAGCTGGCGGCGGCCGGGGTCGAGGACGAGGACTGACTTCACCCCTTTCGCTTGGCGGCCCCCGCGCCTAGATGCGCTGCCATGGAAACAAAAGCCGGTGACCCGGGCGCCTTCGCCCATTTCGATCTCAATCGTGTCGACAGCCCAGCCTTCGTGGTGGATGCCGCGAAACTGCGCGCCAACTGCCAGGTCCTCGCCGAAATACGCGACGAGGCGGACATCAAGGTGCTGTCCGCTCTCAAGGCGTTCTCCATGTGGAGCGCGGCACCGATCATCGGCGAATATCTCGACGGCGTGTGCACCTCGGGCCTGTGGGAAGCGCGGCTGGCGAGCGAGTTCTACGATGGCGAAATCAGCACCTATTGCGCCGCCTACAAGCCGGAGGAGTTGGACGAGGTCTGCCGCCTTTCGGACCACGTGATCTTCAATTCGCCCGGCCAGATGCACCGCGCCGGACTGATCCTGGAAAATGCGCGCGCGTCGGGCCAGAATTTCGAAGTCGGCCTGCGCATCAATCCGCAGGTGCCGACCGGCGAAGTCCCGCGTTACGATCCCTCCAGCCCCGGCAGCCGCCTCGGCTTCCCGCTCGACCAATTGACGCCCGAGATGATGGAAGGGGTGGACGGCATCCATTTCCACAATCTGTGCGAACAGGATCTCGAACCGCTGATCCAGACCTGGGACCGGGTGTTCGACGCGATCGAACCGTGGTTCGGCCAGCTGAAATGGATCAACATGGGCGGAGGCCATCACATCACCCGCGCCGATTACCAGCGCGAGGAACTGGTCGAGTTCCTCAAGGATGCGAAGGACGATACGGGCGCGGAAATCTATCTCGAACCGGGCGAGGCCGTGGCGCTTGATGCCGGCATCCTCGTCGGCACGATTCTCGATACCGGTTTCAACGGACTGCCGGTCGCCATCGCCGATGTTTCTGCCACCTGCCACATGCCCGATGTGATCGAGGCGCCCTATCGCCCCGCCATGCTGGGCGAGGCGACGGACCACGAAACGCCCGAGGTC
Organism: Qipengyuania triglochinis; assembly: GCF_054655615.1. Lineage (NCBI taxonomy): Bacteria > Pseudomonadati > Pseudomonadota > Alphaproteobacteria > Sphingomonadales > Erythrobacteraceae > Qipengyuania > Qipengyuania triglochinis. The sequence continues at coordinate 937,832 of NZ_BAAHND010000001.1, read as the reverse complement.
CGGATCGGCGGGCCGTCCTGCCTCGCGGGCGACGTGATCGGCGATTACCGCATCGCGGGCGGCGCGGAAGTAGGCAAGCGCTTCGCTTTTCTCGACCAGGCGCATTATTCGATGGTGAAAACCAACACGTTCAACGGCGTGCAGCTGCCCAGCATCTATATGTGGGACAGCGAGACCGACCAGATCGAGCTGGTGAAGGAGTTCGGCTACTCCACTTTCCGCGATCGCCTGAGCTGAGGGAACGACCCATCGCATCTCAGGACCGAAGCAGCCCGCAAAACTTGCGGACAAAGACCCTCGTATTCACTTGCGTTTCATGAACCACGATTTATATGCGCGCCTCCTGCTGCCCCAAGGGGACTTCCTAACCGCAAGGCAGCTTGTCGTTTCATGGTCCGCAAGGACCGTTTAGGGGGTCCCTTGAATTGCAGCATTTCCCAGACGCCAAGGCTGTAGTCCGCGCTCTTTCGCCGGACGAACCAATCATTCTCAACCGCCCGCACGCGGCTGCGCGCGCGGCGCGTTTCTTTGTCGAGAAATTCCCGGGCAAATCACTTTATGCTGTGAAGGCCAATCCTTCGCCCGATCTCGTGCAGATCCTGTGGGATAACGGCGTTACGCATTACGACGTCGCCTCCATCGCCGAAGTGCGCATGGTGCGTTCGGTCCTGCCCGATGCCACCTTGTGCTTCATGCATCCGGTGAAATCGCCCGGCGCGATCCGCGAAGCCTATTTCCAGCACGGCGTCAAAACCTTCAGCCTCGATTCGCCGGAAGAGCTGGCCAAGATCGTGGCCGCGACCCGTACCGAAGACGGCACCGAGGCGGCCGATCTGCGGCTCTGCGTACGGCTGCGCGTATCTTCTGAACACGCGGCGCTGAGCCTTGCGAGCAAGTTCGGCTGCGACCTGACCGAAGCGCCCGCGCTGCTGCAGGAAACCCGCCAATATGCCGACTGGCTGGGCGTGTGCTTCCATGTCGGCAGCCAGGCGATGAGCCCGCATGCCTATGTGCAGGCGCTCGACCGCACGCGTGCCGCGATTGCCGAAGCTTCGGTGGTCATCGACATGATCGATGTGGGCGGGGGCTTTCCGTCCGTCTATCCGGGCATGGAACCGCCGCCGCTGGAAGATTACTTCAAGATTATCCACCAGCACTTCTACGCGCTGCCGATCGCCTATAACGCCGAACTGTGGTGCGAGCCCGGTCGTGCGCTGTGCGCGGAATATTCCAGCCTCGTGGTCAAAGTAGAGAAGCGCCGCGGCGAGGAGCTCTACATCAACGATGGTGCATACGGTGCGCTGTTCGATGCCGCGCATGTGGACTGGAAATTCCCGGTCCGTCCGCTCGAAGACGATCTGATCAAGCCGGAAATGGATTTCGCCTTCTACGGCCCGACCTGCGACGATGCCGATTATATGCCTGGCCCCTTCTGCCTTCCCGAAGATATCCAGGCCGGCGATTATATCGAGATCGGCATGCTGGGTGCCTATGGCGCGGCGATGAAAACCGATTTCAACGGTTTCGGCGCTGCCGAGCGGATCATCGTGACAGACGAGCCTATGGCCAGCCTTTACGACGGCAGCCGTGCCCGTCCGGCGGCCGACAATGTGGTGAACCTGCGCTAAGAGCGCGGGTTCGCTTCCACTCCTACCGCAAACAGGAAAACGGCCCGCGCCTGGGGGAGCGCGAGCCGCCAGCCGGGTTATTTCCGGCAAGGGCGCCTGGGTTGGGGAGAGGGAACGGCGCCCGTATAAAATGGTGGATCAGAGAGGGTCGGATTTCTTCTCCGGTTGCTCGACTTGCTGATCTTCCGGCGCAGAATGATCCATCGCGCCGTGTGCTTCGATCAAATCATCTTCTGGCTCGATCTGATCCGCTGCATAGTCATTTTCCGGGACTGCTTCGGGACGGGGCAGCACATCGACGCCGCGATTGTCCTCGCGCGATGCGGGCGCTTCGGCATCGTTGGAGGGCTGAGCCACATCGGGCCGCGTACCGCCAGCATGCTGAGGTTCCTGCTGGGCAGAGGCCGATGCACCATGGAGAGCCATGAACGAGCCGCTTGCAACGAGGAGGATATTCTTCTTCATAACTTACTCCGCCGATCATCGAAAAATCGTGTAATGATCGCCGTCCCGGAATCGGCTTTTCCCGGTGAATTCTACATTAATGCAAAAGTCGTGCGTCGCATCTGTAATGCCGTTCACCGACTTTACTCGAATAGAACAGCAACCCGCGCAGGTAGTGGGCTTACCGGGTGATTTTTCACACGCCGTCCTGGTCAGCCATATGTCTCGCGATGTTTGTCGAGCACCGGCTTCACTCGCCCAAGCGCTTTACCGATAACGTCGGCAAAACCATCGGGTCCAAGGTCGACCATGGAATTATGGGCCATCGTCAAATGGCGAGCATCCGCCCAGTCCACGCCCAGACCAATAGCCCACTCGCGGAACCGGTCTGCGGCGCCCGCTTCGGGTTCGAGCGCTTTCTCCAAGGAAGGATGAAAGCCGATCCTGCCCGATATGGGCAATGCCGAAAGCGGGAAGGGCAGCGTTAGACGCGATAGGGTATCGTCGACGTGGATCGTGCCGCTTTCCGGATGGTAGGCCAGCACGGAAGCGAAATGAACCGTATCGTCTTCGCACACCAGACGCGTCCCGTCCGGCGTCGAGAACTGAAGCTGAGGACCGATGATGTTACCGAATGCAGCGGTTTCGCAATAGGTGCTCTCCCACGGAAGATCCGGCAATTCGGTTTCATGGCGGCGTGTGCCGTACAGCTTCGCCTGAGGGAATGCGCCATGCATCCATTCACAATGGAGCGTATGGTAAGGGTGAAGGTTGATGATAGCCGATACATCCCGGCCGCCATTGGTAAGGCGATTGACCTCTGCCAGGGTTTGGTCATCGAGCGTGTAGCTGTCGAGGAAAACGAAGTTTCCATCCTCCAGGCGAACCAGCGAGCATTGAGTCCCGACGTTGAGCATGCCTGCAATGCGGAGATCGCCGCGGATCATCCAAAAATTTTCGCCCAGCTTTTTCATCGGTTTTCCGTTGCCCCTTTTGGTTCGTCTACATGCTGAACGCGGGGCATCGCTTAGGTTTCCGAGCCACAAAAGCGGCGCGGGATATTAGGGGATTCCGATATTGTCATGGTTACCACGCTCTTAAAAATTGGCATCAGAGGCTGATGCGAATGGGCAGCCACGAAAAATGGGGCGCGCCGATAGAGTGAACATCTTGCGCTGAAATCGGACAGTCGGGGCCGCGGTTCAAAAGCATTTTTTAATACTATCAACCTAGCGGCAGCCGCATGCCAAGCGTCGCACAATCCAAGACCCCCATCAGGCCGGAAATCGTGTCCAGCGGCCCCTTCGAAGATGCCAAGAGCGGCAAGGAGCGCAAGCTGGTAATCCGTGCCTATGACGAATGGGCGGCAGGGGCGGCGATCGGCCGCTTTCCGGACTGGCAGGACGTGCTGCAGTTCGGTGGCGGTGCGCTGAAGGACCACGCCCTGGCATTGCGGATAGACGACAATTTCAGGCAGTCCCCGATCCTGCATATCGGCGGGGAACTGACGCGCGAAATGGGTGGCAAGGCGCTGCCGATCATCATCAAGGAAGTCCCCAGCCTCTCGCTGCTTTCCCGCATCACCGAGCATGCGCTCGAACCCATCGCCAATCTGGCCCCGGTCGGCTTCGAAGCCGAATTCGAGGACGAGAGCGGGCGTCAGCTTGCGTATCACGCCATCGTGCTGCCCTGCATGGGGGACAGCGGCAAGGTCGATACGGTGGTCGGCTTCATCGGCTTCAAGCTCGTTTCGGCGCAAGCGGATGTACCCCAACCGCTGGCCACGGAAACACCAACAGACACTTCGAAACTACAAAAACTCAAGGACAGGTTAGGAGCACTCATGGACAAGAAACTTGCAGACATCATGGCAATCGACGGCGCGCTCGCCGTCGCCATTGTCGACATCGAAAGCGGCATGCTGGTTGCCAGCAGCGGCAACACCAAGTCGCTCGATCTCGATGTGGCAGCCGCCGGCAACACCAACGTGATGCGCGCCAAGATGAAGACGATGGCCGAGCTGGGTCTGAAGGAAGAGATCGAGGACATTCTCATCACTCTCAGCACGCAATATCACATGATCCGCCCGCTCTCGAGCGAGACGGGCAAGGGTCTCTTCATCTATCTGGCTCTCGACAAGTCGAAGGCAAACCTCGCCATGGCGCGCCACAAGCTCAAGATTGCTGAGAAGGGCCTCGAAATCTGATTTCGGGTTTTTTGGAAGAAGAAAGGGCGGTCGGTAACCCCGGCCGCCCTTTTCTTATGGAAAGCCGACGAAGCGTGCGGCTTCGTCCACGCTCCTGCGCTCGCTGACCACTGCGTTGGCGGGAAAGCTTGCGTCGGGCCAGCCCATGGCCACGGCCTTCAGGATGATCTGATCGTCCGGAATGCCCGCATGTTCGCGCACGACGGGGCTCTGCATGATGCCTTGCGAATTGATCACGCAGCCGAGACCACGGCTCCACGCGGCATTGACCAGCGCGGTGGTGACGGCGCCGCAATCGAAGGCCGTATCGTCGCTGCCCGATAATTCCCGGTCATAGGTCACGATCACGCATACCGGGGCATCGAACTGGCGAAACCCGCGCAGGACCCAGTCCTGCCGCGCGTCCTTGTCGTCCCGTTCGATCCCCATCGCCCCGAACAATTGCTTGGCCACTCCGATCTGCCGGTCGCGATGCACGCCAGCGAAGGGTTCGCCCCGGCGGAACTCCCGGCTGTCGGGTTCACCCGCCAGAATGCGCTCGGTATTGCCCTTGCGAATCCGGTTCAGCGGTTCGCCGGTGATGACGTGGAAATGCCAGGGCTGCGTGTTCATCGAGGTCGGAGACCGCATCGCGAGCGCGAGGATTTCCTCGATCAGTTCGCGGGAGACCGGCTTGTCCAGATAGCCGCGAATGGAGCGGCGCGACCGCACGATTTCGTCATAGGGTAGGCTGGGATTTCCGCTCATGATTTTTCCTCTCTCGAGGACGCCCTAGCCCAGGGCGGCAGAGCGGCAAAATCCCCTACGGATCAGGCCGCCTGTGCCAGTTCCAGTTCCATGCGGTCCCAGATTTCCACCAGCGCTTCGACCAGCTCGTCCATCATTTCGGGCGAATGGGCCGGGCCGGGGGTGAAGCGCAAACGCTCCGTCCCGCGGGGCACGGTGGGGAAGTTGATCGGCTGCACATAGACGCCGTATTCGGCGAGCAGGATGTCGCTGATCTTCTTGGCATGCACCGGGTCGCCCACCATGAGCGGGACGATATGCGTGGTCGACGGCATGACCGGCAGACCGGCGCGGCGCATCTTCTCTTTCAGCTGGGCGGCGGCAGCCTGCTGGCCGTCACGTTCCTCGCTGGAGGATTTGAGGTGCTTCACCGCGGCCAGGACACCGGCGACCAGCACCGGGCTGAGCGAGGTGGTGAAGATGAAGCCGGGCGCATAGCTGCGGATGCAGTCGATCACGCGGGTGTCGGCAGCGATATAGCCGCCCATCACGCCGAACGCCTTGCCCAGCGTGCCTTCGATGATGTCGATGCGGTGCGCGGCTTCATCGCGTTCGGAAATGCCGCCGCCGCGCTTGCCGTACATGCCGACCGCGTGGACTTCGTCGATATAGGTCAGCGCGTTGTATTTTTCGGCGAGATCGCAGATCTCGTGAATGGGGGCGACATCGCCGTCCATCGAATAGACGCTCTCGAAAGCGATCAGCTTGGGCGTTTCAGCATCTTCGGCAGCCAACAGCTGTTCGAGATGCTCCAGATCATTGTGGCGGAAAACGCGCTTTTCGCAGCCCGAATTGCGGATGCCCGCGATCATGCTGGCGTGGTTGAGCTCGTCCGAAAAGATGATGCAGCCGGGCAGCAGCTTGGCCAGCGTCGACAGGGTCGCATCGTTCGAGACATAGCCGCTGGTGAACAGCAGCGCGCCGTCCTTGCCGTGAAGATCGGCCAGCTCGCGCTCAAGCTCGACATGGAAATGCGTGTTGCCACCGATATTGCGAGTCCCGCCTGATCCCGCACCGACATCGTGAAGCGCATTTTCCATCGCTTCGATCACCTTGGGATGCTGGCCCATGGCGAGATAGTCGTTCGAGCACCAGACCGTGATCGGCTTTGGGCCGTTGTGACCGTGAAAGCAGCGCGCATTGGGGAACGCACCCTTGTTGCGCATTATGTCGATGAACACCCGATAGCGGCCTTCCGTATGGAGGCGTCCAATGGCTTCATCGAAGATCTGGTCGTAATTCACGAGGCACCGGCCCGTTCTGCGCCGCCCTTTGCGCGGCTGGATACAGGGGCGCACATAGGGAAAGCACGCAGCTTTTGCTACCGCGATCTTTGCGATCCGTTCGCAACAGTTTCAGAACTTTTCGAGCACCTCGATGCCGTAATTGGCGAAGGCGCGATCGAGTTTCTTGAAATCGGCCAATTCGCCGGTGGTTACGGCAAAGTCCGGCGTTTCGCGTTCGAAAGCATGTTCCTGCGTGAGATAGGTAATCCGCCGCGCAATGCCGTCTGCGCCATCGACGAAGGTGATATCTTTCCCCATTGCCTCGCGCAGTTCGGGTTCGAGCAGCGGGAAATGCGTACAGGCGAGAACCACCGTGTCGAGTTCGCGCCCGCCGGGCTGCAGGACCAGCGCCTTTACTTCGTCCGCAACGGCGCCCACGCTGATCTTCTCCCCGCGCAGTTTGGCTTCGGCCAGCGGGACCAGCCCGTTCGCGCCGTGGCGAAGCAATGTCTTGCCCACGGCAAATTCGCGTTCGAGATTATCGACATAACCCTGGCGCATGGTGGCTTCGGTGCCGAGCAGCCCCAATGTGCCGCTGCGGGTGAGGGCTGCGGCGGGCTTGATCGCAGGGACCGTGCCGACGATCGGGATTTCCAGCACATCGCGCACCATGCCCAGCGCAATGGTGGAGGCAGTGTTGCAGGCGATGCAGATCAGTCGCGGGCGATAGCGCTCCGCCATCCGCCCCAGCAGGCCCGAAACCCGCGCGGCGATCTCCGCCTCGCTTTTCGCACCATAGGGCAGCCCCGCCATGTCCGCGGCATAGATTACCGGCGCATCGGGCAGCGCCTTGCGCAATTGGCCAAGCACGGTGAGCCCGCCGACGCCGGAGTCGAAAATCAGGATGGGGGAATTCGCGTTCAAGGCTGACAATCCGTTATGAGCGGGCCGTGGGGGGACGGGCATGTCGACGCCCTGCTTTTTTCTTCCAAATCGGTCTTAAAAGGAAGTACGGCTCTTCGACAAGCTTGGGCCGAATGGTTAGGGAAAAATAATGGATATCGGCATCGATTTGACTGTCAACGCGCTCTGGGCCGCGCTGCTGGGCTATGCGTTCGGCTCGATCCCGTTCGGGCTGATCCTCGCCAAGCTGGCGGGCAAGGGCGACATTCGCGAGCAGGGCAGCGGAAATATCGGCGCCACCAATGTGCTGCGTACGGGCAGCAAATGGCTGGCTGCGGCGACCTTGCTGCTCGATCTGGCCAAGGGGTTGCTGCCGGTCTTGCTGGCGAAGCAATTCTTCCCCGAAGCGGTTGGCTGGGCGGCGCTGTTCGCAGTCATCGGCCACTGCTTTCCCGTCTGGCTCGGCTTCAAGGGCGGCAAGGGCGTGGCGACCAATGCCGGCGTGTGCTTCGGGCTCGCATGGCAGTTGGGACTGGTTTACGCCGCCGTGTGGATCGGCCTGCTGGCCGTTACCCGCATCAGCTCGCTTGCCGGAATGTCGGCCGTGGTGGCGGCCGCTATCGCCGCTGTGATCTTCGGCTGGCCGGGCTATGCCGTGGTGCTGGCCCTGATCGCGCTGCTGGTCGTGTGGCTGCACCGGGAAAACATCCGCCGGTTGATGGCGGGGACGGAACCAAGGGTCGGTTCCTCCAAGTGAACGAAGCGGTGCATCCGGCCCCGGCAAGCTTGACGCAAGCAGAGGCCTTTGCCCGTATCCGCCTGCTGCGATCGCCCCGCCTCGGGCCGGTCAGCTATGCCATGCTGTTAGGACGCTTCGGCAGTGCGGTGGAGGCTCTGGAAGCGCTGCCGGATCTGGGCGGAAAAGCCGGGCGCCAATACCGCGCCGCCCCGGTGGAACAGATCGAACGGGAGGTAGACGGCGTTCGCAAGGCCGGGGCCAAATATCTCTTCCACGACCAGCCCGATTTTCCTGGCCTGCTGGCGCAAATCGACGGTGCGCCGCCGATCCTGACGTGCCGGGGAAATCTCGGCCTTGCCGCGAAACCGTGCGTGGCAATGGTCGGCGCGCGAAATGCCAGCGCTGCGGCAGTCAAGCTCGCGCGCGATTTTGCCAAGGGCCTGGCAGAGGCAGGCTTTACCGTGGTTTCGGGCCTGGCGCGCGGTATCGATGGGGCCGCTCACGAGGGGGCGATGCCTGCGACCATCGGCGTGATCGCCAGCGGTATCGACATCGCCTATCCGCCCCAGCACGCCGAACTGCAGGAACGGATTGCGGAAGAGGGTCTGCTCATCGCCGAACAACCGCCGGGCACCGAACCACGCGGAAGCCATTTCCCCAGCCGGAACCGCATCATCGCCGGGCTCGCCGGTGGCACGCTGGTGGTAGAAGCGGCGGTCAAGTCGGGCAGCCTGATCACCGCGCGGCTAGCGGGTGAGGCGGGGAGGGAAGTCATGGCCATTCCCGGCAGCCCGCTCGAAGCGCGCAGCCATGGCTGCAATCATTTGATCCGCGAAGGCGCGGTGCTGGTACAATCGCCGGAAGATGTCGTGGAACTGCTGTCATCTTTCGACGGCGCGCCACGCTCGACCTTTCGCGAGCCGGTGGCACAATTCGATTTCGAGCCGCAGGAACTGGCCGAAGCCGATCCTGCGGACATCGGCAGCCTGCTCACCACCGCCCCGGTCAGTGTTGACGAACTGGTGAGGCAGTCGGGGCAGGGCGCGGCCTCGGTCCAGCTTGCACTGCTGGAACTGGAAATCGCCGGCCGGCTCGAGCGGCATGCTGCTGGCAAGGTCAGCCTGAAATGACCGTCGCTAAGATGCGGCGAGGGCAATGCCTCTGCGGCCGCGTCTCGGTGGCTATCCCTGCTTCGAAAGTCGAAGTAGGGGTATGCCATTGCGATACCTGTCGCCAATGGTGCAGCGGCCCGTGGATGGCGATCCAGTCGTCCGAGGCCACGATCGAAGGCGAAACTCTGAAAGTCTTCAGATCTTCCGCATTCGCGGAGCGCGGCTTCTGCGCCGGATGCGGATCGGCGATATTCCACCGCCCGCAGGATGGGCCTGAACTTGCCGTTTCCGCGGGATTATTCAAGCCAGACGATTTCTCGCTGAGCTTCCAGATTTGCAACGACCGAAAGCCTGCGTTTTACAGCATATCGGAAGAAACGCCGGTCATGACTTCACGCCAACTTGCCCTTCGATGGGCGCCGAAGCTGCTGGCGCGTCGCTTGCTGAAAATTGCGGGCCTGCGAGATTGAAACGGCCCGGTGTCATCGGGCCGATTTCAAGTCAGGAGCGGTTAATCCCGATGCGCGGATTTATGTAACACAGTTTCATGGCATCAGAGATTGGGGGAGTATCTTGATGAGGAAAATTCTGGCTACCGCATGTTCGGTATCACTGCTGGTTCCTGGGCCCATGGCGCTCAACGCGCAGACCGATGGTGCGGCCCGCAGCGGCAGTTCCGCTGGCGAAAGGGGATATTGCAGGACCCCTGATGCGCTGCCCGACCTTGGCCGGGAAGCAATCGTTAATCAGCAAAGGCCCGCCCGTTCCGTGCCGCCGCCGGTTGCCATGGCTGTGGCATCGCCTCCGCCTCCGGCCGCTCCACCTCCACCTCCACCCCCGCCGCCACCTCCTCCATCACCCTCTGCCGGTGGAGATGAGCGGATCGTGGTCACCGGTTCGCGTGTGAGCCGCGCGGGCGAAAGTTCGGCATCGGAAGTAACTAGCGTAGCGACCGTGGATGTAGCCGAGGCCGAGGGCCGCGCACCCGCCAGCGCCATGCCGGGATATACGCGGCCGATCATGCCGCGTCCGCCCCAGCCCAATCCGCAGAGCGGGCTCCTCACCGCGGGTGAGCATGACGATCTGCTCAATCCCGAACTCTATGCCGCTTACGTGCGGCAGTCCGACCTCGGTCAGCGCGTTGCAGCTCTGCCGCTGCTCGACACGTCCCGTATCTTGCGCGTGGAAGCTAAGGACGCGCGGGGCCGGGCGGTTCCGTTCATGCCTATCGAACTGCGGTGCGAAGATGGCAATTCGATCAAGCTGAACTCAGTGGCCGATGGCAGCGCGGTTTTCTTCCCCGGCCTAGATCGTCTGAGCGAGACGGTCTGGGTGCGCGCCGGTGGCGGGGAATGGCGCGCCTTGCGTCTGCCGGAAACCGCGGGAGCACAGACAGTCACGATCCAGACCGATCAGAACGCCGTTGCTGTTCGCAAGCTGGACATCGCGCTTGTCGTCGATGTGACCGGATCGATGAGCGACGAACTGCGCTTCCTCCAGGCAGAACTGCGTTCGATCCTCGACTCGCTGGAGGCGCGCCATCAGGATATCGATATCCGCGTGGCCTTCAGCTTCTATCGCGATGAGGGTGATGATTTCGTCACCCGGACCTTCGATTTCGACAGCGACGTGGCCCGCGCCCAGACCCGCCTCGCCGCGCAATATGCCGGCGGCGGTGGCGATTACGAGGAAGCGATGCAGGATGCGCTGGTCCGGGCAGCGCAGTTGAACTGGCGCGATGACGCCGTGAAGTCACTTCTGCTGGTCGGCGATGCACCGCCGCATGACCGGGACATCCCGCAAACGTGGCTCGCGACCGAACATCTGCGGGCCGAGCGCGTGCATGTGATCCCGGTGGGCGCCTCGGGCGTAGCCGATGTGGCGGAGTATATAATGCGCGCCATGGCAGCGGCCACCCAGTCGCGTTACACCTTCCTCACCGACGATAGCGGGATCGGCAATCCCCATGCGAAGCCAGCGATCGATTGCTATCTCGTGACCCGGCTCGATCAATTGCTCCGCCGGGTGATCGACAGCCAGCTCTCCGGTCGCCGTATTGAACCGGAGAAGAACGAGGTGATCCGTGCAGTCGGGCAATATGATGCGGGCAAGTGCATCCTGCCCCCGGACTTCGCCGAAAGGACAGAGCAGCAGAAAGACGCTTGACGCTGAGTGAGGCCGATCCCCATTTTCGCGCGTATACGCACGTACACACGTAAGGGACGTCCCAGACCACAATGCAACTCGTCATCGTAGAATCGCCGGCCAAGGCGAAAACCATCGAAAAATACCTCGGCAAGGACTTCAAGGTTCTGGCCAGCTACGGCCATGTCCGCGATCTGCCGCCCAAGGATGGCAGCGTGCGGCCCGACGAGAATTTCGCGATGGACTGGGAACTCTATCGCGACAAGCAGAGCCGCTTCAAGGAAATCGCGGACAATGCCAAGAAGGCTGACCGCCTCGTTCTCGCGACTGACCCTGATCGCGAAGGAGAAGCGATCAGCTGGCACGTCCGCGAATTGCTGCAGAAGCGCAAGGCGCTGCCCGACAAGGTCGACCGCGTTACCTTCAACGCCATCACCAAGCAGGCCGTCACCGATGCGATGAAGGCTCCGCGCGAGCTCGACCAGGATCTGATCGATGCCTATCTGGCGCGGCGCGCGCTCGACTATCTCTATGGCTTCACCCTGTCGCCGGTGCTGTGGCGCCGCTTGCCGGGGGCCAAGAGTGCAGGGCGCGTCCAGTCGGTGGCGCTGCGCCTGATCGTTGGCCGCGAGACCGAAATCGAGCAGTTCCGGGCCGATGAATACTGGTCGGTTCTGGCAAAGCTGGAACAGGACGGCACACAGTTCGATGCGCGGTTGGTCAAGTTCGACGGGCAGAAGCTGCAGAAGCTGACGCTGGGCGATGAAGGCAGCGCCAAGGCGGCCAAGAAGGCTGTCGAGGAAGCGCGCTTCACGGTCGAGGACATCGAGACCAAGCCGCTGAAGCGCAGCCCCGCGCCGCCGTTCACCACTTCGACCCTGCAACAGGAAGCTGCGCGCAAGCTTGGCTATTCGGCCAGCCATACCATGCGGCTGGCGCAGTCGCTGTATGAAGCGGGTGCGATCACCTACATGCGTACCGACGGTGTGCAGATGGACCCGAGCGCGATCGATGCCTGCCGCAAGGCGATCGCGGACCGGTATGACGCCTATTACCTGCCCGACAAGCCGCGTTTCTATTCGACCAAGGCCAAGAATGCGCAGGAGGCCCACGAGGCAATCCGCCCAACCGATTTCAAGAAAGATCGTGCGGGCAGCGGCGATGAGGCCAAGCTTTACGATTTGATCTTCAAGCGCGCGATGGCCAGCCAGATGGCCTCGGCCAGTCTCGAGCGGACCACGATCACCCTGCGTGACGGGACCGGCAAGCACGAGCTGCGCGCAACCGGCCAGGTCGTGAAATTCCCCGGTTATTTCGCCGTTTATCAGGAAGGCCGCGACGAACCTTCGGAAGACGATGAAGACGGCCTGCTGCCGAACATGAGCAAGGGGGACAGCCCCTTGAAGAAGGACGTGGAAGCCAACCAGCACTTCACCCAGCCACCCCCGCGTTTCAGCGAGGCGAGTCTGGTCAAGCGGCTCGAAGAGCTCGGCATCGGCCGGCCTTCGACCTATGCCTCGACCATCCAGACGCTGCGCGACCGCGCCTATGTCCGGATGGAAAAGAACCGGTTCTTCGCCGAAGAATCCGGACGGCTGCTGACCGCTTTCCTCGAACGCTTCTTCGAACGCTATGTCGCCTTCGATTTCACCGCCGGAATGGAGGACGAGCTCGACACCGTCTCCGACGGACGCGAGGAATGGAAGAAGCTGCTCGCCGAGTTCTGGAAGGACTTCAAACCCAAGACCGAAGAGGTCATGGAGAAGAAGCCTTCCGAAGTCACCGAGGTGCTGGACGGGTTCCTGTCCGACTACCTCTTCCCGGAACGCGCCGACGGCAAGGATCCGCGCCATTGTCCGCTGTGCGAAGCCGAAGGCCGTGAAGGTGGCAGGCTGGCATTGCGCGGCGGTCGCTATGGCGCATTCGTCGCCTGCGCGAACTATCCTGAATGCAAGTTCACCCGCCAATTCGCCAAGCCGGGTAGCGACGGTGACGAGGGCGCGAATGACGGCGTTCTGGGCGAAGATCCCGACACGGGACTTCCGGTGGAGCGCAAGACGGGCCGGTTCGGCCCCTATGTTCAGCTGGGCGATGGCAAGGACGCAAAGCGCGCCAGCATTCCCAAGGATATCGACGATTTCGGTCTCGAATGGGCGCTGAAGCTGTTAAGCCTGCCGCGCATCATCGGCCAGCATCCGGAAACCGGCAAGGACATCGAGGCCGGCCTGTGGCGCTATGGCCCGGCAGTCCGCCACGAAGGAACTTACGGCAAGCTCCAGAGCACGCCGGAAATCTTCGACATCGGCATGAACCGCGCCGTCGATCTCCTTGCGCAATCGGCTGCCCAGAAGGGCGGCCGCGGAAGGGGCAAGGCCGAACCGATCAAGACGCTGGGCGAACATCCGACCAGCGGTGCCGAAATGAAGGTCATGCCCGGCCGCTATGGTCCATACGTCACCGACGGTACGACCAATGCGACCGTCCCGAAGGACATGAAACCGGAGGACCTGACCGACGCGCAGGCAATCGAACTGATCGACGCCCGTGCAGCCAAGGGCCCCGCGAAGAAGACCAAGAAGAAAGCCCCCGCCAAGAAGAAGGCCGCTCCCAAGAAGAAGCCGGCGGCGAAGAAGGCTCCGGCCAAGAAAGCCGCTGCCAAGAAGAAGGCCGACTGATGAGCAAGGAGCGCTTCGAGCGGCACAAACAGCCGTGGACCGGCGAGGAGGCGGGGCAACTCCGCACCCTCGCCGCGAAGGGGCAAGGCCTGAAGCAAATTGCCAAGGCCCTGGGCCGCAGCGAAGAGTCCACCAAGGACTTCGCCAAGAAGAACAAGATCAAAGTGGCGAAGAAGCGCTAGAGTCTGCGGCCCCGGAACAGCAGCAATGCTATTTCAAAAGAGGACGCTGGATCCTCTTGAGCCTTAGCCTTGGGGTCACTGTTTGATCAAACAGGTTCCTTTTTCACTCAGCCGCCCACTGGGAGGGGATTGGTGGTTTCTTTAGGTCTGTCATCTTCGAGGCAGGCAGCGTAATCCCAAACGGCGAACTGCTGACAGATTTCGTCTCCATTGCAGGAGCCGTACTGTTCTGAGAAAATCAATTCGCAAGTGCCAGCCGCGACGTTGGTTGGCACAAGTGCAGTACCGAAAAGTCCACCTGCAGCAGCTATCGCCAAGATTGCCTTTTTCATCATGCTCTATTCCTCATGTTAGGATTGAGGAGAGTATGTTGTGGAAATCCAATGATCAACTTAGGTGCAATTACTGTGTGTCTAGGCCTTCTCGACTGGTAGGTTGAGGGACAATTACTTCGTCCACTCCAGCCCCATTTCCTCGAACATTTCCTTGTCCTCGCTCCAGCGTTCGTCGGTCTTGACGTGCAGGAAGAGGTGAACCTTCTGGCCTAGCAGTTCGCTCAGCTCCTCGCGTGCGGCCTGGCCGATGGCCTTGATCTTGCTGCCGCCTTTGCCGAGTACGATGGCGCGCTGGTTGTCGCGCATGACGACGATCTGCTGGTGGATTTCGACGCTACCATCGGGGCGCTGGATGTACTTCTCGGGCCGGACCGCACTGTCGTAGGGCAGTTCTTCGTGGAGCTGCTGGTAGAGCTGTTCACGGGTGATTTCGGTGGCGAGCAGGCGTTCGCTGGCGTCCGAAACCTGGTCCTCCGGATACATCCACGGACCTTCGGGCATCAGCTTGGCGAGCGCGTCTTTCAGTTCGGGCACCCCGTCGCCGGTCAGCGCCGAGACGAAATAGACTTCGCTGAAATCGACCTTTTCGCCCAGCTCCTGCGCCAGCGCGAGCAGGGGTTCCTTCTTCGCCTTGTCGACCTTGTTAAGGACGAGGATCTTGCGTTCCGGCCGGTTCGTCAGAGCTTCGATCAACGGTTCGAGTTCATGCCGGCGTTGCTTGATCGGATCGACCATCAGCAGCACGGCATCGGCACTTTCCGCGCCTTCCCAAGCGGCGCTGACCATCGCGCGATCCAGCCGCCGCTTGGGCGCGAAGATGCCCGGCGTATCCACCAGGATCATCTGCGTATCCGCTTCGTCACTTTTGTGCAGCGCGATGCCGAGCATGCGCGCCCGCGTGGTCTGGGCCTTGGCGCTGGTAATGGCGACCTTCTGGCCGACCAGTTGGTTCACCAGCGTGGACTTGCCCGCATTGGGCGCACCGATAACCGCGACGAGGCCGCATTTCGTGGTGGCGTCGCTCATCCGTATTTCTCCATGAATTCCTTTGCGGCGGCCTTTTCGGCTTCGCCCTTGCTGCCGGCAGTGGCAGTCGCGTCGCCCACCTTGTGCACGCTGACGCGGACGGTGAACTGCGCGGCATGATCGGGGCCCGATCTTTCGACGACTTCGTATTCGGGCGGTTTGCGGCGATTGCCCGCCGCCCATTCCTGCAGCGCGCTCTTGGGATGCTTGCTTTCGCCCGCACCGCTTTCGAGCGCGGGACGCCAGAGCTGGTGTACGAGCAGGCGCGACGCCTCGAAGCCATTGTCGAGGAACTGTGCGCCGAGCAAGGCTTCCATCACATCGCCCAGGATATTGTCGCTGTCCCGGCCGCCATCGGCGCGCGCCTGCTTTGAGATGCGCATATGATCGCCAAGTCCGATCCCGCGCGCCACGGTGGCGCACATTTCGCGGCTGACGATGGCGTTCAAACGTTGGGCCAGCTTGCCTTCGGGGGCATTGCTTTCGCCATAGAGCCAGTGCGCGATCGACAGGCCGAGTACGCGATCGCCGAGGAATTCGAGCCGTTCGTAATCCTGCGTTTCGCCCATGCTGCCATGGGTTAGCGCGGCCTGCCATAAAGCCTGATCGTTCACGGTGAAGCCATTGGCATCCAGCCATTCGCGGGCGGCGGGGTCGAGCTTGGTCACAGTGTGCTCCCGATCCGGTCCCACCGGGCTGCGGTGAACCATGTCCAGGGCAGCAGCCATTCCGCGCTGCCGTCGGTGGACCACAGGACCATGGTGGCGCGCGCGACCAGCAGGTCGGCATCGACCAGTCCTACACCGGCCTCGGCCTGTGGCGGGAAGCGGCTGTCGAGCGAATTGTCGCGATTATCGCCCATGACGAAGATCTTGCCGGCCGGCACCACGATGGGATCGAAATCGTCCTGATTGGTGCGGCCGAAATCGATGGTCCGATAGCTTTTGCCCGAAGGCAGCGTTTCGATGATCTGGCGATAACGGCACAGATTGCCATCGACCACAGTGCCACCATCCGGGCGGCACGTGGTGTTCGCGCTCATCGGGATATCCACGAAACTGCCGCGTTCCTGTGGGAGGGGATCGCCGTTGAGATAGACCGTGCCGCGCCGCATGGCGATGGTGTCACCGGGCAGGCCGATTGCGCGCTTCACGTAATCGGTGCCGTCGACCGGATGCTTGAAGATCACCACATCGCCGCGTTCGGGCAGGCTGGCGAAGATGCGGCCCGGGATCAGCGGCGCTTCCAGCGGCAGCGACAGTCTCGAATAGCCATAGGGCCATTTGGCGGCGACCAGATAGTCCCCGTTCCTCAGGCCCGGCAGCATGCTTTCGCTGGGGATGGTGAAGGGCGAGAAGATGAAGCTGCGGAAGATCAGCACGATCACCACGAGCTTCAGCAGGAATTTGAGGAAATCGCCCCAGCTTTCCTGCTCTTCGGTGCGGGTTTCTTCGTGGGCGATCGTGTCAGGATCGGTATCGGCATCGGGCGTTGCAAGGCGGGGGTTCTCATTCATCGCGGAATTCCCTAGTCGCAGCAGCGCGACCATCAAAGGATTTTTGCCCACCATGACCAAATCTGCCGCCGATATCTGGAGCGACCTTGCGAGCCTTCCGCAGCCGACGCTGCTCGAACTGTTCAGCACGAATCGCGACGGGGGCGAGGGTGCGGACGAACCCGGCGGGGCAGAGCGTGTAGCCATGCTATCGGGCAGGATCGAACTGGCGGGCGATGCCGAAGGCGATCTGATGGCGCCCGGCGGCATAATGTTCGACTGGTCGAAGACCCATCTGGACCGCGCGGTGCTGGCGCACTTTGCCGAACTGGCGGAGACGATGGATTTCACCGCCGTGCGTGACAAGCTGTTCGCGGGCGAGGTGGTGAACCCCACCGAAGGCCGCGCCGCCGATCATGCCACGCTCCGCGGTGTGGGCGATTCCGCCAAGGTCGAGGAAGCGGGCGCGCTGATCGACCGGATGGGCATGCTGGTCGAGGCGATCCACCAAGGCGCGCTGGGCGAGATCGAGCATCTGATCCACATCGGCATCGGCGGGAGTGCGCTTGGCCCGGCATTGGGTGTCGACGCGCTGTCCCGCGATTTCGCCCGCTGCGATGTGCATGTGGTGTCCAATATCGACGGCGTTGCGCTGGAAGCGGCCTTTGCCAAATGCGATCCGGCGAAGACCCTGATCGCGGTGGCCAGCAAGACCTTCACCACGATCGAGACCATGACCAACGCCGAAAGCGCGCTCAATTGGCTGGGCGACAATGGCGTGGAAGATCCCGGCGGCCGGGTCATCGCGCTGACCGCCAATCCCGAAGGCGCGGTGGAATGGGGCGTCGACGAGACGCGCATCCTGCCCTTCCAGGAAAGCGTTGGCGGCCGGTATTCGATCTGGTCCTCCATCGGTTTTCCTATCGCCATGGCCGTGGGCATGGACGATTTCCGCGAGATGCTGGCGGGCGCGGCGGCTGTCGATGCGCATTTCCGCGACACGGCGCCCGAGGATAATCTGGTCCTGCGCGCGGCCTTTGCCGATCTCTATTACACCCGCGTCCGTGGCTGCCAGACCCGCGCCGTCTTCGCCTATGACGAGCGGCTGGGCCTCTTCCCCGACTACCTCCAGCAGCTGGAGATGGAGAGCAACGGCAAGCGCGTGACCGCCGACATGCAGCCCGTCGATGGGCCCACCGCGCCGATCACCTGGGGCGGGGTGGGCACCGATGCGCAGCATGCCGTGTTCCAGCTGCTGCATCAGGGCACCCATCTGATCCCGGTCGATTTCATCGCCAGCATCGCGCCGGGCGACGAGCTGGACCCGGCGCATCACCGCATCCTGCTGATGAACTGCTTCGCCCAGGGCGCCGCGCTGATGGCGGGCAAGAAGGGCGCCGATCCGGCACGCAACTATCCCGGCGACCGGCCATCGGCCACCATCCTTGTCGACGATCTCGACGCGGCCACGCTGGGCGCGCTGATCGCGTTCCACGAACACCGCACTTTCGCCAACGCCGTGCTGATGGGCATCAACCCCTTCGACCAGTTCGGAGTCGAGCTGGGCAAGCAGATGGCCAAGGCGATCGAGCAGGGCGGCGAGGAATTCGACGCCAGTACGGAATCGCTGCTGGCGGCTGCCGGGCTGAACTGACACAGGCGGTCTGCCAAATGGGGGCGGCGTGACACAGACAGGGCTATTTCAAGAAACTCCTGATCTTCGTATTTCGCTGTCTCCCCAGATGGTTATTGCGCGTTTTTGTGCAGCTGGTGTCAATTTCCAGTTTTTCCTACTGACCACGGCGCTCACGGCACTGTCTATCGGGCACCGAATATTCAGCCGTGTCTGTATGTGGGACAGGTGCCTGTAGGAAAGCGGATTATCGTGACGGTCGGGGTAAGCTGTGGTAAACCACGGTCATGAAATCATGGTTCGCACGCCGGTATCTCGACCTTCTGGGATCAATCTACATCTATAACGAGCATCGCGGCTACACCGCGCTCGACCGCGTGCTGGAGGCGGTGAAGGCCAAGCATCCCGAGGCGACGGAGCTGATCGCGGCGGTCGAAAAGCACCGCGCCGACGAACGCAAGCATTACACCATGTTCAAGCGCTGGTTCCAGCTGCGCGGCACCATGCCGATCGCGCTGGACCGGACATTCGGCCATATCGACCGCTTCATCGAGATCAGCTTCGGCACCTCGATCGACAGCCTCGATACCGATGCCATCATCGCCAGCGACGATCTGTTCGAACGGCTGTGCCGTGTGATCTCGCTGACCGAGAAGCGCGGGCTGAAGCAGGTCGACATCCTGCTCAACCATCCCATCGTCAAACAGGACAAGGCGCTGCACAAGATCTTCGAGGTCGTCCATGTCGACGAGCCCGATCACTTCCTGCCCTATGACAAATGGCTGGCGGAAAACCAGCGCCGCACCCCCAATTTTTGGGAGCGCTGGACCGACCGGATGATCCATTCCGAACTGTTGTTCATCAAGCTGCCGCTGCTGTTCCTGTGGTTCGGCGCGCCGCGGCGGACCGAATGGCGCGATGCGGGCGAAAACAATCCCCGGCCTCTGCCGCGCAGCATGGCCGCCGCCTGAGACCCTTCACATGCTGAACCGCTTCCTGACGCGCCGCGCCGGCGGCATGCTGTTGCGCAACACGGTGGTGAGCACCGGCGTCTTCCTCGTCGGGCTGGGCGTGCTGTGGCTACTGGTCGAACAGGCGGGAATGGATCCCGTGATCGCTACGGGCATCAGCTTCATGGTCGCCAATTCGATCCATTACATTTTCGGCCGCACCTGGATCTTCGCCGGGTCGGACCGCAAGGTATCGACCGGCTACCTGCTGTTCCTGGGCAATGCCGTGGTCGGTCTGGCCGTGACAGTCGGGCTGTTCTGGGTGCTGACCCACTGGACGCCGATGAACTATCTGGTGGCGCGTGTGGTGGTGTCGGTCTTTGCAGGCCTCGCCGTCTTCGCCCTCAACGCGGCGTTCAACTTCCGGCAGGTCTGATAGTCTGTCCCCTTCGGGCGAACTTGCAGCATTGATAATCCGGGCCGTGTTGGTAGCGTGGCGGCATGACGATGTCTCGACGCGATGTTTTTGCTGCCGGAGCGCTTGTCGCTGCCTTGGGCGCGGGCGCTACCTCGGCGTGCAGTCCGGCCGATTTGCCATTCGATTTGCCCAACAAGTTCTTTGCCGCGATTGCCAAGGGTGCGTTGGTCGAAGCCCGAAAGTCCGCGCATCCGTCAATCAGCCTTGCTTTGGTGAGCACGGTGGGAACGCAGATGTTCGAAGGCCCGGAAGATGTCACCGAGGCGCTTCATCGGCTCATGACGCTGGAGGGTTTCTCCATGATCGGCGACAGTCCGCTGGCCGAGGACGTTTTCGGCGGAATGTACTGGCGTGGTATAGGCCCGTGGCGCTGTAGCGATATGCTAAAGGGTGACGCCATCCAACTCGACACGTGCGGTGGAGGATCGCATGAAAGCGTCTTTAATGTCTTCGTGAACATCGATGGCGCGAGCGACAGTGTGCACACGATCCTCTTGCTCGAAAACCGTAATCTTATCGTGCAACTGGGCGATTGGTCGGACAACCGCAGCTTTGGTAAGTGACCGCCGCGCACTACCGGCGCACTTTCTTTTTGCGCTGCAGCATCACCATGGCGAGAAACCAGGCGCGCTAGCCAGCGTGAAGCGGCGATCCGGTTTTGATAGCCTGTCCGGGCGTCAATCCGTCTCGGAAGCGATCAGGTTGCTGACGCGCTCGAACCCTTCGTTGCTTTCGCTCGCGACATCGAGCGGCCTCGCGTCGAGTTCAGCGTTATGACCGTTCAGGAAGGTCACGGCGCGATCGCGGTTCCCGAACTGGAGGAATGCGAGCGAGGTGATGGCACCTTGTCGCCGCGCGTTCTGTGGCGGCATCTTCGCCATCGGGCGCGAACGCTTGAATTTGGGCTTCGCGGCGTCCTGATCCGGTTTTTCAGCTATTGTCATAAAGGTGCTTTCTATCTTGGGCAGCCGGGCGGATGCGCCGTCCGGGGGTGTAGCTGCGTGCTGTCAGGGCGCAGCAGATCGCGGCTCCGTATGGCGTAGGGGTTGCGCAACACGGGCTCACGATTCCGGATCCGTAAGGCGCGCTTTCGACCGGGCGGAATAGATTGCCATGTCCTTGCGACGATTGCGTCGGCGGACCTTGAGCGGGGCGTAATACCAGATCCGCCAGGCAATGAAGGACAGCAGGCTGACCAACAGGAATATCGCTCCGTAGGCGACCATGAGACGTTCGCTCATATGCCACTGTCCTGCCATACCCGGCCGTCGCAGGACCGCACTGCCGGATGCGAAGACCATGCGCGGAACTGGTCAACTAAGCCGGAATCGCCGCGCCGCCATAAAGCGCGCATGTTTCCAACCTGAGGGTGACGAAGGGTTCGGGTGAGATCCATGTCTCGTGCTCCACAATGCGGAAAGCACGGCTGTCTCTCAGTCGCAGGATCGCGTAGATGGGCCTGCAATCTCTCCGCACTCGCAGAAAAACCCTGTTTTCACAAGCATTTTGTGCGGCGCACAAGCGTCTCGTTGACTTTGCGGTGATAAATCGCCACATGACAGGCATCGAAGCGCGCTAGCCAGCGTGAAGCGGCGATGCGGAAACATCCATCGCCCCGGCCGCGCCTCGGTCTTTTACAAGGACTTCCCTTTTCACGCGGGTCGTTTGACACCCGCGCCGCGCGACCATTGCGTCTGCGCGCCGCATATTTTGCGAGTTTTCATGACACAATTTACCGATCTCGGTCTTTCGCAGCCCGTGCTCCAAGCCCTCGATTTGAAGGGCTACAAAGAACCCACGCCGATCCAGGCTCAGGCGATTCCGCCCGTGCTGGAAGGCCGTGACCTGATGGGCATCGCCCAGACGGGTACCGGCAAGACGGCGGCCTTCATGCTGCCCAGCATCGACCGGCTGCGCGATGCCGACAACCAGACGCCGTTCAAATCCTGCCGCATGCTGGTGCTCGCCCCGACGCGCGAACTGGCGGGCCAGATTGCCGACAGCGCCAAGGATTACGGCGCGCTGGCGGGCCTGAAGGTGCACAGCATCGTGGGCGGCACCTCGGTCAACAAGGACCGTAACAAGCTGCACCGGGGCACCGACATTCTCGTCGCCACGCCGGGCCGCCTGCTCGACCTGATCGACCAGAAGGCGTTCACGCTCGACAAGGTCGAAATCCTCGTGCTCGACGAAGCGGACCAGATGCTGGATCTCGGCTTCATCCACGCGCTGCGCCGCATCAGCGAACTCGTCCCCGAAAATCGCCAGACGCTGTTCTTCAGCGCCACCATGCCCAAGCAGATCCAGGAACTGGTCGGCAAATATTGCCGCAACCCGGTCAAGGTCAGTGTGACGCCCGAAAGCAGCACGGCAGAACGGATCGACCAGTATCTCTTCATGGTGCAGCAGGACGAAAAGCAGACGCTGCTCGAAATGATCCTGTCGGAACGCCATGAGGTGCCAGGCAAGTTCGAGCGCGTGCTGATCTTCGCGCGCACCAAGCATGGCTGCGACCGCATCGTGAAAAAGCTTGGCCAGGTCGGCATTCCCGCCAACGCCATTCACGGCAACAAGAGCCAGCCGCAGCGTGAACGGGCGCTCGATGAATTCAAGCGCGCCAAGACGCCGATCCTCATCGCGACCGATGTGGCCGCACGCGGGATCGACATTCCCGGCGTCAGCCATGTGCTGAATTACGAACTGCCCAATGTGCCCGAACAATATGTCCACCGCATCGGCCGTACCGCGCGTGCGGGCCGTGACGGTGTGGCGATCGCTTTCTGTGCCGAGGACGAGCGCGATTATCTGAAGGATATCCGCAAGAAAACCGATGCGGAATTCGAACGCCTGCCGCTGCCCGACAATTTCCGCGCCGTGGTCGAAGGCGTCGGCCCGACCAAGCGCGAACAGAAGCCCAAGCTGGCCCGCCCCAAGGTGCGCCCGGCCGGCGGTGGTTCCGCAGGCAGGGACAAGCCGAAGCAGAAGCATCCTGCGCGCAAGGGCAAACCCGCGGGCGCAGGGCAGGGCGGCGGACAGGGCCGACCTGGTGGCGGTCGTCCCGGCGGTAACCGCAACCGCAGCCGGTCGCGCGCCGCAAGGTAAATTGGAACTTGCCAGCGGCGGTCCGGTTAGCAAGGGACACAATTCCCCGAGCCTGACAGGAGCGCCGCATGGCCGCCACGAGCGAATCCACCGAATACGATTACGACCTTTTCACCATCGGCGGAGGGTCGGGGGGCGTTCGTGCCAGCCGTGTTTCGGCGGCGCATGGCGCGAAAGTGGCGATTGCGGAAGAACACCGGGTAGGCGGCACCTGCGTCATTCGCGGCTGCGTGCCGAAGAAGATGCTCGTCTACGGTGCCCATTTTGCCGAGGATCTGGAAGACTGCCAGAAGTTCGGCTGGGAAATCGGCGAGCGCAAGTTCGACTGGAAGGTCCTGCGCGACAACGTGCTGGCCGATGTTGACCGGCTCGAAGTGGCTTATACCAACACGCTCGAAAGCCATGATGTCACGATCTTCAAGGAACGGGCCGAGATAACCGGTCCACATGAGATCACGCTGGCAAGCGGCCAGAAGGTAACCGCGAAACATATCCTCATCGCCACGGGCGCGCGCCCGCGTATGCCCGAATGCCAGGGCGCGGAACACGCGATCAGTTCGAACGACGCTTTCCATCTCGACGAGCTACCCAAGAAGATCATCATCGCGGGCGGTGGCTATATCGCCAATGAATTCGCAGGCATTTTCAACGAATTCGGCTGTGATGTTCATGTCGTCAATCGCGGTGACCGCCTCCTGCGCAGCTATGACGAGGCGGTGCGCGACCGGCTGCTGCAGATCAGCACGATGAAGGGCATCAAGTTCCGCTTCAACACCACCTTCGAATACATCAAGCCCTGCGACGAGGGCGGCTATTTCGTGAAGATGTCCGACTGCGACGAGGAGAAGGCCGATCTGGTGATGTTCGCCGTGGGCCGCATCCCGAATACCGAAGGTCTCGGCCTCGGCAAGGCAGGCGTGGAACTGGGCGAACATGGCGAGGTGAAGGTCGATCGCTTCAGCAAGACCAATGTCAATCACATCTATGCCGTGGGCGACGTGACCGATCGCGTGCAATTGACCCCTGTCGCGATCCGCGAAGGTCAGGCCTTCGCCGATACGGTGTTCGGCAAGGGCGATCCGGTCGCGGTGGATCATGGCTGCATCCCCAGCGCCGTGTTCAGCCACCCCCCGATCGCCGCCGTCGGCATGACCGAGGGCGAGGCGAAGAACCAGCTAGGCAGCGTGAAGGTCTATCTGTCCGATTTCCGCCCGATGAAGAACGTGCTGGCAGGCCGCAACGAACGCAGCCTGTTCAAGATGATCTGCGACGGCGAGACCGGCAAGATCGTCGGCATCCACATGATCGCGCCCGAAGCGCCCGAAATGATGCAGGCCGCGGCCATTGCGGTAAAGGCCGGGTTGACCAAGGCCGATTTCGACGCGACCACCGCCATCCACCCGACGATGGCCGAAGAACTCGTGCTGATGCGGTAGGGATGCGTTGCGGGCCCGCCATGGCCCGCCTACTATCGCACCGGGGCGCAAACAGGAGGGCACATGAAAGGTCCGGTTCTCGTCACAGGAGGCACGGGATATATCGGCGGCGAAATTATCGACCGTCTGCTGGCGGAAGGATACGCCGTCCACACCACCGTGCGCCACGCCGCGAAAAGCGAGGCACGATTGCGGGCGCGCTGGCCCGCGGCGGGTGATCGACTTACGGTCTTTTCGGCCGATCTCCTGTCCGATAGCGGCTGGGCGCAGGCTTGCGCAGGATGTGATGCGGTTGCCCATGTCGCATCGCCTTTCCCGCTCGATGTGCCGAAGAATGCGGACGATCTGATCATCCCCGCGCGCGACGGAACCTTGCGTGTCCTCAAGTTCGCGCATGAGGCGGGCATCACGCGCTTCGTGCAGACAAGTTCGGCCGCCGCCATCGCCTATGGCCAGCCGGACAGGGACCGCTTCGACTATACCGACTGGACCGATCTCACCACCAATCCCGCCCCCTATATCCAGTCCAAGACCGTGGCCGAACGGGCCGCGCGCGACTGGGTGGCGATGAATGCGCCGGGGATGGTCTTCTGCTCGATCAATCCGGTCGCCGTGTTCGGGCCGGTTCACGACGGCGACCTTTCGACCAGCGTGGAACTGGTGAAGAAGCTGGTCGACGGATCGATCCCGCTGCTGCCGAACATGGGCGTCTGCGTGACCGACGTGCGCGACGTGGCCGAGACTCACTTGCGCGCGATCGAAGCGCCAGCAGGGGTGGTGCGCGGCGAACGCTTTCCCGCCGCCCAGCGGTTCATGTGGCTCGACGAGATGGCGGAATCGATACGGCAAAGCGCGCCGGACCTCGCCCACAAGGTGCCGCGCCACCGCATGCCGGACTGGCTGGTAAAGCTGCTGGCGCTGTTCATGCCGGAGATGCGCCAGATCAGGAGCGAGCTTGGCAATATGCGCGATGTCTCGGGCCGCCATACGGAGGACAGGCTTGGCCTCACCTTCACGCCCGCCGAACGGACGCTGGAAGATACGGTGCGCAGTCTTGTGCAAAAAGGCATAGTCAAACTATGACAGGCCCCGCATCCGCCGCGGTGGATCGGAATGCACTGCGCCGAAGTGCGGCGATCGAGGATTAGCCCATGAACATGTTGGCATCGCATGCCCAGATACGCGCCAGCTTCCTGCGCTGGTCGCTTTTCCTCGTGCCGCTGTGCGTCCTGCTCGGGTTCCTGTCGGGGCAGATGGGGGCAGGGGCGGACAGCGCGTGGTTCCAGGCGCTCGAAAAGCCCTCGATCTTTCCTGCGCCCATGTGGTTCGGCATCGTGTGGAGCATTCTCTACGTGATGATCGGCCTGTCGGTCGCGCTGGTGGCGGCGGCATGGGGCGCGCGGGGGCGCACAGCCGCCCTTTGGGTGTTCGCCGTGCATTTCGCGCTCAACCTTGCGTGGACGCCGACCTTCTTCGCTGCGCAGCAGATCACGGCGGCGCTGGTAATCATCGGCCTGATCGTTGTCAGCCTTCTGGTCGTCATTGCGCTGTTCTGGAAGGTGCGCCGGCTGGCTGCAGTGCTGCTGTTGCCCTATCTCGCATGGGTCTGCTTCGCGGCGCTGCTCAATTACGAATTTCTGCGCCTCAATCCCGATGCGGATGGCGCGGGCGGCGGCGACGCTGTCGAACGGGTGCGCATCGGCAATTGAACTGCGGCTGCGCGGCGCCTAGATAGGAGCCATGCAGAGCCAGAACCCCATGATCGCCGATTTTGTCAAACTCGCCAATTCGGCGGCCGGTACGCTTGCCGGAATGACCCGCGAGGCGCGTGAAACAGCACGCGAAAAGGCGAAGGAAGCGTTCGGCGGAATGGACTTCGTCACGCGCGAGGAATTCGACGCGGTCAAGCAGATGGCCGCCATGGCCCGCGAACAGGCCGAAGACCTTGCGGCGCGTGTCACTGCGCTGGAAGCCAAGCACAAGTGATCTTCATCCCTGCCGCAAGGTAGGGTCTGGCCATGCACCTGCGCGCGCCTGCGATACTGATTGCGGCCCGCCCGTATGGCGAGACGGCAGTCATCGCCCGCATGCTGACAGAAGCGCATGGCGTGGTGGCAGCCTATGTCGCCGGTGGGCGCGGTCGGCAGCTGCGCCCCGTGGTCATCCCCGGCAATATCGTCGAAGCGGAAATCCGCGCAAAGTCCGACAGCCAGTTGCCCTTCGCGCGGCTGGAACTCTCGCAAAGCAGGGGGCCTTGGCTGAGCGAGCCGCTGCCCGCGGCGGCCATCTCCTGGATCTGCGCCATCACTGCCAGCGCCTTGCCAGAACGCAATCCCTATCCACGCCTCTATCAGGCGCTCTCCGCCTTGCTGGATGCGGTATGCAATGCCCCATCGGCGCGGGGATGGGCGCCGGCTCTTGCGTCCTACGAAGTGCTGTTGCTCCGCGATCTCGGCTATGGCGGATCGAAGCCCAGCATAGACAGTCTTGACGATGCTCTGGAAATTCTGCGCGCCAATGAGGGGCTTATTGCGCGCTATCTCCTTGCCGACACAAGGGCTGACGTTCTAGCCGCTAGGCAACTTCTGATGCAGCGGCTGGAACGGATGGTCTGACATGAAAATCGCAATCTTCCCCGGAGACGGGATCGGCCCCGAAGTCATCACCGAGGCAAAGCGGGTGCTCGACGCGCTTTCCCTGCCGCAGCTCACGCTGTGGGAAGGGGACGTGGGCGGCATTGCCTACAAGCGCCATGGCCACCCGCTGCCGCAGGAAACGATCGAGATGGCCCGCGCCGCAGACGCGGTGCTGTTCGGCGCGGTCGGCGATCCGGAGTGTGACGAACTGCCGCGCGAACACCGCCCGGAGCAGGCGATCCTTGGCCTGCGCAGCGAGCTGGGTCTGTTCGCCAATCTACGCCCGGCCGCCGGATTTCCGGGGCTTGAAGACATGTCCTCGCTCCGCCCTGAAATCGCCCGGGGGATCGACTTGCTGGTGGTGCGCGAACTCAATGGCGATGTCTATTTCGGCGACAAGGGCGAGCGTGAGAGCAAGGGGGGCCGCGAAGGCTGGGACGCCATGTCCTATAATGAGGATGAGGTCCGCCGGATCGCCCGGATCGGGTTCGAAGCCGCGCAGAAACGCCGCAAGCGCCTGACCAGCGTGGACAAGGCGAACGTCCTCGAAACCAGCCGCATCTGGCGCGAAACGGTGATCGACATGGCGAAGGATTATCCCAACGTCACGCTCGATCACATGTATGTCGACAACGCCGCCATGCAGATGGTGCGCAGCCCAGGGCAGTTCGATGTCATCCTGACCGGCAATTTGTTTGGCGACATCCTGTCCGATCAGGCGAGCGCCTGTGTCGGCTCCATCGGCCTGCTCGCCAGCGCCAGCCTGGGCGAACGGCAGACCCAATACGGCACTTTCGGGCTGTACGAGCCGATCCATGGCAGTGCGCCGGACATTGCGGGGCAGGGCAAGGCCAATCCGGTGGCGGCCATCCTTAGCCTCGCCATGCTGCTGCGCCATTCTCTGGGGCGCGAAACGGAGGCCGGACGGATCGAGCGGGCAGTGGCCAAGGTTGTCGCCAGCGATACGCGCGGCGCGGACCTTGGCGGTACGGCCTCGACCAGCGAGATTGGCGACGCCGTGCTGCGGGCTTTGACTGCGCTGGCTTGAAATTGCTCGCGAAGCGCGTCACTCGCCGCTCACCATGACGCTGGAACTTGCCATCATCCTGCCGACGCTGAACGAGCGTGAGAATCTCGCGCCGCTTATCGATCGGATAGAGACCGCGCTTGGCCCCGATGGCTGGGAAGTGATCGTGGTGGATGACAATTCTCCCGACGGAACGGCTGACGAGGCGCGCCGCCTCGCCCGCGCGGACCGCCGCATTCGCGTGATCCAGCGGATCGGCAGGCGGGGTCTCGCCAGCGCCGCCATCGAAGGCTTTTGCGCCACCGCCGCGCCCTTCGTGGCCGTGATGGATGCCGACCACCAGCACGACCCTGTTCTGCTCCCACTGATGCTGGAAAGCGTGCGGAAGGAAGGCGCCGATGTCGCCGTCGCCAGCCGGTTCACCCTGGGGGCAAGCACGGCAGAGTGGGACAATCCCGAGCGGGTAAGGCTATCGGGCTTTGCCAACGGGCTGGCCCGGCGGTTGACCGGCGTGGAACTGACCGACCCGATGAGCGGCTATTTTTTGCTGCGGACCGACACCGCGCTGTCGCTGGCTCCGCGCTTGTCAGGTGTCGGTTTCAAGATATTGCTCGACCTGCTCGCCACATCCGACAGGCCTCTGAAGGTCCGCGAGTTTCCGCTGAATTTTGCGGCCCGGCGATCGGGAGAAAGCAAACTCGATCGGGCCATTGCGGTCGATTTCCTTGCCGGCCTTTACGACAAGGCGTTCGGCAGGATCATCCCTACGCGCTTTGCCTTGTTCGGCACGGTCGGCGCCATGGGCGTGGGCGTGCATCTCGCGCTGCTTTATGCCTGTCTGCTGGCGGCGGGGGCCGAGTTCGTCTGGAGCCAGACGATCGCCACGCTGGGGGCGATGACGTTCAATTTCTGGCTGAACAATTTCCTGACCTATCGCGATCGCAGGCTGGAGAGCTTGGGGCAGATGCTGCGGGGCTGGGCCAGCTTTGTCCTCGCATGCTCCATCGGTGCCTTCGCCAATGTAGCCATCGCCACAGCCTTGTTCGAACGCGGGGTCCATTCGCTGATCGCGGCGCTGGTCGGTATCGCAATTGGTTCGGTGTGGAATTACGCCCTGTCGAGCCGCTTCGTCTGGGGCCGCTATTAAGCCGTCAGACCCAGCTTTGCAGCCAGGTCCAGGTGCGGAAACTATCCGGTCCCGCGAGCGGCTCTGCAGCGAGCACCACGTAGTAAAAAGCGAACGCGCCAAAACTGGCGGCCAGAACCGTATTGGCTGCCCATTTCAGCCCCGCCTGCCTCATATCGTCAAGTGCAAGTGCGAGCGCGACAAGCAGGAAAGTGCTGGGCAGGAAATAGTGATAATAGAACTGCACCGGCTTGGCCGCGAAAATCCAGAAGCCCAGACTGATCGCATAGAGGAGCGCCACGCCGCCGTGGGCAGCCGCCTTGCGGCTCAGTCCCTGCCACGCACACCATGCGAGCGCGGGCAAACCCAGTAGCATGGTCAGCGGATTGCCAATCAGGATTACGCCGCGCTGCGCACCGTCGACGGGTTCGTAAAGATACCAGATCGCCCGCCAGTTCAGCACCCATTCCGGCCAGGTGGATTGATAGGGGTGGGGCCGAAGCACCTGCGTCTGGAGGTCGAGCATCAGGCGATGGTGCTGAACGATGCCCCCCTCGATCGGATTTGCCGCGAAGAAATAGCCGGGCAGGAAGGTGAGCCAATAGACGGCAAGCGGAAGCAGGCCGAGCCAGACGAATGCCTCCAGCAGCGTCATTCCGGGGACAGGCATCCCGCGGCGGCTGAGGAGCAAGCGCCGCCGCCCGGCAAACCAGCGCAAAATCAGGAAGCCAAGGCCGGGCACCACGGCAAGGGCTATCGCATTCCACTTGGCACCCATGGCAAGGCCCAGTGCAATGCCGGCTCCGATCAGCCTGCGGCGGCCGGTCTCCGGCTCCCGCATGGCGGCGGCCACCTGCCAGAAGGCGATTGCCAGCGCGCAGACCATGAAGATGTCGAGCATGGCGATGCGCGAATGGACGAAAAGGTGGAAACCGCTCGCCACCAACAGGCCGGCCGCAATCGTGGCGTACCGGCTGCAAGTCGCAAACCACACGGCGCGCATGGTGGCGGAGAGCGCCAGCGCGCCAGAGATGGACGACATGATCCGCCAGCCCCACGGATTGTCGCCGAGAAGGGCAATGCCCAGCGCGATCAGTTCCTTACCCAGCAGCGGATGTTCGCGATTGGAAAACTCGCCCAGAACCAGCAGGTCCCGTGCGGCGGGCAGGTAATGGACCTCGTCGAAATAGGGCTGGCTGGGGATGGCGATGTTCCACAGCACCAGGAGCCAGAACGCAAGAGGCAGCGCCATGCACCAGCGGATCGGATCGGTCGGTTGCTCGGGCGCGCGGTTCATCTTCTCCGGCGATTAAGCGAGCGTTTCGGTGCTGACAACAGCCTTTGCTTGCCGCTCGCCCCTGCCGTGCTATCGCGCGCACCATGAAGAAGACCACCGGAACCGACCGTTCGATCACCCGCAACTGGCGCCCCGCAACGCAGGCCGTGCGCGGCGGCACCTGGCGTAGCGAGCATGGCGAGACGAGCGAGGCGCTCTTCCTCACCTCCGGCTATACCTATGACGACGCGCAGACGGTGGCCGATCGCTTTGCCGGTGAAGCGCAGGGGATGACCTATTCGCGCCTGCAGAACCCGACGGTGGCCATGCTGGAAGAGCGGATTGCCCTGATGGAAGGTGCCGAGGCCTGCCGCGCCCAGGCGAGCGGGATGGCGGCGATGACCACGGCGCTTCTGTGTCAGTTATCGGCGGGTGATCACGTGGTGGGTGCGCGGGCCGCGTTCGGTTCGTGCCGCTGGCTGCTCGATCATCTCTTGCCGCGCTTCGGGATCGAGACCACCGTCGTTGACAGCGCCGACAATGACGCCTGGGAAGCCGCGATCCGCCCCAACACGAAGGTCTTTTTCTTCGAAACACCGGCCAATCCGACGCTCGATGTCGTCGATCTCAAGCATGTCTGCGCGCTCGCGAAATCGCGCGGGATCACCACTGTCGTCGACAACGCTTTCGCCACCAGCGCCCTGCAAAGGCCGCTGGATTTCGGCGCTGACGTGGTCGCCTATTCCGCAACCAAGCTGATGGACGGGCAGGGCAGGGTGCTGGCCGGCGCAATCTGCGGCTCGCAGGAGTGGGTCGACGAAGTGCTGCTGCCCTTCCAGCGCAACACCGGACCCAATATCTCGCCCTTCAATGCATGGGTGGTGCTCAAGGGCCTCGAGACACTGAGCCTGCGGGCCCTACGGCAAAGCGAGAATGCGGTGGCCCTGGGAAAATTCATCGAACCGCGCGTGCCGCGGATGTTGCACCCGGGTCTTGAAAGCCATCCGCGCCACGCCCTGGCGATGGAGCAGATGACGGCAACGGGCCCGGTCTTCGCCTTCGATGTCGAGAGCCGGGAACGGGCTTTTGCCATTCTCGATGCACTGGAGCTCGTCGATATCTCGAACAATATCGGCGATGCCCGCACGCTGATGTGTCATCCGGCCAGTACGACCCATGCCGGGATGACCGACGAGGAGCGGGACGCGATGGGCGTCACCCAAGGGCTGATCCGCATCAATGTCGGTCTCGAAGATATCGAGGATCTCAAGGAAGATCTGGGACGCGCGCTGGAAGCAGGCGGCCTCTAGCGCCGCCAGCCGTTTCGCCGGGCGACCTGATCCAGCTCATCTCCATAGGCGTGAGCTGTGGTGAGGGCCGCATTGCAGCGCGCATCATCCGTGAGGGCCGCGTAGATGTCGAGTCCGCCGCCCTTGATCAGGTCCATCAGCAGGCCCTCATCACGGGTCATACCGGTGGCGCAGCACGGGGCGAGGAGGATCCGGCGCTGTGAAGTGCGCGCAAGGTCGACCACCAGAGCGCGCGAAAGGATCAGCATTCGGCGGAAATTCTGGCCCCCTGCATCGAGTGCCAGCATCGTCGCGCGCGCATCGTTGAGGCCATGCGCCGCCATCCTGCGAAAGATGACCAGCCCCAGCGTATCCTGCCGACGTGCGGGAAGAGATATGTCGAGGGCGGGCGAATCGTTGGTGTCTGCCATGCTTTCTCCTTTGCTGCCACAATATGCTATTGATAATGAGTTGCAACAAAAGCGTACTCTGTCCAGTGCTTCGAAAGATTTATTCGCTTGTGACGCTAGAGCGTTCTCCCGATCACATTATTCGCCAGTTGCGAACGCTGCTCAGGGTCGTGCCGCTCTAGGGCCTCCATCGATTCAATACGGAAAGTTGCGGTTCGCCGCCTCAACCCCGCAGGAAGGAGGATGAAAAGGGCGATGTGCGCTGGTCGCAGCCCGAAATCGCGGCAAAGGTGAATGCCGCTCTCAAGCGTGAGATATTGACCGGAAGCGAAGAGCTATGCTCTTTCGAGGTATACTTTCAGAATGCGAGAGCCGCGATAACGACTTGCGCTGCAAGCATCAGTTCGATTCGGCCTTCGCCATCCTGATCGGCTATCATTCTGTTGATAAAAGCGAAAATCATCGAAAGAGCCCTTTTGTTGACACAAAGTCGCATTCGGCGCTTAGGATTGTCTGACACATATTGGTTAACGAAGTTTAATCGTATCCGTTCGGGTCACCGCCCTTGCGCCAGCCACCCGACCCATTAGGTTGGAGATGTGATCAAGGAACTCTTTCAGCACAGTGCCATGACCGACGGCATCACCGTGCGCGTCGCGGTGAATTTCCTTCCCGAGCAAAGCCAGCCGGAAGCGGAAAAGTGGTTCTGGGTTTATCATATCCGCATCGAAAACGCCTCGCACGAGCGTGTTCAGCTGATGACGCGCCATTGGCGCATCACCGATGGTGCGGGAATGGTTGCGCATGTCGATGGCGAAGGTGTGGTTGGCGAACAGCCCGTGCTCGAACCGGGCGGCAGCCACGACTACGTTTCGGGTTGCCCGCTCGATACGCCGCGTGGTTCGATGGAGGGTTTCTACACCTTCCATCGCGAGGATGGATCTCCGTTCGAAGTCCGCATTCCTTTCTTCCCGCTGGCAGCCCCTGCCACCGCGTCCTGAAGGCTATTCTTCTTCTTCCTCCTCGATCGTGTCGGTAAAGTTGAATTCCCCGATCTTGATCTTGGCCTGCCGCCCAAGCCATTCCGCCAGAATATCCAGATCCCGGGTAAGCGGATAAGTGGCGAGCGCGGCCCGGCTTTCATCGAGATAAAGGACGAGCGATTTCTTCTTGAGCCTAAGCTTGCTGAAGCTGAGCGCCGTGCGGGCACCTGCACCGAGCCTGCGCGCCAGCCGGAAGCCCAGGCCCCAGGTCAGCCCTTCTCGCAGGTCTTCGCTATCCGCCAGAAGGTCCAGCTTGTCCGGCAATTCGGTTTTGCCGATACTGCCGTAAAGGGCCGCACACATCATCGCGCGGTCGCGAGGAGAGCAATCGATCCAGCGCTTGTCGAGCGACCATTCGGTTGCATGATTCACCCGAAGGTTTGGCTCGACGCGCTGCAGAGCGGCAGCGAGCTGTGCCGAAGCAAGCCTGAGGCGTTCGTTGCGCTTTCCCTTCCCATCGGCGAGATCGACGGTCCAGCCCACCACGCGCGCCGCATCGACCACCGGCGCATCGCGCGGTTCCGCAAATGCATGCACGCCGGCAAGCAGCGGGTCGAGCGCGCGTTGAAGGTCGGAGAGACGAGAGTAAAGCAGGCCCTCGCGGATACCCCAGCTCGAAAAAATCAGCCGTTCGGGCTCGATCACGTCGAGCAGCGGCAACAGCATTGCGGCAGCATCCGGGAGATATTCGGCCCGCATCTGGCTGATGCCGGATATTTTGACCAGTTTGTCAGGCTGGGCATCGATAAGCTGACGGGCGTGGTCGCGCGTTTCGCTTACCGAAAGGCTGAAGCCATGCGGATCGGTCAGCGGATAGTCGGCCTCGACCATCGCGTAATGGGCGAGAGCTCTCCATGTCCCGCCGATCATGTAGAGCGGCCCTTGCTGTGATTTTATCCAGGGAATGCGATCCAGGCGCTCGTGAATGGTGCGGTTGAGGTTGTGATCGGTCGTTCGCAGGGCAGGCAGCCGGAGCGTTCCGAAAGGCAGGCTCACTGCCTCTCTGCAATCGCCTTCGCCCAGCGAAACCAGCTCAAGACTTCCTCCGCCAAGGTCTGCGCTGATCCCTTCGGCGCCCGGAAAGGCTCCGATAACGCCATAGGCCGATGCAAAAGCCTCTTCTTCCTCGCTCAGAAGGCGCGGTTCGAGGCCGAGAGCGGCAACCTTGTCGAGAAATTCCTTGCCGTTTTCGGCATCGCGCGCGGCGGCTGTAGCAACGGTCTGGATGTTCTCGATCCCGCGATCGCTGACGAGGAGCTGATATCGGGCAAGGGCGGCAAGCGCTTCTTCCGCAGCTTCGTCAGGTATGCGGCCGGTGTCGGACAGGTCACGTCCCAGCCGGGCCGAAACCTTCTCGTTCCAGACCGTTTCGGGCGCTCTTCCCGTTCCTGCGTAGATTACCAGGCGGACCGTATTCGACCCGATATCGATGACGGCTCGCGGGGGATGAATCAGTCGGCGCTGCCATTGCGGATTGCGCGTCTTTGAACGGTTCACGCTTCATTCCCCGGCAGCGTCAGGTGCGGCACGTCATGCTTCTCCAAGGCGGAACCTCGGCCCGAAAGGGATGGGTTGGACATGAAATATTCGTGACAATTAAACCCGTCTTCGCCCTTGGCCATTCGGCGGTATTGCCCGTCGGCATCGAGGCACCAGCTTCGTTCGGTATCGAGGATGTTGGCCAGCATGACCTGTTTGAGCATCTGGTCGTGCACGGTCTTGTTGGTGACGGGCACCATGACCTCGACGCGGCGGTCGAGGTTGCGGCCCATGGCGTCCGCACTGGTGATATAGACTTTCGCCTGCCTGCTCGGCAGTTCCTTGCCATCGGCAAATACCCACATGCGGCCGTGTTCCAGAAAACGCCCGATAATGGATTTGACGCTGATGTTCTCGCTGAGGCCGGGAATGCCCGCGCGGAGCGAGCATATGCCGCGGACCACCATGCGAATTTCGACCCCGGCGGTGCTGGCTTCGTACAATTTGTCGATGACAGCGCGGTTGGTGATCGAGTTCAGTTTGACCCAGATACCGGACGGCTTGCCGGCCTTCGCATTGCTGATTTCCGCATCGATAAGCTCATACAGCTTTTCGCGCATGGCCAGCGGCGAGATCGCAATCCTTTCCAGTTCGTCCGGCTCGATGTAACCGGTAATGAAGTTGAACATCTTTGCCGCATCGCGTCCGAGCGCCTGATCGGCAGTGAAATAACTGAGATCCGTGTAAATCTTGGCATTTACCGGATGATAGTTACCGGTGCCGAAATGACAGTATGTGCGGTAGCCGTCCTCTTCGCGGCGCACGACGAGGCTGACCTTGGCATGGGTTTTCCACTCTGTGAAACCGTAAATGACCTGGACGCCCGCCCGTTCTAGCTCATTCGCCCAGCGGATATTGCGTTCTTCGTCGAAACGGGCCTTGAGCTCCACCACCGCGGTGACGGCCTTGCCGTTTTGCGCAGCCTCGATCAGGGCGGCGATTACCGGCGACTGGTCGCCTGCGCGGTAGAGGGTCTGCTTGATCGAGACGACTGAAGGATCGACGGCCGCCTGATGCAGGAAATCCACCACCACCTCGAAGCTTTCGTACGGATGGTGAATGACCATGTCTTTCTCGCGGATCGCGGTGAAGACGTCGCCGTCATGCGCCAGAACGCGTTCCGGATAGCGAGGCGAGAAGGGCG
Organism: Qipengyuania triglochinis; assembly: GCF_054655615.1. Classification (NCBI taxonomy): domain Bacteria; kingdom Pseudomonadati; phylum Pseudomonadota; class Alphaproteobacteria; order Sphingomonadales; family Erythrobacteraceae; genus Qipengyuania; species Qipengyuania triglochinis. The sequence goes on along the minus strand of NZ_BAAHND010000001.1, from coordinate 901,841 downwards.
GGAATTTCAGATCGGGGCGTGGCTCTGCGCAGATCGCGTCGAGATCCCGCAGGCCGAGCATCCCGCCGGTCTTCACGATCATTGCGGCGTCAACATCGAATTGGTCACGCAGCAGCGCTTCGGCAACCTCGTCGCATTCGTCGTCCAGTTCCAGCAGTACGGCACGTCCGCGGCGGCGACGCTGAATGGCCGTACGGAAGAAGCGAACCAGATCCTCGGCCTCATCCTCGACCTCCATATCGCTATCGCGAAGGACGCGGAAGATACCGTCACCCAGGATCTTGAAGCCCGGAAATATCCTGTCGGCAAAACGGGCTACAAGCTGTTCGATCGCAACATAAATCGCATGGTCGCCCGGTACGCGCACGAAACGTGGGACCCCGCTGGGTATCAGCACCATCTCGATCAACTCGCCCTTGCGCTTCCCGCGCTTCAGGCGAAACAGGGCGCCCATTCCGCCAGTCGCAACGAAGGGGAAGGGATGCGATGGATCGATCGCTTGCGGAGTAATCAGCGGCAGGATGTCGGTCTCGAAATATTCTTCGAGCCAGGTCTGTTTGTCCTTCGGCAGTTCGTCGACCAGTGCGACGATGATCCCTTCGTCTGCCAGCAGGCGGCGGAGCGAGTCGAGACTCTCCTGCTGGCGGTCTTCGAGCTCAAGGACCTGTTCGCGAATGGCATCGAGCTGCTGGCGGGGGCTGCGCCCGTCTATGGCCGTGGTTTCGATGCCGCGCTGGACCTGGCCTTCCAGACCGGCGATGCGAACCATCGTGAATTCATCGAGGTTGCTTCCCGAAATCGAGAGGAAGCGCAGCCGTTCGAGCAGCGGATAATCCGGGTTTTCGCTTTCCGCCAGAACCCGGCGGTTGAAGCTGAGCCAGCTTAGTTCGCGATTGACGTAGCGTTCTTCCGGAGCTTCCGGCGGAATGGGAGGGCCGGGCTCATCTTCCATCCTTGGATGGTCATCCGAGCTTGAGGACGGCGCATTTCCAAGTGTCACGGGCGAACCTCTCTGGTCAGGGCAATGCAGGGTAGGACGACGGCTCGCTATTGGAAAGCGTTTCGGATCACCACCGGGCGCACCTCCCTGTCAGGTCAGGGTCACATTTGGGAATATAGATCCGCCAGATCGTCCCACAATCGCGGGGAAGCTGCGCCAAGCAGACCTTTGCGATCCCATTCGTCAACGCGATAGGGTGTGCCGTCGGGCCTTGCCACTTTGCCACCGGCTTCCTCCAGCCACAGAGCACCCGCCGCATGGTCCCAGGAAAGGGTGCGCTCGAAGATGGAGACATCGTTCTGACCAAGGCCGAGCCTCGGATACTGTTCAGCGGCGCAGAAGGGGATGTCGACCAGTTCATAATTTGGGGAAATATGGCGCCGAGTAGCCTGCCGCCGCGCTTCTTCCATGAAGATGAGTGAGATGGCTGCTATTGGCGGTGTTTTGCCGGTCGGGCGTGCGGTAATCCGCTCGCCATCTAGGTATGCGCCGCTACCGCGATGGGCAACGCAGAAGCGGCCGGTCAGGCAATCGTAAATCCAGCCAGACTGGGCCAGACCGCCTTCGGTCCGCGCTATGAGGATGCCGAATGGAGGTTTGCCGGCTGAAAAATTCCGGGTTCCGTCGATCGGGTCGACAATCCAGCAAGCACCACCTAGTTGCTCCAGCACCGACGGATTTGCATGAGCTGCCTCCTCGCCGACGAAGCCGATACCATTATCGATCGAACTCAGACCTTCGCGCAGCAGCGCTTCGGATTCCTTGTCCGCGATAGTTACCGGGTCATTCCCACCCTTATCCTCCACCTCACCTTCGGCAAGGTTCCGGAACCGGGGAAGTATCGCGGTTTCGGTCACCCTTTGCATGAGGGAGTGAATTTCGCGGTCGAGCGAATTCATGACCGGTAGTCCGCGTTGATAGCAATATACCCATGCGTGAGATCGCAAGTCCACACGGTGGCCCGCCCGTCGCCAAGGCCGAGATCGACGTCGATGCGTATTTCCCGTCCTTCGAGGTGCTTCGCAACGGGCGCTTCGTCGTAATCGGGAAGGGGCTGCCCATCCCTGGCTGCCCAAGTGCCGCCAAAGCCGATGGAAAGGCGATCCCTGTCGGCTGGCTCGCCTGCCTTGCCTACGGCCATGACCACGCGGCCCCAGTTTGCATCTCCACCTGCGATGGCGGTTTTTACGAGGGGAGAATTTGCGATGGCGAGGCCGACCGTGCGGGCGCTTTCATCGCTTTCGGCACCCGAGACGGCCACTTCGATGAACTTCTGCGCGCCTTCGCCATCTCGCACGACCAGATGCGCCAGTTCGCGGCAGATGGATAGCAGGGCTGCGTAGAATGCGTCGGCCCCTGCGTCATCCCATGAGGCCAGAGAGGTATTACCGGACTTGCCGGTTGCGAAAGCAAGGACCGTGTCGCTGGTCGAGGTGTCGCCATCTACCGTTATGCAAGAGAAGGTCGCTGCATTAGCCTTGGTTAGCATTTCCTGCAGGAACACCGGCTCGACCGATGCATCGGTAAAAATATAGCCGAGCATCGTGGCCATGTCGGGTGCGATCATACCACTGCCCTTGATAATTCCGGCTAGTTCGACACGTCCTTTACCAATCATAGCCGAGGCGGTGGCGCCCTTGGGAAAGGTGTCGGTCGTGCCGATAGCGTTGGCAGCTTCTTCCCAGCCGCAGGGTTCCGCCTGCAGGGCAGCGGCGATGCCTTCGCGAGCTTTATCCTTCGGAAGCGGTACGCCGATAACGCCCGTGGAGGAGACGAAGACTTCGCTAGGCTCGCAGTTCAGATTATCCGCCACCTGCGCCATGATCTGTTCGACCGCTTCGCGACCGCGAATACCGGTAAAGGCATTGGAATTGCCGGCATTGACGATTAGCGCGCGCGCTTTGCCCAGCCTTGCCTGCTCCCGGCCCAGTTCGACTTCGCTGGAAGCGCAGGCCGATTTGGTAAAAACGCCTGCCACGCTCGTACCCTCGGTCATCTCTGCGAAGGTTAGATCAGCGCGGTCCCAATCCTTGTAGCGCGCCCTCGCGACACGAAGAGTCACTCCTTCGATGTAGGGCAATTCCGGAAAGGGGCGGGCGAGGGGAGAACGTTCGAGATCCATGGTCCGCCCGCTATACCTGACCGCCCTGCGTCGCAATATCCTGCGCAAACGCAAAAAAATTTCACTGCGTCTTCAAACCATGCACCTTTTGCGCTATCTCGCTCCGCAACCATGGTACGCCAGTTCCTCGCCTTCCTAGCACTCCTCACGGGTCTTGCCGCTCTCGGCACCCCTGCGCAGGCTGCAATGGAAAGCGCTGTCGGCTCGATCATGGAGCAGGCGAGCAGCCAGGATAGCGATAAGGACGATTCGCAAGTTACCTGTGCTCAGAAGCAGCTCAGGCAGAAGCTTCGCGGAGAAAAGGTGGCACCCTGCAAGAAGCAGGAAACCGTTACCGTCTATATCCCAACGGTCATGTTCGGCGCCGATCGCGCTTTCGAATAGCAGCGTTCCCGCATACCTCTGTAATTTCTCGCCTCGCGCCCATCACGCTGCGCGGGCTTCTCCATATAATCACACATTATTCGAGGCCACAGCCTACCCATGTTCAATTCGCTCATGAAATCCGTCTTTGGATCATCAAACGATCGTTACGTTAACTCCATTCGCAAGATCGTTGACCAGATCAACGCGCTCGAGCCGCAACTACAGGAACTGAGCGACGACGAACTTCGCGCCCAGACCGACAAGTTTCGCCAGCAGCTGGCCGATGGTAAAACGCTCGACGATATCCTGCCGGAAGCCTTCGCCACAGTGCGCGAAGCCTCCGTCCGTGTGCTGGGCATGCGGCACTTCGATGTACAGATGATCGGCGGAATCGTGCTTCATCGCGGCGAAATTGCCGAAATGCGCACGGGTGAAGGTAAGACCCTCGTCGCCACGCTGGCCACCTATCTCAACGCCATCGAAGGCAAGGGCGTTCACGTCGTTACCGTCAACGATTATCTCGCCAGTCGTGATGCCGAATGGATGGGCCAGCTTCACCAGTTCCTCGGCCTGACGATCGGCGTGATCGTGCCGAACCTCGGCGAGATGCAGCGCCGCGATGCCTATGGCGCAGACATTACCTACGGTACGAACAACGAATTCGGTTTCGATTACCTGCGCGACAATATGAAGCATGAGCGCGGCCAGATGGTCCAGCGCCCCTTCAACTTCGCTGTCGTCGACGAGGTCGACTCCATCCTGATCGACGAAGCCCGTACTCCGCTGATCATTTCCGGTCCGACCGAGGATAAGTCCGAACTTTATGTGACGGTCGATGCGATCGTAAAGAAGATCGAACCGGACTGGTACGAGGCGGACGAAAAAACCAAGAACATCACCTGGACCGAAGACGGCAACGACAAGATCGAAGAGATGCTCAAGGAAGCAGGTCTTCTCGAAACCGATAATCTTTACGACGTCGAGAATACGCAGGTGGTCCACCATCTCGACCAGGCGCTCAAAGCGAACATCATGTTCAAGCGCGACACCGACTACATCGTCAAATACGAAAAGAAGATGCAGCCCGACGGGTCGATGGGCGAAGAGGGCAAGGTCGTCATCATCGACGAATTTACCGGCCGCATGATGGACGGACGGCGTTGGTCCAACGGTTTGCACCAGGCGGTGGAAGCCAAGGAAGGCGTCAAGATCGAGCCCGAGAACCAGACGCTGGCCTCGATCACCTTCCAGAACTATTTCCGCATGTATCCCAAGCTTTCCGGCATGACCGGTACGGCAGCCACCGAAGCGGCCGAATTCTGGGACATCTACAAGATGAACGTGGTCGAAATCCCGACCAATGTGCCGGTCCAGCGCATCGACGAAGAAGACGAATTCTACAAGAATACGGCGGATAAGTTCAAAGCCATTGCCAAGGCGATCAAGGAAAAGAACGAGATCGGCCAGCCGGTGCTCGTCGGTACCGTGTCGATCGAGAAGAGCGAATTGCTTTCCAGCTTCCTCGACAAGGAAGGTGTGAAGCACGAGATCCTGAATGCTCGCCAGCACGAACGCGAGGCGCATATCGTCGCGCAGGCAGGCCGGATCGGGGCGGTCACCATCGCTACCAACATGGCCGGTCGCGGAACCGACATTCAGCTGGGCGGCAATGTTGATTTCCGCGTCGAAGACGAACTTTCGGAAATGCCCGAAGGTCCCGAACGCGATGCGGCCATTGCGAAGATCAAGGAAGATGTGGCGGCGGAAAAGCAACGCGTGCTCGATGCGGGAGGCCTGTTCGTACTGGCGACCGAACGTCACGAAAGCCGCCGTATCGACAACCAGTTACGTGGGCGCTCAGGCCGTCAGGGCGATCCCGGCTTAAGCCGCTTCTACCTCTGTCTCGAAGACGATCTGCTGCGCATCTTTGGGCCGGACACCTTGTTCGCCCGCATGATGAATTCAAACCTCGAAGATGGTGAGGCCATCGGTTCCAAGTGGCTTTCCAAGGCGATCGAGACCGCGCAGAAGAAGGTCGAAGCCCGCAATTATGAAATCCGCAAGCAAGTCGTCCAGTACGACGACGTGATGAACGACCAGCGCAAGGTCATCTACGAACAGCGCGCCGAAATCATGGACAGCGAAGCAGTGGACGATGTCGTCGTCGATATGCGTCACGACGCGATCAACGGCATGGTTTCGGAACACTGCCCACCGGGTTCGTATCCCGAACAATGGGATCTCGAAGGTCTCAAAACCAAGGTGGAAGAAGTCTTCGGCATGTCATTCCCGATGGAGGAATGGCTGCAGGAAGAAGCAATCGAGCCTGAGCTGGTGGAAGAGCGTATCCGCGACGAAGCCGACCGCCGTATGGACGAGAAGATTGCCCAGGCGGATCCGGCGATCTGGCGTCGTATTGAAAAGAGCTTGCTGCTGCAGGAGCTGGACCACCAGTGGAAGGACCACCTCTCCACGCTCGACGCGCTGCGCCAGGTTGTTGGACTGCGCGCTCATGCCCAGAAGCAGCCGCTCAACGAATATAAGCAGGAAGCCTTTGCTCTGTTCGAAAGCATGCTCGACAATTTGCGTGAGGATGTGACTGCCAAGCTGCTTCGCATCCAGCTCGCCGAACCAGCCCCGATGCCGGCCGTGGATCTTCCCGATCTTCCTGACTTTCTGACCGGGCATATCGACCCGCTGACCGGCCTCGACGATTCGAACGACGGTGACGGCTCGGAAAAACGGGCGGCTCTGTTCGGCGCGTTGGCTGGCAGTTCACGCGCCGCCGTAGGTCCGGGCGGTTCGGCAACCGAGAACCCATATGCCGATATGGAGATCAGCCGCAACGAGCCGTGTCCGTGTGGATCGGGCAACAAGTACAAGCATTGTCACGGGGCCATCCGTGCCAAGGCCTGACTCGCTCGCTTGACGTGCTAACGGTAAGAATGGAGGCGGCGAGAGCATGATCTGGCTCATCGCCGCCTTTTTCGTAACAGCCCTTCTGTATGCCAGTGTCGGCTTCGGTGGCGGATCGACCTACAATGCAATCTTGGCGCTGGCGGGCGTCGATTACCGCATCCTTCCGCTCATCGCGCTCTCCTGCAACATCGTCGTAGTAGCTGGCAGCACAGTGAGGTTCGCTCGGGCAGAAGTGCTGCCGTGGCGCGGCGCTTTGCTCGTCACAGCGCTTGCAGCACCGGCAGCTTTTCTCGGTGGCCTCACGCCGGTGAGCGAAGCGACGTTCATGACACTGCTTGGCGCCAGCCTCGTCGTTACTGCGTTAACAATGTTGCTACCTTTGGGCATAGGAGAAGGTGGGCCCAGCCGCGGTGCTAAGTTCATGCCTGTGGTGGCGGTTCCGCTGGGCTATCTCGCCGGAGTGGTCGGCATCGGTGGCGGGATCTTTCTCGCGCCCTTCCTCCATCTAACTCGCTGGAACGAAGCGCGGGCAATCGCCGCAACGGCGAGCCTGTTTATCCTCGTTAATTCGCTGTTCGGCTTGGTCGGTCAGCTATTGAAGGGTGGTGAAGGACGCTTCCTTGCCGCTTTCGATGTCGGCCTGCCCTTGCTCGTAGCTGTGGCGATCGGAGGACAGATCGGAAGCTTGCTGGCGCTTAAGTTCCTCCCGCAGCGCTGGATCCGCTGGGGCACAGCCGCGCTCACCGCCTGGATAGGGGCGCGGCTACTTTTCGCAATGTAAGAAAGTGGCTCCCCGAGTTGGATTCGAACCAACGACCAAGTGATTAACAGTCACCTACTCTACCGCTGAGCTATCGGGGAGCAGCCCGTCAGGCAGGCCGCGCGTATATGGGGGGTGCTTTGGTTTGGCAAGCCGGGTTTTGGATTTTTTTTGAACGTTCGGAAAACAGTCCCGAGTTCAAAAGACGAACTGCTCCGAAACGATGCGTTCGTCCAGCGCATGGCCGGGGTCGAAAAGGAGAGTAAGTTCGTTCTCGCGAGCGATTTCCAGTTTAACTTCCACTACATGGCGAATTTCTCGCTGGTCGGCGACTGCCGATACCGGGCGCTTTTCCGCTTCCATGACCTTGAGCACGACGCGGCTTCTATCGGGCAGGATTGCTCCTTTCCAGCGACGAGGACGAAATGCGGAGATCGGCGTCAGTGCCAACAGTTGCGAATCCAGCGGCAGGATCGGGCCGTCAGCGGAAAGGTTGTAAGCGGTGGATCCGGCAGGCGTCGCCAGCAAAACGCCATCACAGACGAGTTCCTTGATCCTGACCTTGTCGTCTACCGTAACCTCAAGCTTGGCAGTCTGACGGGTCTCACGAAGAAGCGATACTTCGTTGATCGCGCAGAAGCAGTGCGTTTCGCCGTATTCGGTTACCGCTTCCATCGAAATGGGCGCGATCTTGTGCGCTTTCGAGCGGGCGATGCGCCCGAGAAGCTTTTCCGGCTGCCGATTTCTATTCATGAGAAAACCAACCGTGCCCAGATTTACGCCGTAGGCCGGAAGGATGCGCCCCTGGTCGAGCATGGCATGCAGGCTTTGCAGCATGAAACCGTCTCCACCAACCACAACGACTGCTTCGGCATCATCCATCGACACCCAATCGGTCAAATTTCTGAAAACTCCTTCGGCCGCTTCAAGTGCGCGATCGGAGTCCGAAACGAGTAGCGCGAGTTTCTGAAATTCCGGCATTCCCGCCCTGTTCTGTGCTTGTCGTCCGAAAAACGATACTGGCGCATCCCTATGGGTCGGTGTCTCGTTTGGCAACACGATGCATTTTGTAGGAAGTGCTTTACCTTGCGATGCTATCTAAATTGGCATGGCAACGACACCATACAGGGCAGATCGTGACACTCCTGACGAGCTGACCGGGCTTGGTGGGCTGGTGCATCTGCGCGACACGGTTGCTGGCTGGCGCGAAGATTGGCGCTCTTCTTCTCGCGCCTGCCCGATAAATGCGATGCTGATCTCGATAGGCCGCATCGATACAGTGAATGTGGCCTTCGGCGAGACCGCAGGCGATCTCGCTCTGGTTGAAGTCGCAAGGCGCATCAGGCATTTTGCGGGCGATGAACTGGAAAGCGACGCTTGGCTGGCAACACGTCTCGCCGGCGGACACTTCCTTCTTATTGCCCGGTCAGAGATGACCAGTGAGAGATGGCAATGGTTGGCCGAAGCATTAGCTGATGCTCTTGCTGCTCCGATAGCAAACCCTTCCGGAGAGAGTAGTCTTCGTCTCTGGCCGAGGATCGCCCTGATGAAGTGGGGCGAGAGTGACGACGTGGACATCATGCTCGACCGGCTGTCGGAAGTGTCCGCGCGTTTGCGCATGGGTAACGGGCGGCGTATCGCCTGGTCGAGCGGAGCGATCAATGCGAGTCCTCGAACGCATATCGAACTCGAAGCAGACCTTCTGGCCGCGATCGATCGGGACGAAATCGAGATATTGTTCCAGCCTCAATTCTCACTTTCGGATGATAGTGTCGTCGGTGCAGAAGCACTCGCGCGCTGGCATCATCCCATCGTTGGCGAAATCGGCGCCGACACACTTTTTCAGATTGCAGAGCGGGCTGACCACGTTGCGCAGTTATCGCGACACATCGCGGAACGAGCCCTGACGAAAGCCACCGCCTGGCGGCCTGACATTCGACTTTCCATTAACATCACACCATCCGATTTGGCGGCTGACAATTTCGCGACTGATTTTGCGCAGATGGCAAAACGGCGCGGCTTCCCACTCTCCAGGATAACGCTGGAAATTACTGAGCAGGTTCTGCTGGCCGAGACGGACCGGGTTGAACGTGTACTACAGAGATTGAAGGCGTTGGGAGTTTCGATAGCGCTCGACGATTTCGGAGCGGGCTTCTGCAACTTTCATTATCTGAAAGTTCTGCCGATTGATTTCCTCAAGCTCGATCGCTCCATGCTAGCGGGTGTTCTCGCCAATAGCAGAGACCGGGCAGTGTTTCGCGCGATAATGGGCATGGCCAAGGCTCTCGACCTACGGGTCTTGGTCGAAGGAGTGGAAACGGAAGAGCAGCGCGCCTTCATCGCGGCGGAAGATTGCGCCTACTATCAAGGGTTTTTGCGGGCGGGCGCTTTGCCTGATGTTACTTTTCGAGAAATGGCCACAGCCTAAGCCGCAGCTTTTTCTTGTTTCCTTGCTTTTCGCACGACCGAGGATAGCCCCTTGGTAAGCTGGAACAGACCGTTGAGGCGGCTTTCTGGCGAGTTCCACGCGCGGCTGATGACCAGTTTCATATCGGGCCTCAACTTGGCCGTGCCCTTGAGGCGGTCCACATAGGCAACAAGTCCTGGTCCATCCGGGAAGTCATCGTTGTGGAAGGTCACGAGCGTGCCCGCGGCGCCAACGTCGATCTTGGCAATATTGGCCTCGATCGCTTGTAGCTTGATCTGAATGAGACGTACCAAATTCTCGGTGGCTGAGGGGAGCGGGCCGAAGCGGTCGATCATTTCTGCAGCCAACGCTTCGATCTCGCCCTGATTTTCGGCATCGTTTAGGCGGCGGTAGAGGGCCATGCGTACCGCTAGATCGGGCACATAATCCTCGGGTATCATGATTGGTGCATCGACCGTGATCTGAGGACTGACTGTTTCGCGCTTCGCTTCAAGGCCCAATTCACCTGCCTTGGCAGCAAGGATCGCGTCTTCCAGCATAGACTGATAGAGTTCGAAGCCGACTTCGCGAATGTGGCCCGATTGCTCATCGCCCAAGAGGTTGCCGGCGCCGCGGATATCGAGATCGTGGCTGGCGAGTTGGAAACCTGCGCCGAGGCTGTCGAGGTCGCCCAGCACTTTCAAACGCTTTTCCGCTACCTCGGACAAGGCGACGTCTTTCTCGTAGGTGAGGTAGGCATAAGCCCGCAGTTTTGAGCGGCCCACCCGCCCGCGTAGCTGATAGAGTTGGGCAAGGCCGAAAATATCGGCGCGGTGGATAATGATGGTATTGGCGCTGGGTAGGTCCAGCCCACTTTCGACGATGGTGGTAGCGAGCAGGACGTCGTATTTACCTTCGTAGAAAGCGCTCATTCGCTCTTCGATCTCGCCAGCGCTCATCTGTCCGTGAGCGGCAACGAATTTGACCTCGGGCACGTTCTCGTGGAGCCAGTCGGATATACCTTCCATGTCCGATACGCGAGGCACGACGATGAAGCTCTGCCCTCCGCGATGGTGCTCGCGAAGCAAGGCTTCGCGCATGACCATATCATCCCATTCCATCACGTAGGTTCGCACCGCCAGGCGGTCTACGGGTGGGGTCTGGATGGTGGAAAGCTCCCGCAGCCCCGTCATCGCCATCTGAAGCGTACGCGGAATGGGCGTGGCGGTCAGCGTCAGCATATGAACATCGGCGCGCAACTGCTTGAGCTTTTCCTTGTGGGTGACGCCGAAGCGCTGTTCCTCGTCCACGATAACCAGGCCAAGATCCTTGAACTTGGTCTGCTTCGACAGGATGGCATGGGTACCGACCACGATGTCAACGTCGCCCCCGGTCAAACCATCACGAGTATCTTTTACTTCCTTGCTGCCGACGAGACGAGAAAGTCGGCCAACCTTGAGCGGAAAACCGTCGAAGCGTTGTTTGAAGTTCTCGTAATGCTGACGGGCAAGCAGGGTGGTCGGCGCAACCACCGCGACCTGCTGGCCATTCATTGCCGCCACGAAGGCTGCCCGCAGGGCGACCTCCGTCTTGCCAAAACCGACATCGCCGCAAACGAGCCGGTCCATTGGCCGGCCGCTTTCCAAGTCACCGAGCACATCTTCGATGGCGCGTTCCTGGTCGTCGGTCTCTTCATACTGAAAGCGGTCGAGAAACTGGTTGTACGTCGGTTCATCGACTTCCAGAACTGGCGCCTTGCGGAGCGCGCGTTCGGCCGCAACCTGCATGAGTTCGCCGGCAATTTCGCGGATCCGCTCCTTTAGACGCGCTCTGCGTTTCTGCCACGCTTCGCCGCCAAGCCGATCAAGCACGACGGCGTCTTCCGACGAACCGTACCGGCTCAGCACATCAATATTCTCGACCGGAATGAACAGCTTGTCGCCGCCCTTATATTCTAGCTGAACGCAATCGTGTTTCGATTTGCCAACGGTCACGGGTTCGAGGCCAAGATACTTCCCGATTCCGTGTTCGGTATGCACGATCAGATCGCCCACCGAGAGAGCCTGCAACTCGGCGAGAAAGGCATCCGCGTCCTTGCGCTTCTTTTTGCGCCGGACGAGGCGGTCGCCGAGAATGTCCTGCTCGGTGAGCAGCTCCATCTCGTCATTCGCGAAGCTCGCTTCGAGCGGCAACACCATGGCCGCCGGTTTGCCCTTTGCTGCAAGGCCCAATGCCTCCTGCCAGCTGTCTGCGAGTTGCACTGCAGTGCCCGCTTCGGACAGAATCGATGCGATACGTGCGCGACTGCCGGTTGAATAGGCCGCTAGGAGGGGGCGCTTGCCTGATTTACCCAAGGCTTTGAGATGGCCGGCAAGAATGGGGTAAACGTTATCTCCCCGAGCACGTTCTGGAGCAAAATCACGGCCCGACCGAAAGCCGAAATCGATCACCGTATCGCTTTCCGGTTCGTCAAACGCAGTAGTGCGATGGGCAGGCACGTTGGCCAAGGCCGACTTGAACTCCTCCGCCGTGAGATAAAGTGCTTCGGGTTTCAGGGGCCGGTAGCTGCCCTTAGCTTGGCCGCTCGCTGCTTTCCGCTGCTCAAAATAATCACCAATGTCCTTGGCACGTTCATCAGCCGCGGCGAGAGAGGCATTATCGATGACGACCGTATCGTTGTCGTCCAAATGATCGAACAGCGATACCAGTCGGTCTTCGAACAACGGCAACCAGTGTTCCATACCCGCAAGGCGCCGACCTTCGCTCACGGCCTCGTAAAGGGGGTCCTGTGTTGCGTTGGCGCCGAACATTTCACGATACCGGGTCCTGAAACGTTTGATGCTTTCTTCGTCCAGCAAAGCCTCGCTGGCGGGTAACAGCAAATGGTTGTCCAGCGTGCCAGTGCTCATCTGCGTATTGGGATCGAAGCTGCGGAGGCTCTCGAGCTCATCGCCGAAGAAATCGAGCCTCAGCGCTTCATCTAGGCCGCTGGGGAAAACATCCACGATCGAGCCGCGAATAGCATATTCGCCTTTGTCGATGACCGTATCCGTGCGGCTGTAACCTTGCTTCTGCAGCAGGAGCGAAAGGCTCTCGCGCCCTATTTCGATACCAGCTTTGAATTCGCGGACACTCTCGCGAATGCGGAACGGTGTGAGAACGCGCTGCAGCACAGCATTTGCAGTGGTCACGACCAGCTGCGCTTTAGCTTTGCCGGTCTGCAGGCGATGCAGTGCCGCCAACCTTTTAGCGCTTACGCTAAGGGCAGGGCTGGCGCGATCATAGGGGAGCGAATCCCAGGCAGGAAATTCGATGACTTCAAGTTCAGGCGCAAAGAATTGAGCCGCATCAGCCACTGCACGCATTGCAGTATCGTCGGGCGCAATAAAAACTGCCCGACCGGTACCGGCGCGGGCGAGATCCGCCATGACGAGTGGCTGGGCGCCGCGGGCCACTTGTGCGAGAGTGAGCGGCTTGTCGGCTTTCAGGATGCGGGAGAGATCGGGCATTATGGGTCAGCGCCGTAACGCCAACCCCGTTCCCGTCAATGTGTGATCTTACTGCTTAGCGAGGAATATCGACGTAATCCAATTCCTGCATCTTCTCGATGAGAATGCCTTGGAAACGTGGAGGGGTAGGCTGGGTCTTCAAAGCCCATGCCACGATGTCCACATCGTCTTCTTCCAGCAGCGCCTCGAACCACGCTAGTTCTTCGGCGCCCCATTCCTTGTGGTACCGGTCGAAGAAGCCTCCGATCATGTAATCGGCTTCGCGCGTGCCCCGGTGCCAACTGCGGAACTTGCAACGGGCGAGGCGACCTTCGGTGGTAAGCATTTCGGGCATGGGGCATGGGTAGGGCACTCGCCAAACCCGCGCAAGCGGCTATAGGGTGTCGAGCATGCGGCCCGAAGTCCTCAACCCCCTGTTTGCCGAAACCGAGACGCTGGATGGCGTCGGCCCGAAACTGAAAAAGCCCTTGGCCCGGCTCGGCCTGTTGCACATCAAGGATCTGGCTTATCATTTACCCGAACGGTTCGTATCCCGGCGGCCTGTCGATACGCTGGATGAAGCTGGCGAGGGCGAGAATATCGTCCTCAAGCTGACGGTGACGGAACATCGTGGAAGCCGTAATCACCGGGCCCCGTACCGGGTCCTAGCGCAGGATAGCGCGGGTAATGTCATCGCCTTGAGCTATTTCGGGCGCGCCTCCTACACCGCGAAGAAGCAGTTGCCGGTTGGCGAGACGCGTTGGGTGGCCGGCAAGATCGAACGCTACGGCGACATGCTACAGATCGTTCATCCAGATCATGTGGTCGAAGAAGGCGGGGATACGCTTCAGCGGCTGTGCGAGCCGGTTTATCGTTTGTCTGAAGGCCTCACTCAACCACGCGTTGCGGGGCTTGTCGAACAGGCGCTCTTCAAGCTCCCAAAACTGCCCGAATGGATCGAGCCAACGCAGCTTGCCAAAGCCGACTGGCCCGAATGGCACGAAGCGCTGAAGGCGGCACACAAGGGAGAAGACAAGTCGGCCCGCGACCGATTGGCCTACGATGAGTTGCTGGCCAACAGCCTCGCACTCCTGCTGGTCAGGGCGGACAACCGCAGGCGCAAGGGACAACCATTGCAAGGAGACGGAAGTTATCGTGGCAAACTTGACCTGCCATTCCCGCTGACAGGCGCGCAGACGCGTTCGATTGCGGAGATCGAAGGAGATATGGCGCAGGAGGCACCCATGCTTCGCCTGCTGCAAGGTGACGTCGGTGCGGGCAAGACGGTGGTTGCGCTGGAAGCGATGCTGATTGCCGTCGAGGCAGGTGCGCAGGCCGCATTACTCGCGCCGACGGAAATCCTCGCCCGCCAGCATTACGAAAGCCTGCGCCGCATGGCCGAACCGACGGGCGCGCAAGTTGCCCTGCTGACTGGCCGTGACAAAGGCAAAGCGCGTGAGAGCACGCTTATGGGATTGCTTGACGGCAGTATCGACATCGTGGTGGGTACTCACGCGATTTTTCAGGACAAGGTTGCCTATCGTAATCTTGCGATGGTCGTTATCGACGAACAGCATCGCTTCGGCGTTGGCCAGCGGCTGATGCTGGCAAGCAAGGGCAAGCGCGCTCCGCATGTCCTTGCAATGACTGCAACCCCGATTCCGCGAACCTTGACCTTGGCTCAGTATGGCGAGCTCGACGTCAGCAAGCTCGATGAACTTCCGCCAGGCAGGCAGGCCATCGACACGGTGGTGATGGGACAAGACCGCATTCCCGCCCTTGTCGAACGGCTGGCAGCTCAATTCGCCGAAGGTCGCCAGGCGTTCTGGGTCTGTCCGATGGTTCGTGAGATTGACGGACCGGAGGAGATTGCCGCTGCCGAGGCGCGCTATGCTTCACTGAAAGAGCGGTTCGGCGACGACGTAGTGATGGTTCACGGCCAACTTGCCTCCGATCAGAAGGACGCCGCTATGGAGCGTTTTGCGCGCGGAAATGCGCGGTTGCTGGTGGCAACCACGGTAATCGAGGTCGGGGTCGACGTGCCCAATGCCACGCTCATGGTGATCGAGCAGGCCGAACGCTTCGGCCTCGCCCAACTCCACCAGCTACGAGGACGCGTGGGGCGTGGGAGCGAGAAAAGCTACTGTGTCTTGCTTCATGGGGAAACACTTTCCGAAACCGCTCAAAAAAGGCTCGCCCTGTTGCGCGAGAGCCAAGATGGTTTCCTGCTGGCAGAAGAAGATCTGAAGCTACGCGGCGGCGGTGAAGTTCTCGGTACGCGGCAGTCTGGCGATACGCCGTTCAATGTGGCGAGCTTCGAGCAGATCACCGAATTGCTACCAAAGGCGCATGACGATGCCCGAGTTCTGATGGAACGAGATGGCGGGCTGGAAGGCAAGCGCGGGGAGGCGGCGCGCACGCTCTTGTATCTTTTTGAACGCGACTTCGGCGTGAAGACCCTGCGCGGGGGCTAGAGTAAGCAAATCGCTAAGCATTCGCTCGTAAACTGGATGGGGAAACGGGGGAATTCATGCAGACTGTTCACTATTCCAAGGGCCGCCTCATCGGGTTGGGCCTTGCCCTTTTGGGCCTTCTCATCGTTGGCGTTTGTTTATGGGGTGTATCTCACGGCAAGGTTGCTTTTGCCGGGGCAATCCTTGCCATCACCGGGCTCTTCGGTCTCTTTATGATGGTGCGCTACTTCATGGGTGGCTGCGTGGTGCTCGAGTATGACCGCAATTTCGTGACTTTTTACGGTATGCTGGGCGCTGTTCGGCTGCCGTGGGAAGAGGTGACCGGTATCGAGATCGAAAAGCAAACCTACAACTGGATAGCCACGAACCGCTTCCTGAAGATTAGAGGCCGATTTTCACCACTTGGTTATGCCAGCATAACAGAGCGCTTGCTTGCGCGACAGCATCGACCGATCGAACGGTTGCTCGATCAAATTGTCCACCATCTCGAACAGCAGGAGGTAGTTCCGCAACAGGTCGCTCTTCAGCAAGACCTTGCGGGCACATTGCCCGATGGACGCTCCGCCGGTGGGATTGGCCATGGGCCGGCGCCGCAGATTCGTCAGGGTGGGTTCGGGCGCAAGGGGCTCTAGAACCCCAAGCTGGCAAGTTCCCGCTCGACCGCTGGGAGATAGCCGTTCCCGAACAGGCGCACGTGCAAGAGCCAGGTCCACAAGCGGTAAACGGGCTGGCGTTCCTGCCACCCCGTTTCCAACTGCATCGCTTCGAAAAATTCTGGTGTGGGACTGTCAAAAACCGTGAGGGTGGCGACATCGACCTCGGCATGACCATAATAGGCACAGGGATCGATTAGGCCGCTGATACGGTTACTCGAAACCAGCACATTTCCGCCCCACATATCGCCGTGGAGCAATGCCGGGCGGGGTTTGTCAGGCAAGATGTCTTTGAGTTTCGATGACAGTGCTTCCACCCTCTTACCCGTCGCTCCATCCAGATGAGCCACATGGCATAACAGGCGATTTTCTGCCCAGAACGATGGCCACTCTCTCGAGTTGGCATTCGCCACAGTGACATGGCGAAGGGCGTAATCCTCCGCCCAGCCATACTTGTCGCCCGTTATCTCCTGTAGAGAGGTTAGCGCTCTGGCAAGTGCCGACCAGGCTTCCCCAGAAAGCGGCCCGTCGTCAGGGAGGTATTCGATGAGCAAGACGTCATCTTCGCAGCCCAGCACATCGGGTACTGGCGCGGAGCTTGCGCTCATTGCTTGAAGCATACGGCCTTCGATATCGACCACGGGGCCGTGTTTCGCAACCAGCACTCTACCGTCGGCCAGACGGACTTCACTAGCGCCCGATATATCACCACCGGGATATCGATTGATAGCGAGAACATCAGAGCCGGCGAGGCGCTGTGCAACTCTGCGGACCGCATCGTTCACCCTTACTGATCCAGAATACGCTGAACTATGCCGCGCACATCCACCCGCGCTTTCAGCCTTGCTCCCAACAGAGCTGTACCGCTGATTTTGCGCTGCACGAACAGCGTTTCTGCAGGGGGTAAGTGCCAGCTATCGCGATCCTGGGCGATGGGCATGACCGTTTCGCGAATTTCGGGCACGAAAGCCCGGTCGCCGAAGTCCAGGGGCTCAGGCCTGGCCATCTGGGTTACCGCAATGTCCACGGCTTTTCGCATGGCTTCTGGATGACGATCAAGTGCACGCGGATTAACGAAACCTGCTTCGATTGCGGCGGTCATTACGTCTTCGCGATCTTCTGCCAGGCCCGCGGACAGGAGGCGCCGATAATCCTGCGAGATAGCGTTGGACACTTCACGAGCTGCGCCGAAATCGAGGAGAACTATACGGCCTGTCGAAGCCTGCCAGCGGTAATTCGCGAAGTTCGGGTCTGTCTGCATCAGCTGCGCTTCGAACAACTCGCGCGCGACCAATTCCACGAGATGCGAAAAAACCTCGTCACGGGTTTCCTGTCCTGATTCCGCTAGCGCCTCGATCGGCGAGCCTTCCTCATAACTCATCGCCAGAACGCGCGGCGTGGTAAGATCAGCATCAAGCGTGGGAACCACAAACTGCGGCTGGGTCGCCAGCAAATTGCCAAAGCGGGCCATCATCTGCCCCTCGCGCTCGTAATCGGCTTCCTCGTGCAACTGGTCTTTTGCGGCTGCGAGTAGGGGAGCTATATCGAGTTCGGGAGGAAGCAGCCCTGTGAGCTTCAGGAGGGCAGCTACATTGTCGACATCGGAATCGATGCTTTGCGCCACACCGGGATATTGGACTTTGATCGCAAGGGTCCGGCCATCGGGCGTCAAGGCTCGATGGACTTGGCCAATAGAAGCCGCGGCGATGGGTCTTGGCTCGAACCGGCGAAATTGGCGGCGCCAGTCCGCCCCCCATTCCTGTTGCAAAACCTTGTCCAGCTGACGCGGCGGCATGAAATCGGCGCGGTCGCGGAGGCGGGAAAGGATGTCGGAGAGTTCCGGTGGCAGCAGATCACCAGCGTCCATCGAAATCATCTGGCCCAGCTTCATGGCGGCCCCTCTCAGATGCGCGAGCCGGTCGGTAAGCCGTCGGGCATTTGCTGGCGTTAATAGCAATTGATCGAGCCTCGGACGTTCTCCACTCGCGAGGCGCCGTGCCCCTTCGCTCAACATGCCGCCTGCCACACCTCCGGCTAGGCGCGTGAAGCCACCTAATCGTCCGATGCGGGAGGATGGTACCGAACGGTGACGCGAAGGTGGTTCTTCGTCAGCCATGTTCGTCTAACAGGATCGCTACCAAAGCATCGGCTCCGGCTTTCACTTCGCTCCAGGTCGTCTCGAAGCCTTCAGGACCACCATACCACGGGTCAGCTACTTCGCGACCCTGCTGACCGGGGACGATATCCAGCAGCATGGCTACGTGAGCCTTGCCATCCCCTGGGTCGACCGCGGCTATGTTAGCCATGTTGGACGCGTCCATCCCCAGGATATAATCGAATGTCCTGAAATCATCGGGCTGCAATTGGCGGCCGCGGTAGGCGGAGATGTCGATACCGTGTTTGCTGGCCTCAGCAATGCTGCGCGGATCAGGCGCCTCATCGACATGGTAATCAGCCGTACCCGCGCTTTGCACTTCGACTTCCAAGCCGGCATCCTCTGCCGCATGGCGAAAAGCTGCCTCCGCCAGGGGAGAACGGCAAATGTTGCCAAGGCAGACGAACAGGACCTTAATTTTGCTCATGGTTCGAGCGTAACAGGTTGGGTGGCACGACGCCAAGAGTTTGCCGCTGGGCGAAGAAGCACCCACAGGTTAATTTTCAATTTTCACGAAAGGTAACCGAGAAGTAACCTTGCAGGAAATTAATTGTTAAGCGTTTTGCCGTAGGTGTGACCCTATGGTTAACTATCATCGCACTCTCGCCAGCAGCTTGGCGCTTTCCTTTCTCCTCGCAGGATCGGCGGCGCATGCCGGCGGTGTCGAAGCAGGTACACTGATCGAGAATACGGCGACTGCGACTTACGAGGACGGAACAGGATCCGTTTCCGTCCCGTCGAACACAGTTACCCTTCGTGTCGATGAAGTGCTCGACGTTACCGTTACCTCTCTCAATCCCGGACCGGTTTCGGCATCATCCGGCTCAGCGGTACTGACCTTCGAAGTTACAAATATCGGGAATGGTCCGGAAGCTTTCAGGCTGACAGCCAATCCCAACACGGCGAGTAACGATTTCGTTACGGACATCGAAGCGATCGCTGTGGATAGCAATGACAATGGATCATACGAGCCGGGCGTCGATGCAATTCTTACCGGCCCAGAGACGACCAAGGTTCTCGGCGCCGGCAAAAACGTGAAGGTCTTCGTTATCGCAACCATTCCCGGAATGGTGCTCGATGGTCAGAAAAGCGCGATCGATCTTTTGGCGGAAGCAGTCACCGGTACCGGGGCACCGGGGACGGTCTTTGCTGCCAAGGGTGTAGACGGCGGCGACGCGATCGTTGGCGGAAACGGCGCGGACGATAACAAGGCCGGTTCCATCATAATCGGCATCACCACGGTCGATCTCGTGAAGAGAGCAACCATCGCCGACCCGTGGGGTGGAACCAGCGCAGTGCCCGGTTCGGTCGTATCCTACACTATCACGGCGAACGTGAAGGGCAGGGGCTCTGTCACCGATTTGGTCGTGGCTGACGTATTCCCTGCCGGGACAACTTATACCGCCGGAACTTTGGCCTTGAACGCCGCAGCTCTCACCGACGCAGATGATGGAGATGCTGGCGAAAGCTCTGCGACGGGCATCTCCGTTTCGCTGGGAACAGTTGCGGGCGGCACCAACCATTCTGTCACGTTCGACGTCACAATTGACTGAAATGATTGATTACATGGAATCCGGAAAAATGAAAAAGATCGCCAGTCTCTTTGCCAGCGCCATCCTGATGGTCGCCACACTCGGGATGACCTCCTCTCCCGCTGCGGCGCAGCAAAAGGAAATCGACCTCAAGGGTGATGTGAAACTCGAGAAGGTGGTGACAAATGAGAACGGTGAAGAGACCGTCGAACTCGTTGCGCCGGACACAATTGTGCCTGGAGACAAGCTGATCTTCGGTACCGATTATACCAACAAGGGCGCACAGGCTGTCGCCAATTTTGTGGTGACCAACCCCGTTCCGAAGGCTGTTCGCCTTGCTCCCGATGCCAGCGAAGATCTGACGGTGTCCGTGGACGAGGGTGAACATTGGGGCAAGCTTGCAGCCCTCACGGTGAAAAACCCTGACGGGACTGAGCGGGCGGCCGATCACGAAGATGTCACTCACATTCGCTGGACGCTGGCCTCGGTCGCACCGGGCGAGAGCGGGCGGCTCGAATATCCAGCTATCATTCGCTGAAGGGCGGAAGATGACCGCCAAGTTCTGCGGGCGGTAACCGAAGCGCGGACACATACTAAGGAAGTGTAAGATGAAACGCACCAAGCAAATGCTGGGTGCGACGAGTGCGATTGCACTTGTCGCCCTCAGTTCCAGCCCTGCGCTGGCGGCGGGCACTTCGGCTGGTGAAAAGATTACCAACAACGTCTCGGTAAGCTTCGACGTTGGTAATATCACCCAGACCGCAGTTACCGCTTCTGACGAATTCACCGTCGACCGCAAGATCAATGTCACCGTCGCCGTCAACCAGCAATTCGTTTCGGTAACGCCGGGGCAGGAAAAGGCTGTTCTGGCCTTCGAAGTTACCAACCTGTCGAACGACACGGTCGATTACCAGCTTAGCGCCGTTGCTGGCGGTAACAATACGGCCGGTCTGTCGATCGTTGGCATCTATCTCGATGCGAACAAGAACGGCATTCTCGATCAGGCTGAAATTACCGCCGGTCCGATTACCTATCTCAACGACCTGAGTGCGGACGAAACCAACAAT
The DNA here is from genome assembly GCF_054655615.1 of Qipengyuania triglochinis. NCBI lineage: Bacteria > Pseudomonadati > Pseudomonadota > Alphaproteobacteria > Sphingomonadales > Erythrobacteraceae > Qipengyuania > Qipengyuania triglochinis. The sequence continues at coordinate 880,898 of NZ_BAAHND010000001.1, read as the reverse complement.
AATAACAAGCGTCAGGTCCTAGTCGTTGCCGACATCGGTCTGAATGCTACGAACACCAGCAAATTCGACGTCGTTCTGACTGCCGACGCACGCGACGTTTCGGGCACCGCAGCATCGCCGGGCGCCGCACTGGTCAACACCACCGGAGCGAACACTTCGGGTGTGGACACGGTTCTGGCCGATGGCAAAGGTGACAGCGATAACGAATACGAGGGCGATTTCTCGGCTCGCGGTACTTACAAAGTATCGGCTGCCGATGTGACTGTGTCGAAGACCAGCCGTATCATCAGCGATCCGATCAACGGCACCACAAATCCCAAGGCAATTCCGGGTGCAGTGGTCGAATACTGCATCGTGGTGTCGAATGCTTCGGGCGGCGCAACCGCTACCGGTATCGAAGTGCTCGACGCACTGCCGGCCGATGTCACTTACGACGGCAACGGCATTTTCGTGGTCAACGATGGAACCTGCACGAATGGCAGCAACGGTGTGACTGCTACCCCGCAGACCGCAACCTACGCCAAGCCCAATGTCACTGCCGACCTCAGCGACATCGGTTCGGCTGAAAGCCGATCGGTCTACTTCCGCGTGACCATCAACTGATCACCTGAAGCAGAACGTGCGTTTCCGTTCCTCCTTCCGGCTTTTGGCAGCAGTGCTCCTTGCAGTACTGCTGCCATTCGTCGTGCCGGGAGGAACGGCGCGCGCGCAGACAATCGACAATGTCGCAGAAGCGCGCTGGACGTTCGACGGCGCCCCCTTTGAAACCAAGTCCAATCTCTATTCGATCAAAGTCGAAAGGAACAACGCTTCGATCGCCCTGTTCCGTCCCGCAGTGAACACCGGCATCCAGCTGGACTTCTCCGCCTCGCTTTGCCTGGCGACCAACGCCACGGAAACGGCCGTCGCCCGGGCCAACGCGACGAGCACGAATGGCAAATCGGCGAATGTTCAGCCGACATCGTTGGTTTCGGCGGGAACGGCTCTTTATATTCAGGTTACTGCGACGCAGGCAAATCTAGACCCCAACGGGATCGATCAGGTGAACCTCTCCATCGCCAGCAGCACTGGCGACCGCGAGAATATCACCGTTTACGAAACGGGCGTAAATACCGGCGTCTTTATCGGATCGATCGAAACGCACCCGACGCCGCCGTCTTTCGTGTCGGGCGATTGCCGCCTGGGCGTGACCGACAAGGGCACTGTCGAAATCGACGTGTCGCTGGATGTCGGATCGGCAATCATTATCAGCCGTGCGGTGGACGTGATCGCCCCTTCGTTCAATACCGTATTCGACAGCGAGACCGGCGCCCCGGTTTCGGGCGCGCGCGTCACGCTCGTCGATGCTCGCACTGGCGCACCAACCCAGGTTTTCGCAGGCGACGGGGTCACTCCATGGCCATCCACTGTCACTTCTGGCGAACCGATTTTCGATGTCTCGGGTGTGGTCTATTCCATGGGCCCTGGCCAATTTTGGTTTCCCCGCGTTGCAGCGGGTCAGTATCGCCTGCGGATCGAACCACCGGCTCCCTATACAGCGCCTTCGGTGGTTTCCGCCGAATTGCTAACCGTCTTTACCGGCGCGAACGGCGAACATTTTACGATCGGCGATGGCTCCTTTGGCGGCGAACTCTCGCCCAGCATCGACGATTCCCGGCTGGTAGACATTCCGCTCGATCGTCCGGGTGTTGGCGTAAAGCTCACTAAAACCGCATCGCGCCCCGAGGCACAGCCGGGCGATCTCATTCTCTATTCGATCGTTGTCACCAATGATGATCCCTCGCGTCCAAAACGGGCCGTCAAGGTCACCGATACTCCGTCGCGCTGGCTGCGTTTTCGCAGGGATTCGATACAGATCGACGGCGAGCCGGCAGGTGACGCGGCAGATATTGCAACCGATGGCAGTAAGGTCGTCTTCACGCTGGACGAAATTCCGGCCGGCGGCAGCCGGCGGATCACTTATGCCATGAGCATCCGCGCCGATGCGCCTCCGGGTCCGGTGGAAAACCGCGCAACGGCAGAAGATTCGCTTGGTCGCCAAACTGGAACCGGAGCCACGATCGAGGTCGAACGCGAAACGATCGCTGGCCGGATGACCATCATCGGACGGGTCTCGGCGGGCACTTGCGATGTGAAGGGCAATCGTCAGGGTATCCCCGGGGTCCGCGTCATGCTGGAGGATGGCAGCTTCGCAGTCACGGACCGCGACGGCCGCTACCACTTCGACGGTGTCGTGCCCGGCACGCATGTGGTGCAGGTATCGCGCATGACCCTGCCCGAGGGGGGCGAATTCATCGACTGCAACCGTGACACGCGCGGCGCGGGCAGCGCCATCTCGCGCTTTGCCATCGGCGGCGGCGGCTCGCTTGTTACGGCTGATTTCTATGCGACCGTGCCGGAAGGAAGCCTGCCGGAGGCTGCCGAGGCCGAGGAGACTCCGGGGGCACTCGATGAGGGTGAGGTCGCGCAGATAGCCGAAACCGAAGCCCACACCGAAGCCCCGAGCGAAGCGTCCGTCGACTGGATCGCGCTTGGCGATGGGCCGGACGGCTGGCTGTCACCCGAAGTCGGTCACAATCCGCGCGCGCCAGCCATCAAGGTGGCGATCCGGCATCGCCAGGGACAGAAGATCGCCCTGCGTATCGACGGCAAGCCGGTGGATCCGCTGTTGTTCGAGGGTGTGCGTAATGCCGAAGAAGGCCGCTATGCCGTCAGCATGTGGCGCGGCGTGCCGCTGCGCGGGGAACGCTCCGTACTCAGCGCCGACATCATCAACAGCTTCGGAGAAATCAATCAGACGATTGATCGCGAAGTTTTCTTCACCACCACGCCGGCCAAGGCCGAACTGGTCGAAGCCCAGTCGAACCTGGTGGCCGACGGGCGCACCAATCCGGTGGTGGCGATCCGCATACTCGATCGCAACAGCCGACCCCTGCGCGCTGGGATTTCGGGCGAACTGACGATCAGCGCCCCTTATCAAAGCGCGGAGCAACTCGAACGCCAGCAGCTGAACCAGCTCACCGGGCTTGCCGCGGGATCGGCTCGCTGGACGGTGGAAGGATCCGACGGGATCGCGCTCATAGAACTGGCGCCGACCATGGTCAGCGGTTCGCTGCAACTTGCGTTCCGCTTCGACGACGGAGAAATCTCGCGCGAGGAGATTCTGGAAACCTGGATCGAACCGGGTGATATCGAATGGACCGTGATCGGTCTTGCCGAAGGTTCGGTCGGCGCGCGCACCGTGGCCGACAATATGGAACGTTCGGGCCGCTTCGACAGCGATCTGGGTGATGACGCCCGCGTGGCGCTTTATGCCAAGGGCCGTGTGCTCGGGAAATACCTCGTCACGCTTGCCTATGACAGTGCCAAGCAGGAAGAGGACCAGCGCCTGCTCGGCACCATCGATCCTGATGCCTATTATACGGTGTTCGGTGATGCTTCGAGCCGGCAGTTCGACGCCGCATCGCGCGAAAAACTGTATCTCCGTGTCGAAACCGCAAGCTTCTACGCGCTCTACGGAGATTTCGTTACCGGCTTCGACCAGACAAGGCTTTCGCGCTACAACCGCACGGCGACCGGCTTCAAGGGCGAAGCGCGGTTCGGCGAATTCAAGGCCGAAGCCTTCGCGGCCGACATTTCGAGCGGTTTCCGCCGCGACGAAATCCAGGGGCAGGGCATCACCGGACCCTACAGCCTTTCAAGCCGTGGGATCATCGCCAATAGCGAACGCGTCACGCTGGAAGTGCGCGACCGCTTCCGCAGCGAACTGATCGTGACCACCCGGCAGCTGACCCGCTTCATCGATTACGATATCGATTTGCTGACCGGCACGATCACCTTCAAGGAGCCGGTTCTCAGCCGCGACTTCGATCTCAATCCACAATTCATCGTCGTCGACTATGAAACCGATGGCCGATCGGGCGGGGAAACGAACGCTGGGGTGCGTGTGGAATGGACCGACCGTACCGATACGGTTCGCATCGGCGCCACCGCCATCAGCGACAAGGGAACCGGCGCGCGTACCGATATGGTCGGCCTGGATCTTCAGGCTGAACTGGACGAATCGACGCAAGTGCGGGCAGAAGTCGCGGTCAGCAAGAAGGATGGGGAACTGGACCAGGGATGGCTGGTCCAAATGCAGCGTCAGACGGGCAATGTCGATTTGCTGGCCTATGCCCGGTCGGTAGGCTCGGAATATGGCGTGGGCCATCAGAACGGGGCCGAACTTGGCCGCACCAAGGTCGGCGCGGATGCCCGCGTCAAGATCGGCGATCGGTTCGCCGTCCTTGGCAGCATCTGGCAGGATGAAAGCCTCGACAGCAACGCCCGCCGCCGTGCCGCGCAGGTAGAACTGGGTTACATCAATCCCCAGAACGAATATCGCCTTGGCATTGCCCGGTTCGAAGACCGCTTGCCCGATGGCTCGCAGAATATCTCGACCGTTCTCGAAGGCGGCGCGACCCGGCGCCTGTTCGATAACCGGCTGGAACTTAGCGCCTCGACCAGCATCGCTCTTGACCAGGGTGAGTCGGTCGATTTGCCGACCCGCCACCAGATAGCGGCGCGCTATGCGCTGACCGAAGATGTCCGGTTGGTCGGCCTCTACGAGATCGCCGATGGCGAAAACATCGGGGCCCATACAATCAAGGGCGGTTTCGAGATGACGCCCTGGAACGGGGCGCAGGCTGTCACTTCGATCGGCAAGCAGCGGATCGACGAATTCGGCAACCGGACTTTCGCCGCCTTCGGCCTGTCACAGAGCCTGCAAGTGACGCCGAGCCTCACCATCGATGCCACGATCGATGGCAATCGCACGCTCGGAAAGGACCCGGCGCTCGGCGACATCGTCAATCCGGATCACCCGGTCAGCAGCGGCGGACAACTGGGGCAGGGGGGCAGCCTGTTCGAGGACTTCGGTGCCGCAACGCTCGGCGTGGCTTATCGCAAGGACCGCTGGAGCGCGACTGCGCGCGCCGAATATCGCGATGGCCAGTGGGCGACGCGCAAGGGCATTACCGCTGGCGCGATCCGCCAGCTGGGCGAGGGTTCGGTCGTCGGTTCGGGCCTCACCTGGACCAATGCTTCGGGCACGGATGGCGCGGAAAGCGAGATCCTCGATGCCGCTATCGCGCTCGCACACCGTCCGGACAATTCGGAATTTTCCTTCCTCAGCAAGCTGGAATATCGCAGCGATCAGGTATGGAACGTGGTCGCCGGAGAGGTCGGACCGGTCGGACGCAGCGCCTTTGCCGTAACCGGCGATGCCCGCTCGCGGCGACTGATCGCCAGCCTGTCAGGCAATTGGTCCCCTTATGGCGAGAGCGAGGACGGCAGCTTCTTCCAGCGCGATGAATACGGCCTGTTCCTCGGCGCACGGTACAATCTCGACCAGGTCGAAGGATATTCGCTCGAAGGGACTACGCTGCTCGCAGGCTCCGAAGTGCGCTTCGGCCTAGGCGAACGGTTCGAAATCGGGGGTAGGGGCACCATCCGCGCCACCTTGCGTGACCAAACGACCAGCTTCTCCTTCGGGCCGAACCTCGGTTTCGTGCCTGTCGACGGGGCTCTGTTGACGCTTGGATATAATATCACCGGCTTCCGCGACGATGACTTCTCGGCTGCGCGCCAGACCGATGCCGGCTTCTACGCCACCGCCCGCATGAAGCTCGACGCCGACAGCCTCTCGGCCCTGGGACTGAGCCGATGACCGCCGCCAGCCTCCGCGATGTCCTGACCCAGGCAGCCGTCGCCATATGGGTGATCTTGCTGAGCTTTGGCCTGTCTTCCCCCGCTGCCGCGCAAACTGCCACCATCGATTGGGAAACCGCCAACTTCCCCAATCTGAACGGCGTGCCCAACCCCAGCACCGTCACCGGGTCGGACGGCACTACCGCGACCGTTTCCTTCAACTCGGTTCGGAGGGGCTCAGGCTCTTTCAATCCGGTCTACGGCGAATTCCTAAGCTATTACAACGGCACTATGGGGGGAGCCTCCCGTCCGCTTCTGCTCAATTTCGACAATTCAAGCTACGATCCCAACGACAAGATCACGACCGATTTCGTGCTCAGTCGCTCGGTCAGAAACTTGAGCTTCTCCATCACCGATATCGATAATGGACAGTTTGTCGACGCTATCGAAGTCTACTACGATAACGGATCTGGATCATTCATCAACGCTGCGACCAATGCTGCTTTCTGGTCGGCCGGTAATGCTGCAAGACGAACTGACGACGCCGTCGTAAATGGCTGGCGAGGAGTGGATAATGCCGACAGTTCCTCCACGTCCGGGGACATCCGGTTCACTTTCAATGACACCAGCGTCAAGCGTATCCGGATCGTGTATTTCAGCTACACCGGCGGGTCATGGTGGTCTAACAATCCAAGCGAGCAATTCGCGGGGATTTCGGACTTTACCTACACGGTTATTGGTGCCGATCTATCTCTGACAAAGACCGTTGTCGGTCCGGCTCCGGTTCAAGGAGGTGCCGTAACATACCGTCTGACCCTGGTGAACAGTTCCACCTCGGTAGAGACCGCCAACAACATCGGCGTGCGTGACGACTTTCCCAGCCAATTCACTTTCTCGTCGGCATCGGGAAGCGGCAGCTTCAATTCTTCGACCCGGATCTGGTCGGTCGCCAGCCTCGCTCCGGGCGCCTCGGTGTCGCTCACAATTACCGGAACCGTGTCCGCTAATTCTGGCACGACCGTAACAAATATTGCGGAGGTGATAGCGAGCAGTGCGGTTGATCCCGATTCCACGCCGAACAATAATTTCGCGAATGAAGATGATTATGCGAGCGCAAGCTTCGTCGTAGCCAGCGGAAGGGTGGCAGGAACACCACCGCCTCTTACTTGCCCAAATGGCTCGACTTTGTTCGACTGGGATGCAAACTCGGTGAGCTGGGCGGATGGCTCCACGAATAACAGTTATGCTCTTGGCAACTATGGCAACATCGGGTTCGCGATCTCCAATCCCGGTGCCTACCTCGATAACCCTGAATTTGGAGGCAGATCGCCTACGCTACAAGACACCTTCACTGGAGGACTTGCACCAGCACAGCGTAATCTCGCTGTTGTGGTTAATCAAACATCCCGATCGAATTCCGCCACGATAACGATCACTCTTCCACGAGGCTTCGAGGGCGTGCAATTTACGCTGTTCGATGTTGATTATGCCCCAAACCAGTTCGCAGACCGAGTTACTGTAACCGGAACATCATCAGGAAATTCGGTTACCCCCGCGCTCACCCATGGAAACGCCAACTATGTGAGCGGAAACACGGCGATCGGCGATTTCGCGTCCGACAGCGATTCCGGAATGGGGAATGTGGTTGTCACATTCGCCGGAAAGGTAGACCGGATAACGATAAGTTACGGCAACCATTCCACTGCGCCGGCTGATCCAGGGCAACAAGGGATCGGCCTGCACGATATCCAGCTCTGCCGACCCCACACCAGTCTGAACGTGACGAAGGTAAGCCGTGTCGTATCAGATCCTATCAATGGCGCGACTAACCCAAAGGCCATCCCGGGTGCTTTGGTGGAGTACCTGATTTCAGTCACCAACACAGGGAAAGAACCAACCGACCCGAACACGCTAATCGTGCGTGACGACGCACCTGCAAACGCGAAAATGTGCCTGACCGGCTTTGGGGGAGGCACCGGACCTGTACTGTTCAACGTTGGGTCGCCTTCTTCGGGCCTGAGCTATGTTTTTACAGTGCTGAATGACACCTCCGATCGCCTGGACTTTTCCTCCGATGGTGGGGCGACGTGGGCATACACGCCATCTCCCGACGCGGACGGATGCGATGCAGAGATCACTGATTTCAGACTGCGTCCCACTGGAGCCTTCGCAGCGTCCACGACCTTTACCGCCAAGGTGAGATTTCTTGTCGAATGAATGCGCTTCCCAGTAGGGGAGTGAGACAAGAAGGGTTAGTGGCGAGCACGGTTCGATTTAAGATCAACTTGCTCAGCCACGAAACCTCCGAGGCCTGATCTAAAGGATGGACGCTCACATCATTCGTTTGATAATGGCAGAGCCGATTTGCAGAGGTAAAGCTCGATCCATTTTAAAGCGAGCCGTATAGATGAACCTTGGGTTCTATGCCCTCGAATGATCATCCAAAATCAGGTCGAAAAATTTTAACCTAACGAGGGTTTGGTAGTTTGACACGTCCGCAAGCTTTTGGTCTTTTCAGCAAATTCCCGCAAGGGCTGATCTTGCTGATCGATGCCAGCATACTTGGAATTTTCGGCGCTTTTTATGGGGAATTTTACTCGATTCACCAAGATCTTGCGGGAGCGCTCTTATCGAGCAAACTGGCTTCTACGCTCGGTCAGTCTTTTGCTAACTACAGCTTGTACTTACCGCCAGCTGAAAAGGTTTGGTATGCTATTCCCGTCTGGCTTGCTGATTGGACGGGATTGCGGTTGGACGTCTCGGCAGTTATTTTGACTGCTATTACAGTACTTGCCTCGGCCCATTTAGCGTTTTTTATACGTCGCCAGGCAGTGGGAGCTTCGGTGCTCTTTTTCGGATTTTCTTGCCTCATTCTGGCCGTGCCGGCAGTGATGTTCAAAAACGTTTTCGGCTTGCGTGAGCACATAGTTATTTTGGGTTTATGGCCCTACCTCGTGTTGAGGATTTCAGATCCAGATGGCAATTTAGTCGGCCAGAAAACCCGCTTTGTTTTAGGGCTTTGGCTCGGCGCAACACTGTTACTCAAATATCTATATAGCGTCGTGGTCCTGATGGTGGAATTGGCGAGTGCGGTAGACAGGCGTAACGTATTTTCTTTTTTCAGAATAGAGAATTTGATCTCTGGTGGAATTGTGGCGCTCTATCTATTTTTCTGGTTGGCGATTGATCCATCACAGAGAGAAGCAATAGCCATAATGGTAAGTGCAATCGATGGGAATTTGAAAAGCTTCGAAGTGAATTTGTTGCAGGCCATTTTTCACTTGGCATTGTGCGTACCGTTATTAGCCTTGGGGTATTCGAGAAAGATTCCTCTGAGAATCATTGCTGTAGGTTTGGCTCTTGTTGTCGCTACGATAGTAGCGTCTTGGATGCAGGAACGTTGGTACAGCCATCATCGATATCCTGTCATGATGGCATACTTGGCTTGGCTATGGATAGCGCGACCTTACCTCAATCTGGCTTGGCTATTTGCTTTAGGGTTCTTAGCGCTCTGGCCGATTGTGGGTGAATTTCGCGACACAAGCCGATACCAAAGATCCGTACAAACTGTTCAGAACGTCATGCGGCAAGCAAACATATCGGTTGCTGGAAAGGATGTCGGTCTTCTGAACATGCATCCTTCACCTTTTAATCAGTACTTGGCAGCAGCCGGCGCTACACGCTGGAATGCAGGGCAAAACATTGCGTATGTCGCGGCAGAACTTAAAGCGTATGATAGTGTCGAGTATGCCTCTTCGTATCCGCAAAAAGTGACATTGAGGGACAACGGCCGCGGAAAATTACACAGCGATATGCTGCGGTTGTGGGAAGATTCACCCCCGGACGCACTAATCCTGGACCAAAGCACTAGTTGGCCGCTTCGTCATATCAAAGTGAACTGGAAAAATGTTTTCGCTAATGATCAGCGGTTTGCAAATATAATGAAAGAATATCGACCCGTTCTAGAATACAGAGATCATGCGCTGTCTTTCACTTATTTTGAGCGGATAAAAACAGTTCAATAAAAACGCCATTAAAAAAATTAATAATAGGTTGCTGATTTCAAATTTGTTTTGGTGACCATTTTTTGATGCGAGGGTGCGGGTGGATTACCTTCGGGGCAAAATAGGTTTCTCGAAGTAGATATGTTTTCTGGGCGAATGGCCGAACCTGCGGGTGCGATTGTATCTGTACGTTGATCGTTGATCGTGGTGTAGCGACGAGATTTTTGGTCGACACCAATCCACCCAGTCTAAATCCGTTCTGTGCTGTCATCTAGGTCGCGTACAGCCGCATCGAGAGATGCTTCGCCAAATTTGAGTGGGCGTCCCGTCTCGCTACCTGCGCCCTCGGGGATTCATCAGTTTTTCGACTGGGCCTAATTTAGCAGAGACGATCTCCCTATCCATGGGCGACCTTCCCTTGCTTTTCTGACGGCATCCACCGTGCCAATACCAAACAGCTACTGATAATGAATGCCGCACCAAAGGAAACCACTGTTGCGAGCATGATGCCTCGCACGCCCCAAGTTTGCACCCACTCAATGCTCAGCCAAATATTCAATGCAATGGTTATCATGCTGAGTCCCGACATTAGCCGAATGCGCTTATCGAAATGTAGGAACTTCATGTTGTGTACGAAGTATCCTTGGAGCACAATGGCTGCCATTATATAATGCATTAGCGATATTGCACTGTGAAAATCGTCTCCCAGAATTATAGGAGCTACAAATCTTGCCGCTAAGTAGAATACTAAAGCTGCGATTGAACTTATCATGAAGTAAAGTGCAGATACGGAAGCGATCTCTCGCATTGATCGCGCATTTCCAGACTTTAATTTGCGGAAGAGCCAAGGTGTCCAAGCGAGAACAAAACTGTAATTGACCATCCAGAAAGCGGAGGCGAAAAGTGCGGCGACGCCGTAAATTGCACTAGCTTCTAAACCAAGATAATGCGCCGCTATGACTTTATCCGTTGTAGCCACCACCATGATGACCGCTCCGGCAGGCCAGTATATAAAGCCAAATGAGGCAATATCCCGATAAAACGAGCGTTGTGGTATGCGGAGTAGTGCGGGGATGGTAAAGCCCAGCAACTTCAATGAATACAGCGTGGCCACCGCCATGCTGAGCATCCTTCCCAGCACAACGCCCCTCCATCCCCATCCAGCAAGAAGAAATAGCAGGATGAATGTTATGCTGAGGCCTGCTTGCAGAGCCTGGGTAGAGAGAAATGCTCCCCTTCTATTATGGAATTGCTGCAGCGCCAATGCGGTGTAAAAAACCTCATACAGAAATGCAGCTAAAACAATACTTGTCAGCCAGCCTTGGGGAAACTGTGTAGCTGCTGAAATTATCTCGTCGAACACGACACACATGATTGAGGTTACAACTGCCAAAGCACTCATCACAAAGAGCGCGGTGTGCGTGAATCTGTCGAGGCGGCCTTGATCAAAATCATAGAACCGCATCCGGATGGCATCTTGCGTGGTCAGGCCAACCACTGGCCGCATGAACGTCGCATATGTCACAAACAAAACCCAGACGCCGTACGCAGTCGGGTCCAGCATGCGTGTCAGAAGGGGGGCAAGCAGAAAAGGAACGAGTGCTTCGATACTGTTGGCTAGGGTATAGAATAGCGATTGGATCGCTAGAAACTTCTTGGCTTTCAGAGTGAGTGCGTCGCGGTTCATGTGGTCAATCCGTGCCCGTGCGGCTGTTCCGACTGCCGGAACTTGTGCTTCACAATCGGTAAACGGAAATTCTTAACGTTTCGCTGCGATAAGATCGCCAGTGGGTTGGGTCGAACTCCCCGCATCCGAAAAGTTTGATGGTGAGGTACTTCAGCGTGGCTTTCAATGCAGTAAAGACTGATGGTTCATACCAAGTTCGATCAATTCCGAATGCGGTGGAAGTGGTACACGCATCACTGCCAGGTCGCTACACGCTAGCACTCGCGTTGCGAATAGTGCGACGAATGGAGACCTCTGCCAGTCGTTCTGCAGTCTTCAATGAAATCAAGAGCAAGAATGCTCTCTATCGCTTCGTAGATTGGATTTACCAATCTTGCGATGATCGCATTTTCAAGCCGCTCCTGCTCTTTGCCTACATGCTCAAATGCGTGGCTTGCACCGGCCCTTCCTGCGTAAAAGGCACCGAAGAAGCGGTAGCAATTTCCCAGTTCCCTAACGAGCATCGCACGATTGATCGCGTAGAGTCCCTTGTTCCACAGATCGAAGTGTTGCGTATATCGTTAGCACTTCGTCAATCATTCGGACGTGAACAGTGGCGCGCGACTGCCGCGCTAATTCTTACTGCCGGTCGGATTTTTCGATTTTTGCAGGTGCTGGCTCGTTCGCATAATTTCATGCCCTCAGCGCGAATTGCCGGTACATTGGCCTTTTATATTCGGTTCTCTTATCTTTTTACGGAGAGGCCGGGGCTTGAGGCGGCAATCGTGGCAAGCAATTACAGTCCTGAAGCTGTCGGAATGGCTGCTGCCGCTCACAGAAAAGACCGGCGCGTAGTTTATGCCAATCATGCTCCGGTACCAGCGAATGCAAGCTTTATCCCGCCCGTTTTAGCGGATTGCGCCCTCGTGTACGGTGAGGCAATGAGCCAAACCTACATACAGTCTAGCAAATGCACTGCAGAGATAGCCCTAATCGGCCAACCGGGCGCGTCTGAGCCGATGAAATTTAAAGAAGAAGTGAAGACGGTCGGAATATTCCTGACTGCAGGAACACGTGTGGAAGTGCTGCAAAGCCTTATCGCTAGCGTTTTACTTGGCTTGCCTTTTGCACGAATTATCATTCGACAACATCCTGTAACTCTTTTGCAGAGTGATTTTGCTGAAATCGGGTTGGATGATCTAAATGTGGAGGTGACGATAGGAGAACCATTGGAGGCTCAGATAGCTGCTTGTGACATAGTAATATGTGGAAATAGCGGGGTGGCGCTAAATGTCGTTAGCGGAGGTCGACCAGTTGCATATCTTTCGAGCTTAGATGACGGTAAATTCGACACTCTTGGTTTCGTCCAGAGCAGGCTGATCTATTCAATGCCTTGGTGGACTGACGACCTTTATAGCCGCCTAAACCATTTTTATCAGACTTCAGGGTGGCAGGACACTATGCGCCGATACGATGCGGCGTATCTTGTAGACAGGGACGCCCTGAATATGTCGGCGCGAGAGGTGTTGATGCGCCATCTAAAACCGTCATCTTCATCGACCGAAGCTCAAGCTCCAAAAGTGTCGAAAGTTTTGGTGAGTGCTTGAGGGAATAAATTTATAAATCACTTTGAAATACGAAAGTCGGAAAATTTTAGAGCTCTGGGAGCGGATTTTTCCCAACGATGTCGTGCCATGAACAAGGCGTATTCTCACAAAGAAGGACTGTTGAGCTGAAATTGAATGACTTGCACCCCAATTTTCGATGGCCAATCTTTTGCGTCAGGGAAGGGTGGAAATCGATCCGGTCTTTGCTCTCAAAATCCGCCGAGCAGGCTTTTCGAGCCCATAGTAAACAACCCACGCGCCAATGAAAACCATCGCGAGATAGATGGCGAAGCTAAGGCCTACGCCTATGTTTAATAGGCCTACGACCTTATTAGTCAAAAGGCTGACGAACGGGTGGATTAGATATGTGCCATAGCTCAAGTTACCTAACAGCGAGGCGAGAACGACAAAATGTTCTGGAAGCTGGCTGCGATACGCGAAGTACACTGACGCGAAAGCGAGACTCGTCAGGATGAGAAACGAAAACCCATACTGCCTCGTGTCTCCTGGCCAAGCGAGCGAATAGACCGCGATCAAAGCGAAAGCCGCAAGGGAAAGAGCAAGCGCTCCCCTCTGCTTTGCCGAACCGGCTTTGTAGATGAGAAATCCCATCAAAAAGAAGGGCGTGAAGGTGAGCGGGTTAGTGTAGAGAACCCAATACTCATCTTGTCCTGAGATGGCGAACAAATAAGCTTGCTGGGCAGCGACAGCGGTCACACATATCAGGCAAATATGCCAAAAACGCAGGCGCGCGAAGCAGAGTATCAGTAGCGGCAAGACCAGATAGAACTGCAACTCTATTGCTAACGACCACGCGCCCGTCACAGTCGAGGTGAAGCCCGGAGGTGTCAGCGCCATCATACCGGTGCCGGTCAAAACGGCGCGCGCGAGAACCGATGGATCATAACCCATAGTTACCGACGAATGAGCGAGCCAGAGGACCGCCACCATAAGCAGCAACGGTAAAATCCTCGCAATCCGGTTGCGGAAAAAGGTCGCAGCATCATCGAAAGCGATACCATCTGAAAAGGTACGTTCGTAAACCAGCATCATCGTGAGAGCGGAGAGGATGAAGAAGAGATAAACCCCGAACGTGCCAAGTGAATATAGGTCGACATCATTCGCCCACGCCATTCGATGATACACCGCTATTCCAATAGCCGCCAAACCTCTGATTTAATCTAGCCCGTGGTGTCGTTCTGCTAATTTTACGTTGACCATTTTCTCCCGTTAGGGCGGGTCGATAGGATTGTCACTGCTAACTATCGGGGCAAACCGCATTTATAGTCGCCATCCTTCGCGGCAGCGCGCCAACTAATGATGCCATGTTCGCTGGGACCCATTCAGCGAAAATACGCGGGTGGCCCAGAGTGCGATTAGGAGACCCACACCCCGCTCGAAAAGAGTGATGTTCTATCCCGCTTGCAGACTTTCTAACCCTCTCCGTACTCGCAGCTAGGCTGCACCTTCCCAATGGGCTATTAGACCGCAGAAGTTGAGGTCGCCAGTATTCAGTCGAACATCGCAATCGCCGCAATAAGGGGGGGGGCTTATTTCGCCCAGAGCCGGCAGTAGGTTACAGCGACGCGCTCACGGTCGCCCGCAGGAAAGGAGTCAGACCAAAAACTATGCGAGGCCAGCGAACCCCATTCTAAGACGGTTGCGCGCGCCACCGAGCGGCGTCCGATGAGAAGGTGCCCCTTAGCAGCTAGGCCAGTACCTCGACTTCATAGAACAGCTTCCTGATCCTATTCGGTCAACCAGCTGTGGCTGATAATTAGGATCATAGAAACGGCCCGCAAGCTCGCGGACAGGCCAACAAAGACTATGGTCAGAAGTATAATCGCGACCCTGCTGCTCTCACGGGCAGGCAGTGACGCGCGGCGACCAGCGACCAGAGCAGCCGTAACCATGATCGTATCTAAAGTAGCACCTCCCATAGCCCACCAGCGGAATGAGTCGGCTAGGCGACTTTCGAGGCCACCCATCACGGCCACCCCGCAGAAACGCGCGTTCAGAGGTTTGGCTTGGACCACGGGTTGCTGCGAAACCCGCCACTTGTGAGTACGACGGTTTAAATCTAATCTAAGGGTGACCACCGCCGACTGGAGGCACAAGAATGAATTTGGATGTCGAAAAATTTTGGAACGACGGGTTTTTCATCCTTCGCAAAGTATTGCCACCGGCCAAAGTTGCGCGTTGGAGAGATGCCGGGTTTCAAGTTGGACCAGTGGATTTGCTTTCCGACGACACGCTTGCCGAGGTGGTTTGTGAGCCGGTTCTGATTGACGCCGCACATCAAATACTTGGGGGGCAGCCTGTCTATTTTGGGGACTCTACGGCGCAGCGCGGCACGGGCGCAGGATGTGGCTTTCATAAAGACAATTCTGATCGTTTAGATGTCAATGCACCTGACTGGAAAGTTGACCGCTACCCCATCATTCGCTTCGGCATTTATACCCAGCCCCACGGTCGGCTGCCTTACGGAATCGATTTTCGCCAAGGCTCGCACCATCATCCAAATTTTGATACTGGACGGGTAGTGAGTGCCGAGGTGGAGGTGGGAGATTTGGTTGTCTGGAACGGGCGCACCACCCATTCCGGCAATAGCCATATCTTCAAATTAACAGGGCGCAGATTAGAGCCTAGGCCCACTAGCCTAGCAGTTCGGTTGACAAATAAGTTTGGTCTGTCTGCGCTGTTCCGTGACCATCCAGAAGAGAGAATGGCCCTCTTCGCTAGCTACGCTTTGGCAAGTCCATCACTGGACCGCCATATCGAATATCTGCGGCAAAGAACTTATGCCGTAGAGATGTGGGAGCGAAGCGAATGGAGCCCGTATGCGCGCGATTTGGCGAGCGAAGTAGGTCTTGCTCTCTTGGACACCACGCAGTTCGCCCGCGACGGACGGCCTCTTCATGCACAATACCATGCGATCCCATACTGAAGAATCGATGCGATTCTGGGCTTCCTTTTCGCTTGCAGGATGACAATGTCTCGTGGCATCGGCAGGCCAATGCACCGTCCTTCCCACTTGGGTACGCACTCGCAGACCGCATTCATCGTCACCAAACCGCTGCAGTTCATGATCGCAGACATGATAGCGCGTCAAGAGAATGAGGGAGAGCATATCGACTTCCTCGTTGTGGATCTCTTCGCCGGTGCCTCTGATTTCGTGGAGCGCTTCAACCGCCTCGACCGAGAGAACCAGCGCGCCATCTACTTCGCCGAGCAGCGTGCGGCGTACGCTCACGCCGCTGAAGCAGAGTACGGCATTGTCCATACCAACTGTGACGTCGGTTTTCGCATCTACCAGATGCTGAAGCGCTTCAAGGGAAAGTCGGTGCGCGTCTATGAGGAAGGTGTGGGCACATACCGGAACGACCTCTATTCCGGCTTCAAGCGCAGGCTCTTACATGGGCGCGGGATCGGGACGGTTTTCGGGGGCTCCGATATCGCTCAATTCATCTATGTCTTCGATCCGGCGAGTTATTATCAGCGCGTCCAGGGTATCCGCGCCATTCCGGTGAAGATTGACGGAAGTGTGGCAGGGTATGTGTCCGAAAACCGGACAATCCTCAGTCACCTGTTCGGGGCAGGCGATCAGGAACCTTCCGACAAATCTGCTACGGTCTACCTGTCCGATTGGGATGTCGACCAGCGTATTGTTGCCCGTCTCAGGAAAGAGGACCCATTCTTCCTTAAGCCGCACCCCCATCGCAAAGAGAGTCTCTCCGGAGAAGATGTGCTCCCCGGCGGCGTACCGGCCGAAGTGCTTATCACCATTCTGGCGCAAGCCTATCGCAGCCTCACGGTTTACCACCACGGTAGCAGCGCCGCCCATTACCTAGCTGGGATGCCGGGTGTAGAGTTCAGGCGCGTGAATTAGAGCGACACCAACGTCCCGGCCGTGTCTCCTGCGGTGCATTTGTTAGATAGATTGGCTGAATTATAGAGAATGCCGCTCGCAACCCTTTTGCCTGTAGTGGGGGCGGCCCTTACCTCCTTATTCAAAGCCGCCGTGCCATTGATATCGAACTTGTAGCCAGGTTGGTGATTCGAATTACTTGCGCCAGAACGAAACTGAAGGTTTCGCTCGAATTGATATCTAATTCCCCAGTACCCGCCGGATTGGCCCGCATTCCAGCCATCAACTCCGCATCGAGATAATTTGATCGGGTCCCTTGATGCTTCCCGGCCTCGGCCATGCCCTAAACTAGCATCGAGGGCCTTGGGGTAGGTTTCTGTCGCGGGGCGACGCATGAAGCGAGCGCATGCGCCCGCCAAGGATATTGCACCACGGAAGCTGCTGTGCTTCCTGGTGGCAAGCGTTGCCATACGGACACCTCCGACGCCGCGCACGATATCACGACCGTTCCAGCGCAAGAGCCGGGGATTTCGCAGGCGAAGGTGCTCCGCCTCAAACAGAAGGAGGGGGGCAGACAAACAAGTTTCGTCCGGAAATCCCTGTGCCGGAACAGTTCGGCAAACTGCTCGACGCGACCGATGGCTTCTTTGTTGAGGTCGGTTCGGTCCGCAAAGCCTTCGAGGCGATGCTCGAAGAACTCGGCCTACCTCGCGAGCGCGAGACCGGTCTAAAGCTGATCCGCCGCTCAATGGCGCACGAAGTCAGAAAGAGAATCGGGGAGGCGCAATGGCGCCAGGGTGAGATCATGCGAGGCCATCGCAAGGCCTCGACCAGCGACCTTTACGCACTGTTTGACCCGGCCAATCTCGGCTTCGCACTCGAAGGCACGAGCGCGATCATCGACGAGATAGAAACCAATGTTCCAGGCGCTTTCGCCGCAGCGACACCGGACCGCAAATTGGTCGAAGGTTGTAAAAATGAAGAGAAACGCTAAAATATCAGCGCATTATGTTGGTCGGGGAGAGAGGAGACTGAGCTACGCGATGCTCAACCCCGCAGAATCCCGACAATCATTGCAATACTGTGGGTTATGGCCCTACAGACCTGCCCCACAAACCTGCCCCACAAACCTGCCCCACACGGAGCTTCGGAGGGCAGAGATGGCGGCGTTGAAGCAGCGACATAATAAATGGGAAGCGAGGGTTCGCGTACCAAAGAATATTCGAGAGTCGCTAAACGGCAAGCAGATGCTCTACCGAACCCTCAGTGCCACTGACAGGCGCGCAGCGAAGGTCGAAGCAATGGCGTGGGAGGCCGACCTCAAAGCTGAGTGGGAGACGCAACGCTTGGGGAGCGCCGCGCCTTTAGCCGCACTCCGCCGGGTCTACGAAAGTGTTCGCGAGAAGTCTGAGCGCGGGGAATACGTCCTTCAGGGTAATCGCGAGAGCTTCGATGAGATAACCGCCGGGATAGAATACGAACTAGGAAAGCTTGAGGAACAGACCGGGGGAGGGGAGCTGTCAGAAGCTCAGGCTGTAAGGCTGATGGCTTTGCAGGATGCCAAGGAGCAGAGAGAGCGCGGCTACGTTGAACCCCGTGGCGAACTAGAGCTAAGCTTTCGAGAACTGGCAGGTGAGTACCTTCAGCTTTGGCGTACTACCGCAGGACTTAAGCCGACAAATACTGAGCAGCAAAAGAAAGCGACCTTTGACCTCTTTCAGTGCTTCTACGGGGCCAAGCCCATCCGCCAAGTGCGCCGAGGAGACGTCTCGCGTTTTGTGGATGCGCTGAGACAAATGGATCCTAACTGGGCACGCACGGGCAAAGCTAGACAGGACGGTTTAACGATGTCTTGGACGGAACTGCAAAGGCGCTTCGGCGGAAGAGATCGAGGCCTCTCTGACGCGACTGTTAATCGACACATGGGAACACTTTCGGCGTTCTGGAAGTGGGCGGAAGGCCGTGAGTATTGCGAGGGCCGCAACCCGTTCGACGGGCATCGGAGAAATCTCAAACAGGGAAAGAACAAGCAAGGGTATGTTGCATGGGAAGCGGAAGAGCTGAAGGCACTCTTTGACCCACCGCCTAAGCGCCGAGACCTGCAGGAGGTGATACTGGTAGCGCTCTATTCCGGAATGCGCCTTAATGAGATCGCCTCCCTGACCAACGGCCAGCTAAAGCGTCAAGGCGGCGTAAATTATATCGATGTAACAGATGCCAAGACATCGGCTGGTATCCGGAAGGTGCCTCTTCATGATGAACTTAAGTGGTTGTATCGAAAAGCAGAGAAAGGACCCGAGGACGCTAGGCTCTGGCCAGCTTTCACGGATGAAGGTCCGGGCAAAAAACCGGGCGGGGATGCTGGTAAGGAGTTCTCTCGCTTCAAGCGGTCACTCGGGTTTAATGACCGCCGGAAGGTATTCCATTCTTTCCGAAAGAACGTTGTCGGACAGCTTGAGGCTGCGGGGGTTCCTCAGAACGAGGTTGCCCAGTTGATAGGTCATGAGAAGCAAGGCCTGACTTTTGGCACCTACGGCAAGGAATTATCGCTCACGAGGCTGGCTGAGGTCATTGCGTTGATTGAGTATCCGAGCTGCGGTTTACCGAAACTCGGTATCTAGTAGATTGGGCCGAGCGTGGCTAGGTATGGGGACAGTTTGATTAACCCTCACCCTTGGAGAGGGAACCCTTCCCCCCCCGGGTCAGATACACTGAAAGAGAACTGTAAGAGAACCTTAGGTGCACTGTAAGTGACCCGAAGGATCCCTGTCAGTTTCTCTTAGAAACTACTCCTTCAAGTAACTCTCTAAAGGGGTGGTGTGTTGGGCGTTAAGCCCTGAGCGACCTCCTACCTTCCCTTCCTCCGTACGAAGCCCGACGGTCTCCTCCCGAGGAGCCGAAGGAATAGCCGCGTCCGCTTGCGACGTATTCATAAATCCAACCGCCTGAGATTGCTCGGGCAGAAACTCCCATTATGACTGATACTAATTCCACGCCTTCCGGCGGCGACGAACTGCGCGCCGTTGTAACTTCAACCGGCAGCGCCCCTCAGATCCCCGAAGGGATCCCAGAGGACGACCAGCCCTACGCTCAGCGCATCATGGGCATGGATCCTATCAAGGATGTGCCCGGTAATGCCACCATGCCGGAAGGCCGCAGGCTGGCACCGATGAAGCTAGAGGCGCTTTCGCCAGAGATGCAGCAAGATGTCCGCGACCAGCTGGACAAGCTGCCGCCTAGCATGCGCGAAAGCGAAGAGCCGCGGCTGGTTCGCGAGAGAGCCGAAGGCGAGCTATCTCGCATCCGTCTTATGACGGGTCTTGGAAAGAGTGCGCTTCCCTATCACAAAGAGATGGTGTCCGTTGCACGCGAGTACCGTGACCTTGCGAGAGAGTGGAACCGGTACAATGACGATCTCAATCGTGTCTCTGGTTACACCACCACCACTGACCCACAGACAGGCGAAGCCATCCCTGAAGAAGTTCATGCCATCGGAGGCGTGCGCAGAACTCACTACGAGAACCACATGCGTGACCTAGAGCGCCGCATGCGACTTCTGGTCAACGAGGACGGCAAGCCGGGTATCGAAGCTCAAAATCGTACCCGTGAGGCTTTGAAGGAGTCTATTGCACTCATCAAGCGACGCGAGAGCGAAGCGGCAATCCAAGCCGATATTCAGCGCCGAGCCGCCGAGATAAATCGTGAGAAGCGGGTAGAAGACCAAGCTCAGCTACTGGCTCGAATACAACGCAACGGGGTCAATTGATGAGGAGCCGCAAGCCGAAGGGCTACGGTCCAGCAGCCCGTAAAAGTGAAAGGCCCTACGTCGATATGAATCGACCCGGGTCACCCGAGTATGCCGCCCGCCACCGCACGACCTCCCGCGAGATCATGCCGGGGATGACGCGCATCGACATCGGAACTGCTTCCTAATCAACACATCAATCGAGGAGACCGGCCATGCAGCGCCGTCAGCCACAATATCAGCGACCCCTTGGGACACCTTCGGAACCCCTGTGGGAGGACGTGAAGGCCGCGCTGGCGCTGGTCTTCCCGGCGAAAGATCAGTCTTATGACCAGAACCATCCCGGCCGCGCTTAGCCGCTCTGAAACCGCCCTGACGGGGCATTGGGGCTATGCGTGAGCGAACGGCCCTCATTACGCAGCGCCATCGACGCCCACTGTCGAGAGTGCATTTACGATCCGATAGAGCCGGGTCGCTGGCGACAGCAGGTCGAAGCCTGCACCACCACGCGCTGTCCGCTCTTTGCTGTCCGCCCGGTGCCACGGTCGCGCTCCTAGCAGCAGCTCTTGGGGGCTGAAGGACGCCGTCATTCTGGTTTTCAGAAACATTGAAAGCCGTGTGGGTGTCTCAGTCCCCTGCCACCCCTCAATCAACTTATGGACCAGCCTCAGGCTGGCCTTGGAGGCAATATGCCTAGAAAGAATATCCCGGTGCCTGTGCCATCGGGGAGCAAGTTCTGCCACTCATGCCAGACCCCGCACCCGCTCAGTGGCTTCGGAAGCCATCGCGGTCAGAAAGATGGTCTGAACTCACAGTGCAAAGCCTGCGCACGAGCATCGAGCAAGAAGTCCAGGCACTTGGCAAAACTGGTCGAGGATACAGCGAAGTTGGTGCGGTCCATCCCTGCTCAAGTGAACCCCTACGAACTTCCTGTAGAGCCGATGTCGGTGCCGTACCCATGAGCCGCTACAAGAACTATCGCGGCCTGCGTGGCGAGACCATTCCTGTTCTCGCTGCTTCGATTGCAACCCGTGACCGCTTTCCGATAGCTGAGTTCGCCGACAAGATCGCCAACGAGCCTCAGCGGGAAGCCTTGTCCTACTTTTGCATGGAACACGACTACCCCTCCGTGCAGAACTATGCGGCTGCGCAGCTACGAAGATTTGCGCTCGGTTTCGAGGCGAGGGCTGCACCCCCTCGCTATGGGCGTTAGTTTTGGCGCAAAAATCCGAAGCGGCATAAACGTATCAGACCGACGCGCCTGCCCCCGTGGGGGTGGGGTGTAGGTAGAGAGGCCTGCGCCGCTCCTTCGGATCCCGAAAGGTTATCCCGCCGGGGTCCTAGGGGCGGCGCAGGCCGCACCCTTTAACGGGGCGGGGTGGGGGAAGTGCAGATGGCGTCCGCTCCTTCCTCTCTCTTGCCGCCGAGCAGCTTGTCCAAGCGTGCATGCACTTCTTCAGCGATGCCTTTAGGATCCCTTGTGGTCACTTGATGTCCTCCCTGTTGAGTGATGGGAGCAGCCCTATGTGCACATATCGCGAAGCTGAGAACCACATACTTCCGCATGGTCGAAGGTAACGAGTCGAGCCGAGTCCGTTTCGCGATAAAGCGAGCAGCGACCCATCGACAGCCTGCAAAACTTTGCCTTACAAAATGGCCTAACGACCGTTTGATCGTTTTGTAAGGAACCTAATCATGTGCCGAGTTGCTGCCTACTATCGAGTATCGACAGACAAGCAGGGGCGCTCTGGTCTCGGGCTGGAAGCTCAACGCCAATCCGTCCGCGCTTTGTGCGAGGCGAGGGGGTGGGAGATTGTCTCCGAGTTCACCGAAGTGGAGAGCGGTAAGCGCAATGACAGGCCGCAACTCAACGCTGCGCTGGACCACGCCCGCCTGACAGGTGCGAAGCTGGTAGTCGCGAAGCTCGACAGGCTTAGCCGCGATGCAGCCTTTACCCTGCAGCTCCGCAACAGCGGCGTGGATTTCACTTGCGCGGACAACCCGGACGTAAATCGGCTCACCATCGGACTTCTGGCGGTTATCAATGAAGACGAGCGAGAGCGTATCTCAGAACGGACTAAAGCGGCTCTTGCGGCTGCCAAGGCGCGCGGGACGAAGCTAGGCAACCCGAACGGAGCGAGGGCACTCCGGAGGGCCGGGAAGGGGAATCGCGCGTCCGTTGCGGCTATCCAAAGCAACGCCGACAGGTTCGCTGAAAGCCTCAGGGGCACAGTGGACAGCATCCGCCGCAAGGGCATCACAAGCCTTGCCGGGATTGCTTCGGAGCTGAATGCGCGTCACATGCGAACCGCAAGGGGCGGCAAGTGGCATGCGTCGTCCGTCAAGAATCTGATGGTTCGCCTGCAGGCCTCCTAGGCCCTGCTTTTTTCATCTAGATGGCGTTAATTAGACGCAATGCATCCTGTACGATCGAGTGAAGATCGTCTGGGTCTGGCGGGGATAGAGTTGCTACCATTGGGTCATCACCATGATGATCCTCGGACGTCGAGTCATTGCAATGCTCCAGATCTTCAAGCTGCAGAGCGCAAGGGTGAGCGCTTCCGCCATCTCGTATTTTCTTGACGATAGAGCCAAGGTAGTCGTCTCGTTGAAAGTGGACGGGAAAGGTGCGGCGATAATGAGTCTCCAGCACCGTCCGCACCGCCCTAGTGACATCCAGTGGTTCGCCCTGCTTGTTGGCGAGGTAACTCCTAAGCTTTTCAACATCGATTGCGTGACTATCACGGCAGATTACATCGAGGTCGGCCTCGTCAATTGAAGCCCATTGTTCTGGTCCCTGCAGTCGCACCTGATAGGCCGCGCATGGTGTGGCCTTGAACCGCTTTTTTATACGCCGAAGAAAGTACGCGTCGTGGGAAAGCACGATGACCTGAGCGCACTTGTCGCAAAGCTTGCCAAGATAGTGGACGGTCCTTTTCTGCCGATGTGTATCTTGGCTGCTCAAGGGGTCGTCGAAGACGACGATGCGTGACGCGAGATCCGTCTCTCGATCCAAGCCCGCTAAGAAAAACGCAAACGCTAGAGTTGTCTTGTCCCCTGACGAGAGCGTGTTCTTAAAAGTGGGAACAGCCTCT
The DNA here is from genome assembly GCF_054655615.1 of Qipengyuania triglochinis. Classification (NCBI taxonomy): domain Bacteria; kingdom Pseudomonadati; phylum Pseudomonadota; class Alphaproteobacteria; order Sphingomonadales; family Erythrobacteraceae; genus Qipengyuania; species Qipengyuania triglochinis. The sequence goes on along the minus strand of NZ_BAAHND010000001.1, from coordinate 857,225 downwards.
GACGCGTCTCGTCTGCCGCGCTTAATGGGATGGCCGCGCACGATGAGCCCATAGTCAACCGATCCGCTGTTCCCGGTCATTGCATTTGAAATCTTTGAGATCGCGAAGCTTGCACTAAACTTTTCGAGGTAGTGGTTCACCCGATCATGGTAGTGTGTCGCAGATGCAGTGTTGGCCGCTTTGAGACGATCTTGAACGAGCGATCTGATCTTTCTCGCGCGCTCATCGGCGCGGAGCGCTCGAAATCGAACATCGATCCGGTGTTGTACGTCATCATCACCGCGGCGCTTGCGCTTTTGAAGCTGCTCCACCTTGGCTTTGCATTCATCTTCAGTCTTCTTGGGTCCCGAACGCTTCGCTTCGGCCCGCTCGACCACGCTATTGATCGCAGCATTGTACTCTGTGAGCACTTCGATAGCCTTGGCTACCTGCCCTTTCGCGTCGGCAAAAACCGTCTTAGAGTCGATTGTTTCGAGCGGCGATTTTAGTTTTGCGTTCAGCACGGGCGAAAGCATTTCATGCGCTGTCTTCATTGCATCGAGCGCCGCAGTGGGATTGGCTAGAATGATGTCCTTGAAGTCACAGAAATCGCTCCACTCCTTGATGCGGGTTTCATTCTCAGCGACTGCTTTCCCCAATGCCGCTTGCCTTTCGACGCCTATTGCAGCCTCGGTCGCTCCGACGATTGCTCGAAGATCGCTAAGGTGCGCTTGGTATTGCTCTCCGAAAATCTTTTCGTACAGCCCGACCATACCTTCGGCATCAACATTGTCGCGGGCGCAGAAGGGGCAGGCCTCGTCGGCAATATGCTGCAGCCCGAATCGAACCCATTCTTCGCCGTCCTTGCCAAGCTTATGCTTAGTAAAGTGCTCCGCTAGACGTTCCCGTGATTCTGCTTGGATCCCCTCGACTGTCAGCGCCGTCTTCTGAGGTATGTCGTCCGACAGAGTGGGAATAGGGAGAGCCGAAGGCAGTTGTAGAGATTGAAGACGAGAAGACTGGCGAGCTGCGTTCCCATCCAGCTTGGCTGCTTCAATCTGGTCATCAATGTCCAGTGGCGGGACGCTCCCGAGAAACTCTTCCAGCGACATCCCTGAGGGAACATCAGCCTCGACCGCAGCGGTAGCAGCTTTCAATGTCGCCGCCCGTCTCTTCGCGGCCTCTTTGAACCACTCCAACTGCTTCGCGAGTTTGACGCCAGCCTTGCCGAGTATGACGGTGAAGAGCTTACGGTCATGATCTAGATCAATAGCTTCGCCTGCGAAAAGGTTGTCTGTGATGAACGAGCGGTCAAAGACCTCTATATTGCTTTCCGACTCCCAATCACCGTCCGTGAACTTATTTCTAGAGCCATCATTGAATAGAAGAATTACCTCAGGCTTAGCACCTCCATTGCCTAGGGTTTTGCGGCCTATGACCAAGTCACAATCGCCGCAGCTTGCAGATCGCAGTATTGACGAGAAAGTGGTCTTTCCCCTTCCGTTCCGGCCATAGAGAAGTGTGAGTTTATCGAACGTCGGCTGATTGGGCGTAGAAAACGCCCGAAGAACTCCAACGTTTTTCACAACGGCCTTGCTTAGCATCGGTCTATCCGTGGCTCATTCTAATTAGTAGGATAAGTACCGAATAATAGGCACTTCACAACCCGCACACGTATTGAGATCGGCTCGATCATTGAAGGGTCATGCAGTCCCCAATGAGAGCAACAGGGAGCCGCCCGCAGAACCTGCCCCACGCGCCTGCCCCACGCGCCTGCCCCACACTAACTATTGCGGGGAGCGCAAGGCATTGATTTGATAAGGAAAAGCGAAGTTGGTCGGGGAGAGAGGATTCGAACCTCCGGCCCCTGCCTCCCGAAGACAGTGCTCTACCAGGCTGAGCTACTCCCCGACCGGATGCGTGGCGGAGGTGATCCCTCCGCGAGGCAGAGGCGGCCCTATAGGTGTGGATTGTCTAACACGCAAGCGCGCTTTTGCAGGTTTTTGTACCTAAGACCGATGCTCGTTGAACGAGTACTCTATGACCTCCGAAAAACCTCATTTCGAACAGCAATATCTCGATCTCATGCGGCAGATCTGGCTCGAGGGTGACGAGCGGCTGGACCGTACCGATGTAGGTACGAGGTCGATTTTCGGTGCGACATTGCGGTTTGACCTCGCCGAGGGGGCTATGCCGCTGATCACGACGAAGAGAGTATACTGGAAAACTGCCACTCGCGAATTGCTGTGGTTCCTTACCGGTAACACCAATATCCGTCCGTTGGTCTTGCAGGGGGTGAAAATCTGGAACGAATGGCCGCACGCGCGCTATGTCGAGCAGTCTGGCGATAAAATTACTCTCGACCAATTTGTGATGCGAATAGCTGATGATGAAGCGTTTGCCGCAAAATGGGGCGATCTGGGTCCGGTGTATGGCAAGCAATGGGTCGATTGGCCGACCTATGACCCGGTCGAAGGAGGGCTTTTTCGCAGAGGTCGCGGTATCAATCAGGTTGCCGAGGTAATTGAATCCCTGCGTTCAAATCCCGGCAGTCGTCGTCATATAATCGAGGGCTGGAACGTAGCAGATGTCCCCCGCATGGCCCTTCCGCCCTGCCACAAAACCTATCAATATCATGTGTCGACCTGTCTGGATGGAAAGCCCTATCTCAACGGTATTCTCTATCAGCGAAGTTGCGATGTCGCTCTGGGCCTGCCGTTCAATCTCTGGTCGGGCGCACTTTTATTGAGAATGATTGCGCAACAAGTAGATATGCAGCCTGGGGAGTTTGTGTGGATGGGCGGTGATACGCACCTTTATCTCAATCACGAGCATTTGGTGACGGAGCAGCTTTCCAGAGAACCACGCGGCGTTCCAACGCTCGAAATCACTCGGCAGCCGGAAACGATATTCGACTATCGGATAGAAGATTTCGCGGTGAAGGATTATACCCCGCACGAACCTATCAAGGCTCCGGTTGCGGTCTGAAATGTGCGCATCGATGGCATCACTTGACCGGTCTTGGCTTGTGAAATAAAATATCGCCGAAGAGTAAGATTGCGTCTGGGAGACGATTCTATGGCCGATAGGCCTCAAGACGGAGTTGCTGGCGCCGGAGACAACCGGCCCCGGCTCTCGCTACACGTACCTGAACCGAAATTTCGGCCCGGCGACACGGTCGATTTTTCGCATATCGAAGTCCCTGAAGCGGGTGCGCAATCGCGGCCCGATGAAACCAGCGATCCCAAGGATATGCTGGATTTCGCGCATGGTCTGATCCGGGTGCTGGGCGAGGATAACAAGGCGCATGGCCCCTGGGATCCAAAGCTCGATCCCGAAACACTGCGCAGCATGTTGGGCCACATGGCCATGACGCGCGCTTTCGACGAGCGCATGTTCCGCGGACAGCGCCAGGGCAAAACGTCATTCTATATGAAGTGCACTGGCGAAGAGGCTACCAGTGTATCGGCGAGCATGGCTTTGGCAGCGGACGATATGGTGTTCCCCAGCTATCGCCAGCAAGGTATTCTGATTCAGCGCGGCTATCCGATGATCGAGATGATCAATCAGATCTATTCGAACCGGGGTGACAAGCTGAAGGGCCGCCAGTTGCCGATCATGTACTCCAGCAAGGAGCACAGCTTTTTCTCCATCTCGGGCAACCTCGCAACGCAGACTCCGCAAGCTGTCGGCTGGGCGATGGCTTCTGCGATCAAGGGCGACAGCCGGATCGCAGCAACCTGGGTGGGCGAGGGCAGCACGGCGGAAGGCGACTTCCACTCGGCCTGCCTGTTCGCAACCGTCTATAACGCGCCGGTCATCCTGAATGTGGTGAACAACCAATGGGCGATTTCCAGCTTTAGCGGTTTTGCCGGCGCAGAACGTGCGACCTTCGCAGCTCGCGGCGTAGGCTACGGCATCGCATCATTGCGTGTTGACGGGAATGATCCGCTGGCATGCTACGCCGCCGAGCAATGGGCTGCCAATCGCGCCCGTGCCAATGCGGGGCCGACCCTGATCGAGTTCTTCTCCTATCGCGCCGAAGGACACTCTACCTCCGATGATCCATCAGGATATCGCAGTGCGCAGGAGCGTGAAGAGTGGCCACTGGGTGATCCGGTCATGCGCCTGAAAAATCATCTCATCGAAATAGGGGAATGGGACGAAGAGCGGCAGGAGAAGATGGACCTCGAGGCTGCCGAGCACGTCAAGAAGACTACCAAGGAAGCCGAAGCCAACGGCATTCTTGGCCACGGTCTCCACCATCCATTCCGCACCATGTTCGAAGACGTGTTCGAAGAATTGCCCTGGCACCTCAAGGAACAGGCTGAGCAAGCGATCCACGAGCGCGAGACGAAGTTTCCCGAAGGGCTTCCTAACGAAGGGAAGGGCGCATGAGCGACACCAAAACTAAAATTGCGCCCGAGAACGACGTGAAGGCCGAGCGGCGGCTCAATATGATCGAGGCGATCAACGACGCGCTGGATGTGTCGATGAACCGCGATGAAAACATCGTCATCATGGGCGAGGATGTGGGCTATTTTGGCGGCGTTTTTCGGTGCACAGCTGGCCTGCAAGAGAAATATGGCAAGACCCGTGTATTTGATACGCCGATTTCCGAGTGTGGAATCATTGCTGCCGCAGTCGGGATGGGGGCTTATGGTCTGCGTCCCGTCCCGGAAATCCAGTTCGCTGACTACATCTATCCCGGTCTTGACCAGCTAATCTCCGAAGCTGCGCGTTTGCGCTATCGTTCGGCGGCCGAATTTACCGCGCCAATTACGGTACGCAGCCCGTTCGGCGGCGGCATCTTCGGTGGCCAGACGCACAGCCAGAGTCCCGAAGCGATCTTTGCGCATGTCTCCGGCCTCAAGACTGTCATTCCGGCAACGCCTTATGATGCCAAAGGGCTGCTGATTAGCGCGATCGAAGACAACGATCCGGTCATCTTCTTCGAGCCAAAGAGAATTTATAACGGCCCATTTTCTGGCTATTACGACAAACCGGTCGAGCCGTGGAAGCGCTTCGACGAGAGCGTCGTGCCGGAGGGTCACTACAAGATACCGCTGGGCAAGGCGCGCCATGCGACCGAGGGCGAAGAACTCACTATCCTCGCCTATGGGACTATGGTGCACGTGGTTGAGGCGGTTTGCCGCGAGAAAGGCGTTGAAGCCGACATTGTCGACCTGCGCACCATCGTCCCGGTAGATATTGAGACGATCGAGAAATCGGTCAAGAAGACCGGGCGCTGCCTTATCGTACACGAAGCGACCCGTACGGCTGGCTTCGGTGCAGAACTGTCGGCGCTCGTTACCGAACGTTGTTTTTATCATCTCGAAGCGCCGGTCGAACGCGTGACCGGTTTCGACACCCCCTATCCCCACAGCCTCGAATGGGCCTATTTCCCAGGCCCGATCCGCATCGGCGAGGCCCTCGACAAGATCCTGAGCGAGTAAACGACATGGCGAAATTTGTATTCAACATGCCGGACATCGGCGAAGGTATTGCCGAAGCGGAAATCGTCCAGTGGCACAAGAAAGTCGGCGACACGGTCCGTGAAGACGAGGAATTCGTTGACATGATGACCGACAAAGCGACGGTGCCCATGGAAAGCCCCGTGGACGGCAAGATCCTGGAGATCGCCGGCGAGGAAGGCGACATGGTTTCCATCGGATCGATGCTGGTGGTGATTGAGGTCGAGGGGGACATACCCGACGACGTGGCAGAAGAAAACGATGCCGCGACCGAAACTGCTGCAGCTCCCGCTCCCAAGGCGGACGAGGCGGAGGAGCGGATTGAGGTAGAGAATTCGGATCCCAGCGATGTTGACGATGCGATGGCTGCCGATCCAACCCCGCCGCCTGCGCCAACTCCTGCACCTGCCCCCGAACCGGCTGCGGCTCCTTCGGCGAAGGTTCTCGCTTCTCCGGCCGTGCGTAAGCGCGCCAAGGAACTTGGTGTCGATCTTGCGCAGGTGAAGCCGGCCGAGGACGGCCGTGTTCGTCATGGCGATCTCGATCAGTTCCTGTCTTACAATTCGGGCTATGGCGCTGCTGCCAAAACCCGCGAAGACGAGGAAAAGAAGGTTATCGGAATGCGTCGCCGCATTGCTGAGAACATGGCCGCTTCCAAGCGCAATATTCCGCATTTTTCCTATGTGGAAGAATGCGATGTGACTGAGCTCGAGGTCTTGCGGGCGCAGCTAAACGATGCGCGCGGCGATAAGCCGAAACTGACGATACTTCCGCTGCTTATTACAGCCATCTGTAAGACACTGCCTGACTTCCCCATGATCAACGCCCGTTATGATGATGAGGCCGGCGTGGTTACCCGCCATGGCTCGGTGAACATAGGTATGGCCGCGCAGACCGATGCCGGCCTGATGGTGCCAGTTATCAAGAATGCCCATGCCAAGAACCTCTGGCAGCTTGCCAACGAGATCTCGCGGCTGGCCGATGCCGCGCGCAATGGCACGGCGAAGAAAGACGAGATGGAAGGTGGTACGCTGACTGTCACGTCTCTCGGCCCTCTGGGAGGTGTTGCAACCACTCCGGTGATCAACCGTCCGGAAGTAGCGATCATCGGCCCGAACCGGATCATCGAACGGCCCATGTATGTAACCGGCCCTGACGGGGTGGAGCGGATCGAGAAGCGCAAGCTGATGAATATCTCGATCAGCTGCGATCACAGGGTCGTCGACGGCTGGGACGCAGCAAGCTTCGTTCACGCTCTGAAGCACTTGTTGGAGAAACCAGCACTTATTCTCATCGATTGAGCGATGACAGCGCACAAAACTCCCGCTTCGGCGGGAGTTTTTTATTGAGGCTGATGCATTCTTTCGGATTGGATCAGCTTTTTCGTAGCACCGCATCGAGTTCCTTGAGGTTGGTTCGGCTAAACTTGGGTTCCTGCCTTTTGTAATCGCCATTCGGTGGCAAAAAATCCGCTGCCGGTGCTCTTGCTGCTGGGCGGTGGAAAGCCTTTATCTTAGCCAAGATAATCCCTGATTTCAGTAGTTTAGGTGTTGTTGAAAAAAAGTCTGAAATAATGCTCGGAAATAGCGTTGACAGGAATCAGAGGCTCCACTAGATGCGCGGCTCCCAAGGGGCGCTGCAGCGTAGAATGCGCGGGTGTAGCTCAGTTGGTTAGAGTATCGGCCTGTCACGCCGAGGGTCGCGGGTTCGAGTCCCGTCACTCGCGCCACCTTGGGATATTTTCTTACTTTTGATGTTTGTCGCAGAAGTAGGCGGTTCGTCCGCCTATCTTCTTGTTGCGTATCGTCCCGCCGCAACGCCGACACTCTGCGCCGTCCTTACGATGTCTGATAAGCCAGTCGTCCGGCAGATCTTTATAGTGCGCTTCGACCTTTACGACGCTTTCCAGCACCGTCTGCATGATGTCGAAAATCTCGGTGAGCTTTTCCTTACCCAGTTGATCCGCACGCACCTCTGGGTGGAATCCTGACTGGAAGAGCGTTTCGTCCGACCACAGGTTGCCGACGCCGGCCATCTTGCCCTGCTTCAAGAGGGCGGCTTTGATCGCACTGCGCGTCTTCCCAAACGTCTCGACGAACTGATCCTCAGTGATGGATAGCGCGTCCGGCCCCAACTCTTCCTGCTCAATATAGCTGTCAGGGTCGTCGATAACCCGCACATGACCGAGTTTACGAGGACAGCAAAAAGCGAGCCGGCGATCGCCTTTAAAATGTATCAATAGCTTCGTGTGGTCGGGCGGATCATCGGGTGCATCGTATGGAATTAACCGCCCAGTCATCCCCAGATGCACTGTCATCCATGGCCCGGTCTTGGAGCCGGCGAAAATATTCTTCCCGTGCCGCCGCGTCTCGGTAAATTGGTGACCGATCAGCCTGGCTCTCTCGTTGTCGCCGGGCAGTTCAATATACGAAACGTTGTCACCAAGTTCGACCGCCTCAATCGTGCGGTTTAGGCATTCGCGTTCGAGTACCAATCGCTGCGCTTCGTTTTCAGGTAATTCCGGCATGGTGCCTAAACGGCATCAATACGTCCGCGGTTCCGCTTAGCGCCAGCTGCCGGTTTCCATCCATGTGAGGAATCGCCCCAAGGGGAGAAGCCAGATAAGCCCCAAGGCAACATAGACGACAGTCTGTGCCAATGCTGGCCAGCTACCTATCAGGTCCGGCAAGTAGCGCGCGATTACAATTCCATAGACGATCAGGACCATCAACAGGCCCAGCAGCCCCACTGGAATACGCCACGTCGGTTCGGTTCTCATGAAAATGGTCCATAGAGGCGAGTGGGAGTGACAACCGCCCAGAGAGGCTGATCGTGTGCTTCCATTGGAAGTTCATCGGCCAGCTGGCAATCCCACGCCATTCCGATTGCCTTTGCGTCTTCATGCGAGGCCAGCCAGCGATCGTAGTGGCCGCCCCCTTGGCCAAGGCGCTGGCCGTTTTCGGTAAAGCCAAGAAGTGGCACGAAGAGGAAGTCGGGCTGCAAAACCGGCGCATCGGCAAAAGGCTGGAGAAGGCCGAAGGGGCCGACTTCGAGATCTTCTTCATCGAATGGATCGGAATGCCTGGCAAACTCCATCGGCGCATTCTTCTTATGGAAGCGAGGCAGAGCGACCTCATGACCGCGTTCGAGAAAAAATTTCGCGTAGGACGTCGCCGGAGCTTCGAAGGGATTGGCGCGATAGAGCCCAATCACCGCGTCTTGGCCTATGATATCGAGCAACGAACCCGGCGGCCTGTGAAATACGAGCGCACGCATCGTATCCGGTAAGCTCGCGACATGATCACGGCGTCGCTGGCGTAGTTGTTTACGAAGTTCGTCTTTGGTCACGCGGTGCCTTTATCGAACAAGATGTCGCTATCTCGCCATATCGCAGTCAGAGTTGAGCGATAGCGCAGCAAAAAAGTGACGGGACCACCATGGGTCGGTGCCGGAAAATCCTCTGACGCCTTCACGTCAGGTGGGCGCCGTATATCCAGATCGCCAGGACGAACCCGCCAATCCGGTAGGGACAGCTCCCTAGGATTGCTTATAGCCTCAGGGATGTTCATGCGGCTCGTGCCGGGCAGCCCCGCCGATCCCTATCTAGGGTTGCTGTCGTCAGCCCTCAAGTCTCGACGCTGCATTTTCCAGCGAAGCGGCTAGCGCTTCCAGTTTATCGGCTATTGCGGTGGTATCGATTTGAACCGCGGGCGGGGGAGGAGCCGCAGTACGCTTATTGGCTTCATCCAGTTCATCAGCGAGCAGGATAGCCGCGAACAACAGGTTCTTCGCTTCGTTGTTGGAGAGGTTCGTCCCCATCTGGGCGAGCTTCCCATCGACCATGCTTGCGAGATGACGCACGCTGTCTTCCTGGCCGTCGGCGCAGGCAATCGTGTAGCGGCGTCCGCCGACTTCGAGCCGGACGTCGCTCATCCTTCCAGGCTTTCGATTAAGCCGTCGAGCTGGGAAAGGCTGGCCGACACCCGCGCCTTCAGCTTCTCGTGAGAAGCGGTGAGATCGCCCGACCCGCGTGCCCGGGCTGTTTGTACCTCGATCCGGATGAGCGCTCTTTCGATCCTGTCGATAGCGCCATTGATGCGTTGCTCGCTCATGGTGAGCCCGAATTAACGATATTGACGCGCCTTGGCAAAGGCTTGGCAGCTCCTGTTGATAAATTACGCCAGCCAACGCAGGCAACCTTTACCAAAGGCCTTCGGGTTGACCTGCAGCACCCCTTTCGCGATGGGTGCGCGCGCGTCGAATCGCCCACATATTTGCCGGAGAACCTACCTTATGAGTCTCGACACCGCTCGCATGGTCCAGATGGCCAACGCCATCAGGGCACTTTCCATGGACGCGGTACAGGCGGCAAACTCAGGGCACCCGGGCATGCCGATGGGCATGGCCGATGTCGCCACTGTGCTGTGGAGCGAATTCCTTAAGCATGATCCGGCCGATCCAGCTTGGGCTGACCGTGATCGCTTCGTATTGTCGGCCGGGCACGGTTCGATGCTGATTTACAGCTTGCTCCATCTGGCCGGCTATGCGCATCCGACGATGGAAGATATTCGCAATTTCCGTCAGCTTGGCAGCCCTTGCGCCGGGCATCCGGAGAATTTCCTGATCGATGGCATCGAGTGCACGACCGGTCCGTTGGGTCAGGGTCTCGCGATGGCAGTCGGCATGGCGATCGCCGAACGCAAGCTTAACGCTGATTTCGGCGATGACCTTGTCGATCACCGTACTTGGGTGATCGCTGGCGACGGGTGCCTGATGGAAGGGATCAACCACGAAGCCATCGGGCTGGCTGGTCACCTCAAGCTGGGCCGGATGAACGTGCTTTGGGACGACAACCAAATTACGATCGATGGTTCGACCGGGCTTTCGACCAGCGAGGATATCAAGGCTCGCTATGAGGCAACCGGCTGGCATGTAGTCAGCTGCGATGGGCACGATTTCGATGATATCCGCCGCGCTTTGGACGAAGCGCAGGCCAGCGAGCGGCCATCGCTGGTCGCCTGCCGCACGGTGATCGGCAAGGGCGCCCCTAGCAAGCAGGGCACCAGCGCAACCCATGGTGCGCCATTGGGCGACGAGGAAATCTCTGCCGCACGTGACGTGCTCGGATGGGAAGCGAAACCTTTTGAAATTCCGGAGCAGGTTCTATCGGACTGGCGCGGCACCGCTGCGCGCGGGAAAATCGCTCACGACGAATGGAAAAATCGCTTTCTTGCAAATGGCGAGCGTTCGGAATTCGAGCGCCGCATGGCAGGCGACTTGCCCAAGACTTTCAGCCTGGACAATTACATCCAGTCGTTGATGAACGAGCCTGTGAAGGTCGCGACCCGCAAGGCGAGCGAAATGGCCTTGGCCCAGATCAATGGTCAACTGGCTGAAACCATGGGTGGAAGCGCCGATCTTACCGGTTCGAACAACACCAAGGCAGGTGGAATCGGGCCATTCACGGCTGACGATTATTCAGGTCGCTACATCTATTACGGCATCCGCGAATTCGGAATGGCAGCGGCGATGAACGGTATGGCGCTGCATGGCGGCGTGATACCGTATGGCGGCACGTTCCTAGTCTTCACCGACTATTGCCGTGGCGCCATCAGGCTTTCGGCTTTGCAGCAGGCGCGCGCCATCTACGTGATGACGCATGATAGCATCGGCCTTGGCGAAGATGGTCCAACGCATCAGCCGATCGAGCACGTGCAGAGCTTGAGGATGATTCCCAACCTTCTGGTCATGCGTCCTGCCGATGCGATTGAAACAGCAGAGTGCTGGGAAATTGCACTGCGTAACAAAGATAGGCCGACAGTCCTTGCTCTGAGCCGCCAGAACCTGCCGCAAGTTCGGAACGCGCCGGACGAGACCGATATGTGCTCAAAGGGTGCCTATCGCCTCAAGAAAGCCGGTAACAAGCGCAAGGTGATCCTCATCGCGACCGGTTCGGAAGTCCATATCGCGCTGGAATGTGCAGAGGCTTTGGAAAAGCAGGGTGTAGGTGCGGATGTCGTTTCGATGGTCTGCACGCAACTGTTCGATGAGCAGGACGATGCTTACAAGGCGGATATTCTGCCCAATGTTGATCCGGGCGAAATCCTGCGCGTCAGCATCGAGGCCGGAACGACCTTCGGTTGGGAACGCTACACGATGGCAAACGGTCTCAATATCGGGATCGACCGGTTCGGCGCTTCTGCGCCAGCCGATGACCTTTTCGAGAAATTCGGCATCACTGCAGATGCAATCGTGCCGCAAATCATGAACAAACTGAACGTTTAAGCAGGAGCTTTTCACATGGCTACCAAGGTTGCAATCAACGGTTTCGGACGTATCGGACGCCTCGTGGCGCGTGCCATTCTGGAACGTGACGATCACGATCTCGATCTGGTGTCGATCAACGATCTCGCCGATTCCAAGTCGAATGCGCTCCTGTTCCAGTATGACAGTACGCACGGCCGTTTCCCCGGTTCGGTCGAAGTCGATGGCGACGCAATCGTCGTCAACGGCAAGTCAATCAAGGTCACCAGCGAACGTGATCCGGGCAATTTGCCGCATGCTGACATGGGCATCGATATCGTCCTGGAATGCACGGGCTTCTTCCAGAGCCATGAACAGGCAGAACCGCACCTCAAGGCAGGCGCGAAGCGCGTCCTGATCTCCGCCCCGGCAAAGAATGTATCGGCGACCATCGTCTATGGTGTGAACCATGAGACGCTGACTGCCGACGACGTCATCGTGTCGAATGCCAGCTGCACCACCAACTGCCTTTCACCGATGGCCAAGGTGCTGCACGATACCGTGGGTATCGAACGCGGCTTCATGACCACGATCCACAGCTATACCAACGATCAGCGCATGCTCGACCAGATGCATGGCGACATGCGCCGTGCCCGCGGCGGCGCGCAGAACATGATCCCGACCACGACGGGCGCTGCCCGGGCAGTTGGCCTGGTGCTTCCTGAACTGGCCGGCAAGCTCGATGGCTCATCCGTCCGCGTCCCAACGCCGAACGTCAGCCTCGTCGACCTGGTGTTCACGCCCGGTCGTGACACGAGCATTGAGGAATTGAACTCAGCGCTGAAGGAAGCTGCAGAAGGCAAGATGAAGGGTGTGCTGGATTATACCGACCAGCCGCTGGTCAGCAGCGATTTCAACCATTATCCCGCCAGCTCGACCATCGACAGCCTCGAGACCAGCGTCATGGAGGGCAAGCTTGCCCGCGTCGTCAGCTGGTACGACAACGAATGGGGCTTCTCGAACCGCATGCTCGACACTGCGGGCGTGATGGCCAAGTTCCTCTAAGGAAAGCCTACGAAATGAGCAGCTTCAAGACCCTGGATGACCTTGGCGACGTGACCGGCAAGGTCGCGCTCGTGCGCGTCGATTTGAACCTTCCGATGCAGGAAGGGCGCGCCAGCGATGTTACCAGGGTCGAAGCTGCGATGCCGACGATCCTCGAACTGGCGAACAAGGGCGCAAAGGTTCTCCTGCTCGCCCACTTCGGCCGTCCGAAGGGGCAGCGCTTTTCAACCATGAGTACCAGCATGGTGCAAGGCGACATCGAGCGGGTGCTGGACCGCGAGATCATGTTCATTCCTGAGGTCATGGGCCCCGTGGTCGAACAATCGATCGGCATCCTTTCCAATGGCGACATCGGCCTGCTCGACAATGTGCGGTTCTGGCCGGGAGAAGAGGCGAATGATCCTGAATTCGCCAAGGGTATTGCCGCACATGGCGATTTCTACGTCAACGACGCTTTTTCTGCCGCGCATCGTGCCCATGCATCGACGGAAGGGCTGGCTCACTATCTGCCAGCCTACGCCGGGCGGGCAATGGAAGCAGAACTGAAAGCTCTGGACGCTGCACTCGGTAGCCCCGAGCAGCCGGTTGTTGCCGTGGTGGGTGGGGCAAAGGTTTCTACCAAGCTCGACGTGCTCGAAAATCTCGTCGGCAGGGTCCAGCACCTGATAATCGGCGGCGGCATGGCCAACACCTTCCTTGCCGCACGCGGCGTAAAGGTCGGCAAATCGCTGTGTGAGCACGACCTCACCGACACGGCGAACCGGATCATGGATCAGGCCGATCACGCCGGATGCACCGTGCACCTCCCCTATGACGTAGTGGTAGCGAAGGAATTCGCCGCCAATCCGCCCAGCATGCGGACATGCAACGTGCACGAGGTGGCCGAAGACGAGATGATTCTCGATGTGGGGCCGCTCGCAACGGAAGCGCTGGGCGATGTGCTCAAGACCTGCCGTACTCTGGTCTGGAACGGGCCCATGGGTGCGTTCGAAACCGAGCCGTTCGACACAGCCACAGTGGCGCTCGCCAAGACAGCGGCTGCGCTCACCCAGGACGGTTCCCTGATCTCGGTCGCCGGAGGTGGGGACACGGTGGCCGCACTGGCGCAGGCCGGGGTGAAGGATGATTTCACCTTCGTGTCGACCGCTGGCGGCGCTTTCCTCGAATGGATGGAAGGCAAGGATTTGCCTGGTGTCGCAGCGCTGACAAAATGAGCGAAAACAAAGCGGTTGGGTCCGGCGGTGGGCTGACGCCTGTCACCGAAGGTGAATTTGCCGGCTGGTTCGAATGGAGCGGGGACGCATTTGAACAGCGTACCGGTCCATTCTATGAGCGGCGCGACGATGACGGATCTCATATCTCCGCCTTCCGTGCTGAAGACCGGCACATGAATGGCGCGGGCTTTATGCATGGCGGCTGCCTCATGACATTCGCCGATAGTGCGCTGTTCACCATAGCGACCGACGCACTGGCGGGCTCTCATGGGGTTACCATGCACCTCGCCGGGGACTTTCTTGATCCGGCGCGCTGCGGCCAGCTTATCGAAGCGAGGGGCGAAGTGGTCCGTGCTGGCGGAAAGACGATTTATGTCGTCGGCAAGATTACCGCGGATGGTCAGCCGGTGCTCAGCTTCAACGGCATCATTCGCAAGATTACCCGCCGCGACTGATCAACGATATTCGGGATTGGGCGCATCGAAACGATGTCCGTCCTGCCAAAGATTGACAGAATTTCCCCAGGCCGGGATGCCGCCTGCATCCTTCAGCATGCGCGCCATGTGCATCAGGTTCCATGCCATGAAAGTCGTGTTGCGGCGGGTAAAGTCATTGTCGAACCCCACGTAACCGGCGCTATCCTGCTTAGGGTCTCCATAGCTGGGCCCGGGGCCTGCTTCCCCTATCCATCCCGCATCGGCTTGAGGCGGAATGGTATAGCCCACATGCTGGAGCGAATAGAGCACTCCCATACCGACGTGCTTGATGCCGTCTTCATTGCCGGTCACGATGCAGCCGCCTACTTTTCCGTAAAAAACATACTGGCCCTGATTGTTCGTTTGGCCAGAATGCCCATAAAGGCGTTCGATCAGGCGCTGACAGACGCTCGACTTTTCACCCAGCCAGATCGGTGTCCCTATAACCAGAATGTCGGCCGCCTCGACCTTTTCCCAGATCGCTGGCCAATCGTCGCTCTGCGCACCATGCTCTGTCATATCGGGATAGACCCCGGGCGCGATATCGTGATCGACCAGCCTGACCTGTTCGAGGGCTACCTGATTTCTCACGAGAATGGCCTCCACGACGCCAAGGAGTTTGTCTGTGTGGGAGCCTTGGGGCGATGGCTTGAGCGTGCAGTTGATCGTCACCGCTTTGAGGTCGGAAAAATCTGTCCGGCTTTCACTGCAAAGCTTTTGCTGGGTTTCGTCTAACATACGTTCTCCTCTCGCTTGTTGGAGATACGATGTATGAAGCGATAAGTTGCCCGCGCCCTGTTGCAGGTGCGAATATGGTTTTGTATGGCAGTGCATACGAATGCAGACTTGGCTCTACACGACGGGAATACAGATATGACTTTCGATGAAATGCGCGAGCGTATTGCAACTGGGCAGGGCTTCATTGCGGCGCTCGACCAGTCGGGTGGCTCAACTCCCAAAGCGCTTCGTGGCTACGGAGTCGAAGAAGGCGAATGGAGCGGCGATGAACAGATGTTCGGCCTTATCCATGAAATGCGCCAGCGCATTATCGAAAGCCCCTGTTTCGGAAATGGCAAGGTTATCGGCGCGATCCTGTTCGAAAAGACCATGGACGGAGAGAGCGGCGGCAAAAGCGTTCCCGCACGTCTCAAGGAACGCGGCATCGTCCCCTTTCTGAAAGTCGACAAGGGCCTTGAAGACGAGCGCGACGGCGCGCAGCTGATGAAGGAAAACCCCGAGCTCGAAAATCTTTGCCGACGTGCGAAGGAACTGGGCGTCTTCGGAACCAAGATGCGCAGCGTAATCAAGTCTGCCAATCCGGTCGGCATCAAGGAAGCCGTGCGCCAGCAATTTGCGGAAGGTGCACGTATCCTCGCCTGCGGCCTCGTCCCCATGCTTGAACCCGAATACGACATCAACGCGACCGATCGCGCTGAAGGCGAGAAGGTCATGCTCGATGCCATCGTTGAAGGGCTCGATGCGCTGCCCGATGATCAGCAGGTCATGCTCAAGCTATCCATTCCCAAGGACGCCGGGCTTTATGCCGATCTGGTGAAGCACCCCAAGGTGCTGCGCGTGGTCGCGCTGTCGGGCGGCTATTCGACAGAGGACGCCTGCGCGGAACTGGCCAAGAACCCGGGCATGATCGCAAGTTTCAGTCGCGGCCTCTTGCAGGATCTCCGCAAGCAGCAGAGCGATGCGGAATTCGATGGGACGCTGTCGGGCGCGATCGACCAGATCCACGCGGCCAGCGTAACCTGATCAGAAACGTATTTGCGGCGTTATCGCCGCTCGTACACAAAGCGATACTCGGCCGGCTGCGTCTCGCGGTCGGCCTGCTTTTCCGGAACGCCGGATACCAACACGTAATTGCGGCCAAGGATTTCGTGGGGCTTGCCCAGCGTGAGTTCCGCTGTCTGTGCCCAATGCGTCGAAGTGATCCGCGTTGAGACCTTGAGCTCGCCTGCGCGAATGCAGTTCGTATTCTGCGGACAGCGGCTGTCCTCGGTCACGGCGAGCGGGGTCAGGATCGCGTCGCCAGCCCATACGGATTTACCTATCCCAACCGGGGTTCCTTGTGAGGCCGCGTCCTGACCGACACGCGGTGTATCGGGAATGATCGCACAGGAGGCGAGAGGAAGGGCGATAAGCGCGAGGGCTAAAGGTCTGATCATGCCGCTCTCTTAGGCTTGGCTTGCATTGCGCCAATCTGAATGTCGACGAAAGCCTATTCGGAGGGTACGAGGCGGCGCAATGACACAGCAAATTCCAACGCAGCTTTATCTCATCTCGCCACTGGACGTTTCGGGAGACTTTCCCAAACGACTTGAGCGTGCGCTCGACGCGGGCGAAGGATTGGTCACCGCTTTCCAGTTCAGGGTGAAGGGACTGGACCAGCACGAGGCCGCGGCGCTGGCTGAACCGCTTCAGCAAATTTGCGCAGAGCGTGAAGTGGCTTTCATCGTGAACGATTCGATACCGCTGGCCAAGCGCCTCAAGGCTGACGGTGTGCATCTGGGCCAAGGCGATGGCGATGTCGCCGAGGCTCGGGAAGAGCTGGGCAGGGAGGCCCAGATCGGGGTGACCTGTCACGCATCGCGCCACCTGGCCATTGAAGCGGGAGAGGCCGGGGCCGACTACGTCGCTTTCGGCGCCTTTTTCGACAGCGAAACAAAAAATACGGAACATCGCGCAGGGCTCGATCTGATCGAATGGTGGACATCTCTGGTCGAGATTCCGAGTGTGGCGATCGGCGGCATCGCCCCATCCAACTGCAAGCCCCTTGTGGATGCCGGGGCAGACTTTCTCGCGGTGTCGAGTGCCGTGTGGTCTGGTGATGAAGTCGCAGCCATCAAAGCCTTCAAGGAGCAAATCTCCGGCGAGTGAGTTGTGTCTCCTGAAACGGGGTGGGTCGCCTCCCCGCACTAGTTCAGGAGAAGACTCCATGCGTAATATGCTTTTCGTCGCCGTATCATCGCTCGCCCTGGTTGCCTGTGGCACAAATGATGCCGAAGACAGTGCTGCCACCGACACAACTGCTCAGTCGCAGCCGAGCGAAGACTATGGCTACGAAACTTACGATGACGATAACCTCGCTGACACCATGGCGTCGAATGACGACGCCTACGGACTGGGCGATTCCGTAGCTACGGAAGATCAGGACATTCCCGATAGCCAGGATCGGCCGGTGATGCAGGCGCAGGTCGTGCTGGACCGCATCGGTTTCGGCCCCGGCGTTATCGACGGTAAGATGGGCATGAGCACCGAGAACGCGCTCAACGGCTTTCAGGAGGCCAACGACCTGAAGGTCACGGGCGAACTGGATGAAGCGACAAAAACTGCGTTGTCCGATTGGGATTCGATCCCCGCAACGCGCGTCGTCACTATACCGAGAAGCTGGGGCCAGACCGATTACGTCAACATTCCGGAAGACCCCGAAGGCAAAGCCGAGCTCAAGCGGATGGGTTACAAATCGCTCGACGAGCGACTGGCCGAACGTTTCCATACCACGGTCGAAGTCCTGAAGATGCTCAACCCTGGCGGGAAGCCGGCCGGGATGGACGGTTCTACCACTTCCGGCTCCGGTGCGTCCGATACCGACAAAACCAATTCTTCCAACTCGAACTCCACCGCAAAGACCGCTGATTTCTTTACCGCAGGGCAGCAGATCCGCGTGCCGAACATCGGCAACGATCGGATCGCGAAGGGCAAGGTCGAGGACCGCGACTGGCAGCATACGCTTGCCAGCCTGGGTATCGGCACGGACCAGCCCGAAGTCGACAAGATCGTCGTCAGCAAGGCTGGCAAGACACTGAAGGCCTATCAGGGCGACAAGCTGGTAGCCCTATTCACGGTGAGCTCCGGCTCGAGCCAGTTCCCGCTGCCGATTGGCGAATGGGACATTGTGGGAGAAGCCTACAATCCGCCTTACAGCTACGATCCCGAAGTTCTTTCAGGCGGCAAGGAAGACGGTGAGACCTTCAAGCTACCTCCCGGACCCAACAGTCCGGTGGGCGTCGTCTGGATCGACCTGTCGAAAGAGCATTACGGCATCCACGGGACGCCCGATCCGGAAACGATCGGACGAGCCCAATCGAGCGGCTGCGTACGCCTGACCAATTGGGATGCCGCACGGCTTGCAGGCATGGTCTCGCAATCAACTCAGGTGATTTTCGAGGCCTGAAGGGGTAGGGACGGCCCATGAACATAGTCGACCGCCTTCTGACCATCGTCGTCACCGCCACGATTACCAGTGCAATCTGGATCGTGGCGGGCGGCAGCCTCATCGAAAATGCGACTGCCGATGGTCAGCGCAATACCACCCGGCCGGCCGATGCTGCGCCGAGCCCTTCACCGATCACCACCGGTTCGGCAGATGATGGTTCGGAAACGCCTGTTTCCGACCAAGCTCGCAATGCCGCCCCGCTCAACACCGATTTTGCGCAACCAGTCGACAAACGCGCCGCCAGGGAACTGATGATCCCGGTCCTCAATGTACGGCCTTCGGAACTGTCAGACACCTATACCGATTCGCGCGGGGGTGGAGAGCGGCTGCATGAGGCGATCGATATCATGGCGCCACAAGGAACATCCGTGGTCGCCGCGGCGCCCGGCGTGATCGAGAAGCTGTTCGAATCCGATGCGGGGGGCATGACGATTTACGTCCGCTCGAACGATGGGCGCACAATCCATTATTACGCGCATCTCGATAAATATGCCGAAGGGCTGAAGGAAGGGCAGAAAGTCCGCCGTGGGCAGCGGCTGGGCGAGGTAGGCTCCAGCGGGAATGCTTCAGCCGATGCGCCGCATCTCCACTTCGCGATTCTGCAGACCACGAAGGACGCGGCGTGGTGGGAGCCGGCCAATGCCGTCAATCCCTATCCGCTGCTGAGTAGGCAGTAAGAGCTGAGGTTATTTCGTCAGAGGGCCGGCGCGGTGGCAGCGCATACGGCCAAGCTTGCCTGACCTGTTGATCTCTTGCAGCATTCCGCTGGAAACGCGCATCATCTGCATACCCTTCATGGGCCCGCGCGTAAAGGTGAGCCTGCGGCCTTCCAGAAGATAGGTCCCCGCGCCATGGCGCGCCTTGTAACTGGACGCGCCAGTGATCGAGAAATTTGCGCGCTCCACCTCGTTCCAGGCAGATCCGTCCGCATTCCCGGGCAACGCGCACACGTAATCGCCCTGCGGCAGTAGCCCCAGTCGACCCTGCGCCAGCGTGGGTGAGGCGGTCAGAGCCGCGATGGTCATCAAAGCGATGGACAGTCTTTTCATGTCATGGCCTCCATCAGGCGAGATAGGGAATGCATTGCAAAATTTCCACCGCCTTGCCGAGCGTGTCGCCAAGCTGTAAGGCGCGCACCACATGGCTGACCGCCGAAGCGGCAGCGCTCTTTCACATCGAGGCATTTCTCATGAAGATCAGCGGCGTGGACATCCGTCCGGGCAATATCATCGAATATGAAGGCGGCATCTGGAAGGTCGCCAAGATCCAGCACACCCAGCCCGGCAAGGGCGGCGCCTACATGCAGGTCGAAATGAAGAACCTGCAGGATGGCCGCAAGACCAACGTCCGCTTCCGCAGCGCCGACACGGTCGAGAAGGTGCGCCTCGATACGCAGGAATACCAGTTCCTCTATGAGGACGGCGACATGCTCGTGTTCATGGATCAGGGTACTTACGAACAGATCACCCTGCCGTCCGACCTGCTCGGCGATGCCCGCCCGTTTCTCCAGGACGGCATGGAAGTGAAGCTCGAACTGTGGGAAGAAAAGCCCATCTCGGTCGAACTGCCGCAGCACATCGAAGCGGAAATCGTCGAAGCCGATGCCGTGGTCAAAGGCCAGACTGCCTCCTCCAGCTACAAGCCCGCCGTGCTCGACAATGGCGTTCGCATCATGGTCCCGCCGCACATTGAAAGCGGTACGCGGATCGTGGTCGACGTGTACGAGCAGAGCTACGTCGGCAAGGCGAGCTAAGGGCAAGTCAAGGAGTCGCTCTCATGGGTAAATCGATCGCCAGCCGTTTCGACAATATCGACATCGAGAAAAGCACCCTGCGTGCCGTCATCATCAATGATGACGAACTGACGCTGGAGATGGATTTCTGCCTCGAGCCGGCGCATCCCGATTATGAAGCGCCGGGCGAGGGGGACGATTGCTGTTTCCACCCCGGCCTTCTGAAATTCGCTGGCATCAGCAAGCTCCAGCTCGACCGCCGCGACAATGCGGGCGAGGGCATGCAGCGCCGTTTCGCGATCGAGACCTTTCACATCGAGGGCACGAAGTTCGACATGGCCTGCGAGTGGGGTAACATTCATCTGCAGGCGCGCTCGATCCGCGTCCTTACCGAATAAGAGATAACAATGGCCGCAATTTCCGGACTGATCCGCGTGATGGAGAAAGCCGCGCGCAAGGCGGGTGGCCGCCTTCGCCGCGACTTCGGCGAGATCGAGCATCTGCAGGTTAGCCGAAAGGGTCCTGCCGATTTCGTATCCAAGGCCGACATGCGCGCCGAACGCGCGATTTATGACGAGCTGCTTCTGGCGAGGCCCGACTGGGGCTTCGAAATGGAAGAGGCCGGCACGATCGAAGGCAAGGATGGCATGCCGCGCTGGATCGTCGATCCGCTCGACGGCACCAGCAACTTCCTGCATGGCATCCCGCATTTCGCGATCAGCATCGCGGTACAGGAACGCAAGCTGGGTAGCGACGACTGGGGCGACGTTACCGCCGCTGTCGTGTACAATCCGGTGACCGACGAGACGTTCTGGGCGGAGAAGAGCCGAGGTGCATGGCTGCACGATGCGCGCCTTCGCGTGTCGTCGCGCCGTAACCCGTCCGAAGCCCTGATCGCCACCGGCATTCCGTTCGCAGGGCATGGCGATTTCGGCGAATGGTCGAAGATTTTCAACGCTATCGGCCCGAATGTGGCGGGTATCCGCCGCTTCGGTGCGGCCTCGCTTGATCTCGCCTGGCTCGCCGCCGGTCGATATGACGGTTTCTGGGAAAGCGGGCTCAACGACTGGGATACCGCGGCAGGCTGTCTGATCGTGCGTGAAGCGGGCGGTTTCGTCTCCGATTACCGCGGACGATCGCAGCCGATCCACTCGAAACAGGTGCTGGCTGCGAACGATCAGCTGCATTCAAAACTGCATAAAATGCTCGTGAATGCTTTGAAGGCTTGATGCCGCTTCGGAGCGCGGCTAACTCCCGCGCTCCAACACGTGCCTCCGTGGCGGAATTGGTAGACGCGCTCGACTCAAAATCGAGTTTCTTACGAAGTGCCGGTTCGAGTCCGGCCGGGGGTACCACAATTTTCCGCAATAATTTCACCTCGTGAGCCGACCAGCGGCGCTCGGCGAATCGCATCTCGTGTTAGAACGGTTGCGAGGACGGTTTTGCGCTTCCCGCAATGATATGGTGCCGGATTGGGGCGCAATGAAAGCAAACAATTGCTTGCATTCGCTCTGGCGGTTTGGGACTTCGAATATCGAATGATCGGAATGCCATCATACCACGCTCTGGCCGCGATGGGCGTGACTGTCGCGATGTTCATCGCCTTTGCGCGCGGACGCATGTCGATCGAGATCATCTCGCTGCTGACGATCGCTGTGATCGCAGTGGGCCTTTATTTCTTCCCGCTCGACGGTCAATCGCCAACCGATGGCCTTGCCATCGCATTCGGCGGTTTCGGCCATTACGCCCTTATAACCATCTGCGCCCTGATGATCCTCGGGCGCGGCCTGATCGTGACTGGCGCACTGGACCCAGCTGCCCGCTTTCTGGAGCGGGTGTTCAAGTTCAACACCCATCTCGGCCTGTTGCTATCGCTGTTTCTCGCGTTTTTCCTGTCGATGTTCGTTAACAATACCCCGGTCCTCGTATTGTTGATTCCCATCTTCGTGACGCTGGCGGCACGCGGCGCCATGCCCGCGTCGAAAACTCTGATGCCTCTCAATGCTGCTTCGCTGATCGGCGGACTGGCTACGACCATCGGCACTTCGACCAATATCCTCGTCGTCTCGATCGCCGTCGATCTGGGAATGCCGATGATGAGCGTGTTTCATTACACCCCCATCGTGCTCGGGGCGGCAATCATGGCGCTACCATATCTGTGGCTGGTGATGCCCAGGATGTTGAGCGACAACCGGGTGGAGCAGACCCTTGAACAGCGGCGGTTCTTCACACGGCTGAGGGTTACTGAGGACAGCCTGCTCAACGGTCGCGAAATGGCGCAAATCAGTTCGCGGCTGCCGAATGACATCGAATTTCATGATGTGAAGCCGGGCCTATTCCGTCCTGGTCAACGGCTCCGGGTGTCGGGGACACACGTCGCCATCGAAGAAGCTATCGCAGTCTTGCGGGGCGAAGCAGCCCCGGGGTGGGTTCTGGAGCGCATCCAGCGTCAGCACAGTGAGACCGGCGAGGATATCCAGGTCGTCGAGATGACCGTGACGGCGGACAGTCGCCTCTCCGGTCGCACGCTACCCACCTCGGGCATAGCAGACCTCTACGGGGTGGCTGTCGTCGGCCTCCACCGTCCCGACACGCTGATCGGGCAGAAGGACGAATTCAGCGATGTCGGCGATATGCGCATCAGGGAGGGCGATGTCCTTCTGGTGATGGGCCTCCAGAATGATCTGGAAGCCTTTGCCAATGGCGACAGTTTGTTGCAGCTCGAGGGTAAGCGGGAACTGCCGCGCCGGTCCAAGGCATGGCTGGCCGCCGGCATCATGGCCGGATCCGTGGCGCTTGCGTCTTTCGGTTTCCTTCCCATTGCCATCGCCGCTCTCGGCGGCGCAATCCTGATGTTCCTGACCGGCTGCGTAAAGTTTGACCGAGTGGGCCGTGCGCTTTCCGCGCAAGTCATCGTGCTGGTTGCGGCCAGCATCGCCATCGGCCGGATCATCGACGAAAGCGGGGCAGCGGCGTGGCTGGGGGAAGCCATGTCCTATGGCCTGCAGTACCTGCCGCCCGCATTCGTGCTCGCCGCGATCATGGTGTTCGTCACCTTCCTTACCAATTTCGCTTCGAATGCCACGGCCGCAACGGTCGGTACACCGATCGCTTTCGCCATCGCTTCGCAATTGGGGCTTCCTGCCGAACCGCTGGTGCTGGCGGTGCTGTTCGGCTGCAATCTCTCCTACGCGACGCCGATTGCCTATCAGACCAATATGCTGATCATGGCGGAGGGCAGCTATCAGTTCGGCGATTACGTGAAAACCGGGGTGCCGCTGGTCATCATCATGGTTGCGTCGCTCTCGATCGGCCTCGTCCTCACCTACAGCCTGTAGCGCGCTTTCCTAATCGCGTTCGCTCTGCCAGTCTGCCTCATCGAAAGCCTGGCGGTTTTGGGTGGGGCGATTCCTTCTCCAGGACCGTGCTCCATGTGTTCCATCCTGTAGGAGTCCCCCTCCGTATGTCCAACATCCGCAAACAGATGCTCGCGGCGGCCTGTGCTGCGCTTGCGTGCTCCACATCTGCCGCCGCTCAGGACCTTCGCACATCGCTGAACGAAGACATGCCCGAACTGATGGAGCTCTATCGCGATCTGCACGCCCATCCCGAACTCAGTTTCGAAGAACACAAGACGGCGGCGAAGCTGGCGAAGAGAATGCGGGCGCTTGGGTTCGACGTGACCGAAGGCGTCGGCAAGACCGGCGCGGTCTCCGTCATGAAGAACGGCGATGGCCCCACGGTCCTCCTTCGCGCCGACATGGACGGGCTCCCTGTCGTGGAACAAACGGGCCTGCCCTATGCGAGTACGGTCACTGCCACGCCCGCAAGCGGCGTGACGACCGGCGTCATGCACGCCTGCGGTCACGATACCCATATGGCGGGCTTCATCGGGGCGGCGCAGCTGCTGGCTGAGCGCAAGGATGAATGGCAGGGCACGCTGGTCATGGTGCTCCAGCCAGCCGAGGAACTGGGGCTCGGTGCGCTCGCCATGCTGGAAGATGGACTCT
Source organism: Qipengyuania triglochinis (assembly GCF_054655615.1). Classification (NCBI taxonomy): domain Bacteria; kingdom Pseudomonadati; phylum Pseudomonadota; class Alphaproteobacteria; order Sphingomonadales; family Erythrobacteraceae; genus Qipengyuania; species Qipengyuania triglochinis. The sequence goes on along the minus strand of NZ_BAAHND010000001.1, from coordinate 832,807 downwards.
ACACGCGGTTCCCCAAACCGGACTATGCGCTCGCCTTCCACGATGCCGCGGCGCCCATGCCCGCCGGGACCATCGGCTACACCTCCGGATATGCGCTGGCCAATGTCGACAGCGTCGACATTCAGGTAAAGGGCGTGGGCGGCCATGGGGCCTATCCGCACACCACGCGGGATCCCATCGTGCTTGCCAGTGCGATCGTGATGAAGCTGCAGACGGTAGTGAGCCGTAATTCATCGCCATTGGACCCCGCCGTGATAACGGTGGGCAGCTTTCATTCGGGTGCCAAGCACAACATCATCTCGGACGAAGCGAAGCTTCAGCTGACGGTCCGCAGCTATTCCGATGAAAGCCGCAAACTGCTTCTCGATGGCATCCGCCGCGTGGCTCGGGGCGAAGCGATCACGGCGGGTTTGCCGGAAGAGCTCTATCCCGTCGTGACGGTAGAGGATCCCTATACGCCGTCGACTTTCAACGACCCCGACTTCACCGAAGAGATGGCGGCAACGTTCCGCGAACGCTTCGGCGATCAGGCCGTGTTCGCCACACCGGCAGTTATGGGCGGCGAAGATTTCAGCCAGTTCCGCCGCGCTGCGCCAGAGGATGTGAAGAGCATGATCTTCTGGATTAGCGGCACGCCCGCCGACATGCTCACTGCGCTGAAGGAAGAGGGCACGCCGCTGCCCTCGCTCCACTCACCCTACTGGGCGCCCGATGCGGAAGCCGTGGTGCGGACCGGGGCGGAAGCGCTGGCAGGTGCGGCGCTCGATCTCATGCCTGCCAACGGCGGATAAAATGACGGCCACCGGAGCTTTTGGGGGTTGCTCCGGTGGCCGCTTCTCCTCCCCAGGAGAAAGGATGTTCCGCGCTAATGCTTCGCTGCTTGAGTGCGGAAATTCATGTTAGCCGTCCGAGGGAACGTAAGTGCCAAGGCGATGGTGCAGGGCGTTGATTTTCGCCAACTCCTCGCGGTCATCCGTCTGGCGGGCGTAGCTGGTCAAAGCAGTGCGCAGCAGGCGGAAATCGGCGGTCGAGAACAGGGCGCGTGCGCGTCCGGGCTCGGTCTTGGGGGTGTCTTCGGTCATCGTAGTCATCCTTCCTCTCCTTACGCGGCTGCGAACTGGTTCATGGTGTTGTCCTTGCCGCCGGCCTTCAAGGCCGCTTCACCGGCAAAGTACTCCTTGTGATCATCGCCGATGTCGCTGCCGGCCATGTTCTGGTGCTTCACGCAGGCGATACCCTGGCGGATTTCCTCGCGCTGGACGTTCTTGACGTAACCGAGCATTCCGGCATCACCAAAGTACTCGCGGGCAAGGTTGTCGGTGCTCAATGCAGCCGTGTGATAGGTCGGCAAGGTGATCAGATGGTGGAAGATACCCGCTTGGCGCGCCGCGTCTTTCTGGAAGGTGCGGATGCGTTCGTCAGCCTCTTCCGCTAGTTCGGTGCCGTCGTAATCCACGCTCATCAGCTTGGCGCGATCGAACCCCGAAACGTCCTTGCCGTCGGCTTCCCAAGCGTCATAGACCTGCTGACGGAAATTGAGCGTCCAGTTGAAGCTGGGCGAGTTGTTGTAGACCAGCTTGGCATTGGGGATTACCTCGCGGATGCGGTCAACCATGCCGCCGATCTGGCCGATGTGCGGCTTCTCGGTTTCGATCCACAGGAGATCGGCCCCGTGCTGGAGTGCTGTTATACAATCGAGCACACAGCGATCCTCTCCGGTCCCGGCCCGGAACTGGTAAAGGTTGCTGGGTAAGCGCTTAGGCGCGAGCAACTTGCCATCGCGGCTAATGAAGACCTGGCCGTTCTTAATGTCGGCCGGATCAACCTCCTCGCAATCGAGGAAGGCGTTGTACTGGTCGCCCAGGTCGCCAGGCTCCTTCGAGAAGGCGATCTGCTTGGTCAGGCCAGCACCGAGGCTGTCGGTGCGGGCAACGATGACACCGTCGGGTACACCAAGCTCAAGAAAGGCATACCGGATCGCCCGGATCTTCTGAAGAAAGTCCTCGTGGGGAACGGTGACCTTTCCGTCCTGATGGCCACACTGCTTCTCGTCAGAAACCTGGTTCTCGATCTGGAGCGCGCAGGCACCGGCCTCGATCATCTTCTTGGCGAGAAGATAGGTCGCCTCGGCATTGCCGAAACCGGCATCGATGTCCGCAATGATTGGAACAACATGCGTTTGATGCTCATCTATTTCCCGAAGAATACGATGGGTATTAACCACATCGCCCTTCTCTTTCGCGTTGTCAAGCTCGCGGAACATACCGCCCAGTTCGCGGGCATCAGCCTGCTTGAGGAAGGTGTAAATCTCTTCGATCAGTGCGGGGACGCTTGTCTTCTCGTGCATGGATTGATCGGGAAGGGGTCCAAAGTCGCTACGCAGCGCGGCAACCATCCATCCTGACAAATAAAGGTAGCGTCGTTTGGTGCTGCCAAAATGCTTCTTGATCGAAATCATCTTTTGTTGAGCAATGAAGCCGTGCCACGTGCCCAGCGATTGGGTGTAGTTCGCCGGGTCAACATCATAGGCTTCCATATCTTCGCGCATGATTTTCGCGGTGTAGCGCGCAATGTCGAGTCCGGTGGGGAAGCGGTTCTGCACAGCCATCCGCGCGGCGCTTGCGCTATCGATGGCTGCCCAGCTGTCACCGTTCTGGCTAATGGTTTCGTTCATTTGGGCAATGCGGCTCTGGTAGGTCATTGCGGTATCTCCTGTCCGTCCGGGTGGCCTGTGTGGCCTTGAGATGGTTATGGCCTAAACACCCGCGCTCCGGCAGGAAAATTTACAGAATAACTTGTCTAAAATGCCATTATGCGCAAAAATTAGATGTAACGTTGTAAAGGACTTTACAAATGGCTGATCCTGCGCTTCAGGCCGGTCCCGCTATTCGCCGTTTACGGAAACGGGAGAACCTGACGCAGGCCGCAATGGCTAGCCGTCTGGCAATCTCGCCAAGCTATCTTAATCTTATCGAGAGAAATCAGCGCCCTGTAAGTGCCCGCGTTGTAATGGCGTTGGTAGAACAATTCGACTTCGATCCGCGCAGCATTCGTGAAGATGAGGCAATCGGAGGGCTCGAAGGTTTGATGCGAAGGTTCGCCGATGAGCGCTTTGCTGCCTTCCCGATAGATCGCGATGAGGTCGACGATTTCCTTGCTACGGCTCCAAACGTAGCGGCTGCATTTGCGCAGCTTTTCGACAATGCTCGGGCAGGAGCGGCTGTGGAAGACTCTCCTCTCGTAGCATCACGCCGTGAAGTGGAGCGCTGGCGAAATCATTTTGCAGATCTCGACCATGCTGCCGAGGAACTGGCGGACGAGATGCGTCTTTCTCGCGGCGACATCGGACTGGCTTTGACGGAGAGATTGAGAGAACGTCACCAGCTTTCCGTGCGTATTCTCCCGCGCGACGTTTTGCCCGATAGCCTCAGCAGACTGGATCTACATGCCCGTCAGGTTCAGCTTTCGGAATTACTCGCTCCGGCGTCGCGCAATTTCCAACTCGCAATCAAAATCGCTCAATTGGAGATGAAGGACGAAATTCCGAACATTGCGCAGGGTGCTCAATTTGACGATGAGGAAGCGCGGGCGCTTTTCAGCCGCCACCTCGAGGGCTATTTCGCGGCTGCGCTGATAATGCCCTACGGCCGTTTCCTGCGCGCCTGCGAAGGTACCGGATACGACCTACCTGTTCTCGAGCGCAGGTTTAGCGTTAGCTTTGAACAACTCGCGCACCGGTTAACTACATTACAACGGGTCGGTCAGCGCGGTTTGCCCTTTTTCATGGCTCGTCTCGACAGGGCGGGCCAATTCTCCAAACGTTTCCTTGGAGCTAGTTCGGCGCGGTTCGCGAGCGAAGATGTGTCTTGCCCGCTATGGGATGCTCACCGGGCCTTCGAGCGCGGTGGCGAATTGGTTGCCCAGTTCGTTAGCCTTGAACAAGGCGACGAGTCTCAGGGCGGATGGTTCACTATTATGCGAAGTGTCGAGGGTAGCGGTGTTCCAGGCGAAGCGCGCTTTGTCGTTATACTAGGCATCGAGGCGGTTCTTGCTGGCGACTTGGCCCAGGCACGGGGTATTTCTTTTCGTCCATCCGAAGCTCAGATAATTGGTCCTGGGTGCGCACGATGCTATCGGGAAGAGTGTTCTCAGCGCTCTCTGCCGCCTCGGGGACGCCGCCTACGCTTCGATCGCATGCGGCGAGGGATTTCCCCATTCGAGTTTGGCGATGGAGAAAAATCAGCGCGTTAACCCTCTTTATGCGGAACCGCTCGAGCGGTAGCCGCGTTTTTGCCACATTCAATGGGTCAGCTGAGGAAAATCCATGACCGAAGAACGCATTACCGAGACGCGCAGTCCATCGGGAGATACGCACACGACACATACGGTGATCACTGATGGAGAGAGTCGTCGCGGCGGGGGTGCAGGCTGGCTAATCGCAATCATTGTATTGGTAGTTGCTATCGCGGCTGTCTTCTTCTTCTCGCAAATGAGTGGAGCGGAAGTAGCGAAGGACAATGCGGTGGCTGGTGCTGCTTCTGAAGTTGGCGAGGCCGCAGGACAGGTGGGCGATGCTGCACAGAATGCGGGGACCGCAGTTCAAGATGCAGTTGAAGACTGATAAACCTAAATCTTAGGGCCAAAAACGACGGTGCATCCTTCGAAGGCGCGCCGTTTTTTCTATTTCTTAACTGTAAAGTTTACCGACAATTCATCATTGCGCCATACTGCTGCTCAATCACTTTGGCAGAGCAAATGGGGTCTAGCGGTCTTATGTCCGTCTTGAGAAAGATTGGTGAGAAGGCTCATCCCTGATGGATTGGGCAGCACACGTCTCTTATCTTTCGTATTCAGTTGGCGCGATTATTGCCGGGATATGTGCGGTGTGGATCGCTCGTTTTGGAGATCCCGAAAGGTCTGATCGCTGGTCGGCCGTCGTAGCGCTTGCGCTGACTGCGAACTGGTGTGTCGCGGCAGCGAGTTTCGACCCAGACCATTCAATTTTGTTACTGACGGAAGTGGCCGCGAATGTAGCTTGGCTTGCTACTCTTCTGCGGCATTTCGCAAATGATGGCCGTGACGAAAGCGTCCGAATGGTACGTCCGGTCGCGTTAGCTCTGGGATTTGTAGAAGCGCTTCAATTGGCCCTCATATTACTGGCTTATAATGCCGGATGGCCTAACGGGACAACGGCAACCGTTTTTGAGACGTCGGCGATGTTTCGTATGCTCGTGGCTACAGGGTCGCTGGTCATGGTGCATAATTTGTATGTCGGAGCATCGCCGCGTTCACGCCAAATATTGCGGTGGAATGCCGCGGCGATGGCTGGCTTCTGGGCTTTCACTCTGAATTTTTACAATGTCGCCTGGCTATCTGGTTCATATCCAGCCGAACTAGTAGCGACGAGGGGCCTTGCAGTGGCCATGGTCGCCATCCCCTTTGCCATTGGCTTCAATCAAAAAGCTGCAGGATTAACGTTTAGTCCATCGCGCACAGTAACATTCCGGTTTCTCTCGCTGATGGTTATCGGGACTTACCTCGCCGCCATGCTTCTCTTTGCAAGCTGGCTGAGTCTTTTCGAAGAGAATGCTGGAAGGCTTACTCAGGTAGGCCTCCTTGTTGGCGCCGCAGCCTTGGCGCTGATCTGGCTACCTTCAGACAAGCTGCGCGGTTGGGCCAAGGTCACCGCGATCAAGCATCTCTTCAAATATCGTTATGACTATCGCAATGAGTGGATTCGCTTCACTCACACAATGGGCCGATCGACGAACGGAGATAGTCCGTTGCAGGAGCGAGCGGTGAAGGCGCTCGCGGAAATTACCGAGAGTCCTTCAGGGGCTTTGCTTTTATCCGATGAGGATGGGACATTGCAGCCTGGCGGGCATTGGAGATGGCCAGACCTGAGGATCCCGGGCAACGCCATTTCACCGGAACTCGCGCAAATATTCGAGAAGACAGGTCTGATCCTAGACTTGGACGAAAGCCGTGCAGGAGTAGAGCATCAGGGAGAACTCGATCACCTTCCTCAGTGGTTTCTCGAAGACGATCGGGTATGGGCAGTCGTTCCACTGTTGCATTTCGAGCGTTTGATAGGATTGATCGTACTCTCGCGACCTCTCATCGACCGAAAGCTCGACTGGGAGGATTTCGACCTACTTGGCGTCGTGGGACAGCAACTGGCGAGTTACCTTTCCGAACAAGCGGGCCAGGAAGCGTTGTCCGAAGCGACGAGATTTGACGAATTCAATCGGCGAATGGCTTTCGTGATGCATGACATCAAGAACCTATCCAGCCAGATGTCCCTGCTGCTCAGAAACGCTGAGAAGCATGCCGAAAAGCCGGAATTTCGTAAAGACATGCTTATCACCCTTCGTAACAGTGCCGACAAGTTAAACACGATGCTGGCCCGGCTAGGGCGATATGGAACGGCTGGCCAAGAGCAAGGCCGCGACTTCGATATTACGAGTCATATGGGAGCTTTGATCGATCGTTATTCGGCCTTGCATACCATAACCTTACTTCGGTCGGAACCGCTGCAGGTGAGCGGAAATCCAGAAGGTTTCGAACAGGCTGCAGCGCATATTTTGCAGAATGCGATCGAAGCCAGTGATCCTGAATCCGCTGTGATGCTTGAGATTTTCAGCGACGGACTATCTGGCATCGTGCAAATTGTAGACAGCGGCAAGGGTATGAGCCCCAGTTTCATTCGAAGTGGTCTGTTTACTCCTTTCGTTTCTTCCAAAGACGGTGGTTTTGGTATTGGCGCCTATGAAGCTCGCGAATTGATCCGGTCCATGGGTGGCAGACTGGATGTAGAGTCCCGCGAGGGTCTCGGTACTCGTTTTACCATTAGTTTGCCGCTCGCTTCCGCTCACGCGCTCTTGGGTGCAAAGGCAATCACGAGGAAGGAAGCGGCCTGATGGCGCAAACCAAGCCGACATTGCTTATCGTTGAGGATGATGAAGGGCTGCAGGCACAACTGAAATGGGCCTACGATGACTATGATGTCGTTATTGCCGGTAACCGAGATCAGGCGCTGGCAGCCATTCGCAGTCAAGAGCCTGCTGTAGTAACTCTCGACCTGGGTTTACCGCCTGACCCTGACGGAACGAGTGAAGGTTTCGCCGTGCTAGATGCGATAATGGCGATGAAGCCAGATACTAAAGTGGTTGTTGCCTCGGGCCATGGCGCACGCAAAAGCGCTTTGCAGGCCATTGAACGGGGCGCTTACGACTTTTATCAAAAACCGGTCGATATCGAGAACCTCGGGCTTATCGTCGGTCGCGCTTTCAAACTTAGCCAGATAGAAATTGAGAACCGCCGACTTTCCGCCAAGATTGGCGAAGACAAAACGGTTCTGGGTAGGATGATTACTGCCGCACCTGAAATGGCTAAGGTTGCGCGAACGATCGAACGAGTGGCGCCTACCAACATTTCGGTTATGCTTCTCGGTGCGAGCGGAACTGGAAAAGAACTGCTGGCTAAGGGCGTACATGAGGCAAGCGACCGTAGAAAGGGCACCTTCGTAGCAATCAATTGTGCCGCAATTCCAGAAAGCCTTCTCGAGAGCGAACTTTTCGGACATGAAAAGGGAGCATTTACTGGAGCGGTAAAAACCACCGAAGGTAAGATTGAGATGGCTCACGGTGGCACTCTCTTTCTCGATGAAGTAGGTGATATCCCGCTCGCACTCCAAGTCAAATTACTGCGCTTTCTGCAGGAGCGGGTTATCGAACGGCTAGGGGGGCGTACACCAATCGCGGTTGATACCCGCATCGTATGCGCGACTCATCAAAACCTCGAAGAAATGATCGGCGACAATACGTTTCGCGAGGATCTGTTCTACCGATTGGCCGAAGTGGTAATCAGGGTGCCTGCATTAACCGAACGCCCGGGTGACAGCGTCCTCTTAGCCAAACATTTCCTGACTAGATTTGCCGAGGAAATGAATCCTCAGGTCAAAGGCTTTGCGCCCGATGCGCTAGAAGCGATTGATGGTTGGAAGTGGCCTGGTAATGTTCGCGAGTTAGAGAACAGGGTCAAACGCGCAGTTATTATGGCCGATGGCAAGCTCGTCACTGCGGCGGATCTCGATCTGGAGCAAAGCGGCGAGGGAGGTGAGCAACCGCTAAACCTTAAGCAAGCGCGAGAGGCTGCGGATCGACGGATGATCCGGCAGGCGATGGCTCGTAGTCAAGGTAACATCTCGATGACGGCAAAGCTGTTGGGCATCAGTCGCCCGACCCTTTACGACCTGCTGAAGCAGTACGATTTACAGGACTGACAGATTACCGGATCACGCCTAGGCCTCCGGCATCATGGTACGCACACTAATATCCGACCCAATGCTTCGCATGCTGGTTGTCGCAGTCGCTCTGGCGGCTGCGCTTCCTGCTACCGGGCATGCGCGCGTTATTCTGCAGATAGCGGCGAATGTCGGAATATTCGTTCTCTTTCTGCTTAACGGAATGCGGATCGCTCGGAGGGAAATCCTGGCAGGGGCAGCCAACCTCAAATTCCTCGGGCCTTTGATATTGTGGTGCTTCGGAGCGATGGCCCTTCTTGGGCTGTGCTTTTACCGCGCTGCTCCAGTGAGCATTCCTCCACTGGTCGCGATTGGCTTCTTATATTTGGGTGTGCTTCCTACGACGATACAGTCGTCCACGTCATATAGTTCGCTTGCCAACGGGAATGTGGCACTTTCAGTTATCGCTGCCGCTCTTCTCAGCATTCTTGGGGTTTTCATCAGCGTGCCACTCTTCATAGCCTTGGGCGGTACTGGCGACGGGGCAGTCGGCAGCGATGCCGTGATCAAGATAATGAAGATATTGATAGTCCCCTTCGCGATCGGGCAGGTCGTTCAAACGCGAACCCGGGGCTTCATTTCCGCCCACAAGCCGAAGATCATCTGGCTAGACCGCGGTGTAATCGCTCTTGCCGTCTACGTCGCATTTTCCGGCGCGGTAGAGCAGGGTATATGGACGCGCATTGATCCCGAGGGCTGGCTGTGGACCGCGGCGATGGTTCTAGCGCTAATCTTCATTGGGCATATAGGAGCTTGGCTGGCAGCAAAGGCTCTCCGCCTGTCCTTCGAAGATCGTATCTCGTTCCTTTTCGCCGGTGGGCAGAAGTCGACCGCCATTGGCGCGCCGCTGGCAACCATTCTGTTTAAGCCGTCGATGGCAGGATTTATCGTACTGCCTCTATTGCTCTACCATCTGGCTCAGCTGGTACTGGCAGCTCCGCTTGCTAGTCGGCTGAGGTTGTCGCCTCGTCCGGATAGCGACGATTGTACCGCACCGACCACAGGAAGCTGAGGCCAATCAGGACTGCTCCCAGGAGGCCGGTGACCGTTTCTGGTATATGATAGCGTGCCGACAGAAGCATGATCATCCCCAGCACGATGATCGCCCAGAACGCTCCATGTTCGAGATAACGATATTGCGCCAGAGTACCGGTTTTCACCAGATGGATTGTCATTGAGCGAACAAACATCGCGCCCACCGAGAGGCCCAGTGCGATGATGATCATATTATTCGATAGCGCGAATGCGCCGATTACGCCGTCGAAACTGAAGCTTGCATCAAGCACCTCAAGATAGAGGAAGCCTCCAAGCCCGGACTTCACCAATTCTCCGACAGCCTTTTTTCGTGCTTCTCGCTCCTCGATCATAGCCGCGATCGCGTGGACTGCGATGAAAGTCACCAAGCCTAGGATCGCCGCAGTCAGGAACATGACATCGTCAGCAGGGGGCAGGAGCGTTGAAACGAAATAGATAAGTACCAGAACCAAGCCGATCTCTACGGCGGGAACATTCGAGAATTTATTGATCGTCTGCTCCACGACGCGGATCCAGTGCACCTCCTTCTCATGGTCGAAGAAGAAAGTCAGGCCGACCATAGCAAGAAATGCGCCGCCAAAGCCTGCGATGCCTACATGGGCATCGGAGACGATACGTTCGTATTCGCTGGGATTATTCAGAGAGAGACTGATAGCTTCGAGTGGCCCGACCTGCGCCGCGATTGCTACGATTGCGATTGGGAATATAATTCGCATTCCGAATACAGCGATAAGAATGCCAATGGTGAGAAACCGTCTCTGCCAGACCGGGTCCATGTCTCTTAGAACGGTCGCATTAACGACAGCATTGTCGAAACTCAGCGAAACCTCGAGAATGGAAAGCACCAGCACAATCCATAAAATGCCTAGAGTGGCGGTAAGGGAGCCGGTGCTGGACCAGCCATACCAGGCAGCCAAAGCGAAACAGATCGCCGTGAAGACGAACGAGAAAGTATAATACTCGCGGATAGTTTTCATGTGCGGGTTCCTCAGCCCTTTGGCTGGTAGGTCTGGTCAGACGAAGGGAAGCTGCGCCCACGCACTTCCTCGGCGTATTGCGCGACAGTCTTTTCGATCACCTCGGCAATATTTTCGTACTTCTTTACAAACCGTGGTACGCGATCAAACATACCTAGCATATCCTCGGTGACCAGAACCTGGCCGTCGCATTGTGCTGACGCCCCTATGCCGATCGTCGGGCAGGACAGGGCCTTGGTCGCTTCAATTGCAATCGGTTCTAGCACGCCTTCAAGCACCACAGCGAATGCCCCCGCTTCGTCCAGCGCTTTGGCATCACCGATTATTTTTTCGGCTTCCGCATGGTCGCGCCCACGTGCCATATAGCCGCCCAGAACGTTGACCGCCTGAGGCGTCAGGCCGACATGCCCCATGACAGGGATGCCTCGCTGATTGAGGAATGCGACCGTCTCGGCCATCGGTTCACCCCCTTCGAGCTTGACTGCCGCGGCGCCGCTTTCCTTCAGGAGACGAGCGGCGCTTTCGAATGCCTGCTCTTTGGAGCTTTCGTACGATCCGAAAGGCATATCGACCACGACCACAGCGTGATAACTGCCACGGACGACTGCGGCGGCATGGTTTGCCATCATCTCCATCGTTACTGGAATGGTCGACGGTAGCCCATAAATGACCTGCCCCAGCGAATCGCCTACCAGCAACATATCGCAGTGAGCATCGAGCAACTGGGCCTGCCTAGCCGTATAGGCCGTAAGCATGACCAGCGGTTCCTCGCTATTTCCTTCGCTTTTGCGAGCGCGGATCTTCGGGACCGTGAGCCGCTTCATAGGCTGCGGGGTCGGATTGGCGCGGCTGGTGCTGGTGTCGAGCTGGAAGGTCGTTGACATGGCGGATGCCCTAGCAAGCGTTGTCGACAGTTGGAAGCGAGGCTTGGACAGGGTTTGAATTCCATGCTTAAAGCCGCGCACATCTGCGATGCGGGAGGCATCGTTTGTCGGAGAGGGAATTACACGAGAATGGTCGCTGCCGGAAAAACTACGGGTGAGGGCTGGTCCTCACGCTCTGCCTTTATCCTTGCTGCAGTCGGCGCCGCCGTCGGCCTCGGCAATATTTGGCGTTTCCCGACGCTCGCGGGTGAGAGCGGAGGCGGCGCCTTCGTCATATTCTATATAGCGTGCGTGTTTCTGCTTGGGCTGCCGCTGGTTCTATCAGAGATCTTCATTGGCCGCGTTGGTCAGACTGACGCTGTCGGTTCGATCCGCAAGGTAGCGCAAGGCTCCCAAGCATCGGCCAAGTGGTCGATCTTTGGCGGGATCGGCGCGGTGGCAGCGTTTCTAATCGTCTCTTTCTATTCGGTCGTGGCCGGCTGGGTCCTGTATTACGCTGGCGTGATGGGCTGGGACCTCCTGCAGGCCATCGGCTCCGGTGACCTTTTCCGAGGTGCACTTGCAGGAGAGAGTGAGGCGCAGATCCAACAGAGACTGGGTGATATGTTTGCCTCCTGGCCGCTGCTTCTCGTCATGCATTTGGGCTTCATGGGCCTTACGCTCTACATCGTGGCAAGAGGGGTGAGTTCAGGTATCGAGAAGGCTGCAACCTATCTCATGCCAGCTTTCTTCGTATTGTTGATTGGTCTCGTGCTCTACGGAGCGGTGGAAGGAGACATTGGAGAGGCTGCTTCCTTCCTGTTTACGCCTGATTGGTCGAAGCTCACTCCCGAAGTGATGAATTCAGCGCTGGGCCAGGCTCTTTTTTCACTATCCCTCGGTGTCGCTGGCCTCATCACCTACGGTTCGTACATCAAAGAAAAAAGCAATCTCGGCGGCACGGCTGCAATGATCGCAATTGCCGACACCTGCGTCGCGTTGCTTGCAGGGTTGATGATCTTCCCCATCGTTTTTGCTGTCGGCCTCGACCCGGCCGCTGGACCGACGTTGGTTTTCCAGACCCTACCTTTTGCATTTCAGACTATGCCTGGAGGCGCACTGTTCGGCTTCCTGTTCTTCCTGCTCATTCTCGTTGCGGCGGTGACAAGTTCAATTTCACTCCTAGAGGTCCCGACGGCATGGGGCATCGGTGAACTTGGTTGGAGCCGTCCCAAGTCCGCGCTTGTCTTTGGTATCGGCGCTTTCCTGATCGGTATTTTCTGTCTTTTGGGCTACAACGTCCTTTCGGATGTACGCCCGCTCGGCTTCTGGTCGCTCTTCGCCGAAACAGATATTCTCGATACGATCGACGCCTTTACCGGGAAAATCATGCTTCCGCTTGGGGCGCTGCTGACTTCGCTCTTCATCGGTTGGAAGGCAGACAAGAACCTCCTCCGTACTACCACCGGCCTTTCTCCAATCGCGTTTGGCTTGTGGCGGTTCCTGATTGCCTGGCTGTGTCCGATCGCCGTGACGATCATCTTGGTGACGGGCCTGTTTCCCAGCATTCTGGGAGCCTAAGCAAAATCCTCTTTTCCGTCCGGAAGTTCGCGAGTAAATGACGAACTTCCGGTTGGCGGAGCGGGGCTGTCCCGCGGCGGGCCGGTGGAGGCCGCTGGCCGTATATGATCTTCGACAGGGTTAAGCCGCTCGATGCCATTCTGGCCGCGGCGCAAAGGAAGTCGCTGCACCGTTCCTTGGGCGCGCTGCAGCTAATGCTGTTCGGTATCGGTTGTATCATTGGTACCGGAATATTCGTGCTGACCGCTGCAGGAGCGCAAAAGGCTGGCCCAGGCCTGATGCTGGCCTTTGTGATTGCCGGTGCCGTCTGCGTAGTCGCGGCGCTTTGTTATGCCGAGATTGCCTCCATGATTCCGGTGGCTGGATCCGCTTATACCTATAGCTATGCCACGGTGGGGGAATTAATTGCCTGGACCGTGGGGTGGGCACTTATCCTTGAATACGCAATTGCAGCATCGGCAGTGTCCGTAGGATGGTCTGGTTACTTCAGCGGTACCATTCTAAATGAGTTCCTGGGTATAGAGTTGCCGCGATGGCTGGCCGCGGGCCCGCTTGCGCTGGGTGGAGAGGCAGGCGGATTTATCAATCTTCCTGCCATGATCATCGCCCTACTGGTCACTTGGTTGTTGATGATCGGCACAAGCGAGAGCGCCAAGGTCAACGCTATTCTGGTCGCCATCAAGGTTATTGCTTTAACCGCCTTTATCGGCCTTACGCTGACCAGCGCCTATTTCGATCCAGACAAATTCAACCCATTCCTTCCCGCTGGCCTATTCGGAGGCTTCGGTTCGGGAGTCGGAGCAGTAGGTGCGGCAGCGACTATCTTTTTTGCTTATGTAGGTTTCGACGCGGTTTCCACCGCCGCGGAGGAAACTAAGAACCCGCAGCGCAATGTGCCGATCGGTCTCGTCGGTTCACTCATATTCTGCACGATCTTCTATATTCTCGTGGCGGCGGGAGCGATCGGGACGATCGGCGGGCAGCCGATCATGGGGCCCGGCGGTATTCCTTTCCCAGCAGGATCCGAGGAATTGGCGCGGCAGTGCGCTCTTCCGCAACATGTGGAAGCGTTGGTCTGCTCCAATGAAGCCTTGGCACACGTCCTTCGCCAGATCGGCTTTTCGGGAATTGGCAATATCCTTGGAATAGCGGCTTTCTTGGCTTTGCCATCGGTCATTCTCGTCCTGCTTTTCGCACAGACCCGCATCTTCTTTGTAATGAGCCGGGATGGTTTGCTGCCAGATGGGCTTTCCAGAGTGCATCCGCGGTGGAAGACGCCATACGTGGTAACCGCCATTACCGGAGTGATCGTCGCTGTCGGAGCAGCATTCTTCCCTGTGGGTCAGCTGGCCGATATTGCCAATGCAGGAACGCTATATGCTTTCTTGATGGTGGCAGTTGCGGTCATGGTTCTTCGGCGTACGGCGCCGGAGCGTAAGAGAGATTTCCGAACCCCCATGCTCTGGCTGGTAGGACCGGCGACGATCTTTGGATGTGCCTTTCTGTTCCTCAACCTGCCAAGTGCGGCTATGCTGGTGCTTCCAGTGTGGAGCATAATCGGTTTGCTGGTGTATTTCGGGTATAGCAGGAACCACAGCCGGTTGGGTCAGGGGATCGTGGAAGTGGTCGACAATGTGGCGGGTGAAGAAACAGCCGTTCCCATTCATCCCGATAGCTAGAAACATAAAAAAGGAGCCATCCTTTTTAGGACGGCTCCTTTCGCTTTTGCCGATTAAATTAGAGGTCTGCAGACTTCACATGTTGTTCTTCGGCTTCGTCTTGCACAGTCATGCCCAAGGCCATTTTCGCGGTATTGAGAAGTCCCAGATCTCCGCTCCAGATTTCTGCATCGCCAAGGTCCATCCGCATGAAGAAGATATCCGGATCGTTTTTGCCGCCATCGTACCAGGCTTCGACGAAGTTGTTCCAGAGTTGGTCGAAGCGCTCCTGACTGGTTTCCTTCACGAGGTTTCCGTTGAAGCGAGCGAACATTTCGTGGCCCTTGCCGGCGAATGTTGCAGTGACTGGCCCAAGCTTGCAGAAATCGCTTTTCGTGTGCGTGAAAAACCAGATCGAGCTGTTCGCGTCCTTGTCCAGTTGGGGGCTCATCGGAACGGCGCTTGAGCTGTCACCGTCCAGCTGAAGGAATAGGAATGGGCTGTCGGCCAGAGCTTTCCAGAACTTGGTTTTGAGTTCGTCGGGATTGCCTTCGGCATGTTTCATTTTGGTCTCCAAGATTGGTTCATTTGCTCAATGACCGAAGGGCAGGTTTGGTCCCAAGCCAGTAGAGGAAAAGATAGAGCAGGATTTGCTAATAGATAGATATTGGAACATAAAGGGAACAGACGATTCGGTTCCATATGATCCAACTAGCTCTCTCCTCCTTGCCGTCGACCGCCTCTGAAGATGTCGCCACACTACCTGAGCGTCATAGTGAGCGCTGGAGGCCTGGCTTGGCTGGCTTACATGGAAAAGCTCTGCACAGCGAAGTGTTCGCCTCCTCGAGAGAAGCGGCAGGCGCTGGTGCAGTGCTGGCGCTGGCACTTGACGATTGGCGTAACGCGTCGCCGAAAGAAGGCGGGGAGATGAGCGATCAACGCAGCATACTCTGGGTGCAGACGCGTGAGGCGGCGCGCCTGGGAGGTAAACCGTATCGTGCCGGGCTACCGCAGGATTTGCAGTCGCGCGTGATCCATGTGCTGGCCCACAAGGCGGAAGATGCGCTTTTTGCGATGGAGGAAGGGTTGCGCTGTCGTGAGCTATCCTTCGTTATCGGGGAAATTGCCGGCAATCCAAAGGCGTTGGACTTCACAGCTTCGCGTCGGCTGACGCTGACTGCGCAGAAACACGAGGTACCTTTGTTCCTGCTGCGGGTCGATGCGGCGCGTGACCTGTCTTCGGCCCGGATGCGCTGGGAAGTGACTTCGGCTCCATCCACCGCACCCGAATGGAACGCGCAAGCACCAGGCAATCCGTCGTGGCGGGGGGAGCTCTTCCGTGCCCGCTCGCACCCACCGGGCGAATGGGTTTTCGAAGAGTTCGGGAAGCGGCTGGAGGCGCGTCGTGAAACGCCGCAGGTCTCTTCGCCACCCACCGGCAAGCCATCCTCTATCGTTCAGCATATCGGTCCACGTTTCGGGCTCGCCGAAAGAGCGTTTTTCAAGCCGTCGAGCACAGCAATCGAAGATAGATCCGTTGTGCTTTCGGAACAGTCTCGTTTCCGACAAGTCCAAGGCAAGCGGCGCTAGCTTGTTGGTCTGCCATGGATCAGCCGCGCCGTATCCTTTCTATCTGGCTCCCGTCCATTGCCATGGACCGCTGGAGTATGGGCTCGGCGGAGAGACGGGAGCAAGATGACAAGCCGTTTGTCCTGACCGCTGATACAGCGCATGGGCCGCGGATCGAAGCGACCAACCGCACAAGCGCTGCTGCCGGGGCCAGGGCAGGGATGATGTTGGCTGATGCACATTCGCTTTGCCCTGAAATTACTACGGCACTGTCCGACCCTGAAGGCGATCTCGTTTTCTTGGAAAAGCTTGCTGCCTGGGCACGACGCTGGGGACCTTGGTCGGCGATGGATGTACCGGATGGGCTTTTGGTGGATGTAACCGCAGTGCCGCATCTCTTCGGAGGCGAAGAAAAGCTGCTTGCCGATGTAGCTGCGGTGTTTGCACAGCGCGACATCGCTATGCGTTGTGCCATAGCTCCGACTGCCGGGGCAGCTTGGGCACTGGCCCATTATGCTGCATCGGGTACGATCCTGCGCAAAGATGAGGAAATGGAAACACGGCTGGGCGAGCTTCCCGTGGCGGCACTAAGGCTCGATCAGGATGTCGTCACTGTTCTTCGACGGCTAGGGCTCAAGAAACTGAGCGAGCTTTCGGCGGTCGATCGCGATGGAATCAATAGACGGTTTCGCAACCGGAACTCTCCCTCTGCCAACCCGCTAATCCGGCTGGACCAGCTGCTCGGCCGGATACCGGAACCGCTGCTGCCAGTCATTCCGCAACAAATTCCGATGGTACAGCGCCGCCTGCTGGAGCCGATCCGACACCGCCACCTGCTCGATCAGGTGGTGAACGATCTGTCGGATGACATGGTGCGCGAACTGGAGGGTAAGGGGCAGGGCGCCCGCAGGCTGGAACTCGGCTTGTGGCGCGTCGATGGTGAATTGGTTGTGCGGCATATCGAACTTGCTGCAGCAACCCGAGAGGCCGCGCATTTCGTACGCCTTTTTGTCAGCAAGCTAGATGATGTAGATGCAGGGTTCGGGATCGAAATGCTGCGTTTGCGTGCCACCTGGTCGGAAGCCTTGGCATTGGACCAAAGCGATATCGAAACGGCTTCGAAAAACCATGGCATCGCGCTTTCCACCTTGGTCGATCGGCTCACCGTGCGCCTTGGGCCCCGCGCCGTCACACGGCCCGTGCCTTCAGCCAGTCACATCCCCGAGCGTGCGCAGCGGGGCCAACCACCTTTAGAGCCCGAACCGGCCAACCAAGGTCAGTTTGCCTTCCATCAACGCCCTTTTAAACTGCTCGACAAGGCCGAGCAGATTGCTGTGCTCTACGCTACTCCCGATGGATATCCCAAGCGTTTCCGCTGGCGCGACGAGGTACACGATATCAAACGTGTCGAAGGCCCCGAACGTATCGCCCCTGAATGGTGGCGTGAGCGCGGTGGTACCCGACTACGCGATTATTACCGAATTGAGGATCAGAGAGGGAGGCGCTACTGGATCTATCGGCTCGGCATCATCGGAGATGGACGAGGTGGTAAACCAAAGTGGTACTTGCAGGGATTGTTCGCCTGATAATACAAAGGCGAGGCACTCTTCGCAAAACTCAACTGTCGCGAGACACAAGCGACGCACGGCGGCCCCGCTTGGCGACGGGAATATTATCGAACTTCGCCACCGGGCCGGATTCGACTTCGACCACATCACAGGTCTCTTCAACGACCGATGCCGGTATTGGGCGTTCGAAAAGAAATCCGCAACTGCTATCGCGCGTCCATACGATCTTGCCGAAGAATTCGTGCTCACCCCACGACAACAAGCCTGAAACGCCTTGTTGCGGCGGATTGGCCGTCTCGAACCGCGCGCCTGATTGTGAAAGATCCGACAGGCGTCCGTCCCGGTTGCCGCCAGGCATTTTGAGCCGACTAGTACAATCGACAGAATAGCGCTGTACGGTCCTGCGCTCCTCGGATTTCTGGCCAGATTTTTTCTGGAAAAGTGCCACTCGGCAAGTCCCTCTTGTTAATCGATTTTTACACGAACCTGGTTAATTTTAGGTTATTATGCTTGGCGCTCCAATAATGATAACTCCGGAATATTGTCATCCGTTTCCCGCTTGAGTGAATAAGGCCGCAGCGGATCCCCTTCCTATTCGAGGAAGTGAGGCCGCGTGACCTTCGGCTACACCTCGCTCCATATAACTTCGATGGGCGTAACGGGCATGGATCTGACATGCTCACTTCTCGCAAAACAAACCAATTACCTTTTGTTATTGGCGAATCCCGGAGTGGAACATATATAGAACATATGGCTCTGCAAACCGTCCTTCAAAAACTCGAGATCCTCGCCGACGCAGCGAAGTACGATGCTTCCTGCGCGTCCTCCGGTACGGCGAAGAAGAACAGTCTGGGCGGTAAGGGCATTGGATCGACTGAAGGGATGGGAATCTGCCATGCCTATGCGCCAGATGGACGCTGCATCTCGCTGCTCAAGATTTTACTGACCAACCACTGTGTGTTTGATTGTCATTATTGTGTGAATCGTAAGAGCTCGAACGTGGCTCGTGCGCGTTTCACACCGCAAGAAGTGGTCGATCTCACGCTCGCTTTCTACCGGCGCAATTATATCGAAGGGCTGTTCCTTTCCTCGGGTATTGTGAAGAATTCCAACCACACGATGGAGCAGATCGTCGAGGTTGCCCGGATCTTGCGCGAAGAACATGATTTTCGCGGCTACATTCACTTGAAGACCATCCCGGAAGCAGATGCAGAAATCGTCCATCAGGCGGGGCTTTATGCTGATCGAGTCTCCATCAATGTCGAATTGCCGACTGACAGCGGCCTAACACGTCTCGCGCCGGACAAGGATGCGCGCCAGATCGAAGGCGCGATGGGCAAGGTGAAAGAGGATCTGGTGGAGGCCAAGGATGCCCGCAAGCGGTTCAGGCATGCCCCCCGCTTTGCGCCCGCCGGCCAGTCTACGCAAATGATCGTGGGCGCCGATGCAGCGACTGACGCAGATATTGTGGGCAAGGCAAGCCGGCTTTACGATAATTTCCGCCTGCGCCGTGTCTATTACAGCGCGTTCTCGCCAATCCCAGATGCGAGCGCGGTGCTGCCGCTGAAGCGTCCACCTTTGATCCGCGAGCACAGGCTTTACCAATCTGACTGGTTGATGCGCTTTTACGGTTACAAGCCTTCGGACGTCATGCATGCGACAGAAGCAGACGGGAATTTGCCGCTTGATATCGATCCCAAACTTGCTTGGGCTTTGAAGTTTCGTGAAGCCTTTCCAGTTGATGTGAACCGCGCGACCAAGGAGCAATTGCTGCGTGTGCCGGGCTTAGGCGTGAAGGCGGTTGGCAAGATCTTGGCAAGTCGCCGTCATCGCGGCCTACGGTTGGACGATGTGTCGCTGCTGACCCAGTCCATCACCAAGGTTCGACCTTTCATCTGTACTATCGACTGGCGGCCGATCACTCTCACCGATCGCGCCGACCTGCGCAGCCTGCTCGCCCCGAAAACCGAGCAGCTGGAGCTGTTCGTGTGACTGCGCTCCAACACGTCAAACTCGGCACCTACTACGTTGTCCAACTGCCTGATGCGGATGATTTCGATTTCTGGCGCGAGTGGGCGCGGGCCTTCGTCCAATGCGATGTGCCACCGGACCGTATCGCATGGGTCGAACCCGGCGGTAGCGGGGACCTCTTCGCCCATGGAGAACGGCGTATGCCTGCCCCTCCTAAGGGAGCGAGGCCGGTACAGGCCAACCGACGCTTTGTACAACTTGCGCGTAATGCCATCCTTCATTTGGACCCTGAACGGTTTGCGCTGCTCTACCGCCTGCTCTGGAGGCTACAAGGCAAGCCGCGGATGATGGAAGACAAGGCTGATCCAGATGTCAGAAAGCTGGAGGAACTCGACAAGAACGTGAGGCGTGACAGCCACAAGATGCATGCTTTTGTGCGCTTTCGGCTGGTCGAAAGCCCCGATCATTCCGGTGGTGAAGATGGCGAGGGAGGTGAGCATTACGTTGCCTGGTTCGAGCCGGAGCATCATATTCTCCGGGCCAATGCAGGGTTCTTCATGCGGCGTTTTTCGAACATGCGCTGGTCGATCCTGACGCCGCGCGGCTCGCTTCACTGGGATGGCGAAACCATGGCGGAGGGGCCGCCAGCTGAACGTCACGACGCGCCTCAGGGCGATCCGATGGAGGATCTCTGGCGCACCTACTACGCTTCGATCTTCAATCCGGCGCGGCTGAAGATTGGCGCCATGCTCAAGGAGATGCCGAAAAAATACTGGAAAAACATGCCCGAAGCCACGCTCATTCCCGAGTTGGTGGCGGGCGCGCAGAAGCGGGAAAGTGCTATGGTCGAAAAGGGAGCGCTGGAATTCGAAGAGCGGCCCGATACGCTGGCAGCGATCGACAAGGCAATTCACGCCTGCCGTAAATGCCCGATCGGCAGCCTCGATAATCAAGCTGTTATGGGCAAGGGACCGCAGGATGCTGCGCTGATGATCGTGGGCGAACAGCCGGGCGATCAGGAGGATTTGGCTGGCCGTCCCTTTGTCGGACCGGCCGGAAAACTGCTCGAACACCATCTTGATCGGGCCGGTATCGACCGGAAGGCGGCCTATGTCACGAATACCGTGAAGCATTTCAAATATATCCAGCGCGGCAAGCGACGGCTGCACCAAAATCCCGGTGCAAAGGAAATCGATACCTGCCGCTGGTGGATCGAGAGCGAGCGCGCGATCGTCCAGCCCAAGCTGATACTCGCCATGGGGGCGAGCGCGGCGCGCGGCATGCTGGGAAAGACAGTGAGCATCTCCAAGGCTCGGGGCACGCCCATTCCGCTGGAAGACGGCAGCGAGCTGTGGATCACCGCCCACCCGTCCTATCTCCTTCGCCTTGATGGTCCCGCGCGCGAGGAGCAGGTGCGGCTGTTCGATGCCGATCTCGCCGCAGTGAAGGAGCGGCTCGAGGAGTTGGCGTAATGACTTTTCAGAGCTGGTGTCATGCCCGAGAATGACCAGCAGAAACCCAAGCGCACTATCGACCTTGATCCCGATGAAATAGACGCACCAGCGCGCGCGCCGTTCGTCGAACTCGGTCTCGTCTCGTGTTTCAGCTTCCTGCGCGGAGCGAGCGATGCGGTAGACCTGGTAATGGAGGCGCGCAGACTGGGGTATGACGCGATCGGGATCGCCGATGCCAACAGCATGGCGGGCGTGGTGCGGGTGCACACAGAGGCAAAAACGCTCAAACTCAAGCCTTGTATCGGTTGCCGGATCGAAACGGTCGAGGGGCTGGCCTTCCTCGCCTATCCCAAAAACCGTGAGGCCTATGGTCGTTTGTGCCGCCTGATTTCCGCGGGCCGGATGCGCACGCTCGACAACGAGTGGCAGGATAAGGGCGTATGCGATATCTCGTTAGAGATGCTGGCCGGGCACAGTAAAGACGTGCAACTGATTCTAATTCCGCCACCCGATCTGGCATGCGAGTTCACCGTTCCAGCCTGGGCCACGCCAGGCGGCGCAGCGGAAAGCGAACGGGGGGAAGGGGCGGTCACGGCGCCCTTCGTGGAAATCGTGCCGCATCTTGCCGCTGGACTACCAGCCCTATGCCATATCGCTGCGACTTTCTTTTACGCTGGGAACGACCTCGCCCGGATTGCCCGGCTCGACGCGCTGGCGAAGGATCATGATCTTTCCATCCTCGCCACCAATGATGTGCAGTATCACGCGCCGGAGCGCCGGCCGCTGCAGGACGTGATGACCGCGATCCGCCACAAGACTACTGTGGCGCGAGCGGGCTATCTGCTTCAGAGTAATGCCGAGCGATATCTGAAGCCGCCAGAGACCATGTGCCATCTGTTCGAACCATGGCCCCATGCGATCGAAGCCGCGCGCGCCGTGGCCGACGCCTGTGATTTCAGCCTCGATCAGCTGCAATATGAGTATCCTGAAGAACTGTATCCCGGCGGCGCCGAACCGCAGGATTATCTCGAAAAAGAGACCTGGAAGGGAGCTGGCTGGCGCTATCCCGACGGGGTGCCGGATGGCGTGACCGAAACGCTGCGCAAGGAACTGGCGCTGATCGGCAAGATGGATCTTGCGCGCTATTTCCTGACCATCAAGGACATCGTCGATTTCGCGCGCAACAAGGTCGATCCGCCGATCCTGTGCCAGGGGCGCGGCAGTGCGGCCAACTCTGCGGTATGCTATTGCCTCGGCATCACCAATGTCGATCCTTCGAAGCACCAGCTTTTGTTCGACCGCTTCATTTCCGAGGATCGCAAGGAGCCGCCCGATATCGATGTCGATTTCGAGCATGAGCGGCGCGAGGAGGTGATCCAGTACCTCTATCGCAAATATGGCCGTCACCGGGCAGGGCTGTGCGCCACAGTGATTCACTATCGTCCGCGCATGGCCATCCGCGAAGTGGGTAAGGCCATGGGATTAAGCGAAGACGTCACGTCAGCGCTCGCCAAGACGGTATGGGGCGGGTGGGGCCGCGAGATTAGCGAGAAACATGCCGCGGAAACTGGTATGAATGTGAAAGATCCGCATTTGAGGCGGGTTCTTAAGCTGACTGAGCAAATGATTGGAATGCCAAGGCATTTGTCACAACACGTAGGCGGTTTCATTTTAACCGAAAATGCGCTGACCGAAACGGTACCGGTGGGCAACGGTGCCATGCCCGACCGCAGTTTCATCGAATGGGACAAGGACGATATCGAAGCGCTGGGCATCCTCAAGGTCGATGTTCTGGCGCTGGGAATGCTGAGTTGCATCAGGAAATGCCTCGACCTGATTGACGATCATCACAGCCGGACTCTCACTCTGGCAACCGTCCCGCGTGAAGATCCCGACACTTACGCCATGCTGCGCAAGGGGGATTCGCTCGGCGTATTCCAGGTCGAAAGCCGCGCGCAGATGAACATGCTGCCAAGGCTGCGTCCGCGCGAATTCTACGATCTCGTGATTCAGGTCGCTATCGTTCGGCCCGGCCCGATCCAGGGCGACATGGTCCATCCCTATCTTAAACGAAGGCGCGGGGCCGAGAAGGTGGAGATACCCGCACCAAGTCCGCATCACGGCCCACCTGACGAATTGTCGAGCATTCTCGAACGTACGTTGGGCGTACCGATCTTCCAGGAGCAGGCCATGAAGATTGCGCTCGATGCGGCCAAGTTCTCGTCCAAGGAAGCGAACCGGTTGCGCAAGGCCATGGCGACCTTCCGCAGCCGCGGCATGGTGGACGAATTGCAGGACATGATGGTCGAACGCATGGTCGACCGCGGCTACGACCGCGAGTTCGCGCAGCGCTGTTTCAACCAGATCCGCGGCTTTGGTGAATATGGCTTTCCCGAAAGCCACGCGGCAAGCTTTGCGCACCTCGTCTATGTGTCGAGCTGGCTCAAATGCCATTTCCCTGCCGCCTTTGGCTGTGCGCTGCTCAACTCGCAACCGATGGGCTTTTACGCCCCGGCGCAGATCGTGCGCGATGCGGCGGAACACGGGGTGCGGGTGCTGCCTGCGGATGTGAACCATTCGCAATGGGATTGTACTCTGGAAAGGGTGGAGTATTCCGCCCCAAAGGAGCAAGGCCGCTTCGACAATGGCTTCGCCTTGCGGCTTGGCTTGCGACAGATCGACGGTCTGCCCGAAGCGGTCGCGGCACAGCTGGTATCCGAGCGTGAGGAGAGCGGCATCTACGAGGACGTACGGGCCTTGCGCGATCGGGCGCGGATCGGGCCATCGCACGTCGAACGGCTCGCCAGTGCCGACGGCTTCGGGTCGATGAACCTGTCGCGCAGGCAGGCGTTGTGGGATGTAAGAAGCCTCATCGGTGGGCCGGACCTGCCGCTCTTCGCTGCTGCTGCCGCGCGTGATGAAGGCGCCGAAAAGCATCCCACGCGCTTGCCACAGATGCCGCTGTCCGAGGAAGTGGTCGCCGATTACCAGACCACGCGTCTCAGCCTCAAGGCACACCCGATGGCTTTCTTACGTGCCAGCCTGGCTGATCGCGGCTTTGTCCGTGCCTGCGACCTTCGCGAGAGGAAATTTCGCAGCATGGTCCATGTTGCAGGCGTAGTGCTGATCCGCCAGCGACCGGGCAGTGCGAAAGGCGTATGCTTCATCACGCTGGAGGACGAGACGGGCGTCATCAACCTTGTGATCTGGCCGGACCTGAAAGAAAGGCAGCGGCGCGTGGTGATGGGGGCAAGGCTGATGGAAGTGAGAGGCCGCGTGGAGTATGACGACGAAGTAATCCATGTGATCGCGCAGCACATGACCGATGCGACAGCCGATCTGCACAAGCTTTCCGATGATATGCTCAACGCCCCGCTTGCGCGTGCCGACCACGTGGCATCGCCCCTGCCGGACAAGTTCAATCCGCGGGACAATCTACGGGAAGGCAATGAGGATCCCTATCAGCCTGTGGAACCATGGCAGGAGCCTCCGCCAGGCAACCGCGAATGCGGATGGCATCAGGGACACCCGCGTGATGTGCGCATCATTCCGAAATCGCGCGACTTTCATTAAGCGCCGCGCTAGTCGCCACTCGCATGTTCGACGCTGAGCGCTTGCTGGCATTTGCCCTGATCACCGCCACTACCAGCATCGTGCCAGGACCTTCGATGATGTTCGTCATGGGCCAGGCGATTTGGCGCGGGCCTCGGTCGGGGTGGGCCGCCCTGTCGGGCATGCAGATCGGCTATATCGTATGGTGGATGGCTGCGGCGTTCGGCCTTGGTACGCTGGCCCGGGCCTATCCGCTGGCATTCCGTCTGCTGGCGATCGCTGGCGTGGTCTACCTCGCATGGCTTGGTGCGAGAGCCATCTGGCATTCCTTTCATGCGAGCGAAGAAGGCACGGAACCGGCCCGCAGGCCGTCTACCCATGCATTTCGCGATGGAATTGCAGTGGCGATCGGCAATCCCAAGTCGCTGGTCTACATGGTCGCGATCATTCCGCCCTTCGTGGATCCCGAATTGCCCGTGGGGTGGCAGATCGTCACGTTGGCACTGATCGCGCTCGTGCTCGATATGATCGTAGGCTGGATGTATATTTCCGCAGGAAAGCGACTGGCGCGCGCGATGGAGCGGGCCGCAACGCGGCGCTGGATCGATCGTGGCATCGGCTGCGTATTCATCCTGATAGCCTTGGCCATCGCGGTCGATCTTTACGGTACACAGCTTTGAACCACACCCTCTCGCGTCATATCGGGAAATTCCTGTTCGACCGGCGCGTGCTGATGCTGCTCGTATTAGCAAGCCTGTTCGTCGCGGGTCGCGCGTGGCTGGCTGAGCACCCGGAGCACAATCCATGGGCGCCACTCTCGCTGGATGATCCCAAAGGGTGGGCGACCCAGCAGAAATTGCTCGCCCTGCGCGATGACGTCCCCGCCTGCCGTGCGGTTTTGAAGCGTAGCGAGGTAGCGTTTAATGTGCTCGATCCGGCGGGGGACAGGGAATGCCGCCGCGAAGACCGGACACAGCTTTCAAACTATCCCCTGAGCCCCTATGCGCCGGCGACGACCTGTCCGGTCGCCCTAGCCATGGAACTATGGAGGCGTGACACACTTGACCCCAAAGCCGAGGAAATTTTTGGCAGTGGCATCGCGCGGATCGAACATCTCGGTGCTTATTCGTGCCGCCGGATATACGGCCGCGATGAAGGCGCATGGAGCGAGCATGCGACCGCAAATGCGCTAGACATTGCAGGCTTCGTCCTGAAAGACGGCACGCGGATCAGCGTACTGGGTGATTGGGGAGGCGAGGGCGACAAGCCACGTTTTCTGCACGAAATCCGAGATGGGGCGTGCAGCGCGTTCTCCACAGTGCTTTCACCTGACTACAATACCGCCCACACTGATCATTTTCATCTCGACATGGATAGCCGCTGGACCAGCGTCTGCCGCTGATCAGGCCGCTTCGAGTGAATATCCAGCGCTGCGGACCGTGCGAACCGGATCCTTCGCCCCTTCGATTTCCAGCGCCTTACGGAGTCGGCGAATATGCACGTCGACGGTGCGCAGTTCGATATCGCTTTCCGTGCCCCATACGCCGTCCAGCAACTGGTTGCGACTGAACACCCGGCCAGGGCTTTCCATGAAGAATTTGAGCAGGCGGTATTCGGTCGGCCCCAGCTTTAGAGCCGTGCCCCGCCGCATCACCTTATGGGCAACGGGATCAAGCGTTAGATCGCCCACCTCGATAGATTCGCCAGCCAGAACTGGGCGGATGCGGCGCATTACCGCTGCAACACGGGCTAGGAGCTCGCGCGGTGAGAAGGGTTTGGTGAGGTAATCGTCAGCGCCTGTTTCGAGGCCACGAATACGGTCGTCTTCGGCTTCGCGCGCCGTTAGCATGATGATCGGCACATGCGCTGTTGTCTTGTCGCGCCGCAGGCGACGGCAGACCTCAATCCCGCTGGTGCCTTCGATCATCCAGTCCAGAATGACGAGATCGGGCACGTCTTCGGATGCGAGTAGCAGAGCATCGTCACCGTCCGCAGTGGTGCGGACATCGTAGCCTTCGTTGGAGAATCGGTATTCGAGTAGTTCGGAGAGAGCGGGGTCGTCCTCTACCAGCAATAACTTACCTGCCTTCACCTTGGCGCCTTCCTGCGGTTTCTTTGACACGGCAGTATGACCCTCAAGCTACAGAATTGTGTCAACCATCCTCATCTACGGGATAGGTTCCGGTTGCAGCGAAATGCACCATTTCCGCCACGTTGGTCGCATGATCACCGATCCGCTCCAGATTGCGGGCAACAAACAGCAATTGCGCCGCGCTCGAGATCGTTGCCGGATTTTCAACCATATGACTGACGAGATTTCGGAAGATCGAATTGTAGAACGCATCTACCTTTTCGTCGGCAGCGATGACCTCGCGGGCCAGCTCGGCGTCGCGCGCGGCATAGGCGGTCAGGACATCATGCACCATCTCGCTCGCCACCTCGGCCATTGCGGGGAGGAGCGTCAGCGGCTCGAACTGTTTACGGTGATCGCCGATCTCTCGGCTCGCCTTGGCGATGTTCTTCGAATAATCGCCGATACGTTCCACGACACCGGCAATCTTCAGAGCAGCGATCACTTCTCGCAGATCGTCTGCCATGGGAGCGCGAAGCGCGATGATTCGCACGGAAAGCTTGTCGATCTCGCTTTCGAGAGCATCGATCTTCTTGTCGCCCTTGACGACCTTCTTGGCGAGTTCGTCATCGCCCTGGACCAGCGCGTCGAGCGCTTCTTGGATCGCGACCTCGGCAAGACCGCCCATCTCCGCGATCAGCCCGCGCAGGCGGGTAATATCTTCGTCAAAGGCCTTTACTGTGTGTTCTTGCATTCTCTTGGAGCCTTATCCGTAGCGGCCGGTAATGTAATCCTGCGTGCGCTGTTCGATCGGGTTGGTGAATATATCGGAAGTCCGCCCATATTCCACCATCTTGCCAAGGTGGAAAAACGCCGTCCGCTGGCTGACGCGTGCGGCCTGCTGCATGGAGTGAGTTACGATCACGATGGCATAACGACCATTGAGATCGTCAATCAGTTCCTCGATTTTTGCAGTAGCAATCGGATCGAGCGCGGAGCAGGGTTCGTCCATCAGGATGACTTCCGGATCGACCGCGATAGCGCGCGCGATACACAGACGCTGCTGCTGGCCGCCTGAAAGGGCAGTTCCGCTGTCCTGCAAGCGGTCTTTTACCTCTTCCCAAAGGCCGGCCCTGCGAAGCGATTTCTCGACCACGGCGTCCAATTCATCCTTGCCTTCGGCGAGGCCATGGATCTTGGGCCCGTAGGCGATATTTTCGTAGATAGACTTGGGGAACGGGTTGGGCTTCTGGAACACCATCCCCACCCGTGCACGCAGTTGAACCACATCGAGCTTCGGCGAATAAATATTCTCACCGTCGAGCGTAATCTCGCCTTCGACCCGCGCCGAGGGGATCGTGTCGTTCATGCGGTTGAGCGAACGCAGAAAAGTCGATTTGCCGCAGCCGGAGGGACCGATGAAGGCAGTCACGTATTCGGTCGGAATGTCGATCGACACGTCATCGATCGCTTTTTTCTGACCGTAGAATACGGACACGTCGCGCGCGCTCATCTTGGCGTCGACGTTCTCTAAATTTTCGTGAACTACGGTCACCACTTTTTCTCGAACTTGTTGCGCAGGTAGATGGCGAGGCCGTTCATCAACAGGAGGAACAGCAAGAGGACAATGATAGCAGCGCTGGTGCGCTCTACAAAGCCGCGGTCGATTTCGTCTGACCAGAGGAAGATCTGCATCGGCAACACGGTTGCAGGCGCGGTGAAACTATCGGGCGGGCTCGCCACGAAAGCGCGCATGCCGATCATTAGCAGCGGTGCGGTCTCGCCCAATGCACGCGCCATACCGATGATCGTACCGGTAAGAATTCCGGGCAGGGCAAGCGGCAGCACATGATGGAAGACGACCTGTACCGGCGAGGCACCGACAGCGAGCGCACCGTCACGGATACTCGGAGGCACAGCCTTAATGGCGTTACGGCCCGCAATCACGATCACCGGCATCGTCATCAGTGCCAAGGTCATCCCCCCGATCAACGGCGCCGATCGGTAGCTTGGGAAGATGGTCAGGAATACGGCGAGACCAAGCAGGCCGAAAATTATCGAGGGGACGGCTGCCAGATTGTTGATCGACAGTTCGATCACGTCCGTCCAGCGATTTTTCGGAGCATATTCTTCGAGATATAAAGCTGCGAGAACGCCAATCGGAAAGGCGAGTGCCAGTGTGACGATCATGGTCAGGATCGAGCCCTTGAGCGCCCCCCAAATACCGACCTGCTGTGGGTTGGTCGCATCGGCGCGGGTAAAGAAACCCCCATCGAAATTCTTTTCAAGCTTGCCCGTATCGACAAGCTGCGCCGCCAGCGCGCGCATTTCTTGCGATCCCTCGCCATCGAGTCCCGACGCAAGGTCGGCACTGGCGGGGAGCCAAAAAGTGGCCTTACGCTGCAATAGTGCTGGATCAGCAGCGATTTCCGCAGCGACATCGCGCCATGCCTGTCCGCCGATTTCGCTTGCGCCTTCGTTACCAAGGGATTGCTGCGCAAAATATTCGACAACTTGGGGTAAGCCCTGAGCTTCAAGCGACCGAAGGACATCACCTGCATCCGTCGATGAGGCGTCAATCGAGATGCCAGCCTGAGTGAAGTCGATAGGCACTTCGACTTCAGCGCGCTGAAAGCCCCCGATGCCGTTTATGGTCATCGTGCCCAGCAAATAAAGCAGAACGAGAATCGAAAAGATGATCGCGCCAAGGCCCATAGCCTTGAAGCGTTTTTCCGCGGCGTAACGCTTTTTCAGCCGCGCTTCGAAAGCGGGTGTGCGCGTGGGGGCGATCTGCTCACTCATAAGCTTCGCGGAACCTTTTGACGACGCGCAGGGCGATGAAGTTGAGAGCCAGCGTGACAAGGAACAGTACGAACCCCAGGGCAAACGCGCTTAACGTGGCCGGGTGATCGAAACTGCCTTCGCCGGTCAGCATGGCCACGATCTGGACAGTCACGGTCGTCATGGACTCGAGAGGATTTGCACTGAGATTGGCGGCAGTTGAGGCAGCCATAACGACGATCATCGTTTCGCCGATCGCACGGCTGACAGCCAACATGACCCCGGCGACGATACCCGGCAAGGCCGCCGGCACAAGGACGCGGCGGATCGTCTCGTTCTTGGTTGCGCCCATGGCAAGGCTACCGTCGCGCATGGCCTGCGGAACAGCGGCAATGCTGTCGTCGGCCATCGATGACACAAACGGAATGATCATGACACCCATTACGAGACCCGCGGCAAGCGCGCTTTCGCTTGATGCCGATGTGGCACCGAGAGAAATTGCGAAATCGCGAATTGCAGGTGCGATGGTAAGTGCAGCGAAATAGCCGTAGACGACGGTCGGAACGCCAGCCAGGATTTCGAGCGCTGGCTTCACCCATGCACGCAGTTTGGGGTTGGCGTATTGCGTGAGATAGATGGCGCTCATCAGACCGAGCGGAATCGCGACCAGCATCGCGATGATAGCGCCGATAAAAAGGGTCCCCCAGAAGAGAGGGATTGCGCCATAGCGGCTCGCGTCGGGATTCGCCGCATTAGCCATCGGATCGGGACCCCAGTGGGTGCCGAACAGAAAATCGATAGGATTGACCATTCCAAAGAACCGGACGGTCTCGAATACCAGGCTACCGAAGATGCCAAGCGTGGTCAGGATTGCGACAAGAGAAGCGCCAAGCAGGATCGCCATTACGATCTTTTCGACGCGGTTGCGGGCCGCGAAATCTGGCTTCAATCGCAGAAATGCATAGGCTCCGCCGATAAAGGCAATCAACAGCGTAACGACGATCCCGATCCAGTTATACCGCGAAAGTGCCTCGCGATAGGGTTCGACGAATTCACGTGCGAGCGGATTGAAGACGGCCTGCGAAGCGCCTGTGGCTACTGCACGGGCTTCGTTGAGAATTGTCTGGCGCTGGAAACCGAATTCCGGAAGTTGATCGGCTGCCGGGCTTGCTAACACCGACTGTGCAACGAGACCCGGTGAGACCGCGCTCCATATCGCGACGAAGATCAATACAGGCAGTACGATCCATAACGCGACATACCAAGCATGATAGCTCGGCAAACTGGCGATACGTCCGTCTGAACTGGCGCGTCGGAAGGTCCATGCACGCGCACGAGCCGCCAACCACCCGGCGAGCCCGAGCCCGAGGGCCAGGAGGAGCAGGATAGTCAGCGACATCGTGGGTACATTCAAACCTTAGTTGAGCTCGGAGGAGTCGAGCGTATCAAAGTTGGTAGCAGCCGACATGGACCGGGCCATCACGTCGTCCGGATTGGCAACCAACCCGATCTTCGCGAGCGGTCCGCCGCGGTCCCACATTTGTGTCCACTGGGCCAGGAATTCCTTGAGACCCGGAATAGCATCAAGGTGAGCCTTCTTGACATAGATGTAGAGAGGACGTGCGCCAGGATATTCGAAGCTGGCGATGTTCTCGTAAGTCGGGGCAACGCCGTTCATGTTAAGGCCCTGCACCTTGTCGGCATTTTCCTCAAGATATGAGTAGCCGAAAATCCCCACGGCATTCGGATTGCCTTCGATCTTCTGGACGATCAGATTGTCCTGCTCGCCCTGATCGACGTATTTCCCGTCGCTGCGGACTTCGGTGCACAGCTGTGCGTGGCGATCCTTATCGCTGTCCTTCAGGGCTTCCATCTCTGCATTGGTGTCGCAGCCGACTTCAAGGATCAGTTCCTTTAATGCATCGCGGGTGCCGGAGGTGCTCGGCGGGCCATAAACCAGGATCTGCGTATCGGGCAGGGACGGATCGACGTCCGACCAGGTCTGGTTGGTCTGCTCTTGGCCATACGGACGGGCCGCAAGGGCTTCGTAGACCATCTTCGGCGTCAGGTTCATCGTGATGCCGCCTTTGGAGGATGCAAGTGCGATCCCGTCTAGGCCGACCTGAACTTCGATAATGTCCGTCACGCCATTCTGCTGACAGGTTTCGAATTCGCTGGCTTTCATGCGGCGCGATGCATTCGCGATATCGGGCGTTGCCGCACCCACACCCTGGCAGAACAGCTTCATGCCGCCGCCGGTACCGGTTGATTCGATGATCGGCGATTTGAAGTCAGGATTGGAACGCGTGAAGGTTTCCGACACGGCTTTGGCGAACGGATAAACCGTCGACGAACCGACAGCTTTGATCTGGTCGCGTGAAGCTCCACCGCCAGCATCATTGCCGCCGCAGGCTGCGAGCGAAAGGGCCGAAGCGGCCGCGAGAGCGAATTTGAAAGTCTTGGTCATTGGTAGAAACCCCATTGGTGTCCAACTAGCCGCGCAAGAGCGCGAAATTGTTACATGTTGACGACAAGAGTGTGACTTTCGCTATCGGACTGCCGAATCTGTTCGGCGGCCCATAACGTCATCGGGATCAGAAATCGACCTGTGCGCGGAGTCCGAGGGCATCGACACCGTAATCTCGGTCACCATCTTCCATCGGAATAGCGGCGTCCCGATAGTCCATCCGGCCATAATTCACGCTGAACAGCGTATAATCGGTCGGCTTCCAGATCAGTGAGGCCTCATAGGCGTTCTGTATTCCGCCGACGATACCGGCATCGTTAAGGTCCAGATAGTCGTAGCGCAGATTGAACTGGAGCGAGCCGAAGCCGCCTTCGCCGACCGAATTGACTGGCTTTACGCGGTCGAACTTTCCGCCCTTATATCCGCGCGTATCGCCTGCCGTGAGAAAATAACCCGCCTCTACATAGCCACCGAAGAAGGTCGGATTTGCAACTTCGAGCGGCGTATCAACTTTTTGCCAAAAGCCTTCGGCCGCGGTGTGGAACGGGCCGGTGATCGCTGCCGCTTCGATGCCGATGCCAAATTCGTTGTCGGCAGCGAGGTTGCGGGTGTCGACGTAACGAGTGGAAGTAAAATGCACGAACGGACGCTGGCGATAACGTACGCTTGCATCCTCATGACCAAGATCGTTGTAATGCACTGAGCCGGCAAGGTGCATCTGCACGGGCCCGATTTTAGGCATCACCACCACACGGCCGTCCACCCCGCGATTGTCGGTACCGGTATCTGCGGAATTATCCGTAAATAGGCCTGCCTGAGCGAGGATAAGACCCGAGCTATAGGAGATGGAAGCTCCGATTCGCCGCTCGAAGCCGAAAGCATCGGTAAAAGCGGAGCGCTCAATGAAACTCGTGTGCAGCGAACTTGTAAGCTCGTCGAGTGACTGGAAGTTGTTGTGCTGTCCAACCGCAACTTCCAGCGGCCCATCTGCGTAGGTGAGGACAGCATCGGAGATTGCCACTTCATCACCGGCGAAATCGATTTCGAACTTGTATCCGAAGCCGCCTGGAAGGTCGCCCGACGCCCCAATTCGCGCACGCCTCAGTTCATTTCCAAAGCCATCGTCAGCTGCGGCCGAATCGGGAACGGAAACAGTGCCCGCATCGAACATGAGGCGACCGCGCGGTTTGAAGCTCCAGCCAGAGGATGTTGCAAGTTGAGTGGCGGGGGCGGCTTCTTGCTGAGCCGAGACAGTCGAAGTGTCGCCGACGATAGGGCTGTCAGTGGAGGGACTGACGGCTCTCGATTCGGCCAAATCGGCTTCGAGTTCATTGATACGCGAGGTAAGTGCCTGAAGCTGCGCTCTCATTGCTGCAAGCTCCTGTTCGGTCGAAACATTTGCTTCTTGCGCGAAAACGGGCGTGGCCACCGTGCAGCTCAATGCTGCGGCGAGAACGGATAGGCGAAAAGCGATCTGCATGTGACGAATCTCTTACAACATGACGTTTCGGCGTCGCATCTATGACCAGTTTATTGCGCCTTTGTGACATGAGATGGGCGCATAGGATCGGACGACGAATGTCGTCGCAGTTGCCCGTTTTCCTACTATTTTTCTATTCGGCGAGGGGCAGGGTGATCTTCACCCGGGTACCTTCGCCAAGCGCGCTGTCGATCGCGAGCTTCCCGCGATGACGCTCTACGATGTGTTTGACGATAGCCAGTCCCAAGCCCGTGCCCCCTGACGCCCGACTCCGGCCAGGATCGGTGCGATAAAAGCGCCTGGTCAAGTGGGGCAGGTGTTCCGGCGCGATACCATCGCCACGGTCCTGGACAGACAGAACCACCCTCTTGTCACCTTGCGGCTGCAAGCGAACAGTGACCGGCTGGTCTTCCGCTCCGTATTTGAGTGCATTGTCGACCAGATTGCGAACCATCTGCTCGAGCTGCTGCTCATCTCCACCCACCGTGAATTCTCCATGGGAATCCATGTCCAGGCGGACGGCTCGGTCGCCAGCTGCATCCCGCGCGGCACGATCGACCAGCTTGCCGAAGTCCAGAGTTTCGTCCGGCAGATCATGCTTTTCCGCTTCGATCCTCGACAGCGACATGAGATCGCTGATCAATTGCTGGAGGCGAAGGCCTTCACGCTGGATCGTCGCAAGGAACTTGTCGCCCATCTTGGGGTCGAGATCATCGATATCTTCGCGCAGCGTTTCGACATAGCCAAGGATGGAGGCGAGGGGAGTACGCAATTCGTGACTTGCGTTAGCAACGAAATCCGTATGCGCTCTGCTTATATCGGCTTCGGCTGTCTTGTTGACGAACTCCACGATCGAAAGGCCACCTTCCAGGCTTTGCCGGTTGATTCGCCAGATGTCCTTACGCCGCGCAAGCCCGCGTACGATAGCCACCCCGTCCTCGCCGCTTTCGAGCAGGCTGACGGCTTCGGGCTGCCGCAGAGCCATGCGGGCGTCCTGACCCAGAATGTGCGTGCCGAGAAGACGGCGGGAAGCTAAGTTGGCAATTACCACCCGGCCGTTCTCTATAACGATAACCGGACTTTCCGAATGCTCGAGCAGTTCGCCGATGTTTTCGCGAGAGATACCGCCGTTCTTGCTTTTTTCCACCGGCGGTGGCGGCGGTCCGCCAACGAGCCATAGTGAGCCAGCCCATACCAGCAGCATGAGCAGGATCGGCAGTACAGGCAGGCCGAGTATCATCAGGCCGATGGCAGTCGCGAGAGCCAGAGCGAAACCGGACCATGGAAAAGGACGGGAAGTCATTACAACCAAGCGCTTAGCGGGGCGGCACGATGGGCGCCAGTCCGGCGAACGGATTGTCATGGAAGAAGTGGTGACCCGTACGGGAATCGAACCCGTGTTTCAGCCGTGAAAGGGCCGCGTCCTAACCGCTAGACGAACGGGCCACACGAGTGGCGCTTTGCGCGGATTGCGTATGCAATAACGCCACCGATGGTGACCCGTACGGGAATCGAACCCGTGTTTCAGCCGTGAAAGGGCCGCGTCCTAACCGCTAGACGAACGGGCCACACCCCTTGCGGGGTCGGTGGCGTGGCGGCGCAATTAGGCGTGCCTGAGAAAACCGTCAACCCACAATCGGGCGTCTTTTCCATCAATCTGCAAAAGCAGCGTCTTCCAGATGGAGTTCTGCCTGCGGACGGCTACCCCAATCGTCGATCTTCACTCTGCCAGCGAGCCACAGGCGGCGCCCGCGCGAAGCATGAAGCAAGGTCTGGCCCATCTCGCTTTCAGCAGCACGGAACGCGATTCCCTTGAAACTTCTGCCATCGTCGCCGCTGGCGACAAGGCGCACGTGATCTGCGCCCACTATGTCGCATTTGACCAATCGAACTGGGCCGACTGCCACACGAGGCCCAGGCCAGCCGACACCATAGGGTCCGCCGGCTTCCAGGGCATCGACCAGTTCAGGAGTCAGCCCCCCGGGAGCGACGGCTAGATCCAGCAGCATTTCGCGATTCTCCCCAGCTCGCGAGACGGCCTCTTCCAGATGAGCATCAATCCAGTCGGTAAATCCTTCGAGTTTGTCTTCGGCCACGGTAAGCCCGGCGGCCATGGCATGACCTCCACCCTTGACCAGCAGGCCTTCTTCGCGCGCACGAATGATCGCAGCACCAAGGTCAACTCCCGGAATCGAACGTCCCGAACCTTTGCCTTCGCCGTTGTCATCCAGTGCAATTACAAGGGAGGGTTTGCCGGTCTTCTCCTTGATCCTGCCAGCTACGATCCCGATCACTCCGGGGTGCCAGCCACGCGCGAAGACCACATGGACAGCGCGATTATGCTGCGCGGCGATCTGGGCTTCGGCCTCCTGCTGCACATTTGCCTCGATGATGCGACGATCTTCGTTCAACGATGACAGCTGAGCCGCTATCTGCCGGGCTTTTTCCGGATCCTGTGTGGTTAGCAGCCGCACGCCCAGCGTCGATTCGCCCACCCGCCCGCCGGCATTGATGCGGGGCCCGAGCGCGAAGCCGAGATCGGAACAGGCAGGCGCGCGCTTGAGCCGGCTTGCATCGATCAGCGCGGCCATGCCGATATTGTCGCGCCGAGCCATAATCTTGAGCCCCTGAGCGACAAAGGCCCGATTGAGCCCGTGGAGCGCCGCGACATCAGCAACCGTGCCGAGCGCCACCACATCCAGCAACGCCATCAGGTCAGGCTCCTTGCGGGCTGCGAAGTAGCCCTGATTGCGCAGGGTCCGCACCAGCGCGATAGCCAGCAGAAACGCGACGCCGACTGCCGCCAGATGCCCGTGCGACGCTGCAAGGTCGTTCTCGTCCAGCCGGTTGGGGTTCACCAGCGCGGCGGCACGGGGCAGCTCCGGCGAGCATTTGTGATGATCGACCACGATGACATCGACGCCTGCCTCGCTCGCCATGGCAAGCGCTTCGTGTGCCATGGCGCCGCAATCGACGGTCACGATCAAGCTGGAGCCGGCCTCTGCCAGTTTTACGAGTGCTTCCCCCGAGGGACCGTATCCCTCCAGCAGTCGGTCGGGGATGTAGTACTCCGCCTCGACGCCCAAATCGCGCAGCAAGCGGATCAGCAGGGCTGAGCTGGTGGCGCCATCGACATCGTAATCGCCGTAGATGGTAATGCGCTCTTTGCCGAGAACCGCCTGGGTGAGCCGATCTGCGGCGACATCCATATCCCTGAATTCCGACGGGTCGGGCAGGAATTCGCGCAGGGTGGGGGTCAAATGGCGCGGCAGATCCTCGGCCGCAACGCCGCGGGCCAGCAGTATCTGGCGCACGATCGCCTCGCCATCGCCGAAGTGGCCCTGGCCCAGGTCCATATTGCCGCCGCGCCAACGCCAGGCGCGGCCGGTGAGGGATTGGGAAACGCCGAAAACCTTGGGGAGGGCAGTGGTGGCCATGATGTGGTTCATACTCTCTTGCGTGCTGGCACGGCAACCGTAACTGCGTTGACAATCGACAGCGGTGCCCCGACCCTGCGTTCATGACAGACGGATATCTGCTGATCGCGTGGCACGGGCGCACCGGCACCAGCGAAGCGCTTGCAGCGAGCGCTGTGGAAGGTGCCGCCGCCAACGGCTCTCTGCTTCCCGCCGCAGATGTCATGCCCGATGACCTGCTGGCAGCGGCAGGCTATCTGTTCGTCTGCCCCGAGAACCTTGCCAGCATGAGCGGCGAGATGAAGGAGATGTTCGACCGCTGCTATTACCCGGTTCTGGGCAAGCTCAACGGCAGGCCCTTCGCCACCATCATCGCTGCCGGAAGCGACGGAGAGGGTGCCCAGCGGCAGATCGACCGGATCGCCCAGGGCTGGCGGCTGAAGCGCGTGGCGGAGCCGTGGATCGTCAAAACCGCGGCGCAGTCTCCCGAGGCCATCCTCGCTGCCAAGACGCTGGACCCTGCCACCCTGCAGACCGCCCGCGAGATGGGGCAGGCATTGGGCGAAGCCGTTGCCTCGGGGATGCTTTGACCGCCCGGCCCGACTAGGCGGTCCTTGTCGCCAGAGCGTCCTTCGCCGCCCGGTATTCCCTTTCAAGCCGCGCAACCGTGTCTTCAACCGGGCCGAGGCTCTTGACTGTGCCGATGCCCTGACCCGAACCCCAGATGTCCTTCCACGCCTTGACCTTGGTGTTGCCACCGCTGCCGAAGTTCATCTTGCTCGGATCGCTTTCCGGCAGGTTCTCGGGGTCGAGGCCGGCTTTCTCGATGCTGGAGCGCAGGTAGTTGCCATGCACGCCGGTGAAGAGGTTGGAATAGACGATACCGTCCGCGCTGCCATCGACGATGCCCTGCTTGTAGCCGTCTTCGGCATTGGCCTCGTCGGTCGCGATCCAGGGGGAGCCGATATAGGCGAAATCCGCGCCCAGCGCCTGCGCGCCGAGGATCGAGCGGCCGTGGGCGATGGAGCCTGACAGCGCCACCAATCCATCGAACCACTCGCGGATTTCCTGCATCAGGGCGAAGGGGCTGAGCGTGCCGGCATGGCCGCCTGCGCCCGCTGCTACGGGGATGAGACCGTCCGCGCCTTTCTCGATCGCCTTATGGGCAAAGCGGTTGTTGATCACATCATGCAGCGTGATGCCGCCCCAGCCGCGCACGGCCTGGAAGATCTCCTCGCGCGCGCCCAGCGAGGTGATGACCAGCGGCACCTGCCATTTGGCGCATGTTGCCATGTCGGCTTCCACCCGGTCGTTGGAGCGGTGGACGATCTGGTTGACCGCGAAAGGCGCTGCCGGGCGATCGGGATTGTCGCGATTATGCACCGCCAGTTCCTCGGTAATCTGGTGCAGCCATTCGTCGAGCTGGCTTTGCGGCCGGGCATTGAGCGCGGGGAAGCTGCCGACGATACCCGCCTTGCACTGTGCGATGACCAGTTCGGGGCCGGAGACGATGAACAGCGGCGAGCCGATTACGGGGATACGCAGTTTGTCGAAGGGGGCGGGCAGGGTCATTCGGTCAGGTTCCTCTTCCAGTTGGCGCAGTGCGTATTGCGTGCCATCGCACTTGTCGAGCTTGACGTTACGTAAACGTCAAGCAGCGTCCGCACAGGACTGGTCGTCAAAAGCAAATCCTACAGGATGGAGCACATGGAGCACGGTCCAGGGCGAAAAAACGCAGGGCGTGCACGGGCGCAGAATTCTGCGGGTCGGACGGGTGAAAAGCTGCTTCATCGGGCCCTGCTATCAAGCGGCCCGAATGTAGGAAAGGGGGTAGGCCAGGGGGCCGCCCAGCCTTACCGATGCTTAGCCAGCAGGTGCTTTCAGAACCGCTGAATTGGCCGCCGACAGAACGGCGCGCACGCTGGCCGTGGCGACGTCTTCATCGATGCCCACGCCCCAGATCGTCCGCCCATCCGGCGTGCGGCATTCGAGATAGGCCGCAGCGCGGCTGTCACGCCCGGTGGTCAGCGCATGTTCGGTATAATCGACGACTTCCAGGCTCAGCCCGAAAGCATCTTCGATCGTGGCGAGCACGGAGGAGATAAGGCCGTTGCCACGTCCCGATACGGTCTGCTCTTGTCCCTCGACCTCGATCGTTCCGCTGAACAGGCGCGTACCATCCGTGGCGCGGCGTTCTTCGTAATCGACGAGCTGGAAATGCTTTGGCGCGGTCTGGACGTGATAGGCCTGCTTGAAACTTTCCCAAATGTCGTCCGCCGTCAGCTCCCGGCTCACTTCATCCGCCACGCGCTGGACATGCGGGCTGAAATCGGCCTGCATTTTCTTGGGCAGCTTGAGGCCCTGTGTCTGTTCGAGAATCCAAGCAAAGCCGCCTTTGCCGGACTGCGAATTGACACGGATGACCGCTTCATAGCTGCGGCCCAGATCGGCCGGGTCGATGGGCAGATAGGGAACGCGCCAGTGCGGATCGTTCTGCACCTGATGCGCCGCGAAGCCTTTCTTGATCGCATCCTGATGGCTGCCGGAAAAGGCCGTATAGACCAGTTCGCCACCATAGGGGTGGCGCTGGTGCACCGGCAGTTCGTTGCAATATTCCACCGTCTCGATCACGCGGTCGATATCGGAGAAGTCCAGTTTCGGATCGACGCCCTGCGTGTACATGTTCAGCGCCATCGTCACGAGGCAGCAATTGCCCGTCCGCTCGCCATTGCCGAACAGGCAGCCTTCCACGCGGTCCGCGCCCGCCATCAGTGCCAGTTCCGCCGCCGCCACGCCGGTGCCGCGATCGTTATGGGTATGCAGGCTGATCACCGCGCTATCGCGGTTGGGCAGGTTGCGGATGAAATATTCGACCTGGTCGGCATAGATATTGGGCGTGGCCGCTTCCACCGTGGCGGGCAGGTTCAGGATGATCGGATGTTCGGGCGTGGGGGAGAGCACTTCCATCACCGCCTCGCAAACCTCAAGGCTGAAATCGAGCTCGGCGGTGGAGAAGGTTTCCGGGCTGTACTGGAAATGCCAGTCGGTATCGGGCTGCTTGCCAGCCTCGTCACGCATGACCTTGGCGCCCTTGACCGCAATGTCGCGCACCTGGTCCTTGCTCATGCCGAAGACCACTTCGCGCCAGGCGGGGCTGACGGCATTGTAGAGATGGACGATGGCGGCACGCGCGCCGGTCAGGCTGGCGAAGCTGGTACGGATCAGATCTTCGCGGCTTTGGGTGAGCACCTGCACCAGCACATCGTCCGGGATGCGGCCAGATTGGACGAGGCCCGAGATGAAATCGAATTCCGTGGCGCCCGCACTGGGGAAGCCGACTTCGATCTCCTTCACGCCCACATCCACCAGCAGATCGAAGAAGCGGTTCTTCTTATGCGCATCCATCGGATCGACGATGGCCTGATTGCCGTCACGCAGATCGGTGGACAGCCAGCGGGGCGGGGCGGTGATGGTGCGCGCAGGCCATTGCCGATCGGTCAGCGGCACCTGCGGGAAGGGCGAATATTTGACGCTCGGATTGGGGAGCATGGGCATCGGGAGGTACTCGTGTCGGTTACTACTGCGGTCTGTTCAGCCCTTGGGTGCGCGGCGCACCCTTTTGGCACGCACAGGTCACGCCCAAGGGCGGCTAAGTCGCAGAATTAGTCCGATACGGTTCATGCGTCGCTGCATTGCGTATTATTGCCTCCGGTTCAACCGTTAGTTTTCGAAATCATCGAAATCTGAGCCGGTCGCGGTTCAATTGTTGCACGCAGGTAATCCCCATCAACCGCATGGCGCGTTCGATTTCTTCCTTCAGGATGGCCAGCGCACGCTCCACCCCGTCTTGCCCGGCCGCGGCGAGGGCATAGAGATAGAGCCGTCCGCCCGATGCGGCCGTGGCGCCCAGGGCCATGCTTTTGAGAACATGCGTCCCGCGCCTCACGCCGCCGTCGAGAATGATCTCGATCTCGCCGCCAACTGCGTCGACAATCTCTTCAAGCTGGTCGAAGGGCGCGCGGCTGCCGTCGAGCTGGCGTCCACCGTGATTGGATATCCAGATGGCATCGGCCCCGATCTCGACCGCCCGGCGCGCGTCCGCAGCGCTCATCACGCCCTTCAGCGCGAAAGTGCCGCCCCAGTCCTGCCGGATGCGGGCGGCGGTATCCCAATCCATGCCGGTGTCGAGCATGGTGTTGAAATAGTCCTGTATGCTCACTGCCTTGCCGCTGCCCTCGCTGACGTAGCCGTCGAGATTGGGCAGGCGGAACTTCGGACCGAAGACATAATCCAGCGTCCAGCGCGGGCGCGTGGCATAGCTCCACAGCGAACTGGCGGAAAAACGGGGCGGGGTGGTGAAGCCCGAACGCAGGCACCGCTCGCGCTTGCCCGAGACAATGGTATCCACCGTCAGCGCCAGCGCATCGAAGCCCGATGCCTTGCAGCGTTCGATCATGCTGGTGTTCAGCCCCTTATCCTTGTGGACATAGAGCTGGAACAGCTTGGGCGCGGTGGTAAGCGCGGCGATTTCCTCGATCGAGTGGGTGGCGAGGCTGGAAATGCCGAACCAGACGCCGAATTTCGCCGCCGCCCGGGCAACTGCCTTCTCGCCATCGCGGTGGAAGGCCCGTTGCAATGCGGTGGGGCTGAGGACCAGCGGCAGTTCGCTGCGCCGCCCCATGATCGTGCAGGCGGTATCGATCTTCTCCACGCCCGCCAGCACATCGGGCACCAGATCGACCTCGTCGAAGGCTGCGGTGTTACGCGCCTTGGTCAGCTCGTCATCCGCCGCACCGTCGATATAATCGAACACCGGCCACGGCAGGCGCCGCTTCGCCAGCCGGCGGAAATCCTCGATATTATGGCAGTCGGACAGTCTCACTCAGGCTGGGTGCCGTAGGCCCCGCGTGCTTGCAAGTCAGCGATGGTGTAGGTCGGGGCAAGGTGTTCTTTGGGCGCAGCGGCCTGGCGGCGATCCTGTGCGAGACAGCCTTCGCCGCACAGCAGTGTGGAATTTTCCTCCTGCCAGTCATTATACCAGATGCGGCCGCCCGGCGTGGCAACGAAGCCGGCGATCCGCGCATCCACATCGCTGGCAAGATCCTC
This sequence comes from Qipengyuania triglochinis, assembly GCF_054655615.1. Taxonomy (NCBI): domain Bacteria; kingdom Pseudomonadati; phylum Pseudomonadota; class Alphaproteobacteria; order Sphingomonadales; family Erythrobacteraceae; genus Qipengyuania; species Qipengyuania triglochinis. The sequence continues at coordinate 790,953 of NZ_BAAHND010000001.1, read as the reverse complement.
TACCGAAGGCACTTCGCTGTCGTAGTCGAAATCATAGCCGCCATGGGTATGGAAGCTGGCGACGACGTGATTGCCCAGCGGCAGGCCCCAGTCGAATTCGCATTCCGCGCGCTTGCCTTCGTAGATTTCGGAGGTGTGCAGCTTGCCGGCTTCGTCTTCGTAGATGACGCCGCAATATTCCTGGTTTCGGGTGATCGACTGCTGCTGCAATCCCGCCAGCGTATCGCGGGCATAGCGCTGGATTTCCGCCACGCTCGACTGCGGCTCGTAAGCGGGGGAGCGTTCGCGCGTAAGCTGGTTGAACACGATGACCGCAAAGGCCACCGCGCAAACGATATAGATCAGTCTGGTGCGGTGCTCGTCCCCCATCGGCACGGGCGATGCCGCGATGCCGATGGGAAGTCGAGATTAAAGTGGATTACTGCTGGCGTTCGAAGGCCGCGCTGATTTCGAGATCGACCTCGCTGCCGACCATCGGGGCGGCATAGTCGACACCCCACTGCGTGCGGTCGATCGTGGCGCGCGCCTGGAAGCCGACGGTGGGAACCTTGCTCATCGGGTTTTCGCCCGCGCCGGTGAAATCGACCAGCATGGTGACCGGGCCGGTCTTGCCGTTCATGGTCAGCTGGCCGGAAACGACTGCAGACGTGTCACCGGTGCGGCGGACGGAGGTGGACACGAAGCGTGCAGGCTCGGGATTGGCACCGAAGAAATCCGGCTCGCCGCCATCCTTGCCCGGACGCAGCAGGTGATCGCGCAGACCTTCGCTGGCCACCGATACACTGGCGATCGGCACGGTGATATCGAACTCGGTTGCGGAAATATCGGCCGGATCGAGAGTCATCGTGCCTTCGATATCGCCGAACAGGCCGAAGTAATCGTTGAAGCCGAAGTGGTTGACCTGCCAGCTCACAAGTGTGTGGGACGGATCGAGCTGATAGGTGCCCGCGGCAACGCGCGAAGCATCCATTTGTCCGGGAATGCTGGCGTTCTGCGCCGACAGGAAGGCGGCGGGGGCGGCCAGGGTGCAGGCAGCGGCGGCGATTACGAGTTTCTTCATTGCGTCTTCTCCTTGGGAGAGTCGGTTGTTGTATATGATCCCGGCCGTAATGAGCTGGGACTGTGATCCTTGCCCCGGACCGCCGCAATGCAGTGACGGTCCATCCTGCGACCCTTTGTGGCGATGGCGGGCCGATAAATCCAGCGAGCGCTTGCCGGACCAGTAATTCTTGCCAATAGCCCAATGCACCCCCAGAAGGCCGGGAAGTGCTATGGCGTAGTTCAAGAGCGAGCAAATTGGCTTCCCTACCCTACGATGGTGGGGTCAGCGTGGCCCGTTCTTCCGCGGTAATACGTCGGGGTGGGGCGATAGGGTCCAGGGTCTCTGGATCGAAGAGCGGATTGCGACGCCGGTCGCCCGAGAAAATATCCTTGGTCATACGCACGGCAAAACGCCGCATCAGCTTGCTCATCGACAACGGTTTCAGATGGGAGGCATCGCCCTTCGCATCGGCAAGAAACAGGTGGCCAAGCGGTTTGCCCAAAAGGACCGGACTGGCATCGTCGCAATTGGCCAGCAGGGTCGTGACATAGGGAATGCGGCCATTGGCATAGGTATTGAACAGCGGCGTGTCACAGCAATCGGCGTACCATCGCAGCGTCGGTTTTTTGGTCAGGTGGGCGCAGGCGAGATGGTCCCTGCCGCGATCAATCCGTAACCTCGCACATCGAGACTGGTATAGCGCGGTACCGCCATGCTCATCCAACACATGATCGGCGCCCAAAAGGCGGGGCCACGCCTGACAGTCGTGGCAATGACAAACGACGTAATCGCCTTCGCTGGGGGAAGCGTTTTCGACCGCGCCGGCCAGTCTCAGGCACTTGCACCCGAAATGTAGAGCGTTGGTCGCGCCCATTGGCATCCTCTCCACAAGATTACGGTATGGGCACGACCTGACCCGTCAGTTCTTGTCCTTGTCGACCAGCTTGTTTGCGCCGATCCAAGGCATCATGGCGCGAAGCTGCGCGCCGGTCTTCTCTATCGGATGCGCCGCAGAAGCCTTGCGGCTGGCTTTCAGTTCTGGCTGGCCCGCTTGGTTGTCGAGCACGAAATCTTTCACGAAGCGGCCTGACTGGATGTCCTTGAGCACGCGGCCCATTTCGGCCTTCGTTTCATCGGTGATGATGCGCGGGCCGGTCTTGATGTCGCCATATTCGGCGGTGTTCGAGATCGAGTAGCGCATATTGGCGATGCCGCCTTCATAGAGCAGGTCGACGATCAGCTTGGTTTCGTGAAGGCATTCGAAATAGGCCATTTCGGGCGCGTAACCCGCCTCGACCAGCGTTTCGAACCCGGCCTGGATGAGGTGGGTGATCCCGCCGCACAGAACGGCCTGTTCTCCGAAGAGATCGGTTTCGCACTCTTCCTTGAAATCGGTCTCGATGATGCCCGACCGGCCGCCGCCGACCGCGCTGGCATAGGACAGCGCCAGCTGCTTGGCGAAACCGTTGCCGCCCGACTGGTTCGATTCCTGGTGGACCGCGATGAGGCAGGGCACGCCGCCGCCCTTGATATATTCGCCGCGCACCGTGTGGCCGGGGCCCTTGGGCGCGATCATGATGACGTCGACATCGGCAGGCGGGTCGATCAGGCCAAAGTGCACATTAAGCCCATGCGCGAATGCGAGCGCGCTACCGGGCTTCATCTTGCCGGCGATTTCGCCCGCATAGATCGCCGCCTGATGTTCATCGGGCGCGAGGATCATGAGCACATCGGCCCACTCGGCGGCTTCGGCAACGGTCTTGACGGTGAAGCCAGCGCCTTCGGCCTTCTTCGCCGTGGCCGAACCTTCGCGCAGCGCGATGACGACTTCGCCAACCCCGCTATCGCGCAGGTTCTGGGCGTGGGCGTGGCCCTGGCTGCCATAGCCGACGATTGCGACCTTCTTGTCCTTGATCAGCTGCTGGTCGCAATCGGCGTCGTAATAAACTTGCATTGAATTCCTCGTTCTAATTTGTGCGACCGTTATTCGGCTGACGGCCCGCGCATCATTCCCACGATCCCCGAGCGGCCGACCTCGACCAGGCCGAGTTCGCGCATAAGGGTGATGAAACTGTCCACCTTGTCGGGCGAGCCGGTCAGCTCGAACACGAAGCTTGCGGTGGTGGTGTCGACGACATTGGCGCGGAACAGCTCGGCGATACGCAGCGCCTCGACGCGCGCGTCACCCTTTCCAGCGACCTTGATCAAGGCCAGCTCACGCTCGACATGCGCGCCGCTTTCGGTGAGGTCGATGACCCGGTGCACCGGCACCAGCCGCTCGAGCTGGGCGCGGATCTGGTCGATCACCGGCTGGGGGCCGCGCGTGACCACGGTGATGCGGCTGATTGCGTGATCTTCGGAAATGTCCGCCACGGTGAGGCTGTCGATATTATAGCCGCGCGCAGTGAACAGGCCGGATATCTTCGCCAGGATACCCGCCTCGTTGTCGACGATCACGTTGAGAACGTGCCGCTCGCTGGATTGTTCGGCGATCTTCATTCGCCGCGATCCTGCCATACGGGCGCGAACATCCGGCCGGAGCCGTCATATTCAGCGATGAATTGGCGGCCGCGGCGCACGGCTTCGAAATTCTCGGTCTGCCGGCTGAGATCCAGACCTTCGTCGATCAGCAGCCAGCTGCCATCGGACTGTGCCTGTGCCACATCCACGCCGAGAAACCGTTGGCCAGTCTCCTCGATCCAGTCGAGCAATTCTGCCGCATTTTCGCGCGTGTACCAGTTGCGACGCTGCGCCTTGGCGGCCAGCGCCGCCGGAAGTTCTTTCGAGATAACCATTATACGAGTGCCTTCGCTTCGTCGTCCATCGTGCCGCCGACCTTGTCGCCGTAAAGCAGCATCTCGGTATGCGCGGCGCCGCTGGGAATCATCGGGAAGCAGTTTGCTTCCTTGGCGACCATGCAATCGACGATCACCGGACCGTCATGCGCCAGCATCGCCTCGATTCCTGCATCGAGCTGGCTCTCATCCTCAATGCGGATGCCTTTCCAGCCATAGGCCTCGGCCAGCTTCACGAAGTCGGGCAGGCTGTCTGAATAGCTGTTCGAATAGCGGCTTTCATAGGTGAGTTCCTGCCACTGGCGAACCATGCCCATGTATTTGTTATTCAGGATGAAGACCTTGACGGGCAGGCGGAACTGGCTCGCGGTTCCGAGTTCCTGGATATTCATCTGGATGCTCGCTTCACCCGCGATGTCGATCACCAGCGCATCAGGGTTGCCCAGCTGCGCGCCGATCGCGGCAGGCAGGCCATAGCCCATTGTGCCGAGGCCGCCGCTGGTGAGCCACTTGTTCGGTCCCATGAAACCGAAATATTGCGCCGCCCACATCTGGTGCTGGCCGACCTCGGTGGTGATGATCGGATCGCGATCCTTCGTCAGTGCAAAGAGCCTCTCGATGCTCTTTTGCGGCATGATAAGGTCCGATTTTTCAGGATAGGCAAGGCAGTCGCGCGCCTTCCACCCCAGTACTCGTGCTTTCCATTCGGAAAGATCGCGGCCCTTTCTATTGCCCCAGCCTTCGAGAAGCTGTTCGAGAACGTGGCCGCAATCGCCGACGATACCGAGGTCCACCGGCACGATCTTGTTGATCTGCGCCCGGTCGATGTCGATGTGAATTTTCTTCGCCTCCGGCGCGAAAGCATCGAGCCGGCCGGTCACCCGGTCATCGAAGCGCGAGCCTACCGCGATGATGAGGTCTGCGCGGTTCATCGCCATATTGGCTTCATAGGTGCCATGCATGCCGAGCATGCCGAGCCAGTCGGGATGATCGGCAGGAAATGCGCCAAGTCCCATCAGCGTGCTTGTCACCGGCGCTCCGGTCTTGTGCTGCAACTGGCGCAAAAGCTCGGAAGCGCGGGGGCCTGCGTTGATCACCCCGCCGCCGGTATAGAAGATCGGCCGTTCTGCTGATGCCAGCATGTCCACCGCCTCGGCGATTTCGTCCGCTGCGCCAACCATGCGTGGTTGATAGCGATGCGAGGGCAGGGGGGCGGAATCCTGTTCGCCCCATTCGGCAAGCGCGATCTGCACGTCCTTGGGAATGTCGACTACGACCGGACCGGGCCGCCCGGTGGTTGCAATCCGAAATGCCTCTTCCACGGTGGAGCGCAGCTTGGCCGGATCCTTCACGAGGTAGTTGTGCTTGGAGCAATGGCGGGTCAGGCCGACCGTGTCCGCTTCCTGGAATGCGTCTGTCCCGATGAGGCCGGTCGGCACCTGGCCGGTGATGACCACCATGGGGATCGAATCCATATAGGCGTCGGCAATGCCGGTTACCGCATTGGTTGCGCCCGGACCGCTGGTGACCAGTACGACGCCGGGCTTTCCGGTGGAGCGCGCATAGCCTTCGGCTGCGTGGGCCGCGCCTGCTTCATGCCGCACGAGGATGTGGCGAATACCGCCATCGGCGGCACCCTCCGCAAACAGTTCGTCATAGATCGGCAGCACTGCGCCACCAGGATAGCCGAACACGAATTCGACACCCTGCCGCTTCAGGCATTCGATCAATATGGCAGCTCCGCTGCGCTCTTCCGACACGTATTCCTCCACTCAAGTCGCAAATCGGCCCGGCGCTTGGGGTCGTAGCGCCGAGCCGACAGAACCTTCGTATGGGAAACTAAAGGGCTGCTGTCAACTCGATCGACGCAACAATGATACAAAAATATCGTATTCATCGATATTTTTATTATCACATCGCGCCCACGATCCCGGCGGCTGATGCCTGAACCACGTATATTGCCGCTTGGCGTACTGCCGTGTGGCGCGCTGGCCAGAGACGATGGCTTGATCCCGCGATAGATCGCCTTGCACCAGCCCCGCTATTTCTGGCACACCGATGGCCCGCATGACCGGCAGCGAGGGGTCGAGCTGGCGCGCCAGCAAGGCTTCGACCTCTCCTATAGCGCCGCCATCCAGCATCATGATGAAGCGGCGATCGCAGCGCTCGTACAACCAATCGCGTTCGGGCAGAAGGAGGAGAGGGTAAAGCGAGACTTGATCGCCGATGCCGCCGGTCTTGCGATCTTGCCATTCCTTGAGCGTTCGGCCGCTCGATCGCACGACTTCCAGCGCGCGCGTGGTCCGTGCAATGTCTGCCGGGGCAAGCCGGGCAGCGGCCTCGGGATCTTCGATTTCGAGAGCGGCGCGGGCGCTGGCCTGATCCAGCGAGCGGACATCGGCGCGGATCCCGGGGGCGATTTCCGGAACCGGGGCAATGCCTTCCAGCAGTGTCCGCATGTAAAGGCCGGTGCCGCCGCACAGGATCGGCACGGCGCCTTCAGAATGAAGCTGGGCGATTTCGCGCTTGGCTGCTGCAGCCCAGTCGGCCGCAGAGCAGGGCGTGGCGCCGTCCCAGGCCCCGAACAGACGATGTTCGATGCCGCCCATGTCCTCCACGCTCGGGCGCGCCGAAAGGACATGCAGGTCGGAATAGACCTGGGCACTGTCGGCATTGATCACCACCGCGCGCCGTCCCTGCGATTCGATCCGCTTTCCTAACCTCACTGCCAGATCGCTCTTGCCGCTGGCGGTCGGCCCTGCAATGAGCGCAAGTGGAGGCAAAACAGGGGAATTCTCTATGCTCATCGCCCGGCTGATAGCAGAGGCGAACAGTCTGGAAACCCGGCTCGACGCAGCGAGCAAGGCGCTGGCGTCAGCGGGCATGCCCGTGGCAGAAGCGTCGATGCTGGATTTCTGCGGTGATGTACTGCAGATCGCGCTGCCGCATGGCGAAGCCAAACAGGCCATGGCCGTGCTGGAAGACCATTTCGGCGAATGCGACATGCTGGTGGCCGATCACGCGTTCGAAATCCCGCGCCTGTTCGTTTCCGACATGGATTCGACCATGATCGGGCAGGAATGCATCGACGAATTGGCCGATTTTGCTGGCATCAAGGACAAGGTTGCCGACATCACCGAGCGTGCGATGCGGGGAGAGCTCGAGTTCGAGACCGCATTGCGGGAGCGTGTGGGACTGCTCGAAGGGCTGGGCGAAAGAGCGATCGACAATTGCCTGGCAGAACGGATCACACCGGTTCCCGGTGCGCGCACTTTGGTCCAGACGCTGGCGTCTAAAGGCTGCCGCTGCGTTCTGGTCACCGGGGGATTTCATCATTTTGCGGACCGGGTGGGCCAACAGCTCGGGTTTGAACGGGTCGTCGGCAACCGCCTTGCAGTCCATGCAGGCGTGTTGACCGGCAAGCTGGCGGGGCCGATCAGCGACGCCTCGACCAAATTGGCGACGCTTGAGGAAGAGCGCGGCTTGCTGGGCGAAGGCGCACGTGTGCTTGCTACCGGCGATGGTGCAAACGACATCCCGATGATCGAAGCGGCCGATTATGGCATAGCCTATCGGGCCAAGCCAAAGGCCCGCGATGCAGCGAATGGGCGGATCTCCAGCGAGAACCTCACTGCCATCCTGAAGCTGTTCGGTATCCCCGAGAGCGAGTGGGTGCAGGGCTAAGCCAACCCCTTACACCGCGAGCGATTGCTGTTCCCCAATGCCTTGGGCAAAAGGGAACAGCGTTTCGATCAGGCCTCCATCCATTCGTCGAAGAACGAACGGTGCGCGGCGCGCATCTCGTCTATCGAGTTGCCGAACAGGGTCGTGCCGCCAGTCTTGCCGATGCGGCGGAAGCCGATGGATGCGGTTTCGTCGTTTTCCGTACCTCTGGCGAGCGCTTCGTTGAGCGCCTGCGCATCGGGCACAGTGACAATGTAGCGGCCCTGGTCTTCGCCGAACCACCACTGCGCCTGCGTGTAATCTTCGTGCCGTTCGACATCGGCACCGATGCCGCCGGCCATCGCCATTTCCGCCAGCGCGACTGCCAGGCCGCCGTCGGACACATCGTGAACCGCGCTGACCAGCCCATCGGCAATAAGCTGCAGCACGATCTTGCCCGCGTTCTTCTCAACGGTCAGATCGGTAGGCGGGGTGCGCCCTTCATCACGGCCGTGGATCTCGCTCAGCCATAGCGACTTGCCGAGATGGGAGCGTTCCGGGTCCGGGGTGGCCCAATGTTCGGCGCGGATCAGGTAGATCGCCTCGCCCTCTGCCTTGAACGGCATGGTCATCATGCGATCGTAATCGTCGATGATACCGACACCGCCGATGGCCGGGGTGGGCAGGATGGCCGAGCCGCCGCCGGTCGCCTTGCTCTCGTTATAGAGGCTGACGTTGCCGCTCACGATCGGGAAATCGAGGACGCGGCAGGCGCGGCCCATACCTTCGAGCGCATGGACGAACTGGCTCATGATTTCGGGCCGCTGCGGATTGCCGAAGTTGAGGCAATTGGTCACCGCAAGCGGACGCGCGCCGACTGCGCACAGATTGCGATAGGCCTCGGCAATAGCCTGCTTGCCGCCTTCATAGGGATCGGCATGGACATAGCGCGGCGTACAGTCCGTGCTAATTGCCAGTGCCTTTTTCGTCCCATGAACGCGGACCACGCCCGCGTCGCCGCCGGTCTGCAGCGTATCCGCGCCGACCTGGCTGTCGTACTGCTCCGAAATCCACCGGCGCGAGGACAGGTTAGGCGAGGCGAGCAACTTCATCAGGTCGCCACCGACATCATTGGTGTCGGGACGCTCCGCCATCGGCGTAATGCCGGCCCAGGCGGTATATTCTTCCTTCGACAGATACGGGCGATCATATTCGGGAGCATCTGCCGCAAGGGGCCCCAATGGGATGTTGCACACGACTTCGCCGCCGAATTCCAGCACCATGTGCTGCGTGTCAGTAACTTCGCCGATGACAGCGAAATCCAGCTCCCACTTTTCGAAGATGGCCGCTGCCATTTCTTCCTTGCCGGGCTTCAGCACCATGAGCATCCGCTCCTGGCTTTCGCTCAGCATCATTTCATACGGCGTCATGCCTTCTTCGCGGCACGGCACCTTGTCCATATCGAGGCGGATACCGGCCTTGCCATTGGTGGCCATTTCGACGCTGGACGAGGTGAGGCCCGCTGCGCCCATGTCCTGAATTGCCACAATCGCATCGGTCGCCATGAGTTCGAGGCAGGCTTCGATCAGCAGCTTTTCGGTGAAGGGATCGCCGACCTGCACCGTGGGGCGCTTGGCCTCGGCATCTTCCTCGAAATCGGCCGAAGCCATCGTCGCGCCGTGAATGCCGTCGCGGCCGGTCTTGGAGCCGACATAGACGATCGGATTACCCACGCCCGTTGCCGCGCTGTAGAAAATCTTGTCCGCATCGGCGACCCCTAAGGTCATCGCGTTTACGAGGATGTTGCCGTCATATGCGGGGTGGAAGTTCGTTTCGCCAGCGACAGTCGGGACGCCGACGCAATTGCCATAGCCACCGATGCCTGCGACCACGCCCTGCACAAGGTGCTTCATCTTGGGATGATCGGGACGGCCGAAGCGCAGCGCATTCGCATTGGCCACCGGCCGTGCGCCCATGGTAAAAACGTCGCGGAGGATTCCGCCCACGCCGGTCGCCGCGCCCTGATAAGGTTCGATATAGCTGGGGTGGTTATGGCTCTCCATCTTGAAGATCGCCGCCTGACCGTCACCGATATCGATTACGCCGGCGTTCTCGCCGGGGCCGCAAATCACCCAAGGCGCCTCTGTCGGTAGCTTCTTGAGATGGAGGCGGCTCGACTTGTAGGAACAATGTTCGCTCCACATCACTGAGAAGATGCCGAGTTCCACAAGATTGGGCTCGCGGCCGAGCGCGTTGAGGACGCGCTGATATTCTTCTTCGGAAAGGCCGTGCTGGGCGACGAGGTCGGGGGTGATTTCGCTCATGGCCCGCGCCCTTACGGTGCCACGCGCGCCGGCGCAATATGGCGGCTGCGATATGGTAGTTATCAGGGAGGAGGACTGCCCACGCCAAGCCCTACTTCGGCGCGATGCCACCGTGTCTTACCAACCCAATAAGCGAGGGCTGTCAGAACAGCAAAGGCCAGCAGGGCCGGAGCTATAAATGGAATACTTAAATCGGTTGGTTTCGGCCCAAACCAATTTGCTGACTGTAAGGCGAGCAGCGCGCCAAGGAGAATAAGAGGCGGAACAACCGGGCCCCTAGTGCGAGCCAGATACCACCAGAAGGCCAACCCCAAGAGCGCAGCTTCCAGCACCATGGCTGCCAAAGGGAAATTCCACAGCCCAAGACCGAAAGTCGTTTCGCCCCCTGCCAGGGTAAGATCCGACCGGTGATTGAACCAATCGAGGACCCAGTGCGAGCAGACTACCAGTGAACCCCATACGGCCGCGACTGAATTGCGCATCGTCACCGCCACGACAAGTCCAAATATAACTCCGATTATCGCTGTCCCCGCAAGGCTGTGGGTGTATGGATAGTCGTAGAAATCAATAGGGCTGATCGCGGTGATGCCCGGAGCCGGTCGCATGTGTTCAATCTCACCGAGGACGAGCAGAAAAAAGATCCAGTCCACCAATTGTGCGGCAATGAACAGTGTGCCCAGTTTTGGTGCCTCACCGGTAATGGCTCTCGCTGCGAAGGCTGGCGCAAAATGGCCGATGAACATGGCTTGCTTGACCTTTAAACGAGTTTCTCGGCAGCAATGGTGGCTACGCTTGCAGCTATGGCGGTTGCAGCAGCGCCCCAGCAGATATCTGTTATGGTGACAACGGTAGACCAGCGCTTGAGGGTAGCGTGGTTCGTAAGGTCGTAAGTGGCGTAGCAGATCGAGCCGAGCAACGCACCGTTCAGCGCTGCCGCATCCAATCCATCGCACAGGCCCGGACGCACCGCGAACCAGACGATGGCAAAGACATAAGCCGCGTAGAATATGAGGGCGGGTACGAAGCGAAAACTACGCGCCAGTATTTCGCCGATCCGGGGGTGATAGAAATTGGGTCCCGCCCAGCGGATCCACAAAGCGTCGAGCCCCCCAAATGTTACGGCAGCGGCAATGAAGGCGACAATCCACGTCATATCCGCTCCCCCGTTCCAGCGCCTTCTTGACCGGAGGTCCGCGCCCCGTCAATGCTCCGCCACGATGACAGAGGGCCAAGACAAACCGATTGGCGAGATGAGCTTCGAGGAAGCTCTGCGCTCGCTGGAGATTACCGTTCGCCGCCTCGAAAGCGGCGAAGTGCCGCTCGATGAGAGCATTGCGCTTTATGAACGCGGAGAAGAATTGCGCAAGGCATGCCAGAAGCGGCTCGACGATGCGCAGGCCAAGATAGACAAGATTGTCACCGACAGCGAAGGCCGCCCTTCCGGCACGGCTCCCTTCGATGCGGATAGCTGAAGCATGCACGCCGTAACTGCCATGCCCGACCGCCTCGCAGAAGCTCTCGAACAGGTTCAACAAGAGGTTGATGCCGCTTTCGACGCTTTCCTGCCGGTTCCGGAAGACACTCGTGCTCGGCTGGTCGAAGCGATGCGCTATGCGGCAATCGGCGGTGGCAAGCGCGTACGCCCCTTGCTGGTTTGCGCGACCGCAAAGCTGTTCGGGGTGGACCGCGACGCAGCCGTTGCTGCTGGCTGCGCTGTGGAGGCGATCCATTCCTATTCGCTGATACATGACGACCTGCCATGTATGGACGATGACGATCTGCGACACGGAAAACCCACCTTACACAAGGTTTACGACGAGGCGACGGCTGTTCTGGCTGGTGATTGCCTTCATGCGCTGGCTTTCGATATTCTCACTATGCCGGGCACCAGCAGCGACCCATTCGTGCGGTCCGAACTTGTCGCGACACTGGCACGCGCAAGCGGGCATGCGGGAATGGCTGGCGGGCAGATGATGGACATCGTTTCCGACGAAGAAAAATATGATTTGCGGCAGGTAACCCGTCTCCAGCAATTGAAAACCGGTGCCCTCTTGGCAGCAAGCGTGGAGATGGGTGCTATTCTCGGCAAGGTTCCCCCGGAAGGACGGACCCATTTGCGCGCTTATGCGCGCGATATCGGCCTTGCTTTTCAGATTGCGGACGACCTGCTGGACGTGGAGGGTGATGAGACCAAGGCTGGCAAGGCACTGCGAAAAGATGAAGAGCAGGGCAAGCAGACCTTCGTTACTCTGATGGGCCGCGACAAGGCCCGCGCACAGGCCGAGATGCTTGTGGATCAGGCTGGCGATCATCTCGCCGGATATGGTGAAGACGCCAAAGTACTTGTCGATCTAGCGCATTTCGTTGTGAAGAGAGATCACTGATGGCTGAACGGATCGGTATCTATCCGGGCACTTTCGACCCGATCACCTTGGGCCACGCGGACATCATCCGGCGCGGTAGCAAGTTGGTCGACAAACTGATTATCGGCGTGACGACGAACCCGTCCAAAGACCCGATGTTTTCTACCGAAGAGCGGTTCGACATGGTCGAGCGTGAGATAAAGACTATGGGCCTCGAAAATGTCGAGGTGGTTGGTTTCAACGCGCTTTTGGTAAAGTTCGCCCAGAAAATGGGGGCTTCGGTGCTCATCCGAGGCCTGCGCGCTGTCGCAGATTTCGAATACGAATATCAGATGGCCGGAATGAACCAGCAAATTGATGACGATATCGAAACGGTATTCCTGATGGCGGATGTGTCGCTACAGCCCATCGCATCTCGCCTGGTAAAGGAAATCGCGTTGTTCGGCGGTGATATTACTCCCTTTGTCAGCAAGGATGTATGTGACGATGTCATCGCGCGCGTGCAGGAAAACGGTCAGTTGGGGGACTACTGACCCCCGGGCCAAACCATTCATTGAACGGACAGCGCCGCATCGCTAGGGCGACATCCACACAGGACAATTCGACGGAAATATGATGCTCAAGTCTTCGCTTGCCCTTGCCGCCGCCGCACTTGCGGTAATCGCCCCGGTTGCTGCTACCGCTCAGGAAGCAGAGACCGCTGCGCCCGCGCGCAAGGTCTACGATCCGATCAATTACAATCTCACCGAAGATCTGGAGAACATTCTGTTCCTGGACCTGTCCAATGGGGAGCGTGTGGCTGTTCGGCTGATGCCGAGCTGGGCCCCCAATCATGTAGAGCGGATCAAGACCCTGGCTCGCGAAGGCTTCTACGATGGGGTGATCTTCCATCGTGTGATCGATGGTTTCATGGCGCAAACGGGCGATCCGACCGGAACGGGGCAGGGCGGAAGCGAGCTTCCGGACCTGGAAGAAGAATTCAATCCTATGCCGCACGTTCGAGGAACTGTATCCATGGCGCGTGCTGCGAGCGAAGACAGCGCTAATAGCCAGTTTTTCCTCGTGTTCTATCCGCGGTTCAGCCTCGACAAGAAATACACCAACTTCGGCCGGGTGATTTCCAATATGGAAGCCGTTGACGCGATTAACCGCGGCGAACCGCCGGCGAACCCCACGCTAATTTTGCAGGCTTCTCTGGCGTCAGAAAACAAGGCCAAACCCGCTGCAGCACCTGCGATCATGTCCGACGCGCCCGTAACGGCAGATGATCTGAACGCGCCGATCGAAAACTGAGTTTCCTACTGCGCTGCCAGCGTCTAATGGCGCTGGCATGCGCGTTGACCTCTTCGATTTCGATCTTCCCAACGAACGTATTGCGCTTCGTCCTGCGCGGCCGCGTGATGCGGCGCGGATGCTGGTGGTGGGTAAGGATGATTTCTTCGCTGACCGGCATGTGCGGGATTTGCCCGACCTTCTGGAACCGGGCGATGTGCTGGTCTTCAACGACACGCGGGTAATTCCTGCGCAGCTCGAGGGACGGCGCGGAGAGGCGAAAATAAGTGCAACGCTGCACAAGCGTATCGACCTGCGGCGTTGGCAGGCATTCGTTCGCAATGCGAAGCGTTTGCGACCCGGTGACTTAGCCGAATTCGGTGGCGGAGTTACCGCCGTCGCGGAAGAACGGCTGCCGGATGGCAGTTTCGTCCTTGCGTTCAAAGGGGAAGAACCGGTCGAGGTCCTGCTCGAGCGTGCGGGTACCATGCCATTGCCGCCCTATATCGCAGGCAAACGCCCTACCGATGCGCAGGACCGCGAGGATTACCAAACGCTGTTTGCGAAAGAAGACGGTGCTGTAGCCGCCCCGACTGCAGCGTTGCATTTTACGGATCGGCTCATGGCTGGTCTTGCCGAACGGGGCATTGTGACGGAGACACTTACTCTTCATGTCGGCGCAGGCACGTTTCTTCCTGTCAAAGCCGAAGATACAGACGATCATCAGATGCATTCTGAATGGGGCAGGATCGAATGCGAGACAGCTGACCGCCTCAATGCTGCCAGGGCTAAGGGTGGACGCATCATCGCAGTTGGGACGACAAGCCTTCGGTTACTGGAAAGCGCGACGGGCGAAGATGGTGTGATCCGTCCTTTTGCGGGCGACACCGATATTTTCATTACCCCCGGGTACGAATTTCGCGCGATCGACGGTTTGATGACCAACTTTCATTTACCCAAATCTACGCTTTTTATGTTGGTCAGCGCGCTCATGGGCACCGAGATAATGCAATCGGCCTATGCTCACGCGATAGGTGAAGAATACCGATTCTATTCCTATGGTGACTCTTCTCTTTTACTTCCCTAGATCGCGCGAATGAACGAACCGATCCTCGAGCTCGACGGCCTCACCAAGGTCTATCCCGGCGGGCTCAAGGCGCTCGACCACGTAAGTCTGACTATTCGTAAGGGCGAGATATTCGCCTTGCTGGGACCGAATGGCGCCGGGAAAACTACTCTTATTGGCGCGATCTGCGGCTTGGTGCGGCCTACCGGCGGTACCATGCGCGCTTTCGGCCATGATTTATCCGATGACTGGCGTAAGGCACGGGCACGCATTGGCCTCGTTCCCCAGGAATTAGCCACGGATATGTTCGAACCGGTAGAACGGGCTGTCGCTTATTCACGCGGACTGTTCGGGCTTCCTTCCGACCCCAAACGGATTGAGGAAATCCTGCGCAGTCTCAGCCTCTGGGACAAGCGCGATACGCGGATCATGGCTCTGTCGGGAGGAATGAAGCGCCGCGTACTCATCGCCAAGGCGTTGGCTCACGAACCAGATTTGCTGTTTCTGGATGAACCAACTGCAGGTGTGGATGTCGAACTGCGCAAGGGGATGTGGTCTATCATCGACGAGATGCGGGAGCGCGGCGTTACCGTAATTCTCACTACCCATTACATCGAAGAAGCCGAGGAAATGGCAGATCGGGTGGGCATCATCCGCAAGGGCCAGCTCATCATGGTGGACGAGAAGGAGGCGATGATGGCCCGGCTCGGAAGAACCGAGGCACACATAACTCTGGCGCAGCCCATTACGGACCTACCATCATCCGTCGCCCGGTACCCTGTAGAAATTGAAAAGGGAGGGACTTCACTCTGTTATCGCGGTGGTGACGGAACCGGGCGTGGCAAGGGCGAAGTTGCCGAGATTACGAAAGCCCTGTTGGCAGCAGGTATCGACTATACCGGCATCGAGGTGCGCGAGAGCAGTCTTGAGGATATCTTCGTGTCGCTTCTGGGCGAGGAGGAAGCAGCATGATTTCCTGGCGCTCGACCTGGTCGATCTACACCCGTGAGCTTATGCGCTTCCTGCGCACGGCCTTCCAGTCGGTACTCGCCCCGGTGCTGACAACTTCACTGTATTTTGTCGTCTTCGGCGCGGCGATAGGGGGGCAAATGCCCGACCTCGACGGGGTCGATTATGGGGCGTTCATTATTCCGGGTTTGCTGATGCTGACCCTGCTGGGAGAAACCACCAGCAATTCGAGCTTCGGTATCTACATGCCCAGATTTACGGGCACCATTTACGAGCTTCTCAGCGCGCCCGTCGGCGTGGCCGAGACTCTCATAGGCTTCGTGGGTGCAGCCATGACAAAAAGCCTGATCCTAGCGACAATCATTCTACTGACGGCGCGGCTTTTCGTGGATTACTCGATTGCCTATCCGGTTTTAGCAATCTTCTACATTATGCTGGTTGCCGCCGCATTCAGCCTTTTCGGCTTCATCCTCGGCATTTGGGCGGACAGCTTTGAAAAGCTCGGCATAATTCCCCTGCTTTTCCTCACTCCACTAACGTTCTTGGGTGGTACCTTCTATTCCATCGACATGTTGCCCAAGCCGTGGGACACGATCGCACTGGCCAATCCGATTGTGTATCTTGTGAGCGGATTACGCTGGACTTTTTACGGCAGCAGCGATGTGAACATCTGGGTGAGTTTCGGTATTACCCTTGGCTTCCTTGCCGCATGTACTGCGGTAATTGCCTACATATTCAAAACGGGTTGGCGGCTTAGAGCCTGAACTCCCGATCATAGCTGTCAGGCACTATTCATCCCTTAAAGCGAATGGAGGTCATTCCAGCCGTCGCTGGATGTCGTCAATTTGCAACAGTGTGGCAAAAATGATTTTTTAATCTTGTAGAGGGCGCGCCTCGATTCCTATTTGCGGCGCGTTCGGATTGCCGAACGCGATTATCAGGATAGAAAAAATGAAAAAGATTGCTCTCTTCGCAGGAATGGCCGTTGCTGCCGTCGCTCTCCCTTCCGCTGCCCAGGCGCAGCAGGCGGAACCCTTCGTCGGCGTGTCGGGTGGCTACCATGATCTCGGCGCAGATGATGTAGACGGTGATTTCGACATCGACGTTGAAGATTCCAGCGCCATTCTCGGCATTTTCGCCGGTGCAGATTTCGCCGCGGCGTCGAATGTTTTTGTTGGCGTGGAAGGAAACTACCACTTCGGATTTAGTGCCATCGACAGCGAATACGGTGCATCTGCACGTCTCGGTTTCCGCGATGCGGGCGGAGCCAAGTATTACGTACGTGGTGGTTATCAGTGGGTCGATCTCGACGTGGCTGAACTGACCGGCGTCGATGAAGACATCATCGACGATCTCGATATCGATGATACCGGCGGCGACTACCTGGTTGGACTTGGTGCAGAATTCCCGATCGGCGGCGCTGCGCTTCGCGTGAACCTGGATACCATCGCATTCGACACCGTGCGTGCGACAACCGGTGTTGCTTTCAACTTCTGATAGCGCACTCTTACAATCGGGGCGGGCCTTTAGCGAGGCCCGCCCTTTTTCGTGAGGGCTGGCGATCCTTTTATTCAGGCGCTAACCGTTTCCCCATGCTTCGTGCCAGTTATCTTGCTTTCCCTTTCGCGCTTGTTTTCATATCAAGTCCCGCTGTGGCTGAATTGCCCGAGGGCGTGCGAGCGATGATCGAGGCGGCAATTGCGACCGGAGACGCTGAAAAGGTGTCGACGGTCTTGGAACTGGCTCGCAGCACCAATCCAGAGGATGGCGAGACGATCGACTCGATTCAGTCTGAGTGGGCAGCTTCGCAAGCAAAGAAGCAGTCGGAAGCTCAGGCGGCGAAGGAACAGGCTATTCGTCAGGCAGGTATTTTTGATCGCTGGAGTGGCGAGGGCGAATTCGGCGGATTTCATTCTTCTGGAAATACCGACAGTATCGGTATCGCAGCATCGCTCAAGCTTGAACGCAAAGGTCTCGAGTGGAGCCACCTCCTTCGTGCACGGGCTGACTACCAGCGCCAGAATGGCAGGACCAGCCGAGAGCAATACTTGGCCGCTTACGAGCCACGCTGGCAGTTCAGCGATGATATGTTTATCTACGGTCTGGCCCAATACGAAGGTGACCAGCTTCAGGGATTTGATGGTCGCTACGCCGTATCGGGGGGGCTAGGCTATAAGCTGCTGGATCAGGAAGGCCTGAAACTTTCGGTAAAGGCAGGCCCGGCCTGGCGGCTTACCGATTTTACCGATGGCGGCAGTGCGAGCAGGATCGCAGGGTTGTTTGGAGCCGATTTCGACTGGCAAATTGTGGATGGCCTGACATTTACGCAGGATGCCAATGCGGTTGCCGAAGGAGGGGGTGAAGTTCAGGTCCTCGTGGACGGTAACAACACCAGTGTGAATCTGGTTAGTGGGCTGGACTATCGCATCACAAAGCACCTGCGGTCCCGGCTATCCTACGCGCTGGACTATAACAGCAATCCGCCCGCGAATTCTGTGTCTACCGACACCTCGACCCGGTTCACGGTCGTTTACGGCTTTTAATTATGCAACGTTTCAAATTCGATATTCATGCGCAGGACGGCGCGGCGCGTACGGGCACGATCCGCATGATACGCGGTGATATCCGTACTCCAGCGTTCATGCCGGTGGGTACTGCCGCTACCGTCAAAGCATTGAAGCCCGAGACAGTTCGCAAGACCGGCGCGGACATCATACTGGGTAACACCTATCACCTCATGCTGAGGCCGGGGGCGGAACGGGTCGCACGGTTGGGTGGCCTGCATAAATTCATGAACTGGCCAAGGCCGATACTCACAGACAGCGGTGGCTATCAGGTCATGAGTCTGTCCGATCTCAGGAAACTGACGGAAAAGGGTGTGGAGTTTCGCAGCCATATCGATGGCTCGAAACACATGCTGACGCCCGAGCGGAGCATGGAAATCCAGCGCCTGCTCGGCAGTGACATCGTCATGGCATTTGACGAGTGTCCTCGCGCAGACAGACCTCGAGACGAAATCGCGGAGAGCATGGAAATGAGTATGCGCTGGGCTAAACGTAGCCGTGAAGGTTTCGACAGCGGGGGAGAGCATGCCGAAAGTGCCGCGCTGTTCGGAATTCAGCAGGGCGCATTGGAAGAGGAGCTCAGGAAGATCAGCGCCGAAAAGCTGAGCGACATCGGCTTCGATGGGTATGCCATTGGCGGCTTGGCTGTCGGCGAAGGCCAGGAGGCGATGTTCGCTACGCTTGATTTCGCACCTGGCCAGCTTCCGGAGGACCGCCCGCGTTATCTCATGGGGGTTGGCAAGCCCGACGATCTGGTCGGCGCGGTCGAGCGCGGAGTTGATATGTTCGATTGCGTATTGCCCAGCCGATCGGGACGAAACGGTCAGGCCTTTACCTGGAATGGCCCTCTGAACTTGCGGAACGCGCGCTTTGCGGAGGATCAGGGGCCGCTCGACGAACGGTGCGGTTGCGACACGTGTTCGACGTACACCCGGGCCTATCTGCACCATCTCGTCAAATCACAAGAGATATTGGGCGCTATGCTAATGACGGAGCATAACATCGCGTTCTATCAGCAATTGATGCAATCGATGCGTGATGCCATCGGTGAAGGGGGCTTCGCCAAATTTGCCCGTGATTTTCGGAGCGATTACTTGGGGAACTCGGCTAAGTGAGCTGGCGCCGTGCGGCGGTTATAGGGGCTTCCGGCGGTATTGGCGCGAAGCTCGCGAATGAGCTGGAATCTCGTGGCTCGATTGTCAGCCGTTTTGCCCGAAGCTTCGCTGGCGAAAGTCAGCTGGATCTGACCGACGAAAGCAGCATCGCTGCTGCAGCAAAGCTCACTGCACGCGACGGGCCGCTTGATCTTGTAATCGTGGCAACCGGATATCTGCATGAAGGAGGGGAAGGTCCCGAGAAGGATTGGCGCCACCTCTCCGCCGAAGAAATGTCCCGCAGTTATGCCGTCAACGCCATTGGCCCGACTCTGATCGCTAAGCACTTTCTGCCTTTGCTCCACGAAAGCGGAAAGGCGGGTTTCGCGGCCTTGTCGGCGAGGGTGGGAAGTATATCTGATAATCGGTTGGGCGGGTGGTATTCCTACCGTGCCAGTAAGGCCGCTCTGAATATGCTTATCCGAACATTGTCTGTCGAATTGGGGCGCAAGAGACCGGAAGCTTTTTGTGTCGGTTTGCATCCGGGAACTGTCGACACTGGGCTGAGCCAGCCTTTCCAACGAGGAGTGCCAGAGGGCAAGCTGTTCACTTGTGAGCGGGCAGCTCATTATCTGCTCGATGTCTTGGAAGGGCTCGATCAGCGAGATAGCGGGCGATGCTTCGCGTGGGACGGGAAGGAAATCGAACCATGAACAGCCGTTCCTCATCCTTTAAGACTGAGGCTGGACGTCGCGAAATTACGCTGCTCGTCATGATCGGGGTCATCTCGATCCTTCTCTGGCATTCTCCCTACGGCGGATATCTTCTCTATCCGTTCAGTATTCTCGCCACCTGGTTTCACGAAATGGGTCACGGCCTGGCTGCGATGGCGTTTGGTAGCCATTTCGAGCGATTGGTGATTTTCTCTAACGGATCCGGTTACGCGCTGTATTATTCGGAGCAGCCATCCCGACTTGCCCAGGCAGGTATCGCAGCCGCCGGTCTGCTTGGGCCAACGGTGGCCGGTTGTTTGCTCATTCTTTCGTCCCGTACCCAACGCGCCACGAAGATCGCGCTACTGGTTCTCGGCGCAGCCTTGCTTCTATCGACATTCATCTGGGTGCGTTCGACTACAGGATGGATCATCTTACCTGCAATCGGTACAACGCTTCTGATCATCGCAATGAAAAGCCGCGTAGCTCATCGACGCCTAGCAGTGCAGTTCCTCGGAGTTCAGGGATGCATTTCTATCTATCGCGACTTTGGATACATGTTCAGCGAAGGCGGGAACCTCGGGGGACGTCAGCAACTTTCGGACACTGCCCAAATCGAACAAGCCCTGCTGCTCCCCTATTGGTTCTGGGGTATCGCCATCACCGTTCTCATCGCGATCATGATCTTTTATGCGCTAAAACGGTCTCACCGCCGTTAGGCGTCAATTGGACCTCTTTTCCCGCATTTCGAGGATGGTGCCACGGTAGGCAATGAACTGCCCCAACGCGTCGGTAAAACCTGCACCAATACGGTTGGCCTGACGTTGCGCGTCAGCGAGAGAAGGGTACCATTTGCCGGTGCGGGAACGGGTAACGAACCGATACTGTGTCATAGCGTCATTTGAACGCTGCTCTGACGATGCGGTTTCCGCCAAGTATCTGAAAATACGACGAACCGTTCAACCGTATACAAAAGAAAAGGGCGGCCCTGAAGGACCGCCCTTTGCTGTCTGAATTTCGAGAATTTTAGCGCGAATAGAACTCGACCACGAGGTTCGGCTCCATCGTGACCGGGTAAGGCACTTCGTCGAGCTTCGGGACGCGAGTAAAGGTAACCTTGTCGGTGCCGTCGGGCGCGACATAATCGGGAATTTCACGCTCGGGCAGGCTCTGCGCTTCAATGACGAGAGCCATGTCCTTGGCCTTGCTGCCGAGGCTCACGACATCACCAACCTTGACGCGGGCCGAGGCGATGTTGGTCTTCACACCGTTGAGATAGATGTGGCCGTGGCTCACGATCTGGCGGGCGGCGAAGATGGTCGGTGCGAACTTGGCGCGATAGACAACCATGTCGAGACGCTGTTCGAGAAGGCCGATCAGGTTCTGACCGGTGTCGCCCTTCATGGCCGACGCTTCCTTGTAGGTACGCTTGAACTGCTTCTCGGTAACATCGCCGTAGTAGCCCTTGAGCTTCTGCTTGGCGCGCAGCTGCAGGCCGAAGTCGGACATCTTGCCCTTGCGGCGCTGGCCGTGCTGGCCGGGACCGTACGAACGCTTGTTGACCGGGGAATTCGGGCGACCCCAGATGTTTTCACCCATCCGGCGGTCGAGTTTGTACTTGGCGCTCTTGCGCTTCGACATAAGTCTTTCCTTCAATTTGCTGAGCCACCCCATCGGCGGCCATTCAACCCGGCATCGCACCGTCGCATTCCTAAAGAATGCTACGCGGCCACCGCTTCACCGGGGTGCGGGGCCAATCAGCGAAGGCGCGCGAATAGCAGGAAATCCCCGCGCGTCAAGCTTTCCGGGCAGCTGCACAGAATGCAGCGATACGGGCGGGGTCCTTCAAACCGAGGCTGGTCTCCACGCCACTCGAAGTGTCGACCAAAGGAGCGCGGGTTTCTGAAAGCGCCTGGGCGACATTCCCAGGAGTTAGTCCACCAGCGAGGCCCCAACCGGGCCTGCCACGCCAGCTTTCAAGCAATGACCAGTCGAACTTGAGGCCCATCCCTCCTGGAAGTGCAGCATCTTTCGGTGTTTTCGCGTCGAAAAGGATCAGGTCGACTGCGTCACGGTAATGATCGGCTTGTGCCACATCACTTGACGTGGAAACCGCAATCGCTTTCCAGACGGGTAAGTTGAAGCGGGACTTGATCTGAGCGGAGCGAGCGGGGCTTTCCAAGCCGTGAAGCTGTATCGCATCCAATCGTCCCGCCTTTACAGCTTCGGCAATCGCTCCGTCGTCGGCATCAACAAATAAACCTACTCGACCAATCCGGGAACCAGCCCGCATTGCCAGCGAGCTCGCAGCATGGAAATCGACATGGCGTGGGGAGAGCGGAAAAAACACCATTCCGAAGAAGTCGGCTCGAGCGTCTATACAAGCGTCGAGCGCTTCCACGCTTGAAATGCCGCAGATCTTTATGGCTGTTTGCATGGGCTGACCCTTCAGAGGGTCGCCTCTATAGCGCGTGCGGCTTCGGCCGGATCGTCGGCTCTGCTGATCGGGCGCCCAATGACAAGGACGCTAGCGCCATCGTCACGAGCCTGACGCGGCGTTACGACACGCTTTTGATCCCCAACAACGCTTCCCTCGGGGCGCAGTCCGGGAACGACGAAGAAGCCGTCCTTCCACTGTTCGTGAACGGCTTTGATTTCGTGCCCCGAACAGACGACGCCGTCCAAGCCTGCGCGATGGGCAGCTTCGCTCAACCGCATGACGTAATCATAGGGTGTGCCGGGAACGCCCATCGCTCGTAGATCTGGTTCATCGAGGCTCGTAAGCATGGTGACGCCGACAACCTTCGTGTTCTCGCCGGCAGCGGCCTTGGCATCTTCCATCATGGCTACCCCGCCACAGGCATGCACGGTAACGATCGCCGGTTCCAGAACATGGATCGCCTGCATTGCTCCTGCGACGGTGTTCGGGATGTCATGTAATTTGAGATCGAGAAAGATCGGGAGCCCGAGTTGGGTAAGCATATGAACGCCGTGGGCGCCATGGGCATTGAAGAATTCCAGCCCGAGCTTCACGCCGCCGATATGCGCTTTGGTTTTCTCGGCAAGTGATACCGCATCGTGTAGACGCGGCATGTCGAGAGCAAGATAGATCGGGTTGCTCATAATCTTCCGGAAGGCTCGGGATCAACGGGGTTGGCAGGCTCGGGGGGGATATCTCGCGCCTGGGTCTCAGGCCGGACCGGCGCTACCGGTTTAGTATCTGTTTTCGGCGCCACCATTTTTGAAGTCGCCGTTTCCAAGGCGGAAATCCGGCGCGACTGTCGCCAGTGGACCCCGCGGTGGTATAGCCACATCGGAATGAGACCGAAAAGGAAAGAGACGATCACCAAGGCAGGTACCCGGGTATCCCAGACGATGCCCGGCCATATGCGGACGTCGATCTGCTTGTCCCAGTTGCCGAATGAAAATGCCAGAATCCCCACGAGAAGCAGGACCCAGAGTATCGTGCGCACAAATTGCATGACGGCGTGTCTCCCCGAAATTAATTGCCAGTGATGCTAGTCGCGGAATTCTGCAGCGTCTAGCTGAACACGCGGTCGAAAATCGTGTCGACCTGCTTGAAGTGATAGTCGAGATCGAACCGCTCTTCGAGCTGTTCGTGGGTCAAAGCGGCAGTCACTTCCTCGTCCGCCTTAAGTAGATCGAGAAGCATCAGCTTGCCGTCGGATTCCCAAACCTTCATCGCATTGCGCTGAACGAGGCGATATGCATCTTCGCGGCTTACACCATTCTGCGTCAGCGCCAGCAGGACACGTTGAGAATGGATCAGACCACCCATACGATCCATGTTGGCCTGCATCCGGTCTGGATAAACCAAGAGCTTGTCCACCACGCCGGTCAACCTTGCGAGGGCGAAATCCAGTGTAATGGTCGCATCTGGCCCGATGAAGCGCTCGACGGAAGAATGCGAGATGTCACGTTCATGCCAAAGTGCGACGTTTTCCAACGCCGGTAGAGCATAGGCGCGGATCATCCGTGCCTGCCCCGTAAGGTTTTCCGTAAGGATCGGGTTGCGCTTATGGGGCATTGCACTTGATCCTTTCTGCCCTTTCGAAAAGAACTCCTCTGCTTCCAGAACTTCAGTGCGCTGAAGGTGCCGCACTTCGACCGCTAGGCGCTCAATGCTTCCGGCAATGACAGCAAGCGTCGCGAAGTACATCGCGTGGCGGTCACGCGGGATGACTTGAGTGGAAACCGGCTCGGGTTTGAGGCCCAGTTTTTCGGCAACATACTCCTCCACGCTGGGATCGATATTTGCGAAAGTCCCCACTGCACCCGAGATCGCACAGGTCGCAATTTCTTCCCTCGCGGCAAGAAGGCGGGTCTTGCAGCGATCGAACTCCGCATATGCCTGAGCCAGCTTGAGCCCGAAGGTTACGGGCTCGGCATGAATGCCGTGGCTGCGACCAATAGTCGGCGTATATTTGTGTTCTTGAGCCCGACGCTCAATCGCGGCCAGAAGTTGCTCGATGTCTTCGAGCAAAAGATCGGTCGAGCGGGCTAGCTGGACAGCAAGCGTGGTGTCGAGAACATCGGAGCTCGTCATGCCCTGGTGCATGAAGCGTGCTTCGTCGCCCACGTTTTCCGCGACCCATGTGAGAAATGCGATTACGTCGTGTTTGGTCACCGCTTCGATGGCGTCGATTGCTTCGACATCGATCTTCGGATCTGTCGCCCACCAGTCCCAAAGTGCTTTTGCCGCAGTCTTGGGGACCACACCCAGTTCGCCGAGCTTCTCGGTGGCGTACGCCTCGATTTCGAACCAGATGCGATATTTCGCCTCCGGCTCCCAAATGGCTGTCATGGCGGGGCGGGCGTAGCGGGGGACCATCTTGGACTCCGAATTTGGCGAGGATCTGCCGCGAACCGCTAGAGAGGCTAACGCTCGGTGACAAGGTTCGCTCGCCTATTTAAAGGCATGGGGCGGATTTTTATGCCAGCAGGCCCTTGGCTCTCAACGAGACATGGGCGCCGCGGCCAACAATGACATGATCGTGGACCGTGATGCTCAGCAGTCTACCGGCTTCTGCGATCTGATGGGTAATATGAATGTCGGCTCGGCTAGGTTCGGGATCGCCGCTTGGATGGTTATGGACAAGTATGAGCGCGCTGGCACCAACGTCGAATGCGCGGCGGATCACTTCGCGTGGATGAATTGCGGCTTCGTCGATCGAACCTTCCGCAGCAAGATGGTCATCAATGAGACGGTTGCGCGTGTCTAGGTAAAGCACTCTTACCCGCTCGTGCTTCAGTTCGCCCATGTCGATGGTAAGATAGTCGAGCAGGGCCTGCCAGCTACCAAGCACAGGCCGCTGCTGCACAGCGCCCCGGGCCATTCTTCTTGCAGCGAGTGAAACGGCATAAAGCGATGCGGCGCTCGATTCCCCCATACCTTTAACCTGTGCAAGACTTGCTGGAGCAGCACTCAATACTGCGGAAAAAGAACCGAACTGCGTGATCAGTCTTTTCGCAAGAGGTTTAGTGTCTCCTTGGCGGATCGCTGCAAATAGCAGAAATTCCAGCAACTCGTAGTCGGCCAGCGATTCCGGCCCGCCTTTCAGAAGACGTTGCCGTAAACGCATTCTATGCCCGGTTCCGGAATGACTTGCCGAACTCTTCACGGCCTCGGACAAACTCTTCCCTCCACAAGTCGATTGAACATCTTGCATTGCCTCTGAGGGGCAATACGCGCAAGTGCGGGATTCAATGGACGGTTCCGAGGGTCAACTTGTGAGTGAGAGGCCACGCTGGCGCAAAAAGCGGTGGGTCGTGCCTGCGCTTGTCGTTCTTGCGCTCATCGTCATGGCAGTGCTCGCATGGTCGAACCGCATAGCAATCGCCGACAACCTTATTGCCGAGCAGTTGGAAGCCAATGACCTTCCGGCAACGTACCAGATCGAGCGAGTTGGTGGACAGACCCAGATTATTTCCGATCTGGTGATAGGTGACGCCAGTGCGCCGGATCTAACCGCTAGGCGCGTTATCGTACGGTTGCGCCATCGCCTGGGCCTTCCGGAAGTTGATCAGATCACCCTCGTAGAACCCCGCTTGTATGGTCGCTTCACCGACGGAACGCTGAGTTTCGGAGCGCTCGACAATGTGCTGTTTGGGAACAAGGATACTCAGTCAGGCCTTCCTGACGCCAACATTGCAATCCGTGATGGGCGCGGACTTATCGAATCGGGTTACGGGCCAGTGGGCCTAAAATTGACGGGGGAAGGCAATATTGCGAATGGCTTTTCCGGCATGTTGGCTGCCACCGCACCTGACCTTTTGATCGCCGGATGCCGTATAGCCGATGCGACACTGTATGGACAGCTCACGACGTTATCCAATAAGCCGGCTTTCCGCGGCCCGATGCGCGGGACTCATGTCGTCTGTTCGGAATCAGGGGGCGAGGCAGAAAATCTGAACGCCGAGCTCAACGTGTCGGCCGATGAACGATTGTCCGACCCTTCGCTAGAAGCCCGAATGGCTTTTGATCGAGCGAGATGGGGCCTCAATTCCGCGCAATCCATATCGGGGACAGTGCGTGCGCAAATAAGAGGCAAGAATGCGACCGCGCGCTATGCCTTCGCTTTGCGCGGGGTCGAAACTCCTCAGGCCCTGTCAGCCATTCTGACGGCGAAAGGGAGAGTTCTAGCTCGCGACAACTTCGGGACATTAGATGTCGAGGCGGATGTAGAAGGCAACGGCCTGCGATTGGGAAGAGCACTTCGTAGCTCCGTTACAGAGCTCGCCAATGCGGGAGGTGGCACTTTTCTTGAACCCATTGTTCGCCGCATTAGTGGGGCGCTCCAAGCGCAAACTCGCGGCAGCTCGCTCAATGCCACCCTGCGTCTCCGATCAGAGGGAAGGGATTTCGTCCTCTCAATTCCCCAGGCCGAATTGCGGGGCGGAAGCGGCGTGCGTTTGGCATCTCTTTCCCGAGCGGAATATTCCGCTCGGAATCAGGCGCCAGGGCAGCTATCAGGAAATATTGCCACTGGTGGTCCGGGCATTCCGCGGATCAGGGGAAGGATGGAGCGATCCGGCACAGGCAATTCTCTTTTCTCGCTCAGCATGGCAAAATACGATGCTAGTGGTTCCAGCCTGGCCATTCCGCGCATACAAATAAATCAGGATCAACGCGGCGCGCTGGCTTTCTCAGGGAACATCGAAGCGACCGGTCCACTGCCGGGCGGAGCTGTGGACCGGCTTCAACTGCCGGTCGAAGGGAACTGGTCGTCAGGCGGTAATCTGACACTCTGGCAGGAATGCACGAGCTTATCCTTCCGCCGCCTTCGCTTCGCTCAACTGAATATTGCAGGACCGGGGCTAACGCTTTGCCCTCCGACCGGCAAGCCAATGTTGCAGTACAGGGCGGGGGAGCTGAAATTTGCGGCCGGAGCGCCTTCCCTTGACCTAGCTGGTTCCCTGGGAAGTACACCCTTGCGGCTTTCTAGTGGGCCTGTTGGCTTCGCTTACCCAGGCGTTCTTAAAGCGAAGAAAGTTGAAATCACGCTAGGACCGGACGCAACTGCGAGCCGGTTCTTCGTGTCCGATATTGATGCTCGCATTGGCGATAACATCGAAGGTACGTTCGCCGGTGCCGAGATCGCTTTGGCATCGGTGCCGATGAATCTCAAAGAAACATCCGGCTCATGGAAATATGCCGAGGGACGGGCTTCAATCTCGGACGCATCTTTCAACCTAGTCGACCGTGAAAGTCCGCAGCGATTCGAGCCGTTGATCGCGCGAGGGGCCTCGCTTACGCTAATCGATAATGTAATTGATGCCACAGCCGACCTCCGAGATCCGCAATCGGACCGCATCTTAACGACAGCTGATGTCCGGCATAATCTCGGCACGGGCAGCGGCCGGGCTAATTTGGACGTCGAAGACCTTCGGTTCGACGAAAACCTTCAACCCGAAGACGTTAGCATTCTGGCTCGCGGCGTGGTCGCCAATGCACGTGGGTTGATAAGGGGAGGGGGCGCCATCGAATGGACTCCCAGCGGAGGAGTGACCAGCACTGGTAGCTTCTCTTCCGACGATCTCGATTTCGCAGCAGCTTTTGGCCCGGTGAAGGGCGCGAGCGGTACGGTGGAATTTACCGATCTCATCGGATTGACTACCGCACCAAACCAAAAGATCCGCGTTGCTTCCGTGAACCCCGGCATCGAGGTGACCGAAGGCGAAGTTGTGTTCAGGCTGGAGCGCGGCGAGTTGCTGGCAGTTCAGGGTGGGCAGTGGCCGTTCATGGGCGGCACCCTCATTCTGCGTGATGTCGATCTCAACCTGGGGATAAGCGAAGAACGCAGTTACGTTTTCGAGATTGTAGGTCTCGATGCAGCCCAGTTCGTTGCCGAGATGGATCTTGAGAACCTTTCGGCCACAGGAATTTTCGACGGTACGCTACCCATCATTTTCGACAAGGACGGAAATGGCCGGATTGAAGAGGGTGTGCTGATTTCTCGACCGCCCGGCGGAAATATCTCTTATGTCGGCGATCTGACATACGAAGATTTGTCGACTATCGCCAACTTCGCCTTCGATGCACTTCGTAGCCTCGATTATTCCCAAATGCGATTGGTAATGAACGGTCCGCTGACTGGTGAAATCGTGACGCAGGTGCGTTTTGATGGTGTGCAGCAGGGGGAGGGAACGAAGAGCAACTTCATTACGAGACAACTCGCCAAGCTTCCGATCCAGTTCCGGATCAACATTCGTGCGCAATTCTATCAACTGATCACTTCTTTGAAATCGATGTACGATCCGGCGTCTGTTCGTGATCCCCGAGAGCTTGGTCTGTTAAGCGACGACGGTACGCGGTTTCTGCGTCGATCAATCTCCGGCGAGGAGGCTGGGCCAGAAGACGATTCGGACGACATCGCCGCGGAGAATACCTCCATTCAGGATCAGGAAAGCGAATGAGACCTATGAGTAAACCGAAATTGACCGGTGTACTCCAGCATGCGAGTAGTTTCGGCATGCAGGAAACAAATATAGCCGTGGGTCGAAAATTCTTGGCCTTAAGCGTTGGTTCGCTCGCTCTGTGGAGTTGCGTAACGGTAGAGGCGCCTACTGAACCGATCGTGATAGAGCTTAACGTGAACATTCGGCAGGAAGTGATCTATCGGCTCGCAGAAGACGCCGGCAATACGATTGAAGAAAATTCGGATATTTTCTGATAGGTAGAATTATGAGCAAGAAATTTTTCAGAGCCGCGCTTTCGTCAGCTGCATTCGCTGTCGCTCTCGGTGGTGTCGCAGCTCCGCTCTATGCACAACGTGATCCTGCTTATGCTGCAGCGCGTTCTTCTGGCCAAGTGGGCGAGAAGATGGACGGCTATCTCGGAATTGTGGGCGGCGAGACAACGGAACTGCGTCGGATCGTAAACGACATTAATATCAAGCGGCGCGCAGTTTATTCGGAGCGGGCGAAGGCGACCAGCGCCACTCTTGAAGAGTATGCGTTAACTGCCGGTTGCCAAGCCATTCTCGCAACCAAGCCAGGCGAAAAATATCAGGCGCCGGATGGTAGCTGGCAGACGCGAACCAGCGCTGCTCCGATGCGGGACTCGCGCTGCCCCTGATCGAGTGCCTGTCGTAATTTCTGAAAGCCTCCTCCAGTGGCGTGCTGGACGGAGGCTTTTTTGTCACGGGAAGGGGGGCGCAGGGCCGCCTGTGTTGACTCAGGTATAGCCCGCATCTAAGGGGGCCGCGCCCTTGGCGGGCAAGTCCCTGCGCGTGCCGCGCAAACCCTTTGAAGGAGTAAGGCATGAGCGACGACGAACCCGCACGGAAATCCATCGAGGAGGATGCGCGGATCGATGCGCTGGAAAAGCGGCTCAGTGCCGCCCAGCAGCGCGAAGAACAGCGTAACCGCAAGACTGGTTCCGGGGCCGATGCGAATTATCGTAGCGGCAACCGTGTACTGGCCGATTTGCTCGGTGGGCTTCTGGGAGGTTCGGTTATCGGTTATGCCGTCGGGTATTTCACCGATACCAATCCTTGGGGTCTGTTGGTGGGCTTGTTCCTCGGGATCATCGTCGCCTTCAGAAATGTTATCCGCGCGGCAAACCAGGGCCCCGGCAAGTAATCCCTCATCGGGATTGGCGGGGCTTTCGTTACAGGATTTAAGGACTAGAGAGACGTGGCAGCCGAACAGGCCAAAGTCGATCCGATGTACCAGTTCACCATCCAGCCGCTTGGCGGCTCGGAAGGCTGGGAGCTGGCCGGATACAATATCGCCTTCACCAACTCAGCAATGTGGATGCTGATCACCACCGTGGCGCTGTTTGCGTTCATGATCGGTGGCATGCGTCGCGAACTGGTTCCGGGCCGCTGGCAGATGATGGTGGAAAGCTTCACCGGCTTCATCGACAACATGCTCGAAGCAAACATTGGCAAGGCAGGGCGCAAGTATGTGCCTTATGTATTCAGCCTGTTCATGTTCATCCTTTTCGCCAACCTTCTCGGTCTGTTGCCGCTGGGTATTTTTGGTGTCCACCCGTTCACCTTCACCAGCCATTTCACCGTGACTGGCGTCCTCGCGATTATCAGCTTCTCGATCGTGCTGCTGGTCGGCTTCTACAAGCACGGGCTGCATTTCTTCTCGCTGTTCGTGCCCGAAGGCACGCCGCTGCCGATGATCCCCATTCTCGCGCCGATCGAATTCATTTCCTTCATGGTTCGCCCTTTCAGCCTCGGCCTGCGTCTTTTCGTGGCGATGATGGCTGGCCACGTGTTGCTCGAAGTCTTGTCGAGCTTTGTGATCGATGGAACGAATGCGGGCGCAACTTTTGGCTTGGTTGTCGGACTGCCCGCCTTCCTGCTTATGATTGGCATCTGTGCTCTGGAACTGCTTGTCGCAGGCATTCAGGCCTATGTTTTCGCTCTTTTAACGTCGCTGTACATCAACGACGCTGAGAACCTTCACTAAGTCTTTAACTATACACGTTTTTCCAAAGGAGTTTATCATGGAAGTAGAAGCTGCAAAGCTGCTCGGTGCTGGTCTTGCTGCAATCGGTGCGGGCCTCGCATCGCTCGGCGTCGGTAACGTCTTCGCCAAGTATCTTGAAGGCGCGCTCCGCAACCCGGGCGCCGCTGACGGTCAGCAGGGTCGTCTGTTCATCGGCTTCGCTGCTGCCGAACTTCTCGGCCTGCTGTCGTTCGTCGTTGCCATGATCCTGATCTTCGTCGCCTAACAGCACGAAATCACGTTTGAAGCCGGTCGGGTTCGCCCGACCGGCACTGCATATCCTGTCACTCGCTTTTCGAGAGCTTCAATGCCCCAGATAGCACAGCTTGCCGAAACATGGTCCAGTCAAGTTTTCTGGCTGCTGGTCTTTTTCGGCATCACCTTTTTCGTCATCGGCAAGGGCATGGTGCCCAAGGTGATGGACACCGTTGCCCAGCGCGACGGCCAGATCGCCGCCGACCTCGCTGCAGCCAAAGCTGCGCGCGATGCTGCCGACGAGCAGGAAGAAGCCTGGCGGGTCAAGGAAAACGAAAACCGTGTAGCCGCGCAGGCTATCGTGGCCAAAGCAAAGGACGAGGGTGCGGCCAAGTCCGCTACTAAACTCAAGGCAGCGCAGACACGCATCGATAAAAAGCTCGCTGAAGCTGAAGCTCGCATTGCCGAGGCCCGTACTGCCGCACTGACGGAAGTAGAGGCTGTGGCAGTCGAGGCGGCACAAGACATCGTCAAGACGCTTGCTGACGTAAAGGTGACCAAGCCTGTCGCTACCAAGGCGGTAAAGGAGCAGATGGCTCATGGCTAACCCTGCCACGAACGAAGCACCCGAAGTCTTCGCGTCCGATGCTCCCGAGGTTTTTACCGAGGCTGGTCACGGCGGTGCTGGAACCCACGCTGAGCCTGAACTCTGGGGCCTTGCACCGTTTCAGGTCGTTTCGATCTCTATGCTGGTGCTGTTCCTGATCGCCATTTTCGGCGCCAAGGCTCATAAGTCTATCGGAGGCGGGCTCGACAGCAAGATCGCAGCGATCAAGGAACAGCTGGAAGAAGCTAAGTCCCTGCGGGCAGAAGCGGAAGCTTTGCGCAAGGAATATGCCGACAAGATCGCCAGCGCGGAAAAGGACGCTGAGGCCATGCTCGTAAAGGCTCAAGGCGAGGCGGATGTGATCCTTGAGAAGGCCGAAGCCGACAGCAAGGAAATGGTCGAGCGCCGGAAGCGTATGGCGGAAGACAAGATTGCCGCCGCTGAACGCGAAGCCGTGCAGGACGTTCGCAATCGCGCTGTTTCTGCAGCAACTGGTGCCAGCCGCAAGTTGATCGCGGAAAAGCACAGTGCTGAAGCAGACAAGGCTTTGACGGACGATGTGATCGCCGGGATCTAGCGGATCCTTCGAATGGGAAAGATAAGGGCGGCCCTAGGGCTGCCCTTTTTCGTTTTAGCCTGAAAGCCTATCGCCACCCTCCAGTTCTTACAGGGCGCACCATCTCGGTACTGCCCCGGACAAGCCGTTCTACTCAGAAACTGTCCTTGGCCGAGCGCAAGGCGGCGAAGGTTTCCGCCGGTGTATCGCCACCCCACCTCGATTGAAGTTCAGGCCGATCAGCGCGCAGGAACGGGTTTGTTTGGAGTTCCCGCCCGAGTTTTGTCGGCACAGTAGCTTGGCCGCGGTCGCGCTTATTGTCGATTTCCTGCGCGTAAGCCTGAAGCGCCTCATTATCGGGGTCGGCGTGAAGGGCGAATCTGGCATTGGCCTGCGTATATTCGTGCGCGCAGTAGAGCACGGTTTCGTCGGGCAACTGGCGAATGCGATCGAGGCTCTTCCAGAACTGCTGCGGTTCGCCTTCGAACATCCTGCCGCAGCCGAGCGCGAAGACGCTATCGCCGACGAACGCGATGCCATCAGCCGCTAAATGGAATGCCACATGGCCATTCGTATGGCCCGATACATCGATCACCAGGGCTTCATGCTGGCCAAGCGCGACAACGTCATCCTGCGTCACGATCGTGTCGATAGGTGAAAGCTTCTCGACTTCTTGAGGAGCAATTACCTTGGCGCCTGTCTGCTCGACAATGACCTTGTTCCCGCCGGCATGGTCGGGATGCCAGTGCGTGTTCCAGATTTGCGAAATGCTCCAGCCTTTGGCTTGCGCCTGGCGGAGATATTCCTCTCCATCGGGCGTATCGATCGCAGCAGTCTCTCCGCTGTCGGGATCGTGCACGAGGAAGCCGTAGTTATCGGACAGGCATGGGAATTGATGGATTTCAAGCATGGACACCAATGTAGGATGGAGTGCCCATGTAGGAAAGGCCCGCCTGCGATGGTCGCAAGCGGGCCTTCCTGATTACCCTCGAATGGGTGGGAAGAGCTTAGTCTTCCTTCTTCTTCAGCGCTTCGCCGAGGATGTCGCCGAGCGATGCACCCGAGTCCGACGAACCGAACTGAGCAACCGCTTCCTTCTCTTCGGCGATCTGACGCGCCTTGATCGAGAAGGTAGGCTTCTTCGAACGGTCGAAACCGGTGACCATGGCATCGATCTTCGCGCCTGGCTGGAAGCGATCCGAACGCTGTTCGTCACGGTCGCGGCCGAGGTCCGAACGCTTGATGAAGCCGGTTGCGCCATCTTCGCCGACCTGAACTTCGAGGCCGCCATCGCGGACTTCGAGAACGGTGACAGTGACAACCTGGTTCTTGCGAACGTCGCTCGAGGCACCGGCTTCGCTCGGAGCACCCTTTTCGAGCTGCTTCATGCCGAGGCTGATGCGTTCCTTGTCGATGTCGACATCGAGAACCACTGCTTCGACTTCTTCACCCTTACGGTGCAGGGCGAGGGCGTCTTCACCCGAAATGCCCCATGCGATGTCGGACATGTGGACCATGCCGTCGACGTCGCCCGGAAGGCCAATGAACAGGCCGAATTCGGTGGCGTTCTTGACTTCGCCAGTAACCTTGGCGCCAACTGGGTGCGCTTCGGCGAATTCTTCCCACGGATTGCGCTGGGCCTGCTTGAGACCGAGCGAAATGCGGCGCTTCTCGCTGTCCACTTCGAGGACCATGACTTCGACTTCCTGCGAGGTCGAGACGATCTTGCCCGGGTGGACGTTCTTCTTGGTCCAGCTCATTTCCGAAACGTGGACCAGGCCTTCGATGCCCGGCTCGATTTCGACGAATGCACCGTATTCGGTGATGTTGGTGACGGTGCCCGTCATCTTCATGCCAACCGGGTACTTGGCTGCGACGCCATCCCACGGATCCGATTCCAGCTGCTTCATGCCGAGGCTGATGCGCTGGGTGTCTTCGTTGATGCGGATGATCTGGACGGTCACGGTCTGGCCGATTTCGATCATTTCGCTGGGGTGGTTGACGCGCTTGTAGCTCATGTCGGTGACATGCAGCAGGCCATCGATACCGCCGAGGTCGACGAAGGCGCCGTAATCGGTGATGTTCTTGACCACGCCGTCGATCACCTGGCCTTCAGCCAGCTTGTCGATCAGTTCGCTGCGCTGTTCTGCGCGGGTTTCTTCGAGAACCGCACGACGCGAAACGACGATGTTACCGCGGCGGCGGTCCATCTTGAGGATCTGGAAGGGCTGAGCCATGTCCATCAGCGGGGTGACATCGCGCACGGGGCGGATATCGACCTGCGAACCGGGCAGGAAGGCCACGGCGCCGTCGAGGTCGACGGTGAAGCCGCCCTTGACGCGGCCGAAGATGCGGCCTTCGACGCGCTTGCCTTCGCCGAACTCGCTTTCCAGCTTGTCCCATGCAGCTTCGCGGCGTGCACGGTCACGCGACAGCATAGCTTCGCCGTCAGCGTTCTCGATGCGGTCGACGAACACTTCGACTTCCGAGCCGACTTCGAGGCCGTGCTCGTCTTCGCCGCGCATGAATTCCTTGAGGTCGACGCGGCCTTCGCTCTTCAGGCCGACATCGATGTGGGCCATGCCGTTTTCGATGGAGGTGACGGTGCCCTTGACGACGCGGCCTTCGAAGCCGCCGTCATCGGCGCCGCCGAGCTGCTCGTCGAGCATTGCGGCGAAATCGTCGCGGGTGGGATTGGCTGAGGTTGCCATGTGGTGAGTAGTCCTAACTAACGTTTGCTACCGGCCACCGGTTTTACCGGGGTCTTTACCCGTCTCCGAACACCATTGCTCGGGCCAACGGGGCAAGAGGGCCGTGATCTCCGCGAGGCCGGGTGCCAGCGCGAAGGTTCCTGCGAATCCGATCGGTTTTGCGAGAACGGCCGCGCGCCTAGTCCAAACACCGCGCAAAAGCAAGGTAATTGGCGGGCAAGTCCTACAGGATGGAGCACATGGAGCACGGCCCAGGGAGAAAAAAGCGATCCCGCGTAAAAGCCGCCAAAGGCGCGCAAATCTCAGGCTTTAAGGGCAGGGTGGTGGTCATAGAGTGCCTGCTTGCACCGAGTGCCCAATGTAGGAAAGGGGTAAAGGGCAGGGACCAAAAGAAAAGACCGGGAAGCCATCCGGCCCCCGGTCTCATCTCAGGATAGTGATCTGCCGATCAGCTGTCAGTAGTTTCCGTCATACCGGTTTCCATGTTTTCATCCGAAGCGGAATTCTCGTCCTTCCAGATGCGCATGGCGTCTACGCTGACGTCGGCCATCAGACCTTCTGCGTTGAAGACGTAGAGGACCGTTTGGTCGCCGGCGGTTTCGGTTGCGGCATTGGCATCCGCATTGGCGATAACCAGCGAGCTTTCGGCACCGATGCTCCACTCGCCGTCATCTTCGAATTCGGCCAGCGCTTCCTGGTTCGGCATCTTGAAGACATAGGACGCTGCCGAGACACCTGCCTGCAGGCCGATGCTGGCTTCGCCCATATTGTAATAATCAACGACCTGGCCGTTGCGGATCAGCGCGCCTTCGCCGCCTTCGCCTCCAACACCCAACGCAACCGATGTCACATCGGGGAAGACCAGATAGCTTTCACCATCCATGCCGCAGCTCGGCTCGACCTGCTCGCACTGCTGGAGAGCGGCGAGGGCCTTGTCATCAAGAGTGGCCTCTTCGGTCATCTGGCCCTGTTCTTCAGGGGTGGTTTCCGCTTCGTCCGAAGGGTTCGAGCCACAAGCGGCAAGTGCGCCCGCAAGGGCGATGATCGATAGAAATCTCATAGGTTTCCCTTTCCCAGTTAAGGCACAGCCCCAGCTGCCCCTGGCAAGACAACCTTTCGCCACAATTCATGTTCCAGAAAGTTTTGGCTAGGTGGTGCCGAGAGCGCTCGTGACCGCTTCGATCGCGGCGGCAATCGCCGCGTCTTTGCCCACGGCACTGGTGTCGATCACCATTGCATCGGGTGCAGGAACCAACGGGGCGACCTCGCGATTGCGGTCACGCTCGTCGCGGCGACGCAAATCATCCTCGATCGCGGCCAGAGTGACCTCCACGCCGCGCTCCTGCATTTCCAGAAAGCGGCGCTGGGCCCGTGCCTCGACACTGGCGGTGACGAAGAGCTTGGCGGCCGCCTCGGGCGCAATGACCGTGCCGATATCGCGCCCGTCAAGCACAGCGCCACCTTCCTGCGTAGCGAAGCTGCGCTGGCGATCGAAAAGGGCCTGCCGAACGGCCGGGTGAATCGAGACGCGACTTGCCAGGCCGCCCGTTTCCTCCGTTCTGAGGTGGGGATCGTCGAGCAGGCTGTCGGGGAAGCTTGTGGCTGCCAATGCATCCCCGCCGTCGTCGGGATTGCCGCCGTCCATGAAGACCTGCCGGCCCACGGCGCGATAAAGCAGTCCGGTATCGAGATGCGGCAGGCCGAAATGTGCGGCCAGCGCCTTCGCAATCGTACCTTTGCCCGAAGCGGTGGGGCCATCGACGGCGATAATCATGCTTCGCGCTCCTGTCCTTTACGGCCGGTGCGAACCGCCTTTGCAATTCCGAAGATCGCTATGGCAGCCCAGAAGCCTTCGAGAACGAGGCTGGGCCAGTTTGTGTGAACAATCAGGGAGACCGTCAGGAGGGCAGCTCCGGCCAGGTTCGTCCCGTGAAGAATAAAGGGGTTCGGGTTCTGCTTGAAGGTGAGATAGGCGTAGGCGCCGATGATGCAGGCGGTGCCAACGAAGCCGACAAGGCTCGCCCAGTCGAGATTGATCACGAAGCAGCCTCTTTCAGAAGTTCGATAAAGTTGGGGAAACTGGTCGCGATGGGTTCGGCGCTGT
This sequence comes from Qipengyuania triglochinis, assembly GCF_054655615.1. Lineage (NCBI taxonomy): Bacteria > Pseudomonadati > Pseudomonadota > Alphaproteobacteria > Sphingomonadales > Erythrobacteraceae > Qipengyuania > Qipengyuania triglochinis. The sequence continues at coordinate 753,929 of NZ_BAAHND010000001.1, read as the reverse complement.
CGAGTTCCACGCCGCTTTTGCTCACGAGACCGGCGACAGCCATGCTCATGGCGATCCGGTGATCCAGATGGGTTACGACCGGGCCGCCGCCCGGCAAGGGAGCACCACCATTGCCGTGTATTGTGAGGCCATCCTCGCGTTCTTCCAGCTCGACGCCGGCGAGCCCGAGAGCGGCCGCCATCGCCGACAGCCGGTCGCTTTCCTTCACGCGAAGTTCTTCAAGGCCGCTGGCGACGGTGGTTCCTTCGGCCATTGCGGCGGCAACGAAAAGAACGGGAAATTCGTCGATCATGCTTGGCGCGATTGCGGGATCGATCTCGGCGCCCCTTAGCGATGCGTGGCGAACGCGCAGATCCGCTACCGGCTCGCCGCCTATTTCGCGTTCGTCGAGATAATCGATCTTTGCCCCCATCTGGGCAAGTGCGCGGAAAATGCCATTGCGTGTCGGGTTTAGCCCGACATTCTCGATGACCAGATCGCTGCCGGGCACGATGCTGGCAGCCACTGCGAAGAAGGCTGCGGAGGACGGGTCGCCCGGCACAGTGATGTCGCAAGGCGTCAGATCGCAGGGGCCGTTGATCTTTATAGTGCGCTCGCCATCCTGTTCTTCGACCTGCACATCGACACCGAATCCGCGCAGCATACGCTCGGTATGATCGCGGGTGGGAACGGGTTCGATGACCGTGGTGATGCCCGGAGTATTAAGACCGGCGAGCAGGATAGCGCTCTTCACCTGTGCACTGGCGATAGGAAGGCGGTACGAGATCGGGACTGCGGGCTGAAGGCCCTCTATCATCAGCGGCAATGTGCCACCGGGTGAGGAGGTGAACTTCGCACCCATCTGTGAAAGCGGATCGATAACGCGGCCCATCGGGCGCTTCGACAGGCTGGCATCGCCGGTGAATGTGGCCGTGATACCGTGGCTGGCAAGAAGCCCCAGGAAAAGCCGCGTCGAGGTGCCGGAGTTGCCCATTTCCAGAGCCGCTTCCGGTTGCAGCAGGGTGCCGACACCGACGCCGTTCACGATCCAGTCGTCACCATCCTTGTCGATTACGGCGCCCATTGCCCGCAAGGCGGCTGCGGTCGCGAGCACGTCCTCGCCTTCGAGCAGACCGGTGATGCGGCTGCGTCCGACAGCCAGCGCACCGAACATCAGGGCACGGTGGCTGATCGATTTATCGCCGGGTACGCGGATGCGACCGGTCAATGGGCCGGAGGGTAGGAAGCGATGTGCGGTCAAATCAGGTCCTGAAGCTGGGCGTGGAATAGGCCGTGCGCTTTGACAGGGCACATACCTTCTGGCAAGGCGCGCGCGCTGTCGATTCCTCCCCCTTTACTTTAGGCGGATGGAGTCCAACTTTAGCCAAGATTTTTCCGTCTCGCCGGTCGGCGGGGCCAGTATCCAAGGATTACACATGGTCAAACCTGAATGGGGCACCAAGCGCACCTGCCCGAACTGCGGCACCCGCTTCTACGATCTTAACAAGGACGATCCCGTCACCTGCATCGAATGCGGTGAAGAGTGGTCGCCCGAGCCCGTGCTCAAGTCCAAGCAGCCGATCCTCGCCGAGGAAGAGAAGAAGGACAAGAAGGGCGAAGCCGATTCCGATCTGGGCGGCGATGACGATGACGATCTGGACATCGATATCGACGAAGACGACGATTCGCCGGACAATGAAGTCGATCTCGGCGGTGACGACGACCTTGGTGTCGAAACCAAATCCAAGGGCGACGACGACGACGCCGACGAAAGCTGATTTAGCTTGAAATTAGCTGTTGCATTGCGGGAGGGCTGCTTATATTGGGCGCCTCCCGCAAGGGTGATGCACCTCCCAGGATGCATCAGTTGAAAATGGTTCGGGGCCTTAGCTCAGCTGGGAGAGCGCTACAATGGCATTGTAGAGGTCAGCGGTTCGATCCCGCTAGGCTCCACCATTTCGCGAATGGCACTTCGGGTGCGATGGTAGCAGGTCGTGGCGACGGCCGCGGCTTGCTTCCACCACACCTGAATACATGTTCGGGTTTCACAGGGGTCTGACCCCACGCTGGCTGACGAGTTTTCGTCCGCCGGCGTTTTTCGCGTTTAATCCGGCATGTCGTGTCGGCAAGGAGTAGAACACATATGTTCGACAATCTGTCCGACCGGCTCGGTACTGTCTTCGACAAGCTCAAGGGCCGTGGCTCGCTGTCGGAGAACGACGTTCGCGAAGCCATGCGCGAAGTGCGTATCGCGCTGCTCGAAGCCGACGTCGCGCTGCCCGTCGTGCGCCGCTTCATCGATGCAGTCACCGAAAAGGCGATCGGGTCGGAAGTCCTGAAATCGGTCACGCCCGGCCAGCAGGTCGTCAAGATCGTCAATGACGAACTGGTCGAAATGCTTGGCGGCGACGGCGAAGATGCCGAACCGCGCGAATTGAATCTCAACGCCAAGCCGCCGGTCGTCATCATGATGGTCGGTCTGCAGGGTTCGGGTAAGACCACTACCACTGCCAAGCTCGGCAAGCTGCTGCGCGAGAAGCACGGCAAGAAGGCCATGATGGCCTCGCTCGACGTCAATCGTCCGGCGGCGCAGGAACAGCTCCAGATCCTGGGCGAGCAGGTCGATGTGGCGACGCTCCCCATCGTAGCCGGCCAGCAACCGGTCGACATCGCCCGCCGCGCCATGGAAGCCGCCAGGCTGGCCGCGTCCGATGTGCTGCTGCTCGATACTGCGGGCCGCCTGCATGTTGATGAAGCGCTGATGACCGAGATGAAGGCAATCAACGCCGTTTCATCGCCCACCGAAGTGCTGCTGGTGGTAGACAGCCTGACCGGTCAGGATGCGGTCAACGTCGCGCAGAGCTTTACCGGCGAAGTGCCGCTCACCGGTGTCGTGCTGACCCGGATGGACGGCGATGCCCGCGGCGGTGCGGCGCTGTCGATGCGCTATGTCACCGGCAAGCCGGTCAAGTTTGCCGGTACCGGCGAAAAGCTCGATGCGATCGAAGCCTTCGATCCCAAGCGCGTGGCTGGTCGCATCCTCGGCATGGGCGACGTCGTGTCGCTGGTCGAGCGTGCTGCAACCGCGATCAAGGAAGAAGAGGCCGAAGCGCTCGCCAAGAAGATGGCGAAGGGCGAATTCGACCTCGACGATCTGCGCATGCAGTTGAAGCAGATGCAGAGCATGGGCGGCCTTGGCGCGCTTGCTGGCATGATGCCGGGCATGAAGAAGGCCAAGGCAGCGATGGCGTCGAGCGGGATGGACGACAAGGTCCTTGTCCATATGGATGCGATCATCGGTTCGATGACGCCGAAGGAACGCAAATTGCCCAAGCTGCTCAATGCCAAGCGCAAGAAGCGCGTGGCGGCAGGTTCGGGCACGCAGGTCCAAGACGTGAACAAGGTGCTCAAGATGCATCAGGAAATGTCCAAGGCCATGAAGCAGATCAAGAAGATGGGCGGGCTCAAGGGCCTCGGCGCGCTGTTCGGCAAGGGCGGCCTGGGTGCCGCCATGCCGGGCCTCGGCGGTCCGGGCGGCCCGGGTCCGATGGGCGGCCTCCCGGGTCTCGGCAGCGGCGGGAAGGGGCCTTCGGTCGATCCCGATACGCTGCCGCCTGAGCTGCGCGATATGTTGAATAAGAAATAACTAGATTACCGATATTTACATTCGAAAGGTGAAGTAAAATGGCAGTTGCAATTCGTCTGTCGCGCGGTGGCGCGAAGAAGCGTCCTTATTACCGTATCGTCGTGTCGGACTCGCGCAGCCCGCGTGACGGCAAATATCTCGAGCAGATCGGCACCTATAACCCGATGCTGCCGAAGGATTCGGGCGAGCGCGTGAAGCTCGACGAAGATCGTGCGCGTCACTGGCTGAAGGTCGGTGCGGTTCCGTCGGACCGTGTCCATCGCTTCTTCGACGCTGCGGGCATTCTCGAGCGTGCACCGCGCAACAACCCGAAGAAGGGTGAGCCGGGCGAAGCTGCCAAGGAACGTGCGGAAGAAAAGGCTGCCAAGGAAGCCGAAGCAGCTGAAGCCGCCAAGGCTGCCGAAGAAGAAGCCAAGGCCGCTGCCGAAGCTCCGGCTGAAGAAGCTGCAGCCGAGGAAGAGAGCGCCGGCGCGGAAGCTGCTGAAACCGCAGACGCAGCTGAAGAAAAGGCCGAGTAAGCCTTTCCGATGCAGGACAAGCCCGTCACGTTGGCAGCCGTCACCGGTGCGCATGGCGTGGCGGGCGAAGTCCGTCTGAAGCTGTTCGGGGAGGGGCTGGAAGGTCTCAAACCCCACAAGAGCTTCAACGAAGGCGCTCTGAGGCTCTCCAAGGTCCGCAGCGACAACAAGGGCGGCGCTATCGCGCGCTTCGCCGAGGTGGCCGACCGTACGGCAGCAGAAAATTTACGGGGCACGGTCCTGACCGTCCCGCGCTCGTCCCTGCCTTCGCTCGAGGAGGGCGAGTTCTATTATTCCGATCTACTGGGTCTGCGCGTAGTTACCGAAGCAGGCAACGAAATCGGCCAAGTCTGTGCCATAGAGAATTTCGGCGCGACCGAAATAATCGAGATCGAAAAGACGGATGGCAAGAAGTTCATGGTCCCTCTGACAGAGCAGGCCGTGCCTTCGTGGGACGATCAGAGCCTGATTCTCAACGAAGATTTCGTCGAGTAGTCATCTCACGTGCTGACTAACGCCTAAGTGGCGTTAGTTCGGAAAGATGGTTCCGGATGGTCGTCGCGGCCACACCGGCCTGTCCCATTGCGTGACTGATCTGGTCGAGCCCGACCACCACATCGCCGGCGGCGAAAAGACCTTTTATGCTGGTTCCCAGATGGTCGCCCACCTCGATGCACCCTTCTTCACTGACATCGGCGCCACAGGATTTCGCCAGCTCCGAGCGAATGACCGAGCCAAGCGCGGGATACATGGAATCGAATTGCATTCGTCCATCAGCCGTGTCGAACGCGATTTTGCCGTTCTCGATGTCAAAATCGCCGCATGGGCCAGCGACACGCTCGATCCCGGCATCGTCAAGTACAGCGCTGCACTGATCGGAGAGGTCGTGATCTCCATGAGGTGATACGAGCGTGATGTCTTTCGTATAGCTGCGCAGGAATTGCGCTTCGGCGGTTCCATGGTCGCCGGTACCGATTACTGCGACCTTTTTGTCGGTCACTTCATAGCCATCGCAAACCGGGCAATAACGGATCAGACCGCGAGACATAGCTTCGCTGTGGAGTTGATCATCGATCCCCTTGGGACGGTTGTTGACTACCCCTGTCGCCAGCAGAACAGTGCGGGATCGATAGCTTTCATCGTCGCAGATAACGGTGAAGCATTCGTCGGGTTTGGTAAGATCCGTCACGCGCTTGGGTTCGCGCTGTGCCCCATATTTCGCGGCCTGTTCGCGCATCCTTTCGAGCAGCTCGTTACCATTGATGCCATCCGGAAAACCCGCATGATTATGGCTGGTCGGAATCCAGCTTGCCCGGCTCGTACCGCAGTCGAACATGCGAATTTTTAAATGGTAGCGGGCAAGGTAGATCGCTGCGGTAAGGCCAGCGGGCCCAGCACCGATTATGATGCAGTCGTCGACGGTTTGGCTCATTGAGGGATGAACGCGCGGTTTCCCTTTGGGTGCCCGTCCGACCTTCCATGTAATTCGCAGACGTGTGTATTGCTTGGGTAGAGCAGTCCTTCCATCGATCAGTAAAGAGTATCATGGAACGACGAAAGAATTTGGGAGGGTCTATCGATGTTGGATAACGCAGCCGTGTTGATCGCTACATATGCAGCGATGACTGCAGGAATTAGTGTCGCGGTCGCCAAGCTTTCGCCCGCGATCGGACCGCGTTTGCGAAATCTGTTCTCAGGCTCGGCGCCGCTAGCCGGGGTGCTATCGTTGCGGATGGATGGCGCAGACAGCGTCACCCTGTACGGAACCGACCTGATCGCAGCGAGCGGCTTACTTGTCCTTGGCTTGGCCACATCCAGCCTCGTCACTAAGCTCCTGACTGCGTACCCTGCCGAGAATCGTCCGGCTCCGCGCTGACGGGATGGAATTGCTGTCCTACTAGAGCTAGGGCGCGGCAATGACGTTTGCCGCTACAATCCTGACGCTATACCCCGAGATGTTTCCCGGTCCGCTAGGCATTTCGCTGGCGGGCCGTGCTCTGGAGCGCGGAGACTGGTCGTGCGAGACCGTGCAGATTCGCGATTTCGCATACGACAAGCACCGCACGGTCGACGATACACCGGCAGGCGGCGGAGCGGGCATGGTGCTCAAGGCCGATGTGCTGGGGCCAGCGATAGAGAGCGTGGGCACGGGCAGGCCGATCCTTGCCATGACACCGCGCGGCAAGCCTATCTCGCAGGAGCGGATCCGCGAGATTGCAGAGGGGCGGGGCGTCGCGATCCTGTGCGGGCGTTTCGAAGGCTTCGACGAGCGTATTTTCGAGGCTCATCCGCAGATCGAGGAGGTGAGCCTTGCCGATATCGTCCTGTCAGGGGGCGAAACTGCGGCCCTGGCAATCCTGGACGCTTGCATTCGCTTGCTTCCCGGAGTAATGGGCGCGCCCGATAGCGGAGTCGAAGAGAGCTACGAAAACGGCCTCATCGAATATCCGCAATACACCCGACCTCAGGAATGGGAAGGGCGCAAGATCCCTGAAGTGCTGCGATCGGGGGATCATGCGAAGATCGCTGCTTGGCGCAAGGCAAGAAGCGAGGAAGACACACGGTTACGCAGGCCGGACCTTTGGGATCGCTATTGTGGCGATCGGGACCAGTCTGCCTCTGGCGCGCGGCACAAGAAGTAGGAAGACCAGGACTATGAACCTGATCCAGCAGCTCGAAGCCGAGGCAATCGACCATCTCGGCAAGGACATCCCAGAATTCCGTGCAGGCGATACCGTCCGCGTCGGTGTGAAGGTTGTCGAAGGCACCCGCGAGCGTGTCCAGAATTTCGAAGGCGTTGTCATTGCCCGCTCCAACCGCGGCATGGGCAGCAATTTCACTGTCCGTAAGCTTTCATTCGGTGAAGGCGTGGAGCGTGTATTCCCGCTGTATTCGCCGATCGTCGACAGCATCACCGTGGTCCGCCGCGGTATCGTGCGTCGTGCGAAGCTCTACTATCTGCGCGGCCGCACCGGCAAGCGCGCGCGTATCGCGGAACGCCGCGACAACGCGCCGAAGGCATGATTGTCAGGGCTTGAAGCCCGCATTCAGCCGAATAATTCGAAGGGCGGTCCAGATGGGCCGCCCTTTTCGTTTTCAGGGTCAGTTCGACAAGGCGCGAAAGGGCGACGCTCCGAAAAGCGCCGCCCTCGTGACGTGGGGATCATGAGAGGCCCGTGAGGGCCCGAAATGATGTCACCAGGAGGCCTGTGAGCCGGAATAGGCCGCCCCAATGACAAGTCCAGTTTCTGCCAGCAGCAGCTTAAGCAAGTTTAAGGAAGCGCGCTTAACTTCAAATTAGGTATAAAAAAGCGCGCGGCGTTTGTGATGCTTGCTTTCGGCTCTCGTGCTTGCGAGGACGCGTGGAAGATTTTCCGGGAGAAACCATGAAGTCGCTTCGCCTCGCTACAGCTCTCGCGCTGGGCACCTGTCTCGCCACCCCCGCGTTGGCCGACCATCATAATTCCTCGCAGGAGACCGCTGCCATGGACCTCACCTTCGAGCGCGTCTTTGCCTCCCCCAGCCTTGATGGACCGAGCCCGCGACAGGCCAAGTTATCGCCCGATGGGCGCTATCTCACCGTACTGCGCAATCGCGCCGATGATCTTTCCCGCTACGATCTCTGGGCCTTTGACCGGCAGGCTGGCGAATGGTCGATGCTGGTAGATAGCGAAAAGGTGGGATCGGGCCGCGAACTGTCCGAGGACGAAAAGATGCAGCGCGAGCGTGCGCGAGTCGGCAATCTGACCGGGATTATCAGCTACGAATGGACGTCCAACGGCAAGGCGATCCTCGTACCTCTGGATGGCGACCTTTATCTCGCCAGCCTTGACGGGCAGGTAGTCCAGGTCACCGATACCGAGGAAAGCGAACTGAACCCCGCGCTGAGCCCGCAGGGGAACTTCATCAGCTTCGTGCGCGATCGCCAGCTCTGGGTGGGCGAGGTCACAGGCGATGCAGCGCCTGTAACACCCAGGGAAGGCGCCGACATTCGGTGGGGCGAAGCCGAATTCGTCGCGCAGGAAGAAATGGATCGGATCGACGGATATTGGTGGAGCCCGGACGAAAGCCGGATCGCTGTCGAGCGCTTCGATGAAAGCGGCGTGGGCATCGTTACCCGCGCTGCCATCGGCGCGACCGGTACGAAGGTTTTCGACCAGCGCTATCCGGTTGCTGGCAGCGATAATGCCGTGGTCGAATTGTATGTAATGGATCCCGACGGCCAGAACCGGGTGAAGGTCGACCTCGGCGACAATCAGGATATCTATCTTGCCCGTGTCGATTGGGCGGGAGACGAACTTTACGTCCAGCGGGAAAACCGCGAGCAAACCAAGCTCGATATGCTTCGGGTCGACCCGAAAACCGGAGACAGCACGGTTTTATTCACCGAGAATGCCGCTGTAGAAGATTACTGGATCAACCTGTCGAACAATTACAAATGGCTCGACGACGGCAATCTCATCTGGTGGTCCGAGCGGGATGGATATGGGCATCTCTATCTGTTCGACAATTCCGGTTCGCAGGATTGGAAGCAGCTAACCAGTGGCGAATGGGTGGTGACCAAGCTTGTCGGCGTCGATCAAAAGGCCCGTCGGGTATTCTTCCTCGGCACGAAGGATGATGTGCTTGAGCAGCACGTCTACGCTCTCGATCTAGACAATCCGGACAGCGTCACGCGGCTCACCGAGCAAGGGTTCACGCACTCCGCCAGCATGGATGAAAAGGGCCAGACCCTACTCATCGGGCGCTCCAACGACGATACCCCGCCACAAAGCTATATCGCAGACGCGACTGGCAAACGCCTCGCCTGGATCGAGGAGAACAAGCTCGAAGGGGAACATCCTTACGCGCCCTATTTGGCTAGTCATCAGCCGACACAATATGGCACGATTTCGGCCGAAGACGGTACGCCCCTCTATTGGGAAATGATCACTCCAGAGATGGAGCCGGGCAAGCGTTATCCGGTCTATTTCTATCACTATGGCGGACCCGGTCCGCAAACCGTCAATCGTGGCTGGAACGGCGCGTTGAGGCAGGCCATCGTCGACAAGGGCTATATCTGGTTCGCGCTCGACAATCGGGGCAGCGCCAACCGTGGCGTGGCTTTCGAACAGCCGATCTATCGCGCCATGGGTACGGTCGAAGTGCGAGATCAGAAGGCTGGTGCCGACTATCTGAAGACACTTGATTTCGTGGACCCGGAGAAGATCGCAATCGATGGCTGGTCTTACGGCGGCTACATGACGCTGAAGCAATTGCAGGCCGATCCGGGACTGTATGCAGCCGGAATCTCCGGAGCCCCCGTTACCCGTTGGGAGCTTTACGACACCCATTATACCGAGCGTTTCATGGGCACGCCGCAGGCTGATGCCGCGGCCTACGAAGCGGCCTCCGCCATCCCGAATGCCGCCAAAATCGTCGATCCCCTCCTGCTCATTCACGGAATGGCCGATGACAACGTCGTATTCGAGAATGCGACAGAGATCATCTCGGCCATGCAGGAGGCCAATGTGCCGTTCGAGATGATGCTATACCCAGGCTACACGCATCGCGTATCTGGGGAGCAGATATCGCCACACCGCTACAACACTGTATTTCGCTTTCTCGAGCATCACGGTGTGACCCCGCCGGAAGAGGGCGGCGAGTAACGGTTTAACCGGGCCAAAGGAATGTGCGCTTGCGGGCGCACCGCTAATCGCTATCTCGGCGGCGAAAGAATTGGAGAAGTATTTTGGGTTATCGTGTTGCCATAGTCGGCGCGACCGGGAACGTCGGCCGTGAAATGATGCAGGTTCTCGCCGAACGCGAGTTTCCTTGTGACGAAGTGGCGGCGGTGGCGAGCAGCCGTTCGCACGGCACCGAGGTAGAATTCGGTGACACAGGCAAGATGCTGAAGTGCAAGAATATCGAGCATTTCGACTGGGCGGGATGGGACATCGCCCTGTTCGCCGCCGGCAGCGGTCCAGCAAAGGAATATGCTCCCAAGGCCGCGGCGGCCGGTTGCGTGGTGATCGACAACAGTTCGCTCTATCGCATGGACCCCGACGTGCCGTTAATTGTGCCGGAAGTGAATCCCGATGCTATCCACGAGTACAAGAAGCGCAACATTATCGCGAACCCGAACTGCTCCACCGCTCAGCTGGTGGTAGCTCTCAAGCCGCTTCACGATGCGGCGACGATCAAGCGTGTCGTCGTGAGCACCTATCAATCGGTTTCCGGCGCGGGCAAGGCGGGGATGGACGAGCTATTCCAGCAAAGCCGCGCAATCTTTGTCGGCGACCCGGTGGTGCCGGAAAAGTTCACCAAGCAGATCGCTTTCAATGTCATCCCTCATATCGACGTCTTCATGGACGATGGCTCGACCAAGGAAGAATGGAAGATGGTGGTCGAGACCAAGAAGATCCTCGACCCCAAGATCAAGCTCAACGCCACTTGCGTAAGAGTCCCGGTCTTTGTCGGTCACTCGGAAAGTGTAAACATCGAGTTCGAGAACGAGCTCTCGGCTGAGCAGGCTCAAGAAATTCTGCGCGAAGCCCCGGGCATCATGCTGATCGATAAGCGTGAAGATGAAGGATATGTCACCCCGGTAGAGAGCGCGGGCGACAGCGCTACCTATATCAGCCGCGTACGTGATGATCCCACTGTCGATAACGGTATCGCCCTGTGGTGTGTCTCGGACAATCTCAGGAAGGGCGCTGCGCTGAACGCGGTGCAGATTGCGGAACTGCTGGGGCGCGAATGTCTTAAGAAGGGATGATCCGCAAAAGTCTTTCTCTCGCCCTCGTTCTCGTCCTTACGGCATGTGGTGGCGAGGCCGATAAGCCACAAGCCGATCCATCCCAGCTTGATCGTGGGGCATCCGAGGGCAGGCTTGCCGATGCAAAAGTTGTTGTAGATTCCAACGGCCTCGCCGTTCGGCAAGGCGATGCACGCGAGGCTCCGCGTTTTGGTACGCCGCGAGGGGAGGTAGACGCTCTACTGACCCTCGCTTACGGAGCGCAGCCCGAAAGGTCCTCCAATGACGAGTGCGGTATTGGCCTGACCGACTTTTCCCAGAGCGGCCCGTTGAGGGTGGCCTATCAGGACGACAAATTTGTCGGATGGTTTGTGGGTGAAGGTAAGGGCGGTCAGGTTGTAACCGGAGATGGCGTCCGTCCGGGAACATCGATGGCAGCCTTGCGTGATGAACGATCAGTACAGATCATTGCTGACAGCACCCTGGAAGGAGAATTCCAGTACGAGAGCGCCGATTACGGAATGATAACGGGCTTCTTCTCTGGCAGCCCGACTGAGGGAAAAGTAACCGGGCTGGCAGCGGGAATGAGCTGCTTCTTCCGCTAGCTACTCGCCGGGAGGGGGAAGATTGCCCGTCGGTGCGGAATTCTTTTTCATGAGAAACGCTAGCGGCACGGCTGCGAAGCTCATCCACATCATCAGGTAATAATCGTCGATATAGGCGATCATCGCTGCTTGCCGGGTAACCTCTCCATCGATCACCCGTAAAACCGCGTCGCCCATATTCTGGAACCGGTCCACGGTCGAGACATCGACCGAATTCAGGACGCTGCTCGTTACGTGGCCCGCAAGGTCCGAATGGCTTGTCTGGGTGTTTCGGGCCAGCATGACAGTCATCAAGGAAATGCCTGCAGACGCCCCGAGGGAGCGGAGCAAGTTCAGCAGGCTGGAGCCATCCGTGCGAAGACGAGGGGCGAGGGTGGCAAAGGCGCTCACATTGAGGGGAATGAAGACCAAGCCGATGCCCAGACCTTGTACCAATCCCGAAAAGACGATGTTGTAGCGGTCGACCGCGAGAGACCAGTGGCTCATCTCGTACAACGAAACTCCGCAGATCAGAAAACCCACAGCAACAACTGGCCGCGCATCGAAACCTTTTCGCATGAGAAACCCCGCGACCTGCATCGAGAGGAGCACCCCTATACCACGGGGCATCAGTACCAGTCCGGTATCGATCACATCATAGCCGAACAGGCCCTGAAGCATCGGCGGCATCAGCGCCATCACCGAAAAGAGCACTGCGCCGATAACCAGCATAAAAAAGAGCGCGATTACGAAATTACGGTCAGCGAAGAGGGCGCGGTCGAAAAGCCCATTCCTGGCCGTGCCAAGATGGATCACCGCCATCCAGGTCGCCGAAATGCAGAGAAAAGCGTAGGTCCAGATTTCGTAGCTGTCGAACCAATCAGTCTGCTGCCCTCGGTCCAGCAGCAACTGGAACGAGCCGAGTGCGATTGCCAGCAATGTAAAACCGAAGATGTCGAAACGCCGCGTGAGTTGCTCTCGGTGGGGAAGGTTCGCCATCAGGATGGCGAGGCTGAGAATGCCGATGGGCAGATTTACGTAAAAAACCCAGCGCCAGTTCCAGTTTTCGGTAAGCCAGCCACCCAGCACCGGGCCCAGGATGGGGCCGATCATGATCCCCATGCCCCAGATAGCCATCATCTGCGGATGGCGGCTGGGCTTGGTAGTGTCGAGCATGAAGCTCTGGCTGAGAGGAGCGATGAAGGCGCCTGCCACACCTTGCGCCGCGCGAAACAGAACCATTTCCTCCAGGTTCTGCGCGATGCCGCACAGCATCGATGTGGCGACAAAGCCCGCTACGGATAGAATAAACAGCCGCCGGGCACCGATCCTGTCCGCCAGCCAGCCCGTGATGGGCAGGGCCACGGCAGAGGCGATTATGTAGCTTGTCAGCACCCAGGTAACGCTTTCGGCGGTAGCACCTAGAGCGCTTTGCATATGCGGTATGGCGACGTTGGCGATCGTCGTATCCAGTACCTGCAACAATGACGCGCCCATAATGCCGACAATCAGCAGCATGTGGTTGGCTACCGGAAGTTGCGCTTCATCACGTGGCGGAGAAGCGGATCCGGCAGAGATGGCAGCGCTTGCCATTCGCTTACTTCGTGTCGCCGGTGAAGACGGTGACTTCTGCGGACAGGCCCGCGATCAACTGGCGTGGGCTCTTGCCGTCGATCGCAATGCGGACAGGTACCCGCTGCGTCACCTTGACCCAATTTCCGGTCGCATTCTGTGCTGGAAGGACCGAAAATTCACTCCCGGTTCCCGCCCCGATAGATTCAACTCGACCCTTGAGGACGAGATCGGGATAGGCGTCGAAATGAATTTCCGCACGCTGGCCAACATTCATGTCGTCGAGATCGGTTTCCTTGAAGTTCGCTTCAACGTAGGAACTGCCCTCGGATACTAGGGTAACCGCGGGCAGACCCTGAACGAGTTGCTGACCGATTTGCAGGCGATCGGCCTGTGCCACCCGGCCAGCAGATGGAGCACGCACTTCGGTACGGCTCAACGCGAGCTCAGCCACTTCCTTCTGGGCTTTCGCAGCCGCCACCTGTGGGTTTTCGCCGGGTACGGCAGGGCCAGTAGCCAATTTTGCTTGCGCAGCCTGCGCGCGCGCCTGGGCCTGGCGCAACTGCTCGCGTGCCTGATTTACGGCATGCTCTGCCGCATCATGCTCGGTCTTCGTCAGGAAACCGCGCTCGTACAGGGCGTCCTTGCGGGCGAAATTGGCCTGGGCAAAGCTGATATTCTCACGAGCGGCTGAAATGTCGGCCCCCGATAGATCGGAGGAGTTAGAGAGCGCAGTCACATTGGCTTGGGCCGATGCTATGGCCGCATTCGCTTCTGCGATTTGCAATTTGTAAGGTTCGGGATCGATGCGGAAGAGGAGTTGTCCTTTCTCGACTTTCTCGCCGTCTTTGACAAAGACCTCAACGATCTCGCCGCCAACCTGCGCGCTGACAGCCACCTTGTCCTGTTGAAGATAGGCGTTATCGGTCGAAACCGTGCCCTGCCAGGAAAGCCAATAAACAAGGCCGCCAGCTAGCAATACTAACGGTACCGCTAGCATTAAAACGATTTTGCCCCAGCGGCGTTTCGGCTTGTGGGTTGTCGTTTCCTCAGGTTCGGCAGCGGAAGTGATAACGGGGTTTGCTTCAGCCATCGATCATCTCCGGCATAGTGCGTTGAGCTGTCATATTTTCGCCGACAATCTCAAGAAGCCTTGCCAGGCGTTCACGATCATCTGTGTTTATTCCATCGAGGATATCTTCGACCAATTGATCAACGATTGCCCTTAGCGGCAGGACGATATCCTCTGCCTTATCGGTCAGTGTCAAAATTCGTGCGCGTCGGTCTTCCGGATCGGGTTTACGTTCGATCCAGCCCGCTTCTTCCATGCGATCGGCTAGCCTGGTTAGCGTAATGGGTTCGACCTCAATACGCTCCGCATAGAAAGCCTGGTTGCTTTCCGGAAACTTACCAAGGGCGAGCAGCAGTCTCGCCTGAACCGCGGTCAAACCGAGATCGCGGACACGGAGATCGAACAGGCGCCTCAATTGACGCGAGTTGTCCGACAGAAGATATCCGATGTTTGGTGCCATACGAGGCATATAATAAGCATGCTTATTATATCAAATTGCGTAATATGAAACAGCGATAGACATTTTCTCACCACCGGATGTGGCTTCCCACGAAGCGAAGGGAAGATTGGATGTGGTTTACGTGGAGAGCTCGCATGCGCTGCTGGACGTATCGATCCTACCCCAACAAAGCTGTCAGTTTCAGACCCGCGTAACTCGACAAGGATATAACCCACGATGAAAATTGAGATGTTCGACAGCTTTGATGGCACGCGCCTCGCTCTTCATCGCACCGGCGAAGGACGCCCCCTGGTGCTTTTGCATGGCCTGTTTTCAAGTGCGGAAATGAACTGGATCAAATGGGGCCATGCACAGCTGATCGCGGAACTGGGTTACGAGGTGATCATGTTGGACTTCAGGGTTCATGGGGAAAGCGAGGCTCCGCAGGATGCCTCTGCATATCCCAAGAACGTGTTGGTTCGTGATGTCGCAGCGGCGATCGAGTATCTTGCGCTCGACGAATATGACCTCGCCGGTTTCTCGCTCGGTGCACGAACCGCCCTGCATGCTTCGGCGCATGGTATTGTGCAGCCCGCTCGGTTGATCGCTGGGGGGATGGGGACTGCGGGTTTAGGCGATTGGGAAAGGCGCAGTGCGTTCTTCAAGCGAGTTATAGACGAGTTCGAGAATATCCCGAGGAATGATCCGGCCTACTTCTCAATGCAGTTTCTAAAGTCGCAAGGCGTCGACAGGGTGGCCGCTCGCCACCTTTTGGAAACGATGCCGGATCTCGATCTTGCGATGCTTTCCAACATCACAGCGCCCACCTTGGTAGTCTGTGGTGACGAGGATCGTGACAACGGCTCGGCTGAAGAACTAGCTGACCTGTTGCCCAATGCTACTTTCGAAGAGGTGCCGGGCACTCATATGGGTAGCGTTACCAAACCGGAATTGGGCCAGGCTATGGCGGACTGGCTTGGCGATCCGGCTTGATTATGCTCGATCGGCGGTGCAATCCGGTCTCCAAAGATATCAAATTCCATCTCTCAGGGAGATAATCAGAATGAAGTTCGCGCCCGTTGCTCTTTCCGCGCTTGCAATCTCGCTTGCCGCTTGCACCACGGCCAATGCCGAGCCGGTACGCGATACCGGAGTAGCTGCAGCAGATCCTTATCCGATGACACCCCAAGGAGCTGCAGACTGGGTGGCAATGGTCGAAAAAGACATGTTCGATTTTGGGGTCGAATTTGCTCAGGTCTCCTGGGTCAACTCGACCTACATAACGCATGACACCGATGCCCTAGCTGCGAAATATGGTGCGGAAGCGACGGAAAAAACTGTAGCCTACGCGACAAAGGCAGCCGAGTATGCCCGGGTGCCGGGCCTCGACCCGGAAGTTGCGAGAAAGCTCGACATGCTGCGGAACGGCATTGTGATGCCCGCTCCTGTTCGTGATGGAGCTGCAACCGAACTTAACGAGATCGCTACCAGCCTCAACAGCCAGTACGGGAAAGGCAAGGGCATCCTGAACGGCGAGGAAATCTCAGGCTCGGATATCGAAGCCGAAATGGGCAACCTCGAGCGCACGCCTGCTGAATATGCAGAGATGTGGGAGAGTTGGCACGATAATGTCGGCGCGCCGATGCGAGACGATTATCTGCGCATGATCGAGATCGCCAACGAGGGCTCCAAGGAACTCGGCTTTGCCGATTTGGGTGCGATGTGGCGCTCGAACTACGATATGGATCCCGACGCCTTTGCTGCCGATACCGAGCGCATGTGGCAGGAAGTTAAGCCGCTTTACATGGCGCTGCACACTTATGTGCGAAGCAAGCTCAACGAAAAATACGGAGATGCCATCCAGCCTGCTACCGGACCTATTCGTGCCGATCTTCTCGGAAACATGTGGGCACAGGAATGGGGAAATATCTATCCGCTCGTCGCCCCCGAAGGGGCGGGCGATCTGGGCTACGATCTCACAGACCTCATCGAAAAGAAGGGTTATGACGAGAAACAGATGGTTCGCGTGGGCGAGGACTTCTTTTCATCGTTGGGTTTCGAGCCGCTGCCTGAAACCTTCTGGGAGCGTAGCCAGTTCGTGAAGCCGCAAGACCGGGAAGTGGTTTGCCACGCCAGCGCCTGGGACGTGGACAACGTCGACGATCTTCGCATCAAAATGTGCATCAAGCGTAATGCGGACGATTTCATCACGATCCACCACGAGCTTGGCCACAACTACTACCAGCGCGCGTACAACAAGCAGGACTATCTGCATCTGAATGGCGCAAACGATGGCTTCCACGAAGCGATCGGAGATATGATCGCGCTGTCGATCACACCGGAATATCTGGTGCAGATAGACATGCTCGAACCTTCAGACGTGCCGAGTGCGGATAAGGATATCGGCCTTCTGTTGCGTCAGGCAATGGACAAAATCGCTTTCCTTCCCTTCGGGCTTATGGTCGATCGTTACCGCTGGGGCCTTTTCAATGGGGACATTTCGGCAGACCAGCTGAATACAGGCTGGAACGATCTTCGCCTGGAGTATCAGGGAATTACGCCACCGGTTACGCGCGATGAGAGCCAGTTCGATGCAGGGGCGAAATACCACATCCCAGGTAATGTGCCTTACACCCGCTATTTCCTCGCGCGAATATTGCAGTTTCAGTTTTATAAAGCCGCTTGCGATCAAGCTGGCTGGGAAGGCCCGCTGCATCGCTGCTCGTTCTACGGCAACAAGGAAGTTGGGAAAAATCTCGACGCAATGCTCGAAATGGGCGCAAGCAAGCCTTGGCCTGATGCGCTGGAAGCGTTCACTGGCGAGCGTCAGATGAGCGGGAAGGCGATGGTCGAATATTTCGCACCACTAAAGGCGTGGCTCGACGAGCAGAATGCAGGCAAGGAGCAAGGCTGGTAAAAGCCAGGGGAGGGGGCTGCTAGAATGACCGAACGAAAGTTGTTGCCAGCGGTGGGCTGGCGCGAACTCGTGCATTTGCCCGATCTGGGCCTTCACGCAGTTCCCGCCAAGATCGATACTGGTGCCCGCACATCGTCTCTTCACGGGGAGGTGCTGGAGGAATTTGAACGTGACGGTCAGAAATTTGTGCGGTTCGCGGTTGATTTCAGTCAGCAGCATGTCCGGCAGGTTTGCGAAGCTGTGCATGTCGATGTGCGCGGCATCACAAGTTCGAACGGTAAGACTCAGTATCGGTACGTTATCAAGACCCCGCTGAAAATTGGCGATGTCGAATTTCGTGCTGAAATCAGCCTTGCCGACCGAAGCGACATGAAATTCCCCATGCTTATTGGGCGATCCTCACTCCGCCGTCGATTTGTAGTGGACTCCGGTTATTCGTGGTTGCAGACGCCGGAAATGAAGGTCCAGAAAGGCCACAAGCCATGAAAATCGCGATGCTGGCACGCAATGCTAATCTCTACTCGCACAAGCGATTGAAGGAAGCGGCAGAAGAGCGTGGACACGAGCTCGACATTCTCAATACCACGCGCTGCACTGTCCATATCGCAAGCCATCGGCCTGAAGTTTATTACGAAGGAAAACCGGCCAGCGGTTACGATGCCGTTATTCCCCGGATTGGCGCATCTATCACGCAATACGGACTTTCCATCCTGCGGCAGTTTGAAATGCGCGGATGCTGGCCATTGAACGAAAGCGTCGCGATCGGACGCAGTCGCGACAAGCTGCGCAGCATGCAAATCCTTGCCAAGCACGGTCTTGGTTTGCCGCTTACAGCATACGCCAATGATCCAAAGCAGGCAGAAGAGATCATTCGCGCGGTCAATGGGCCTCCGGTCGTGATCAAATTGCTGGAAGGCACTCAGGGGATCGGCGTCGTTTTGGCCGAGACGATGAGCAGCGCCAAGTCTGTGATAGAGGCATTCCGCGGTGCCAATGTGAATATCCTAGTACAGGAATTCATCAAGGAAGCCGGGGGGACCGATATTCGGGCGTTCGTAGTGGGCGGTAAGGTCGTAGCAACCATGAAACGTACAGGCGCGCCTGACGATTTCAGAAGCAATCTTCACCGTGGCGGAAGTGCCGAGCTGATCAAGATTACCCCTGCCGAACGTTCGACAGCCGTCGCGGCTGCAAAGCGCATGGGCTTGAATGTATGCGGGGTCGACATGCTTCGCAGCAATCACGGCCCGGTCATTATGGAAGTCAACTCGTCCCCGGGTTTGGAGGGCATCGAGCAGGCAACCGGGATGGACATCGCTGGCAAAATCATCGGCTTCATGGAAGCCAATGCCAAGGTGGGAAAGACCAAGACAAAGGGGCAGGGCTGACGGAGCTCAAAAAGTGACCTTCACCGTGCCTCGAATAACGTATTGGTGATGGTCATAGGAGCGCCACTGGTTTCTGTATCTCCAATGCAGATTTGCTTGTAGTCAGCATGACCAGAATACGATGTCATGCTTAAGTTATCAGAACCTACACAGGAGGCTTCTGGCATTGCGATATGGATCCAGAAGGATTTCCTGCTCCAGAGTTATCTAAACGGCGGTTCGTTAAATGCGCGCAATTTGCGACTGTGGAGCTTCGGCCCTTCCTTGCGCAGCAAATCGCATGCTGTCACACCGATCTGCAAATGGGCGGCGATCGCTTCTTCGTAGAACTTGTTCGCCTGCCCTGGTAGCTTGATCTCACCATGCAACGGCTTGTCGGACACACAAAGCAATGTCCCGTAAGGCACACGGAAGCGGTAGCCCTGTGCTGCGATCGTTGCACTTTCCATGTCGATACCGACGGCACGGCTAAGCGACAGACGCCGGGCCGATTGGGTATATCGCAGTTCCCAATTGCGATCGTCAGTCGTCACCACGGTTCCTGTGCGCATCCGCTTCTTGAGGTCGTTGCCATGTTCGCCTGAAACAGTTTCCGCCGCCCCGGCCAAGGCTTGCTGGACTTCTGCAATTGCCGGCAAGGGGATTTCAGGGGGGAGGACAGGGTCGAGGACATGATCATCACGCAGATAGGCGTGGGCGAGGACGTAGTCGCCGATCTTCTGGCTGGGTCGTAACCCGCCGCAATGTCCTATCATCAGCCATGCCTCGGGCCGAAGCACTGCCAAATGATCGCAAATCGTCTTGGCGTTGGACGGTCCTACTCCGATATTGACTAGCGTAATGCCGTCCCGACCTTCTCCGACGAGATGATAGGCAGGCATCTGATGACGACGCCAAGCCGTGTCTGACAATTGCGCTCGAGCATTTTCAGTCGGCTCGGTGATAAGCAGCCCCCCCGCGCCAGCGAGGGCGGAATAACCATTCTTGCCAAGATGCGAGCCGGCCCAGTCAACGAATTCGTCAACATAGCGATGGTAGTTTGTGAACAGAATGAAGCGCTGGAAGTGTTTGGGATCCGTCCCCGTATAATGCGCCAAACGTGCTAAGCTGAAGTCTGTTCGCAACCCATCGAAGAGCGATAATGGAATAGGCTGTTCCGGATCGGTAAGTTCGATGCCGTCTGCTAGCTCATCGCCGATGTCGGCCAAGTCTGTGGATGGGAAGTGCCGCGCGATCTCATTGGGGTCGATCCCCGCAAGTTCTGCTCCTGCTTCGCCGTCCAATACATACGGAAAAGGAATTTCCTGACGGGAAGATCCGACTTCGATTTCGACTTCGTAATTGCTCTCAATCAGCTCGATCTGTTCGCGGAGGTATTCTCGAAACAGGCTCGGCTTGGTGACCGTGCTGGAATAAAGGCCGGGAGTGTTGAGGCGGCCGAATGCTCGGCTGGCACCTTCGGGTAGCGCGCCGCCACGGAAGAGCACTCGCAATTCGGGATACGCGTAGCTTCCATCCTTGCGTCGCTCAGCGGGCGGCGTTTCCCGTTCGCGGCCGAATGCGATGACATCATCTCTGAGCCGCGTGACTGCCGCGTCATAGACGTTTTGAAGCTTGTCGAGGATCTGTTCGATCGAATCCATGCTGGCCTTTTTCTCCTGGCTCTTTTCGTTTTCGTGACGCCCCTCTGCCACAAGTAGGCATCTGTTACAAAAAGGGCGCGGAGACCGAAGCCGCCGCGCCCTGATTGTCTAGTGGCTTGAGGACTTAGCTATCGCTATCTTCAGGCTTGGTCGCTTCGATGAGGGCGTCTGTTTGAGTGGTGCCTTCTTCGGTGCTGACGCCATCTTCGAGCATGTCGGAAGGAATTTCGCCGGGCTCGAGAGTGGAGTCTACCGAGTTGGCTGCAGCCATCTCTTCGATCTCGCGCTGCTCGTCTTCGAACATCTGGGCAAGAACGTCGACGCCCTGGCTCTGCAGTTCGGCTTCGTCGTCCGAACGGGCGACGTTAGCTTTCACGTTCACCGAAACTTCGGGGTGAAGGTCGACCCGCACTTCATGCATGCCGATCGTCTTGATCGGGTTGCCCATGATGACCTGCTTCTTGTCGATCTCATGGCCTTTGGCTTCTAGTCCGTTGACGATGTCACGAACGTTGACGGAGCCATAAAGCTGACCGGTGTTCGACGCTGCTCGGATCAGTACGATCTCGACACCATCGACCTTTTCGCCGGCCTTTTCAGCTTCAGTACGACGTTCCGCGTTTTCCTTTTCGAGGCGGTCACGGTTGGCTTCGAAAACCTTCTTGTTCGCTTCGTTAGCGCGTAGAGCCTTCTTCTGCGGAAGCAGGAAGTTACGCGCGTAGCCATCCTTCACGGTGACGACGTCGCCGATCGTGCCGAGCTTTTCGATGCGCTGGAGGAGAATGATATCCATGTGGTCTTCTCCTTACTTCACGATGTACGGCAGCAGGCCGATGTGACGAGCGCGCTTGATGGCCTTGGCCAGTTCACGCTGCTTCTTCGCACTTACGGCGGTAATGCGGCTAGGGACGATCTTGCCACGCTCGGACATGAAGCCCTGAAGCAGACGGACGTCTTTGTAATCGATCTGCGGTGCGTTCTTCGCGGAGAACGGGCAGGTCTTGCGGCGGCGGAAAAACGGGCGGGCCATCAGTCACGCTCCTCACGGTCACGGCGCTTCTTCGAATCGCGCTCATTCTTGCGCATCATTACGCTGGGACCTTCTTCGTGCTCATCGACACGAATGGTCATGTAACGGATGACATCTTCGTTAATGCGCGTCTGGCGCTCAAGCTCGGCGACGACGGCACCGGGGCCTTCGATGTTGAGCATCACGAAGTGTGCCTTGCGGTTACGGTCGATCTTGTAGGCGAGGTTCTTGAGACCCCAGGTCTCGGTCTTGGTAACCTTGCCATCGTTTGCTTCGACGATTTCGGTCGCCGTGGCGGCGAGCTGGTCGACCTGAGCCTGGCTCAGATCCTGTCGCGCCAAGAAAACATGCTCGTAGAGAGCCATGCACTTGTCCTTTCAACGGGTGGCCGATCGCTGGCTGATCCGCGGGATTGCGGGGCCCCTCCGGCTTTCTTCTTATCTCCCGACCGATTCTTCCGGCAGCGAGAGATGCGCGCACATAGCGTGTTCTGTCGATTGTGCAAGCAGGAGGAAGTGCTTGTGAGAGCGGAACGGGCAGGGCAGGGCGTCGTTGGCTTGCCAAACTAAGGAGATAATGTGTGCCCGGCGGACTTGTAGCTCTTTTGGATGACGTCGCGGTCATCGCGCGTACTGCTGCGGCATCCGTCGATGACATCGGCATCGCTGCCAGCCGGGCAGGCAGTAAGACTGCGGGCGTTGTAATCGACGATGCGGCTGTTACTCCAAGTTATGTAACCGGCCTCGACCCCAGCCGCGAACTTCCGATCATCGGAAGGATTACGCTTGGAAGTCTGAAGAACAAGCTGCTGATTCTCTTGCCTGGTGCGCTTTTGCTGAGTTGGTTCCTTCCACAGGCGATCGTTTTTATTCTCATGATGGGAGGATGCTACCTCTCCTTCGAAGGGGCTGAGAAGGTCATCGAAAAGCTTGGCGGTAAGAAGCACGGCCAGACCCTCGAGGACGATATCAAAGACCCAGCTGCGTTCGAAAAGCAGCGCACAGCCAGCGCCATACGCACCGACTTGATTCTTTCGGCTGAAATCATGGCGATTACTTTGAACGAGGTTGCTGACGAGAGCTTCATAGTTCGCGCTGGGGTTCTCGCGATAGTTGGAATAGCGGTCACTTTGTTTGTTTATGGTGCCGTCGCCCTCATCGTAAAAATGGATGACGTTGGTCTCCATCTTGCAAAGAAGAGCTCGTCATCCGCTCAAGCTGTCGGGCGCACTCTTCTGAAGGCAATGCCTTGGTTGCTGAAGGCGCTTTCTTTTATCGGCACGATCGCGATGTTGTGGGTAGGAGGGGGAATCCTGCTCCACGGGCTACATGAAATTGGTTTTCACGGTCCGTCAGATTGGGTGCACGGGATTGAATTAGCGGTCGAAAATGCAACAGGTGCATTGTCGTCTATTTTGGGTTGGCTAAGTTATGCATCCATATCGGCTCTAGTTGGACTTGTAGTCGGCATAGTATTGACTTTAGTAATACATAAAGTCTTTATGCGAGATGGTGCAGCTCACTGAATATTTCCGGATGTCTCGTTTCGGGGCGCCATCATGTTCAGGATATTGTGGGAGTGCTGCACCATCGATAGCTTTTCGTACGCCGAAAGGCCTTTGAGAACTTGGGGGGTGCATGAGCCAAAGGGGGTTGGCGGCATTTATTTACGCGGTCTGCGTATTATGGCTCAACATGGCCATTCCCGTTGCTGCGCGGGTAACTCCCCTTGCGCCGGATCTTTGTGTAGGTGCAGCTAGTTCTGCTAGCGAAGCGCTCGCGTTACCTCGCACCAGTCTGGATTGCGGCCCCGATCGGTTCATTAATGATGGACCTGTGCTTCGATCTCGTATCGAAGTGTCCGATAATTCCCTCCCTACAACCGGCCCATTGATCTGGCAGACGGAACCCGCGCTCTTCGACGCGATGCTGCTGCAATTCAGCTATGCAGACGGTTCGAAGAAACTTGTAGACGTGGATCGTCAGATGGCTGCGAGAAACTGGTTCGTCCGAGCACGTTTTAGCGTTCCAGTCCCAGATAGTGCCTCTCAGCTCGTGGCAATCGATACAGTAGTAGAACGGCCCCGTACGAGATCGATAGTAAATGCAGCGACTTTGGTTGACCAAGAGGATGCATCCGACGAGCACTACGTAAAATCGCTCATTTATGGTTTGGCTTGTGGATTGCTGCTGGTCCCAATTTTCTTCGATCTAATGTTTTTCGGTTTGCTCCGTTTTCGTTTCATACTCTGGCATGCCGCTATGTCAGGCTCGTTTCTAACTTTTATTTTTTCGAACTCCGGCCTGATATTTCATTTTTTTCCAAGTACGGAATTAGCTTTTCGCTTCCATCTGAACACACTGTCGCTCGCCGCCTCGATGGTATTCGCCGTTTTGTTCACCCTTGATATCCTTGAAGAGAAAACTGTCCCAAGAAAGTTATTACACGGTGTCCTCGCGCTGACGATCGTTATGGTTACGCTAAAACTGATTACCTTGCTGGATCTCGAGATTTTCCGGATTAGCGCTCACAGGTTATTTATCCTCAGCTTGCTTCCTATAGTCGCAATTACCTTGCTGATCGCCGTTTGCGCTTTCAAACGCGGCAGCCGCGCAGCAAGTTATTTATTGGTTGCATTCTCCGGGGCAGCGCTGAGTGGAGCTATAAAGCTCAGTATGGAGCTTGGATTTGTTTCACAGCTCTTTCCCTTGGACGATCTGGTTTGTATGTCGATGATCCTGCTCGTCCTTAGCACATCTGCAGCAACTGGCGACCGCTTCCTAGTTCTTCGCATGGAGCGCGATCGAGCCCGTTTCAGAGCACTGAAGCTTGGCAAGATGGCATTGAGCGATCCTCTAACCAAAGTTGGTAACCGACGCGCATTCGATACAATGGCGACGGTTAGAGACGGTAATGCTTTACTGGTGATCGATATCGATCACTTCAAATCCATCAACGATGCGTTCGGCCACTGTACGGGCGACATGGTACTATCCCGTCTTTCAGATATGCTCAGGCGTTTTTTCAGTGATCGAGGGGCATCGGTTTACCGCCTTGGCGGGGAAGAATTTGCGATAGTCTTACCTGCACAAAGCGAAATAGCGCTTCGCCACTGTGCGGAACTTTTGCGCGAGGCTGTCGCAAGGGAAATTAGTGATCCGTCGAACTCTATACCGCGCATAACCATCAGCATCGGTGGAGCTTTGGGAAGAGGAAGGCGTCGCGACCGGGTCTTTTTCGAAGCCGATCAAGCTCTCTATCAAGCAAAAAAGTCTGGCAGGAATTGCAGCGTCATTTGCGATGCCGCGACTCCCGCCTCGATTCCCAGACAACCTGCTTTTGCGAATTAGGATAACTGCGTGAATATCGATTTCGCGTAATCGGCCAGTGTATCGTCGCGCGCACCCATGACTACAATGCGGTCGCCTGGTTTGGCCAAATCGAGCAGACGCTCCCGGACGCCTTCTCGAGTGGGGAAATATTCCGCAAGCTTTCCTGCCGCTTGGACCATGCTGACAATACGCTCACTACCTTCGCTACGGTCTACTGTCCCACCGAAATAAACGGGATCGGAAAGGATCAGGACATCATCGTCGGCTAACTCATCCACGAATGTCTGCGCGAGTTCCTGGCCCATCTGTCTCAACGGTCCGTAGCCATGGGGCTGGAAAAATGCGAGCACGCGGCCGGGGTGCGTTCGTAAGGTTCGCAAGGTTGCTGCACATTTTTCAGGATTGTGCCCGAAATCGTCGATGACAGTGATGGCGTTTTCGGTAGTTCCCTTGATATCAAACCTGCGGGCGAGGCCATCGAAGTCTGCCAACGCATCGACGGCTGCAGCAATAGGAATGCCCGCAGCGACGGCTCCGGCTATAGCTGCAAGAGCATTCGATAAGTTGTGACGCCCCGGCATGCTGAGACGAAGCGCGTGTTCGCTCTTGTCGTAGCGATCGACTACCAGCGCTGCCTGTTTGGTCGACCCTTCGGCAATGCTGCCCGGTACAATGCCGATTTGCGCCCTTTCCTGTTCAATCCCAAAGGTTATTACCTCATTCGCCTTAGGAAGTAGGGTCAGCGCTTCTTCGTCATCCGCATTAATTACTGAAATGCGGCTTCGGGAGAGATAATCACCGAACAACTCACGCAATTCTTCCATACTTTTGTGATCGAGACTTACATTCAACAGTATCCCCACTGCAGGACGATAAAGCGCAATTGATCCGTCACTTTCATCGACTTCGCTGACGTAAAGACTCTGTCCGCCTACCAGCGCACTTGCGAAAGGTCGCTCCGGAGAAACGAAATTCTTCATCACGGCGCCGTTCATGATCGTCGGTTCCCGACCGGTGGCCTGCATCATCCAACCGAGCATTCCGGTCACTGTCGATTTGCCGCTTGTTCCTGCAACCGCCAATCCAGCACCGCTGGTATTGAAGAGGATGGAGTTCAGTTCCGCACGGGTCATCCGCATGCATCCGAGTGCGTTCGCTCGGCCTATTTCTGGCACGCTATCCTCGACCGCGGCCGATGCGACTACTATCTGATCTCCCGAAACGATTCCGCTTCCGTCCTGCGGGTGAAGTTCGAAACCGTCGCGTTGCAGCGCGGCGAATTTTTCGCGAGACCTGCCTTGGTCGTAGCTTCGGTCGGATCCACTCACCTTTACGCCGCGCCCTTTCAGGATCTGCGCCAGCGGGAGCATTCCGGACCCGCCAATGCCAACAAAAAAGAAAGGGCGGGCAAAAAGTGTGTCTGGCCTGGTGATGTCGGTCATTGCACGCTCGCTATGCAGTTGTAACGGTCATGACAAGGCGGCATGATCGCGAGCGTGCACCGATCAATCCGAAAAGTCGCCATATGCGCCCCGGCAACGCCGCTTAAACGGAAACATGCTGATTCTGTACTCGAATTGGCCCAACGCGATTTCCCGGGGATCGAGCTACAATTTCATGAACAGTGTTTCGAAACT
Organism: Qipengyuania triglochinis; assembly: GCF_054655615.1. Taxonomy (NCBI): domain Bacteria; kingdom Pseudomonadati; phylum Pseudomonadota; class Alphaproteobacteria; order Sphingomonadales; family Erythrobacteraceae; genus Qipengyuania; species Qipengyuania triglochinis. Next base: position 727,436 of record NZ_BAAHND010000001.1, on the reverse strand, counting down.
GAAGGACATTTTGCTGGGGCCGACAGGCGGCGCCTTGCGGCTTTGCTTGAGTGTGCAAACGATCCGGATTTCGACGCAGTCTGGTTCGCTAAAGGTGGATATGGCTCAAACCGAATAACGGCTGATTTCGTCACTGGGGCGAACGGTGCGGCGCGAGAAAAGTTCTATCTGGGTTATTCCGATTGCGGCACTTTGCTGGGTGCACTGTATCGTGAAGGCATCGGATATCCGGTTCACGCTCCCATGCCGATCGATATTAAACGTAACGACGGCGAAAATGCGGTTCGTCGCGTACTGACTTGGATGCGGGGCGAGGTTGACGGTTTGGAGCCCCCAATCTCGGATCGCCCAAGGGTTGCCTTCAACCTATACACTCTCGCCATGCTTGTCGGGACGAAGATGATGCCGGTCCTCGACGGGCACGATGTGTTGATCGAAGAAGTAGGCGAGTATGAGTATGCAATTGACCGGCTGATGTTTCACCTTGTCGAGCACATCGGCGGAGTGGCCGGTATCGGGCTTGGCGAAGTGACGGCAATCCCGAAGAACGATAGGCCCTTTGGAAGGTCACCAGAGGAAATCGTGCAATACTGGTGTGAACGCTACGGTATCGACTACCTTGGCCGCGCGTCCATCGGGCACAGCTCTGCCAACAGGATCGTACCCTTCGGCCTTGAGGCCGGAGCACACCGCGCCTAAGCGCGGCTCCGACAAGGAGAGATTCATGACTGCATTCATCTTCCCCGGCCAGGGGAGCCAGAAAGTCAGTATGGGCGTCGAACTCGCCGAAGCCAGCGCCCACGCTCGCGAGGTTTTTCAGGAAGTCGACGAAGCACTGAACCAGAAGCTTTCCCAACTGATGAAGGACGGGCCGGAAAGCGAATTGACCCTGACCTCCAATGCTCAGCCGGCAATCATGGCGAATTCTATCGCTACGATGCGAGTGCTTGAAAAGGAGTTCGGTGTTAAATTGGCTGATAATGCCGAATGTGTGGCGGGCCATTCGCTTGGCGAATATTCTGCGCTTTGCGCCGCCAACGCTTTCGGGTTGGCCGAGGCTGCAAAACTCCTTCGCCTTCGCGGTATAGCCATGCAGGACGCCGTTCCGATCGGAGTGGGCGCGATGGCGGCCTTGCTCGGAGCCGACATCGAAAAGGCCACCGCGTTGGCTGAAGCCGCCGCAGACGGCCAGGTCTGTGAAGTCGCCAATGACAACGATCCGACCCAGGTCGTGCTATCGGGCCATGCAGAAGCGATCGAGCGCGCTATCGAAATGGCAAAGGATCACGGCATAAAGCGTGGAATCAGACTTCCCGTTTCCGCGCCGTTCCATTGTTCTCTCATGAAGCCAGCGGCACAGAGGATGAAGCTTGCGCTGGCAGAGACCCCTCCTGCCGGTCTAAATGTGCCTCTATATGCGAATGTAACCGCAGCTCGCGTAACGGATCCGTCCGAAGAACAGGAGCTTCTTGTCGACCAGGTAACGGGCCGTGTTCGCTGGCGCGAAAGCGTCTTGGCTATGCGCAAGGCAGGCGTCGAACATTTTGTCGAGTTGGGTGGAAAGGTCCTCGGACCGATGGTCGGCCGCATCGATAAAGAAGCTGTCACGACGAGCCTCGTCACCATGCAAGATCTAGAGAATTTCGCGAAGGAAAACGGTTGATGTTTAATCTCGAAGGCAAGACGGCCCTGGTAACCGGAGCTAGCGGCGGGATAGGCTCCGCAATCGCTTATGCGCTAGCGCGCCAAGGGGCGCGTCTTGCGCTCTCCGGCTCTAACGGTGACAAACTGCGCGCCTTTCGCGAGCAACTCAATGCCGACACGGGCACGGATCATGTCGAGATTACATGCAATCTTTCGGATGCCAAGCAGGTGGAGGAACTCGTCCCCGCTACGCTCGACACTCTCGGCAGCATGGACATTTTGATCAACAATGCAGGTATCACCCGCGATAATCTGGCCATGCGGATGAAGGATGAGGAATGGGATGACGTGATCCGCGTTAATCTCGAAGCGAGCTTCCGCCTCATGAGGGCGAGTGCCCGCCCAATGATGAAGGCTAAGGGCGGCCGCATAATCTCGATCACGAGCGTGGTCGGACACACGGGCAACCCCGGTCAAATGAACTACGTAGCAGCGAAGGCTGGGCTCACTGGTATGACCAAAAGCCTCGCTCAGGAATTGGCTAGCCGAAATATTACTGTAAATTGCGTAGCGCCGGGCTTCATCCGCACCGCGATGACGGATGCGCTCAATGACGATCAGAAAGCAGCTATCAATGGCCGTATTCCGATGGGCCGCATGGGCGAGGGCAAGGAAATCGGCGCTGCTGTATCTTATTTGGCCAGCGACGAAGCTGCCTATGTCACCGGTCAAACCATCCATGTGAACGGCGGTATGGCGATGATGGGCTAATTCCTTTGGGGTTATCCCCAAGGGAAGTCTATCCATTGGCGCACGAAACTTGCGGGGCGTGGCAGCCCCGCTAAGGTCGCTATCCGTATTCCGGCGCTGGTGGGGCGATTCCGGCCTTCACCACGCCAAAAAGGGACGAAAGAAGGACCATGAAGGCCACAATCGAACGCGCGACTCTGCTGCGCTGTCTCTCCCACGTCCAGTCGGTGGTCGAGCGTCGCAATACCATTCCGATCCTGTCGAATGTGCTGATCGAAGCCGAAGGTAACGGTCTCCGTGTCATGGCTACCGATCTGGACCTGCAGGTGGTCGAGCATATCGAAGCCGCCAGTGTGGAAAGTGATGGAGCGATCACTGTTTCAGCTCACCTTTTGTTCGATATCGCGCGTAAGCTTCCCGAGGGTAGCCAGGTAAGCTTGGAGACCGCTGAAAACCGGATGGACGTCAAGGCCGGACGCAGCCGGTTCAAATTGCCGACCCTGCCTCGTGATGATTTCCCCGTAATCGTCGAAGGCGACCTTCCAACGAGTTTTTCGTTGCCGGCTAAAACACTTGCTGAAATGATCGACCGGACCAGGTTCGCGATTTCGACCGAAGAAACGCGATACTATCTCAATGGTATCTTCCTGCACGTTTCGGACGAGGATAAGCCGGTCCTGAAGGCGGCAGCTACCGACGGACATCGGCTCGCGCGTTTCACATTAGCTCGTCCGGAAGGTGCGGAGGGCATGCCCGACGTGATTGTACCTCGGAAAGCTGTTGCTGAGTTACGCAAGCTGCTCGACGAGAAGATGGATGGGGAGGTGCAGATCGACCTTTCCGCCAGCAAGATTCGCTTTACCATGGGGGGCGAGGGCGGCGTCGTTCTCACTAGCAAGCTGATCGATGGTACCTTCCCGGATTATTCTCGTGTCATCCCGACTGGGAACGACAAACTGCTTAAGATCGATCCTAAAAGCTTCTTCGCCGGCGTGGACCGCGTTGCCACCATCGCCACTGAAAAGACTCGGGCTGTGAAGATGGGGCTCGACAAAGATCGGGTTACGCTGACCGTAACGTCGCCAGATAATGGGACTGCATCGGAAGAACTGGCGGCCGAATATGCAGCTGATGGTTTCGAAATTGGTTTCAACGCAGGCTACCTGAAAGATATTTTGAGTCAGATCGACAGCGATGAGGTGGAAATTCATCTTGCCGATGCTGGGGCGCCGACATTGATACGCAAGAATGATGACAGTCCTGCGCTTTATGTTCTGATGCCGATGCGTGTGTGAATATTGGGAAAGAGGGGCGCAATAATCAGCGCCTCTCTTTCCGTTTGATCATGAAGGCAAACCCGTTTTTCGGCTGCCTACCGTTTGGCAGCAATCATGCTTGCAACATCAACAAACTTCTCTCTCGGTGCTCCAGTGCGCGCCGCTGCGATTTCAGCGTCCTCGATCTTTTGCCAATCTTTGAAGGTCACGATGTCTAGACCCCTCTGTTCGGCTAGGTGATCGAAACCTGTTCGACCTCTTTTGCCCCTTCCGGATCCAATATCTTCTGAAACGAGTTCGATGACATTATAGCCATCGGGCCGGTTTGTTCCGATAGTGCCGGTCGGCCCACGCTTGGCCCAACCTACGCAGTAAAGCCCCGGAAAAATGCGCCCTTCGGTGCTTTCGAAACGCCCTGCGCGCTCGTCAAATGGCACGTTACCCAAGGGCGATGCTCGATAGCCGATACAAGTGATCGCAATGTCAGCAGGCAGACGTTTCAATTCTCCTGTACCCACTGCGCGACCGTTCTCGACTTTCGTCCGTTCGATTTCCAAACCCTTTAGCTTTCCGTCCTCGCCGAAAAAGGCTCGCGGTCCAAAGAAGAATTTAAAGTCGATGCCGATCGAGGCCCGGCTCCGGCGAGTTGCCGGCAACTCCGCATACCGCCGCAAAAGATCGACCGACTTGCGCACGCCCGGTTCAAGTTCCGCATCCTTGTCGGCAAGAGGAAGGTCGCCCTTTTCGACCAGAGGCGCAGCACGTTCCAACTCCAGAAGTTCGCCAAGTTCCTTAGGTGTCATCATTATTTGATGGGGCCCGCGGCGCCCTAGGATAGTAATGGTCTCCAGTGTCGACGCCTCCAAGGCTTCTAAAGCGTGCGCGACGATATCCGATCCCTCCATTTCTGAAGCTGTTTTTGCGAGTATCCGAGCCACGTCGAGAGCGACATTGCCCATACCTATCACGACAGCGTGCTTGCCTGAAAAGTCAGGATCAAGATCGGCAAATTTCGGGTGGCCATTATACCAACCTACAAAAGCGGCACTGCCAAACACGTTTGTAAGTTGATCGCCCTCGAGATCGAGTTTGCGATCATGAGGCGCGCCTGTCGCAAGAATGACCGCGTCGTAAAGATCTTGCAGCTCGGCAACCGTGACATCCCGCCCTATACACACATTGCCGACAAACCGAACGTTGTCCGACAAGGCTGTCTTCTCATACCGCAGGGCAACCTTTTTGATCGACTGATGATCTGGCGCCACACCGGTTCGTATAAGCCCATAAGGTACGGGGAGCGCATCGAAGACATCTACGCGGACATTGTTGCCCCACTTTTTGCTCGCGGCTTCCGCCGTGTAGTATCCAGCGGGGCCGGAGCCCACGATAGCAATTTGGCGCATGATGCCTCCCTGCAAGTCAGAGTGCATCATGGCGCCGCTTCCACTCGCTGGCAATACATCTGCCCTTATGGTTATCCCTTTGGTAAGCAATTTTGCATATAACCTGTTGGATGATCGCGAAAATGGCGTGCGCCAGCTGGAGCAGGGGCTGACTGAATGCCGGGGTTGTTTTCGAAAGGCTTCAAGGGCGATCCCGGTTTTACGGAAGATGCATCAGTCATCCCGATCGCGGAGACCGATTACATCCGACGGGTCGAATTGTTGGACAGTTTCGAAAATGCGGGTCTTGGCTGGTTCTGGGCGACCGATCACTTAGGACGCGTGATTTACTTGTCCAAAAACGCGAAAGAGCGGTTCGGACTTCATGATGCGCAGGTGATCGGAAAGCCGCTCACTAGCCTTTTCATAACTGACGACGCTTCGATGTTTGAGGAGGACGACGTCTCAACGCGACCGCTTGCCTATTACCTCGGTGCACGAAATTCCATTACTGAGATGCAAGTGAAACTCGCATCTCGCAGGGAAGAAATTTTCCTCGAAATAGCTGGCAAACCGCAGTTCGATTCACGTCAAAGCTTTCTTGGTTATCGAGGCAGCGCGAGAGACATCACCCGAAGCAGGGAGACACGGCGGGATGCGCAGCGCCTTTCTCTCTACGACTCGCTGACCGGGCTTTCTAATCGGCTACGGATGAGCAGGAGGCTTGAGACGATACTCAAACAGTATCGCAATGCAAAACGGGTGTGCGCCCTGATCATGCTGGACCTCGACAGGTTCAAGCAGGTCAACGATACTCTAGGCCATCCAGCAGGGGACGAGCTTCTCAAACAGGTCGCTGCACGACTAAAACAAATTTGCGAGATGCGCGGTGAGATCGGCCGATTGGGAGGCGATGAATTTCAGATAATTCTTCCTGACATGGACGATCGCGGTGAGCTCGGAGAAATGGCGGCACGGGTCATCCAAATGCTCGCGCAACCTTATTCGGTAAATGGTTCGCGTGCAACGATTGGCGCCTCTGCCGGAATAGCAATCGCTCCATACGATGGGGTGGATTCAGAGGAGCTCGTTAAGGCTGCCGACCTTGCGCTATACGCAGCAAAAGGTGGAGGCCGAGCTCAATACCGGTTCTACTCAAGCGACCTTCACGAAGACGCGCAATTGCGACGGCATCTCGAAGAGGACCTTCGCGATGCGGTGCAGCGCGGGGAAATGCTGATGCATTACCAACCCATTATCAAGGCGGGAGATTATAAGCTCTCAGGGTTCGAAGCATTGATGCGGTGGGATCACCCCGATCGTGGATTTGTTTCACCCGAGATATTTATCGCCTGCGCCGAAGATATTGGAATTATCGACAAGCTAGGCGAATGGGCCTTGCGAAAGGTCTGCGAGCAGGCGCAGGAATGGCCGGTGGAATTACGCGTTGCAGTGAATGTGTCTCCGACGCAGATAAATAGCGGTGATTTCGTTCAGACCGTTCAAAGAGCGCTGCAAAAGTCCGGTCTGAGCCCTGACCGGCTTGAGTTGGAGATTACAGAGAGTGTGTTCGCAGGGGATGATGAGCAAACCCTGCGAATATTCAAAGAATTGAAGGAGCTTGGGGTTCGACTTGCCCTAGATGACTTTGGCACGGGTTATTCGTCGATGAGCTATCTCCGACATGCTCCATTCGACAAGATCAAGATCGACCAGAGCTTCGTGCGCGGATCGACGGAAAAAGGAAATAACAACTCCGCTATCGTCAGTGCAATCGTGAGTTTGGCCCAGGCGCTTGATATGGAAACGGTCGCTGAAGGCACCGAAACCCACGACGAACTCGAACTCGTAAAGGCTCGCGGTGCTAGCCATATCCAAGGATACATTTTCTCGCGTCCCATTTCACACAAAGAGGCGCTCTCCAGATTAAGCAAAGGCGATCTCAAATATGAGCCGAGGGGCCCGGAAAAACATCGTGCAGAGCGCAAGACTGTACTGCGTAAAATCGGCGTAATTCATGACGATCATCGCTACAAAGTGATGCTTCGAAACATCTCAAAGACCGGCGCCCGCATCGAAGGCCTTCTCGATGTCCCTGTAGGAACGAAATTCGTTTTGGATTTAGGAGATGGGCAATTGGCGGTCGCCACTGTTCGAAGATCTAGAAATCATACTCAGGGTGTCGAGTTCGAAACCTCACTGGTGAGTGATGGGGCCGACGGGTTATGTACACGCCATCGCGTTTCGCCATATGAAATTGAAGCTGCTGGCCGACCTCTAACGGCGCTGACGAGAGATGCTTACGGCCAGCTCGCGGGTCATGGGCAAATGTTGAGTATTCCACGGTTCGCCGAAAAGGGTGATTGACCTACTCAAAGTCGGAATTTTTTACATCAACGGCCTCTTTGTTAGCCTAATCCTAACCAATTTTTCCTAGTCCGTCGGCACGCGATTTGTTGATAGGTTGAAACCATATGGGCGCGAGCCCCTTTTCCGAATTCTTCAAAGTTCGCAAAGAACCGGCAGCTTCGAAGTCTGAGGATGGAAGTCCTCCTCCGGCTTTACAATTTTCTGCCGCTGACAAGCTTGAAATTATCGAACAGCTGGAAATCTCGGGGGCTGCCTGTTTCTGGGCAACGGATCCGCGTGGTATCCTGAGCTACCTTAGCCCGGCGGTACATCAGAACCTTGGCAAGAAGACCGAAAGCGCTTTCCAGGTGCCTCTCCAGCAGATCTTCGAACCGCTGGAAGACAACAGCGAAAGCCGCTCTCTCGGACTGAAGCTTGGTACTCGGAAAAGCTTTTCGAACCTCCTGGTCGCCGCGGGTGACCGGACCTCCGATTGTTTTCTTAAAATTTCCGGCAGACCGCTATTCGGCGATAAGGAAGAATTTCTCGGGTTTCGCGGAACTGCGACCGATATTACTGCGGAATATCGCCACGAAGAGGAAGCGAGCCGTCTCGCCAAATTCGATACGCTTACTGGCCTAGCCAATCGCCATCGTATGGAGCAGCGTATCGATTCCACTTTGCAGACTTTTCGGGCTGCCAAGCGGGCAGCGGCTCTGCTCATGTTAGACCTGGACCGGTTCAAGCAGGTCAACGATACCCTCGGACACGCAGCGGGTGATCAATTGCTGCAACAAGTTGCCGAGAGGCTGAATCAAGCAGTCGCCGGCCGCGGTGAAATTGGCCGCCTTGGTGGAGATGAATTCCAAGTTCTAATTCCTGACATGGATGATCGGGGCGAACTTGGAGAAATAGCCAAAAAGGTCATCCAGATAATTTCCCAGCCATATTCGGTCGAAGAAGGCCGTTGCACTATCGGTTGTTCGGTAGGAATTGCCATTGCGCCATACGACGGGATCGAGCGGGAGGATTTGACCCGCGCCGCAGATCTCGCGCTTTATGCCTCCAAGAACGGGGGGCGCGGGCAATTTCGCTTTTACGCGGCTGATTTGGAACACGAAGCCACTCTTCGAAAAAGGATGGAGGATGATCTGTCAGCCGCGATTGAGGCTGGTAATTTCACCATCGAATATCAGCCGTGTGTCGATCTCAGCACCAATCGTGTCGTAGCGCTGGAAGCCCAGTATTGTTGGGAGGACGTGGAACGGGGGCAGGTTTCCCAAGAGACCTTCTTACCGGTTGCAGAAGGAAGCCGCTTGATCCTTCCGATCGGCGAATGGGCATTGCGCAAAGCATGCGAGGATGCATGCAAATGGCCGTCCCATCTGCGTCTCTCGATGAACATATCTCCGGTGCAGTTTGAAGCGGCAGGGTTTGCCGAGATGGTCGCGGATATATTGGAGGAAACCGGACTCGATCCCTCACGGCTAGACCTTGAGCTCAAGGAATCTGTGCTGCTTGGTGACAGTATCAGCGTCACAGCCGCACTCGGTTCCCTGTTCAAGCTTGGCGTGCGGCTTACGCTCGACCAGTTCGGTACCGGTCTGTCGTCTCTATCTTATCTCCGGCGTGCGCCGTTCAGTACTCTGAAGATTGGTGGAAGTTTCTTCGAGCCAGTGATGGGAAACGATCTAGGCGACATGGAGCTTGTCAAAGCGGTTGTCGCCTTGGCTGGTGCGATGGGCATGGAAACCGTCGCCACAGGGGTTCACGCGATGGATCTCATGGCTGAGCTAAAGAAAATCGGCATTGGCCATGTCCAGGGTTTCGTCTTTTCGGATGCGGTCCCGCAGCAAACAGTTCTTGAGGAAATCACTCACGGCATTTGGACGCTCGAGCCGACAGATCAGGGCAGCCAGCGTGCCAGTCGGCGCACGGTTTTTCGCAAGATTGGGCTCATTCATGAGGATCATTACTACGACGTCACTCTCCGCAACATGTCTCGTTCCGGGGCGATGATCCAGGGATTGCAGGACGTGCCCATCGGGACTCAGTTTGTGCTCGATTTCGGGCAAGGACAGCTTGCGGTGTGTACGGTGCGAAGAACGATGGGCGATACACAAGGTGTCGAGTTCGAGCAGGAGCTGGTCGACGACGGGGCGGGTGGGCTGTGTACCCGCAGCCGTGTGAGCCCCTATGCGTTAGCAGCGGCTGGTGCTCCGCTGACCTCGCTCCCCGCGGGCAAATACAGCCAGGCGCCGCAAGCCGCGCTAGGTAGCTTCGCGCAATTCAAGCTGTCGCCCAACGCCCCGAAACAGGGTGGCGGACCGCAAGAAGGCTGATCACGCGCTTTGCTGCTGACAGGTCGATGCGGCGCGGCTAAAGGGCGCGGGCAATGACCGACCTTTCCAAGATCCGCAACTTTTCCATCATCGCCCATATCGACCATGGCAAGTCGACGCTGGCGGACCGGTTGATTCAGTTCTGCGGGGGGCTGACCGATCGCGAGATGTCCGAGCAAGTCCTTGATAACATGGACATCGAGAAGGAGCGCGGCATCACCATCAAGGCGCAGACCGTGCGCCTCAACTACACCGCCAAGGATGGCGAGACCTATGAGCTCAACCTCATGGATACGCCCGGCCATGTGGACTTCGCCTATGAAGTTTCGCGCAGCCTGGCCGCGTGCGAGGGCGCGCTGCTGGTGGTCGACGCGGCGCAGGGCGTGGAGGCGCAGACGCTCGCCAACGTGTACCAGTCGATCGAACATGACCACGAAATCGTGCCCGTCATCAACAAGATCGACCTGCCGGCGGCCGAACCCGACAAGGTGAAGGCCGAAATCGAGGACATTATCGGCCTCGATGCTTCCGACGCCGTGCTCACCAGTGCCAAGTCCGGTATCGGCATCGAGGAAACGCTCGAGGCGCTGGTCCAGCGCATTCCCGCCCCCACGGGCGACCGTGACGCGCCGCTCAAGGCCATGCTCGTCGATTCGTGGTACGATCCCTATCTCGGCGTGGTCATCCTCGTGCGGGTGATGGACGGGGTCATCAAGAAGGGCCTCAACGTCAAGTTCATGCAGGGCGGCACCCAGCACCTGATCGACCGCGTCGGCTGCTTCACCCCCAAGCGCACCGATCTGCCCGAACTGGGCCCGGGCGAAATCGGCTTCATCACCGCGCAGATCAAGGAAGTCGAACAGGCCAAGGTCGGCGACACGATCACCACCGTGAAGGGCGGCTCGCAAAGCGCGCTGCCGGGCTACAAGGAAGTGCAGCCCGTGGTCTTCTGCGGCCTCTTCCCGGTCGACGCGGCCGATTTCGAGAAGCTGCGCGAAAGCATCGGCAAGCTGCGCCTCAACGATGCCAGCTTCACCTTCGAGGCCGAGAGCAGCGCCGCGCTGGGCTTCGGCTTCCGCGCCGGCTTCCTGGGCCTGCTGCACCTGGAGATCATCCAGGAACGCCTCACCCGCGAATATGATCTGGACCTGATCACCACCGCACCTTCCGTGGTCTACCGCATCCAGCTCAACAAATCGCGGACCGACCCGGCGCAGGAAATCATGCTCCACAACCCGGCCGACTATCCCGATCCCAGCCGGATCGAACAGATCGACGAACCGTGGATCAAGGCCGTGATCTACACGCCCGACGAATATCTCGGCTCCATCCTCAAGCTGTGCCAGGATCGGCGCGGCATCCAGATCGACCTGACCTATGTCGGCGGCCGCGCGCAGGTGACGTATGAATTGCCGCTCAACGAAGTGGTGTTCGATTTCTACGACCGCCTGAAATCGATCAGCCGCGGCTATGCCAGCTTCGATTACGAACAGATCGGCCTGCGCGAAGGCGATCTGGTGAAGATGAGCATCCTGGTGAACAACGAACCGGTCGATGCCCTGTCGATGATCGTCCACCGCGACGTGGCCGAAAGCCGTGGCCGCGGCATGTGCGAACGGTTGAAGGACCTTATCCCGCGCCACCTGTTCAAGGTGCCGATCCAGGCCGCGATCGGCGGCAAGGTGATCGCCCGCGAAACCATTGCCGCCATGCGCAAGGATGTGACCGCCAAATGTTACGGCGGCGACATCAGCCGCAAGAAGAAGCTGCTGGAGAAGCAGAAGAAGGGCAAGGCCCGGATGCGCGAGTACGGAAACGTCTCGATTCCACAGGAAGCTTTCATTGCAGCGCTGCGTATGGGAGAAGAATAGCGCGCATCCCGCGAATGCGGTTCGCCCATGGCGATCCGGCCCTGCGCAGGTGGGGAGGGATGCACGCATTCCGCATGGGGCCACAATGCCCCGCTGCGGATCGAAGACAGGCGGGCCACGCGGCACGTTTCGTCAAAACCTGCCTTTCACGCCGGGCACGCCCCGGCCAACCAGAAGAGATACTGCCCCATAATGGCTGGATATAAAGACCCTACCTTCGAAGACCGCGCCGCCCTGGCCCAGAAGGCCCGCGAGAAAGCGCTGAAGAAGCTCGCCAACAAGCCCAAGGTGGATGACGAGACCGTTGCCCGGCGCAAGGCCGCGCAGGAAGCCCGCGAAGCCGAAGCCGCCGAAAAGAGCGCCGCCAAGCGCGCTGCGCGCGAACAGGCCAAGGCCGAGAAGCTGGCTGCCGACAAAGCCGCAGCGGAGGCTGCTGCCGTTCCCGAGCCGACCGAGGAAGAGCTGAAAGCTGCGCGCGATGCGAAGTATGCGGCTAGGAAGGCGCGCAAGAAGCGGTGAGGTTCTTTGGGGGGGGCTGCGGGTTGTGGCGTCTATGATGTACGAAAGAAAATTGGTGGAAAAGTAGAAAAGGAGCGAGGCGCGGCAGCTAAACCATGGCAATGAAAGTATTGCCAAAAGGGTTTACCATCGCGCTGATAACGGGAAAATATTAGATGGCGTTTAAGACTGACACGTTCGAACAGGTGGCGGCGGAAAATCCTGCAGCTCACTTTAAAACTCTCACGAAACGCCAATTTCCTGACGTTATGCCGCATCAGAAAGAGATGCTTGAATCTTACGCATTTTCTTTCGTCAATAAAACTGATGTAGCGTTGCAGTTACCCACGGGAAGCGGAAAAACCCTTGTTGGGATGCTTATAGCTGATTGGCGACGCCTTAAATTTCGGGAAAGAGTATTATATCTTTGCCCTACGGTACAGCTAGTTCGCCAGACAATTTTGCAAGCGCGTAATCAGTATGGAATTGACGCGGTTGATTTGTCGGGATCGAAGTCCAATTTTACGCCTTCAGACACAACAGCATACAAAACAGGCGCACAAGTCGCAGTAAGTACCTATTCTGGCCTCTTCAACACTCATCCATATTTTCTGGATCCAGATATAATTATAATTGATGACGCACATGCCGCCGAAAATTACGTCGCAAAAATGTGGTCGCTGAGTATCGAAGCAGGCACTCCACTTCATGATTCTTTAGCCGCATTTTTGAAGCCGCATATCGACGCGGAGCAATATTCGCGGCTCACTGGGGACTGGGTAGGCGCTGCTGATTCAAACTGGGTGGAGAAGCTGCCATCGCCCCAAGTTTCTGAAATTTCAACGGAATTGATTTCGATTATTGATGCTTTTGCCGATCAAAATGCACCAAACATCTTCTTTCCTTGGTCTTTGCTGAGGGATCACTTGGATGCCTGTCATATTTATCTAGGCTCGCGCGAAATATTAATTCGACCATTGATCCCGCCCACCTCGACACATCAACCGTTCGCAAATGCCACGCAGCGTATCTTCATGTCTGCGACGCTAGGGGCTGGCGGCGACCTTGAGCGTCTCACCGGGAGACGTTCGATTGACCGACTTCGCGCACCGGATGGCTTTCAAAACGCAGGGGTTGGTCGTCGTTTCTTCGTTTTCCCAAGTCTCTCATTAACAGGTGATGCCACCGATGCCCTGAGGGTTCGGATGGAAGAAAGGGCTGGTAGGTCAGTTGTTCTCACGCCGTCTTCCGCTCAGGCCGATACTCATCGTGCTGCGGTTGCGAGCGAGTTGCCCACTTTTCAAACATTTGATGCAGATGACATAGAGTCTGATAAAGCTCCCTTCGTCTCGTCGCCAAGGGCGGTGGCTATTCTGGCAAATCGTTACGACGGGATAGACTTTCCAGGCGATGAGTGCCGTCTTTTGTCTGTCGATGGCCTGCCTCGCGCTATGAATGCGCAAGAACGTTTTATTATGACGAAAATGACAGCAACCGCGCTTTTTAATGAGCGCATCCAAACTCGTGTCCTGCAGGCCGTTGGCCGTTGCACAAGAGCCTTGCAAGATAGATCTTGTGTAGTTGTAACAGGGACAGAACTTGTCGATCTCTTAGCCGACAGGCGCAAATGGAAGTATTTTCATCCAGAGCTTCAGGCTGAACTTAAGTTTGGTGTAAATCAATCAACCGACGTAAATGCTCAAAATATTTTTGAGAATTTCGAAATGTTTCTCAATAACGACGCGGGATGGTCAACAGTAGATGGACAGATAAGAGGTTCGATTGGAAAATTTCTTCAAGAAGAATTTCCCGGTATGTCGGATTTGAATTCTGTCGTCGCGCAAGAGGTTAGCTACCAAGAGGCTATCTGGAATAAAGATTACTCAGCAGCATTAATAGCTGCGAAGGCTATTTTAGCGGGCCTTCACGATCCCGCCTTGCGCGGTTATCGCGCGCTCTGGCATTATCTCGCTGGATCGGCAGCTCTTCGACTCTCCTCTTCTCCAGATGACGCTCAGGCGAAAGCGGCACGGGAGCAATTCATGCGAGCGAAAGGCGCCGCTCCGTCAATTTCGTGGCTGAACACGCTCGCCCGAACTGTTGGTCCTATCGATGAGGAAAAAGAGCAGACGAGTAACGAGGTATTGCTCCAAGTTGAGAAATTGGAGCAAAAGTTCCTCGATTTAGGTACGGCAACAAACAAAAAATTTGAGGTGCTTGCCGCTGAAATCTCGCGCAAGCTATCTAACGCTGCTGAATTTGAGCATGGTCAGGTACAGCTTGGCGAATTATTGGGGTTTACCGCTGGAAACGAAGAGGGTGATGCTGCGCCTGACCCTTGGTGGTTAGGATCACAATTGGGCATTGTGTTCGAAGATCATGCGGATGGCGACGCACTCACAGTTTTTGGCGCGGTGAAGGCTCGACAGGCATCGGGACATCCCAAGTGGCTTAAAAAGAAAGTGTCGGCCGCTAAGGAGATGACTATTGAGCCTGTGCTGGTTACACCTTGTACGAAAGCGAAATCAGGTGCCGATCCGCAGTTAGACAACGTGCGTTACTGGTCCCTTGCGGAATTTCGCTCGTGGGCCACTACGGCGATAGCAGTCTTGCGCGAATTGAAAGGCACCTTCCCAGGGGAGGCGGATCTCGTATGGAGAGTCGAAGCTAGCGAGCGCTTACAAAGTAATAAGCTAACTTTGGAATCAATATTGGCGTCGCTATTGTACGCTCCAGAAGCGATGGAAATAGTGCCTTAAATTTCTAGCCGCAAAAATAGTCCTTCGACATGCTCGCGATTTACAAGGTATTCAAAATTCGATTTTCATGTGAGGCTCATGCGAGCCTCACCCCAAATCCTTCCAGTAGTCCTCGTCCTCGTTCCACTGTTCCAGCTCCTCCTCAACAGAGTAGAGGTCTTCCAGCTCGCCGGCGGCCTTCCAGTCGGTGGTGACGAGGTGGGCGAAGTGCGTGTCGGCATCGTTCTCCGGCGAGCCGTCCTCGTCGGCGCGCTTGCGGCGGGCGATTTCGGCCAGCTGGGCCTGCATCGCCTCGATCTCCTCCAAATTCATCTCCACCGGATCGAAATGTTCGACCATGGCGGCGTTCATGTCGTCCTTCTCCGCGCGGCTGAGGGCGGGGGTGGTCATGGTCGCGGGTCTGGAAGAGTTTGAGGACAGTCTTTGTGGTCCTATCGCTGCGCTACTTGAGGACCCTGCGTTAAAATAATTCGCGGCGAGGCGTTTGCCGCGTTCGTCGCGGGCGTTCATCCTCAGGCAGAACATCAGCAGGCGATCGTTGCGGATGCGGCGGAAGCCTTTCAGCTTGCCGGCGACGAAGACGGGGCTGAGCTGGCCGTCGATCGCGCGTTCATAGGCGATGTCCTTCAGGCGCTGCACGCCGAGATCGAGCGCGGCCTCCCATGCGCGGCGAAAGCTTTCGGACCCGGGGCGGCGGCGCAGGTAATAGGCGCCCTCGGGGCTCATGTTGACATAGCGCGCGGCGCGGCTGACGCAGCCGGTATCGGCCAGCGCGCCGATGAAGGCTTTCTGGCGGGCGGGCGTCCAGCCATCGTGGCGGTATTTGACCGGCACGGTGTCGAAGGCGGGAATGTCCTCTGCGGCGACGGGGGTGCGGGTTTCGGAAGGGTCCTTGCGGCGGGTCATGCGTGCGTCTCCTGCTGGTGGCGAAGCGCACGGCATGGGCAGGAACGGGGCGTGTAGGAAAGCGAATAGGATTCCCCCTAGGGCAATCCTACACGAAACGGGCCTTGCGCGGCGGTGGGCCTACATGATGGTGGGGGAGGAACCGGGGCGCGAATCGGCCATGGTGCGCAGGGCACGGCCGGCGATCTCCAGTTCATCCGCATGGCAGGCCCGGTCCCGCCCGCAACGCTTCGCCTCGTACAGCGCATCGTCGGCCTGACGGTAGAGATTGCGCCAGGCGGGATCGTCTTCCAGCGTGCCCTCGGCAATGCCGATGCTGACCGTAATCCGCTCCCCATGGGGCATGGCCGCCTCGCGCACCTTGTCGAGCAGGGTTTCGGCCGTGGAGCAGGGCAGCGCCTCACGCGTGCCGAGCAGGGCAAACTCCTCGCCCCCCAGCCGCGCGGCGCTGACATTGTTGCCCGCATAGGATTCGATCACCCGGGCGATCTCCTGCAGCACGCAATCGCCCACGTCATGGCCATGCATGTCGTTGACCTGCTTGAACCGGTCGATATCGATCAGGAGCAGGCGGGAAGGGCCGTCGTCATCGCCCAGCGCCTCGGCAAAATCGAGCAAAGCGCGGCGGTTGAGCAATCCGGTCAGCGGATCGGTGAGGGCGAGGGTGTGGTTCTTGCGCTGAAGCAGCAGCAGCTCCACCACCTGCTGGTGATGCATGTTGATCATCCGCCACTGGAAGATCCCCGCCAGCGCCAGGCTGACCGCCGCCGCCCGGTCGAGCGTGGTGCCGAAGATCAGCAGCAACGCGGCGATAGGGACGATGTCGATCAGCAGATGCATCGCGGCCGCGGCCCGGATGCTCGCCACGCAATAGGCCGTCGCCAGCGCGCCCATCACCAGAATGACGGGGAAGTGCAGCCGCTCGAACCCCTCGGCGCTGAGCCAGCTCGCGATCGCCCAGCTGGTGCTGATCATCGCGCCGATCAGCGAGGAGAACCAGCTTTCGACGATGAATTTCTCGGCGCGCCATGGCTTGCCTTCGAAGGCTGTACCCTTGAACAAAGTAAGCAAGCCGGAAAGACAGTAGATCGACATGCCCAGCGGCAGCACCCAGCGCACGAACCAGCCGCTGCTTTCGGGCGTGACGAAAATGGCCAGCGGACAGGTCAGCAAAAGCGCGACGAACAACCACCGCGCCTGCTTCTGAACCTGCGTCGCCGCCGCGGTAACGTAATCTGCGCGCACATCCTGCGGCAAATCCGGAATCGCTAATGCGCGAACAATTCTTCCAACCTTCCCCATCGCAGCGCAATAACCCCCAAGCGCCTAACATCCCCGAACGGGTTACCCCCCGTATTACTACGTATGCCCTAGGCTGGGCGTTAACTATTGTCGAGTAGGCAGGCTCCCACTCAGTAAGAAGGATGGACCAGAAATGCCCAAGCAAGCCCCGATTTCCCCTTCACTGCCCCAAAATGATACACAATCGCAAAGGCAGGCCCGGCAAGAGCAGCTGGCCGCGAGCCAGGCGCAGTACGAATGGACCGACTGCGTCCCGTCGGTCGAAGGCGTGCCAGTGGTCAAGACCTTGCCCACGGCCGAGAATCCTACGCTGGAATGGTGGCTCAAGCTGGCGAAGATCGTTCTCGAGCTGGCAAGAAACCAGATCGAGGTAGAATGCGCGCTCATCGCACAAGGACTTTCCTCTCTGGATCCGCTCCTGCTGGACGCGGACCGGGCCGTCGTCGCCGCAGTGGAGAAGGATGTCGCCTCGCTGGGGGCCAAGATTGTCGCGGATATCGCCGGCAGGAAAGGGCTGGCGGAACTGGTTGCCGACGGTGTTCACATGGTCGAAGCAGAGATAGCGATCGCGGACCTTAAAAACCACGTATCCAAACTGAAAGCTATCATCGAACTGCGTGGAGCGACACAGGCGGCGCTGGGCAGCGATCATCCACGCTCACTTCAGACCTATCTCGACAATTTCAAGACGATCGACATTCCGGCGATCGCCTATACCTTTCAGGACGATCTCGAATTTGCGAACCTCAGGGTCGCCGGACCGAACAGCGTTCTGATCGAGGCGGTTTCTGCGGTTCCCGACAAGTGCCAGATCACCGCAGAACAATACTCGGCAGTCGTAGCAGGAGACCAGCTTGAGGACGCTCTTGCTCAAGGACGCTTGTTTCAATGCGATTATTCGGCGCTGTCGATCATCGAACCGGGCGAATGGGACGGGATCGCGAAGTACCTGACTTGTCCGGTAGCCCTGTTCGCCGTTCCGCCGGAAGGCGGCAGTCTGGTACCGGTGGCCATCAATTGCGATCCGTCCAACGACGCAAGCCCTGTCATGACACCCGCAATGAGCCAAACCAGGCAATGGGGCTGGGAGATGGCCAAGCTGGTGGTGCAGGTTGCCGATGGTAATTATCACGAACTCTTCGCCCATCTCGCCCGGACGCATCTGGTGATCGAGGCTGTGGCTGTTGCCACGCATCGTCATTTGGCGGAACTTCATCCTATCAATGCTCTGCTGGTTCGGCATTTCGAAGGCACGATGTTTATCAACGAGGCCGCTGCCACCAGCCTGATCACCCCCGGCGGCCCGATCGATCATATCTTTGCAGGCACAATTCAGAGCAGTCAGAAAACTGCGGTTGAAGCCCGCCTCAGTTTCGATTTTGACAAAGGTATGTTGCCGAAGGACATCGAAGCACGCGGCGTGGGAACGAGTTCAGCGCTTACCAACTACCCATATCGTGACGATGGCCTGCTGGTTTGGGAAGCCATCGAAACCTGGGTCGAGGAATATGTCCGGGTATATTACGATGCCGATACGGACATAACGGGTGATACCGAGCTTCAGGCCTGGGCGGGGGCGATCGCGGATAGCGGGAAACTGCTGGGTTTCAGCGCGCCTGCGACGATCCAGGACCTGATCGACCTGTGCACGATGACTATTTTCACCGCGAGCGCGCAGCACGCGTCAGTCAACTTTCCGCAAAAAGCGATCATGGAGTACGCCCCGGCTGTGACCGGTGCGTACTGGCAACCAGCACCCGACACCCAACAAGGTGGCACCAAAACGGATTGGTTGGCAATGATGCCGCCCGAAACATTGGCGCTCGAACAGCTGAAGGTGCTCTACCTTCTCGGTTCGCTCTATTACCGCCCGCTCGGCACTTATCTTTCCCCGCAATATCCCTATCCGCAGTGGTTCCGCGATCCGCAAATTGTCGGAGCTGAAGGCCCTCTTGCGCGGTTCCAGGCTGCGCTTGCGAGCGTCGAAAGCCAGATCGTGTCACGCAATGCGGAAAGAATGAGGCCCTATGACTTTCTGCTGCCCAGCCTGATCCCGAGCAGCACCAACATCTGATAAGCACGAATAAGCCGCCGACGCTAATAGGCGACGGCGGCTTTATCGACTTCGGATTGTCGGCTAATTTACGGGCGGGTTTGACCCTCGCCGTGTACTAGGTATTTAAAGCTGCACAGCTGTTCGAGGCCAACCGGCCCACGAGCATGCATTTTGCCAGTAGCAATGCCGATTTCTGCGCCCATGCCGAACTCGCCGCCATCGGCGAACTGCGTGCTGGCATTGCGCATGACAATAGCGCTGTCGATGCTGGTCATGAACTTCTTCGCCGCAGCATCATCTTCGGTCATGATCGCATCGGTGTGGTGCGAAGAATGTTCGCTCACCCAGTGGATCGCTTCATCGAGGCCGTCGACTACCTTTACCGAAGCGATCGGATCGAGATACTCGGTATTCCAGTCTTCCGAGGTAGCGGGCTTGATGCTGCCATCGATTGCGACCGCTTCTTCGTCGCCACGCAATTCGCAATCGCTACCCATGATTGTCGTAAGCTTCGGGACGAAATCCTTGGCAATCGAACGGTCCACCACGATGCTTTCGGTCGCGCCGCAAACGCCGGTGCGGCGCAGCTTTGCATTACGGATGACTTCGGCTGCCTTGTCGAGGTCGGCCGCTTCGTGGACGTAGCTATGACAATTTCCGTCGAGGTGGAGGAGGGTGGGCACACTGGCCTGATCGCGAACAAGCTCCACAAGTCCCCGGCCACCGCGCGGGATGACGAGATCGACGAACTCGTCAGCCTTGAGCAGCGCGGCCACAGCTTCGCGATTTGTGGTACCGACCGTTTGCACCGCATCTTCGGGCAGGCCCGCAGCCCTTAAGCCGGTGCGCATGCATTCGACAATGACGCGCGTAGAGTTGCGGCTTTCGCTGCCGCCACGGAGAATCACGGCATTTCCACTCTTGAGGCATAGAGCGCTAGCGTCCGCACCGACATTCGGGCGGCTTTCATAGATCATGCCGATAACGCCGATCGGCACGGCAACGCGCTGGATGGTGAGGCCGTTGGGCCGATCGAAGCTCGCCAGTTCGCGACCAACAGGGTCGGGCAGTTCGGCAATCTGTTCCAGAGCAGAAGCCATTCCCTCGATGCGATCTTCGGTAAGCTTGAGGCGGTCGATGAAGCTATCCGGCTTCTTTCCTTCGACGCTTTTCACATCCTCGGCATTGGCTTCAAGCAGTTCGGGGGTCTTATCGCGCAACGCCTTGGCGGCTTCTCGCAGCGCCTTGTTCTTCGCATCCGTGCTTGCTGAAAGCAGGCCACGGGCGGCATTACGTGCATTTTCGCCAAGGGTGGCGATGTGCATCTGCGGATCTAATGTCTGATCGTTCATATTTTCTCTCTCACATATAAAAGGGACGGGAGGCGCAAAGGTTTCAGCGCAGCTCTACCGCCCGGTCGTAACAGGCCTGCAACGTTGCATGCAGGCGGTCGGAAAGGCCATTGTCGCCATTTAGTGCATTGAGGCCGGCCGCAGTCGTGCCACCCTTGCTCGTCACCGAATTGCGTAGATCTTCCAGGCTAGGGGCAGAGGGCTCGCTTGCCATGGCGATGGCGCCACCGATGGTGCCTAGAACCATTTCACGCGCTTCCTCCTCGGTGAAACCCTGCG
This sequence comes from Qipengyuania triglochinis, assembly GCF_054655615.1. Classification (NCBI taxonomy): domain Bacteria; kingdom Pseudomonadati; phylum Pseudomonadota; class Alphaproteobacteria; order Sphingomonadales; family Erythrobacteraceae; genus Qipengyuania; species Qipengyuania triglochinis. The sequence goes on along the minus strand of NZ_BAAHND010000001.1, from coordinate 706,669 downwards.
CCATCGCAGCTTCGGCATAGGCGCGCGCGATTTCGAACACATAGCCGGGGCCTGAGCCTGCAACCGCAGTCACGCGGTCTAGCTTCTCTTCGCTATCGACGACGATGGTCGTCCCAGCGCGGCCCATGAACTCTTCGGCATGGGCCATGTGCGCATCGGATACCAGAGGCCCTGCGCAGAGACCACTGACACCGCGACCGATCGCAGCCGGGAGGTTCGGCATGACACGCACGACGGGCTTGTCGCCCATTAATTTCGACAGTCTTCCAGCGGAATATCCGGCGGCGATCGAGAGGACATATCCATCATCGGACAAGTTGCCGGCATAATCTGGCATCACATCATCGAACATCTGCGGCTTGACGGCGGCGACGATGCAGTCGAAGCGTTGGTCAGCAATTTCTTCCCGGTCGCGGACGAGCGAAACGCCGTTCGGCAAATCGCTTGCCATCGGGTCGACGACGGTGATCTTCTCGCCGCCCGAGACCCATTGCGAAAGTAACGCGGAGCCCATTTTTCCGCAGCCGACAATAAGTATAGAATTAATAATGGTAGAATTCCGTTTCCGCGCTCAGGGCGCTTTGTGTAATTCTCGATTTAGTACCAAAACGAAATAACAGAAAATTAAGTCATCGCTATTTCTTCAAAGAATACTTCCAGCCTTTTGCGCATTCGATATTCTGAAAAATCCGGTTGTGCACTGCACCATCCCTATCTACGTTCTGTTACAGAAATTTCAAGTTAGAGACATTTTTTAGATATGACCAAGAAACGCAATATTGTTGTCAAGATCGGTTCGGCATTGCTTGCCAATCAGGAACTCCTGACCCCACGATATGGTTTCCTGCAGCGCTTGCTCGAAGATGTCGCTTTGCTGCGGTCGCAGGGTAACGAGGTTATCGTGTGTTCGTCGGGATCAGTCGCTTTGGGGCTGCGCATTATCGGCGAGACGCCGGAGAGCGCAGGAGTTTCGGACAAGCAGGCCGCCGCGGCCTGCGGCATGCCGCTTCTCCTCAACGCTTACAAGCAGGTCGGCCACGAATTCGGTTTCGAGATCGCGCAGGTCCTCCTGACCCTTGGCGATTTCGAGGATCACCGCCGCTTCCTCAATACTCGCAACACGGTCCATCGCCTGCTGGAATCGGGTGTGATGCCGATCGTCAACGAGAACGACACGATCACTACCGAGGAAATCCGTGTGGGCGATAATGACCGCCTCGCGGCCAAGGTGGCGCAGATGATTGGCGCGACGGACTTCATTATCCTGACCGGCGTCGACGGCCTGTACGACCGTAATCCGGACGATCCCGAAGCTCAGTTCATTCCCGAAGTCAGCGATGTCGGGCCTTATATGGCAGCAACCAAAGGGAAGAGCACGCTGGGTACCGGGGGTATGGAAACCAAGCTACAGGCAGCCAACATGGCGCAAGAAGCGGGCGTAACCACCTGGATTGCGCAGGGCGAAGTCGATCACCCGCTTTCCACCGTGCTTGATGGCAGCCGCCGCGCGACAAAGGTTTTGCCGAACCCGAACCCGCTGTCCGGATGGGATAGCTGGATCGCCAATCGTCTCCAGATGGCGGGTAGCCTTGTCGTTTCCGAAGCGGTTGCCGATGCGCTTGCTCAAGGCAAGCGTCCAATCCGGCGGGCAGATGTCATCAGTATGGATGGCGACTTTACCCGTGGTGACGTTCTGCACATCTACGACAGCAAGGGTATCGAGCGCGCACGCGGACTCACCGATTTCACAAGCGAGGAATTGCGGGTGCTCACCCACAATCCCGGCACCGATCCCGAGCAGTTGCTGGGCTACAAGACCCGTGGGGAAATCGTCCGCAGCAACAATCTGGTCATGCTTGAAACGCGTCACCTGCTTTGGGATGCACCGGAAGGCATCAGCGAAAGTTGAACCGAAACAAGCCGCGCGTCGACTATGCTGCCGCGCGGCTTGAATTCCTGATCATTTCGGCTATTGTCCCTTCCACGGACCGGGCCCCTCTGGCGGGCGCTTGAGCGCACGTGATGTCGGCCGTATCGGATATACCGATGCAATCTGACGGGCCCGTTTTCCTTATCCAGCCCATCTGCTCCGGTAGTCCGATCGACTTGAAATTCGATCAGGGAGCTATCGATGACGGCGCATTCAAAGACTATCTGGCAACTCGACCCGGCAAGGTTCACTCTGCTTTGCGACCTTTCGGCTAGTCGCGGCGTGCGCCGTATGTGCGCCTATGCAGCCACTATCGCGCGCTGCTGATCGCTCCTCGTACTTCACAGCTACCCACCTTCCGGAGAAATCCCATGGTCAACGCCATTACGCCTCTGCTGCGCGACTTCCTGCAAAAAGAAAGTGCCGGAGGAATCGTCCTGATTTTCGCAGCGGCGCTTGCCCTTGCAGTTGCCAATTCGCCTCTTGCTGCCAATTACGTCTCGTTGCTCGACATTCCGGTCGTCTTTGCGATCGATAGCTTCGTGATCGATAAGCCTCTCCTGCTCTGGATAAACGACGGCCTCATGGCCGTTTTCTTTTTCCTCGTCGGCTTGGAGGTCAAGCGTGAGGTTTTGGAAGGCCAGCTGTCGAGCTGGGGCAAAGCGTCGCTCCCCTTGGTCGCAGCACTCGGCGGTATGGTTTTGCCAGCCCTCGTATTTATCGGGTTCAATCTGGGCACTCCCGACAATATTCAGGGATGGGCGATACCGGCAGCGACAGACATCGCCTTCGCACTCGGTATTCTCTCGCTGCTGGGGCCGCGCGTGCCTGTCGCGTTGAAGGCCCTGTTGCTCGCGATTGCCGTGATCGACGACATCGGGGCGATCGCGATCATTGCACTGTTCTATTCGGGTGAAATCGATACCGGCATGCTCGCTGCGGCCGCCATGGTATTTATCATGATGCTGGCTCTCGGGCGCGCTAAAGTAGCTTCGACGATCCCTTACGTGCTGTTGGCAATCCTGATGTGGGCTTTCGTCCTGAAATCGGGCGTACATGCCACCCTGGCGGGTGTCGCGGCGGCACTGACAATACCGTTGGATCGATCCAGCGATCGCGGCCCGCTGGAACGCATGGAACATGCCCTGCATCCATGGGTCGCATTCCTGGTCATCCCGGTCTTCGGCTTTGCGAACGCAGGCGTGACGCTGGTCGGTCTCGAACCGTCAGCGCTACTCGACCCTCTGCCCCTCGGCATCGCGCTGGGCCTACTCATCGGCAAGCAGGCGGGTATCTTCGGTTTTGCCTGGCTGGCTGTGAAGATGAAGCTCGCCAGTCTGCCGGATGAGGTCAATTGGCGGCAGATTCACGCCTTGTCGCTTCTCGCGGCAATCGGTTTCACCATGAGCCTTTTCATCGGCAATCTCGCTTTCACGACTGCCGGCGAGATAGATGCCGTGAAGCTTGGCGTGCTGGCTGGCTCGACGGTCGCGGCCCTGACAGGATACTTCCTGCTTAAATCCGCTCTTCCGGCAGTCGGCTCTGTTCGGGAGCAGCAAGCATGATCGACTTTTTCCTAGCGGACTGGCTCGGCACCCCCTTGTGGTTCTGGGCCGCCTTCCTTGCCATCGTCATCGTCCTGACGGCGTTCGATCTCGGTGTCCTTCATAAGGAGGATAAGGAAATCGGAATCGCTGAGAGCCTGAAGCTATCCGTGTTCTACATCGGAGTGGCTCTGCTGTTCGGTTTCTGGGTCTGGATGGAACGCGGACCCGAAGCGGGGATGCAGTACTACACGGGCTTCTTCATCGAGAAGGCCCTCTCGATCGACAATGTCTTTGTGATCAGCCTGATATTCACCTATTTCTCTATCCCCCCGAAATATCAATATCGCGCGCTCCTGTGGGGCATCATGGCAGTAATCGTGCTGCGCGGTCTGATGATTGCAGGCGGGGCGGCGATCCTGGCAGAAGCGTATTGGGTGCTGTACCTGTTCGCCGCTTTTCTGATCGTAACCGGTATCAAGATGTTCTTCGCCGGGGACGAGCCGATGGACGTTGGCAGTAATCCGGCGGTGAAGTGGATCAGCCGGCATATGCGTGTCACGCCCGACCTTCACGGGCAGCGCTTCCTGGTAAAGGTAGAGGACGCCAAAACCGGCAAAATTGTGCGCGCCGCCACACCACTGCTGCTCGCACTGGTCGTCATCAATCTCGCCGATCTCGTGTTTGCGGTAGATAGTGTCCCGGCGATCTTCGCGATCACGACGGATACCTTTATCGTCTACACTTCGAACATTTTCGCGATCCTGGGACTACGGGCGCTCTATTTCGCGTTGGCGGCGATGGTGCATCGCTTCCATTACCTCAAATATGCCTTGGCAGCGGTACTGGTGTTCATCGGCAGCAAGATCTTCGTTTCCGACTTCCTACTGGGCGGTGACAAGATGCCGCCGTGGATCAGCCTGGGCGTCACCATAGGCTTGATCGGGGCTGGGGTCGCTTACTCGCTCTGGAAAACGCGTGGACAGGAGGAAGCGGACTGGCCTGTGATTGATTAGCGCGGACCAGCTACGGGTGGGTGTGTGTGATATCGGTGAAATCGCCGATAACTTCACTTGGCGTTCAGCGGGGTGCTGGCTATAGGCTCGGCCCTATGAAGACCCAATCGCGCACCACCCGCATGCTCGCCTTCGGCGCTCTCGCTGCAGCCACTACACTCACTGCAGCTTGTGGTGGCGGTTCGAACCGGCCCGAAGACACGGCCTATGTCGCGCGCGACGTTGAGACACTTTACGGTCAGGCCAAGGCAGAACTCGACAGTGGTAAGCCGCAATTGGCCGCTGCGCTGTTCGATGAGGTCGAGCGTCAGCATCCCTATTCGCCTTGGGCGCGCCGTGCCCAGCTGATGAGTGCGTTCAGCTATTATGTGGCGGGGGATTACAACAAGACTGTTGCTTCGGCGCAGCGCTTCTTGTCGATCCATCCTGGTAACAAGGACGCGCCATACGCCTATTACCTGATTGCTCTCAGCTATTACGAGCAGATCAGCGATGTGCAGCGCGACCAGAAGGTAACCGAGCAGGCGCTGACAGCGCTGCGCGAAGTGAACCGCCGTTTCCCGCAGACCCAGTATGCTGCCGATGCGCGCCTGAAGATCGACCTCGTCGAAGATCATCTCGCCGGCAAGGAAATGGAAATCGGCCGCTACTATCAGCGTTCGGGCCGCTGGATCGCTGCACAGATCCGGTTCCAGAATGTGGTCGATACTTATCAGACCACGAGCCATGCACCGGAAGCTCTCTATCGACTGGTAGAAAGCAGCCTTGCACTGGGAATCAAGCCGGAAGCGGTAAAATATGCCGCCGTCCTCGGCGCGAACTATCCCGGCAACGAATGGTACGAGAAGGCTTACGAGCTGATCGAGGACAATGCCGCTGGCGTCTCGGCCAGTTGACCGGCGAACGACTATTCACAAGTCGATCATAAGGGGAACAGTGACGCGGCGTTCCGGCTGCGTTACATAGGGTAGCAATGCTGACCCGGCTTTCCATTCGCAACATCGTGCTGATCGAAGCGCTCGATCTCGATTTCGGGGGCGGCCTCGGTGTGCTCACTGGCGAAACGGGGGCAGGCAAATCGATTTTGCTCGACTCGCTTGGGCTGGTTCTCGGCAACCGTGCCGACAGTGGATTGGTCCGCGCTGGCGAAGCGAAGGCCAGTGTTTCCGCAAGTTTCGAATTCTCATCCCTGCCCGGTCAGATCGCGGCAGCCCTCGACGATGCCGACATCGAGATCGAACCGGGTGAGCCCTTGATTATTCGGCGCCAGCTCAAGGCTGACGGCGGCAGCAAGGCCTTCATCAACGATCAGTCCGTCGGCGTTGCACTGCTGCGTGAGATCGCGGGTATCCTCGTCGAATTGCACGGCCAGCATGATGATCGCGGACTGGTCAATCCACGCGGTCATCGGGCGCTGCTCGATCGCTTTGCCGGGGCAGGTACTGCACGGGTCGAACAAGCCTGGGCGAAATGGCGCGAGACAGAAGCGCGGCTCGAGAGTGTGCGTGATGCGCTGGAGCAGGCGCGGGTTGATCGCGATTTGCTGCTCTCCCATCTGAGCGAATTGACTGCTCTCGAACCAGAAGTTGGCGAAGAGGCTAGGCTGGCTGAAACGCGGGCCGACATGCAAAAAGGGGAACGGCTATCGGGCGATCTCGAGGAACTGCGGCATCTATGGGAAGGCTCCGACTCCCCGCTGGCGAGCCTGCGCGTGGCTGCCCGCAAGCTCGATAGGATCGCTCCCGAGCATCCCCTTTTGACCGAGGCTCTCGGCGCACTTGACCGCGCGGTGATCGAGGCGGGAGAGGCTGAAGAAAAGCTGGAAGCGGCGGCTGCGGCGCTCGACCATGATCCCGCAGCGCTAGAAGCCGCCGAAACGAGGTTGTTCGAACTGCGCGCGCTGGCACGGAAGCACCGCTGCGAGGTGGACGAACTGCCGGAGGTCATGCGGACGATGCGTAGCCAACTCGATTCAATCGAGGGCGGCGAGGCTGAGCTCGAAACTCTCGAGGCCGCCGCTGCGGAAGCGGGAGAAAGGTATCGTGCAGAAGCTCAAGCGCTGCATGCCAACCGCGTGGCGGCTGCGGCGAAGCTGGACGAAGCTGTTGCGCGCGAACTGGCGCCGCTGAAACTGGATGCGGCACGGTTCAAGACGGCGGTTGTAGAACTTCCCGAAGACCGATGGGGGCCACATGGCATGGACAGTGTCGAGTTTCTCATCGCCACAAATCCAGGTGCCGATTTTGCCCCGCTCAACAAGATTGCGAGCGGGGGCGAACTGTCGCGCTTCATCCTTGCTTTGAAGGTCGCCCTGGCAGAGCAGGGCGGGGCGGCAACCGTGATCTTCGACGAGATCGACCGCGGCGTGGGCGGTGCCGTGGCGAGTGCGATCGGAGAACGACTGGCGAGACTTGCGTCGGACGGTCAGCTTTTGGCGGTCACACACAGTCCGCAGGTCGCGGCGCGTGGGCGTACGCATTACATGATCGCGAAGAGTTCCGACGGTACCGTAACCCGGACCAGCGTTGGCCTGCTCGATGAGGCCGGGCGCAAGGAAGAAATTGCCCGAATGCTTTCTGGCGCGGAAGTCACGCCCGAAGCCCGTGCGCAAGCTGATCGTCTTTTGGAGGGCGTGTGAACGAGGTTTCCGAAGTCGATGCCGCTAACGAACTCATGCGGCTCGCCAAAAAGATTGCCCACCATAACCGGCTTTATCACGCGGAAGATGCGCCGGAAATTACCGATCAGGAATATGACGCGCTGGTCCGCCGTAATGCGGAGCTGGAAGAAGCTTTTCCCCATCTCGTCAGGCCAGACTCTCCATCGAAGGCAGTTGGCCACGAGATAGCTGCTTCGCCGCTCTCCAAAGTTACCCATGAGGTTCGCATGATGAGCCTCGACAACGCTTTCTCGCCGACGGAGGTGGAGGAATGGGTAGCCCGTGTGCGTCGTTTTCTCTCGTTAGACGAGGCTGATGGACTTGCGATCACAGCCGAGGACAAGATCGACGGACTTTCCTGTTCTCTTAGGTACGAGGGCGGAAAGCTGGTTCGCGCAGCTACGCGTGGTGATGGTCAGGTTGGCGAGGATGTGACGCCGAATGTCGCTCATATTGCCGATATTCCCCAGAGCCTATCTGGGACTGACATCCCCGAAGTCTTCGAAATCCGCGGCGAAGTCTATATGGCTAAAGCGGACTTTCAGGCACTTAATGCGGCTCAGGAAGGGGCGGGCGCCAAGCTATTCGCCAACCCACGCAATGCGGCAGCAGGTTCCTTGCGACAGAAGGATGCGAGCGTGACGGCAAAGCGTCCGCTGAAGTTCTGGGCGCATGGTTGGGGGGCAGCATCCGAAGTGCCAGGGAAAACCCAGGAAGAGGTCGTCCGCGTTATCGAAGGATGGGGAGTGCCTGTATCCCCGCTCTTCACGAAAGTGGAAAGTGCAGCGGAGATGCTGGCTCATTATGATAAGATCGCTCGCGAACGTCCTGACCTTCCATACGAAATTGATGGTGTGGTCTACAAAGTAGACCGGCTTGATTTTCAGCAGCGTCTAGGCTTCGTCGCCAAGGCGCCACGATGGGCGCTGGCGCACAAGTTTCCTGCTGAGCAGGCCGAAACGACGCTCGAGGCAATCGATATTCAGGTCGGTCGGACAGGTAAGCTGACACCTGTAGGTCGTCTCGCTCCTGTGCTCGTCGGCGGTGTCACTGTCACCAATGTCACGCTGCACAATCGTGACGAGGTCGAACGCCTCGGTGTCAGGCCGGGGGATCGGGTGGTAGTGCAACGTGCTGGCGACGTTATTCCACAGGTTGTGGATAACCTAACCCGCGATGTGGAAAGAGAACCTTATGCTTTTCCCGATCACTGCCCGGAATGCGGCAGCGAGGCTGTAGCAGCTGAAGGGGAAGTGGATGTGCGTTGCACAGGTGGTCTCATCTGTCCCGCACAACGCACGGAAAGATTAAAGCATTTTGTTAGTCGCGGGGCTTTGGATATCGATGGTCTTGGGGAGAAGACAATCGACCAGTTCTTTGCGCTCGGTTGGCTCGAAAGCCCCGCAGATATTTTCCGCCTGAAAAATCGCAGAGATGCCATCCTTGCGCTTGAAGGCTGGCAGGAACGGTCTGTGGATAAGCTTGTGGAAAGCATCGAAGCGCGTCGCCGGCCAGACGCTGCTCGGCTCCTGTTCGGCTTGGGTATACGCCACGTGGGGGCCGTAACGGCACGTGACCTCATGAAACATCTTCATGATCTTCCTTCGCTTCGCCGAACTGCTGAAGAGGCCCGGGATGGCGACGAAGAAGCCGTTGTCGCTTTGAATGCGATTGATGGCGTCGGTAGCGCCGTGGTCGAGGCGCTCGGGGATTTCTTTCATGAAGACCACAATAAGGACGTGTGGGACGATCTCCTCAACGAGGTCACTCCGCCGCGCTACGAGGTCGAGACGCGCGATAGCCCGGTAAACGGCAAGATTGTTGTTTTCACTGGTAAGCTTGAAACCATGAGTAGGGATGAGGCCAAGGCACAGGCAGAACGCCTGGGTGCCAAAGCTAGTGGATCGGTTAGCGCGAAGACCGATCTGGTCGTGGCCGGGCCGGGTGCCGGCAGCAAGCTCAAGAAAGCGGCGGAACTGGGTATCGAGGTCATTGACGAAGCCGGGTGGGCCGAAATCGTCAAGAACGCGGGATAATATCATGAATATGGAAACTTACGTCGTGCTTCGTGTTGGAGTGTCGTGAGCCGATCCCCCGTATTATTCCTGACCGTCCTGATTGTCGGAGCCTTCCTCGTCCTCGCCACCATGGTGAGTACGCCGGGGGAATCCCCGCAGGATTTCCATAAACGTGTCACGCTCGCCGAGCAGAAACCTTCACCGCCCCCCGAACCGAAACTTACCGAGGCGCAGGTTGCTCTTCAGCAGCAATTGCGCGATCTGGGCGAGACCTTCAACGGCGACGTCGGCATTGCAGTTACCCAAGCAGACACGCTTGCCACCATGTCCTACACGGGAAAGAAGCGCTTTCCGCAGCAGAGCGTAAGCAAGCTCTGGGTCTCTCTGACCGCACTGGACCTCAGAGACGAAGGCGCGCTTGATCTGTCCGAGCCGGTTACGTTGCGCGCTGAAGACCTCACTGTTTTTCATCAACCGCTTCGCAATATTGTGCGAGCGAGGGGCTCATTCACCACGGATTATGCCGACCTCATCAATCGAGCAATCACGCAGAGCGATAATACGGCGAACGATCGTCTTCTACGCCGCGTGGGAGGGCCGAGCGCTGTAGAGGGGTTCTTGCGCCGGAATCAGATTTCGGGCGTCCAGTTCGGGACCGATGAACGGACCAAGCAAAGCAGCATTGCTGGCCTCAAATGGAAACAGGCCTATTCGGTCGATAACGCGTTCTACGACGCGCGCGATCTCGTATCCGAAGAAGACAGGCGAAACGCCTTCGAAGCTTATCTTGCCGATCCGATCGATGGGGCTAGTCCCGTCGGCATCACCAAGGCGCTGGCGAGGCTTGCGCGCGGAGACCTCCTTTCGGAGAATTCGACAGTTTTGATCGTGTCGACCATGCAGCGTACCCGGAGCGGCCCGAGGCGGCTCAAGGGAGGCGTGCCGGCTGGTTGGACGATTGCGCACAAAACCGGGACAGGCCAGTTCTTCGACGGTGTCCAGTCCGGCTATAACGATATTGGCATTCTCACTGCGCCCGATGGTACGAATTATACGATGGCAGTTATGATCGGGAGCACCCGCGCATCCTATGCTGCGCGCATGGGAATGATGCAGGAAGTGACACGCAGCGTTGTACGCTATCACGATCAAAGGGGCGCTCAGGTCAATCCGGATCCGGATCCTGAAACCATTTCATGACTCCGCCGGGCAGGGGAGTCCACCGGCCTACCTTTACTCCGGCAGTTGCGAGCATATCGCTGGTCCACTGGTTACATGTATTGCCTAAATGATAGCTGCCCGGTGCATCGTAGAACACATCGTAGGTGGAGTATCCGGGCAATGGCTCGCGATGACCGGACACCGGGGCTTGGCTCTCGATGGCTTTCACCAGCTTCGCATATTGTTCGTACGTCAGATATATAGGCCTATTGGCTGAACCCGGTGCGGGCCGCACGTAATGCGCCGCGTGGAGAAGACCGTCTCCGCCAGTCGCTGCCTTAATGGCGGTCGACAGGCTCAGATCGGCCCAGGTCGGCGTGCTGAGAAAAACATCTCGCTCGCCCCAGCTCACGGCGACATGGGTATAGGGTCGATGAGGGTCTTGCAGATCAGCAGCTGGAAATACGGTTCGCCAGTCTTTCACCGGGGATACCAGGGGCATTACGATTTCGGTATGAATGCCATTATCGCCCACCATGATTTCGATACCATCCGCAGGTTCGGTCCACGACGGGTTTCGGGGAATCGAGCTGCCGATCCATGCTGACAGAAAGAAGCCCGTAGTTGAGGTGACGAGGATAAACAGAACCCACGCACACACCCGCCATAAACGGCAGCCTTTCACCCGATCCGGCTCTTGCGCAGCCACAAAATGGCCCAGTCCCCGTTCGTCACCCTTCGCGCCAGTCGAAAACCCTGTGCACGATAGGCCGCGCGAACTTCGGCTTCCTGTGTCACAAGTAGGCCCGCTAGCAAGAGACTGCCTCCAGCAGTCGTGACTTTCGCGAAATCAGGTGCCAGCTCGACTAACGGACCAGCGAGGATATTGGCGATTAGCAGATCGTAGGGAGCGCGCGCTTCGATCAGTGGATCATCAATCCCCGGAGCGATCACCATTGTCAGCTCGCCTGGACGGGCACCCATCGCAATATCGTTCGTCCGGCAATTGTCTTCCACTACGCCTGCGCACACCGCGTCTATATCCGAAGCGATTGCGTGCGCCCGCGGCCAAAGATGCATGGCCGCAAAAGCCAATAAGCCCGTTCCCGTCCCGATGTCCGCGTGGTTCCGAACCACCAGCCCCTCGCGCTTCATTAGGTCCAGCATGGCAAGGCACCCGGCGGTTGTCTTGTGCTGACCAGTGCCGAACGCCTGACTGGCGGGAATGATGAAATTGACCAGTTTCTTGTCGGCCGGGTATTCGGGCGTGCGTACATAGAAACGCCCGGCCTGGATGGGCTTCACGCCCTCTTGACTAAGGGTAACCCAATCTTCTTCCGGCAATTTCTCGGCGGTGAACTGGGGAGCGCCGTTCTTGAAGAGCGAGGCTGCGGCGCGTTTGTCGTCTGCAGTCGGTTTGCGGTCCAGCCAGACTTCTAGAATCCATTGCTCTGGCTTGTCTTCAGCGATTTCCCGGCCGGAGACGACGAGTTCTTCGGGGAAGTCCCAAGCTTCATCATGCGCAAGAAGGGCAGCCTGCACCACCTTCTTCGGCGCTTCGCCAGCTAGCTTCCAGGCGCTCATTTGCTTTTCTCTTTCGCGAGCCGTTCATCCAGTTTTCGTGCTAGGCCGTCTGCGTATCGCTGACAGGCTCCGGGCTCGCCGAAAGTTTCATCCCGTAAGTCTTTGAGCATTTGACTGGCAGAAGGATGGGGAGTGAGGAGGTAGTCACACGGCAATGAGTGTACCTTGTCGATGCTATCACGGAATGCGGCCACTACCTCGGGATGGTTCGTAAAGCGATAATCGTCGGCCGACACAGCAGAAAGGCTATCGACGTAAGCCACGTTGCGGCAGACAGGGGGTTCACCCCGGAGATTGCAGGACGCCCATGTCCAACTCATGGCGCCAGGGCTGTGGCCAGGGGTAGTGTGCGCGGTCAATTCGAGATTGCCGAGCTTCACAACTTCACCATCGACCACAATTCTATCCACTTGTACCCTTGGGAAAGGGGGATGGTTCATCGCAGCCTGTGGATCTTCTTCGGACACTACCCCGCGTTCGAGCACTTGGGCGGCTTGTTCGGAGGCGACAATTTGAGCGCCAGTGGCCGCTGCCAGCGCGGCATGGGCGCCGACATGATCGAAATGCTCATGGCTCATCAGGATGAAGCGGATATCTCCTGGGTCTACGCCAAGGGATCGAATATTGGCGAGGATTAGCGGTGCAGCTTCGGGAACGCCGCTGTCAAGAAGGATATGACCGTCATCGCCTGTAATAAGGATCGCAGAGATACCGCAGGTGCCGACGTAAAAGCTGTTGCCCATGATGGAAAAAGGGGGGGCGGGTTTGTCCCAATCATCCCACGGCTCGCAGCTGTCGATGAATTCTTTGGCAGGAATTGTGGATAACGAGGCTGTTGGAGCAACATTCTGTGACCGATCAGAAGGCACGCTGGCACAACTTGCCATGACCAAAGTCAGAGGTACGAGAAGTTTAGCGCACATAGCTCGCTCCGTTGGCATCCAGCGTAGCGCCCGTGAGGCTCGCAGGCGCGTCCAGCGCACAGAATTCGATCAATCTTGCGATCTCATCTGGTTCAGCTACGCGGCCGAGCGGGATGTCTGCGAGAAGTCCCGGCCCGCCACGGCTTTCCAGATAATCGCCGGCCATTGCCGTGTCGGTAAAACCCGGGGTGATTGCGAAGCTCAAGATACCTTCCCCCGCATAAGCGCGGGCAATGCTTTTATGCATGGCAAGCATACCGCCCTTGCTCGCTGCATAGTGCCAGTGAGCAGGTGAGTCGCCGCGGTGACCTGCCCGACTGGCGACATGGACGATCCGCCCGGGATATCCACGCTCTTGCCAATGACGCACAGCAAAGCGGCTGAGCTGGGCTGAAGCGGTCAGATTGATGCGCATCGTATCCTCCCACGCATCGAGCCATTCGATGTCCGAGCGCTCGATCGGGTTCGGATCGAACAGACCCGCATTGTTCACCAGCACGTCGATCTTGCCGCCCGCCCGGGCCAGGGCTGCATGCCATAATTCGTGCGGCGCATTGGGTTCGCAGAAATTCGAAGGGACCGTGTCTTCGCGGTCGGTGCGGGTCGCCTGGCCGATGACCTTGGCGCCGCGTGCTTCGAGTGCCGATTTGGCTGCTGCGCCGATTCCGCGCGAAGAGCCGGTAAGAAGGATGCTTGTCATGCAACCCGCTATTCGGAATTTTGCAGCAGATGTCGAGGCCGTGCGCCTTGCGTGGGCCGTCATCTTCGCTAAGGAGGCCCCACTGAATTCACCTAACGGACAAGGCATATATGGCAAACCGCCCGCTTTCACCGCATCTGCAAATCTGGAAATGGGGGCCGCACATGCTGGTCTCGATCCTCCACCGCGTGACGGGGGACGGGTTGGCGCTGGTCGGCCTTGCCGTGCTGCTATGGTGGCTGGGAGCGATGGCAGGCGGGCCGGAAAGCTACGCCACTTTCGCCGAAATCATGGGTTCCCCGATCGGGATCATCGTGCTGGTCGGCCTGAGCTGGGCGTTCTTCAGCCACATGATGAGCGGGCTGCGCCACTTCGTGCTGGACATCGGCGCAGGTTACGAACTCGATACGAACAAGACCTGGTCGATCCTGGCGCCAGTTCTCGGTATTCTCCTCACCATCGCCTTCTGGGCGGTGATCCTTCTCAAGTGAGCTTAATTCATGAGTGACGGAACTCCCATCGGACGCGTGCGCGGGCTGGGCCCGGCGCATGAAGGCGCACATCACTGGTTGATGCAGCGCTTCACCGCCATCGGCAATCTGGTGCTGATGCTTTTTTTGGCGATCAGCCTCGCGCTGTTGCCTGCATATGATTACGCGACAGTGACCGAGTGGGCCTCGCAGACGCTCCCGGCGACTGCGCTTGCCTTGCTGATTGTCAGCGTGTTCTGGCATGCTCGGCTTGGTCTTCAGGTACTGGCCGAGGACTATGTCCACGATGCCGGTTCAAAGTTCGCCGTGATCACCCTTCTTAACCTTGCAACTATCGGCGGCGGTGCTTTCGGCCTGATCTCGATCGCCCGCATCGCCCTCGGAGGAGCCGTCTGATGGCCCGTACCGACACTTTCGAAATCGGCGGTCGCAGCTACCCCATCATCGACCACGTCTATGACGCAGTGGTTGTGGGCGCGGGCGGTTCCGGCCTTCGCGCCACCATGGGCAGCGCCGAAGCCGGTCTCAAAACCGCCTGCATCACCAAGGTCTTCCCGACGCGCTCGCACACCGTTGCGGCGCAGGGCGGCATTGCGGCCAGCCTCGGCAACAATACGCCTGATCACTGGTCGTGGCATATGTACGATACCGTGAAGGGCTCCGACTGGCTCGGCGACCAGGACGCGATCGAATACATGGTCCGCGAAGCTCCTCAAGCGGTCTACGAGCTTGAGCATGCAGGCGTGCCCTTCAGCCGTAACGACGATGGTACGATCTACCAGCGCCCGTTCGGCGGTCACATGCAGAACATGGGCGAAGGCCCGCCGGTGCAGCGCACCTGTGCCGCAGCCGACCGTACCGGTCACGCCATGCTCCACGCGCTCTACCAACAGAGCCTGAAATATGACGCGGACTTCTTCATCGAATATTTCGCGCTCGACCTGATCATGGAAGACGGACCTGATGGCAAGGTTTGCCGCGGTGTGATCGCCATGTGCCTCGACGACGGGACGATCCATCGTTTCCGTAGCCAGGCGGTCGTGCTCGCGACGGGCGGTTATGGCCGCTGCTACTTCACCGCGACTTCAGCCCACACCTGTACCGGCGACGGCGGCGGCATGGTGCTGCGCGCAGGCTTGCCGCTGCAGGACATGGAATTCGTCCAGTTCCATCCGACCGGCATCTATGGTGCAGGCGTGCTGATCACGGAAGGCGCGCGCGGCGAGGGCGGTTACCTGACCAACTCCGAAGGCGAGCGTTTCATGGAGCGCTACGCGCCCTCGGCCAAGGATCTTGCCTCGCGAGATGTCGTTTCCCGTTCGATGGCGCTGGAAATGCGCGAAGGCCGCGGTGTCGGCCCCGATGGCGATCACATCTTCCTGCACCTCGATCACATCGATCCCAAGGTACTGGGTGAACGCCTGCCGGGCATCACCGAAAGCGGAAAGATTTTCGCGGGCGTGGACCTGACGAAGCAGCCGCTGCCGGTAACTCCGACTGTCCACTACAATATGGGCGGCATCCCGACCAACTTCCACGGCGAAGTTCTGGCAGGCGATCCCGGTGATCCGGAAAAGATCGTACCCGGCCTTTTCGCCGCCGGCGAAGCAGGCTGCGTTTCGGTTCACGGCGCAAACCGGCTCGGCTCCAACTCGCTGATCGACCTCGTCGTGTTCGGCCGCGCTATCGGCCACCGACTGCGCGATACGGTCAAGCCCGGTGCGAGCCAGGCGGAACTGCCGTCGAACAGCGCGGACATGGCGCTCGGCCGTCTCGACCATTTCCGCTATGCGGACGGAGGCTCGCCAACTGCTGAAGTACGCGCGGAAATGCAGAAGGGCATGCAGAAGCACGCTGCGGTATTCCGTGACAGCAAGCTGCTGGCCGAAGGCGTCGATGTGCTGAAGGCCGTCAACAAGCGGATGGAAGACATCAAGGTGTTCGACCGTTCGCTGATCTGGAACAGCGATCTCGTCGAAACGCTCGAGCTCGACAATCTGATCGCGCAGGCCAATGTCACCATGGCTTCCGCTGAAAATCGCAAGGAAAGCCGCGGCGCCCACGCGCATGAGGATTTCCCCGATCGGAACGATGCCGAATGGATGAAGCACACCATCGCCTGGTTCGATGGCTGGGGCGGCAGCGGCGGCGGTGTGAAGATCGATTATCGTCCGGTACACGAATACACGCTCACCGACGATGTGAAGTATATCGAGCCCAAGAAACGCGTTTACTAATGCGCTGGCGGCGAGGAGCGATCTTCGCCGCCTTTCTCGTGGCAGCGTGTGCCACAAGCCCTTCCACGCCACCGGAAAGCTTAGGCGCGGAGCCTTTCTACGCCAAACACCTTTCCGCGCTTGGTATCCCCATCCTTTCGTCTGCGCGGGTGCCCGACGAAGCGCTCATGGCTGCGCAGGATATGACGGAAAGCCTGTTCGCCTACCGTCCCGAACTCGCAGCCTGGCTGGCCGCTAACGATTATCGAATCTCGATCATATCCGAAGATGAAGCGCTTCTCGATTTGCCTGACAAAGTGCATTGGACCAAGCCAGATCGGAATGATCCGCGTCTGACACGATGTGAACTCAAGCACTACGATGTGCGGATCGGTGCATTGTCGGATCGAGCTTACTGGGACGCGCGCGCAAGAGGCGTTGGAGGCACGCGGACCGTTGGTTCGGAAGAAGATGTGCTGGGACTTCCCTCGACCCGCTATTGGGGAGAAACGATCTTCGTGCACGAGATGGCACATAATGTTCTGTTCGCCATAGAAGCCGTAGATCCCGCTCTGTACGCTGATGTGCAGTCTGCTTACGCACACGCGCTCGCACATGATTTGTGGCTCAATGAATATGCGACCACGACCATTCAGGAATATTGGGCCGAAGGCACCCAGATCTGGTTCAATTCAAACCGTCTGGTGGTGGTGGACGGCACCCGCATTCTGGACCACCCCGATCTGGAAGCTTATGATCCGCAGCTCTATGCCGCTCTTGGCAAGGCATACGGACAAAATCATCGCCTTCGGTCCGATCCCTTCTGGATGAGTCCAGCCCGCGTTCCACCTGGCCCGATTCCGGAAAATACAGCCGAAGAATGCTAGTCGTCGGCTTTGGGCCTCACCCGCCGGACGTCGATTAAAGTTACAGGTTCCGCCAGCATCTGGCCTTTCATCCAGCCTTCGCCTTTCTCTGCGTCACGCGGGCTGTCATGGATCGCATGGACGACGTCCATCCCATCGACGACATAGCCGAACACCGCATAACCGAGACGCTCGTTGGGATCGGTGCTGTCAGGCTGCGCATCGAGGCCGGTCTGGTCCTTGATCATGATCGAAAAGTCGCCCGTTGCCGTGCCCGGCTCGAGCCGTGCCATCGATAGGGCGCCATTCGTATGGCTGAGGCCCGTCTCGCTGGTTGGCTCATGAGCGATGCCATCCAGAATACGATCAGGATCGTTCTGGGTCCCGCCCTGTATCAAGCCATTGGGCGGATCGCCCCAATCAAGGTGCATGGCACGGTAGAAGACCGTTCCATCGAAGCGATCCTCCTCTGCGTATCGAAGGAAGTTGGCGGCCGTGACCGGCGCACGCTCAGTCTCCAGGGCGACTGTTATATCGCCCAAGGTGGTTTCTAGTACCACCAGCGTCGTGGCAGCCTCACTATCGATGGTTTCTTGAGCGGATAGCGGAGAACAGATCAGCGCAGCGAGGGGCAACAGTGCTTTCATATGGTGCTTACCTTCGGTCAATTGGCTGTCAGATGATATCCGCGATCAAGCCGCGACGTTTGGCTTCTTTTCCGTCGATATACCAGTTGTCGGGAGCTTTCTCCCGGATCTCCTCAAAATCGACTTCCGAACCTTCCGCAAGAGATTTGAACCCAGCCTCTTCGATGGAGATCGATTGGTCGATCTCATTGAGTGCCGCCTTGAGCTGGGAGATGCAACTGCGGAGCGGGCCGGACAAATTGATGGTCTTGGCGATCTGCCGTTCATGGACAAGGAGTGTGGTGTCCCGGGTCAGGAAGCGACACTCGACCGGAAAACCGGCCATGAAGGTCGCGCCCGCCGAATATACGGCCGCCTTGCCCAGAAAATAAATAGTCCGCCCAGCTTCGCGCAGTAATCGGACATCGTCGGCCATGGCGCGAGCGATCTCGGGATTTCCGCCGAGTGTGGTCAGGGCGATGACCAGCGGGCCATCCTTCGGTGCCGCACTCAACTGGTTGCGGAACTCGGCATACATCGCCTCGTCCACGCTGCCGAGCAATCGAAGTTGTGGGGCGGTCAATACGGTTTGGCAGTCTTGGTTATCCATGCAGGTTCTTTCTTGATGGAGATGAGCTTCTGGAGTGGTTGAAAACGAGCCTTGTTCCAGCTCGCGTATTTTCTTGGTCAATCTTTGCACCGCTGGCTCTCGTTAATCGCACCAGTTCATGTGTAATTCAATTCGTCGCTATCAGAGAACGCTTCATCGCTAATGCAAGAGGATATTTCGATGAAGGACAGGTCTCCAAGTTTCAAACTGTTGCTAGCCGGGTTGGTCGGGCTGGTGCTGATGGTCCCGCTGATGATGGTCTATGGGCTCGTCTCCGACAGGCAAGGTCAAGCGCGTGTAGCCCAAGCAGCGATCACGGCGGGCTCCGGCGGGGAACAGATCGTCTCCGGCCCTGTCCTCGTTGTCCCCTTCTTGGCAATGCGTCAGATCGATGAGACTATCGATGGGCGTACTGTCAGCCGCAATCAGCTCGTCCGGCAGCAGCTGTTCATTTCTCCTACCACCCAAGAGCTTTCGACGCTGCTGAAACCCGAACACAAGAAGAAAGCGATCTACGAAACGGTCATTTATCTTGCAGAGATGAATGGCCGGGCGCGTTTCGAAATTCCCAGCGACCTGAAATCTTTCGGCACGAAGCGCGAGGAGTTGCTGCTCGACGAAGCGCAAATCCGGATTGGAACATCTGATCCACGCGGTCTGCGTGCGGCGGCTGATGTTCGGGTCGGCGGTGAGCGCATCGACCTGATGCCGGGGGAGGGCACCCGCGCTAGCGGCGGCGCCGGTTTCCACGGCTCACTGGATTGGTCCAGCGCGGAGCCCTTGGTGGTCGATTATAGTTACACCATCCGTGGCAGTCGCAATCTCACCCTAGTCCCGCGCGGTGGGCAGACTGAATGGAACGTTACGTCCCCGTGGCAGCATCCCGGCTTTGCAGGCAGTTTCCTGCCCGATGAGAGTACAATCTCTGACGAGGGCTTCTCGGCTAAATGGTCGATCGGCAATCTAGCCCTGGGACAATCGATGGTGGCTACCAGCGATTTACCCCCTCCGGCTGAAGGTGAAGTCATTCCCTTGAGGGAGGTTGAGAGAGGCGTCCCGGATAATCTGCAGGCTAGCAAGGCAGCCAGCATCGCACTTGTTCTGCCCGCCGATATTTACGCTCAGGTCGATCGCAGCGTGAAATACGGATTTCTGTTCATCGGTTTCACCTTCGTTGCTTTCCTCTTGTTCGACGTGGTCGGCGGAGCGAAAGTTGCCGCGGCGGAGTATCTGCTGACTGGCGCGGGACTGGTGCTTTTCTTCGTGCTGCTCCTGGCGTTTGCTGAATGGGTCGGTTTCGGCACTGCCTATATCATCGCGAGCGGGGCGATTATCGGCCTGTTGACGGCCTATAGTGCAGCGGTTCTCGGTGGCTGGAAGAGAGCGGCGTTCATAGCGGGGCTGCTAACGGCCCTCTATTCCCTCCTTTTCGTCCTGCTGAGCCTTGAAGCGGCCTCGCTGATCATCGGATCCGTGCTGATGTTCGCTGCCCTTGCTGGCGTGATGTACGCCACCCGGAACGTGGATTGGAGCGGAGTGGTGCAGCGCGAGCAAACCGTAGAAGGCTAATTGGCTTGCCGAAAAAAGAGGGGCGCGGGCCAGACGGACCGCGCCCCTTTCCTTTGGGTGAAAGGCGATCAGCCCACATTCGTATACTGATCGCAAACACGGTCATCGCCTCGCAGGCCAGCCCGCAGCGCTTCGCTGCGTTGGGCACTGGTACCGTGGGTGAAGTTTTCGGACGACACCTGCCCCCGCGTAAGGCGATCATCGCCGATCGCCGCGGCAGCCTGCATGCCTTCCTCAATATCGCCGGGTTCGATGAGATTGCGGTTCTTGCCGGCCCACACGCCCGCATAACAATCGGCCTGCAGTTCCATGCGCACCTGAAGTTGGTTGCCTTGCGTACGGCCTACCTGGCCCTGCGCACTGCGTATCTGGTCGGATACGCCGGTCAAAGTCTGGACATGATGGCCATATTCATGCGCGAGCACGTAATAGCGGGCGAAATCGCCGCCGCCGCCAGCCATTCGCGCCAGCTGATCGTAAAAGCTGGTGTCGATGTAGATTGTCTGATCACCCGGACAGTAGAAAGGCCCCATGGACGAGCTGCCGCTGCCACACGCTGTCCGAACACCCCCATCATAAAGATGCAGCGTAGGTTGTCTGAACCGATCGCCAAATCCCTGTTCGCGGAATGTCCGTCCCCAGGTGGTGTTGAGCGAACTCAGCGCATTGCAGGCTTCGCGCGCGTATTCACCCTGATTGCAGACTTCGTTTGCATCGGTGCTGACTTGTCCGCCGGACTGGGAGCCCTGTTGCACGCTTTCAACCATTCCGGCAGTTTGAAACGGATCCATACCGAACACGAAATAGCCAATTGCTGCCAGAACAATTGTGCCGCAGCCGATACCACCAGCCTTACCGACTCCGCCGCCGCTGCTGCCACGCACCTGAATATTGGAACTGTCGAATGGATTGAGACGCATGCTATTCCCCTGTCTGTGGCCGCTTTACAGCACGCTCCCTGTGCGCGATGGCCATTGTCGATTGCTAACCCCAACGCTCGGAGAGCCAAATGTTTCTCACAGGTAAGCGCGCACTTGTCACGGGATCGACCAGCGGGATTGGCCTCGCAATCGCCAAAGCGTTGCGTGACGAGGGCGCGGAAATCGTCCTCAACGGCTTTGGTGACGAAGCTGAGATCGCAAAGCTGTGCGAGGAACTGGAGGCAACGCACTCGGGTGCCGATCTGACCGACGTCGCACAAATCGAAACGATGATGGATGAAGCGGGCGAGATCGACATTCTCGTGAACAATGCCGGGATTCAGCATGTCGCGCCAGTCGAGGAATTTCCGGTCGACAAGTGGAACACCATCATCGCGCTCAACCTAACGGCGGCTTTTCACACCACTCGGCTTGCAGTCCCCGGCATGAAGAAAAGAGGCTGGGGCCGTATCATCAATACCGCGAGCGCCCATTCGAAAGTCGCCTCGCCATTCAAAAGCGCATATATTGCGGCCAAGCATGGTATCGACGGATTGACGAAGACCGTGGCGCTCGAACTGGCGGAGCATGGCGTAACCGCCAATTGCATCAGTCCGGGCTATGTCTGGACCCCGCTGGTCGAAAACCAGATCCCCGATACAATGAAGGCACGGGGGCTGACGCGTGAGGAAGTAATGAACGACGTCCTCTTGGCAAAGCAGCCGACGAAGAAGTTCGTTCAGCCGGAAGATCTCGGTGCGCTGGTGGTGTTCCTGTGCCGTAAAGAGGCGCAAAACGTGAATGGCGCGAACTGGAGTGTCGACGGGGGATGGACCGCCGATTAGTTTCCAGGTCAGTCAGATCGAGCATTAAACCTTCCTGAAGACCATAGCGATGTTCTCGGCTCGACCGGTTCACCGACAGGCGGCCGCAGCGCGGGAGCGCTTTCCTTTTCGTTGTCCACTAGCGCCAATGGCAAACCGTCGTTACATGGGCCGCCACATTTCCCCCGGCAGGCGATTCTAAACGTGGCACATCTCGACATCCCCCTCGGTCTTACTTTCGATGACGTTCTCTTGCGTCCGGCCGAGAGTGACATCCTCCCCTCGATGGCCAATACCTCGACGCGGCTGACGCGCGATATCGAGCTCCACATTCCCGTTCTTTCTTCGGCAATGGACACGGTGACAGAGGCGGACATGGCTATCGCGATGGCGCAGCTTGGCGGTATCGGCGTGCTTCACCGCAATTTCGAAGTCGACGAACAGGCGGCCGCCGTTCGCGCTGTCAAGCGCTACGAAAGCGGCATGGTGGTCAATCCCATCACCATCCTTCCAGATGCGACGCTGGGTGATGCACAGCAGATCATGACCGCCAATCGCATCAGTGGCATTCCGGTCACGGACCGCAGCGGCAAGCTGGTAGGCATCCTGACCAACCGCGACGTGCGCTTTGCTGAAAACCCGCGTCAGCCCGTCAGCGAATTGATGACGACGGAAAACCTCGCCACCGTACCGCTCGGCACGGGTCAGGAAGAGGCACGCCGTATGTTGCACCAGCGGCGGATCGAAAAGCTGCTGGTTGTGGATGATGATGGTCGCTGCGTAGGCCTGATCACGGTCAAGGATATCGAGAAATCGGTGGCCTATCCCACGGCCACGAAGGATGAGCAGGGTAGGTTGCGCGTTGCCGCAGCCACCACCGTCGGGGACAAGGGTTTCGAGCGTACCGAGGCCCTGATCGATGCCGGCGTCGACGTGGTCGTTATCGATACGGCGCATGGCCATAACAAGGAAGTTTCGAAGGCAGTCGAGCGCGTCAAGAAGCTGTCGAATTCGGTGCAGGTCATCGCGGGCAATGTGGCCACCGGCGAAGCAACCAAGGCGCTGTGCGGCGCAGGCGCGGACGGCGTGAAGGTCGGCATCGGGCCCGGCTCGATCTGTACGACACGCGTTGTTGCCGGCGTCGGTGTACCGCAGCTCACTGCTATCATGGATAGCGTCGAGGAAGCTGAAAAGCAGGGCGTGCCGGTTATCGGCGACGGTGGTTTGCGCACGAGCGGCGATGCGGCAAAGGCGCTCGCGGCCGGTGCCTCCAGCATCATGGTCGGTTCCATGCTCGCCGGTACCGAGGAAGCGCCGGGCGAAACCTTCATTTACCAGGGCCGTAGCTACAAGGCCTATCGCGGTATGGGCAGTGTAGGGGCAATGGCTCGCGGCAGTGCGGACCGGTATTTCCAGGCCGACGTCAGCCAGCAAAAGCTCGTGCCCGAAGGCATTGAAGGCCAGGTCCCCTACAAGGGTCCGGCGGCTGCCGTCGTCCACCAGCTTGTCGGCGGGATCAAGGCCGCCATGGGCTATACCGGAAGCGCAACGATCGACGATCTGCGCAAGAATGCGAAATTCGTACGGATCACCAATGCCGGGCTTACCGAAAGCCATGTGCACGACGTAGCGATCACGCGGGAAGCGCCGAACTATCCGACGCGCTGATCGGGAAGGGGACGCATGACGCCCGCCGCACGCGTACAGACGTCTATCGAACTGCTCGATGCGATCATCGCTTCCGCGCAGTCAAAAGGCGCGCCTGCCGACCGCATCCTTGCTGACTGGTTTCGCAACAACCGCTTTGCCGGGTCGAAGGATCGCCGCGCCGTCCGCGAGCTGGTATTTTCCGCGATCCGCGCTTGCGGACCGGTTCCCCGAAATGGGCGTGCGGCGATGTTACGCCTCGCGCAAATCGACGAGAGCCTGCTGCCCTTGTTCGACGGTTCGAATTACGGGCCGCAGCCAATTGCAGACGGTGAAGTTGCGGCGGAAGGCGGGGTTGCTCCGGCCTGGTTGTCAGATCTGCTGGCCGCTTCGGACGTCACCGGTGACGAGGCAGCAGCGCTGCTCGATCGTGCGCCGCTGGACGTACGCGTCAATACTTTGAAAGCGGAGCGCGCGACGCTAGCTCTTCCTGTCGAAGCTCAGCCCACTGGCGCTCCTCATGGGCTCCGCCTCGAGGCAGGTACGCAGGTGGAGCAATGGGCCGAATGGAAAGAAGGGCAGGTCGAGGTCCAGGACACCGGCTCGCAGCTGGTCTGTCTTGCCGCAGAGGTTGCTCCCGGAAGCACCGTGATCGATCTGTGTGCAGGTGGCGGGGGAAAGACGCTCGCACTTGCAGCAGCGATGGAAAACCTCGGAAAGCTCGTCGCTTCCGATACCGATCGGGGGCGGCTGTCACGCCTTCCGCAGCGCGCCGAAAGGGCAGGGGCGACGATGATCGAAACGCGTCTGCTCGATCCCAAGCGCGAATTCGAAGCCTTGGGCGATCTCGAAGGTCAGGCCGATGTGGTGCTGGTGGATGCGCCTTGTTCGGGCACTGGCACCTGGCGCCGCAATCCCGAAGCGCGCTGGCGGCTCGATCATGCTGAACTGGCACGGTTAACTGCGTTGCAGGCAGATATTTTGGATCTCGCAGCCAAGCTGGTGAAGCCCGGTGGCAGGCTGATTTACGTGACCTGCTCCTTACTAGATGAGGAGGGTGCGACGCAGTTCGACAAATTCCTCGGACGGACTAAGTCGTTCTCGGCACGGGAAATTGCCCTTCCGGCCGGTCGCCAACGCGGGAACGGCACGCGGCTTACCCCGTATCACGACGGTACGGATGGGTTTTTCATCGCCCGTGCAGATAGATCGTGATAGCTTTGCAGGTATGGCTAACACCCGGCCTTCTGCGAGCACTTCGCTAACGGAGACAATAATGCGCTTTGCCCCAGCCGCCGCCGCCCTGTCACTGGCCTTGGCCATGACTGCCAGCGTGAGCTACGGGCAGGTGCGCGATCCCGATCCCCGCGCCGGAGTATTGATCGCGAGAGGGCAAGCCGCTCTCAATGCCGGCGATACGCAAGGCGCCATAGATGCGTTCGAAGCGGCGCTGGCGGTCGATCCGGGATACACTCCGATCCTGGTCCGGCTCGGCGAAGCAGCGCGCGCCGATGAACTGCAAGGCAAGGCGATCCGGTATTACCGCGAAGCATTGGAGCGTGATCCCGGCAATCTCGCCGCGATCTCAGGCGAGGGTGCGGCCATGGCCGAGAAGGGCGCGATGGAAAAAGCGCGGCTAAACCTTGCCAAGGTTCAATCGCTTTGCGGCGACAACTGCCCCGAGACCCGCGAGCTTGCCGCAGCGATTGCTGCGGGTCCGCACAAGCAGGTTCTCACCGCCGAAGCGACGGTGGAGCCTCAACCGCAACAAAACTGAATCGCGCAAGGTCCACAGGTGTCGAATGACCGGGACGGCAGTCGCGTCGCAAGCTCAGATCAGGTCGCGAAACTCTTCCAAAACAGAACGATAGACGCGCTTCTTGAAGGGGACGATCAAGTCGGGCAGCTGCTCGGCATCGACCCATTTCCAGTCGCAGAATTCCGCAGGATCATGCGCCTGCAGATCGATATCCTCATCCACTCCTGAAAAGCGAGCCAGGAACCACACCTGCTCCTGGCCGCGGTATTTGCCGCCCCAAAGCTTGCCGATCAGTTCTTCAGGCAGGTCGTAGCGGATGGGTTCGGCGGTCTGCTGGATCAGCGTGACATGTTCGGCCTTGGCACCTGTCTCTTCCGCAAGTTCGCGCAAAGCGGCATCCTTGATGTCTTCACCTTCATCGACACCGCCTTGGGGCATCTGCCACCAGTCGCCTTCCTTATTGTCGATCCGGCGACCCACAAAAACGCGGCCTTCAGAATTCACCAGCATCACGCCGACGCAAGGCCGGTAACCCAATTCACTCACCTGTAACGCTCCACCATCAATTCGACCGCAGCGAGGAAGGTTTCGAGGTCCTTTTGCCCGCTCGGGATCGCCTTCCTTAGCGTCGTAAAACCGTGAATTATACCGGGGAATTCAAGATAGACGAGTGGTGTACCCTTCTGGACCAGATGTGCTGCATATTCGCGCCCGGAATCGCGCAAAGGATCAAGGCCGGCGGTGCACAGAACGGTGGGCGGTGTCTCGGGACATTCGCCAGCCATCGGCGTATGGCGCGGATTGCTCGCCTCGCCGCCATATTGTTCGGTAAACCAGCTCATGGTGGCGCGGGTCAGCAGGTACCCTTCCGCAAAATCGCGAAAGCTGGAATGCCCGGTGACATCGCTCGCCACGGGATAGATCGGCGCCTGCACGATGACCGGTACATCGGCCGGTTCGTTTGCCAGCTGGTTGCTGGTGACGATGGTGAGGTTTCCGCCCGCGCTGTCACCCGTCACGACCAGCCCCGTGACCTTGCGATCCAGCGCTTCGGGAGAAGTGGCGATCCAGCGTGCGGCAGCCTCGCAATCGTCCGGCGCCGCGGGGAAGGGGTTCTCAGGTGCGAGGCGGTATTCCACCGACACCACCGGCAAATCCAGCCGGTGGGCGATCTCGGTGCAGAGCGAATTGTAGACCTCGATATCGCCAATCACGAAGCCGCCTCCGTGGAGGAACACCACGCAGGGGCCGGGATCGCGGTTTTCCTGCGCATCATACAGCCGCAGCGGAATATCGCCCTCGGGGCCGGGGCAGGTCAGATCCTTGATTACCGCCAGATCGCGCGCAGGCGCTTCGGCCAAACCGCCCAGCGTCCGCATCTGCTTCCTGCCTTCGACCGCGCCAACCTCTTCGACACCCTTGCCGCCCATGGCTTCCACCATGGCGAGGAAGGTACGCACATCTTCGCGCACGAATGGTTCGGTGTCGGGCATCTGTCTCTCCTTGCGTTGCAAATGGGGACTTAGCCACTCGGCAAAGCTTTTCCACCTGCCTTTTTCCCGCTAGCAGAGAAACTTCATTGCGAGAGCAGGGCGTGCCTCCTAGGTGGCGCTCCCGATGACATTGCGCCCATCGTGTGGCGCGCGACAAGGAATTTGACCGGATGGCAACAGCCGCCACCGCGCCGCAAGACGGCCTCCCCGCAAGCCCCGATGCCATCGTCGTGCGTTTCGCCGGCGATTCGGGTGACGGCATGCAGCTGACTGGTGGGCAGTTTACGCTCTCCACCGCGCTTGCCGGTAACGATCTTGCCACCTTCCCCGATTTCCCGGCGGAGATCCGTGCGCCGCAGGGCACGCTGTTCGGTGTCTCGGCGTTCCAGATCAATTTCGGCAGCCGCGCGATCAACACCGCTGGCGATGCGCCCGATGTGCTGGTGGCGATGAACCCGGCGGCGCTCAAGGTGAACCTAGCTGCCCTGAAGCCCGGCGGCCTGATCATTGCCGACACGGGCGCCTTCACCAAGCGCAACCTCGACAAGGCGCATTACGAAGCAAATCCGCTGGAAGACGGCAGCCTTGCGAAGTTCGACGTGCTCGCCTTCGACATCAGCGAAAAGACGATCGAGGCGGTCAAGCCGTTCGGTCTGGGCAACAAGGACGCATTGCGGTCCAAGAATATGTGGACGCTGGGCCTTGCGCTGTGGATGTTCGATCGTCCGCGTGAGCCGATCCATGACTGGCTGAAGGCCAAGTTCAAGTCCAAGCCCGACATTGCCGATGCTAATATCGCCGCGCTCGACGCAGGCCATGCCTATGGCGAAACGGCCGAGCTGTCGGGGCCGGTCAAGCAGCTGAGCATGCCGCCCGTGCAGAGCGAGCCGGGTCTTTACCGCACCATCACCGGCGCGGAAGCCGTGTCGCTTGGCCTCGTCGCCGGTGCGCAGCTGGCCGAACTTCCAATGTTCTTCGGCGGTTATCCCATCACCCCGGCTTCGGCGATCCTCCACCACCTTGCGCGATTGAAGGAATTCGGCGTCACGACCTTCCAGGCGGAAGACGAAATCGCGGCCGTGTGTGCCGCCATTGGCGCAAGCTGGGCAGGGCAGCTGGGCGTCACCAGCTCATCCGGCCCGGGTATCGCGCTCAAGACCGAAGCCATCGGCCTTGGCATTATGACCGAACTGCCGCTGGTGATCGTGAACTCGCAGCGCGGCGGCCCCTCGACCGGCCTGCCGACCAAGACCGAGCAGAGCGATCTTTATCAGGCTGTCTATGGCCGCAACGGCGATGCGCCCATGCCGGTCATCGCCGCGCGCAGCCCGTCCGACGCCTTCGAAGTGGCGATCGAGGCCTGCCGGATCGCGGTCGAATACATGACCCCGGTGATGCTGCTGACCGATGGCTATATCGCCAATGCGGCAGAGCCGTGGAAGGTGCCGGACCCTGCCGGGTTCGAGCCGTTCCCCGCGACGTTTCTGACCGAGCCGCGCGGCGAAGAGCTGCTGCCCTACAAGCGCGACGAGAAGGGCGCCCGCCCGTGGATCAAGCCCGGCACGCCCGGCATGATGCACCGCATCGGCGGGATCGAGAAGCACGAGGAAACGGGCAATATCGATTATTCGCCCGACAACCATCAGCGCATGACCGACCTGCGCAAGTCGAAGGTCGAGAATATCGTCGTCCCCGATCAGGAAGTGGCGCTGGGCGAGAGCACCGGTACACTTGCCGTGGTTGGCTGGGGCAGCACCTACGGCCCGATCCATCAGGCCGTACGCCGCAGCATCGCAAAGGGTTGTTCGGTCAGCCATATCCACGTGCGACACATCTGGCCCATGCCGAAGAATCTGGGTGAATTGCTCAAGGGCTTCGACAAGGTACTGGTACCGGAAATGAACACCGGCCAGTTCAAGACCGTGCTTCGCGACCAGTTCCTCGTCGATGCGCAGCCTCTCACCAAGACCAGCGGCCAGCCCTTCCAGATCGCCGAGCTGGAGCGCGAGATCGCGAAGTATTTCGACGGTATCGATGGCAATGAAGGTGGAGAAGTTGCGGTTAACGACCAGCAGCTTCCCAGCCCGATTGCGGAGAACGACTAATGAACGCACCCGTAAAGATCGAAACCACGCTCAAGGACTGGGAAACCGATCAGGAAGTTCGCTGGTGCCCGGGGTGTGGTGACTATGCGATCCTGAAGGCCGTGCAGCGCACCCTGCCGCAGCTGGGATGTGATCCGGCGAAGACCGTGTTCATTTCCGGCATCGGCTGTTCGAGCCGCTTTCCCTATTACATGGAAACATACGGCTTCCACACGATCCACGGCCGCGCTCCGGCCTTTGCGACGGGTGCGAAGCTGGCCAATCCGGAACTCGACGTCTGGCTGGTAACGGGTGACGGCGATGGCCTGTCCATCGGCGGCAACCATCTGATGCATGTCCTGCGCCGCAATGTGAACATGCAGATCATGCTGTTCAACAACGAGATCTACGGCCTCACCAAGGGTCAGGCATCGCCGACCAGCCGCGAAGGCACCAAGTCTCCTTCGACCCCGATCGGCAGCTACGATCACCCGGCGCGCCCGGCAGCGTTCGCGCTTGGCGCAGGCGCACGCTTCGTCGGGCGCGGGTTCGATGTATCGAAGAACCTGCCCGACGTGCTCAAGGCCGCCCATGCGCACAAGGGCGCGGCTTTCATCGAGATTTTCCAGAACTGCATCGTCTACAACAAGGACGTGTTCGACGATTTCGCCGCGCCCAAGGGTGCGGAAGATCGGCAGCTCTGGCTCGAAAATGGCAAGCCGATGCTGTTCGCCAAGGACAGCAAGGGCATCACGCTCAACCGCGACACGCTGAGCCTGGAAGTCGTCGACGTGATCGACGGCGACTGGGAAGCGGCGGGCGTCATCGTTCACGATGTCACCAACCGGTCGATCGCGCATATGCTGGTCGAAATGCCTTTCGGTCCGTTCCCGATGGCGCTTGGCGTGCTTTACGACGATCCGACGCCGACCTTCGAGGATGCGGTCATTCAGGAACGCAAGATGGCCAGCGAGGGTAAGGAGGCCAATCTCGCCAAGCTGCTCGGCAAGGGGCAGACCTGGACGGTCAGCGGAACGGCGCAGGACCCGATCTAGGACTTCTGGTTCGCGCCTGCATTTCTGGCGCGAACCAAAAAGCTTTCCTACATTTCCACCGCGCGTTACTCCCGCGGGACTATGGATTTGCCCGCACCTTTTTCTGTACCGAATGCTCGCCAGGGCAGGGTTTTCGTCGCTCGATCGGGCATCACGGTTTGCGTTCTCAGGACTGTGTCAACTGTGTCAACTTGGCTCAGGAAAACCTCTGCGAATCTGAACGCCGATGGATAATCTGACGCACAGCCTCGTAGGGGCCATACTCGGCCAGGCCGGGCTCAAAAAGAAAACCGGGCTCGCGATGCCGGCGCTGATTATCGGCGCGAACCTGCCCGATGTGGATGCGACCTGCTTTTTCTGGCTCGACGGGGTTGAGCATCTCGGCTTCCGCCGGGGTATCACGCATGGGCCACCGGCCATGCTGCTGCTGCCGCTGATCCTTGCCGGGCTGCTCTGGGGTTTCGATCGATGGCAGGCGAGGCGGGGCAAGCGTCCGGAGGCGCGGCGGCCGGTAAGCTTCGCATGGCTCTATCTCCTCAGCCTGCTTGGCTGCCTGACCCATCCGGCGTTCGACTGGCTGAATTCCTATGGCATTCGCCTGCTCGAACCGTTCAGCCACCGCTGGTTCTACGGCGATACGCTGTTTATCATCGATTTGTGGCTATGGGCGATCTTGGGCGGCGCGACGTGGATTTCGCTCCGCCGCGAAAAGCGGGGAGGGGCGTGGAGGCGGCCTGCGAGGCTCGCTCTTGGCATTGCTCTGGCCTATATCGGTGCGAACTGGCTGGTGACGCGCGATGTCGAGCGCATGGATTCCCTGAACATGGCGGTCAGCGAGACCATTGCCGCGCCGGTCGCCTTCGATCCCCGCGCCCGCGATGTCATCTTCGTTAACCGTGACGGACGGCATGGCGTCATCCCCGGATTTCGCAAGCAGGCGACGGGAAAGCTGGAATATCTCGGAGACGCCTACCTCCCATCCTGCGATCTTCAGGGTGCGGCGCGGGCCGATCCGCAGGTGAGGGCATTCCTGTTCTGGTCGCGGGCCCCGTTCGTGGAAAGACGCGACAGAGGCGAACTTTGGCTCCGCGACGCGCGCTTCGTCGATCCTCGCGCGGGCGACCGCTTCTCGGTGCGTTTGTCACCGAACACATGCACCGAATTTTTCGCTAGCGGTGGTCCAGACCGCTAATCTTGTTCGCCTGACGATCGGCAGCAGCCTTTGCCGGCGCATAGAACAGCGCCGCTGCGAGGAAAGCCCAGCCGGCACCGCCCAGCCAGCCGGCCACCACATCGCTCGGGAAATGGACGCCGAGCATCACGCGGCTCCAGGCTACCATGGCGGAGAGGATGATCGCGAAGCCGATGATCGTATAACGGACAGGCTGCCGCTGCGAGAGCGCGGCAAAGGCCAGCGCCATGCCGATGTAAACGACCGCGGCGGAAAAGCTGTGGCCGGAAGGGAAGCTCTCCCCGCCTGCCTCGGTCAGATGCGGCACTATCTGCGGACGATCGCGGCCGACCAGCAGCTTGAGGCCGGTGTTGGCGAGCCAGCCCGTGACCACCGTCGCTGCATAGAGGAAGGCCTCGCGGCGCAGCTTAAGGAAGAGGAGGGCAACCACCGCCGCCAGGGCGAAGAGATTACGCAGGAAGACACCGCCCAGCGCGGTCACATCGCGTACGCTTTCGCGCACAACTTCGGGTCCGCGCGGCCCCAGTCCCTCGCCTGTACGGAAGGACAGAAGACCCCGTTCGTCGAAGGATGCGGTGAGGCCGTGGGTAACGGCGTAGACCATGATGGCGAAGCCGATCCAGCAGATGACTGCTGCGACGAGTGCCTTTCGCCGGTCGATGGTGAAGCCCCGGCGGGGCAGCACTATAGGCTCGGCGGGCAAGGGTTCATCGGTCTGCGCGCGGGTCTTGGTCATGAGATGTGGAACCAGCCTGCGGGCGCTTCCGTTCCGCTGTCATGAGTTCACCCCAGATAGTATGGTTGCGGCGCGACCTTCGCATGGCCGATCAGCCCGCTTTGCATGCCGCAGCACAGGCAGGCCCCGTCATCCCCGTCTTCGTTCTCGACGAGGACCGCGGGGGCGATCACGCCATCGGCGCCGCATCCAAAGTCTGGCTGAACTATTCGCTCCAGAGCCTGGCCAAGTCCTACGGCAGCCGCCATTCGCGCATCATCCTGGGCAAGGGCGATGCACCGCAGGTGCTTGCGGCAATAGCCGATCAGACCGGCGCGTCCTGCATCCATGCGATGCGGCATTATGAGCCGTGGTGGAAGGAGGCCGAAGACGAGCTGCGCGATGCCCTGGGCGATGATCGCAAGCTATGCCTATATGATGGAAACTACCTGTTGCCGCCCGGGTCGGTGACGACAGGGTCCGGCGACCCTTACAAGATCTATACCCCGTTCTCGAAATCGATGCTGGAAGTGATGCCGCCGCGCGACACGCTGGGCGAACCGGAAACGCTTTCATCGCCCGCTAGCTGGCCCGAAAGCGACAATCTTGAAAACTGGGAACTGCTGCCGACCAAGCCCGACTGGGCGGGGGGCATCCGCGAATTCTGGGATTTCGGCGAAGAGGCCGCGCATGATCGTCTCGATCGGTGGGCCGATGAAGTCGCCGATTACGATGAGGGTCGCAATCTGCCGTCGCAAGACATCACCTCGCGGCTGTCCCCGCATCTTCACTGGGGAGAGATCAGCCCCGCTCAGGTCTGGCACAAGCTGAAGGACAAGCGCAGCGATGGCTGGAAGACCTTTGCCAAGGAGGTCATCTGGCGCGATTATGCGCAAAATGTGATCGATCAGTTCCCTGACTATCCTCTGGAAAGCTATCGAGATTACGATGAACGAACGCTCTGGAGAAATCCCCAGGCCGGCCATCTGATCGAAGAAGATCTGCAATGCTGGCAAAAGGGCATGACCGGCTATCCGATCGTCGATGCCGGTATGCGTCAATTGTGGCAGACGGGGTGGATACACAACCGCGTCCGCATGATTTGCGCGAGCTTCCTCGTGAAGCATCTGCTGATCGACTGGCGCTATGGTGAGCAGTGGTACTGGGACTGCCTCGTCGATGCCGATTACGGTAACAACGGTGTCAATTGGCAATGGATTTCGGGCACCGGGGTGGACAGCAACATGTTCAGCCGCATCATGGCCCCGCTCTCGCAAAGCAAGAAGTTCGATGCGGCGGGCTATATCCGCGAGTATGTTCCCGAGCTGGCCGACTTGGATAACGCCTGCATTCACGACCCTCCGGATGACACGCGCGGCGATTATCCGGTCAAGATGATCGGCCACAAGGAAGCCCGGGAACGTGCATTGCAAGCTTACAGGCAAAGTAAGCCGTAGCGGACTTGTCGATACGCTGATGGCGCGGCATAGGCTCGGCGCATGGACACCCTGGCCAGTCAACGCGGACGCACCCTGATCGAAGGCGCCAAGCCGTTTGCACGCAAACCCGGTTGGCTCGCGCGGCTGCTCGCGCCGGGCTTGGACAAGATGCTCGAACGTATCGACGCAGCGCTTGAAACGGGGACGATCCACGGAACGCTGCCCGATGGTTCTCCACGCGTGCTGGGCGGACGCGCCCCGGGTTTCGAATGCGTCTTCGAACTCCGTAGCTATCGCGCCCTCATTCGCATCGCGACCAATGGTTCGGTGGGACTTTATCAGGCGTGGGAGGCTGGGGAATGGTGGAGCCCTGACCCGGTTCCGCTCTTCGCGCTTTTCATGCAGCACGCCGAAAGGCTTGGTGACACGGCGCGAGCGAAAGGCCCATTCCGGCACTCGCTAAAACTGGCGCATCTGGTCAATCGTAACACGCATGTCGGGGCGCAAAAGAATATCTCTGCGCATTACGATCTCGGCAACGATTTCTATGAGGCATGGCTCGATCCGACCATGAGCTATTCTTCGGCACTCGAGGTCGGCGATGATGCTCTTGAGGCCGGGCAGAAGCGCAAATGGAAGGCATTGGCCCACCGTATCGGCGATGCGGACAAGGTGCTGGAAATCGGTTGTGGCTGGGGCGCACTGGCGGCGTATTTCCAGCGCGCCGGTAGTCATGTCACCGCCATCAGCCTGTCGGACGAGCAACTGGCTTGGGCACGGCAGCATCATTCGCGCGAGGTTGATTTCCGGAAGCAAGATTACCGCGATACCGCCGGGCAGTATGACGCCATCGTCAGCGTCGAGATGGTCGAGGCGCTCGGCCGCGAATACTGGCCAACCTACATGGACTGTATCGCGCGGAATTTGAAAGCCGGGGGCAAGGCGGCGATCCAGTACATCTCGATGCGAGATGACCTGTTTGCCGAATATGAGAAAAGCGCGGATTTCATCCAGGCTTATATTTTCCCGGGCGGCCTTCTCATACGAACCACCGAATTCCGCCGACTGGCCGAGGAGCGAGGACTAAGCTGGTCTGATCAATGCGACTTCGGACTGGATTATGCAGAGACGCTTCGGATCTGGCGCGAGAATTTCGATACTGCCATTTCCGCGGGTAAATTGCCTTCGGGCTTCGATGCGAAGTTTTGCGATCTCTGGCGCTATTACCTGATGTATTGCGAGGGCGGCTTCCGCGGAGGAGGGATCGACGTGCATCAGGTGACGCTGACGAAGATTTGACGGCGCGAAGTTGGCGACCCCAAGATTATTTCTTTGCGGCTGCCTGACATATACATGTTCCTGACGGACAAAGAAATTGAACGAGAAGGAAGATCGTCGTGACCATCACCGTCCACCACCTCAATAACAGCCGCTCGCAACGCATCCTGTGGTTGCTGGAAGAATTGGGCGCGGATTACGATATCGTTTCCTACCAGCGTGATGCGACAACTAATCTCGGCCCGCCCGAATTGAAGAACGCGCATCCTCTCGGCAAGTCGCCGGTAATAGAAGATGATGGTCGCCTCGTGAGCGAGAGCGGAGCCATCATCGAATACCTTTGCGAGCGGCATGGCGGTGAAAGCTGGCTGCCGGACCGTTCATCCGATGCCTGGATCGACCATCTGGAATGGATGCAATTCGGCGAGAGTTCGTTTTTCGTACCTGTCATGCTGAAGATTTATGCCGGCCGTCTCGGGGAAGCCGCCGCTCCCCTTATGCCGCGTATCGACGAACAATTGGCTGCGCACGTCGCTTATGCCGAGGACCGGATTTCAGAATCTCTCCATTTTGTCGGTGATGAATGGAGCGCTGCCGACGTGATGATGAGCTTCCCGGCCGAAATCGCCGTCCTGCAAGGGTTTGGCGAAAAAGCGCCGAAGCTGACCCGTTTTGTCGAGTCCATCCATGCCCGTCCTGCGTGGCAGCGGGCTCGGGAAAAGGGCGGCGCTTATTTCGTCTGGTAGGCGAGCGTTCGCCGAAGTTGGCGCTTTTGCTGCTTGTCGCACGCCGCCCGATTGCCTAATTGCCCGGCATGACGTCGACCAATGAAATCCGCCGCTCCTTTCTCGACTACTTTGGCTCGAACGGGCACGAGGAAGTGCAGAGCGCGCCGCTCGTACCGTTCAGCGATCCCACGCTCATGTTCGTCAACGCGGGCATGGTGCCATTCAAGAACGCATTCACCGGCTTGGAAACTCCACCAGCACCCCGCGCGACGAGCGCCCAGAAATGCGTGCGAGCTGGCGGGAAGCATAACGATCTCGACAACGTCGGCTACACCGCGCGCCATCACACCTTCTTCGAGATGCTCGGCAATTTCAGCTTCGGTGATTATTTCAAGGAACAGGCAATTGATAATGCCTGGACCCTACTAACCAAGGAATGGGGGCTCGATCCCGATCGCCTGCTCGTTACGGTTTATCACACTGATGATGAAGCCTTCGATCTTTGGAAAAAGCGCACGGGATTTGCGGATGAGAAGATTATTCGCATACCGACGAAAGACAACTTTTGGGCGATGGGGTCAGACGGTCCATGCGGTCCATGCTCCGAAATTTTTTACGATCACGGAGATCATATCTGGGGCGGACCTCCGGGATCTCCTGAAGAGGATGGCGATCGTTTTGTAGAAATCTGGAACCTCGTTTTCATGCAATTCACGCAGGAAAATGACGAGATCGTCGGCGATCTGCCCAAACCCAGTATCGATACCGGAATGGGTATCGAACGCGTCGCAGCGGTCATGCAGGGCGTGCACGACAATTACGATACCGATACCTTCAAGGCGCTCATCGGTGCCAGTGAGGCTTTGACCGGGGTCAAGGCGGAAGGTGAAAGCACCGCAAGCCATCGAGTGATCGCCGATCACCTTCGTTCGACCAGTTTCCTGCTGGCCGACGGTGTGTTGCCCAGTAATGAAGGCCGCGGTTACGTCCTCCGCAGGATCATGCGACGTGCCATGCGGCATGCCCATCTACTTGGGGCAAGCGCTCCTCTTATGCATCGATTGGTCCCGGAACTCGTCAGCGAAATGGGCGCTGCTTACCCCGAGCTGGTTCGTGGACAATCCTTGATCCAAGAAGTGCTCGAACGCGAGGAAACACAATTTCGTCGCACTTTGGATAAAGGGCTCAAGCTGCTCGACGAGGCGACGGGTGACATTGCCGAGGGCGGGACGCTCGACGGCGGCACCGCGTTCAAACTCTACGACACCTACGGTTTTCCATACGACCTTACCGAAGACGCGCTGCGCAATCGCGGCATCGCGGTAGATCGTGAGGGCTTCGACGCTGCAATGGCTGAACAGAAGGCTGCAGCTCGCGCGGCCTGGAAAGGCTCGGGGGACGCAGCCAGCGATGAAATCTGGTTCGACATAGTCGAGCGCGAGGGATCCACCGAGTTTACCGGTTACGCGTCCACTACGGGTGAGGCGGAAGTGGTTGCTCTCATAAAGGATGGCGTGGAAGTCCAGGGCGCATCCGAGGGCGATGAAGTTCTGGTTCTGACAAACCAGACGCCCTTTTATGGCGAAAGCGGGGGTCAGACCGGCGATGCAGGACGTATATGGTCCCCCGACGGTCTCGAAATCATAGTATCAGGCACCAACAAGCCGCTCGGTCGGCTACATTCCCACGTTGCAAAAATCGCCAAGGGTTCGGTGAGCCGTGGCGATGCGGTGCATCTCGAAATTGACGCAGAACGTCGCGACCGGATACGTGCAAATCACTCCGCAACCCATCTTGCTCACGCGGCGCTCCGTAATCGTCTCGGCGAACATGTTACTCAAAAAGGGTCGCTCGTTTCGGAAGATCGGTTCAGGTTTGATTTTTCCCATCCGAAGCCCCTGAGTGATGAGGATATTTCCGCGATCGAGGCAGAAGTTAACGAAGAAATTCGGGCAAACGAATCCGTCGGTACGCGCCTCATGACCGCCGATGATGCTGTTGCGGCAGGTGCGCTCGCGCTGTTCGGCGAGAAATACGGTGAAGAAGTCCGTGTCCTCTCCATGGGCCGAAAAGGCGAAGAGGGCAGAAATTATTCGGTCGAATTATGTGGGGGCACTCACGTGGAAGCGACTGGTGACATCGGATTGTTCAAGATCGTATCCGAAAGCGCTGTGAGTTCGGGTGTAAGACGTCTTGAAGCCCTTACGGGGGAGGCCGCTCGGCAATGGCTCTTGGCTCGTGATGAGGCAGTTCGGATGATCGCGTCTGCACTCAAGACTTCGCCGGATGAAGCCGCATCGCGAGTTTCTGCCCTGGTCGAAGAGCGCAAGCGTCTCGAAAAAGAATTGGCTGACGTCAAACGCGCCCTTGCGCTCGGGGGCGGAAATTCCGGAGATACCGAGCCAACCAACGAGGATGTGGGCGGCGTAACCTTCTCCGGTCAGGTGATCGAAGGACTGAATCCAAAAGAACTACGTCCACTTCTTGACGAAACGAAGAAGCGGATGGGTTCTGGAATTGCTGCAGTCTGTGCGGTCAATGATGGCAAAGGTGCAATCGCAGTAGCAGTGACTGATGATCTTACGGAAAGGTTCAGTGCGGTCGATCTTGTGCGAACCGCGGTGGAAGCCCTTGGCGGCAAGGGAGGCGGCGGTCGCGCCGACATGGCTCAGGGTGGGGGACCGGATGGCGCCAACGCTGATGAAGCGATAGCCGCGATCCGCCGTTCATTGGCATAAAAGACCCCCTGACTGGAATGCCAGTCAGGGGGTGTTCAATTCAAGAGTAGATCAGGCGCTTGGTGTCTTCTTGGTGACGCCGCTGGAACCCTTTTCGATATCGTATCCTTCGGTGTCGCCGGGAGCGCCGCGCCGCTGGTCTGGCGCTTGGTCTTTGCGCGGATCGGCCACATTCTGCGGCTTGAACTTCTCATCGTTCGGAATTGGCTTTGTCGGATCGATGTCACTCATATTTCTCTCCTTTTGCCATACCAACGCGCGAGAGGGTAAAGTGTTCATCCATCAGCTGTACTGGACCGCAGCTTGGGGCGATAAGTTAGTGCGCCTTCCTTTTCTATTTGGGAACGGAACTGGTCCCGTTTGTCATGTATCGAAGCGATGACCGGTCCCATCGCGACACCGATATCAACCAAAACAGCTTCGGACAGCTGGAGAGTTGCTTCAAGTGCCTCAGGCACGGCATGGCTCGCACCTGCTCGATAGAGCTCTGCGGCATGGGCAATATCTCGTGCGCGTGCCACGATGAGCAGGTCCGGATATTCAGCCCGAAGTTTGGTCACCAAGCGGCCTGCGAGAACGGGCTCATCCATGGTCAGAACGACTGCTAGCGCGTCTTCGACCCCTAGGCGTTGGAGCGCGTCTCCGCGTGCTGCGTCACCAAAGGTCGCCCGATAACCTTCTCGCTTGGCATACTCGATAAGGTCGGCATCAGAGTCCAAAGCGATATACGGCTTATCGTGTGAAGTCAGCATCTGGGCAACTAGTCGGCCAACGCGGCCGATTCCGAGAATGATAACTTTTCGTTCGCCCTCATCTTCTGGCGGCAACTCGGGCGCTGGCTCTACTTTGCGCGCTACAATCCTGCCGAGCCGTGCAAGCAGAGGGGTAATGGTTAGGCCGATCGCAGTCACGATCTGCCAGAACTGCGCGGTGCCAGGCTGGATCAGCAAAGCCGAACTTGCCGCGGCAAGAACAATGAGTGTGGTTTCAGAAGGGCTGGCCATGAGAATACCGGTTTCGGCTGCGGTACTTCTCCGTGCGCCCATCAGCCTCAAGAGCACTCCGGTAAGAACTGCTTTGAAAACCACCACGCTTAGGACAGCCGTGGCGATAAGACCGAGATTGTCCCAGATCGTGGCCAAGTCGATCGTCATGCCCACGGTTATGAGAAATACCCCGAGCGCCAGACCCTTGAAGGGTTCCATAATGGCTTCGACTTCGCTGTGATATTCTGTCTCGGCAATGAGCAGGCCAGCGATTAGCGCGCCTACGATAGGCGAAAGGCCTACCGCCGCCGTCGCAAGGCTCGCCCCGATGACCACGAGCATTGCCGCCGCCAGAAAGAGCTCAGGGCTTTTCGTCCGAGCAGCTTGAGCAAATAATCGGGGCAGGGCAAACCGGCCGGCGATCATCATAACTGCGATGACCGCTGCTCCTTGCCACATAGTTGTTACGAGACCTTCCCATCCTCCGGCAGCTGCGTTGGGTGCCATCGCACCGAGAATGAAAACGATCGGTACGATCATGATATCTTCGAACAGCAGCATTGAGAGCGCCGCGCGCCCTACCGGACTGCTGCTACCAGAGATGGGCAGAACGATTGCAGTAGAAGAAAACGCGAGGGCGAATCCCAGTGCTAGCGCACCAGTCCAATATTGCCCCAGCATCGACAGCACGATGGCCAGAATAACGCCGCCGATGAGAAGTTCTGCAGCTCCGAGGCCGAAAACCAACTTCCGCAGCTGCCATAAGCGCTTGAATGAAAGCTCCAGACCGATAGCGAATAGAAGCAGAATTATCCCGAATTCCGCGAATGGTTCGAGAGCCTCCGGGTCTGAAATGGTTATGTGTTCAAGCCAGGGCCGCTCAAATACCAATTGGCCAAGTCCGTAGGGACCTACTAGAATTCCGATGAGGATGAACCCGATGACCGGGGTGATCCGGAAGCGCGTGAAAACCGGAAT
Source organism: Qipengyuania triglochinis (assembly GCF_054655615.1). Taxonomy (NCBI): domain Bacteria; kingdom Pseudomonadati; phylum Pseudomonadota; class Alphaproteobacteria; order Sphingomonadales; family Erythrobacteraceae; genus Qipengyuania; species Qipengyuania triglochinis. Next base: position 666,920 of record NZ_BAAHND010000001.1, on the reverse strand, counting down.
AACCAGACCAGCCGCGCCGAGAATGACGAGTGCGTCCGAAATCGCAGGGGATGCTAATTCGCCAGAAGCCATGACTCGTCGTAGTTTTCTGCTGCGCTGCTGTCACCTGCGGTAAGGTTAATTTCTTTCCCGTTACGATGATCAGTAGTGGTTGGCCTGCATCCTTGATCAGCCACCACCGGGGCTGGTAGGCCCAAGAGGTTCTCTTCGTGGCCGCGGTTTGCCGGGATGCTTCCCGTCCTCGTCCCATTCAATCCGGTAGAGGTCGAAGCGGCGATCCGCGAGATTGCGCACGGTCCCTTCAGCCCGCGCCCACTGCAAATCCGCAAGATTAATGTCGCTTATCGTCAGAGTTTCGACATTCTCCGTGGCCTCGGCAGCGATGCCGTCGCGCGCGAAGGGAAAATCGCACGGTGTTAGGATGCAGCTTTGGGCATACTGGATGTCCATGTTGCCGACATTGGGCAGATTTCCCACATTGCCAGATAGTACGACGAAACATTGGTTCTCGATCGCCCTTGCTTGCCCGCAGTACCTAACCCGCAGATATCCTTGCCGGCTATCAGTACAGAACGGCACGAAGATAATTCGAGCACCTTCATCGGCGAGGCGACGACTAAGCTCCGGAAACTCGCTATCGTAGCATATCTGCACGCCGATGGGGCCGCAGTCGGTCTGAATTACTTCGACCTTGTCGCCGCCCTTGATGTTCCACCAATACCGCTCGTTCGGAGTAGGATGTATTTTCTCCTGAGCGTGCACTGATCCATCGCGCAGGCATACGTAAGCAACATTATGGATATCACCATCGTCCATGCGTGTAGGGTGGCTACCCGCGATGATATTGATGTTATAGCGCATAGCCATTTCCGAAATGTCCTGCCGCAAGTGCGGGGTATATTCCGAAAGACGCTCGATGGCTTCGACGGGCGATAACTCCTTCTCCTCGAAGCTCAGCAGCATCAAGGTGAAGAGCTCCGGGAACACGATGAAATCGGCCTCGTAGTCGCTTGCTACATCGACGAAGTAGGTCACGTGGCGCATGAATTCGTCGTAGTCCGCAACCTGCCGTGCCTGAAGCTGGCAGGTGGCAACCCGCACCGCCTCCACACCACGAGGAAGTCGCTTCTTTACAGGCTGGTCATGCTCGACATAGGGGTTGCGCCAAACCATCATGATCGCATTTGTCATGCTGGCTTTGTCCTCCGGAAGGTAACCTTCCATTACCCTGTGAGGCTCGAATCCATTAGCCAGCTGGAAGCGCAATACTGGGTCGTGCAGCTTTCCCTCTACCACTTTGTCGAGATAGTCCTGCGGCCCCTCAACCTTCCGGCGATTCCGCCGGTAATTTGGCATTCGCCCGGCGAAAACGATGCCTGTCAGGTCGTTCTCCTCGGCAAGGGCGCGTCGCTCTTCGTAAAGGCGACGACCGATGCGAACGCCGCGTACTTTAGGATCGACGCACATTTCGTAGCCATAAAGCCAATCCCCGGTAGGATCGTGACGGCTTCCGTAGCCGTTGCCGGTTATTTCATCCCAGTCGTGGTCTTGAAAAGCGAGCGCTTCCGCCACTTGCATAGTGGCACAATATCCGACGACATTTTCATCAAGCAGCGCGACAAAGCAGCCATCGGGGAAATTGTTAATCTGACCACGAATTTCACCGTGAGTATACGCTGGCATGTCTTCATAAACGCGTCGCACCAAGTCAGCGATACCTCGGATATCCTTGATTTTCGCGTTGCGTATCTCGAGGCGTTTCTGTCCGAATTTCTCGGTAGTTTTGCGGCGAACGCTACGCTTTTTCGCTGGCTGCTTAGCCATTTATACCCCGTACTTTCTCAAATTCTCAATACAAAACGGGGCCGGCTTCTGCCGACCCCGTTGATCTGGCTTATCTGAGTAATGACTCAGGCGCACAGGAGTTTCGGCCTTAGCCAGCCATCTCTGCTTCTAGCCCTTCTACGATTGCTTCGAAGAACTGTTCGGTTGTCATCCAGCTCTGATCCGGTCCGATGAGCAGAGCAAGATCCTTGGTCATCTTGCCGTTCTCAACTGTTTGGATGCAAACTCGTTCGAGCGTCTCGGCAAACTTTACCACCTCGGGAGTGTTGTCGAATTTACCGCGATACATCAGGCCGCGGGTCCACGCGAAAATACTTGCAATCGGGTTGGTCGAGGTGGCCTTGCCTTCCTGATGCTGGCGATAGTGCCTGGTCACCGTGCCGTGCGCCGCTTCCGCTTCGACGGTCTTACCGTCCGGCGTCATCAGAACGGATGTCATGAGACCGAGCGATCCGAAACCTTGCGCGACGATATCAGACTGCACGTCACCGTCGTAGTTCTTACAAGCCCAAACGAACTTGCCGTTCCACTTGAGTGCTGCAGCAACCATGTCATCGATCAAGCGATGTTCATAGGTAAGGCCGTGCTTGTCGAATTGATCCTTGAATTCAGCGTCGAATACTTCCTGAAAAAGGTCCTTGAAACGGCCATCGTATTTTTTGAGAATGGTGTTCTTGGTGGAGAGGTAAACGGGCCATTTCCGGTCCAAGCCGTAAGAAAAGCTTGCGCGCGCGAAATCGCGGATGCTGTCGTCGAGATTATACATCGTCATGGCGACGCCCGGGCTGGGGAATTCGAAAACGTCGATGTCGATGTTCTCGCCATCTTCACCTTCGAATACCATGCGGAGCTTGCCCTTGCCTGGTATTAAAGTGTCCTTGGCGCGGTATTGATCGCCATATGCATGGCGTCCGACGACGATCGGATCGGTCCAGCCCGGGACAAGACGCGGGACGTTATCGATTACGATGGGTTCACGAAATACCACGCCGCCAAGAATATTGCGGATGGTGCCATTAGGGCTAACCCACATTTTTTTAAGGCTGAATTCTTCGACACGCTGTTCGTCAGGCGTGATGGTGGCGCATTTAACGCCGACACCATGTTCCTTGATCGCATTCGCAGCATCAACGGTGATCTGGTCATTGGTCGCGTCGCGGCTTTCGATCGACAGATCGTAATACTTCAGATCTACATCGAGATAAGGAAGGATCAGGCGCTCTCGGATCCACTTCCAGATGATTTTGGTCATTTCGTCGCCGTCAAGTTCGACGACCGGGTTGGCTACTTTGATCTTTGCCATGAAAGTCCTGTCGGTTAGAATGGGGTTGCGCGCGCTTTAGCATAGCGTACCAGCAGAGCAAGGATGGCGCGGAAGATGGCTAGGCGCATAAGCTAAACCGACATCCCCTACGCGGGTGATGCAGAACCGCAACACTGACCGATTGTATTCACGATGGGGGCTATTTGCAGGAACTTCCCAGTTTTCCGTTGGTTTTAATGGGTGGCGTTCTCTGAGAAGCTCTCACTTAAGAAGAATTGTTTACTAATGATCAGATATTAAAAGCAATATTTGTGAGGTGGGAGAGGTAGAAGGGGTTGAATTCCTTCACGACGTTCGATATTCAAGGTTATATGAAATCCAAAGGCCCTCGGGTAAGCAGGGTTAAATTAGGAGTAAGCGTAGACATGAAAAAATTCATCCTTCCTTTCGCAGCGGTCGCCATGGCTGCCACCCCTGTGGTTGCTACTGCAGCAGATGCGCAGCGTAGCTCGCAGCCGGTTAAAGAATCGGCAGAACTCGCTGGTTCGTCGCTGATTATTGCTGCCCTGGCCGCGGCCGCTGTGATTGCAGGCATCATCGTTGCTGCCGATGACGATGACGATGATTTCCCGGTAAGCGCATAAGTCTAACTGCTTAGGCGTTAAGAGGGCCGGTTTCGCACAAGCGGAACCGGCCTTTTTGTGTACAGTATTTTGTTGGCATTATGGGATCGGCTTAAAACCCAACGAAAAGCTCTTTTCTTAATTTCGTAGAGACCGGATGGAGCAATTCCTTTGAGAACGATCCTAGTAAGCGCGTATTTAAGGATCGCCGCCATTGCGCAGGGAGGAACCTGATCTTTTGAAAAAAGAACTGCGCGCTAATTTTTAGCGAGGTGAAATTGCTAAGGAGTTCCGATGGTGGGCGTACCAAGGATTGAACTTGGGACCCCTACGATGTCAACATAGTGCTCTACCACTGAGCTATACGCCCACACATCGAACTGGCCAGCTCGGCCGGCAAGGACGCGCCTTAACGGGAGAATATCAGGGGCGCAAGAGCCTATTTCATTATAATTGTACGCTGACTTTCTCGTTCAATACCCGCTCCACTTCCATGACCAGATCACGAAGGTGAAATGGCTTCGAAAGTACCTTAGCATTGGGTTGTTCGCGGCTCGCCTTCAGGCTCACAGCGGCGAATCCGGTGATGAACATTACCTTGGTTGATGGGCTGATCCGATTGCAGCGTTGTGCGAGTTCGATTCCGTCCATTCCCGGCATAACGATGTCGGAAAGCAATAGGTCATAGACCTTGCTTTCAAGCAAAGTGACAGCTTCCGTTCCCCGGTCCACCGAATCTACAACAAAGCCCGCATTTTGGAGAGCGCGCTCCAGATACAGACGCATGGCTTCGTCATCTTCAGCCAGCAAAATGAGATTTTTGGGTTCTGCCATAGTGGGCACCTTAGAAGAGACATCTTAAAAAAACCATTGCCCAGGTGGGTATGCGCTATCTGAAAAAATGTCTGTCGAATAGCGACCTGCATAAATAAGGCTTGCCGATGATCTGCCTCAAAGGTCTTGGTTCTCGTCCGCTGTGCGCTGATACTTTTGACTTGCCTGCAACTCCAAGCAATATGCGGAATGCCTGGCACACAGTCTTGCGGAGAAATCAAAATGGAAGCGGGAGGAAGGCTGTGGCCGAATTCATCGCCGGCCTTCCGGTATTCACCCATATCCTCAGCTTCGATGCCGGTGATACTTGCCGTTCCTCATGCCGGACGTTCCTACCCTGAAGAGATCATAAGACAAATGCGGGATCCGCAATCGTCTATGCTAAAGCTCGAAGATCGCTTCGTTGATAAGTTGGCGACGAAAATTGCGCGTGAGACCGGTGCGGCGATCTTAATCGCGGAAGCACCTCGGGCAATGATCGATCTCAATCGAAACGTCGATGATGTCGACTGGGGAATGGTTAGGGGGGTGGGCAGAAAAAGCCCGAACTCCAGTGACGCTAATCGGCGGGCGAGAAGCGGATTAGGATTAGTTCCACGCCGCTTGGCAAAGGAAGAAATATGGCGTGGCCCCTTAGGTATGGACGATCTGACGGGGCGGATAAGCAATATCCATGTTCCATATCACGCCAAACTTGCCACGATGCTCGAGAGAATGTGCGACAGATTTGGCATTGCGACGCTCATTGATCTTCATTCGATGCCGCCGTTAATGAGGCAGGAAAGAGACTGCGCTCCGGTAGAGTTTGTCCTGGGCGATCGTTTCGGAGGGAGTTGTGATGCCGCAATGACACACGCCGTGGAGGGCTTCTTTCATGTCGCAGGCCGTCGCTTGCTTCGGAATAGACCTTACGCAGGCGGATATGTGCTGGATCGTCATGGAAATCCTCGCCGAATGATGCACGCATTCCAGTTGGAAATTTGCCGCGCACTGTACCTTGATTCCAAATTTGAGAATTTGACGTCGCGGTCAGATGCTCTTGTTCGCCTCCTTTCCCAAATGGTAAAGGAGATAGCCGTACAGACCTGCCTGTTAGGGGCGCCGATACGTGATCCTGCGGAATAAAAAACTACCTCGTGCAAACGCACGAGGTAGCCAAGGTTCAGGGAGGTGGCGCGAAAGTTGCGCCAAAGCCGGGCCCGTCATGAGGGGGAAACGTACCCGACACGTTTAAAATAGGTGTCTTGGGGGCGGCTTCAATAGGTAGTGATTATGGGATATTCGGAATACCTCAAGAAGGGCTCGATCCGGCTTTCCAAGTCAGTTCTGTACTAGGAGTGGTTTGAAAAAAGCGGACCAGTCGACGGTAGCTCTGCCCGTTTCCGACTGTCTGCGTTTAACTTCTTTAACCTGTTCCTCGATCAGCTCCACACGTTCATCCCAACCATCATGGCTGCGACTGCGAAAGATGCCGCCTGAATGGCGGGGACCATATTGCTGCATCATGCGCGTGGCTGCGTCAGGGTCATAACCCGCATTTGCCAACAGCCAAGGCATAAGCCGATCTGCGTCTCGCTCTGAATTGCGTCCAAACCCACCGGATCGCCCGTTCTCTACGAGAAAATCTATATGTCCCAAAATGTTGTGAGCCATCTCATGCGCAAGAACGGCAGCTAGCTCGTCGTCGCTATATGCCAAGCCAGGAAATCGGTCGCCCACCAATATGCGCGTGCCGTCTGCCAAAGCACCACTATCACCAGATAGCAATTCGACTTGCGATTTGCAGACATCGACGGCTTTTAATTCGACCGAGTGGACTGCCGCGCCCGCCGAAGACCAGTCGATCATTACGCTGCCATCTTGGGCTGAATGGGCAATCTCCCGGCGAATATCGAGGCCGCGTCGCCAAGTCGCATCAGGATCCTGGTTGAAAGACTGAATGGATTGACCATCGACGGCAATGAGTGTTTCGTTCTGTTTCAGACCGACTTCCGCTGCTGGAGAGCCAGGCGCCACAGCTTGAACCCCGATATCACCGATCAGTCCGAATTCTTCTCTGACGGAAGCTGCATTTTTGTAGGAACTTGCGTCATGAATAAGGAACCCCAGTGTAGGTTCGATCCGATCACAATAGGAAGCGTTTGAAGAAGCTAGTCGATACCCGATGCGGTAGAGCCTAGCTTCCTTATTTTGGAACTCTTGCAATGGAGATGTCAGCGCAGCATCGAATGCCCGCGCGCGCCCACTAGAAGTGGTGCAACCCGAAGCGAGAAAAAACAGCGCTATTAGTATTCCCAACCGGTGGCCAATCTGCATCTCATGTGAGTTCGGAGATGCGCAACATCTTTTAATAGATCCAAGGATGGCCACCGGGTGGTTCGCTTCACCTAATTCGGCAGATTTGCCTGCGAAGTCGGTTGCGGGGCGCTGCCCTGCTGCATTTGACGCGCAAAGATGACGCGCATCAGTTCGAGAGAATAGATGTGCGCATGGATTAGCATGAGAAGACCGTTCTTGTTCCAGGCCTCCAGCTTATCAGCACCCACTTCGCGAAGTTTCTCTTGGTCAACCATTTGGAAGCCGCGATAAACGAACGGGTTTTCAGTGTCCTGGCGCTGAATGGCAACTTCGCCATCCATAAGCAGGCCGGCTTCCTTGATTTCGGCGAGGAATGCCTGAGTACGCTGAGCGGCCTGTTCAAAATGCTCGCAGAATTCGAGGACCCGTTTCGTGGCATCAGTCGTGTTGCCTTCGTCATCGAAAAGACGTTCGCCATCGGCAAACTCGCCAAGCGCTTCGCTAGTCGGGTCGAACATCAAGGAGAGGTCGGTGGCATCCTTCTGCAGCTTCGCGAGCATGAAGGGATAGCGACGGATGTAGGCTGGAAGATACACTTGCTCGGTAACTTTGCCGCTTTCGTCAACGAAGGTGTTCACTCCTTCATTGAGGCCCATAAGCGCTAGCGGAAGCGGGTTTTCGCCACTGGAGAATACAATAGGAAAATCGCGCTGAGCCTGAACGAATTCGTCCACCGTAAGCGGAATCGCGTGGGCCTTGGAAAGCCACGGTGCGCTATCGATCATACGCGAGCGATAATTTTTATGATCCCGGCTGTTCAGCGGCATCAGATCGTTAAAGAAGAGGGGCAATTGGGGCTGCTGCGGCGCGCTGGCCATGAATTATCTCCGAGAAGTCTTTTTGAATGAACTAAGGTGGCGAACCGTGCCGATTATGGCACCACGTGCCGGACGGTGCGCCCTTACGGACTTGCGGCTTGTTTCGCAAGCGGCACCAGTTTTCCGGGATTCATGATCCCCTTTGGATCAAGAGCGGTCTTAATGTTTCGCATTACCGACAATCTGGCGGGATCGGCTAACCTCCCGAGTTCATCACGTTTTATTTGTCCGATGCCGTGTTCTGCGCTGATCGAGCCACCCCATTCGGTAACCTTATCATGCACGAACTTGCTGATTACCTTCGCATCTGCGGCTTCCCAACTGTGCCGATCTGAACCTGACGGGGCGAGAACGTGGAAGTGCACGTTCCCGTCCCCCAAATGACCAAAAGCAACAGCTTTAGTCCCGGGAAAACGTTGCTCTATCTCAGGCGAGACCTTTTCTACGAAATCTGCCATCAGGGGCACGGGGACCGAGATGTCATGCTGCATCGCCGGCCCGATTGCTCGTTCTGCCGGGGCGATGGAATCCCTGAGTAACCAGAATGTCTCTGCTTGCGTTTCGTTTACAGCTATCACAGCATCGTCGATAAGCGACGCATCTAGCGCCGAGTTCATCAAACTCTCGGTTTTGCGCGCCAGCATGTCTACATCTTCGTCATTCGCTGTAAGTTCAATCAAGGCGTACCAGGGATATTGCGAACCAAGGGGGCTTCGCGAAGCGGGAAGGTGAGCCAGTACCGCTTGTAGACTGTGATCCGGAAGAACCTCGAAGCCCTCGAGTTGCTGAGCAGCGGTCGCTTCGCAATGGAGAAAAAGTTCGCGCGCGTTCTGTAGCGAGGAGAGCCCGGCCCACACTACCCTTCGATCTGCGATCTCTGGCAATAATTGCAAGGTGGCAGCAGTCACGATTCCCAAGGTGCCTTCCGAGCCGATCAGCAGCTGCTTGAGGTCGAAACCCCGATTATCCTTCTTAAGCGGAGTAAGAGCATCGAGAACCGAACCGTCAGCCATCACCGCCTCGAGACCTAAGACTTGTGCGCGCATGGTGCCATGCCTCAAAACCTGGGTGCCTCCAGCGTTGGTTGAAATCAAACCACCAATGGTAGCTGATCCTTTCCCGCCAAGAGTGAGTGGAAAGCGGAGCCTTTCCTTGCCTACCTTCTCGTGCAGATTCTGGAGGATCACTCCAGCGTCACATGTGATCTGGCGTGCCTCCACATCAAATTCGCGAAATGCATCCATACGGCGAAGCGAGAGCAGCACTGCATTGCCGCTCGAATCTGGCGTGGCCCCTCCGGACATGCCGCTGTTGCCGCCTTGCGGGACGATAGGAACACCATAGTCAGCACAAAGCTTCACGAGTTCGGCCACTTCGTGCGTGCTTGCCGGAGATGCCATGCCGATGGCCTTGCCGGTGAACCTACCCCGCCAATCGGTCAGCCAAGGTTGAAGCAGATCAGGATCGGTTGTGAAGCCCCGGTCACCAAGCAGAGCAGCAGCGGCTTCGGAAAAAGAATTGTCCCGTTGAGTCATGAAGTACGGCATGCCACAAAGCGTGGGGGAAGGGGACCCTAATGCTAAGCGTTGCCATTCAATTAAGGCCATATTCAAAGATAAAGGGCCAGATGGTGGGCAGACGAAGGCATGCCATTGTCTTCTGTTGCGCCAAAGGAACAGTTACGCCTTAACCAATGCCGAGCCTGCCACTCTTTCTTGCGCCATTGGCGTTGCTATTTCCAGTTGGATGGCAGGTACCGGACGGATCAAATTCTCCTGTGCTTCCACAACAGGAAGCGCATCAGATTCGGGAAAAGCGTCTTTCCCCTTTGCCCTTGTCGGAAGATGCCCCAGCGTGGTCGCCGGTCTTTGATGGGGTCGGTCCAGAGAAGAATCAGCAGGTGCGCATCGAACGTCGGGTCATTTTGCGAATCTCGCCGGCTCGTAGCACAGTTGGGCAAAATCTCGCCGCGAACTCGACGCAGGCGAACGCGGGGCGTCGTATTGTCGAGCGGCCATTCGCAAAATGCGTGGATAGCGCGGCCATTGGCGGTGTGGCCGATCACGGCGATCGTCTTGTGATGTTCACCCGTGATCGAAAAACGCTCTTCGCCAAGCTCGAGAAGGGCTGTAGCCCCCGCGACTTCTATCGCGGCTTTTATATGGAGCGCAGTGACGATGGAAAGATTTGCGTGAACCGCGATCGGCTGCTCAGCAGGGCGGGGGCCAAATGCCAGGTAACTCGCTTTACGCAATTGGCCGTCGAAGCCGCCGACTGAGCCGGTTTTCCTTGACTTAAGCTGACAAATTGTCGAAGGGCGCCTTCGCTAGAGGCCGCCTTGCCGCGGCCTTTTCTGGTATTATCTGATATTCTTCCTGAAGAGGGGCAATTGTTAGCCGCATGAGTTTTGCCGATCTCGGCCTTTCCGCTGACCTGCTTAAAGCCGTCGAACAAGCCGGTTATACAGAGCCGACTCCGATCCAGGCGCAGGCCATTCCGCCAGTACTGATGATGAAAGACATCATCGGGATCGCGCAGACCGGTACCGGAAAGACTGCCAGCTTCGTCCTGCCGATGATCGATATTCTTGCTAGCGGACGACGTCGTGCGCTTATGCCACGCAGCCTCATATTGGCGCCGACGCGAGAGCTTGCAGCTCAGGTCGCGGAGAATTTCGAAAAGTACGGCAAAAATCACGATCTAAAGCTCGCATTGCTTATCGGGGGCGTTCAGATGGGTGATCAGGTCAAGGCGCTGAACGATGGTGTCGATGTCCTGATCGCAACGCCGGGTCGGCTCATGGATCTGTTCGAACGCGGAAAGATTCTCCTCAACGGGTGCGAGTTGCTCGTGATCGACGAGGCGGATCGCATGCTGGATATGGGGTTCATTCCCGATATCGAGTTCATTTGCGATAAACTGCCAGAAACCCGGCAGACCATGCTGTTTTCGGCAACCATGCCGCCGCCGATCGAAAAGCTTGCCAAGAAGTTTCTCGATAATCCGAAGCGGATCGAAGTGAGCCGAGCCGCGACGACCAATAAGGACATTACCGCTTTCAAGATCCCGGTAAAGCCGCGCCAGAAGCGTGAGACGCTGCGCTGGCTGCTCCGCAACGATCTCGTGGAAACCGCGATCATCTTCGCGAACCGTAAGACGACTGTGCGCGAACTCAACAAAAGCCTGCAACGTCATGGTTTTGCTAGCAGTGAAATTCATGGTGACATGGATCAAGGCAGCCGTGTGCAGGAGCTCGATCGTTTCAAAGCCGGTGAGGTCAATATTCTCGTCGCGTCGGACGTCGCCGCGCGGGGACTGGACGTGAAGGGCGTAAGCCACGTCTTCAATTTCGATACGCCGTGGCATCCGGATGACTATGTTCATCGTATCGGACGTACCGGGCGGGCAGGGGCGAAAGGTCGGGCCTTCACTTTCGTGACCGACGAAGATGCCGAGGCGATACAGAACGTTGAAAAGCTGACAGAAACCCCGATTGCCGTATTCGGCAAGAAGGACGTGCGCGTGGAACTGGTCGAAGCGCCGAAGGACGAACCCGCACCGACAAAGCGCGAGCGTTCGGACAGGACGTCGTCAAAACCGCGACAGAATGCTGATGGTGATCAGGAAAAGAAAGCCAAGCGGTCCTACCGCGATAGTGATCGGGATGACAGTCCCACGGCGCCGGGTGAGTGGAATGGCCCGAGACCCGGCTTTCTGGACGTTTCCGCCCTCTGATCATGTGACAGCTGCTGCCTAGTTCTCAGCGAGCTTCACGAAGCTGTCGAGGACACGCTTCGTACCAGACTTTTCGAATTCTATTTCGAGCTTGTTGCCTTCCTGATCGGTGACGAAACCGTATCCGAACTTGTCGTGAAATACGCGCACGCCGATGCTGATATCGGTTCGTGGTTTCGCGGCAAAGCTAGCTGCGCTTTTTCCCGGCTCTGCTAGCCGTTGGGGGGTCGTTTCGTAACCGCTGGCGAGTGCCCGCTGCCAGCCGGGTCCTCTTGCTGTGCTGCGATCCGGCCGTTGGGAGGATACGTGTGCAAAGGGATCCTCGGTCTCGGTCCAATTCGCCCGCCACAACGAGGCTCCCCCGCTCATCGTCGTCTCGCTCTCCACATACTCATCCGGCAATTCCCCGATGAAGCGGCTCGGTATGGAACTGGTCCACTGCCCATAAATTCTCCGGTTTGCCGCATGTAAAATGGTACAGTGGCGCTTCGCTCGGGTAATCGCCACGTATGCCAGACGCCGTTCCTCCTCAAGGCTAGCCAGACCACCTTCATCAATCGATCTCTGACTTGGAAAGACACCCTCTTCCCACCCTGGAAGAAAGACATTGTCGAACTCCAGCCCCTTGGCCGCGTGCATCGTCATGATGGTTACTTTCTCGCCATCATCGGCGCGTTCGTTGTCCATCACCAAGCTGACATGCTCGAGAAAATCTGTCAGCGTTTCGTACTCTTCCATCGCGCGCGCAAGTTCGGATAGGTTCTCGAGCCTCCCAGCGCTTTCTGCACTGCGATCCTTTTGCAGCATTTCCTCATAGCCACTTTCAACGAGGACGGTGCGGAGCAATTCGGACGGGGTAACCTTTTCCGCCAGTTCGCGCCAATGAACGAACTGACCAAGAAGCCCGACGAGCATATTTCGTGCGCGTGCAGGCAGCTCGTCGCTATCGGCGAGATCGAGCGATGCAGCCGCGAGCGGTTGTTGCGTGCGGCGCGCATGGCGGCGCATCGCTTCCAAGGTCTTGGCACCAAGGCCTCGTTTTGGCTGGTTGTATATCCGCTCGAAGGCAAGATCGTCGGCAGGCTGCGCAATGGTGCGCAGATAGGCAAGGGCGTCGCGAATTTCCGCGCGTTCGTAAAAGCGAAATCCGCCGACAATCCTGTAATTCAGGCCGATCTGAATGAACCGATCTTCGAACTCCCGGGTCTGATACTGGGCACGAACCAGAATGGCGACTTGATCCAGAGCTGCGCCTTCGCTCTCCAAGCGTTCGATCGCTTCGCCGACCCGCCGTGCTTCTTCTGGACCATCCCAAATGCCGACAATGCGGACCTTCTCTCCCGCGGGGAGCTCTGTCCAAAGGGTCTTGCCCAAGCGTTCGCTATTGGCATCGATTAGACCGGAAGCCGCCGCAAGGATCTGCGGGGTGGAGCGGTAATTCTGTTCGAGTTTGATGACAGCCGCGCCCGGAAAATCCTTTTCGAACTTCAGGATATTGGCGACCTCGGCCCCGCGCCACGAATAGATGGACTGATCGTCATCACCAACAACGCAAATGTTCTTATGGGCCTGTGCCAGCAGGCGCAGCCAGAGATACTGCACCTGGTTGGTATCCTGATATTCGTCCACCAAGATGTATTTGAACCGTTGTTGATATTGCGCGAGCACATCATGATGCTGGCGAAAAATGTTCAACATGTGCAACAGCAAGTCGCCGAAATCGCAGGCGTTCAGTGCCTTCAGCCGATCCTGATAAAGCTTATAGAATTGGGCGCCGCGACCATTTGCATAGGCTTCATTCTCTACTGCATCTAAATCGCCCGGGTTCAGCCCGCGGTTCTTCCACCGATCGAGAAGGCCTGCGAGCTGACGAGCAGGCCACCTTTTTTCGTCCAGATCGTGTTCCTGGATAAGCTGTTTCAAAAGACGCAGTTGATCGTCGGTATCGATGATCGTGTAATTGCTTTGCAATCCGACAATCTCGGCATGCCTGCGCAGCATCCGGGCGCCGATGGAGTGGAACGTACCGAGCCAGGGCATTCTTTCGACCGCATCGCCGATGTGCCGACCCACGCGCTCACGCATTTCGCGAGCAGCCTTATTGGTGAAGGTGACACAAAGAATCTCGCTCGGCCAGGCTTTCCGCGTGGCGATAAGGTGGGCCAATCGCGCGGTCAGCGCTGCGGTTTTGCCAGTCCCCGCACCGGCGAGCATTAGCACGGGTCCCTCAGTAGTGAGAACGGCTTCCCGCTGGGGCGAGTTTAGAGAAGCGGCATAAGCTGGAATGCCAGCATTTCCGGGGTTTTCAATTGAAGTCGGTAGATCTGACATTATGCTAGAACAACTAGGGAACGGAACTTATCTTCACAACCCCTGCAAGGCGTCTTCGGAACAATCGGCATTGTCGCAGCGTATTATGGCCAAGGTCAACGTAAGGAGACTACACAATGAAAAGCATGATTCTCGCCGGCGCGGCAGCGCTGACATTCACTGCAGCCCCCGCGTTTGCTCAGGATATGGCTGTCACCGCCGATGGTGAAGCTTATGTACTGACTGATGCGCAGACGACAATGTATGAAGGCTGGCCGATGGAACGTCGTGGTGCATACGATGCGTGGCCGAGCGACGTCCAAGAATATTACTGGACCCTCGAGCCGCGCCAGACCGAAGCATGGTGGGTGCTTACCGATCCGCAACGCGTTCGCATTTATGAAATGACTCCGGAGCAGCGCACTATGGCGTGGCAGCAGATCAATGCTCAGATGTCTGGTGCGACCAGCTCTAACACTGCAGCCACGGCAACCGCCGCTTCATCTTCGGCCAGTTCAATGTCGCCGCGTTTTGTGAGTAGCGAGGTGGTACAGTCCACACCTGCTGACGCCGGACCGCCTACTGGAGACCTGCCGATTTGTTCTGCTGATGAACAGGACAATTGCATCAACGCCTGGGAAGCTGGCAAGCGTGGCGCAGGGGTAAATCGTCCGCTCGAATATTGGCCGGGACGCCCCGCCAGCGAGATCAACGAGCCGCTTCCGGCAACTCGCCCAAATAACTGATATGCCATCATCTCCGGCTTGATCCGGAGAGGACTGAGACAAGGGCGGTTCCTTAAGGAGGATCCGCCCTTTTTGCTGCGCGGTTCAGCTAGGATTTTAGCCTCAGTAACGTAAGCTTGGCCTTTCCGACGACGCGTTCGCTTTCGATATCGAGCGCCTTCACTGTGACGTCTTCGTCCTTGCGGGTTTCCAGCGCAATCCAAGTCGCGCAGCCTATCCATCCTAGCCGAGCCAAGCGATCAAGTGCCACCTGACCAGCACCAGTATCGTAAGGCGGATCTAGAACGATCAGGTCATGTGGAACCTTAGCTGGGCCCAGACCCATTACTGAGCCTTGTTGAACCTGGCTGCGCGTTCGTGCTTCCAGGCTTTCTATGTTGGCCCGGATGGCTTTCACCGCGTCGCTTTCTTGTTCAACGAATAGGCACGAAGCTGCACCCCGTGACAACGCTTCCAGGCCGAGAGCACCGGAACCGGCAAATAGATCGACTACGGAGATGTCTGCAAAGCTGCCCAAGCGACTTGTAAGCATGCTGAACAATGTTTCCCGGGTCCGGTCGGAGGTAGGTCGAGTGAGGTCTCCCTTGGGCGCAACGAGTTTCCGGCCGCGCCAATCACCCGCAATGATCCTCATGCGCGACCACCGCGCGACAATTCGCGTTTGAAGCTTTCGACATCTCCACGCTTGATCTCGACTGCCTGACCGCGAGGAAGATCGCCGAGATGGAACGGTCCGTAGCCGATCCGGAGTAGGCGATTTACTTCCAGCCCCAAATGCTCAAGAACCTTTCTTACCTCCCGGTTCTTGCCTTCGCGCAAAGTAAGTTCGATCCAACGGTTGCGTCCCGATCCGCGTTCCAGATTAGCTTCGATCTGGCCATACCGAATGCCGTCAACTTCTATGCCTTCAATCAACTCATCGAGTTGTGCCTGGGTGATGTCACCGAACGCCCGGGCGCGGTAGCTGCGTGGAACCCCTGTCGAAGGCAGCTCCATTGCGCGCTTCATCTCGCCGTCGTTGGTTAGCAGCAATAAGCCTTCCGTATTGAAGTCGAGCCGGCCAACCGGCATTACTCGGCCTGCATCCTTTGGCAGCGCATTACGCAGCGCCGCGTAAATTGTTGGCCGACCTTTCGGGTCGTGCTCGGCAGTTATGAGGCCCGACGGCTTGTGAAAGGCGAAGAGCCGCGTATCTTCGGCCTGACCGACCGGTTTGCCGTCAACAGTTACGCCGCGAAGGCTTTCCAGTTTGATCGCTGGAGTATCCAGTACCTTACCGTTAAGCGAGATACGCCCGTCGGCGATCATGCGCTCGATCTCTCGTCTGCTTGCCACGCCTGCACGAGCGAGCAGCTTGGCGATGCGGTCGCCGGCTTCGGGAAGTCTGTTTTCGGCCATGCAGCGCGGTTAAGCTTTCAATTGGCAGCGCGCAAGGCTTCCTCGACGCACTCGTGATAGCGACGTATCCCAGTTTCCAGCGTTCCCAAAGTGAGTTCCGGTACCGCACCACTGGATAATCCTTGCTGTCCCAGTTCGGCTGCGCGGAAATCTTCGCCAGCGAAAACACCGCCATCGAGCAAGGCCCAGCTGCGTTCCCAATGATCGCGAGCCTTGTCGTTGGCTGGTTGCTCCGGGATGAGCATGAAATCCTCGACAAGCGTTCGATCATGCGCTTGCGGCATCAGGACCATCAAATTGATGTAATCCGGACTGGGAACTACTAATGCGCCCGGGAGCAGCTGATAGGCAAAGGTAATCACCTTGCGCATTTGCGTCATATCGGTGAGGTCGATGTTATCCAAGTCTTCCAGCCGCCCGACAGCACTGCGCGAATGGGGGCCGATCGTGTCACCGCTGGTTACACCGTCCTTGAAGAAGGGGCCGATGGTCTTCGCATGCAGACGCGTAACATGATAGCTTTCTAGAAAAGCATCCATGATCAGCTTCCAATTGGCTGACACGATATGCGTTTTTCGCCGGAACAAGACATGTTCTGCGATGCCCAGAGCATCGAAATCCTCACCAAGTTTCTCGGCAAGAGAGAAGTCGGCACTGTCTTCTCTCGGGCAGTACCAAATCATTCCACCAGTTTCTTTTGAGGGCAGTTCAACCAATCCCATAGTGCTTTTGTCGAGATCAGGAAAAGTATCTGGCCGCGGAATGGCGAGCAGCCGACCATCCACAGAGTAAGTCCACGCATGGTAAGGGCAGACGAGTTTTTTGGCGCAAGATACCTCGTCGCCTTCGATCAGACGCGTTCCCCGATGGCGACAGACATTGAGGAAAACATGAACTATCCCTTCGCCATCGCGAGTGATTAAGAGAGGTCGTCCGGTCCCATCGTGCGGCACGAAACTTCCGGCCGCGGGAAGGAGTGCACTGGGGCACAGAATTTGGGGTAAACGGTCATAGATCCCACGCTTTTCACGCCGCCAGTAGGCTGGATCCGTATATACACTGGCGGAGACGCTTGTCTGGTGCGGTTCTTCCCGCGAGTGCTGCTGCCCAATCTCTTCTGCCAGTTTGAGCATGCCATCAGTTGGCCTACGCCCCTCTAATAGCTGATGCGGAACTCCCATTGCGCCTGTTCCTTTCTCTCTCCAAGCGCTAGTGTCGCAAAAAATAGCAGAAAACGGAAGGACGCCCTCGCATGGCCGAAGCGGCAGAGAAGAAAAAGAAATCCGCGCTCAAAGTTCTCGGCCTCGCGCTAACCAACCGAAAAACGGGCTTCATGCTCCTGTTCGGCTTTGCCAGCGGTCTGCCTTTCGCTTTGTTTCTGGGTACTCTGTTCGCTTGGCTTACGGAGGCAGATGTCGACCTCGAGACGATGGGGATCTTCAGCCTGATCGGTCTTGCCTATGCTTTCCAGTTCCTCTGGTCCCCGTTGATCGACAAGGTGAATATCCCAGTCCTGCGGAAACTGGGGCGGCGCAAACAATGGATCGTGCCGATGCAATTGCTGCTGGGCGCGATCCTTATCACCATGAGTGTCCTCGAACCCAGAACCCAGCTCGGGTGGTTCAGCCTGCTCGCAGGGATCGGCGCGTTTGCGAGCGCTACTCAGGACATAGCGATCAATGCATGGCGCATCGACGTTGCTGACGAGCGCGCCACCATCGACATTCTCTCGACCGTCTATCAGATGGGCTACCGGCTTTCCTCGCTTGTCGGCGGCGCGCTGGGCCTCATCATTGCCGCGCGGATCGGATGGCCCGAAACCTACGCCATGATGGGTGCGATTCTCCTGTTCGTCGGCGTCATCGGCCTGTGGGCTCCAAACGCGGACGAGGAAGCTTCGGACGTCGCCAATGAAAGCGAGCTTCAGGTGCGCGCCTTGCGCAAGGCTGGCGAACTTGCGCCGGCGATCCGCAACCGGGCACTTGCTTTGGTGGGGCTGCTCTGGGGCGGGGCGATCGGCGTCGTGCTGACCTTCATGATCATGTCGATGACCTATGCGCCGGAAGACCGGCCGAACCCGACCGAATTCACCGTGAATGTCGGTCCGTGGATCATCGTGGCAACGATCATCCTGCCCGCGCTGATCGCAGGCTGGCTCGCTTCGCAGAAGAAGCAGGGCAAGCATCTGATCTCTGTCGATGAAGCGCCCGCGACCGGCGGTGCGTTTGCGCTCGATCATCTCTATCGCGCGCTGGTTCTGCCTTTGGTCGAATTCGTGGGCCGCATGGGATGGTCGCTGGTCCTTATCCTCGCGGTGGTGCTGACCTATCGTATCTGTGATGCGATCTGGGGCACATTTGCCTATCCTTTCTATCTGGGTGAGCTGAAGTACACGAATGACGATGTCGCCTTCGCGTCCAAGTTCTTCGGTGTTGGCGCAATCATCGCCGGGCTGGCCTTGGGCGGCCTGATGCTCACGACGATCGGGCGCATGGCGACGCTGCTTATCGGCGGCATTCTCGCCGCGCTGACCAATCTGCTGTATGCGGATATGGCTCTTGGCGGCGCGAACATGCAGGCGTTCAGCGACGCGATCGGCTTTACCTATCTGATTGAACAGGTGCCGGGCATCGGTGATGCGGCGCTGGCTAGGCTGACGATCACCATTGCCTTCGAAAACCTCGCCATCGGGATTGCCGGGGCGGCTTATATCGCCTGGCTGTCGTCGATCGTGTCCAAGAAGTTCAGTGCGGTGCAGTATGCGCTGCTGTCGTCACTCACGCTGCTTGTGGGCACGCTTGGGCGCGGTGCGCTGGGCGAGATGATCGAGAACCAGGGTTATTACGACGTCTTCATTCTCACCACCTGGATCGGCCTTGGCGCTGCGGTGCTCGTCTGCCTCGAATGGTACCGCGAAAGCCGTGGGAAGCGGCGCACCGGGATCGTGGCACCGGAAGCCGGGGAGCGCGAGGCGGAGACTTCCGCCGCCTGACGATCAGGCTGGCAATTCCGCATTGAGGCGCAGGACCTCTCCGGCGAGATAGAGCGATCCGGCGATCAGCACTGGCAGCCCATCCTGCGGAAGGGCGGCCAGTGCAGCGGGCACGTCCTCTGCCGACTGGCTTCCGTCCGCAAAGGCATCGACCGGGTGCCAATCGTGGCCGGGTACCGGTACGACCGTCATGCTGGAAATGGCGTCCCGCAAGGGCGCAGTGATCGCAGCTGGATCCTTTGCATCGAGCATGCCGATGACCAGATGAAGGCGCTGGCCTGTAAAATGGCGGCTCAATATCTCGCCCGCGGACGGATTGTGCCCACCGTCGAGCCAGATCTCGCGATCGCCGGTCAGCGGCCCGGGCGCAAGGCGTTGCAGCCTGGCTGGCCAGACAGCGCCGCGTATCCCTGATGCGAGGGCGCTTGCCGAGACCGGCACGTAATCCTGATGCCGCAGCATCGCGGCCGCCAGCGCCGCATTCTCGGGCTGGTGTGGGCCGGGAAGGGTGGGGAGTGGGAGCGCCAGTTCGCCATGCCGGTCCGCATAATGCAGTTCGAGATCGGTCGCGGCGGCCGACCATTCCCGGCCGCGCATGGCCAGCGGCGCGCCGTGACGTGCGGCAGCGGCTTCTATCTCGCTGGAAGCGATCTCCGGATAGGAGAGGGTGACGAGCGAACTACCTTGCTTCGCGATCCCTGCCTTCTCGAAAGCGATGCGGGCCAGGGGGGCTTCCGGTGCGCCCGCTTCGGGTGCCAGCAGGAAGCGTTCGTGATCGATGCCCAACGCGGCGATCCCGCACGCGGCGGGTTTTCCCAGCACATTGGTGGCATCGAAGCGCCCGCCAAGGCCCACTTCCACCACGCAGGCATCGGCGGGCACGCGCGCGAACTCGGTAAAGGCCGCGGCGATGGTGACTTCGAAGAAGCTGGGGTTCAGATCCTCGCCCGCGTCCAGCACTTCGGCGAGCAGTTCGGCGAGGCGATCATCGGTGATGAGGTCGCCCGCCACACGGATGCGCTCGTTATAGCGCACCAGATGCGGGCTGGTGGTGACGTGGACGCGGTAACCCTCGGCCTCCAACATGGCGCGCAGGAAGGCGCAGGTCGAACCCTTGCCGTTGGTCCCGGCGACATGGAAGACCGGGGGCAGCCGCCTGTGCGGGTTGCCCAGCCGGTCGAGCAACGCCCGTATCGTCCCGAGCCCAAGCCTTCCGTCAGGCACGCTCAGCCGGGCGAGGCGGTCTAGCTGAGCCTGCACATCCGCATTATCGGAGCGGGCGAAGTCCCGCATCGAAAGGCTCAGGCCGCCTCGGCAGGAGCCAGATAGTCGATCAGCGTTGCCACCGTATCGCGCAGATCATGGCGGTGAACGACCATGTCGACCATGCCATGTTTGTGCAGATACTCGGCGCGCTGGAAGCCTTCGGGCAGCTGCTCGCGGATGGTGTCCTGGATCACGCGCTGGCCGGCGAAGCCGATCAGGGCGCCCGGCTCAGCGATATGCACATCGCCCAGCATCGCATAGCTTGCCGTCACGCCGCCGGTCGTCGGATCGGTCAGCACCACGATATAGGGCAAGCCGGCCTCTTTCAGGCGGCGGGTCATCACGGTGGCCTTGGGCATCTGCATCAGGCTGAGAATGCCTTCCTGCATCCGCGCGCCGCCAGCAGCGGTGACCACGATATAGGGCGCCCGCAGCGTCAGCGCGCGTTCGGCCCCCTGGCAAAAGGCAGTGCCCACGGCCATGCCCATGCTGCCGCCCATGAAGGCGAAATCCTGTACGCCGACGACGGCGGGCTTGCCCTCGATCGACCCTTCGCCAACCAGAAAGGCGTCCTTGTGCGGGCTCTTCGCGCGGGCCTGCTTCAGGCGGTCGGTGTACTTCTTGGAATCGCGGAACTTGAGCGGGTCTTCCTTCACCTCAGGGATGGGCAGCGTCTTGAAGCCCTCATCCATCAGCATCGCAAGGCGCTTGTCCGCGCCGATCCGGCCGTGATGGCCGCAGCGCGGGCAGACATCCATGTTCTCGGCATATTCCTGCCCGAACACCATCTGCTGGCAGTTCGGACATTTGACCCACAGATCCTTGTCGGTGCTGCGCTTGGGTAACCAGGAGATCGAATTGCGTACGCGTGTGAACCAGTTCATGCCTAACCTTCTTTCGCGGGGGCCTTTGCCGCCGAATGCACCGCCTTGGCAAGGCCTGCCGTCAATTCTCGCAGCTTCGCCGGTGCATCGGGGCCGTGTTCGCCCACCAGTTCGACGAGGGCGGAGCCGACCACCACACCATCGGCGACCCTGGCAATGGCGCCTGCCTGTTCGGGCGTGCGCACGCCGAAGCCGACTGCAATGGGCAGTTCTGTGGCGGCCTTCAGCCTTGCCACCGCTTCCTCGATCGAGGTCTGCGCAGCCTGCTGCTTGCCGGTAATCCCGGCGACCGACACATAGTAGAGGAACCCGGCCGAGCCTTCGAGCACCTGCGGCAGGCGCTGCGCATCGGTAGTGGGCGTGGCGAGGCGGATGGGGGCGATGCCTTTGTCCCGTAATTGCGGGCCCAGCGCATCGTCTTCCTCGGGCGGGATGTCGACGCAGATCACGCCATCGACACCGGCTTCGAAGGCCGCCTTGGCGAACCAGTCCGGCCCGCGCCGGATCATCGGATTGGCATATCCCATCAGCACCAGCGGCACTTCGGGGTGACGATCGCGGAACTCGCGCGCGATCCGCAGCACATCGGCAGTGGTCGTGCCCGCACCGAGAGCGCGCAGGTTCGCATTCTGGATCGCCGGGCCATCGGCCATGGGATCGGTGAAGGGCATGCCCAGCTCGATCACATCGGCCCCGCCTTCGACAAGGGCGTCGAGATTGGCCGCCGTGTCTCCATCACCGGCAGTGACGAAGCAGACGAGGGCGGGATGCGGCTTGGCGAAAGCTGCGGCGATTCGGGTCGGGCTGTTCATACTACACTGCCTGAAGCTGAAGGTTGGAGCACATGGAGCACTGTCTAGAGAATAAAAACTTGGAGGTTGCAAACGACACGGTCGGGCGCGGAATGAGGGTGAGGCGAGAGAGAGTTCATGAGGTGACGATTGCACGGATCATCGGCTGTAGGACAGTGCCAATTCCCTTTCGTTACCCCGGGCGTGATGCGGGGGCGCGCTATGTGGGTAGGGGTGATGAAGGACGCTCGACCCCGGCTCGAAGGCCGGGGTGACGGGCTTGGACTGTAAACGGGAGATCATCGAGAAAAGGCTCAATGCTTGCCCGCCAACTGGATTGGGCAAGCCATCCGCTCACATCTCCACTCCAAGCCTTTCGGCCACGGTGAAGATGTCCTTGTCGCCGCGCCCGCAGAGGTTGGCGAGGATGATGCTGTCCTTCGGCATGTCCTTGGCGCGTTTCGCCACCGCCGCGATGGCGTGGCTGGGTTCCAGCGCCGGGATGATGCCTTCGGTGCGACATAGCAGCTGGAACGCTTCCAGCGCTTCCTCGTCGGTGATGGCGGTGTATTCGACGCGGCCGGTGTCTTTCAGCCAGGCGTGTTCGGGGCCGATGCCCGGATAGTCGAGACCTGCGCTGATCGAGTGGCCTTCGGTGATCTGGCCGTCGTCATCCTGCAGCAGATATGTCTTGTTGCCGTGGAGCACGCCGGGGAAGCCGCCGAGCAGGCTGGCGGCGTGCTCGTCACCATCGAGGCCGTGGCCCGCCGCTTCGACACCGAGCATCTTCACGTCGGGATCATCGAGGAAGGGATGGAAAAGGCCGAGCGCGTTGGAACCGCCGCCGATGGCGGCCACCAGCAGATCGGGCAGGCGGCCGATGCGGTCCTGCATCTGCACGCGCGCTTCCTTGCCGATCACGCTCTGGAAATCGCGGACCAGCTCGGGGTACGGATGGGGCCCCGCGGCAGTGCCGATGATGTAGAAGGTGTCGTGGACATTGGCGACCCAGTCGCGCAGCCCTTCGTTCATCGCATCCTTCAGCGTGCCGCGCCCGCTGGTAACCGGCACGACTTCCGCGCCGAGCAGCTTCATGCGGAAGACATTGGGCGACTGGCGCCGCACATCTTCTGCGCCCATGTAGATTACGCAAGGCAGGCCGAAGCGCGCGCAGACCGTGGCGGTCGCCACGCCATGCTGGCCCGCGCCGGTTTCCGCGATGATGCGCGTCTTGCCCATGCGGATGGCGAGCAGGATCTGCCCAATGCAATTGTTGATCTTGTGCGCGCCGGTGTGATTGAGCTCGTCACGTTTGAACCAGACTTGCGCGCCGCCCAGCGCATCGGTCAGCCGCTCTGCGAAATAGAGCGGGGAGGGGCGGCCCACGTAATGTTCGAGCAGATCGTCGAACTCGCGCTGGAATTCAGGATCGGCCTGAGCGGCGCGATATTCCCGCTCGAGATCGAGGACGAGCGGCATGAGCGTTTCGGCGACATAGCGGCCGCCGTAATCGCCGAAATGTCCGCGCTCGTCGGGCTGGTTGCGATAGGTATTGGGATTGCTGGCCATGCGGCCCTATTGCCGAGGTGTTGCGGACAAGTCGAGAGAGGGTTTGGTTTGTCCTCGACAAGCCGCATTCTACCCGCCATTCGGCGCTGCCATGAGTGACAGTTTCAAGCTTCCCGAAGATTGCGAAACCATGCGCGAAGTGCGCATCGGCGTGGACACGACCGACCGCGAATTGATGGAACTGCTCGACCGGCGGTTCGGCTACATGCGCGCCGCCGCGCGGATCAAGCAAGACCGCAATGTCGTGCGCGACGAAGCGCGCAAGGCGGAAGTGATCGAGAACGCGAAGTCCGACGCTGCGGAGCGGGAGCTTCCGGCGGAGAAAATCGAGCAAATCTGGGAGCTTCTGGTAGAAACCTCGATTGCTTACGAACTGACCGAATGGGACCGGATCAGGGCCTAGGCTTGCGCTGAAGCGACGAAAGCACGCCGCGAAGGGTGCGCACCTCCAGATGATTCCAGCCCGGTTTGGTCAGCACGCCGCGTAGCGTGCGCCGCGTTGCATCGGCGCGCGGTTCGGGCAGGAAATAGCCCTTCGGTTCCAGCATGCTTTCCAGATGCGCGATCAGGCCTTCAAGCTCGTCCTGCGGGGCGGGCGGCAGCATGTCTTCCTGCGTCGGCTGCACCAGCTGCTCGTGCTTCGACCATTCGTAAGCGCACAGGATGACGGCCTGTGCGAGGTTCAGCGATCCGAATTCGGGATTGATCGGCACAGTCAGGATCGCGCGCGCTAATGCCACGTCCTCGGTTTCCAGCCCAGAACGCTCCGGCCCGAACAGGATCGCGCTGCGGCCTTCGGCCTGCGCAATCTCCTGACACGCCTGTTCGGGCGTGAAAACCGGTTTGGTGACGCCGCGCTTGCGCACCGTGGTGGCATAGACATGCGCGCAATCGGCCACGGCTTCGGCCGTGCTGTCGTAGACCCTGGCCTGCTCCAGCACGATGTCGGCCCCTGCGGCAGAGGGCCCCGCATCTGGATTGGGCCAGCCATCGCGCGGGGTGACCATGCGCAGCTCGACAAGCCCGAAGTTGAGCATGGCCCGCGCAGCCTTGCCGATATTCTCGCCCAGCTGCGGCCGGACGAGCACGATCACGGGTTTGCGATCGTCAGCCAAGTTTCTGCTCGTTCTGCGCGGCTTCCTGCACCGTGCTGGCAAATTCCTCGAAATCGCGGGCTTCGCTGAAATCGCGATAGACGCTGGCGAAGCGGATATAGGCGACACTGTCGAGCTGGCGCAGGCCGTCCATGACCAGTTCGCCGATGCGCTTGGACGGGATCTCGGCCTCGCCGGCCGTTTCCACCTGACGCTGGATGCCGCTGACGAGCTGGTCGATCTGTTCCTGCGCCACGTCGCGCTTGCGGCAGGCTAGGGCGATCGACTGTTCCAGCTTGCTGCGGTCGAAGGGCTGACGCCGTTCGCCGCTCTTGACCACGGTTACCTCGCGCAATTGCACGCGTTCGAAAGTGGTGAAGCGCGCCCCGCATTTGGAACACTGCCGCCGGCGGCGGATCGAGGTGGAGTCCTCGGTAGGGCGCGAATCCTTTACCTGACTGTCGTCATGGGCACAAAACGGGCAACGCATTTAGGTACTGTCTCGTCAGGCAATCGCGCTCAGGGGCGCAGGCGTTTGTAAAGCATGAAGCCGGCACCGGCGACGAGGCCGAGCGGCCAGGTGACGACCGGCAGGATACCGCCAGCAATAGCGCCCACGGCTGCTCCGGTCAGGACGGGCTTGGTCGACGGGTGGTCGAGACCTTCCTTGGCCATGCCCTTAATCTCTGCCGTCGCATCGGGGACCAGATCGTGGTCGCCGAAGCCATTGCCCTTCTTGGGATCGCGATCGTCGTGATTGTTCGTCATGGGAAGCTCCTTACCCTCACCGTCCGGGATAGACGGGGAAAGCTTCGCACAATTCGGTGACGCGGTCACGCACGCTCTGTTCGGTCTGGCCATCGCCGTCGGGGCCATTGCGCGAAAGGCCGTCGACCACTTCGCAGATCAGCTTGCCGATCGTTTCGAACTCCGCCTCGCCAAAGCCGCGAGTGGTCCCTGCTGGCGATCCGAGACGGATGCCACTGGTCACGAAGGGGCTGCGCGTGTCGTAGGGGATGCCGTTCTTGTTGCAGGTCAGCCAGGCGCGGTCGAGCCCGGTTTCGGCGGCCTTGCCGGTCACATCCTTGGGAGTGAGATCGACGAGCATGGAGTGATTGTCGGTCCCGCCCGATACCACGCGCAGGCCGTTGGCCTCGATACCGCGGGCCAGCGCGCGCGCATTGGCAACGACATTGGCGGCATAGGTTTTGAATTCGGGACGCAGCGCCTCGCGGAAGGCCACTGCCTTGGCCGCCACGATATGCATCAGCGGGCCGCCCTGCATGCCGGGGAAGACCGCCATGTTGATGGGCTTGGTATATTTCTCGTCGTTCCACAGGATGATGCCCGAACGCGGACCGCGCAGGCTCTTGTGGGTGGTGGTGGTGACGACATCGGCCTGCGGGAAGGGCGAAGGATGCGCGCCGCCTGCAACAAGGCCGGAGATGTGGCTCATGTCGACCATGAGATAGGCGCCGACTTCGTCTGCCACCTTGCGGAAGGCTTCCCAGTCCCACACGCGGCTGTAGGCCGTGCCGCCTGCGATGATGAGCTTGGGCTTGTGCTCCTTCGCGATCGCCATGACTTCGTCCATGTCGATGCGCTCGTCATCCTTGCGCACGCCATAGCTGACCGGGTTGAACCACTTGCCGCTCATGTTCACGGGCGAGCCGTGGGTCAGGTGACCACCCGAATTGAGGTCGAGACCCATGAAGGTATCGCCCGGCTGCAACAGCGCGAGGAAGACCGCCTGGTTCATCTGCGAACCGGAGTTGGGCTGGACGTTGGCGAAATTGCAGCCGAACAGTTCCGTCGCACGGTCGATGGCGAGCGTTTCGACCACGTCGGCATAATCGCAGCCGCCGTAATAGCGTTTGCCGGGATAACCCTCGGCATATTTGTTGGTGAAGACGCTGCCGGCAGCTTCGAGAACTGCAGTCGAAGCGATGTTCTCGCTCGCGATCAGTTCGATCTTGTCTTGCTGGCGCTTCAGTTCGTTGCGGACGGCGGCATAAACCTCGGGGTCAGCCTGTTCGAGCGTGTCGTTCCAGAAACGGTTGTCGGTCATGTCGGTCCTACAGCGATGGGTTGGAAAGCTTGTCGACGCGGCGCTGATGCCGGCCGCCAGCGAATTCGGTATCGAGGAAAGCGCTGACGCAGGCTTTGGCCATGTCCACGCCGGTCAGGCGCGCGCCAAGCGCAATGCAGTTCGCGTCGTTATGTTCACGCGCAAGGGCAGCCGAGAGCGGTTCGGAAACCAGCGCGCAGCGCACGGCCGGATTGCGATTGATGCTCATGGAAATGCCAATCCCGCTACCGCAAAGGGCGATCCCGCGTTCGGCAGTACCATCGGCCACCACGCTGGCAAGCTTATACCCAAAGTCGGGATAATCGACGCTGTCGGCGGTTTCCGGGCCGAGGTCGGCGACCTCGTGGCCCATCTCGATCAGCCAGTCCCGCAGGGCTGCTTTGAGGTCGAGGGCGGCATGGTCGGAAGCAAGGGCGATACGCATGCGCGCGCCATAGTGAAGTGCGCCGATTCGCGCGACCCCGCCGCGAGACTTTTCCTGAAGGTCTCGCGGCGGGGCCGGACAAGGTGGCATTCTCAGATTTCGGTCGCCGGGAGCGGCTTTCTGTCAGCGTCCTGAAGCGAGAGCTTTTTGAAGCGCGATGTCGCGACAAACCCGTAAGCGACCTTGGCAGTGACATCCATGATGAGGATGAACCAGGCGTCGGCGACCGTGTCGAACAGGCCAAGCCCTTGGGGTCCCAGTGCCCATTCCACAGGATAGATTGCCCAGACCACTAGCAAGAAGGTGAGGTTGGCCCGGTAAACGCGGGTCATTTCGCCGCCGAGAGCCTTGGCGCCCTTCATGACAGGACCCAGCAACAGGTAGATTACGCCCACAAACGCTGCACAGGACCATGCAAACCAGAGCCACTTGGCTGCTTCATTCTCGGAGATCGCTGCCAGAAGACCGGTTACGATCATGAGAGCATCGAGCACGACAGCCGGCAGGATGAAAGTCGAATGCCGCGGGTGCTCGTGTAGCCCTGCGAGTATCAACCCGGTCAGGAGTATGGGCGTGGTCACGACCCAGTCCGCATAGCGCGCGAGGAACAGCGTTTCCCCGTCGCCCAATTCAAGGCGGCCGATACCCAAAGCCATAGCGAGATAGGCGGTTGCCGCGATAAAGGGTACGACCGAGTGAAACTGCGTGTGGTGAAGAAACTCGGTTCGTTTGTCACCGTGCGCATAGATCGCAAGCGATCCAATCGACATGATGACGAAACCGATCAGTAAAGGGACGGTAAGAGGTTCCATAGCGAGACATCCTATTGTTACCCGTCAGAGTAACAAAGAATATCTAGATTGCGCGTTCCTCGACAAAAACGCTCTCAACCTCATAAATTTTGCAACAAACTAGAGGGAACTTTTGAGCCAAAGACCATCCATAGAATTGTCCTACGTGATCGCGCAGGATTCTATGGGGAGGTGAAGGTACGCGAGCTATTCGGCTTGTTGAGCCTGCTTATAAGCTACGATCTCTTCCATCATCTTGGGCATTTCCTGCATCGCAACGCCCATCGCATCGTCGATATAGGCTTGGTTGGCGGCTGCGAAATGCTGGTTGGACAAGACGTCGGTGCTGCGCATCATGAACGTCTTACCAGTGTCGGTCCGGACGAACGAGAGGATGTCGCGCAGCTCTTTTTCCGAAAAGATGTCGGCATAGGCCGTTACCCATGCATCCATAAGTAGCGGAATATGCTTCTCCAGGACCGACGACTGCTTTTCGCGCACGTCTGCCTGATAGCGACGAATGATTTCGCTCGCTCCTTCGTCATCGATCAGTCCCTCGACCGATTGACGCATTTGCGTTTCCATCTGGTCTGCGACCTTCGAAAACATCGCGAACCGTTCGGCTTCGGGATAGGCTATGTCGATGATCTGGCGCGAAATCTCGACACGAGTTTCGACATCCCCGCTTTGCGCAAAGGCGGCGCCGGGTAGAGTGGACATCCCCATTACGAGAAGGGCTGCCGTGCCCAACCAACCCGGCGATTTCATTTTCATACCCCCAGAAAAGTCCGACTATTGATCGAGGAAAGAGCGCATCTTGCGGCTGCGGCTCGGGTGCTTGAGCTTGCGCAGGGCCTTGGCCTCGATCTGACGGATACGTTCGCGTGTCACCGAGAACTGCTGGCCGACTTCTTCCAGCGTGTGATCGGTGTTCATCCCGATACCGAAGCGCATGCGCAGCACGCGTTCTTCACGCGGCGTCAGGCTGGCAAGGACACGGGTAACCGTTTCCTTGAGGTTCGCTTGGATCGCGGCATCGACCGGAATGATCGCATTCTTGTCTTCGATGAAATCGCCGAGATGCGAATCTTCCTCGTCGCCGATCGGCGTTTCGAGGCTGATCGGTTCCTTGGCGATCTTCATCACCTTGCGCACCTTCTCGAGAGGCATGGAGAGCTTCTCCGCCATCTCTTCGGGTGTCGGTTCGCGGCCCTGATCGTGCAGGAACTGGCGGCTGCAACGCACCAGCTTGTTGATCGTCTCGATCATGTGGACCGGAATACGGATCGTTCGTGCCTGGTCGGCGATCGAGCGGGTGATCGCCTGCCTGATCCACCAGGTGGCATAGGTGCTGAACTTGTAGCCGCGGCGGTATTCGAACTTGTCGACCGCCTTCATCAGGCCGATGTTGCCTTCCTGGATGAGGTCGAGGAACTGCAGGCCGCGGTTGGTGTACTTCTTCGCGATCGAGATCACAAGGCGCAGGTTCGCCTCGACCATTTCCTTCTTGGCGATACGTGCTTCACGCTCGCCCTTCTGGACCATGTTCACAATGCGGCGGAATTCTTCCAGCGCCATGCCGGTGGCGCTGGCGATATCGCTGATTTCCGTGCGGATACGGTCGATCGCATCGCCTTCCTTCTCTGCGAAGGCGGCCCATTTCTTGTCCTTCTTGACGCGATCATCCATCCAGTGATCGTCAAGCTCGTTACCGATATAGGCTTCGAGGAAGTCGATACGCTTGACCTTGTGGCGTTCGGCAAGACGCAGCATCTGGCCACCAAGCGCGGTCAGGCGGCGATTGAAGGCATAGAGATTGTCGACCAGGAATTCGATCTTGGTCGCGTGGAACTGGACGCTTTCGACCTCGGCGGTCAGCTGGTCCGACAGGTCCTCGTATTTCTTTTCCTTGGCCGGTGGGAATGCTTCGCCACGGCCGAGGGTGTCAACGCGTTCCTTCTGGAGCTTTTCGAACTTGCCGAAGAGATCCTTGATGCGGGCGAAACGCTCGATAGCGTCAGGCTTGAGCGCGGCTTCCATCTGGGCGAGGGACATGGTGTTGTCCTCGTCCTCATCGTCATCTGACTTGGACGAACCCTCTTCGCCGTCTTCGTCGTCGGAATCTGAATCGCTGTCGTCATCTTCGTCGTCACGGATGGTGGGACCGGCGGTTTCTTCCGAAATCTCGCCGTCGTCATCATCGTCCTCGGCGCCTTCGGCCAGCTTGTCTGCCGGCGGCTCCTTGGAAAGCATGGCATCGAGATCGAGGATCTCGCGCAGCTGCATTTCCTCGTTATTGAGGGCTTCGGACCACTGGATGATCGCGTGGAAGGTGATCGGGCTCTGGCACAGGCCCATGATCATCATGTCACGGCCGGCTTCGATCCGCTTGGCGATGGCGATTTCGCCTTCGCGGCTGAGCAGTTCGACCGCACCCATTTCGCGCAGATACATGCGAACCGGATCATCCGTCCGGCCTTCGGAAGCGGCTTTCTTGACCGGAGCCTTCTTCGCGTCCTTTTCCTTGGCGGAAGGAGCCGGTGCGATTTCCTCGACCTCGTCTTCCTGTTCGGCGTCCTCGTCATGCTCGACGATCTGCACGCCCATTTCGGAGAGGGCCGACTGGATATCCTCGATCTGGTCGGAGCTCATCTCGCCTTGCGGCAGCGCGTCGTTGAGCTCGTCATAGGTGACGTAACCCTTCTTCTTCGCTTTCGAGATCAGCTTCTTGATCGATGCTTCGTTGAGATCGATCAGGGGAGCGTCGTCTTTTTCGCCCGACTTCGATTTGGTTGCCATAAACTGCAATCAGTCCGTTCTATGCGCCGCCAGCAGGAGGTAAGCCCTGTGCGGTTTCTGAATCTTTCGTAGCCGCTGTTGCGGCCCGTCGACTTGCCATCTGTCCGAGTCGCGCCTCGAATTCCAGTTTCCGTTTCAGCAAACGCTGCTGATCCGCGAAAGCTCCTTCGGGGTCGATCTCGAAACGCGCGGTTGCTTCCGCAAGCGCGGCTTCAAGTGCCGGCCTTTCGACCAGCAGTGACACGGCTTCGGCCAGATCCTCGCGCGCATCAACCGGATCGGTGCCTTTATCGAGAAAGGCGAAGCGGGTGTTTGCCGGTGGGGCGGGGAGGCCTTCAGGCAGCGATATGGGCGATTGTGTGCGCGAATCAAGCATTTCCGCAGCTGCGAGCAACGAATCTATTGCGGGACCCGCATTCGGGTCACGCATTGCAAAGCGGGCGAGGGCGCTTTCATGCCGAAGAATCTCTCCGGGATGAAGCAGAAGCCCATGGATGACGGCGCTGGTCAGAGTATCACGCGAGCCGCCGGAAATGGCGCGTTTCAGCCGCTCCGCCGTCTCTTGCGACAGGCGCGGGGCCTGCTGCTTGAAGCCATTTTTGTGCCATTCGCCACGCGGTTTGAACGGGCGTTGCTGGCGGGGCGGGAAGGCAAAGTCGGAAAAGCGGTCCTGCAGCTCGCGCTTGTAGAGCGCACGGATGTCGGGATGCTGGATCGCCTCGACATGCACCATCAGCCGTTCCTTGAGGCCCGCTTTGTCCTCGGGCGATTCGAGCGGCACGGCATCGCGTTCGAACTGCCAGAGCGTATCGAGCAGTCCGCTGGCAGAGGACAAGGCCTCCTCCATCGCGCCGATGCCTTTCTCCCGGATCAGATCGTCCGGATCCATACCCGCAGGCATGCGGACGATCGCCAGTGAGTGGCCCGGCCTCAGCAGCGGCAGCACCCGGCCGATGGCGCGCATTGCGGCCCGCTGTCCGGCATTGTCGCCATCGAAACACAGGATCGGCCGCTCGACCTGGCGCCAGAGCAGTTCAATCTGGTTCTCGGTAAGCGCCGTGCCAAGCGGGGCGACGACCTCTGCAATACCTGCATTGGCCAGTGCGATGGCATCCATATAGCCTTCGACGACGACGATGCGCCCACTCTGACGCGCTGCGGGAGCCGCCCGGTGCAAATTGTAAAGCGTGCGCCCCTTGTCGAAAAGCGGCGTATCGGGGCTGTTGAGATATTTGGGGCCATGCGCGTCCGCATCGAGAATGCGCCCGCCGAAGGCGATCACGCGGCCACGTGCGTCCTGGATCGGCAGCATCAACCGTCCGCGAAAGCGATCGTAGGGATCCTTGCCCTCGACATCGATCCGCATGCCCGCTTCTATCAGCATGGCGTCTTCGAAGGGCAGGGCGGCTGCCAGTGCCTGCCGCTCCACGGGCGCGAAGCCGAAGCCGAATTCCCGCACGACCTTTTCGGAAAAGCCACGGCGCTTGAGATAGCTGCGCGCTTCCGTGCCTTCCGGCGAGGAAAGCCGGTCGACGAACCATTGCTGGGCCGCGCTGGTTACATCATGCAGGCTGGCGCGTTTTTCCGCACGCTCGGCAGAGCGGGGGTCGGGCGCGGGCACTTCCATTCCGGCTTCTGCGGCCAGTTCCTTGACCGCATCCATGAACGGCAGGCCGCGCTGATCGGTGAGCCAGCGGATCGCATCGCCATGCGCCTCGCAGCCGAAGCAATGGTAGAAGCCCTTCTCGTCATTGACGTAGAAGCTGGGCGTCTTCTCATTATGGAAGGGGCAGCACGCCTTGAATTCCCGGCCCGCCTTGGTCAGGCGAAGGGTGCGCCCGATGACGGCCGACAAGGTCGTCCGCATCCGCAATTCGTCCAGCCATTGGGGGGTGAGCGCCATGCCACCTACCTAATGGCTGGAAACGAATTCCGCTAGTTGGCGGCGCGCTCGGCTGCCGGTTTTTCTTCGGTCGGGAAGGGCCCCTTGGCGGCAGCCTGATTACCGTCGATTTCCAGCAGGTACGCATCGGAAGGACCCGCAGGGGGGAGGGTGGACTGCCACCAGAATGTGATGGTCGATCCGGGCTTCCAGCCTTCTCCTTGGGTGACCCGCCAGATCAGGCGTCCGCCATCGCTGGTGATCGAGATCGCGTCCTCGCTTCCCAGAGCGTTCAGGGCCTGAGCGTTCGAATAACCGACAGCGCGATTGAAGCCATGGGCCTCATTCGTCATGCGGAAAAGGGTAGCGGGGCTTTCAAGCACCTCGGGCCCGTCTTCGGGTTGGTCTTCCACCTGCGGTGCATCTGCCAGCGTGACCTGATGCACATAGGTATAGATTGTATCGGCGGGCATATCGCCGGGAACGCATTCGGTAACGCCTTCGGGACAGGCTACGAAGCTGACCATCTTGCCGATCTCGCGATTGCCGGCGCTCAGCAAGGTTTCAACCTCGTCGCCCTGCGGCCCGACGATCCGTGCGCCGAGAGTCGACAGGTCGAGATCAGCCGATGCGAGCGCGCGCGGCTGTGCCACGGTAGGGGTGGGAGTGGGCGCGACTTCCGGTTCCTTGTCTCCGCATGCGGTCAGCGCGAGCGGAGCAAGGATCAGCAGCTTTTTCACGACAGTGCCTCCTTCACTAGTCCGCTGGCCTTGGTCATGTCGAGCGTGGCACCATGGCGGGCTTTAAGTTCACCCATGACCTTGCCCATATCCTTCATACCATCGGCGCCGGTATCCGCCTTGATCTGGGCGATGGCGGCGCGGGTTTCGTCCTCACTCATCTGCTGGGGCAGGAATTCTTCGATCACGACCAGCTCGCCCTGTTCCTTGTCGGCAAGTTCCTGACGCCCGCCTTCTTCGTACATGGCGATCGATTCGCGGCGCTGCTTGGCCATCTTCATCAGGACGTCGGTGACCAGCTCATCGTCTTCCGGCTTCTTGTCCGCAGTCCGCAGTTCGATGTCGCGATCCTTGATCTTAGCGCCGATAAGACGCAGCGTCGCAGTGCGTTCCTTGTCCTTGGCCTTCATGGCGGTGACTGTTTCGGCCTGAATTTTTTCGCGCAGCATTGTGCCTCTATTCATGAATCTGTGGATGGTTCACGCTTCATTTAGAACAAGTCGCCGTAATGCCAAGTGTTCGTCCAATTAGGCGGTTGACGGGACTCGCTCCGGTCCTTAGCGGCTGGGACTTAGCACACATCGCTGGAAACCCCTGACACCGGAGCGCCCCCATGGCCCTGTCCGCATTTTCGCACGCGCAACCCAAAGACGCGACGGGAGTCATCGTCCTCGCCGACGGAACCTGTATCTGGGGGAAGGGCTTTGGCGCTTCCGGATCTGCCGTGGGCGAAGTCTGCTTCAACACCGCGATGACCGGTTATCAGGAAGTGATGACCGATCCTTCCTATGACAGCCAGATCGTCACCTTCACCTTCCCGCACATCGGCAATGTCGGTGCGAACGAGGAAGACGTCGAGAGCCGCGGCCTTGGCGCGGTCGGCCTGATCGTACGGCAGGATGTCACCCGGCATTCGAATTTCCGGGCGCGCGACGAATTCGTCGAATGGTGCGTGAAACATGGCAAGATCGGCCTGTCGGGCGTGGATACGCGGGCTCTCACCCGCCGAATCCGGGTGCAGGGCGCACCAAACGCGGTCATTGCGCACAATCCGCGCGGCCAGTTCGACATGAAAGCGTTGCAGAAACAGGCTGCCGAATGGAGTGGGCTGGAAGGCCTCGATCTTGTCCCCGGCGTGACGCGCGATGCGCATGAGAACTGGAAGGGTGGCTTCTGGCAGCTCGGCACCGGATATGCCGAGGCTGACAATGAAAAGCCGCATGTCGTCGCCATCGATTACGGCGCCAAGGACAATATCTTCCGCAATCTCGTGAAGGCAGGCGCGAAGGTCACGGTGGTTCCGGCGCGAACCAGCCTTGAAGACATCCTCGTCCTGCAGCCTGACGGGGTGTTTCTCTCCAACGGCCCCGGCGATCCGGCGGCCACGGGTGAATATGCCGTGCCGGTGATCAAGGGCCTGCTCGACCGAGACATTCCGCTGTTTGGCATCTGCCTCGGCCACCAGATGCTCGGCCTTGCGGCAGGGGCGAAGACCGCCAAGATGTTCCAGGGCCACCGCGGCGCCAACCACCCCGTCCAGCGTGTCGGGGACGGGTGGGGCGACAGCACCGGCCTCGTCGAGATTACCAGTATGAACCACGGCTTCGCGGTCGACGGCGAGACTTTGCCGGAAGGTGTGGAGCAAACGCATGTCTCGCTGTTCGACGGGACGAACTGCGGGATTTCGATCAAGGGCAAGAAGGCGTTCGGGGTGCAGTATCACCCTGAGGCGAGCCCCGGCCCACAGGACAGCTTCTACCTGTTCGAGAAGTTCGTTGGGATGTTGGGGTGAGCATCGATTTCGCCACCCTCAAGGATTGGTTCTTTCTGGGCGTCGTTTTTCTATGCATCGTAGTGCTGCCGCTGGGTGTTGCTGTCAGCCTTCGGCGAAATCGTCGAGACATAGAGGCATTCGAACACGCCGATTTGACGGAATTGAAGCTCTGCATCCCGGTTCATCAGCTGAACTGGCTAAAATACAAGTTGGGTAAAATGGGGTGGCAGCTCATCTCGGAAGAAGCCGATCCTAAATTCCGGAACAACCTACACGTCCGCTTTTCGACGAATGGAAATGATGCTCGTCCTCTAAAGGATGTCCTTCACTCCCTCAACCGATCGCTCGCTTTGTCGATCGGCCCGCTCAATTTGCATCGCGAGGAACCGCAACAGTAATGCCAAAACGCACTGACATCTCCTCGATCCTCGTCATTGGTGCCGGTCCGATCATTATCGGCCAGGCCTGCGAGTTCGACTATTCCGGCACTCAGGCGATCAAGGCGCTGAAGGAAGAGGGCTACCGGGTCATCCTGGTGAACTCCAATCCCGCCACGATCATGACAGATCCGGAAATGGCCGACGCGACCTATATCGAGCCGATCACGCCCGAAATCGTCGCCAAGATCATCGACAAGGAGCGCCCCGATGCGGTGCTGCCGACGATGGGCGGTCAGACGGCACTCAACTGTGCGTTGGCCCTCTTCAACGATGGCACGCTGGAGAAATACGGCGTCCAGATGATCGGTGCCGATGCCGATGCCATCGACAAGGCGGAGAACCGCCAGCGCTTCCGCGAGGCGATGGACAAGATCGGTTTGGAGAGCGCGCGCAGCGGCGTCGCCAACACTGTCGACGAAGCCTATGCCGTGCTCGAGCGGACGGGCCTGCCTTCCATTATCCGGCCCAGCTTCACGCTTGGCGGAACGGGCGGCGGCATCGCCTATAACAAGGCCGAATTCGAACGTATCGTGCGTGAAGGCTTGGATGCTTCCCCCACCACCGAAGTCCTGATCGAGGAATCGCTCCTCGGCTGGAAGGAATATGAAATGGAGGTGGTGCGGGACCGCAAGGATAATTGCATCATCATCTGTTCGATCGAAAACGTCGATCCGATGGGCGTCCATACGGGGGATTCTATCACTGTCGCGCCGGCGCTGACGCTGACGGATAAGGAATACCAGATCATGCGCACCGCCAGCATCGAGGTGCTGCGGGAAATCGGTGTGGAAACAGGCGGTTCGAACGTACAGTTCGCAGTCAATCCAGCCGATGGCCGCCTGATCGTGATCGAGATGAACCCGCGCGTTTCGCGGTCTTCGGCGCTGGCTTCCAAGGCGACAGGCTTCCCCATCGCGCGCGTCGCGGCGAAGCTTGCCGTCGGTTATACGCTGGACGAAATCCAGAACGAGATCACGGGCGCCACACCGGCCAGCTTCGAGCCGACGATCGATTACGTCGTAACCAAGATTCCGCGCTTCGCTTTCGAGAAATTCAAGGGTGCGAAGAACGAGCTTTCCACCGCGATGAAGTCGGTCGGCGAGGTTATGGCGATCGGCCGCTGCTTCGCGGAGTCGATGCAGAAAGCGCTCCGCGGTCTCGAGACGGGTCTCGACGGGTTCAACCGCGTGACCGAGCTGGAAAATGTCAGCCGCGAGAAAATCACGGCGTCGCTCAGCCAGCGTACCCCCGACCGAATCCTTAAGATCGCGCAAGCGTTCCGCGAAGACTTCACGGTCGAGGAAATCAACCAGATCACCGGTTTCGATCCATGGTTCCTGCGCCAGATCGAAGCGATCATCTACGAAGAGAAGATGATTTCCCACAACGGTTTGCCGCGCGATGCCGACGAAATGCGCCGCCTGAAAGCCATGGGCTTTTCGGACAAGCGCCTCGCCACGCTGGCGGTCCGCTCTGTCGGTGTAGCTGGCGGCATGGGGGAAACGCAGGCGCGCCGTTCCGGCCTGCTGCACGATGCCCTGCGCGCCATGGCAGGCGCGACGAGCGAGCAGGAAGTGCGCAAGCTGCGCCACAAGCTCGGCGTCTATCCGGTCTTCAAGCGTATCGATAGCTGCGCTGCCGAATTCGAAGCGATCACGCCCTATATGTACTCGACTTACGAAGCACCGAGCTTCGGCGAGAGTGAGGACGAGGCAGATCCGAGCGATCGCAAGAAGATCGTTATTCTCGGCGGTGGGCCGAACCGGATTGGGCAGGGCATCGAGTTCGACTATTGCTGCGTGCACGCGTGCTTCGCGCTGGCCGAAGCCGGGTTCGAGACCATCATGGTCAACTGCAACCCGGAAACGGTCTCCACGGATTACGACACGTCGGACCGGCTCTACTTCGAGCCGCTGACCGAAGAAGACGTGCTGGAAATCATGCGCGTCGAAATGTCGAAGGGCGAAGTAGTTGGTGTGATCGTCCAGTTCGGTGGGCAGACCCCGCTGAAGCTGGCATCTGCGCTCGAGCGTGAGGGTATCCCGATCCTCGGCACCAGTCCCGATGCGATCGACCTTGCCGAAGACCGCGAACGCTTTGCAAAGCTGGTCAACAAGTTGGACCTCAAGCAGCCATTGAACGGCATAGCCAAGAGCCGCGATGAAGCGGTCGCCGCTGCCGCCCGGATCGGTTATCCGGTCTTGCTTCGTCCGAGCTACGTGCTCGGCGGCCGGGCAATGGAAATTGTCGACAGCGAAGCGCAGTTGGATGATTACATCGCCACCGCGGTCAACGTGTCGGGCGACAGTCCTGTTCTCGTGGACCAGTATCTGCGCGATGCGGTGGAATGCGACGTCGATGTTGTCGCCGATAGTACCGAAGTACGAATTGCCGGTGTCATGCAGCATATCGAGGAAGCCGGTGTGCATTCGGGTGACAGTGCCTGCACCCTACCGCCGTACAGCCTCCCTGAAGATATCATTCAGGAAATGGAACGGCAGGCAAAGGCATTGGCCGAAGCTCTGGAAGTCCGCGGCCTGATGAATGTGCAATTCGCGGTCAAACATGGCGAGGTCTACCTGATCGAGGTCAACCCGCGGGCTAGCCGTACCGTGCCGTTTGTCGCCAAGGCGATCGGGCAGCCGGTTGCCAAGGTCGCAGCACGGGTCATGGCTGGCGAGCCGCTGTCGAATTTCGAACCATTTGACCTCAAACCGGATCATATGGCCGTGAAGGAAGCCGTCTTCCCGTTCGCACGTTTCCCCGGGGCAGACCCGGTGCTTTCTCCGGAAATGAAGTCGACGGGCGAAGTGATGGGTATCGACCGCAGCTTCCCGGCGGCTTTTTACAAGTCGCAGCTGGGGGCAGGCATGAAGCTGCCGAGCGAAGGAACGGTGTTCGTTTCGGTCAAGGATAGCGATAAGGACGTCATCCTGCCCGCCGTGAAGTCCATGATCGATAAGGGCTTCCGCGTAATCGCCACTGGCGGCACGCAGACGTTCCTGTCGGGAAATGGGCTTGCGGTGGAGCGGGTGAACAAGGTCGCCGAAGGGCGCCCCCATATCGTCGACGCGATTATCGATGGCGAAGTGGCGCTCATCTTCAATTCGACCGAAGGCTGGCAGTCGCTTCTCGACAGTCAGTCGATCCGCGAAGCCGCGCTCGAAAAGAAGCTTCCATACTATACCACGGCTGCCGCCAGCGTGGCCGCATCGCGTGCGATTGCGGAGGTTTCGACCGAGCAGCTTGAAGTGCGTTCCCTGCAAGACTATTATAGCTGATAAGAAACAGACGCCTGCCCTTCCTGACATTCGGATAGATCGGTTGCCCGTATGGTTGCGGGACGGTTCCGAATTGTCCGGGAAGGGGTGGAAATGCAGGAAGGAATAGGGGTTCCATGGAAAAAGTGCCGATGCTGGCAGAGGGCTACGAGAAGCTCACCGCAGACCTGAAGGCCTTGCGTGCGGAACGCCCGAAGATCGTCGATGCGATCGAGGAAGCGCGCGCGCACGGAGATCTTTCGGAAAACGCCGAATATCACGCTGCCAAGGAACGCCAGGGCCAGGTAGAGGCTATGATTGGCGATCTGGAAGACAAGATCAGTCGTGCCCAGATCATCGACCCCACGACCCTGTCCGGCGACAAGGTCATTTTCGGGGCTACCGTCACGCTCCTCGATGAGAACGACAAGCCGATCAAGTACCAGATCGTGGGTCAGACCGAAGCCGATGCGGGTAGCGGCCGGATCAGTTACACTTCGCCTATCGCTCGGGCGCTCATCGGCAAGCAGGTCGACGACGAAATCGAGGTCACTGTGCCCAGCGGCGACAAGTTCTACCTGGTTGAGAAAATCGAATTTATCTGAGAAAGTGGTTCTTCCCCTAAAAAGGGAGAGTCATTTTTCAGCCAAGCTACGGGCCGCTCTTTTTAGGGGCGGCCCTTTGCGTGATCAGGCTGACTTGGAGTCGGCGCCGGGCTCGATCGTTCTAACCATCGCCCAGTTGGTAATTTCGACGCCTTCGATTTCGAAGGTTCGTTTTTTCATCGCGGTATAGCCGGCGCTTTCGAATGCTGGCTTTGCTACCTCGCTCGCCTCGGTAAAGAGGTGGGTGATGCCGTGATACTTGGCATAAAGCGCCGCAGTCTCCAGCAGGCTGGAGGCAATGCCTTCCTCAGTATGGTCCGGATGGCAATAGAGGTGGTCAAGATGGCCGCTAGGCTCGAGCATCGCATAGGCAACCGGCTCGTCCTCTTCGTCGGTCGCGATGAATATCTGTGTGCCGGCATCCGCTTGCGCCTGATAGACTTCCGGCCCTGCCAGGTTGGAAAGCCACGCATCGACCTGTTCTTCGCTGTAAGCGTCCGGTCCGATGGCACCGATCGCAGCACGGCCGAGCAGGGCAAGTGCCTCGGCATCGCCTTCCTCGAATGAGCGGATCGAATAGGCCATCGGGTCCGGTCCTTATGCTTCCGGGTCTAGCAATTTGTGCAGGTGAACGATGACGTATTTCATTTCGGCATCGTCTACGGTTCGCTGGGCGTTGCCCCGCCATGCTGCTTCAGCATTCTCGTATGTCGAATAGACCCCGGCAACATGAATGCTTTCCGGATCGGAGAAGGTGACGCTGCGGGGATCGGTAACACGACCGCCCATCACCAGATAAAGGGTCTGCTTGCTCTCTTTTTCTTCCATGATCGGTATACTTTCGCTCATTCGAGTTCGGGAGGAAATCGGCCACGCCAATAAAGAAAGCGGCGCGACAGGCAAGCCCATCACGCCGCTAAGCTGTTTTGGTTGAGATTTGGTTAGTTGCTCAGACGCGCGCGAAGGTCACGATACCCACGTTTCGACTTGCGGCTTGCCCGACGGCCACTCGAACGAATGGAATCGCCCATTGAGTCCAACCTGTATCCAGCATCACGCTTGAGACGGCGCGCCTGGGTTTCGGCCGCATCGCCAAAGTCTTCGAACTTGTCGCCAGCCCCTTCGATCATGGATAGGCCATATGCGATGGCTGCGTCTGTTGCATAAGATGCCAGAGATCCCCCGCGGCGACCAAGTTCACGTCCACGGCGTGTCATTGCGCCTACCGCCAAGCCGACGGCAATTGCACCTGCAACAGTCGCGACCGGATGGCGTTTTGCGAAATCAACCGCGCTGTCAGCAACGTCCTTGGCCTGATCAAGAAAACTGCGTTCCTCCTGGCGCTTCTCACCAGCTTCAATCCGCGCGCGAAGCTGGTCGCGCTTTTCCTGATCGGTCAGTTTGCTGTCAGCGCTAATTGGGGTGATGTTGTTTTCGGCGGTGTCGGCCATAGTCAAAGGTCCTCATAAATATGTGTTCGCCTAACCAACGAACCTAACGACTTAAGTGTTCCGCCAGTTTGTCACGAAGATCCCACTCTTCATCCTCGTCCTCGTCTTCGGAATTGTCGAATCCGAAGGCCGACATTATCGGGTGACGCGCAAACCAGACAATCACCGCAGCGACAAGAGCGGCCAGGGCGCCCTTATTATCGTCTGCCATTTCGACAGCGTCTTCATAGAGGTCGATGGCACCTTCCTTGGCCCGATCAAGCACACGCTCGCCGACACCTTTATGGGCAAGGTCTGCCTTCAGGTGTTCGATGTCCGCATTGACCAGGGCTCGCGCGGAATCGCGCAAATATTTGTCTTCTAGCATTCGTGCTTTGCGGTCAGTCATGGCTGTCATCCGAGAAAGCAGCTCGAATATCGTCGATC
Source organism: Qipengyuania triglochinis (assembly GCF_054655615.1). Lineage (NCBI taxonomy): Bacteria > Pseudomonadati > Pseudomonadota > Alphaproteobacteria > Sphingomonadales > Erythrobacteraceae > Qipengyuania > Qipengyuania triglochinis. The sequence goes on along the minus strand of NZ_BAAHND010000001.1, from coordinate 625,712 downwards.
CGAGCTTTGAGCATCTTCAATAAAATTATACCGATGACGATGAGAGCGACGGTAACGATCGCGGTGGCTATCCACGGGCCAACCAACGGAGTGAGTGCGATCACCACGCCTACGGTCAGGGCGATTAGGGCCAGGTGCAGAACTCCGAATGCACCGAAACCCAGAGCGAGTGCGCCCTTTAGCCGGTTTGCCGTGTAGCCAGCTCGGCTCTTCTGATAAGCCATCTCGGCTTCGGCATAGGTCTTACCGTCTTCGAAAAGAGCCAGTAAGTCATCTGCCAGAGAAGGGCGATCTGCAGTGCCGCCATCATTCTCCGTGTCAGAAGGATATTCTCCAGGAACGTCGAGCGGACCCTCTGGGCCCGCTCGTTCTTTATGGTTCTGTTCTAGCATTCCGCCCCCTGGTTCTGAGGCTATCAGCGACGAAACAGGCGTGAGAGCATAAAGCCAGCGACGGCTGCGATGCCGACAGCGGTGCCCGGGCTCTTGCGAACAAAGGTGCGTCCATCTTCCACGAGATCATCTACGCTCTTTCCATCGAGCTTAGCGGCGTAATCATTGAGGGCGGTGGAGGCGCTGCGTGCATAATCACCGTATTTGGCGCCCAGCTTCTCATCAACCTGATAGGCGTTTTCGCTGATCGAGCGGCTGAGCGAGCGAAGGCCTTCACTGGTCTTGACCTTACCTTCAGTAGCCAGTTCCTTGCTTTTCACCTTGGCGTCGGTCCCATAGGTCTTCGCTTCTGCCACCCAATCGTCACCCTTGCCTTTGGCCTGACCACGATAGGCTGCAGCGCGTTCCTTGCCTTCGGCCTTAAGCGCAGCGGCTCCAGCCTTGGCCTCTTCCAAAGCGGCATTGAAACGGCTCTTCGCTTCGGTGCGATGGGCATTCGTTGTCGCGGTTTCGGGTTTGCTGGTCGTAGCAGTATTGGTCACGGGGGTAGTCTCCTTGGCTACACCGGTTTTCGCCACTGTCTTGCGCGGCTTCTTAGCGGTGGTAGTTTTCTTAGTAGTTGCGGTCCGTTTTTTCGGTGTTCCGCCTGCGGTTGTGTCGGCCATGTATTTTCCGCCTTCCCTCAATTCGTATTCATCTTCCGGGCAATTCGGTAACCCGGCCTTCGGCATTGCAACGCAGCTTGCGCGGGTGTGTTCCGCCGCATAGAGCGCTTCTCGATTATCCCCACTGTGGGGGTGTCTTATAGTATTGCAACAGCTGATAGCGGAGACAGTTCCGAAATGACGGCCATCATCGACATCCATGCCCGCGAAATTCTCGACAGCCGAGGCAACCCTACCGTCGAAGTCGACGTGCTGCTGGAAGATGGCAGCTTCGGACGGGCGGCAGTACCGTCCGGCGCCTCCACCGGAAAGCACGAGGCTGTCGAGCTGCGAGACGGAGACAAGGGTCGTTACCTTGGCAAGGGCGTTTCGAAAGCGGTGGACGCCGTGAACACGGAGATCCGGGACCTTCTGGTTGGTAATTTTGATGCCGAAGACCAGCGAGACATTGATCTTTCCATGATCGCTCTGGACGATACCCCGAACAAAGGCCGCTTGGGCGCGAATGGCATCCTCGGCGTCAGCATGGCAACGGCCAAGGCGGCGGCGAATGCGCGTGGTTTACCGCTCTATAGCTATATTGGCGGTGTTTCGGCTCATGTGCTGCCGGTACCGATGATGAATATCATCAATGGCGGCGAACACGCAGACAATCCGATCGACATTCAGGAATTCATGATCATGCCGGTCGGAGCAGACAGCCTGGCCGAAGCCGTCCGCTGGGGTGCGGAGATTTTCCACACCTTGAAGAAGAAACTTGGCGAAAAGGGTCTTGCCACCTCGGTTGGCGATGAAGGCGGTTTTGCTCCCAATCTCAACGGCACCCGCGATGCGCTCGATTTCATCATGAATTCAGTCGAACAGGCTGGCTTCACACCTGGTGACGATGTTGTCCTGGCTCTCGACTGCGCGTCGACCGAGTTCTTCCGCGACGGGAAGTACGAAATTTCGGGCGAAGGCCTGTCGCTGGACGGTCCCGGTATGGCCGAATATCTCGATAAGCTGTGCCGCGATTATCCGATCCGCTCCATTGAAGATGGCATGGCAGAAGACGATTTCGAAGGCTGGAAAGCGCTGACCGACCGGATCGGCAATACGATTCAGCTTGTCGGAGATGATCTATTCGTCACCAATCCCGACCGTTTGCGTGACGGCATCGAACAGGGTCTCGCCAATTCGCTTCTCGTAAAGGTCAACCAGATCGGGACGCTGAGCGAAACGCTGGATGCAGTCAGCATCGCCAATCGCGCTCGTTACACCGCGGTGATGTCGCACCGCTCCGGGGAAACGGAAGATGCCACGATTGCCGATCTCGCGGTTGCGACCAACTGCGGACAGATCAAGACGGGTAGCCTCGCACGCTCGGACAGGCTCGCAAAATACAACCAGCTCATCCGTATCGAGGAAGAGCTGGGCGACAGCGCCTTCTACGCCGGGCGCGAGTGTTTCGGTTCGATCGGAATTTAAAAGCCGATTTAAAGAAAAGAGGAGAGCCGGGACACCGGCTCGCCGTTTTGTTCGGGCCTAGGCGCGAAACCTGATCTGCAAATCGAGGAGGGCGAGGGCGGCCTTTGCTGCTTCGCCCCCCTTGTTCTTCTGCTTTGGATCTGCCCGCACGAGAGCCTGATCGGAATTCTCGACGGTGAGAATACCGTTGCCGATCGCGATGCCATCCATCGTCAGAGCCATGATAGCGCGCGCGCTTTCTCCAGCTACGATTTCAAAATGATATGTTTCGCCGCGGATGACGACGCCAATGGCCACGAAGCCATCGTATCGGCCCGTTTCGGCAGCAAGAGCGATGGCGCCCGGTATTTCCAGAGCGCCCGGTACGGTAAGAATTTCGACCGTATGCCCTTCTGCCTCAAGCGCAGACTGTGCGCCGGCAATCAGCATATCGTTGAAATCGTCGTAGAAGCGCGCTTCCACGATGAGAAAATTCGCCATGTTGGTTACTCCGGGATGCACAAATGGTCGACGATCTCGAGGCCATAGCCTGCAATCGCGACGACATTGGGTTGAGAATTGCTCAGCAGGATCATGTCCTCCACGCCAAGATCGGCGAGAATTTGCGATCCAATGCCGACGTTTCTTTCTGCCTCGCCCTGGCTGTAACCAGAAGCAGGCTGGCCAGCGATGACGACGATCACGCCCGACCCATGTTCGCCCATGACCTGCATCGCTCTCTGCAAGGTTCTCTTGCGGGGCCCGGGCTTCCCCAGCACGTCATCGAATACGGAAATCGGATGAACGCGGGTGAGGGTGGGTTTCCCTTCGACAACTTCGCCCTTCTGCAAGGCATAGCTTTCGCTGCCATCAAGCTTGTTGCGATAAGTCAGCATGCGCCACGTTCCGCCGTAATCGGATTGGAAGGATTCTTCTCCGGTACGCTCGACCAGATGATCGTAACGCATGCGATATTCGATCAGATCGCGGATGGTGCCGATTTTCATATCGTGCTTGCGGGCAAAGCTGACGAGATCATCGAGCCGCGCCATCGTGCCATCATCCTTCATGATCTCGCAGATCACCCCGGACGGGTTCAGGCCCGCCAAGCGTGAAATATCGACCGCTGCCTCCGTATGGCCAGCGCGCACGAGAACGCCGCCATCACGGGCAGTGAGCGGGAAGACGTGACCCGGCGAAACGATATCGTCCGGTCCTTTGGTCGGATCGATTGCCACCGAAACGGTGCGTGAGCGGTCCGCGGCGCTGATACCCGTCGTGACGCCCGTTTTCGCCTCTATCGACGTAGTAAACGCGGTCTGCATGCTCTCGCGGTTGTCACGGCTCATGGGCTGGAGACCAAGCGCCTCGACTCGTTTGCTGTCGAGCGAGAGGCATATGAGGCCGCGGCCATGCGTAGCCATGAAGTTGATCGCATTGGGGGTGGCCATTTGTGCCGGGATTACGAGATCGCCTTCATTCTCACGATCTTCGTCGTCGACAAGAATGAACATCCGCCCGTTGCGTGCTTCGTCGATAATCTCTTCGGCACCAACAATCACCGGGGTTTCGTCATTCGCCTCGAGAAAGCGCTCGAGTTTTCCGAGCGTTTCGCTGGTCGGATTCCATCCTTCGTCGGTGCAATCGCGGAGCGTGTTAGCATGCAGCCCTGCGCCCCGGGCGAGGCCTGTACGAGTCATCAGTCCATTGCCGATAATCGTGCGAACTTTTTCGATCGTGTTCATGCTGAACTCCGATATCACATCACAATGTGACTAACAATCGAACATCACAATCAATGTGACGATGTGTCTCAGGCGTGTTCGTAACCGCAATGGGGCATGCAAGATTTATGAGAAATGGTGGACGCACTAGGGCTCGAACCTAGGACCCGCTGATTAAGAGTCAGCTGCTCTACCAACTGAGCTATGCGTCCACTCTCACGGCTGATTTTCCGTGTCTTACCTGGTGGTGCAGGCGACCCCTGTCTGGGGAGGCGCTCATATAGCGGCTGTTTCGCACAAGAAAAGCCCTAATCGCTTTTTTCGTAGATTTCTTCAGTGGAGGATAAAAAGCGGCGCTTCATCGGCACAATCAGCTGATGATCAGGCCGGTACGAGGGGCCTTCCTGTTCCAGCGATGGATCATCATCAGCACCCCGATGCAAATCATGTTCGTCATCATCGAACTGCCGCCGTGACTGATGAAGGGAAGGGGGATGCCGACCACGGGAGCGAATCCCATCACCATCAGAAGGTTGATCGCGATGAAGAAGAATATGGTCGCGGTCATTCCGGCAGCGAGAAGCTTCGAAAACCGGTCATTCGCGTCCTTGGCCACCTTCAGACCCCAGAACAGGATCGTGCCGAAGCAAAGGATAACGAATATCCCACCGGCGAAGCCCCATTCCTCTGCCATTGTCGCGAACACGAAATCGGTATGCGGTTCGGGGAGATAGTTGAGATGACTCTGCGATCCTTCGTTGAAGCCTTTGCCGAAGAGACCGCCTGATCCGATCGCAATTTTCGATTGCGTGATCTGATAGCCGTCGCCCAAAGGATCGTTCTCGGGATCGAGGAACGTCAAGACGCGCTTTTGCTGGTACGGTTGCAGGCCCACGAAGAATGCCACCGGTGCCATGGCAACCGCCGCGGCCCCTGCGATCAGAAACCATCGCAATGGCAGACCGGCGAGGAACATCACAACGAAACCGCCGAATCCGATCGCCAGCGATGTACCCAAATCCGGTTGGAGAAGTACGAAGGCGATTGGAAGGAGGACTATGGCTCCAGCAGGGATCAAGGCGCGCCAGGTAGGAACCATGCCGATTGGAAGACCGCCGTAATAATGAGCGAGAGCCATGACTGCTGCCGGTTTCATCAACTCCGAGGGTTGGATCCGGATGGGGCCGACTTCCAGCCAGCGCTGACTACCACCGCCGACCTGGCCGACGATTTCCACTGCCATAAGCAGCAGGAGAATGGCGATATAAGCGGGATAGGTCAGAAGGCTGACCGTCGGCTTATTAAAACGGGAGATGACGACAGCCATTACAAAGAAGATCGCGAACCGGATGAGGTGCGATTCTGCGTAACGGTCGAAATTTCCGGCCGCAGCTGAGGTAAGGACCAGCGCCCCGAAGCCGATCAGCCCGAAGAGAGGAAACAGCATCATCCATGGCTGCCGCGCAACGGGCGCGGGTACTATTCCGCTCATTCATCTCCTCCGCTCGGCACTTCGTCTGAAGATGCCGGGGGCCGTGAGCCTTCATTGCGGGAAGGGGTTGATGTCTGCGCACGTTCTTCCGAACGCATCTGTGCCAAGCGGGCTTCTGCGTCGACCTGATCGAAAATCTGCTCGGTCCGCTGGGGCACCGGTTCGACTACCTCTCCGGCGGCGGCGGCATAGGCGCGATATTTCTGATCGAGCCGCTGCTGCGCCGTTCCGCCCCACTGCTCTTCGAGCGGACGCAGTGCTTCCATGCCTTTTTCGGGGTCAAACAAAAACGTCATCACGTCGCGCGCGATGGGATAGGCCGAACCCGATCCGCCCCCATGTTCGATCACGACAGCGCCTGCATATTTCGGTTTGTCAAAAGGCGCAAAGAACACGAACAATCCGTGATCGCGATATTTCCAAGGGCCTGTCTTGCCGTTCGAGACACTCAGCGAAACAACCTGCGCCGTACCCGTTTTTCCGGCCATCTGAATGTCTTCGATCGGCAGGCGAGCGCGACCGGCAGTGCCCGGTCCATTGACCACGTCGCTCATCGCTTTGCGAACGTAATTAATTTCGTCCGAGCTGAAATCGAAATGTTCGAATTCGGTCCTCGGATGATCCATCCGGAGATGCGGCATAACCTTGTAACCGGTGGCAAGGCGCGCGCTCATGACCGCGAGTTGGAGCGGGTTTACGAGATAATAACCTTGGCCGATCGACGCGTTGACCGTGTCGTAAGGCTGCCAGGCCTGATCATATTTTTTCTGTTTCCACGCCGGTTCGGGAACGGTCCCGTAAAACTGGCTGGTCACGGGAAGATCGAACTCTTCACCGAGTCCCATTTTATGCGCCCATTTGGCTACCTGTTCGAAACCGACCTGCTGCGCGAAATGATAGAAGTAGCTATCGCAGGACTGGTAAATGGCTTTGGCCATGTCGACTTGGCCATGGTTGCTCCAGCAGTTGAAGAAACGGTTTCCGATACGACGACCGCCACCGCAGATAATGGTCTCTTCGGGTTTCACGCCTGCATCGAGAAAGGCCATGCAGTGCATGGGCTTCACTGTAGAGCCGGGCGGGTAGAGACCCTTAAGGACCTTGTTCCGCAAGGGGACGCGCTCGTCATCGCGCAGCATCGAATATTCGACGCGGCCGATACCGGCAGAAAAACTGTTGGGATCGAAGCTGGGCATGGACGACATGCACAGAATGTCGCCATTCTCCACGTCCATGACTACGCACGATCCACTTTCGAGCCCGATGCGCCGCGCGGCATAATCCTGTAGCGGCCCATCGATGGTCAGCCGGACTGGCGCGCCCTGCTTGTCTTCGCGGGTTTCGAGATCGCGGACAATGCGTCCCGATGCCGTGACCTCCACACGTCTCGCGCCGGGCTTGCCCTGCAGATCGTTCTCGAATTCCTTCTCGAGAGCATCTTTGCCGATCTTGTACCCGGGGGTGATCAGGATAGGATCCGGATTTTCCTCGTAGTCTTCAGCGGAGGCGGGACCGACATAGCCGATAAGATGGCCAACACTCGGGCCGGTAGGATAGAAGCGCGAGAAACCACGCTGCGGAACTACACCCGGCAGATCGGGAAGGCGTACGCTTATGGCAGCGAACTGCTCGTAATCGAGGCCAGTCGCGACTTCGACGGGCTGAAATCCGCGAGCCTCGTCGATTTTCTTTCCGACATCGGCAAGGTTGTTGTCGGACAGACCGATGATCGAACCCAGTTCGCTCAGAGTCCGAGACGGGTTGGACATTCTGTCCGGTATTACGTCGACACGGAAGTCCGCCCGGTTGGATGCCAGCGGCGCCCCGTTGCGATCGAGAATCCAGCCACGGCGAGGCGGAATAAGCGACAGATTAACTCGGTTGCTTTCCGATTCGAGGACCCACCGCTCATTTTCCGCGATCGCGATATAGCCCATCCGCCCGGCCAAGATGGTGCCGATGCCACCCATACCGGCGCCGATCACGAAGGTCCGACGGTCGAACGCGTTATCGAGCGTAGTCTTGCTGACCAGATCGCGCTTTTTCTTACCGTATTTTTTTCGACCGAACAGGCCCATCAAACCCTCTTCCAGCGCCAAAGGCGCCACAGATCCAGACGGGCGACAATGCGCGACATTATGGGAAAGAGTAGAATGGTAATCACGAGTTGGGGCACGATAGCAATCAGCGAGTAAAGGGTAGGCGACGCTCCCGACAGTAACCAGCCTGCCAAGAGATATACCAGCCCTAACACACCTGCTGTTAACCAATCCTGCCAAAACGCACGCCAAGGCAGCCGCATTTCGAGCGCTTCGATTGCAAGCATGACAAGCGACCAGCTCAGTATCGCAAAGCCAAAAGGTTGCCCGTTGAAGAGATCGTCAAACAGGCCGAGAGGTATCCCCGCCCAGACAGGCAGCAATCCCGGACGCATAAGGCGCCATGAGAGCAGCATGAGGAATCCGAGGGGTGGGACAACTGGAAGCGCAGCTGCAACGAAGAAGATTGGCAATATGCTGCCGATCATGATCGACAGCCACGGGACGAGATTTGCGACCACGACCGAATGGGATCGATTCAACCGGCTTCCGTAAGCATCGCTGCGCGCCCGCGGATCAATCCGCTCCATTATTCGCCAAGCTCTTCTTCGATCGGTGTACGCGCGCCCACCGCGGCTTCGGGCTCGTAGATTTCTTCAACGGAAACATAATCGGCTGCAGCCGGGTCGCTGACAATACGGGCGAGGCCGCCATCGTCGGTCAGTTCCGTGACTATCGCGACTGCGATGCCGGGCGCGTAATAACCGCCAGCCCCGCTGGTTACGAACATGTCATTCTTTTTCAGCGGATTGATGCCAAGATTGATCAGCTTGATCCGAAGTATGCTGTCACCCCTGCCTTCCGCAAAGGCGACGGTTTCATCACCTGCGCGGCGAACCGGCAATACGCTTTCGCTGTCGGTCAACAGCAGAACGCGAGAAGACAGTTTCCCAGTTTCCAAGATCCGTCCAACCACGCCGCGCGCGCTGCGTACCGGCATCCCGACCCGAACTCCATCATCCGAACCGGCACCAAGATATGCGAAGCGACGAGTGCTCGAAGAAGAGGAACCGATCAGACGCGCAACGGCAACCGGCTTACGCTCTTCGTCATGGAGATCGAGCAGGCCTTTCAGCCTTACGTTCTCTTGACGCAGAGCTTCAGCTTCCTCCAGGCGAATACGAGCCAGTTCAACTTCGCGCTTAAGCTCCGCATTCTTGGATCCGGCCCGGTAATACCCGCTGATCGAATCCCACAGGGACTTCGAACCGGTGCGTGCAGCCGCCACCGTTTCCGTCGCGGGCGACGCGGCATCCTGCGCCACCCCGCGAGGCCCTCCGAAGAGGGTTGGCTGAAAGAACGATACGCCAAGTAACACCGCACCGATCAGGGCACCGATGCCCGCTACGATGTAGCCGGTGAATAGATTGTACTGCGCCCGCTTGGAAAAGCTGGAGCGCCGCTGATTGCTCGGCGCCATCGCCGCTTCCCCCTTAAGCGGTCATCAAAACGCCACGATAAACCGGATCTTCCATAGCGCGGCCGGTACCCAGGGCCACGCAAGACAATGGATCTTCCGCGATGGTCACGGGCAAGCCGGTCTCTTCGCGAAGATATTCATCAAGGCCACCAATGAGCGCGCCGCCGCCGGTAAGTACGATGCCCTGATCCACTATGTCAGCCGCCAGTTCCGGAGCAGTGTTTTCGAGTGCGATGCGGACGCCCTCGATGATTGCACCGATAGGTTCGGACAATGCTTCCGCGATATGGCCCTGATTGATCGTGATCTCTTTCGGCACGCCGTTCACGAGATCGCGTCCCTTGATGGTGATCTGTTCGCCAGTACCGTCTTCGGGCTGGCGCGCCACACCGTAATCCTTCTTGATACGCTCAGCGGTGCTGTCGCCGATCAGCAGGTTGTGGTGTCGGCGCACATAACTGACAATCGCTTCGTCCATCTTGTCACCGCCGGTGCGGACAGAGGTGGTGTAGGCAAGACCGCGTAGAGAAAGAACAGCAACTTCGGTGGTACCACCGCCGATGTCGACGACCATCGAACCGACCGGTTCGGTTACCGGCATGTCGGCGCCGATTGCGGCGGCCATGGGTTCGAGGATCAGGTAAACCTGGCTGGCCCCGGCGTTGGAAGCCGCATCACGGATTGCGCGGCGTTCGACCGATGTCGAACCCGAGGGCACGCAAATGGTGATTTCCGGATAGCGCATCATGCTGCGCCGGCCGTTCACCTTCTTGATGAAGTGCTTGATCATCTCCTCGGCCACGTCGAGGTCGGCAATCACACCATCACGAAGCGGACGGATGGCTTCGATGGAATCAGGCGTCTTGCCCATCATCATCTTGGCATCGTCACCAACGGCCTTCACGCGTTTCTGGCCGTTGATGAACTCGAGCGCGACCACGCTCGGCTCGTTCAGGACGATGCCCTGATCTTGCACGTAAACCAGCGTGTTGGCGGTACCGAGATCGATAGCCATGTTTTGCACGCCGAATTTGAAGATGTTGTTCCAGAAGCCCATTTTTGTTCGATATTCCGTGTGATTTCGGTCTCGGTCGGCGGTTGTCAGGTGCCGCTCGCTTCGACCCGGGAGGAAACGGTGGCGGTGCCTTAGCGATATTACGCGCGGAAAGCCAAAAATTTCCTTAGCCTGTTCGGGGGATACGCCAACCTCTTGTCTCGGAATCACAGCGCTTCATCGCTACTATGTCCAACAATGCCTGAAATTCGTCGCCTTCCCGATACTTTGGTCAACCGCATTGCAGCCGGCGAGGTGGTCGAACGCCCGTCATCCGCGCTCAAGGAATTGGTCGAAAATGCGATCGACGCGGGCGCGTCGCGTATCGCTGTCAAACTGGTCGAAGGGGGCCTCACCAGCTTGGAGGTAACCGATGACGGTTGCGGCATGTCTCCAGACCAGATGGCGCTTGCCCTGGAACGTCATGCGACATCCAAACTGCCCGACGATGCGATCGAACAGGTGGAGACACTGGGCTTTCGAGGGGAAGCGCTTCCCAGCATTGCCAGCGTGTCGCGTTTTACTCTGGAAAGCCGGCCCGCGGGTGCGGCCGACGGTTGGAAGCGGGTTATCGATCACGGCGAAATCGTCGCAGAAGGCCCCGCCGCATTGCCACCCGGGACACGGGTGAGGGTGGAAAAGCTTTTCGGAAAAATCCCCGCTCGTCGCAAGTTCCTGCGCACGCCACGCAGCGAATATGCAGCTTGCCTCGATGTGGTAAAGCGACTGGCGATGGCGCGGCCCGATGTGGCACTCACGCTCGATCATGGGGACCGCCGTATTCTTGGCCTTCAGGGCGGGGAAGGGCTGGCGAACCGCGTGGCTCAGGTCATCGCACGCGAACTGCGGGAGAATGGCGTTGCCATCGATCTCGATCGCGGAGCAATGCGGCTTACAGGCATTGCAGGCCTACCTACCTACAATCGCGGCATTGCAGATCACCAGTATCTGTTCGTGAACGGGCGCCCGGTGAAGGATCGCCTGCTTACGGGCGCTGTGCGGGGAGCTTATTCGGACATGCTTGCGCGCGATAGGCATGCTGTGCTCGCTCTGTTTCTCGACCTGCCACCCGAAGAGGTGGACGTTAATGTCCATCCAGCCAAAACCGAGGTTCGTTTCCGCGATTCGCAAGCGGTGCGGGGTTTCATCGTGTCCGGATTGCGCAATGCGCTGGCCACGGGGGACAAGCGCAGCGCCCAATCCCCCGACGCCGCGGCGATGTCGCGCTGGCAGGCAGAACCGGTGCGGGAGGAACCTTCTCCTGCGCTCCGGTCAATCTTCGAGAACCGCGACTGGTCTGCGCCCCAGTCCCGGGTGTCCGAGCCATCACGAGACTGGCGCGGCGCGGAGGCTGATGTGATGGCCGCGCCTCAGGGCCGGGCCGAGGTGGCTGTGGAAGATGTGGAAGAAAATAAGGATTACCCCCTCGGCATCGCTCGCGGGCAAGTGGCCAATACCTACATTGTCGCCGAAGCGGCGGATGGCCTGGTTCTCGTAGACCAGCATGCGGCGCACGAGCGTCTGGTACTCGAACGGCTCAAGGCGGCGGGGGCGGAAGAAGCCGTCGCGCGAAGTCAGGCTCTCCTGATACCCGAAGTGGTCGAATTGGAGGAAACCAGTTGCGACCGCTTGGAAGAAGCGGCCGATGCCCTCGCCAAACATGGTCTTGCCATCGAGCGCTTTGGTCCATCTGCTATGCTTGTACGGAGCCTTCCGCATGCCATCGCTCGAACCAGTCCCGAGAAGCTTCTGAGGGATATCGACGACGATCTCGCTTTGAACGGCGAAGCGCTGCATCTTGGAGAAAAGCTCGATCTGGTGCTGGCCACGATGGCCTGCCACGGTTCGGTGAGGGCAGGGCGAACCTTGCGGGTCGACGAGATGAATGCGCTACTGCGCGAAATGGAACGCACGCCGCGCTCGGGTCAATGCAACCATGGGCGGCCTACATGGGTTAAACTATCCATGGACGATGTCGAAAAGCTCTTCGGGAGGCATTGATTGCGCTGGATATTAGCCCTTGCACCCTTGGCCCTCACTGCCTGCGGCGATCAATCCGCTGAAGACAAGGAAGCTGCGAGGAAGGCGGCAGTTGCCGAGGTGGAGGCAAATCAGAAGCCTCCGCCCGAGAAACTCGAGCTGGACCCGATACGCTACCCTGAAATTGAGAAGTATGACCTCTTTGGTGCGGGGTGCAGTTTTACTCCCGATGGGAACGGCATCGGAACAGTAGCGCTGGCAAACCCGGACAAAGCATATTTTATCCGGAATGGTGAGCTGCAGGCGCTCGCCGCCGATTTGGGAAGCCGCGAGTTGCCCTATCTCGCGCGCCAGAAATACGACGGTCTCGCTTATTCACTCACTCTCGAACTCGCAGATGAACGCGGGAAGCCCAGCGGGCATGAAACGATCGATTATCGCGGGCGCCTAGCCATCCGCGATGGCGCGGATAACGTTCTTTATCGTGCCGAGGGAATGGTGCAGTGCGGGGCCTGAGTTAATCCCTGCCTTCGGGAGAGCGCGTGCGGATCAGTGCCTTCGAGATCATCTCAAGCACGAGCTCGTCATTGTGGTTGAAGGTGCGCACCTGGCTTTTGAAAATCCCCATTTCAGGGCGGGAAGCACTGCGGCGCTTCTCGATCAATTCGGTTTCGCACCGAAGTGTATCGCCAGGGTAGACCGGCTTTGTCCAGCGCAACTGGTCAATACCCGGTGACCCGAGAGATGCGGACTGATTGTCCGTGATATCGTCGACCATCATCCTCATGGTCATCGCGCACGTGTGCCATCCGCTGGCCGACAGCCTGCCGAAATGTGTTTGGGCTGCGGCCTCGTCATCGAGGTGGAAGGGCTGGGGATCGTATTTCTCGGCGAACTCCAATACCTCGTCTCGGGTAACTTCGTATCTGCCGAATTTCCGAACTGTTCCGATGTGAAGGTCTTCGTAAAAAATCATCTTCCGGTCCACACTTAAACCATCGGTCTTGCAAGCATCCAGAGACCCATACCGATCATAGCGAGATTTTCGCTCAAGGAAACAAAGCCTAACGGGACATTACCGCTACCGCCGACGCAGGCGCATTTGATCGAGCGCTTCTGAATATAAACGGCGTAGAAAACGCTTGCTGCTCCTACGGTCCCGATGAAAAGCGCGATCGGTATGGACAGCCACGGCAGGATACGCCCGGCCATCAATACTGCTGCTGTCGCTTCCAGAAACGGGTAGGCATATGCGTAGGGCACGAAGCGCCTGCCAAGCAGGTCGTACCCTATGAACATGGTCGAGAACTGCTCGACATCCTGAAGTTTCAGCATGGCGAGCATAGCCATCGAGAATGCGACGAACCATTCTCCGGCGCGGACCGTCAGCGGCGCCTCATAGACGAACAGGCTCAAAGAAACGGCAAGGGCCGTAGCGACGGCGAATACGGCGATTACCGGCGTATAGCTCGTGTCGCTTTCGACTTCTTTGTCGTAGCCGAAATGCTTGCGCAGGTCGGTATAGCCACCAAGCATCTCACCACCGATGAAGGTCTGGGGCGTAGTCTTTACATCGTGCTCGGCCTTGAACGCATCGGTTTGCTGTCGCGTGGTCAGATGATGATCTTCGACCTTGTAGCCTTCACGCTCCAACAGCCATTTCGACTTGATGCCGTACGGACAAACATGCTGGTCCATGACCATGCGGTAAAGACGGGCGGTTTTCTTCATTTCGGCCATCGCCTCCATGTTAGCTCGCGCTAAAACGTTTCAACCCTCAAGCGGGAAACCGGCCTGCAAAATCTGTATCGGACCGACCGAGGACCTGACCATCGTCAGACCCGGCCGATCCGATTTTGCGCTTATTCAGGCGCGGAACTTGGGGACCCCGGCACTGCTGTCGAGTTCCGGAATGATCCTGTAGCGGGCAAGCACGAGGCTGAAGAGGCCAAACAGCATCAAACCAATGGCGGTCAGCGTGAATACAAAACCTTCGCCAGCCAGGCTGGAGACAGCATCGCCCAGTGTCTTGATCTGCTGTGCGCCGCCCGACATGAAGCCAGCTTTGAACAGCGACCAACCGATTACGGTATAGACTACGGCACGTGCCAGATAGCCGGCACCGCCAAGCCAGCGGGTGGCGGATGGGGCACGGGCGCTGATACGGTTCATGAATTCGCCCGTAATGCCCTTCTTTGCCTGGAAGATTGCGGCCACGAACAAACCGATGCCGAGGATGCCTAGGACGGCACCGCCAAAGTCCATGGACAGAACGCCCGATGCCGCTTCCTGCGCACCGCCGCCCGAGCTCCCGCTCGAACCGCTGCTGGTGGCAAATTTGTAGGCTGAATAGGCAAGCGCCAGATGGGCGATGCCGCTACCGGCGTGACCGATGCGCTTTCCCCATCCCTTGCTGTCCGAACCGTTGTTCTCAATGTCAAACAGCGGTGAGCAGAAACGGAAAAGGGCATAGGCGATAAGCCCGATAACCATGATCCACAGGATCGCGGTTCCTGCTGGATAATCCTTGATCGCGCGGAAGATGCCGTTCGTGCCCTCTTCGATCTTGCTGGCGCTCGTGAGCGCGATAAGGCCAAGCACGAAATACAGGATGGCACGGCTGAAATAGCCAACGCGGACCAGCCAGTTGAATTTTTCTGATTTATCTACCACGGATAACTCCCCTTGTTTGCACCCCTAACGGCAGGGACGGGGGAGCGTTCCGCAGCGCGCTCAATTGCCCGGGGAGAGAGCGGCCTTCACTTCTTCTAGCGAACCATCGGTCCGTTCGACCTGTGGCAGACCGATCACCTTGCGCAAGAGCGGGGCGATGTCCGTATTGTTGAACACCGGAAGGCTAGCACCGCTACGGAATGCCGGGCCGCTGGCGATGAACAGCGATCGCATTTCTGGCGCATAGGGATCGAAACCGTGACTGCCGCCAGACCAAGGGGAAGTCGGCGCGGATTGCGAAATGGTCCAGCCGGTTTCGGGCAGGCAGAGGTACGGAGGGATCCGCGGATGAGTGCCGTAATTATACCGCGCCGGGATGTCCTGCTTGGCCCAGCAGTCCATGTGGTCGTGCTTGGCCAGAATCGCTTCGCGGAATTCGCGGGTTTTGCCTTCTGTCGGTTCGAACGTCGCATAAGCGCCGCCTTCCACGAGACGGTAAAGGGAGCGATCGAGAATATCGTCCAGCGCGATTACCCGGTCCGAACTCGTGGCGGCCATTCCATGGTCGGATACGATCACGATGTTGGCAGGCTGCCCGAATTCGCGCAGGCCTTCCATAAGCATAGCGATGTGGGCGTCCACGTCGCGAAGGGCTGCGTTGACCTCCTCGCTATCCGGGCCCGCTGCGTGGCCGGCGCTGTCCACGGTATCGAAGTACAGCGTCAGGAACTCCGGGCGGATGTTCGACGGGCGTCGGAGCCAGTCGAGTACGCTGTTCACACGCTGCGTATTCGATACTTGCATCGAAAACTGCTGCCAGTCGCTAGGCAGAACGCCGTCGTCGACCGGGCCGTAATCTTTCGCCGTTCCGCCCCATGGAACTGCGGAGCCGGGCCAGAACATGGCGGCGGACCGGATTCCAGCCTCCTCGGCCTCGACCCAGATCGGCTTTGCCTCGCTCCACCAGTAGGGGTCGAGCGACGCCATGGTGAACGGTTCATCCGGACGGGCCTGGTCTTCCATACGGTTGGCCGTGATGCCGTGGTGGTCGGGGACGAGACCAGTCACCAGCGTCCAATGGTTCGGGAACGTCTTGCTGGGAAAGGATGGGCGCATTTCCGCCCGGACGCCGTCAGCGGCAAGGGCCGACATTGCAGGCGTGATCCCGCGATCGAGATAGGACGGATGGAAGCCGTCTATGGACACGAGAATGGTGACCGGCTCGCGCACTTCCGCCCGAACTGCAGAGACATTCTCAATGGGCTGCGGGGCACAGGCGGGCAGGGCAGTTGCGGCCGCCAGGGCCAGTGCGCTTACAATCTTCTTCATGGCGACCCGTGTTTGATCAGACGTTGAACTTGAACATAAGGACGTCGCCGTCCTGAACGAGGTATTCCTTGCCCTCCTGGCGCAGCTTGCCCGCTTCGCGTGCACCGCTTTCGCCCTTGAGAGTGACGAAGTCATCGAACGCAATTGTTTCAGCACGAATAAATCCGCGCTCGAAATCGGTGTGAATTTCACCTGCCGCCTGCGGGGCTTTGGCACCTTCAGGGAAAGTCCAGGCGCGCGCTTCCTTGGGGCCGGCGGTGAAAAAGGTGTTCAGGCCGAGCAGCTTGTAACCCGCCTTGATCACGCGCGAGAGGCCGCTTTCTTCAAGCCCGAGTTCGGCGAGATATTCCGCGCGGTCTTCGGCTTCCATGCCGACCAGCTCGCTCTCGATAGCGGCAGAGACTACGACGGCCTGCGCGCCTTCGGCCTTGGCCTTTTCGAAAACCAGATCGGAGAAGGCGTTGCCCTTGGCGGCATCCTCTTCGCCGACATTGCAGACATACAGCACCGGCTTGGCGGTGATGAGCTGCGCCTGGCGCAGGACGCGCGCCTCTTCTTCGTCATTGGGCTGGGTGAGGCGGGCAGGCTTACCATCGCGCAGCAGGTCGAGCGCCTGACCGAGCACGCTGGCAGTTATCTTTGCTTCCTTGTCGCCTGCGGTGGCCCGCTTCTGCGCATTCGGCACACGCTTTTCGAGGCTTTCCAGATCCGAAAGCATCAGTTCGGTCTCGACCACTTCGGCGTCCGCGATCGGATCGACCTTGTTCGAGACGTGCTGGATGTCATCATCCTCGAAACAGCGCAGAACGTGGACGATGGCGTCCACTTCGCGAATGTTGCCGAGGAACTGGTTGCCCAGACCTTCGCCCTGGCTTGCGCCCTTCACGAGGCCGGCGATATCGACGAAGGCCAGCTGCGTCGGGATGATCTTGGCCGAGCCTGCGATCGCGGCGATCTTGTCCAACCGTTCATCGGGGACGGACACCTGGCCGACGTTCGGCTCGATCGTGCAGAACGGATAATTCGCGGCCTGCGCGGCCTGCGTCTCGGTCAATGCATTGAAAAGGGTAGACTTGCCGACATTCGGCAGGCCAACGATCCCGCAACGGAAACCCATCGATAACTCCGGAAATAATGTGCTCAGCGCGCCTTTAGACTGCGCGCGCCGCGATTGCCAGCGTCAGTCCTGCATTCTTAGGGCAATGTCGTTCATGAACCGCACGTCGTCGCCCTTGGCGAGCCAATCGGCCTCCGCCCCCATCGCCCCGAGCACGCCGGCAAGTTCGTCCATCTCGGCCTTGGCATAATTGCCCAGAACGTGGCCGTTGACGCGTTCCTTGCTGCCAGGATGGCCGATGCCGATGCGCACCCGGCGGAAGTCGGGGCCCAGATGCTGGTTGATCGATTTCAGCCCGTTGTGCCCAGCAAGGCCGCCGCCGCGCCGCACTTTCACCTTGAACGGCGCAAGGTCCAGCTCGTCATGGAAAACGGTAAGGGCTTCGATATCCAGCTTGTAGAAGCGCATCGCCTCGCCGACCGACTGCCCGCTCTTGTTCATGAAGGTTGCCGGTTTGAGCAGAATGATCTTCTCCGCACCGATGCGACCTTCCTGAACCCAGCCGGAAAACTTCTTCTGCACGGGGCCGAACCCGTGAATTTCGGCAATGGCATCGCATACCATGAAACCGATATTGTGCCGGTGCATCGCATATTGCGGTCCGGGATTACCAAGGCCTGTCCATATCTGCATGAGGCGCGCTTTACCGAAGCTGCGGCCACAAGCAAATCGGAGGTATCAAAGTGCTTGGATCCCGCGCAGAAATACCCCCGGAAACAAGAACGCCGGCCTCTTGCGAGACCGGCGCCTTGGTGATCCTGTAAGGAAAGAGCTTATTCGCTCTTTTCTTCCTGCTCTTCTGCAGCGTCGTCATCCGGACCCTGTTCGGTCGCGGCAGTTTCGCCCGGTTCCATATCGGCACCGGTCTGCTCTTCTTCGCTCTTCTTGAGAGCTGACGGAGCGACGAGGGTTGCGATGGTGAAGTCGCGATCGGTGATGGCGCTTTCAGCACCGGCCGGAAGCGTAACTTCGCTGATGTGGATCGAATCGCCGACTTCCTTGCCGGTGACATCGATTTCGATTTCGCCGGGGATCTTGTCGTTTTCGCAGACCAGTTCCAGCTCGTGACGGACAACGTTCAGAACGCCGCCCTTCTTGAGACCCGGGCTCGCTTCTTCGTTGATGAAGACGACCGGAACCTGAACTTCGATCTTGCCACCCTTTGCGAGGCGGAAGAAATCGACATGCTCGGGGCGATCCTTGACGGGGTGAAGCGACACGTCCTTCGGAATTGTTTTCACCTTTTTGCCATTCAGTTCGATCTCGACGATCGAGTTCATGAAGTGGCCGGTGTCGAGCTGCTTGACCAGCTCCTTCAATTCCACGTGAATCATCGTGGGTTCTTCCTTACCGCCATAGATCACGGCGGGGACGCGGCCTTCACGACGCAGTGCACGGGAGGCTCCCTTGCCTGCCCGTTCGCGCGTCTCGGCCGGAAGTGTCAGAGCATCGCTCATGTCGCTTACCTTTCGAATGCGTTTGATATATTCGGTCCGCCACGCCTCCAGGGATGACCATGACGCCGAAGCGCGCGCCTATAGCGCGAGGGACGGGAAAAGCAAGCGGCAAGCCAACCCGTCTGCTTGGGAAGGCTTGCCGCAACTCAAATCCGCTTACTGGACGCGGGTGACCTCGATATCGCGCGAGCGGAGGTAATCCTGCACGCTTTTCTCGCCCGCGAGGTGACCTGCGCCAACCGCGATGAACACCGCGCCAGGCTGGTCGAGCCGTTCGTCGATCCACTCGGCCCAGCGCTCGTTGCGATTATACAGCAGGGCAGCAGCCACCACCGGATCGGTCATGCTCTTGTTCATGATTTCGGCCAGACCATCGGCATCGCCTTCGAGCCATTCGGCGACCATTTCGTCCATCATGGATACCATGCCATCCAGATCGCGGGCCAGCGCCATGAGAAATTCCGTCTGGCTTTCCGCCGGCAGTGTATCGAAGAAATCGATCTGCTGGCCGACCGTTTCAAGCGCGGCGCGCTGGGCGGTCTTGGAAGCGGCAGCTTCGACGATTTTCTCGACGCCGCTTTCCGGATCGTATCCCTCTTTGATCAGCGGAAGGACCGACAGGGTCATACCAGCGAACCACGGTTCGAAGCGGTCGAACGCGGCGGGCGGCATGCCCAGCTTGCCAAGCGCCTGTTCGTAAACGGCGCGGTCTTCGGCAGAGAGCATCTGGCGCAGTGTCTGGCCCTCGGGCAGCATCGCCTTCTGCATGATGGCGCCCTGAAGCGCAGGATCTTTCATCGCGTCTGCAGGAATTTCAGTGACGAGCGTATCCGCATTCTCGAGCGCGGCGGCGATATCTTCGTCATACCATTCGACATCGGCAGGCAGAACATGGACCGTACCGAACAGGTAGATGGTCGTGTCTTCGTCGGCCACCTTCCAAAGCGCTGGGCCGGACGGGGCAGCCCTGGTGGAGACAGCGGCGGTGTCGGCATCGGGCGTTCCAGCCGTAGCGCAGCCGCCAAGGGCCAGGGCAATGCCGGTGCATGAGGTAAGGAGGAAGCGTTTCATAAGTGGTCTCTCTCTGTCGTTGGATTGGGGTTGTCGAACGGTGGACGGGATACGTGAGCGGCGACGATCAGATCGGTTGTCTAGTCTTCACCATCATCGAAGATTTCCTCGATTGGCATGTCAAACAGCCGGGCAATACGGAAGGCGAGGGGGAGCGACGGATCGTGCTTGCCGGTCTCGATGGCGTTCACGGCTTGGCGCGACACATCGAGATTGAGCGCCAGTTCGGCCTGGCTCCAGTCGCGCTCTGCGCGCAAGACCTTGAGCCGGTTCTTCAATTCCTGCCTCCGACCAGTTTGACGAAAACGGCCACCAAATAAACGGTTATGCTCAGCAGAGCCGCGGTCCCATTATCGATCCAGGCAAAGCTGTCGAATGGAAAAAACAGTGCATGGGCAACCAGCCAGAGCACGATGGTGGCAAACCCTGCAGCAGTGCCGGAATGCCAGATTGCCGATGTGTATTCATCACGCCCGCGCCAAATCCACATCCCTGCGAAGGCTACGAGGAACAGACCTGCGGCGATACCGGAAAGGAAGTCCGGCAATTGCCAGACATAGCCGAGCCACAAAATTGCAACCGACGCGCTCGCCGTGAAGTGACTGACGAAGAATTGATCCGCGCCCACATTCTTCCGTTTTTTCTGTTTCTCGATATTCATTCCGTTATCCGTCCGAGCGTTTGTTTTTGCCGGAGCGCACCTTTGAGGCGCGCTCCGGCGAGGGAATTAGCCTTGGTTGTCGATGGCATTGCTAGCGAGGCGCTCGGTGCGAGCCTGCGCTACCGCCAATGCAACTTTGGTACGTGCAGTTTCCCGTAGATCGGCGCGACACTGCGCCTCGGCGTGCATGATTTCGAGACCCTTGCCGCCGATCCGGCAGGCGCGGCGAATTTCGCGGTCCATGCGTGCCTCTAGGCGTTCCTGACCCGATGCCGATGCGAGGTCCAGATCCGATGTCTTTACCGTAACGACTGCGTGGTGGGTGTAGTCGGCATATGCCGGAGCGGCGGCAATTACGAGGGCAGCGGCGGCGAGTGCGAAAGTCTTGTTCATGTCAAATCTCCAGCTTGGATGTAGGGTCCAGTGGGTTAGGTCAACCTTCCTTTGTGTCAGGTTGTGCTGACTATATGTCGCGATTCGCTGACCATGTCAACAAGACCTGACAAAAAGTTTTGATGACCTGTCATTCGCACCATATCCGCGGTGCGGCATTGACGGCTTTTTATGCATCGGCCATTGCCCGCCGCATGGACCGTAATCCGCAAAAATCCTTTCAGGACATGATCCTCGCGCTCCACGATTTCTGGAGCGCGAACGGGTGCCTCATTCTGCAGCCCTACGACATGCGTATGGGCGCGGGCACCTTTCACACAGCGACCACATTGCGGGCGCTGGGGCCGGAGCCGTGGAATGCGGCCTTCGTGCAGCCCTGCCGTCGCCCGACCGACGGGCGTTATGGCGAGAACCCCAACCGCCTCCAGCACTATTACCAGTATCAAGTGATCCTGAAGCCGAGCCCGCCCGACATCCAGGACCTCTATCTCAAGAGCCTGTCGGTCATCGGCATCGATCCGCTGAAGCACGACATCCGCTTTGTGGAAGACGACTGGGAAAGCCCGACGCTGGGAGCGTGGGGGCTGGGCTGGGAAGTCTGGTGCGACGGTATGGAAGTCACCCAGTTCACCTATTTCCAGCAAATGGGCGGCTTCGACTGCAAGCCGGTCGCGGGCGAACTGACCTACGGGCTCGAACGCCTCGCCATGTATATTCAGGGCGTCGACAGCGTCTACGATCTCGCCTTCAACGACCGCGGCGTGTCCTATGGCGATGTGTTTCTCGAGAACGAGAAGCAGATGTCGAAATGGAACTTCGAGGTCGCCGAAACGGATGCCCTGTTCGACCTGTTCAACAAGGCCGAGGCCGAGTGCAAGAATGCGCTCGCTGCGAATGTGCCCATCGCTGCTTACGAGCAAGCGGTAGAGGCCAGCCACATCTTCAACCTGCTGCAGGCGCGCGGCGTGATCAGCGTGCAGGAACGCGCCAGCTACATGGGCCGCGTTCGCGACCTCGCGCGCGGATCGTGCGAAGCGCATATGGAAAAGGAAGCGCCCGCATGGGCCGAGAAATATCCGGAGTGGTCGAAATGAGTGTGCTCTGGAAAATGCAACGTCATTGCGAGCGAAGCGAAGCAATCCATCTCCTTCCGGAGGCACTGGGTGAGCTGTCGCAAGATGGATCGCCGCGTCGCCTTTGGCTCCTCGCGATGACGGGAGGCGCCAAATGAGCGACTTTCTTCTCGAACTGCGCAGCGAGGAAATTCCGGCCCGCATGCAGGGCGGTGCGCGCGCCGAACTGGAAAAGCTGTTCCGCCGCGAGATGGACGCGGCCGGCGTCGCCATGGGTGAACTCACCCTCTGGTCCACCCCGCGGCGTCTGGCGCTGATCGCGCGCGATCTGCCCGACGCGACCGAGGCCGTCAGCGAAGAACTGAAAGGTCCGCCGGTCGGCGCTCCCGATCAGGCGCTCGACGGTTTCTGCCGCAAGGCAGGCGTCGAGAAGGGCGATCTGGAAGTTCGCGACGTGAAGGGGCGTGAGACCTATTTCGCCGTGAAGAACGTCCCTGGCCGTGCAACCAAAGACCTGCTGGCTGACGCAATCCCTGCGATCATCCGCGACTTCAGCTGGCCCAAGTCGATGCGCTGGGGCGCTGCCTCTGTCAGTACCGAGAGCCTGCGCTGGGTGCGCCCGCTGTCGGGCATCGTCGCTTTGCTGGGTGACGAAGTGGTCGAATGCGAGGTGCACGGCGTCACCTCGGGCGCGGTCACGCTCGGCCATCGCTTCCACCACACCGGCGACATCACCGTGGGCAATGCGGGCGATTACGCGATGAAGCTGCGCGCAGGTCACGTGATCGTCGATCACGAGGAACGGCAGGACCTGATCCGTGCAGGCGCCGCCACGGTCGCTTCCGAAGCCGGCCTCAAGCTGGTCGAGGACGAAGGGCTGGTGGTGGAAAATGCGGGCCTTACCGAATGGCCCGTCCCGCTGCTCGGCCGGTTCGAGGAAGATTTCCTCGAAGTCCCGCCAGAAACCATCCAGCTCACCGCGCGCGTGAACCAGAAGTATTTCGTCTGCGAAGACGATGCTGGCAATCTCGCCAACGCTTTCATCTGCACCGCCAATATCGAGGCGGAAGACGGCGGCGCACGCGTTGTCGACGGCAACCGCAAGGTCCTCGCCGCCCGCCTGTCCGACGCGCGCTTCTTCTGGGATGTCGACCGCAAGAAGACGCTCGCCGAGCACGCCACGGGACTGGAGCGGATCACCTTCCACGAAAAGCTGGGCACGGTTGCCGATAAGGTTGACCGAGTGGCCAAGCTGGCCCGCTGGCTGGTGGAAGAGGGTGTCGTGAAACCCTCCTCCGTTCGCCCTGAGCCTGTCGAAGGGCCGTCCTTCACTTCGGACTTAGCGCCAGAAGAAAAGAACGGTGCTTCGACAAGCTCAGCACGAACGGTTTCTGAGTTGGCGGACATGGCCGAACAGGCTGCGCGCCTTGCCAAGGCCGACCTCGTCACCGAAATGGTCGGCGAGTTTCCCGAACTGCAGGGCCTGATGGGCGGCTACTACGCCCGGGCCGAGGGCCTGCCCGATGCGGTCGCCGATGCCATCCGCGATCACTATAAGCCGGTCGGGCAGGGCGACGAGGTTCCAACCGCTCCAGTGACGGTGGCGGTGAGTTTGGCTGACAAGCTGGATACGTTGGTCGGCTTCTTCCAGATAGACGAAAAGCCTACCGGTTCGAAGGATCCCTTCGCTCTTCGTCGCGCGGCGCTCGGTATCCTGCGGCTGCTTATCGAAAACGACCTTCGCGCATCGATGTTCGACCTCATCACAAATGCGGCTCATGCTGGGAAATCTTCCAATGCAGGCCGAGAGATCGCCTCGTTCCTGATCGAACGACTTAAAGTGCAGCAGCGCGAGGCGAATATCCGGCACGATATGATCGATGCCGTCGTTGCCGTGGAAGAAGGCGGCGACAATGTTCGCATGGTGAAACGTACGCAGGCGCTCCAGTCCTTCATGGACACAGAGGACGGCGCCAATCTACTCGCCGGTTACAAGCGAGCCGCCAATATCCTGAAGAAGGAAGACTGGCACGGTACCGAAGGCCAGATCGCCCGAACCGGGGAAGAAGATCCGCTCGCGCTGGTCGACGATCCGGACATGAAGGCCGTAATCGACGCCAAAATGAGCGAGCGGCACGCGAAAGAACTTTCCTACCAGCCAGAACCTGCGGAAAAGGCGCTGATGGATGCGTTGGCAGATTCGGAACCCGCAGCGGCACGCGCTATCGAAGCGGAAGACTTCGGTGCTGCGATGGCGGCGCTGGCCAGTCTCCGCGCGCCAATCGATCGCTTCTTCGAAGAAGTGACGGTTAATGCGGATGAAGAAAACAAGCGGGCACATCGTCTGGACCTGCTTGCACGCTTCCGTGCTGCGGTGCACAAAGTTGCGGACTTCTCTCGCATCGAGGGATAGCCGATTTAAATCCTATGACACTGTCAACTGTGTCAACTTGCTTCAGATAAACCGGGATGGATATGAACGATACAGTCTTTACCTTCGGCGGAAATGCCCCGCATACGAATGCGCGGCAGAAGGACAAGACCGTCACTGGCGGCAAGGGTGCCAATCTTGCGGAAATGGCCAGCATCGGCCTGCCGGTCCCCCCGGGCTTCACCATTGCGACTGAGGAATGTCTCAAGTATCTGGCGGGCGGCAGCGACTTTTCCGAGAAGATGCGCGCCGATGTGGCGCAGGCGCTCTCCCATGTGGAAGCGACCGTGGGCAAGGGCTTCGGCGACGCGGCCGATCCTTTGCTTGTGTCGGTTCGGTCCGGCGCGGCGGTTTCCATGCCCGGCATGATGGATACCGTGCTGAACCTCGGCCTCAATGACGAGACGGTGAAAGGCCTCGCGAAGACTTCGGGTGACGAACGCTTTGCCTGGGACAGCTATCGCCGCTTCATCCAGATGTATGGCGATGTGGTGCTGGGCGTGGATCACGGCTTGTTCGAGGAAGCGCTCGAAATCGCCAAGGAAGACAATGGCTATTACGCCGATACGGAACTCAGCGCCGAGGAATGGAAGACGCTCGTCGCCGAGTACAAGTCCATCGTCGAGCAGGAACTGGGAAAGCCGTTCCCGCAAGACCCGGTCGAGCAATTGTGGGGCGCCATCAGCGCCGTGTTCGACAGCTGGGATACCGAACGCGCCAAGGTCTATCGCCGCCTGAACGACATTCCGCATGACATGGGCACTGCCGTCAATGTGCAGGCCATGGTGTTCGGCAATATGGGCGACACCAGCGCCACCGGCGTTGCCTTCACCCGCGATCCTTCGACCGGCGAGAAAGCCTATTACGGCGAATGGCTGGTCAATGCGCAGGGTGAAGACGTGGTCGCAGGTATTCGTACGCCGCAATATCTCACTAGGGCGCGCCGCGAAGATGCAGGCGCCGACAAGCCGAGCATGGAAGAAGCCATGCCCGATGCCTTTGCCGAACTGGCACATGTCTTCGAACTGCTCGAGAAGCATTACACGGACATGCAGGATATCGAGTTCACCGTTCAGCAGGGCAAGCTCTGGCTGCTGCAAACCCGCACCGGGAAACGCACTGCCAAGGCCGCTTTGAAAATGGCGGTCGATATGGTGGGCGAGGGGCTGATCGACGAAAAGACCGCTATCCTGCGGGTCGATCCCATGGCTCTCGACCAGCTCTTACACCCCACGCTCGATCCCGATGCGCCCCGCGATGTGCTAACCACCGGCCTTCCGGCATCGCCAGGCGCGGCCAGCGGGAAGATCGTGCTCGACGCCGATACTGCAGAACTGTGGGCCGGGCGGGGCGAGAAGGTCATCCTCGTCCGTATCGAAACCAGCCCGGAAGACATTCACGGCATGCACGCCGCCACCGGCATTCTGACGGCGCGCGGCGGGATGACCAGCCATGCTGCCGTTGTGGCACGCGGCATGGGGCGCCCATGCGTCTCCGGCGCGTCGCAGGTTTCGATTGCGCGTGAAGGCCGCACGTTAACCATCGGAAATCGCGACCTTAAGGAAGGCGACGTCATCACGCTGGATGGCGGCAATGGGCAGATCATGGCTGGCGAAGTTGCCACCATCGAGCCGGAACTGGCCGGCGATTTCGGCACGCTGATGGAATGGGCCGACAAACACCGGCGCATGCGGGTCCGCACCAATGCCGAAACCGAAAACGATTGCCGCATGGCGCGCCAGTTCGGTGCCGAAGGCATTGGCCTGTGCCGTACCGAGCATATGTTCTTCGATGCCGACCGCATCAGCGCCGTGCGCCAGATGATCCTGGCCGACGATGAAGCGGGTCGCCGTGCCGCGCTCGAAAAACTGCTGCCCGAACAGCGTGCCGATTTCGTCAAGATCTTCGAGGTTATGGCGGGCTTGCCATGCACCATTCGCCTGCTCGATCCGCCGCTGCACGAATTCCTGCCGCATGGCGATGCCGAATTCGAAGAACTGGCCTCCGCCACCGGTAAGACTGTCGATCAATTGAAGCGACGCGCGGGCGAACTGCATGAATTCAACCCCATGCTGGGCCATCGCGGTTGCCGCCTCGGGATTACCTACCCGGAAATCTACGAGATGCAGGCACGCGCGATTTTCGAGGCGGCGTGCGAAGTCGCCAAGACCAGCGAAGAAGCCCCTGTACCCGAGGTGATGATTCCGCTTGTCGCAACGCGCAAGGAACTCGAATTGTTGAAAGCGGTGGTGGATCGCGTGGCTGCGGAAGTCTTCGAAGTCACCGGCCGCACGCTCGACTATCTCGTCGGCACCATGATCGAATTGCCGCGCGCTGCACTGATGGCGGGCGAAATCGCCGAAGTCGGCGAATTTTTCAGCTTCGGTACCAACGACCTCACGCAGACGACTCTGGGCGTCAGCCGCGATGATGCGAGCCGCTTCCTGACCGAATATGTCGAAAAGGGCATTTTCGCGCGCGATCCTTTCGTCAGCCTCGACATCGACGGGGTCGGCCAGCTGGTCGAACTGGCGGCGGAACGCGGGCGCCAGACGCGCGCCGATATCAAGCTTGGAATCTGCGGCGAACATGGCGGCGATCCGGCCAGCATCGCCTTTTGCGAGAAGACCGGGCTCGATTACGTCAGCGCCTCGCCCTACCGTGTGCCGATCGCACGGCTCGCGGCAGCACAGGCGAGCCTTCGCTAGTCTTTCCAGCCGGTTAGGGTCAGTATCTCGAATGTTTCGATGACCCGATCTCGGTCGTTCGCAGCGGTGAGAAAGGACTTGCGGGCGCGATCGAGGGCAGCTTTACCCATAGGCGGCGCGCCGCTCGCAAGGCTCGACGTCAGCCCTTGGTCGCGCAGGTCCGACACGAGCCGGTCGAGCGATCCGAAGGCGACTTCGAGCGAACGGCTGTCGACCACCTGCCGTTTGAACAGGGCACGCTGCATCAGCGCCGAAGCACCGGCATTGTCGACCAGCGGATGCATCCGGCCGGCCGGCCGGTCGGGTTCCGCCGCAATGACGGCGCGCCGCAGGTTCGTCAGGCTCCCCGCGCCGATCATCGAGGCAATGACGATGCCTCCTTCGGCCAATGCCGTGCGCAAATGCAGTAGTGCGCCGGGCAGATCGTTGACCCGGCCCAGCGAGGCGAGGCTGACGATAAGATTGTAGGATCCATCCCCGATCGGCTTCTCTTCGTCGATCGTCCGGACATTGGCTTCTTCCACCTGCGATCCGCGCCCCCGCAGCGAGAGGGCGAGGGTGCCCGTCCAGTCGCCGATCACGAGGACTCGGGCAGGTTCGAATCGCATGAACTCGAGCCGGTCGAGAATGTCCTCGACCATGTCGTCCAGAACATAGCGCGCCGCGTCGCGCTGCGACTGGCGGACCAGCGCCCGTCGGTAGCCGGCCATGCGGCGCTGGCGGCTGAAAATGCGGGGAGGCGCCCTATCTGCCATCGCTAATATCCATCCCGGCTCCCCTGCCGCGCTTGCCACAAGCATGCAAGCGGTGCAGCACACCGGCATGGGGAGAATAACCACGATGCGACGGGCCTTGGGAGACGGGATCGCTCCTCTGGTTGATCTCGTATACCCGCCGCGCTGTCCAGCGTGCGGCGAGAGCATCGGGGGGCAGGGAGGGCTCTGCGCAACATGTTGGTCCGACCTAGCCATTCCCGGTGACCCCTCCTGTGCTACCTGTCAGCGGCCGTTCGGTGAGCGAGGACCAGTTGATGGAGCTCTCTGCGCGCCCTGCCTTTCAAATCCTCCGCTTCACGATGGAATCGCTGCCGGCACGCTCTATACAGATACATCGCGCAAACTGGTCCTCGCCTTGAAACACGGCCGACGTATAGCGCTGGCGCCTCTGCTGGCGCGGCTGATTGCTGCCCGTATTCCCTCGCGGGATGGCCATAGGTTGATTGTGCCCGTCCCACTCCATCGCTGGCGCCTCTGGCAGCGCGGATTCAATCAGGCGGCTTTGTTGGGATCTGAACTGGCGAAAGCGGGTCACGGTACGCTTGTGGTCGATGGCCTGATCCGCAACAAAAGAACGCCGAGCCTTGGTGGAATGGGCGCGAAAGCGCGGACAAAGGCGCTTGCTGGAGCGATTGCAGTAAACAGAAAGCAGAAAATTTCAGGTCGGGATATTCTATTGGTCGACGACGTGCTGACGAGCGGAGCCACAACGGCGGCGTGCGTGAAGGCTCTTAAGAAAGCGGGGGCGAAGACTGTGGTCATTGCCTGCTTCGCCCGCGTTTTGGACGAAGCTCTCGATCATGCGAGATAAACGAAACGCCCGGAGTCCGAAGACCCCGGGCGCCACGTGACGAAATACACCGGACCATAGCGATGCAGCCCCCCAGCATGCATCAGGTCCTATCCCTCATCGTTACCGGATGCGCCGCGTGTAAACCCCCTCGCGGCTGCGGATCCGGGACCCCCTGAACCTGGCGCTCTTTTGGCACCGATGCTCCGGTTGGCAGGCTTCACATCACCTGCAGGGCCATTACATTCCCTAGAAAGTCCGTTCCTCAAACAGCGTTCTTTGCTTAAAGCGAATTTTGAACCCGGCTTGTGGCGGTCGTGCAACAGACTGTCGTAGTTATACAATTATACGGAGTGCCTGTGGCAAAAGACCCGATCGACCGCGAAGATGGCGAGGATTTCCTTCCTAAGTTCGATGACAAGGGACTGCTCAGCGCAGTCGTACAGGACGTTCATACTGGTCGTATCCTAATGGTCGCCTTCATGAACAGAGAAGCGATCGATGCCACCGTGCGCACCGGTATAGCTCATTTCCATTCACGCTCTCGCGGAGCGCTTTGGCAGAAAGGTGAAACTTCCGGCAATGTCTTGCGAGTAGAGGAAATTTTAGTCGACTGCGACCAAGACGCACTCGTCCTGCGGTGCGATCCGGCCGGCCCCACATGCCACACCGGGGCGACGAGTTGTTTCTATCGCAAGTTGGATGCCGGCATTCTCCAACCCGTCAAGCCTTGACGCTTACGTAAACGTTTGGCTAGAAAGTGTGCATGACACAGCCGCTTACCAATGCCGATAACGATCGTCGTCATGCCGGCGCACATCTCGAACGACCCGACAAGCTCGAACGCGAACAGTTTTCGATTTCGGATCTGACGAGCGAGTTCGAGTGCACGGCGCGGGCTTTGCGTTTTTACGAAGACGAAGGCCTAATTGCTCCGTCGCGCGTTGGACTGACCAGGATCTATTCGAAGCGCGATCGGGCCCGTCTCGCATGGATCATGCGTGCCAAGAATGTCGGTTTCTCGCTTACCGAAATTCGCGAGATGATCGATCTTTACGACCTCGACGACGGGCGTGCCGAACAGCGCCGCGTCACGCTCGAAAAATGCAAGAAACATGTGGCCAAGTTGAAGGCGCAGCGTGCCGATATCGATAGTTCGATTAAGGAACTCGCCGAATTTATCAGCTTGGTCGAAGATCAGCTCGATTAGAGAACGATCTAACTTCAAGATTAACGAAAGCCATTCTTTCCCAAGGACATCCAATGCCCATTTATAATGCCCCCGCTCGCGACGCCCGCTTCATCATCAACGAACTCCTCGATCTCGGAAGCTACGGCAATCTGCCGGGTTTCGAGATGGCTTCCAAGGATGTCGTGGATGCTATCATCAGTGAGGGCGGCAAATTCTGCTCCGAAGTTCTGGCGCCGCTGAACCGGATCGGTGACGAACATGGTTGCGTTCGGAATGATGACGGGTCCGTCACCACCCCTCCTGGCTTCAAGGATGCCTTCGACCAGTTCCGTGAAGCAGGTTGGGGCACGATCTCGGCTCCCGAAGAATTCGGTGGGCAGGGCATGCCGCACGTTCTCGGCTTTGTCATGGAAGAGTTCATTTCCAGCGCCAACCAGGCTTTCGGTATGTATCCCGGCCTCACTAACGGAGCAATCTCTGCCCTGATCGCCAAGGGATCCGGTGAGCAGAAAGCAAAATACCTACCCAAAATGATCTCGAACGAATGGACGGGCACGATGAACCTGACCGAACCGCAGTGCGGCACGGATCTGGGTATGATCCGTACCAAGGCGGAACCGCAGGGCGATGGCAGCTATGCGATCACCGGCACCAAGATTTTCATCTCGGCCGGCGAACACGACATGAGTGAAAACATCATCCACCTGGTCCTCGCAAAGACTCCGGGCGCGCCCGACAGCAGCAAGGGAATCTCTCTCTTCGTCGTGCCGAAATTCCTGGTCAATGAGGATGGCACTCTGGGCGAACGCAACGGTGTTATGTGTGGGTCGATCGAAGAGAAGATGGGTATTCACGGCAATGCCACCTGCGTTCTCAACTACGACGGCGCGAAGGGCTGGATGGTCGGCGAGGAGAACAAGGGGCTTGCTGCCATGTTCATCATGATGAATGCCGCCCGGCTTGGCGTGGGCATTCAAGGGCTGAGCCAGGCTGAAGTTGCTTATCAAAATGCCGTCGTATACGCTCTCGACCGCCGGCAAGGGCGTGCTCTGACCGGCCCGGCAGAACCGGAAGCGCAGGCCGATCCGATTTTTGTGCACCCCGATGTTCGCCGCATGCTGATGGACGCAAAGGCGTTCACGGAAGGGATGCGCGCGCTGGCTCTGTGGGGCGGCCTGCTTGTAGATCTTACACATCAGGCCCAAACCGAGGAAGAACGCGAAGAGGCAGACCTTATGCTCGGCCTTTTGACCCCTGTCATCAAGGGCTACGGCACCGACAAGGGCTACGAAGTCGCGACCAATATGCAGCAAGTTTTTGGTGGCCATGGCTACATTGAAGAATGGGGCATGAGCCAATATGTTCGTGACGCGCGGATTGCCCAGATTTATGAAGGCACGAACGGCGTACAGGCGATGGACTTGTGCGGTCGCAAGCTGGCGCAGAAGGGCGGTGCCGCCGTTCAAGCCTTCTTCAAACATGTCGGCGAAGAGATCGCTGCCGCGAAAGAAGTCGATGAACTGAAGGATATGGCCGAGCAGCTGGAAAAGGCTCTTGGGCAACAGCAGGCGGCGACGATGTGGTTCATGCAGAACGCCATGCAGAACCCCAATCACCTGGGTGCCGGCGCGCATCACTACATGCACATAATGGGCATCGTGACGCTCGGACTTATGTGGTTGAAAATGGCGCGTAAGGCGCAAAATTGTCTTACTGGATCAGGTGATGACAAAGCGTTTTACGAGCAAAAGCTGGCCACTGCCCGGTATTACATGGATCGGTATCTTCCGGATGCGGGTGCGCTGCGCCGCAAACTCGAAGCGGGGAGCGACAGCTTGATGGCTTTGGGAGAAGATGCTTTCCAGACTGCGGCATAATTTCCTTGTAGCCAGCATCATCTTTCAAACCAATCGGGCCGCTCACGGTATGTGCAGCGGCCCTTTTTGATGTGATGGTGAGTAGCGATGGAACGATCAGAGGTGCCGACGCGTAGAACCGTCAAGGGCGGATGCGGAGAGGCTTATTGTCCCTCGGGATAGGAAAAAATCCGAGCGGGGTTTCGGACCGTGGAACCGGGTCCGAAGGCAAAGATAGTGCGAGCACCTATTCGCGTCTTTTAGACTCCGCTCCTTTTGCCGTTTTATCCACGGATGAAAATGGTCGCATTCTTACTTGGAATCCAGCTGCTGAAAGCATGTTCGGCTATCCGTTGGCCGACGTTATCGGTTTACCGGTAACGCTGATTATTCCGGAGCGCTTTCAGAGGGCGCACGAGGAAGGGATGCGCCGAATGCGTCAGGGCGAGGAGCACCGCCTGATTGGCAATACCGTCGAAATAATCGCGCAACATGCAACTGGTCGCGAGTTTCCGGCGGAACTCACTCTCTCACTGTATCAGGATGATGGGCGCACTACTGTTGGCGCCCACATCCAGGATACTTCTGATAGACATGCCCGGGAAGCTAATCTCGAGCATCTTGCGCGACATGACGAACTAACCGGATTATTGACGCCAAGGGCATTCTTGAACACCGTTCGTGAATGTCTGGCCAACGCGGAAAAGCCTGGCCTCCTCGTAATTGACCTCGACAATTTTAAGTCGATCAACGATTCTCTTGGCCATCTCGCCGGCGACGCCCTGCTACAATCGGTTGCGGTAAGATTTCGTCTCAACTCGGATCCCAATTGGCGTATCGCGAGAATGGGCGGTGATGAATTCGCAATTTTGATCCCTGGACCATGTTCAGAAGAGGAAGTTGGTACTGCCTCAGACCGAATTCTGAAAACACTTGAAGAGCAATTTCTCATTTTCGAGCATCAGTTTTCCCTGGGAGGAAGCATCGGAGCCGCTGTAGTCGATGACGATATTACGGACGCAGAAACTCTGCTGCTTCATGCCGATCTCGCTATGTTTGCGGCCAAGAAATCGGGCAAGGCTCGGCGTGTCTTCGATGACGCGATGCGTAGTGACCACGCCAGACAGCGCATCTTGCAGGCTGATCTGGTCAGCTCAGTTGAAAAGTGCGAATGGGAGTTATTCTTCCAGCCCCAAGTAGACATCCGGGATGGCAGCCTCATTGGTGTAGAAGCGCTGCTGCGCTGGAATCATCCTGATCTAGGGTTGCTAGCGCCTGCAAGTTTCATGAATTTTCTTGAAACCCATGTGATCGCTCAGGAATTGGGCGACTGGATCATAAATGAGGCCTGTCGTTTCATGGCTGAATGCCGACAAGATGGTCTGATTCTTCCTAGCGTGGCATGCAATCTCTTCCCCATACAAGCCCTCTCGGAGAACTTATCTTCTTCTGTCCCGCGTTTCCTCGATCGATATGGACTAGAGCCTAGTGATGTCGAGTTCGAGGTTACAGAGCAAACCACCTTGAAAAGTGACAGGGAAAATCTGTCGCATCTGATGAAGCTCTATGATGCGGGTCATAAGATCACTCTGGATGATTTTGGAACCGGTTACGCATCCCTCGCCACTTTGCAGACACTTCCCCTTACTGGCTTTAAGATTGACCGGCGGTTTGTCGCGGACTTTCTAACGGACACTCCAAGCGAAGCCATTATCGCGGGCATGATCGCAGTGGCGGAATGCATGAAGATTGAAGTGGTCGCAGAAGGAGTCGAGACGGAAAATCAACGCGCCAGGCTTGAACAAATGGGCTGTTACAAAGCGCAAGGACACCTTTTCGCCAAGCCCCTTACGAAGGAAGATTTTATCGCGAAATATCGGTAAGTTTGGGGTGGCCCCAAGTCAACAAGGCCACCCAAACTTGATAAAGACCTATTCGGTAGGAAGGAAATCCGGCACGGAGAGGTAACGTTCACCCGTATCATAGTTAAAACCTAGGATACGGCTGCCAGCGTTCAAATCGGGCAGTTTTTTCGCGATCGCTGCCAATGTTGCGCCGCTGGAAATTCCAACTAACAACCCTTCTTTGGCAGCACATTGACGAGCCCATTCCTTGGCATCCTCCGGGTCAACCTGAATAGCACCGTCAATCGCTTGGGTATGCAGGTTTTCTGGGACGAAGCCGGCGCCTATACCCTGGATGGGGTGGGGCCCCGGTTGACCACCACTGATAACTGGCGATCCGGCCGGCTCCACGGCATAGGCCTTTAAATCTTTCCACTCTTCTTTGAGCACTTCGGCGCAGCCGGTAAGGTGGCCCCCGGTGCCCACACCGGTTATCATCACGTCAATCGGTTCGTCCGCGAAGTCGGCGAGGATTTCACGAGCGGTCGTCCGCTTATGAACTTCAAAGTTGGAAGGATTGTCGAACTGGCTGGGCATCCATGCGCCCTCGGTCTGATCGACGAGTTCCTGGGCGCGGGAAATCGCTCCCTTCATCCCACCTTCCTTGGGAGTGAGATCAAAGGTCGCTCCATATGCGAGCATAAGCCGGCGGCGCTCTAAGCTCATGCTTTCCGGCATGACGAGAATCAGCTTATAACCTTTAACCGCGGCCGCCATCGCCAGGCCGATACCGGTGTTGCCGCTTGTCGGCTCGATGATCGTTCCGCCCGGTTTAAGCTTGCCCGATTTTTCGGCGTCCTCAACCATAGCCAGACCTATACGGTCCTTGATGGAGCCACCGGGATTGGCGCGTTCGTTCTTCACCCACACTTCATGGTCGGGGAAGAGACGGGCCAGGCGGATATGCGATGTGCCGCCAACTGTGTCTAAAACGGATTGGGCTTTCATGGGATCTGCTCCTGCAGCTTTTCTTCTGGTGTCTGCTCTTCCAATTCCTCAGGGGGCTCGAAGGTCCTAGTGGTACGCAAGACAGGGAAAATTTTACTCCAGAGAGCAACGGTGACGATCGCTCCTGCACCACCACTCACTACCGCAGCCACCGGTCCGATGGCGTAGGCCAAGCTGCCTGAGAAGAAATCACCGAATTCGTTGGACGCGCTGATAGTCAGCAAGCTGACCGAGGAGACGCGGCCGCGCTTATCGTCAGGTGTGTGGAGTTGGATCAGAGACTGACGGATATAGACGCTGAACATATCCGCTGCCCCCACGATGAAGAGCATAGCCAAGCTGAGTGGCATCGATTTGGAAAAACCAAATACAATCGTAGCGAAGCCGAACAGGGCAACGGCCAGAAGCATCTTCGGGCCGACTTGCGTCTTCAACGGACGGAAGGAGAAGAATAGCGCCGTAAGTGCCGCTCCGACCGCCGGAGCCATGGCTAACTGCGCCAACCCGGTTTCTCCTACCTGGAGAATGTCACGCGCATAAACAGGGAATAGGGCTGTCGCCCCGGCGAGAAAAACCGCAAAAAGGTCCAGAGTGATGGCGCCCAGAACCATTTTGTTTCGAACGACATACCGCAAACCTTCGACCATGGCGTGAATTGGTCGCTGGTTCTGTGGGCGGGGCGGCTGTGGCACCTTCCCGATCAGGGAAAGTGAGATGATGGCTACGATAAAAAGCACTGCCGCCGCAATATAAGGCAGTGACGGAAAAACCGCATAAAGATACCCACCGACCGCCGGGCCTACGATCATTCCAGTCTGCCAAGAGATACTGGACAGAGCGATGGCGTTGGGGAGGATTTCCTTCGGGACCAGATTGGGCGCGAGCGCCGACAAAGCCGGACCGTTAAATGCCCTCACCACGCCGAGCACTATCGCAACCGAGTAAATCGACCAGAGAGCAATTGTGCCATTCCATGTTAGCCAGGCGAGGGTACAGGCACACAAAATCTGCAATGCGATGGTTGCGCGTCCGATGTTGCGGCGATCAAACCGATCGGCAGCCCAGCCCGAAAACGGCGTCAGGAGAAAAAGCGGTACGAACTGAAGCAGGCCGATCAGCGCCAGCTGTCCGGAAGCCTCCCCGATGTTCATACCGCTATCGCGGGCGATATTGTAGGTTTGCCATCCGATTATGAGCATCATCGCGTATTGCGCGAGCGTCATCGTCAGTCTGGCAACCCAGTACGCCCGGAAATTGGCTATCCGTAGAGGGGACCGTTCGGAAGAAGTTTTGATGGTGCTGTTCACGCAGGACGCATGGCAGCAGCCCCCTTGCTTGTGAAGAGGTTCATTCTCACAGTAATCGCATGGGAGATTTTCAGCGCATTTTTCTAAGACGCGGGTTCGGTTGGAGCTTGTCGATGAGGGCAAGAAAATCATCCACTCGGATGATACGTTCGAACTGGAAGCCAGCGCGGTTATCTCTGCACCAGATGCAATACGCTTCGATGCGACCAATTATCGGAAGCCGGACTACGAGACGTTCGCCACGACCAATTTTGTCGGCGTCATCGATCATGAATCCGTTCGCCGAAATATTCGCAATATGCATTCTGATGTCACCTTTGCCGAAATGTTCGGCAATCACCGGGTGATCAACAGGATGCCGCGCCATGCGGCGCTGATCGGTTACGCTGAGTTGTGCTCCTGCGCTCATCCGCTTGAACCTTCAAAATTATTACCCCAAATCTCCTTCCCTAAAAAAGGCGAACATTTGGTAAACCGCTCGGAAATAATAACGGGGCGAGGTTCAGGCTATGCCAACTATCTGCGGATAATCGCGTGCTTTTTCTTACCGAGTGAAAGCTTGCGCTCGGCGTGTTCGGCAACCTCAACAAGATAGGCCGGATCAGTAACCGTCTCGCCGTCCAGCTTTACCGCGTTTTCCGAAAGCTTGCGTTTCGCTTCCTTGCCTGAGGATGTGAAATTGAGGGCTGTCAGGACCGCGCCGATGCGCATGCCTTCCGCACCGACTTCGATCGCCGGCAAATCCTCTCCTGCACCGCCACCGGCAAATGTTTCAGCGGCTGTCTTCTCAGCTGTCTGGGCAGCTTCCGGCCCACGTACCATCGCGGTGACTTCGTTCGCGAGCACCGTCTTGGCCCGATTGATCTCAGCCCCTTCGAGGGCCTCGAGCTTCCGAATTTCGTCCATAGGCAAATCTGTAAAAAGCCGCAGGAAGCGGCCCACATCGCGATCATCGACGTTTCGCCAATACTGCCAGAAGTCGTAGCTTGGCAGCTGCTCTTCGTTGAGCCATACGGCGCCTGCCGCTGTTTTTCCCATCTTGCCGCCGTCGGCAGTCGTCAGGAGCGGAGTGGTCAGACCGAAAACTTCCACCCCATCCATCCGGCGCGAGAGCTCCAGACCATTTACGATGTTGCCCCATTGATCGCTGCCTCCCATCTGGAGCCGCGCGCCCATCTCTTGCGCGAGGTGACGGAAATCATACCCCTGGAGGATCATGTAATTGAATTCTAGGAAAGTCATCGGCTGTTCGCGCTCAAGACGTAGGCGAACGGAATCAAACGAAAGCATCCGATTTACGGTAAAATGCGTGCCGACCTTCTGCAGCATTTCGATATAGCCCAAGCCGCCGAGCCAATCCTGATTGTTTACCATGACAGCGTCAGTCGGTCCGTCACCAAAGGTCAGCAAACGTTCGAAGACAGTTCTAATCCCCGAGATGTTCTCTTCGATTGTGGCATCGGTCAACATCTTGCGACTTTCGTCACGCCCCGTCGGATCGCCGATACGGGTGGTGCCTCCTCCCATCAATACGATCGGCTTGTGTCCGGTCTGTTGAAGACGACGAAGCATCATGATCTGCACTAGGCTACCAATGTGAAGGCTGGGTGCCGTCGCATCAAACCCAATGTAACCCGGCACTATCTTGCTCGCAGCAAGGGCGTCCAAAGCGGTCGGATCGGTAATCTGGTGGATATAGCCGCGTTCTTCGAGCAAACGCAGCAGGTCGGATTTGTAGGTGCTCATAACAGAGCGCCGCTAGCATGAGGGTTCGCAGTTGGAAACGTATGAACTGAGCGCGCATCCCGCTCATCCCCCGCTACTCGTGAGCGGTGTTGCAGCTAGGTTAGTGGGGATGGATGCGAATTGGCTCCGCATCAGATGGCGCATTGACGACGCGAGAAAGTTGGTCGTCCCGCCGTTCGCCGGAAAGGGAAGGGCAGACCAACTATGGCGTACGACCTGCTTTGAACTATTTTTGCAGCCGGATGGCGGCACATCTTACTGCGAATTCAACCTTTCACCTTCTGAGCGCTGGGCCGCTTACGATTTTTCATCACCGCGAAATGGCATGGCGAACCGGCCCTTACCCCGCGAACCGGAATGTACGATGCGGCAAGGCACTGGCTTCGCGATTTTCGACACCGCGATTCCCGTAGACGTCTTACCTGATATTGCATGCGCAGCGGGCATAACCTGCGTTCTCGAAGAAGAGGGCGGGATTAAAAGCTTCTGGGCGTTACGGCACTGCCGAGATCAACCGGATTTTCATGATCCGGCTTGCTTCATCGCACGCCTTGATGCACCCCCCCGTTCATGAAATTCGGGATCGACCGCCTTCTCACAGATAGTAATTTGCGCAAACCGCTGGAGGGGCGCCGCGTCTCTCTCGTTGCGCATCCCGCATCGGTCACGGCGCAGCTAGATCACTCGCTCGACGCTCTGATCGAGCGAGGGATAAATATTACCAGCGCATTTGGTCCTCAGCATGGTTTGAAGGGCGACAAACAAGATAACATGGTCGAGACAGCGGATGAGAACGATCCGCGATACGGAATTCCGATCTTCAGTCTCTACGGTGAAGTCCGGCGCCCGACCGATCAGGCGATGTCCACCGCCGATGTTTTCCTGTTCGATCTGCAAGATCTTGGATGCAGGATTTATACGTTTGTCACCACGTTGCTTTATGTTCTCGAAGAAGCGGCAAAAACTGGCAAGTCTGTGTGGGTTCTGGATAGGCCAAATCCAGCTGGCGGACCTGTTGAAGGTACTTTGCTATTGCCAGGGCAGGAAAGCTTCGTGGGTGCAGCGCCGATGGTCATGCGTCATGGGATGACCATGGGCGAAATGGGCCACTGGTTTATCCAGCATTTCGGCCTCGACGTCGATTATCGCGTGATTGAGATGGAAGGGTGGAAGCCCGGTCACGCACCAGGTTTCGGTTGGCCGGAAAATCGGGTGTGGATCAATCCGAGTCCAAATGCCGCCGGACTTAATATGGCCCGGGCATACGCCGGTACCGTCATGCTCGAAGGAACCAATTTAAGCGAGGGAAGGGGAACGACACGGCCTCTCGAAGTGCTCTTCGGTGCTCCCGACATCGACGCGCATGCTGTGCTAGATGAAATGGAAAGCTTAGCGCCAGCGTGGCTGCGGGGATGCAAACTTCGTGAGTGCTGGTTCGAGCCCACGTTTCACAAGCATGCAGGCAAGCTTTGCAACGGCCTGATGATCCATGCGGAAGGCCCTTATTACGACCACCATGAATTCAAGCCCTGGCGCTTGCAGGCATTGGCCTTCAAAGCGATCCGGAACCTTTATCCCGATTACGATATCTGGCGGGATTTTCCATACGAGTATGAATTCGATCGGCTGGCTATCGATGTCATAAACGGCGGTCCTGCCTTGCGAGAATGGGTAGATGATAGCGAGGCCACCCCGGACGATCTCGCCCAGCTGGCTGCGCATGATGAGGAAAGCTGGCGCCGCGCAATAGCCCCCCATCTTCTCTACGGTTGAGTATTTCCGATATCAGCTCTGCTTGCGGCTCAACTCCCGCATGGCGTCATCAAGCCCTTCCAGCGTAAGCGGGTACATGCGGTCATTAACGAGATGCTTCATAACCTTGGTTGATTGGGAGTATCCCCATTGCTTCTCGGGGACTGGGTTCAACCAAACTGTGGCCGGATAAGTGTTGGTAAGTCGCTGCATCCAAGTGGCGCCAGCCTCTTCGTTCATATGCTCGACGCTACCGCCTGGGTGGGTAATCTCGTAGGGACTCATTGCCGCATCGCCAACGAAAACGACTTTATAGTCGTGACCGTATTTATGCAGAATATCCCAAGTTTTTGTGCGCTCCTGCCACCGCCGGCGGTTGTCCTTCCAAACTCCTTCATAAAGGCAATTGTGGAAGTAAAAGAATTCGAGGTTCTTGAATTCACTCGTAGCGGCGCTGAAAAGCTCTTCCGTAACCTTTATGAACGGATCCATCGACCCGCCAACATCCAGTAATAATAATAACTTCACCGCATTTCTGCGTTCCGGCCGCATGCGGATATCGAGCCATCCCTGCTTCGCCGTGCCATCGATTGTAGCATCCAGATCCAATTGATCGGCAGCACCTTCCCGCGCGAACCGGCGCAGTCGGCGCAATGCTATCTTGATATTTCGTGTGCCGAGTTCTTTCGTATTGTCCAGGTTCCGAAATTCCCGCTTGTCCCACACCTTGATCGCACGCTTGTGGCGACTTTCCCCACCGATCCGCACCCCTTCAGGGTTGTATCCTGAATTGCCGAAAGGACTCGTGCCACCCGTTCCGACCCACTTGTTGCCTCCCTGATGGCGCTTTTCCTGTTCTTCCAGGCGCTTCTTGAGCGTCTCCATGATTTCATCCCAATCGCCGAGACTCTTAATCTTCTCCATCTCCTCATCGGAGAGGAATTTTTCCGCTACTGATTTCAGCCAGTCCTCGGGTACATCGACGGGATTCTGGCCATAATCAGCTATGATCCCTTTGAAGACTTTAGAAAAAACTTGATCGAAACGATCAAGGAGACCCTCGTCTTTCACGAAAGTTGCTCGGCTCAAATAATAGAAGCTTTCCGGGGACTGACCAATTACTTCTCGGTCGAGTGCTTCCAGAAGTGTCAGATGTTCTTTGAAACTGGCGGGTATTCCTGCGGCGCGGAGTTCATCGACGAAATTTAGGAACATAATTCGAATTCACCCTGCGTTTTTTGTCGGTGCTGATGCCATTCGATGCAACCGTTTAACGGTCCGCTAACCAATTATCACTACTCGGAACGTCAAACAGGACAATGAGGGGTCCCGATTAGATGGAAATCAGTCCAATCGATACTGCAACAGCTTCTGCACTGAATAGCATACCAGAGGCGTGTGGTAAGGTCACGGTCGGTTGCAGCGATGTGGCCGGCATCGTTCAGGCCGTGCTGGATAGTTCAGGCGTACTGCGCGCAGAGCATGTTGAACTGCAGGGGACTGTCCGGGAGCTGGAGGCCGATCAACGTAAAGTTGCCGAAGCCAGCGACGAAGCGAGAATCCTTTCTGCCCGTGCCATCGAGCGGCTGAATATGGGTACGACGCAAATCCAGTCATCGCTCCAGCAGATTACCAATCTCCTCGACCTGGTGGAAACCCTTGCCACCCACGTGACCGGATTTGCTGCGGCTATGGACCAGGTTAAGCGCTGTTCGCAGGATATTGAGCAGATTGCCGAAACGACCAACATCCTCGCTTTGAACGCCACGATCGAAGCGATGCGAGCCGGAGAAGCAGGACGAACCTTCGCGGTCGTCGCAAACGAAGTGAAAACGCTCGCCGGTGAAACGCGTAAGGCGACGGACGAGATTTCCGAAGTGATCGAAACGCTCGGGAGTGAGGCGTCTACGGTCATCGAGCGGATCGAGGCAGGCGCAAAGGCTTCGAACGAAGCAAAAAGCTCCGTCGCCAGTATCGACGCGACCATTTCCGGCGTCAGCCAGCTTGTCGAAGAAGTAGACCAGCAGAACGACCAGATTACCCGAGCAACCGGCATGATGACGGAACATGTGGACCGCGTGTCCAACGTTCTCGAAAGCTATGACCGCGCGGCCAA
The DNA here is from genome assembly GCF_054655615.1 of Qipengyuania triglochinis. Classification (NCBI taxonomy): domain Bacteria; kingdom Pseudomonadati; phylum Pseudomonadota; class Alphaproteobacteria; order Sphingomonadales; family Erythrobacteraceae; genus Qipengyuania; species Qipengyuania triglochinis. Next base: position 584,140 of record NZ_BAAHND010000001.1, on the reverse strand, counting down.
TGAAAACGAACAGCGCCTGGAGACCGCCCACGAGCGGATCGAAGAACTAGAACTCACTGCCAGCGAAATGTTCGACCGGATCGTGAAGGCCGGGCTTTCGCCGCAGGATAGCGACATGGTCCAGCAAGCGCAGGAATTTGCGCGCGAGATTACGCAGCGCGCCGAAGAGGCCATCGAAAATGGTTCCCTCAGAATGGAACAGCTGTTCGATCAGGATTACCGGCTGGTTCCTGGCACCAATCCAGAACTCTACCGAACCAGTCTTTCCGATTGGGCCGACACAAACTGGCGTCCGGTCAACGATAAGGTCGTAGCGCAGGGCGGCGGGATCATGATGTGTTCGCAAGCCGACCTCAACGGTTTCTTGCCGACCCATCTCAGCGATCGTTCGCGGAAACCAACCGGGGATCTTGCCCACGATACCAAATATTGCCGCAATGGCCGCATCATGGTGGCAAATACGGATCTTTTGGCTCGGGCCAGTTCCGGCCCCTATACGATGGCTGTATATCGCCAAGAGGGCGACGGAAAGAATTACATGGTTGTGCGGAACGTCTACGTGCCCATCGTTGTAAACGGCCGCCGGTGGGGCGATTTCGAGCTCGCCTACAGTTTCAACTGATCGATTGAATTACGAGTAAATAACGCGTCCCGTTTTTCGGGACGCGTTAGTATTTCAGACCCTTATGAGCTTTGGCGGCGAGCCATGAACGCGAGTCGCTCAAACATCATCACGTCCTGCTCGTTTTTGAGCAGTGCACCATGCAGCGGTGGAATGGCGCTGTTGGGATTGCTGTCTTGCAGGACTTCCAGCGGCATATCCTCATTCAAGAGCAGCTTGAGCCAATCGAGTAGTTCGCTCGTGCTTGGCTTCTTCTTGAGACCCGGAACTTCCCTCAGCTCGTAGAACATTTCCATCGCTTTGGTGACGAGGTTTTTCTGGATGTTGGGGAAGTGGACCTCGATGATTTCGCGCATCGTCTCGTGATCGGGAAACTTGATGTAGTGGAAGAAGCAACGGCGCAAGAACGCGTCGGGAAGTTCCTTTTCGTTGTTCGATGTTATCACCACGATCGGACGCTCTTGCGCCTCAATGCGCTCGTGCGTTTCATAAACATCGAAGCTCATGCGGTCGAGTTCCTGGAGCAAATCGTTCGGAAACTCGATATCCGCCTTATCGATCTCGTCGATCAATAGAACGGGAAGCTCAGTTGAAGTGAAGGCTTCCCACAACTTACCCTTTTTTATGTAGTTCGATATATCGTGAACACGTTCATCGCCAAGCTGACCGTCCCGCAAGCGCGCGACAGCATCGTATTCATAAAGCCCCTGTTGCGCCTTCGTGGTTGATTTCACATTCCACTCGATCAGCGGAGCATCGAGTGCTTTGGCAATTTCATGGGCAAGAACAGTCTTTCCCGTCCCGGGTTCTCCCTTAACCAATAGCGGCCGCCTCAAAAGGACGGCAGCATTTACCGCGACCTTGAGATCCTCGGTCGCGATATAAGATTGAGTACCTTCGAAACGGTTCTGGTCTGTGGTCGTGTCGGCCATAGTCTTTCCTTGCAACTTTACCCAAACGTTAGGAGGCAGGCATGGTGAGGGCAAGGGGAAGGGGCGTTGCATTCACCACAGTCACATGCATTAGGGGTGCCCATGCCAACAGAAACCATAACAATCCGCGCTCCTGCAGGTCATGAACTAAGTGGTTCGCTCGAATTACCAACAGGCCTTGTTCGTGGCGCGGCACTTTTCGCCCACTGTTTCACTTGCACCAAGGATAGCAAGGCGGCGGTAAGTGTCGCTCGTGCGCTGGCGAAAGAGGGAATCGCTACACTGAGGTTCGATTTTACCGGGCTAGGTGGAAGTGGCGGGGACTTCGGACGGGCCGGTTTTGCGACCGATGTCGCGGACCTAGTTGCAGCTGCGAAAGAGCTATTTGAAAGGTTCGCCCAACCCATTTTGCTGGTAGGACATAGCCTCGGCGGCGCGGCGGTCTTGGCGGCCGCGGATGAAATTGGCCTCGACCGCATTGCCGCAATCGCAACCATCGGTGCACCAGCCGATGTCCCACACGTGCTGACCAACATCGAGGGGGATCTTGAAGCGATCCGGAAGTTGGGAGAGGGTCCGGTACGGATCGCTGGTCGCCAATTCAATCTAAGCCGCGGATTTATAGAAAGGGTCGAAAGCACGGACCTGCTCGCAGAGGTCGCTCGGCTCAGAAAACCGTTGATGTTTCTTCACTCTCCAACCGACGAGATTGTCGGTGTAGAGAATGCGAGCGAACTGTTCGGTGCCGCAAAACATCCAAAAAGCTTTGTGAGCCTGGAAGGGGCAGGGCACCTCCTTCTCCAGCCGCAGGATGCGAGATTTGCGGCTGATGTCATAGCTGCATGGGCAAGCCGCTATCTTCCGTTAAGTAACGACTGGCCTTTGCCTGCAGAGGGTGTGGTCACATGTATGGGCCACGGTAAGTTCGGAACGGAAGTGCACACAACCAGTCACAGCTTCATTGCAGATGAACCGACCTCCTATGGAGGGGATGACAGCGGACCGACACCGTATGATTTGCTCTTAGGCGCGTTGGGTTCCTGCACGTCGATGACGATGGGAATGTATGCGGAGCGAAAGGACTGGCCGCTTAAAGGGGTAAGGATACATCTCACCCACTCGCGCGATCATGCGAGGGATTGCGAGCAATGCCTAGCTGAGGAAGACGGAATGCCGCATCAGCTTATCACACGAGCTATTACAATCGATGGCCCTGAGCTCAGCGAGGATCAGCGCCAGAGGCTCTTGGAAATCGCCGATAAATGCCCGGTCCACCGGACGCTGGAAAGCCGGATTAGCGTGGAGACTAAACTCGTAGGATAGCAAATTACGTCGCGGGAACCACGAAACGGTGCGTGGTTCCACGATCACTTTCGACACGTTCCAACTGTGTGCCCAGGCTTTTGGTTATGGCCGACACGATCCGCATGCCCAAGCCAGTTCCCTCTGGGGACTTGCCTTCGGCAATACCGGCTCCGTCATCGCTGACGGTGATACAATATCCGGCGTCCGTTTTGTCCAAATCGACCGAGACCTTGCCTGCCGCACGGTCGGCAAACGCATATTTCGCCGCATTGCTGACAAGTTCGTTCACGACGACACCAACATTGACCGCGTCATCGGGTGACACTTCCACGTGCTCGGAGGTAAACACGAGTTCGACTGCAGTATCGCCCTCGGACATATTGGCGCGAAATTCTTCAACGAGTGTCGCGAGATACTCGTCCAGATCAATAGTGGTCAGATCGCCGCGAGTATAAAGGTTCTGGTGAACCTTTCCGATAGCTTTAATTCGGTTCTGCGTCGCGGCGAGCGCATCTTTCGCCGCAACTTCTTCAGTCTGATGCGCTTGCATCGCAACGAAGCTCTGTACCATCTGAAGAGAGTTGGAGACGCGATGGTGCACTTCTCGAACAAGCATTTCGAGGCGTTCGTTGGCTTCACGGAGGTTTGCTTCGGCTTCACGTTTCTCGCGTTCGAGCCGATCTCTGAGAAATGCCTGCCGAAAGCGGCTGTCAAGCAAATCGAAAAAGCTATCGCCGACAGTTTTTACTACGAAGTCTGAAGCCCCCGCATGAATGGCTTCCACGGCCACAGCGGTGTCACTGTCTCCAGTGACGAAAACCACCGCAGGGTGTCCATCTTGCGCTACAATCTCATCAAGCATCTGCCGACCACTTTTGCCGGGCATATGATTATCGATCGCGATCAGGTCGTAGCGCTTGGATTTTATCAGCTCGAGGCCTTGGTCAGCGTTTTCAGCTGTATCAACATCGAAACCGCGCTTACTCAGCGCGCGCTGAATCAGCCGACGCAGGCCGGCATCATCATCTACATAAAGGATCTGTTTCGGTTCTATTGCTCGTCTACCGAAGGAACTTGGATGACCGACAGGAAAAGGCCCAACTGACGTATGGCGTCGGCGAAGCTCTCGTAATTCACGGGCTTCGTGATGTAGACGTTACAGCCCAAGTCATAACACCGCTGGATTTCCACTTTATCATCCGTCGTAGTCAACACGACCACGGGAGTTCGGTGAAGCGTGTCATCCTGTTTGATCTTTTCGAGGATCGAGGTCCCGCTCATATCCGGCAGGTTAAGGTCAAGCAGAACCAGGGCCGGGCCGTTGTGCGATGGCCCGCTTGCATCGTTGAAGAGGTACTCGAGAGCACTGGTGCCATCGAGGAAATGCTTGATGTCGTTGGAAATACCAGCGCGGCGAATGTTCTTTTCAATAAGTCTGGCATGACCTGCATCGTCTTCGATCATGACGATGCCAACGGATTGATGGGAGTTCATGTAACTGCCTCTTGAGCAACGAATTTTGAAGGGAGTGAAAGCCTGAATCTAGCGCCTTGGTCAAGTCGGGATTCGACTTCGATTGTTCCTCCAAGGCGATAGGCGAGGGCCCGGACGTTGGCGAGGCCGAGCCCTTCACCCTCTTGATCTTGGGTGCCCGCCCTCCGGAACAGTTCGAAGATGCGTTCATGGTCTTCTGGTGATATACCGCGACCGTTGTCGATCACGTCAATCCGCACTGTTCCGACCGCAGTGCTACCTTCGATTTGAATTTCTCCAGGTCGGGCAGGGCTGAGGTACTTGATGGCATTTTCGATCAGGTTCTGCAGGATCTGCTCGACTGCAATCCGGTCGCTTTCGAGGTCAGGTAGGGATTTCACTTCTATAGTGGCGCCGGCATCCTCGGCCCGCTGGTGAAGTGAGGCTACGATGTTATCGGTCAACTGCTCCATATCGAGCAGTTCCGGCTGAAGTTTACGCCGACCCTGGCGCGACAATTCAAGAATGGAATTGATCAGGCGATCCATCTTCTCGGTCGATGTGCGGATGAAGCCGAGGGCTTCTGGAAGATCCTCGTCAACGGCGAGCCAGGTTTCGTCGTCCCGCAACTCAGGGTTTTCCGCATAGAGTTTCTCGAGATGTGCGTGAATGAGCTTGCGGGCTTCATCCAACTCGGAGGTGAAACCGAGAACGTTGACGAGCGGTGAGCGCAAGTCGTGGCTGACGATATAGGCAAATCGTTGGATTTCGTCATTCGCCCGCATGAGTTCTGCAGTTCTCGACTGGACAGCATCTTCCAGCCCCAAGTTCGCATCGCGTAAGTTGACCTGAGCTTTCGCAAGATCGCGGTTGTACCGCAAAACGACGATGACCGCAGTGACAAGCACGCCGATCAGCAGAAGGACGGCAATGCCCCCTACCACGTAGAACTGGACTAGAGAATTAAGCTGAGCGCGATTGCGCCGAACGAGTTCACGCTCTTCGAATTCAGCCATTTCTTTGGCGATCTCACGGATGTCCTGAGTGATCAGCACTCCGTTATCGACATTGAAGTCGAGGCCACGAGCGTCTAAAAAAGCTTTGGTCGGATTGGCGAACATAGCATCTATTATGACTGTTCGATCCGCATTTAAGCTACGGATCTCTTCGAGCCGATCCTGCTGCGCTTGAGACCCTAGCAAGTCCGATAGGCGTGCTTGCTCCGCTTCGAAATCACTGCTGGCTTCGCGGACAGTCCGTGTGAAGGCAGGGTCTGGCTGAAGGAGAAAGCCTCTGCGACCAGCGGCAATCTGTTCGTTTGAAGTAGCCAGACTGTCGATGATGGCCTGCCGTTGCAATGTGCGCTCAACGGCCTCGGTATCAGTGCTGATTGATGCCATCGTGATGATGGCGGCGGTGATGGCGATGATGAGAAGGGTGAGGCCCACGCCAAGCAGGGCCAGGACCCTGCGACGACCTATTTTTTCATAACGCTGGCGGACTTGGTCTGGCATGAATGGCCCAGTTCTTTGTTAGGCCAGGACCGTTAGTGCGGTCAGCGAAAAGAAGAAAGAGAGGACTGCGAATGTCGCGACCCGCCATGCTGGGGCGGCCTCAGACAACCCGCGTTTCATTGTCATATCCCAGACAAAAAAACTCGCGATGAGTCCGATAGCGATGACAGCGATGGCTGGTGAATTGGGCCATAAACCGAACACTGCCACTATCAGAGATTGAGTGATGATCTGTGCGATCAACGCTCCTGCGAACCAGACAATCGGTATTGGGCGATAGCTCGTGTCTGGGCTTTCCCAATCCGGCAACGAAGCGTCTGGCCTGGAAATCCGGCGATCTTCGTAAATAATGTCTTCTTCCCGGGGGTCCGGGACATCACCTTTAGGCATCAATCATATCACGGTCGAATTCGCCTGCGTTATTCTGAATGAAATTGAAGCGATGCTCGGGATTTCTCCCCATCAGCTGATCGACCAGCTCCTTGACCACCGCGCGCTGCTCGAATTCGGCAGGCAGTGTAATCCGAATGAGACTGCGAGTTTCAGGGTTCATGGTGGTTTCCCGCAATTGTTGCGGGTTCATCTCGCCCAAGCCTTTGAACCGGCCTACGTCGACCTTCTTGCCCTTGAAAACGGTTTGCTCGAGTTCCTTGCGATGCTCGTCATCCCTCGCGTACCGGCTCTCTTTGCCGGCAGTAAGGCGGTACAACGGCGGCTGCGCCAGGTAGAGGTGCCCACCACGAACGATATCGGGCATTTCCTGGAAGAAGAAAGTCATCAACAGTGTCGCGATGTGCGCTCCGTCGACATCCGCGTCAGTCATGATGATGATGCGATCGTAACGCAGGTTCTCAGGGTCGCAGTCCTTGCGGGTTCCGCAGCCCATGGCGAGTGAAAGGTCCGCAATTTCGCTATTAGCGCGTATCTTGTCTGCGGTGGCGCTTGCTACGTTTAGGATCTTGCCCCGGATCGGCAGAATCGCCTGGGTCTTCCGATTGCGAGCTTGCTTCGCACTGCCGCCAGCCGAGTCACCTTCGACAATGAATAGTTCGGTTTCGCCGTCACCTTCGCCCGAGCAGTCGGTAAGCTTTCCTGGAAGACGCAGTTTCTTCGCATTTGTCGCAGTCTTGCGCTTGATTTCGCGCTCTTGTTTTCGCCTGAGACGTTCGTCCATCCTCTCCATAACCTGGCCGAGTAACGCCTTGCCCCGGTCCATGTTGTCGGAAAGGAAATGGTCGAAATGGTCACGCACCGCGTTCTCGACCAGCTTCGCAGCTTCGGGAGAGGTCAGCCGATCCTTGGTTTGGCTCTGGAACTGCGGATCACGGACGAAGACGCTGAGCATCACTTCGGCGCCAACCATTATGTCATCGGCTGTGAGATCTTTAGCCTTCTTGGTGCCGGTCAATTCACCGAATGCTCTGAGCCCTTTGGTAAGCGCTGCACGAAGCCCCTGCTCGTGCGTACCCCCATCTGGGGTCGGTACCGTGTTGCAGTACCAACTGGTGGAACCATCAGAATAAAGCGGCCAGGCAATCGCCCATTCGACGCGCCCCTGTTCCATTCCGTCTGCTTCGGGGAACTCCTGGCTTCCGGCAAAGGGTTGTGCAGTGACACATTCGCGTCCGCCAAGCTGTTCCGCTAGATGATCGGCAAGGCCGCCTGGAAATTTGAAGACCGCTTCGGCTGGCACGTCGTCAGACGCGAGACTCTCCGCACATTTCCAGCGGATCTCGACCCCAGCAAAAAGATAGGCTTTCGAGCGCGCCAGTTTAAACAGCCGCTTTGCGCTGAATCGGCGATCCCCAAATATTTCGGTGTCCGGAACGAAGGTTACCGTCGTCCCGCGCCGGTTGGGGGTAGGGCCCAGCTCTTCAATTGGACCTTTGGGAGCTCCCTTGGAAAACTCCTGTGCGTAAAGCGTCTTGTCGCGGGCGACTTCCACGCGAGTATGACCGGACAACGCATTGACCACGCTCACGCCTACACCGTGCAATCCGCCGCTGGTTGCGTAGGCCTTGCCGGAAAATTTGCCGCCCGAGTGCAGCGTAGTGAGGATCACCTCGAGGGTCGATTTGCCAGGAAACTTCGGATGTTCTGCAACCGGCATGCCTCGGCCATTATCGGCAATGGTGATGAGGTTACTTTCATCGAGCCTGACCTCGATGCGGCTTGCGTGACCGGCTACGGCTTCGTCCATCGAGTTGTCGAGCACCTCGGCAACAAGGTGGTGAAGCGCGCGATCGTCAGTGCCGCCGATATACATGCCTGGCCGACGCCGGACCGGTTCGAGCCCCTCGAGCACCTCGATCGAAGAGGCGTCGTAGTCGCCGGAAGACGTCGGCGTGTTTTCGAACAGATCATCTGACATGGTTTCAGGCTATATCGAGCGGGCCGCTGCCCGCAAGCAGGTAGCTGCGGTTATCCGCTTATCAGAAGCCTTTAGGTGCTGGCGAAACGGTTTCCACACCGCCATTGGTCACTTTCCGTACCTCGAAGGCCCGCTCGATAACGCCATTACGCTGAAACCGGAAAGGACCATCCATTCCATCGAAACCGCCGGACTGGAACAGAACATCTGTAGGGAAGGGGCGGCCAACCCGCCAATCTCGCGCTGCACGCAGCGTCAGTAGGACCGCGTCATAGCCTAACGTAGCGATCCGGTATGGCTGCCCACCAAAGCGCTCCTGGTAGCTCCGCACGAATCCAGCGTACCGCGCGTCGCTGACTGCCGAGAACAGGGCACCACGCAATGAGGGGGATCGCATGAGGTCTCGGTCTCCGCTCCACCGTTCGGTGCCGAGTATGCGTAAGCCATCGGATTTGACCGCCCCGGCCGCGCGGATCGAACCTTCGGCACCATCTGCGATCAAAACGGTATCAAAACCACCTCTTTGCTTCAGCCGAGCGGCAGCGCTGACAACGGAAGTGTTGCTGCTCGCATATCGTTCGCTTGTTACGTACTGGCCGCCGTGATCCGAAAGGGCTGACCGAAGAGCTGCCTCGGCACGGTTGCCGTAATCGCCATCAGGCGTGAGCAAAGCGAAATCTCGGGCGCCCACGTTTCGGGCGTATCCCACGCTGCGTTCAATCGATTGCTCGGGAATATGGCCCATGACGAAGACACCTGGCCCGGCCACCGTGGCATCGTTCGAGAAGCTGATGATCGGAACATTAGCTGAAGCCGCCTCCGCCCGTACCGACACGACGTTGCTACCCAAGAGCGGGCCGAGGATTAATTTGTTTCCGTCTGCAATCGCCTGGCTGGCAGCGGCCTGTGGCCCCTTTGCCGTATCGTACGTCGTTATGCGCAGATTATCTGCTGCGGTGTCCAATATCGCCATCGTAGTAGCATTCGCTATCGATTGACCAACGTCGCCGTTCTGTCCCGAAAGCGGAACCAGAAGAGCAACCCGGTGAAGATTGTCTTGCGGTAGGGTCGAACTGCTTGGCTCCGGACTTGGCGTACCTGCAGATGGGGTTTCGGGGCCCTTAGGGATTATCGAACAGGCCGAAAGCAGGACAGCGCCCGCTGCCATGGTTACATTACGCCGGGTGACAAATGCGCGCTTCATTCTTGCCGCGTCCCTCAAAATTGGTTCATGGGGTGAGGGTGAGCAACGATGCCCAGCCTCTTCCAGATCGTCTTACACCGGGACTTTATCTTGTCGCCACCCCTATCGGTAATCTTGGCGACATCACTCTGCGAGCCGTTGACATTCTGTCACGCTGCGATGGGGTAGCCTGCGAGGATACCCGCGTTACCGGCAAGCTCCTGAAGCACCTCGGTTTGTCGAAACCGATGTGGCGCTATGACGATCATAGCGAAAATCGTGATAGACAACGTCTCGTAGATTCCATGCGGACCCGCGCCGTGGCGCTGGTAAGCGACGCTGGCACCCCGATGATATCCGATCCGGGATTTCGTCTCGTCAATGACTGCCGTGCAGAAAATATACCCGTTACCAGTCTACCGGGGGCCTGCGCAGCCGTGGTCGGACTGACGCTTTCCGGGCTGCCAAACGATCGTTTTCTGTTTGCCGGCTTTCTTCCCACAAAGGAAAAAGCACGGCGTGTTACACTGGAGGAGCTAACCGCGACCGATGCGACGCTGATTTTCTACGAGACCGGTCCGCGCTTGGTAAAATCGCTTAAAGCTATCGGTGAGGTCATGCCCGAGCGTGAAATCGCCGTGGCGAGAGAGCTGACGAAAATTCACGAAGAATGTCGCCGCGGCTTGTCCGACGGCCTGATGGCTTACTACGATACGCACCCGCCCAAGGGAGAGATTGTCTTGCTTGTCGGCCCGCCGCAGGAGCATGCGCCGAGCGATGCAGATGCCGAGGCCATGCTGCGCGAGGCCTTGCAGACGATGAAGACAAGTCAGGCTGCCGCCCATGTTTCTAAAGCGACGGGCCTTGATCGCAAGAGCCTCTATACCCGAGCGATGAGAATAAAGTCCGAATGAAGCGCCAGCGAGCCGAGCGAAGCGGCAGGGATGGCGAAGCGAAGGCCGCATTATGGCTGCGTGCGAAGGGCTGGCAGATCTTAGACCGGAGAGTGAAAACATCGGCAGGTGAGATCGATTTGATCGCCAAGCGTGGAGGTCTGGTCGCCTTCATCGAGGTTAAATGGCGCCAGCGTAAGGAAGAGCTCGATCACGCGATTGATGAATACCGTCTTTCGCGCGTCGCCGCTGCCTGTGAAGCCGTTGCCCATCGGTATGCGAAGGAGGGTGAGGATATCCGCATCGATGTCATCCTCCTTGCGCCAGGAGCGTTCCCTCTCCACATCGCCAACGCCTGGCAGCCTTAGCCGCTTCCCGGGCAGCAGCTGATTGGAGTTTACAATGTCCCTACGCGTCGCCGTCCAGATGGACCCACTCGAATCCATTAATATCGCGGGAGATAGCAGTTTCGCGCTGATGCTGGCGGCGCAGAATCGCGGGCATGAAGTATGGCATTACGACGTTTCGACCCTTGCATGGGAAAGCGATGGTACGCCGGCAGGAAAGATTACTGCTCATGCGGCTCCGGTCACAGTGAAGCCGGTCAAAGGAGACCACTTCAGTGCGGGCGGGCGCCGCAGGGTCGATCTTGCGAGGGACATCGATGTGGTTTTGATGCGGCAGGATCCACCATTTCATCTTGGCTATATTAGCGCTGCATTCCTGCTTGATCGGCTGAAGGGCACGACGCTCGTCATCAACGACCCTCGCGAAGTGGTGAACGCCCCGGAGAAAATGTTCGTGCTCGATTACGCACGGTTCATGCCCCCGACCATGATCGCGCGACACCTCGATGATCTGAAAACCTTCCAGCGCGAACATGGCTCGATTGTGGTGAAGCCCCTTCACGGGAACGGGGGGAAAGCGATTTTCCGCCTCGATGCCGATGGAACTAATCTATCCGCTTTGAGCGAGGTTTTCGACAAGACTTGGCCAGAACCACACATGCTGCAGCCATTTCTCCCTGAAGTTTCGGAAGGAGACAAACGCATCGTATTGGTCGACGGAGAATTTGCGGGCGCCATCAACCGCTTTCCTGGCGAAGGCGAATTTCGTTCTAACTTGGCGCAAGGCGGGCATGCCGAGGCCGCCACGCTGACAACCCGCGAGGAAGAGATATGCGCAGCGATGGGGCCGGAATTGAAAAAGCGTGGCCTTGTCTTCGTCGGCATCGATGTGATTGGCGGGAACTGGCTGACGGAAATCAATGTGACCTCCCCGACAGGAATTGTCGCGATCGACAAATTCAATGGTACCGATACAGCAGGCCGCATCTGGGACGCGATTGAGCGCCGCCACGCGGACCAATAACCTCACCCGGGCGTTGGTTCGGTCGTGAACAGTCTGATTATCGATCTGATCGCCAAAGGCGGGTACCTTGGCATTTTCCTTCTGATGGCGCTGGAAAATATCTTTCCGCCGATGCCATCCGAAATCATCATGGGGTATGGCGGGGTTCTCGTTGCTCGAGAGCAGATGGCGTTCATCCCGCTATTGCTGATTGGGACGCTGGGCACTGTAGCGGGTAACTACTTTTGGTACTGGCTGGGCCGCCGATGGAAAGAGGAGCATCTGAAAAGCTTCATTGCGAAGCACGGAAGGTGGCTTACTTTCGAATGGAGCGAGTTCGAAGAGGCACGCCACCTGTTCCGTCGTAATGGAGACTGGATCGTTTTCTTTCTCCGTTTTTCTCCGTTTCTTCGTACGATCATCTCGCTGCCGGCAGGGCTAGCGAAGATGAAGCTTTGGCGCTTCCTTTTGTTCACGTTTCTTGGCTCACTGATCTGGAACGGAGCACTCATTTGGGGAGGAAGCGCGCTGTCAGGCGTGATCTCGAAATACGAAAATTATGCCAGCTGGGCTGTGGGCGGCTTCATCGTTCTCGGGGCGGCCTGGTACTTATATCGAGTGATCAAGTGGAAGCCGTCTGAAACGGATAACTAGTCCTGCTCGCGCGGGTGCGCGTTGCGATAGGTGTCCAGTAAGGACGCAGCATCCACTTTAGTGTAGATCTGCGTGGACCCCAGACTGGCATGGCCAAGCAATTCCTGGAGACTTCGCAAGTCCGTACCCGCGCCAAGCAGATGGGTTGCGAAGCTATGCCGGAGGGCGTGTGGCGTGGCGCTGTCAGGCAAGCCCATCACCCGGCGAGCATTCGCCGTGGCTTTCTGAACGATACCTTGAGATAAAGCGCCGCCCTTCACACCGCGAAACAAGGGCTTATCCTTATCGAGCGGCCAAGGGCATTGGCGAACATAGTCTTCTACCGCAGTGCGAACGGCTGGAAGTAGGGGGACGACGCGCTGCTTGCTCCCCTTGCCAGTGACGGTCAAAGTCTCGCCGAGCGGTAGATCGCATCCTCTCAGCGCGAGAGCTTCTGAAATTCGCATTCCTGCTCCGTAGAGGAGGAGTAATACGGCTCGGTCCCGGGCCCCCACCCAATCATCGGCTGCAAGGTCATCGACTGTCTCGGCGAGCCCGATGGCATCGTCAGGCGTCACCGGGCGGGGCAGGCCTTTCTTGATCCTGGGCCCGCGCATTCGCGGTGCATCGGTATTCTCCAAGCCTGCCTGGGCTCGTGCATATGCGAGAAACGCTTTGAGGGCAGACAGTTCTCGCGCGGCGGATGCATTGGAAAGTCCATCGCTGCGCCGAGCCGCGAGATGCTGGCGCAACTGGCCAGACGAAACTTCTGCGACTTCCTCGAAATCTGTCAAATCGAAGGCACTCAACAATCTCTCAGCAGCCTTGTGATAGGCGCGAACGGTATGATGCGAGCGCCTCAGGCCGAGCGCTAGATGGGCATGCCATGCGCCTAAGATATCCTCGCGGCTCAAGAGGAGACCAGTTCATCAGAAACAAGTTCGCCGAGCAACGCATCAAGCAATGGCATTCCCAAGCCCGTTACGCCGATCCGGCCATCGTTGTCCCAAAGCAGGCCGAGATCGCGATAGAAGACAAACTTCTTCGGGTCTATCATGCCGGATGAATCGAAACCGAAACGCGCACCGAGCTTGGACGGATCTATCCCCTCGCGCAAACGAAGACCCATCAAAAGTGCCTCGGACGCCATGTCATGGTTTGTCAGGATTCGGTGCTCTGCAATTCCATCGCCCTGCGCAGCTACCGATGTGAGGAAGTTTTCCGGCTTTTTATGCCGGGTGGTCGCCACCCCGCTGCGTCTGCCATGAGCGCCTGGCCCGATCCCGTGATAATCAAGATAGCGCCAATAAGTGAGGTTATGGCGACTTTCTTCGCCCGGGCGGGCATGATTGCTTATTTCGTATGCAGGGATACCTGCAGCCTCGGTGATTTCACGGGTGAGTGTGAAAAGATCACCGGCTGGATCATCATCGAGCGGATCGAATTTTCCCAGACGTACGTCCGTGGCGAACCGCGTCGCAGGCTCGATCGTAAGTTGGTAAAGCGATAGATGAGAGGTACCTAACGCGAGAGCTTCAGCCAATTCCTTGTGCCATTCTTCGGCACTTTGTTCTGGCCTGGCGTAGATTAGATCGATGGATACGCGATTGAAGTTTTTTTGCGCGGTCTCGACCGCCGCGAGTGCTTCTTCGACACCGTGCAGCCGCCCAAGAAATTGGAGCGCTTCAGGTCGAAGGCTCTGCACACCAAGAGAAACGCGATTGATGCCAGCGAGAGCCAGATCGGCGAAATTGCTCGCCTCGACCGATGAGGGATTACCTTCCAGCGTTATCTCAATGTCAGGTGCAAAACCCCAGAGGCTCTCGGCCTCGCGAAGCAATGCGGCCACGAGGGCAGGGGGCATCAGCGAAGGCGTGCCGCCACCGAAAAAGATGCTTTCGAGAGAACCGCTGTCTTTCCTTGTGGAATGCTCTGCCCTCATGTCGGCGAGCAGCGCCGCTTGCCAGGCGCTAACGTCTATCTGCTCACGCACATGGCTGTTGAAATCGCAATAGGGACATTTCGCGAGGCAGAAGGGCCAATGGATGTAAAGCGAACGGGCCAATTGTGCCTTCATCTACGATTCAGCGGCGCTTCGCATGAATTGGCGCCATGGACGGGTTCAAGATCATTTTCGCGACAGGCGCCGCGCTCATATCGCTATGTGCCACGGTTGCGACTACATCCGCAAGCGTCGGCACTGGCAAGCCAGCCGATTCTTCGCCTTACGGTGGCGGATACGACAACCGGATGAGTGATGCTCTGGCAGTGCGGTTGCTCGACGCACATAATCGCGAACGAACCCGCCTTGGACTTCCGCGGCTGAAATGGAACCGAGCGCTCGAACGCGAAGCAAAACACTGGGGACGCGAACTGGCGAAGCGGGGCAGGCTAGACCATGCCGATCAAGGCACGCGAAACAATACGGGCGAAAATCTCTGGATGGGAAGCCAGGGTCACTGGGACGTCATGACGGGCATCACGATGATGATCGATGAGAAGAGGCATTATCGCCATGGCAATCTTCCGAATATTTCTTCAACGGGAAATTGGGCGGATGTAGCCCATTACACCCAGATCGTCTGGCGAGACACCCAGGAAGTCGGATGCTCCATGGTCAACGATCACGGTTGGGATGTGCTGGTCTGCCGTTACTGGCCAGCGGGCAATGTGTGGGGTCAGAAAGCCTACTGAAAACGGCAACCAGCTGCGGGCGAAAGATATTTCAGCTTTCCTTAAGACGAATTGGCCAGACCCACTTTATGCGATTCATCACAACTGTGCTGTTGGCCTCCACCGCCTTGTTCGCCGGCTGCGGCGGCGGCGAAGCGTCGCCCTCTCCTTCGACTGGTGGAGGAGGGGCAGTGCCGGCTCCAACTCCAGCCCCTTCTCCCACGCCAACACCATCCCCTACGCCAAGTCCTTCACCTCCGGCAGGCGGAAGTGTCGATGCTGAGCAGGATGAAATGCTTTCCGCGATGTTGGCAGTTCACAATGCAGCGAGAAACGAGGTAGGCGTACCGCAACTCGAACTCGATGACGATCTAAACCGCGCCGCGCTCGACTATGCTGAAGAATTGGCTCGAACGGGATTGTTTCAGCATAGCCCAGGTGGCTCCAGACCGGGGCAGGGCGAAAATTTATGGGCAGGAACAACTGCGGCTTTCTCCTACGACCAGATGGCAACTGCCTGGGTTGAAGAGAAGCGGTATTTCAAACACGATGTCTTCCCGAATGTCAGTACGACCGGGAATTGGCAGGACGTCGGTCATTACACGCAGATTATCTGGCGAGACACGACCCGTTTCGGGTGTGGTCTCGCAACCGGCCTAGGGCGAGACTGGCTGGTTTGCCGCTATTCGCCACCAGGAAATTTCATGGGCCAGAGGGTGTATTAGCCGTCAGTCGCCGAACTGGTCGGACACGAATTTGGCAAATGCATCTGCCCGATGACTTATCAGGTGTTTTTCCTCGGGCGCGATTTCAGCAAAGGTCTGGTCGCGACCTTCGGGAATGAAAACGGGATCATATCCGAAGCCCATTTCTCCCCGCGGAGGCCAGGTAAGCGTGCCCGGCGCCGTCCCTTCGTAAACGGCTTTTTCGCCATCCGGCCAAGCCAGGGCGAGGACGCAGTGAAAGGCGCAAGAACGATCAGCATCGGAGCCTTTCTCCTGCAGCATCCCTTCAACCTTGCCCATCGCCATATACCAGTCACGGCCTGGTTCGCCCTCGAAATGCTGCCGTTCCGCCCAATCGGCAGTATAAACGCCAGGGCGACCGTCCAGCGCATTCACCGAAAGCCCGCTGTCGTCCGCGAGGGCTGGCAATCCCGACGCTTCCGCTGCCGCGCGGGCCTTGATCAACGCATTCTGGATAAACGTCGTACCGGTTTCGGGCGGTTCGGGCAGGCCCAGCGATCCAGCCGAAATGCATTTCACCCCGTAAGGGGCGAGAAGGGCAGAAATTTCCTTCAGCTTTCCAGCATTGTGCGTTGCGATCACCAAGCTGCCCGAACCGATCCGACGAGTCATTTTTGAGTAGCCTCGTCCTGTGCCTTGAAGATTTCCGCGCAACCCATCTGCGCAAGACGTAGGAGACGAAGGAATGCCTCTTCGTCATAGGGGGCGCCTTCAGCCGTAGCCTGCGCCTCGGCTATCTTGCCGCCTTCGATCAGCACGAAATTAGCGTCGGCATCAGCCGAGCTATCTTCAGGATAATCGAGATCGAGCACGGGTGTGCCCTTGTAGATACCGCAAGACACCGCTGCGACTTTGGCAGTGATCGGATCCTCAACGATATCGCCAGCCTTCAGGAGACCATTCACCGCAAGTCGCAGCGCCACCCATGCGCCGGAAATCGAAGCCGTGCGAGTGCCGCCGTCCGCCTGAATGACATCGCAATCAAGCGTGATCTGACGTTCGCCGAGCTTCTTCATATCGACGACCGCACGTAAAGAACGACCTATAAGTCGCTGAATTTCTTGCGTACGCCCGCTCTGCTTTCCTTTAGCCGCTTCGCGCTGACCGCGTGTGTGAGTGGCGCGGGGAAGCATGGAATATTCGCCGGTCACCCAGCCTTCGCCTTTACCGCGAAGCCACGGCGGAATGCGTTCTTCGATGCTCGCGGTGCAGAGAACCTTCGTATCTCCAAAACCGATCAGGCAACTACCCTCGGCGTGCTTTGTGTATCCGGTTTCGATCGTGATGGCGCGCATTTCATCTGGCGCACGTCCTGAAGGTCGCATTGCTTTCTCCTGTAGCCTTCGACCGCCTTAATATAATGCGATCGAAGGCGAGTGTTCTGACTTCTGCCTTCCCGCTAGAAGAAAGTGCAGCACTTCTACAAGCTCGGCGCGATAGGAAATTGAGATTGTCGACGGCTGCGCCTACCTTATCCTACATGAACGCTCCTCCGCTTACCGATTTATCCGATCGCGCCCGCGCCATTTTCCGGCTCGTCGTCGAAGGCTACCTCGAGAGCGGATCGCCGGTGGGTTCCAAAGCCTTGGCGGGTGAGGGCGGGGTGAACCTGTCACCTGCCTCGATACGATCGGTTTTGGCAGAGCTGGAACATCGTGGTCTTCTCGCTGCGCCCCACACCAGCGCAGGACGAATGCCTACCGACAGCGGACTTCGCCTCTTCGTGGATGCGATGATGCAGGTGGCCGAGCCTACTGCCGAAGAGCGTGTCGCAATCGAGCAGCGCATTTCCGAACCCGGTCCGATTGAGCGCGCACTGGAAAGGACAAGTGCACTATTGTCCGATCTGTCCGGGGCTGCCGGCATGGTGATGGTACCGCGAAGGGAGCCCCGGCTGGCCCAAGTGTCGCTCACCGCACTAGATGCAAACCGCGTGCTGGCAGTTCTTGTAGGGGAAGATGGGCATATCGAGAACCGGATTTTGGCGCTGCCTGTTCAAGCACTCGGTACCTCGCTCGAACAGGCGAGCAATTTTCTTACCGCGAAGGTCGCTGGCAGGACTTTGGCAGAAGCAGCGCAACTTATCGAGCAAGAGGTCGCCAGTGGCCGCACCGCCCTTGACGACGCAAGCCGCGATCTTGTTGAGCGCGGCATTGCGGTCTGGACAGAGGACGCATCCAACCGTCCGGTGCTTATTGTCCGCGGGCAGGCCAACCTTCTCGATGATAGCGCACTTTCCGATATCGAGCGGGTCCGATCCTTGCTGGAAGACCTAGAAAACAAGCAGTCGGTTTCCTCTCTTCTCGAGAGCGCGCGGGAGGCAGAAGCCATGCGGATATTCATCGGAAGCGAGAACCGGTTGTTTTCGCTTTCCGGGTCATCCGTTATCGCCTCGCCTTATCGAGATCGTGATGGCAAGGTTGTGGGAGTACTCGGTGTGATTGGACCAACTCGGTTGAATTACGCGCGGGTCGTCCCCATGGTGGATTTCACGGCCCGTTCCTTGGGCAAACGCATAGGCTGACAGGGTTTTCAAGTGACTGACAACACGAATAACGAACCGCAGAACGAAGCGGTCGACGATGAAGTGGCACGCGAGATGGAAGGCGTGCCAGAGCATTTGCGTGAAGACGGAGATGAAGGCGAAGCAGCCGAGGAAGCGCTCGAAGAAGCGCTGGCCAACCTGCGTGGAGACCTCGAAGCTGCCAAGCAGGATGTCCTTTATGCCAAGGCGGAGACGCAGAATGTACGCCGGCGTATGGAAAAGGATGTCCAGGACGCCCGTAATTATGCGGCGACGGGTTTTGCCCGCGATGTGTTGAGCGTGGCGGACAACCTTGCTCGTGCGCTAGAGGCTGTTCCTGCCGAACTGCGCGAGGACGAGAAACTCAAGGGCTTTGTTGCTGGTATCGAAGCAACCCAGCGTGAACTCGACAAGGTCTTCACTCAGAACGGCATTACGCGGATTGCTGCAAAAGGCATGCCGCTCGACCCGAACCAGCATCAGGCCATGATGGAAATTCCGACCGATGAAGTCGAAGCTGGAACGATCGTTCAGGAAATGCAGGCGGGCTACATGATCAAGGATCGTCTGTTGCGCCCGGCCATGGTCGGCGTTGCGAAGAAGCCAGACTGATTTTCGACAAGACTTGGAGAATTAGAACATGAGGGCCGCCCTTTTAACGAGTGCGGCCCTTGCCGCATCCGCTTTTGCCATACCGCTGGCCGCGCAGGAAACTGCCGACGAGAAAGTCATGGCTCTCGGCGATGAGTATTACGATTACGGCTTGGCCGCCTATGGCATGACCGAAACGGAGAGCGGTCAAACCGAACTGGGCGACTCTTACTGGTCGGTTACACCGCAAAGCCAGCAAGAGCGGGCGGGGCGCTACGCAGAGATACTTGAGCGACTGGACGCAATCGACAGAAACGCACTGTCTCCTGAAGCCAGGACCAACGCTCTGGTGCTTCGGACCCTTCTCGAAAATGACATAGGTGATGCCCGCTTCTCCGAGTGGGAAATGCCGTTCGATAGCGATAGTAATTTCTGGTCCTACCTCACGCCTCGCGGCGGGCTGACCACGGTCGACGAATATGAGAATTATATCGGCCGGATGCGCGATCTCCCACGCCTGTTCGATGAGCACATCGCTAATGCCACTGCCGGTCTGGAGCGCGGTTTTAGTGTCCCGCGGATCACGCTGGAAGGACGGGACGTCTCAATCGAGGCGTTTGTTACCGCGAAACCGGAAAACAGCCCCTTCTGGACCCCTTTTGCGCAGATACCTGACCGTTTTTCAGATCAGGATAAGACCCGCCTGGAGGCAGCTGGTCGTGAAGCGATCTCTGAGAGCGTAACGCCAGCCTATCGTGAACTCCTGACATTCTTCCGCGACACTTACCTGCCGCAGACCCGCACCACACTGGGGGCGAGTGAGTTTCCCGATGGAAAGGCATACTATGCGCAGCAAATCCGGCAATACACTACGCTCGACCTGACGGCAGAACAGATCCACCAAATCGGTCTGGAAGAAGTAGCGCGGATTACTGCCGAAATGGAGAAGGCAAAGGAAGACGCAGGCTTCGACGGGACGCTCGCCGAATTCATCACTTTCTTAAGGACAGATCCGCAGTTCGTGGCGAACACACCCGATGAGTTGATGGGTGTCTCTGCCTACACGGCGAAGCGTGTCGATGATAAAATAGGCGACTATTTCGGATTCCTCCCGCGTTATCGCTTTGGCATCCGCCCGGTCGATCCGGCGATAGCACCATTCTACACCGCTGGCCGGGGCGGTCTCGAATACTGCCAGATCAACACCCATGATCTTCCCTCCCGTCCGGTCTACAATATACCCGCGCTTACAATGCATGAATGTGCGCCGGGCCATTCATTCCAGGCTGCCATCGCGCTGGAGCGTGAAGACGCGCCGCGCTTCCGCCGCCAAACCTATTTTTCCGGCTTCGGCGAAGGCTGGGGGCTATACACCGAGTACCTCGGCAACGAGATGGGGATATACCGAACCCCTTACGAACGTTTCGGTCAATTGTCCTATGAGATGTGGCGCGCCGCGCGCTTGGTTATCGATACCGGCATCCATCAATATGGTTGGTCCCGCGATCAGGCACTCGACTATCTTTCGAGCCACACCGCCCTGTCCGATCGCGAGGTCGAAACAGAGATCGATCGCTATATCAGCTGGCCGGGCCAGGCGCTGGCATACAAACTGGGCGAAATGACCATCCGCCGCGTCCGTGCGAAGGCGGAAGATGCGCTCGGTGATGATTTCGACATTCGCAAGTTTCACGATGTCGTCTTGTCGCTGGGTTCGGTGCCCTTGCCAGCGCTCGAAGAGCGCATTGACGCCTTCATCGCCGACGGTGGTCAGGGTTTAGCCGGCGTTACTTACGACTGACCGGGAACGCATGGCTGCTTCTTCCGTATTTTCGCGACAAGACAACGACGGAGAAATGCCATGAAAAGCAAAATCTTGTTTGCGCCCGTACTCGCCCTTTCCAGTCTGAGCCTCGGCGCTTGTGCGCAGAATTACGCGGTCGAAGGCGCAGGGGCCGGTGCTGCTCTGGGAGCCGGTCTCGCCGCGCTGACCGATGGCGATATCGAGACATACGCACTCGCCGGTGCCGCTATCGGCGGTGTGGTTGGTTACGCGACCGACAAGAACGATGAGTGCGACGGGTATTATGGCGATGGCCGTTACGTCGACGATGATTGCCGGTATGATGACCGCTATGCACGCTACTGGAACTGATTAAATTTAAATTAAGGGCCGCCTCTCATCCGGGGCGGCCCGTTTTATTGGCCCTCTTGGCGATCAAAATTGACCAATAGGTCGTACGCTTCGACCGGTCCTGCGCCCGCCAATCGAACTCCCTTCCGCAACCAGAAGGCATGTTTCACGATTTCAGCCTGCTGCTCGATGCCATAGCGTTCGAGGGACCATCCAGGTTTCAGAGAATAGTCGTAGCGCGCCCACGGCATGCGACGCGTAACGAGATACCAGCTTCCTCTGGTCTGGGTCTGCCAGACATGCGTCAACTCGTGGATCAGCAATCCCTGCCGCAAAACGCCAACTTTCGAAAAATCGTCGCAATAACTTTCCGAGGCAGGATGGAAATGCAGGTGGCCACGTGGGGCCATGGTAATATTGCGCGGTTGGAACGGAAACCACTTTCGGCGCCTGACTGTGACTCGCGAATAGTCGATGGCGTCGGCGAAAACGCTGCGCGCCAAGGCAACTTCTCCAGATGTCAGAAGGCGCTCGCCCCCTGCCGCGCAACCGGCAGGGGGAGGGGCGGAATGGCTTTCGACCCCCAGCGTGTCGCGGCTATCGGTCAGCGGGCGTCACCGGCAGCCTGAACCGCGGCGTCGAAACTATGCCGCTTGTTGCCTGCCGCGATCAATGTGACTTCGACCGTCGATCCTTCCGATACATCCTGCCCCAGATCGAACACCATCACGTGCTTTCCGCCCGGCGCGAATTGAACGGTAGAACCACTTTCAACAAGGATTGGAGGGGCCTCTCCCATGACCATTTTTCCATCTTCCATGATCGTGTCATGGACTTCTGCTTTGCCGGAACCGGTAACTTCCGCGTTACGAAAGGCTAAAGTGCGGTCACCGTTGTTGGCGATATCGAAATAGACGGCAGCCGGATTGCCGGACACTGGCGGCAATACGAGACGAGCATTCGTGATCTCGATACCGGCAATCCGGCCTTCTTCCGCAGGCGTAGAAGTGGTCTCTTCAGCGCTCTCGCAGGCGGTAAGTACGAGTGGCGAGGCAGCCAACAGGGCCACGGCGATGATCGGCTTCTTCATGGGTTTTCCCTCTTTTACAGTGGCCAAAAACTAGCGGAGCGCATCCCTTGTGCCAAGAAAAAGCGCTCCTATATCGCCCCCGTAATACACTTCTTTATTCGAGCCGCCGACAGGTTTCGCCAGAATTGGGAATCCAGCTGTGCGGCGTCCAACGATTTGAAACAGATGGGGAAACCATGAGTAAAGTTATCGGTATCGACCTTGGCACAACCAACAGCTGCATCGCCGTGATGGACGGTGGCAAGCCCAAGGTAATCGAGAATTCCGAAGGTGCGCGCACCACGCCTTCGATTGTCGCTTTCACCAAGGATGGTGAGCGTCTCATTGGGCAGCCGGCCAAGCGCCAGGCAGTTACCAATCCCGACAACACCCTTTTCGCGATCAAGCGGCTCATCGGTCGCCGGTTCGACGACCCCATGACCAAGAAGGACATGGAACTGGTCCCCTATGACATCGTCAAGGGTTCGAACGGCGATGCTTGGGTCGAAGCTGGAGGTGACAACTACAGCCCGTCACAGATTTCAGCCTTCATCCTCCAGAAGATGAAGGAAACGGCCGAAGAATATCTCGGTGAAAAGGTCGAGAAGGCCGTCATCACCGTGCCCGCCTACTTCAACGATGCGCAGCGTCAGGCGACCAAGGATGCCGGCAAGATCGCCGGTCTCGAAGTCGAGCGTATCATCAACGAACCGACCGCTGCTGCGCTGGCTTATGGTCTCGACAAGGACGACGGCAAGACCATCGCCGTTTATGACCTTGGTGGCGGTACCTTCGACGTCTCGATCCTCGAAATCGGTGACGGCGTGTTCGAAGTTAAGTCGACCAATGGCGACACCTTCTTGGGCGGTGAAGATTTCGACAGCGCGATCGTCGAATACCTTGCCGAGCAGTTCAAGAAGAAAGAAAACATGGATCTGAAGAGCGACAAGCTCGCTCTGCAGCGCCTCAAGGAAGCAGCCGAGAAGGCCAAGATCGAATTGAGCTCGGCGCAGACCACCGAGGTCAACTTGCCCTTCATCACCGCGCGTATGGAAGGCGGTTCATCCACTCCGTTGCACCTGGTCGAAACCATCAGCCGTTCGGATCTCGAGAAGATGGTTGGCGATCTGATCAAACGCACGCTGGAGCCCTGCAAGAAGGCTCTTGCTGACGCAGGCATCGACAAGGGCGGCGTTGACGAGGTCATCCTCGTCGGCGGTATGACCCGCATGCCCAAGGTTCGCGAAGTGGTCGAAGAATTCTTCGGGAAGAAGCCGCACACCGGCGTTAATCCCGATGAAGTCGTCGCCATGGGCGCAGCCATTCAGGCTGGCGTTCTCCAGGGCGACGTCAAGGACGTGTTGCTGCTCGACGTGACCCCGCTTTCGCTGGGCATCGAAACGCTTGGCGGCATCATGACCAAGATGATCGATCGTAACACCACGATCCCGACCAAGAAGAGCCAGACCTACTCGACTGCCGAGGACAACCAGCAGGCGGTTACGATCCGCGTGTTCCAGGGCGAACGCGAAATGGCGCAGGACAACAAGATGCTTGGCCAGTTTGACCTGGTAGGCATTCCTCCCGCACCGCGCGGCGTTCCCCAGATCGAAGTGACCTTCGACATCGACGCCAACGGCATCGTGAACGTCTCGGCCAAGGACAAGGGCACCGGCAAAGAACAGCAAATCCGTATCCAGGCATCTGGCGGTCTGTCCGATAGCGACATCGACCAGATGGTACAGGATGCAGAGAAGTTCGCGGACGAAGACAAGAAGCGCCGCGAAAGTGCAGAGGCACGCAATCAGGCCGATAGCCTCGTTCATGCGACCGAGAAGCAGCTCGAAGAGCATGGCGACAAGATCGACGCTTCGCTGAAGAGCGAAGTTGAAGAGAAGGTCGCAGCACTCAAGACCGCGCTTGAAGGTGACGATGCCGATGACATCAATGCCAAGGCGCAGGACCTGTCGCAGAGTGCGATGAAGATGGGCCAGTCGATCTACGAGCAGGAACAGGCAAATGCAGCATCCGATGCTCCGACCGATGGCGCAGCTGCCGGAAGCGAAGGCGGTTCGGAAGAAGAAGTCGTCGATGCCGAATTCTCGGAAGTCGACGAAGACGCGAAGAACTGAGACGCCTCATGAAAACCATACCCCCGCCGGTGCCAAGCTCCGGTGGGGGTAAGTTTTAGGGCGGGGAAAGTTATGTCAGCTACCGAAATCGATTTTTACGAAGTGCTTGGCGTCAGCCGTGATGCAGACGGCGCCACCATCAAGAGCGCCTATCGCAAGCTTGCGATGAAGCATCATCCGGATCGCAATCCGGGGTGCACCGAAAGCGAGAACAAGTTCAAGGCGATCAGCGTCGCTTACGACTGTCTCAAAGATCCGCAGAAGCGCGCTGCCTATGACCAGTATGGCCACGCCGCTTTTCAGAACGGTGGACCCGGAGGCGCGCATGGTAATGCCGACTTCGGCGATATCGGCGATATATTCGAGACGATTTTCGGGTCTGCCTTCGGCGGCGGTGCCGGTGGCCGTGCGCGTCCGCGCCGCGGAGCCGATCTGCGCTATGACATGCAGATCGGGCTGGAAGAGGCCTTTCATGGCAAATCCACCGAAATCGAAATTGAGGTCAGCAAGTCCTGCGACACCTGTCACGGATCGGGCGCACAGCCCGGGACGCATGCGCGGACGTGCAACCTGTGCGGCGGGCAGGGTAATGTTCGCGCAAAACAGGGCTTTTTCGTGGTCGAACGCCCATGTCCCAATTGTCACGGCGCTGGGGAAGTCATTACTTCACCCTGTCGCGACTGCCGCGGCGAGGGGCGGATCGACGTACCGCAGAAGCTCGAAGTCGACATTCCTCCCGGCGTAGATACCGGGACGCGGATACGGCTTTCCGGCAAGGGTGAGGCAGGGCCTCGCGGTGCTCCCTCGGGAGACCTCTACATCTTCGTCCACGTGAAGCCTCACGAAATATTCCAGCGAGAGGGAACTACGCTAGCAACGCGTGTTCCGATCAGCTTCACCAAAGCAGCGCTGGGTGGATCCATCGAGATCCCCGGCCTGGATGGAGAGGAACTGACGCTCGAAATTCCCGCCGGTATCCAGTCGGGCAAGCAATTGCGCCAACGCGGCGCCGGCATGCCTGTCCTTCAGGGCCGTGGGCGCGGCGATATGGTCGTCGAGATCGCGGTCGAAACGCCTACCAGGCTCTCGAAGGAACAGCGCGCTCTGCTGGAGCAGTTCCAAGAACTGGAAACTGGCGATGAGTGCCCGCAGAGCCAGGGCTTTTTTGAGAAGATCAAAACGGCGTTTGGCGCCTGATCAATCGGCGAGGCGTTCCTTCACCTCGCTTCTGATCTGGTTGAGGAGTCTCGCCCCGCAACGTTTCGCCGCGTCTTCTTCGTCAAGTATGGCAAGGAAGGCGCGGCGTTTGAACGTGCGTGAGGTCCGCAAATCTTCCAACTGACCCGCAGTGGACAGGACCAGGTCGATCATTCTTTCCGCCCCGTGTAGGCGGCCCCACAAGTAATCGTTTTCACGATAGGCCCGGCTGAAGAACGCGCCGAAATTGTAGAACTCCACACCCCGTAAAGTTGCCCGGGTGCCCCCGTCGCGAATGCTTTTCGCATCGTCGGGGCTTATCCGGTCGACCTTGACCGGATCGAACTCTGTTAGCCCTTCGTTGCGCAGCAAGGGTAGCGTTGCGACATCGTAAAATGGAAACCCCAGATAAGCGAATAGCATCCGCCGTTTGAGATTGGCCGGCATAGGCTCAAGCGTCTCCGCCAGCATTTCTTCTGCTTGATTGTCGGTCTCTATCAGCAGGCGCCGCTGCTCGATGAAATCGAGTACGGCACCCGGCTCGGCCAGAACATCTTGAGCAACGGCGGCAAACTCGTCTCCCAATGAGGCCGGGCCTTCCTTTTCGAAATAAAGCGCCATGATCTTGAATATCGCGTCCCGGCCAACCTCTAGCGCCTCGTCTGAAATTTCGGGATCGGCTTCCCAATCCCTGGCCAGACGTCGCGCCAGCAATCGAAGGCGCCGGATGCGGAAACCGATATCATGCTCCCGCAGAAAAGTGATCGCTTCATCAGTTGCGCCTCCCGAGGGGGCCGAAAGGCTCGATAAACCACGCTGAGCCAGTTCGCGCCGGATGGCGGCTTCGATAGGCGCGGCATCCGGCAGGTGCAGCGCAGGAGCGGCATCCCAGACCAGACGGGCGATTCGGGACACGATCCCGCTCAGCTTCGCCTGCGCATAGGCATGAAACGCATAGCCAGCCTGGTTCGCCGCAGCATCTTGGGCTTTCTGACGCCAGTTCTTCAGCCGCTTTACCGTAGGCCTGTCGAGGAACAGTGTGCGACCGAACAGTCGGTCGACCGCGCTCTCGACATCTGGTCGCAGCGCCGCAACGATGCGCGAAAGGCGCTCGGCCTCGCGGCTCTGTTCTTCAAGCTGCTCAAGATTGTCACGGATAGGTTGTTCGCGCGGGATGGTGGAGAGCGATCCGAAAATGGCCGAGAAGAAGCCCACTTCCCCCGCTTCCATGTCGCGCCGATGCGCATATCGATCGGGTCGCGGATCTACGTAGACAAAGCGCCGGTCAACTTCGCGCTGGGCAGGGCGCCCGCGAAGAGCCGCCATCGCGCCGCCGAACGGCTTGTTCACCAGTACCGATCCGTCGATCAGTGAAACCTTATCGGTATCGCCATGCATCACATGCACGGGCATGATCCGCTCCAGAAACGCATCGCGTCCTTCCCATGTCCGCCCGGTCTCATCCGCGAGGCGATCAATTTCATCCAGCCGCAGGGGAGGGAACGCTCCGGGAAAGCTGGCGGTGGCCCGCGCCGACATCACCAGCTCCAGAGTATCGGCAAGATTCTGTCCGCCTGCAGACGGGGTTTTGCGCCTGATCGCGATCGGCAGCCTGTGCTCGGTATCTTCGACCACCTCCGGACTGTGCAGCCGCAGCAATTCCAGATAGCCGTAGAAATCGGTCACCGTGACAAAAAGATCGAGGGGGTGGTTAGGCGGAAGCAAAGGTGCTTCGATTTTCGTAGCGGCCATGGCCGTAAACGCCTGTTCGAGCAGGCGCGAGAAACCGAGACCGGAAAAGGGAGGTTCAAACCAGCGGCCCCTGATCAAATGCGATACCTTGCGCCGCACTTCGTCGCGCGTTTCGGGTGCAACCTCGCTCGATATTTCGTTACCGGGACGATTGAGAAGCCACGAAGCGAGCGGCTGAGCCCAGATTTTCCCGCCTCTCCAGCGCAGTTTCGCGCCCGGATCGGTCAGCCGGTCGACATCAGCCATCTCCAGCCAGAGATTGGTTAGCGGCTCGAGACTTTGCCCTGAATAAATCGCCTGCGCCAGGAAAATCGCATTAATGCCCCCAGCGCTTGCTCCACTCATGATGTCGGGAATGATGCGCAGACGCAGTGCGCCATCCTCTTCTACCTGGCGCAGGAGATCACGGTAGACCTGGTGGACGCCGCCTCGATCACCGGAAGAGGCATGAAAGTCGCGGCTTGCCCGCGCGAGCTGCCATAGTTCGCGCGTGACACCATGCATGTAGACGGCCAGACTGACGCCGCCATAGCAGACGAGCGCGATCCTGAGTTCCTTTTGCCGCATCGCTATTGCTTGTGCACAGTACCGCATGGGAAAGCAATTGCGTTCCGGAAATGTTCTGTTAGTTGAACGGCCATGGCCAAGCCGAAGAAACGCTATATCTGCCAGGCGTGCGGATCGGTGTCCCACCGCTGGCAGGGGCAATGCGCCGATTGCGCTGAATGGAACACGCTGGTCGAAGAAGCGCCCGCGACCGTTTTCTCGCTCAAACACGATCTGTCGAGTGGCGGCAGGGCAGTAGAGTTCGTAGATCTGGACAAACCCGGCGAAATGCCCGTTCGCCAGAAGACCGGCCTTGCAGAGTTCGACCGTGCTCTGGGCGGCGGGTTGGTACCCGGCAGCGCTATCCTCATGGGCGGCGATCCGGGCATCGGGAAGTCGACATTGCTGCTTCAGGCCGCGGCAAAGGTCGCCCGCGAAGGACATAGCGTTGCTTACGTCAGTGGCGAGGAGGCTTCAGGGCAGGTTCGAATGCGCGCTGCGCGGCTGGGTCTTTCCGATGCGCCAGTGAAGCTGGCTGCGGCTACCGGCGTCCGCGATATTCTGACGACACTGGGTCAGATGGAAACGCCGAAGTTCCTGGTCATCGACTCCATCCAGACGATGCATTCCGACACGATCGAGGGCGCGCCGGGGACGGTTAGCCAGGTCCGCGGCTGTGCATTCGAACTAATCCGCTATGCCAAAGAAAATGGTGTTGCGCTGGTGCTGGTCGGTCACGTGACCAAGGATGGCAATATCGCTGGTCCTCGCGTGCTCGAGCACATGGTCGACGTGGTTATGAGCTTCGAAGGGGAGCGCAGCCATCAATACCGTATCCTGCGAGCGCTTAAAAACCGCTTCGGCGCGGTCGACGAAATCGGTGTCTTCTCGATGGAAGGGGAAGGGCTGGAAGAGGTCGAGAACCCTTCGATGCTGTTCCTGTCCGGGCGCGAGCAACCTATGGCCGGTAGTTCGGTCTTTCCCGCCATGGAAGGAACACGCCCGGTACTGGTGGAAATTCAGGCTCTGATCGTCCGATTGCAATCGGGTGCGACCCCCCGCCGGGCTGTGGTCGGCTGGGACAATGGGCGGTTGGCGATGCTGCTTGCGGTTCTTGAATCGCGCTGCGGCCTCTCCTTCAGTTCGGCCGAGGTCTATCTCAATGTCGCCGGCGGTTATCGCCTTTCCGACCCGGCAGCCGATCTTGCCGTGGCTGCCGCTCTGGTCAGCGCGCTGGCAGACAAACCTTTGCCGGAACGCAGCGTGTGGCTGGGCGAAGTAAGCCTTGCTGGCGAAGTCCGCCCCGTCGCCCACGGCAGCGTACGGCTCCGAGAAGCGGCAAAGCTCGGTTTCGATCGTGGTTACGGTCCCGCTGATCCGAAGAATAGCGCCTCAAAGCTGCGCTATGAAGGCTTGGGACAATTGGCGAACCTCGTTGACCGGGTGATGAGCAGTTAATAAACCGCTCAGTTCTTGGGGTTAAAGGGCCGGTATGACGGGTTTCGATCTTCTTGTTCTGCTGATTGTTGGCGTAGCTGCCATTGGTGGGTTCCTGCGCGGCTTTCTGCAGGAAGTTCTATCCTTGGGGGCCTGGATCCTTGCAGCCCTGGCTATTCGCTATCTGCATACGCCGTTGACCGTGCAGCTACAGGATTTCATTGGCGCCAACGTCACCACCTCGGTCCTGGCTTTCACCTTTCTTCTACTCATCCCCTACGCGGCCATGAAGGTCATCGCGAACAATGTCGGCAGGGCGTCACGCGGCTCGCTGCTCGGACCGATTGACCGCGTTCTCGGTTTCGGTTTTGGTGCCCTGAAGGGCCTCATCATCGTGATCATCGCCTTCTCGGTGCTTGTCCTGGGTTACGATTCCGTATGGGATTATCGCGGGCGGCCCACATGGATGACAACCGCTCATAGCTATGAACTGATCGATTCCGGATCGCGCTCGATGGTGGAAGTGCTCGCGCAGCGGCGCGCCAAACTACGTGAAGAAAGCAGCGATAATTCAGATGCCGGAGCCTAATCAGGATGAGCGAAAGCCCAAAAGGTGCTTTATATACGCCTGACCTGCTGGCTCTGGCAGTCGAACTCGCAGGCAAACCATATGATGAAACCGCGCCTCTCAAAGGGCAAGCGCGCTCACGTAGCTGTGGAAGCGTGATCCGGATGTCCAGTTTTCCGGGAATGTCCAAGGTGGGATTACAAGCGCAGGCCTGTGCGGTTGGACAGGGTGCTGCGGCCATTTTCCTCCGGCATGCCGAGGGACGATCGCAGTCGGAAATTGCGGATACGCTTGCTTCGCTCGAAAGCTGGCTAAGCGAAAATGGCCCGCTGCCGTCATGGCCCGATCTCGACAAAATCGAGGTTGCGCGGGAATTTCCCGGTCGCCACGGGGCAATCCTCCTCCCCTGGCACGCTGCCCTGGACGCGCTTTCCAAGTCCGACGACCAGCGCTAGACCGCCCTTTCAAGTCTCAGGGAGAGGGTGAAGAATGACAGGCGCAGTTGCCGCCCAGAGGGAGCCGACCGACAAGGAAATTCGCCTCGTCATCGCAGCTAGCAGTGCGGGTACTATTTTCGAATGGTACGATTTCTTCATCTACGGCACTCTTGCCGGGCTGATCGGTGCGGCCTTCTTCCCCAGTGGAAACGAAACTCTGCAGATCCTGTTGGTCTGGGCTGGCTTCGCGGTAGGCTTCGGCTTCCGACCGCTGGGCGCCATCCTGTTCGGCTTTCTCGGCGATCGATTGGGCCGCAAATACACCTTTCTCGTTACCGTAACTCTGATGGGAATTGCGACCGCAGGCGTCGGGATGATCCCTGGCGCGGCGAGCATCGGTATCGCCGCCCCCATCATCGTGATCGGGTTACGCATCCTTCAGGGTCTCGCCCTAGGCGGCGAGTATGGCGGCGCGGCGATTTACGTCGCCGAGCATGCGCCCCCGGAAAAGCGAGGTTTCTATACCAGCTTTATCCAGGCGAGCGTGGTCGGCGGATTTGTCCTGTCGATCATCGTAGTGCTCGCATGCCGGGCGATCATACCGGCTGAAGACTTTGCGGAATGGGGCTGGCGCGTGCCGTTCCTCTTATCGATCGCGCTGCTTGCCATATCGCTCTGGATGCGGCTCAAGCTGTCTGAAAGCCCAGTGTTCCAGGCCATGAAAGAAGCGGGCGAAACCAGTGCAAACCCCTTCAAGGAAAGCCTGACTTATCCCGGTAACCCAAAGCGGATTTTCGTCGCCCTGTTCGGCATTACAGGGGTGCTCACCACCATCTGGTACACCGCGTTCTTTTCATCGCTGAGCTTCCTGCGACGCGACATGCGCGTAGACGAGACCACTGTTGAATGGATCCTGCTGATCGCCGGCCTGATCTCGATGAGCTTCTACGTCGTTATCGGCAAATGGTCGGACAGGGTGGGGCGCAAGAAGCCGATCATTATCGGCGCAATCGCTGCTCTCGCGCTACTCTTTCCGATCTTCTGGGGGATGGGAGGTCTCGCCAATCCGGGTCTGGCACAGGCGGCGAGGGATAATCCGGTGGTTGTGAGCGGGCAGAACTGCACCACCGATCCCTTCGCCGAACTCTTCGATCGCGATCAGAGTGGGTGCGGTAAACTCTTGGAAACGCTGACTGCGAGCGGTGTGGCGTATGATGTTGAAGACGCTGAAACGCTCAGGCTTACGGTTGGTGGCGAGGAGATTGCCCTCGGCGCCAATTGGGCGGGAGACGCCGCGGCACGGCGAGACGGGCTGCAGGATGCCCTGAGTGCGAGAGGGTTCGACTTTGCAAGACAGGCGCCGCCGCTGATGAACCTTCTCGGCATCGGTGCGCTATTGCTGGTATGTGGCATGCTGTCCGCGCTTACCTATGGATCGGTTGCAGCCTTGCTGTGTGAGATGTTCCCCGCAAGAATAAGGTACAGCTCAATGTCCATTCCCTACCACATCGGTGCCGGTTACCTTGGCGGTTTTCTGCCGCTGATCGCAGGCATCATCGTGGCGCGAACCGGAGATGTCTACGCGGGACTGTGGTACACGATGGCTGTCGTCGGCTTCGGACTTATCGTTGCCTGGTGGGGGCTACCTGATGGCCCGCCGCGCGATTTCGAGGAAGCGGCTGATGCGCCGCCGGTCTCGCCTGTCATACCATGATGAAAACTGCCTCTCCAACTCTTCGCCTCGATATCGATCGCGCCGCTTTGGCCCATAACTGGCGTGCACTCGATCGTCTTTCCGGCAACGCAAGGGCGGGGGCCGCGGTAAAGGCCGATTGCTATGGCTTAGGCGTGGACCATTGCGTGCCCACCTTGCGTGACGCAGGTTGCCGCGATTTCTTCGTGGCGCACTGGACCGAAGTCGCTCCGGTGCTGGAGCATGTACCAGCAAGTCAGATCGCCGTTCTGCATGGTCCGCTTGACGAAGCCGATGTCGCTTTCGCACGCGAGACGGGCGCACGTCCGGTTATCGTTTCCCTGCGGCAGGCAAAGCTGTGGATCGACGGAGGCGGCGGGCCCTGCCATCTGATGGTGGACAGCGGGATCAACCGGCTGGGCATTTCGCCGCACGAAATCTCCGATCCCTTGATCGAGGCACTCGAGGTCCAGGTCCTGCTCAGCCATCTGGCCTGTGCGGACGAGGATAGTCTGATGAATGCGCGGCAGCTCGCAATATTTCGCGATGCCGTCCAGCGCGTGAAGCACAAGGAGGCCAGCCTTGTGAACAGCGCGGGCATCGCATTGGGCGCGGACTATCACTTCGATCTGTCACGACCCGGGCTTGCTCTTTATGGCGGCGTACCACGGCCGGAACTCGCCCCACACATCCGGCAGGTAGCCTATCCTAAGGCGGCGATCATGCAGATCCGACGTCTGTCGAGCGGCGATACCGTAGGGTACAACGCCACCTATACAGCAACGGCCGACATGCGAGTGGGCGTCGTCTCGCTCGGCTATGCGGATGGCATTTTGCGAAGCTGGGGAGGAAGCGCATTCCGCAGCGGTGAAACATCCATCCCGATCCTCGGCAAGGTTTCGATGGACATGATCGTGGTCGATCTTTCCGATGCGCCCGCTGTAGGCGAGGGTGACTGGATCGAGCTGCCCTACCATCTTCCCGAGGCGCAGCTGCAAACCTCTCTTTCGCAATATGAATTGCTGACCGTCCTGGGCAACAGGTTCGCCCGTTAAGACGCGTGTTGCGTTGCACATTGTGCAAGTGCTAAGCTCTTTGCGCTGCACAAGACCTGTCAGCCTGGGGAGAGAGCAGATCATGGCCAAGCGGACCGCCGAGGGCGAACCGATCATCATCAAGAAGTACGCCAACCGGCGTCTCTATAACACCGATACGTCAAGCTACATCACGCTCGACGATCTGGCACTGATGGTGCGCGAAAACGTCGATTTCCAGGTCCTCGACGCCAAGACCGGTGACGATATCACCCATACGATCCTCACCCAGATCATTGTCGAGGAAGAAAGCCACGGAACGCAGCACATGCTGCCCGTCAGCTTTCTGCGCGATCTCATCTCCATGTATGGCAATTCGATGCAGTCGATGATGCCGAGCTATCTCGAAGCCAGCATGGCCCATTTCCGCAAGAACCGGGAAGAGCTCCAGTCGGCTTTCGCCAAGGGTATGGAATCCAATCCATTTGCCAAGATGGCCGAGGCGAACATCAAGATGATGCAGAATGCAGCCGAAGCCTTCATTCCCAGCGCCCGCAAGACCGAAGAGGCGCCGCAAAAGACCGATGGCGACGATCTTGCCCAGATGCGCGAGCAGATGGCTGCCATGCAGAAGAAGCTCGACGAACTGGGCAAACAGGGCTGATCCCCGGAAAATCTTCTTTCGATCGAGCGCTGCGCTTGTCGAAGCGCCGCCCTTTTCTTTATGGGCGTCACCAGCAGTAAGGACGGGGTAGCGAAAGGCCGAGTGCGAGCGTATCTCGGGCCTGCCAGCGGCTCCGAGCAAAAGGTCCTAAATTCGATGTCCAAGATCCGCCACGCCCTCAATTCCCGCCGCGAAGACGATTTCGCCGCATGGTATCAGGAAGTCATCTCTGCCGCCGAAATGGCAGAGGAATCGGGTGTCCGTGGCTGCATGGTCATCCGGCCCTGGGGTTTCGGCATCTGGGAACGCATGCAGCGCCTGCTGGATGACCGGATCAAGGCGACGGGGCATGAAAACGCCTATTTCCCGCTGTTCATCCCGCTCTCCAACTTCGAGCGCGAGGCCGAGCATGTCGAAGGCTTCGCCAAGGAAATGGCGGTGGTTACGCATCATCGCCTGATCGCGGGCAAGGATGGCGGGCTGGTACCCGATCCCGAAGCGAAGCTGGAAGAGCCGCTGGTCGTTCGCCCGACCTCGGAAACCATCATTGGCGATGCCATGGCGCGCTGGGTGCAGAGCTGGCGCGATTTACCGCTCAAGCTCAACCAGTGGGCCAATGTCGTGCGCTGGGAAATGCGCACCCGCATGTTCCTGCGCACCAGCGAATTCCTGTGGCAAGAAGGCCATACCGCCCATGCGGATGAGGTCGAGGCGAAGGAGCATACGCTCCGCATGCTCGAAGTCTATCGCGCCTTTGCCGATGAGGATCTCGCCCTGGCCGTGGTTCCGGGAGAAAAGCCGGAGAACGAGCGTTTCCCCGGCGCTGTGGAAACCTGGTCGATCGAGGCGATGATGCAGGACGGCAAGGCGCTTCAGGCGGGAACCAGCCATTATCTCGGCACCAATTTTGCCCAGGCTTCCGGCATCAAATACCAGAACCGCGAGGGCGGGGAGAGCCTGGCTCATACTACCAGCTGGGGTGTCTCCACGCGCATGGTCGGCGGCGTGATCATGACGCATGGCGATGACGATGGCCTGCGCCTGCCGCCCAAGATCGCTCCGCAGCAGGTGGTGATCCTCCCGATGCTGCGCGATAAGCCCGAAGATCAGGCGCTGATCGAATATTGTGAGGCCCTGCGCGCCACGCTCGCCAGCCAGCATGTGCTCGGCGAACCGCTGCGCGTCCTGCTCGACATCCGCCCGGGCAAGGCAGCGCAGAAGCGCTGGGATTATGTCCGCAAGGGTGCGCCGGTCATCGTGGAAGTCGGCGGGCGTGACATGGAAAACGGCGCCGTATCGCTGCTGCGCCGTGACCGGTTGTGGGATCAGGAAACCGGCAAGACCGCGTTCCAGACCCCGACGCGTGAAGTGGCCGGCCAGACCATCCCCGATATTCTGGCCGACATGCAGAATGCGCTGCTTACCGAAGCGCAAGAACACCGCGACGCCAACATCACGCGCGGCGTGACCGACTTTGCCGAGGTGGAGAAGCATTTCGGTGCCTCGCGCTATCCCGGATGGGTCGAGATCCAGTGGTCGAAGCCCACCGGCGCGGCGCTGGAAAAGGTTGTCGAGCGGTTGAAGGAACACAAGCTCACCATCCGCAACGTGCCCATGAACAATGTGCCGGTCGATGGGGCCTGCATCTTTACCGGCGAACCGGCGGTCGAGCGGATCTTGCTGGCTAAGGCTTACTAGAGGAAGCCGGTTCGGGGCCTCCGCAATCTGGCGCTTCGCCACAGGAGGTTCCTCCGCCCGATGCAAACAGGCTCTTGTATTGCCTGCGTTTCGCGGCAAGACTGCGGGCCATGAGAACACTTCTCCCGCTGGTCGCCCTCGTCTCCGCCCCGCTCGCAGCGCAGGAATCCGCACCGGCCGATCCTGCCGCGCAAGTTTCGCAGGAACGGCTGCGCGCCGATATCGATACGCTGGTCGGGTTCGGCACCCGGCATACGCTTTCGGAACAGGATAACCCAAAGCGCGGCATCGGCGCTGCTGTCGATTGGGGTCTCGCCGAATTTGGCAGGATTTCAGCAGGTTGCGGCAACTGCCTCGAAGTCGTCGCACCCGAACGGATCGAGCCTGCGGGCGGACGCCTGCCGCGGCCCACGCGCCTGCGCAATGCCGTTGCGATCCAGCGCGGCACCGAACGGCCCAATGAAGTCGTCATCGTACAGGGCCATATCGACAGCCGTGCCAGTGACGTGATGGACTGGGAGAGCGATGCTCCCGGGGCCAATGATGATGGCTCGGGCACGGTTCTGGTCCTCGAAGCCGCGCGCAACCTCAGCGGCAACAGCTATCCCGTCACTATCGTCTACGCACTTTTGTCGGGCGAAGAGCAGGGTCTCTACGGCGGGCGCCTGCTGGCCGATTATGCGGAAGAGCAGGGCTGGGACGTCAAGGCCGTGCTCAACAACGACATCGTGGGTAACAGCTGTAGCAGCGACGGGTTCTGCGACGCCGAACATGTTCGCGTCTTCTCCGAAGGGCCGCGCGCCGATCTGACCGATGCGGTCCGCGCCGGCCAGCGCCGCGAGGGCGGGGAAAACGACAGCCCTAGCCGCAACCTTTCGCGCTGGCTGGACAATCTGGCAGATGAAACCGCGGACGGGCTCGACGTGCGCCAGATCTGGCGGGTCGACCGGATGGGCCGAGGCGGGGACCAGATACCCTTCATGGAAAAGGGCTTCCCCGCGATCCGCATCGCCGTGGCGGTGGAAGATTACGACCATCAGCACCAGGATCTGCGCACTGAAGACGGGGTGATCTATGGTGACACTATCGACGAGATGGATTTTGCCTATCTCGCCAAGGTGACGCAGTTCAACATTCGCGCGCTGGACAAGCTCGCACGTTCTCCCGCTCCGCCAGCATCCGCAGCCAAGGCAGCTGTGCAGACTTTCACCGATGTCAGCTGGGAAAAGGTGCCCGGTGCGGTGAGCTACACCGTCTGGCAGCGCCGCACGGATGAACCCTATTGGCGCGCAGAGCCGGTAATCGAGAATGTCGTGGCCACCAATGCGCGTCTTGAAGGCGTTCGCGGCGATGACTGGATCTTCGGCGTCAGCGCGACCGGAGCCGACGGCGTGATGAGTCCAGTCTCCAGTGCTGTCCCCGCGGGGCAATTCGAGCCGCTCGCTGCGCAAAAGGATGACAGCGAGTAGCTGCGTCCCCATATGGCGCGCATGACAAAACAGAACAGAACCGGGAGGAAGCAGGGGCTTCCGTCCAAGACAGACATACTCGAATTCATCCAGACCTCCGACAAGCCTGCCGGCAAGCGTGAAATCGCCAAGGCTTTCGGCATCAAGGGTCAGGAAAAGATCGCGCTGAAAAAGCGTCTTAAGGACATGGCCGAAGAAGGCTTGATCGACGGCAAGAAGACCGCCTTCCACAAGATGGGCGGCTTGCCGAAGGTAACCGTGCTCAAGATCGTGGAGATCGAAGACGGCGATCCGATTGCGGTTCCTGAAAGCTGGGACGATGATGCGCCTGGCAAGCCGCCGCGGCTCGTGGTCAAGGAAAGCAAGAAGGTTGCGGCGCTCAAGCGCGGCGACCGTTTCCTTGCCCGCACCGAGGAAGCTGGCAAGGGCTGGGTAGCCCATCCGATGAAGAAGCTGCCCGCGCGCACCGAAGGCCTGATGGGTGTCGTCGAGTTCGACGGCAGCGGCAAGCCCTGGCTTGCGCCGGTGGACAAGCGGGTGCGCAACTCCTCGCCCATTTCCGATCTCGGCGGCGCAGAGGAAGGCGAATTGGTGCTGGCGGAAAAGGCCGGCAAGTCGGCGCGTTCCGCAGTGAAGGTGGTCGAGGTGATCGGCGATCCGCTGGCGCCCAAGAGCTTCAGCCTCATTGCCATCGCCAAGCATGGCATTCCCTATATTTTTCCGGACGAAACGCTGGAAGAAGCGCAGCGCGTCGCTGAGCTCCCGCTGAGCGAGGACAAGCGCGAGGATCTGCGCGATGTGCCGATCGTCGCGATCGATCCTGCCGATGCGCGGGACCACGATGACGCGATCTGGGCCGAACCCGATGGGGAGGGCGGCTACAAGGCGATCGTCGCGATTGCCGATGTGTCCTTCTATGTCCGCCCCGGCGGCAAGCTCGACAAGGAAGCGCGCAAGCGCGGCAACTCGGTCTATTTCCCGGACCGCGTCGTGCCGATGCTGCCCGAAATTCTCTCGGCAAACGTGTGCTCGCTGGTCGAAAACGAAGACCGCGCAGCCATGGCCTGCCATCTGCGCATTTCGCCCGAAGGCAAGATCACCAAGTGGCGCTTCACCCGCGCCATCGTGCGGCTCGCGGCCAATATCGCCTATGACGATGCGCAGAAGGCGATGGACGATGGCAGCGCCGACGACAATCTGAAGAACCTGTGGGATGCGTGGAAGCTGCTGTTCAAGGCACGGCAGGCGCGCGATCCGCTCGATCTCGAACTGCCCGAACGGCAAGTCCGCCTCAATGACGAGGGCAAGATCGAGGAAATCGCCGTGCGCGAACGCCTCGATGCGCACCGCGTCGTGGAAGACTTCATGATCGCTGCCAATGTCGCCGCGGCCAAGGCACTGGAAGAAAAAGCCGCGCCGGTCGTCTATCGTGTCCACGAGACACCGAGCCGCGAAAAGCTGATGGCGTTCAAGGAATATCTCGCCAGCCAGGGCAAGAGCTTCGCCATGGGTCAGGTCATCACCCCCGGTCTCTTCAACCGGATGCTGAAGGATATCGTCGATCCTGCTGAAAAGGCACT
The DNA here is from genome assembly GCF_054655615.1 of Qipengyuania triglochinis. Lineage (NCBI taxonomy): Bacteria > Pseudomonadati > Pseudomonadota > Alphaproteobacteria > Sphingomonadales > Erythrobacteraceae > Qipengyuania > Qipengyuania triglochinis. The sequence goes on along the minus strand of NZ_BAAHND010000001.1, from coordinate 545,920 downwards.
GATAATGGAAGCGGTGCTGCGCAGTCAGACGCAGGCCTATTATGGCCCTTCCAACTCGGGACACTTCGGCTTGGCGCTCGGCAGTTATGCCCATTTCACTTCGCCGATCCGCCGTTATGCCGACCTTCTGGTGCACCGCGCGCTGGTCGATGCCTACAAGCTGGAGCAACCCAAGCCCAAGGGCGATATCCCCGAGGCCTCGGGCCTGTCCGATCGCGACAAGACCGCGCTGAACCAGATCACCGATGCGATCAGCCAGACCGAACGCCGCGCCATGGAGGCCGAACGGGATACGATCGACCGCTATGTCGCCGCGTGGCTGTCGGGCCGGGTGGGCGAGACGTTCGATACGCGCATCACCGGCGTGCAGGGCTTCGGCTTTTTCGCCACCATCGAAAACTTGGGCGGTGACGGACTGGTGCCTGTCTCCACGCTGGGCCGCGAATATTTCCGCTATGACGAAGGGGCGCGCGAGCTCGTCGGCGAGAACAGCGGCACGACCTATGCCGTGGGCGACCGCCTGAAGCTGAAGCTGGCTGAAGCCAACGCCCTGACGGGTGCGCTGAAGTTCGAAATCCCCGATAGCGACGGGTCGCCGGTCGAAAAGCGCGGCGACCGCATGCAGCACAAGAAAAAGCCGCTGCGAAAAGGGCAGGGCGCCCCGCGCCAGAAACACGGCCAGGGCCAGCGCGGCCGACCGAAGAACATCCGGCACCAGGGCCGCAAGAAGAAGTAGACGGAACGGGCACGGTCTGCCGGTCATTGGTCTCACAAAGGAGATACCATGACCCTCATTCCCGGAAAGCCCGTTCCCTCACTCGACCTGCCGCTGACGATCGATGCGCGTTTCGAACTGTCGGAGCAATCGCCCGAAAACTTCACCATGCTGGTGTTCTATCGCGGCAAGCACTGCCCGATCTGCAAGAAATATCTGACCGAACTCGGCAGCAAGCTGAGCAATTTCACCGACAAGGGCATCAACGTGTTCGCCGTGTCGATGGACAGCGCCGAACGTGCCGCCGTCAGCCACGAGGAATGGGACACGGGCGATCTGCCGCTCGCCCATTCCATGAGCGAGGAAAAGGCGCGCGAATGGGGTCTCTATATCTCGCAGAAGCGCGAGGGCAGCGAAGAGCCCGACATGTTTAGCGAACCCGGACTGTTCGTGGTCAAACCCGACGGTACGCTGCATTTCGCCGTGGTGCAGAGCGCGCCGTTCACGCGGCCCAATCTCGACGATCTGCTCGAAGGTCTCGAATTCACGATGGACAAAGGTTACCCAACACGCGGCACTTTGACCTGAGCGCTTACGCCAGCTCGTCCAGCCTTTCCTTCGAAAGATTGCCCGGCACCAGATAGAGCGGGCAGGGCAGGTTGGCCGCGCGGGCGGCGAAATGCGCCACCAGCGGATCGTTGCCGCTTTCTGCGGCAGTGCCCAGCACCAGTGCGGCAACTTCGCCATTATCCTCGAGATATTTCGAGATCACATCGGCAGGCGCCCCGGGCCTCACTGCGATCACGGGCCGCTTGCCCATTTCCCCGAAAATATTGCCAGCGGCGTTGTTCGCCATGACCTCTGCGCGTTCGCGCGCCTCCTGCTCGATCGTGGCCTGCACCCCGCCAAAGGCATTGAAAGTCTGCTGCGGTACGAGTGCAAGGATATGCACCGATCCGCCGGTCTTCATGGCCCGCAATGATGCAAACCGCAGCGCCTGCTTGGCTTCTTCGGTTTCGTCCATGACGACGAGATAAATACGCATGGGTCCGGCTCCCTGTTGTGGATGCCGGTTACAAGCTAATTCGTATTCTACGCAAGGACCTTGCGGGGGAGGCGCAAATTGGCCAGAGACCACCGCAACACATTACCCAGCGAGGACGTAACGTCACCAATGCCCACGCCGATCAAGATGCCCGCCCTGTCGCCCACCATGGAGGAGGGAACCCTCGCCAAATGGCTGGTGAAGCCGGGTGACACCATTTCCGCCGGCGATATCATGGCGGAAATCGAAACCGACAAGGCGACGATGGAATTCGAAGCCGTTGACGAAGGCACGCTCGCCTCGATCCAGGTCGAAGAAGGCACGGAAGGCGTAAAGGTCGGCACGGTCATCGCCATGCTCGCCGAAGAAGGCGAAGATGTCGAGGAAGCCGCCAAGGCCGCGCCCTCAGGCGGTAGCGACAAGACCTCTTCCGATTCCGGCGACAGCAAGGTCGAAACCGAAAAGCAGCAGCGCGAGGAAAAGGTCGAGCAGGAAGAAAAGCGGACCGAAAAATCGGCGCCTGCTCCGGCGTCCACCGGTTCCGCTCCTGCGGCATCCAAGGATGACGATGGCAAGCGCATCAAGGCATCGCCGCTCGCGCGCCGCATTGCCGAGCATAAGGGTGTCGACCTTTCGGGCATCACCGGCTCTGGCCCCAACGGCCGGATCGTGAAGGCCGATGTCGAAAACGCCAAGGCCGGCGCGGCAGCACCCGCCAAGGAAAGCGCCGCGCCCGCTCCCAGCGCGCAGAAGCCTGCCTCGCAGGGCGGCGATCTTGATGCGCCTTACGAAGCGACCAAGCTCAACAATGTCCGCAAGGTCATCGCCAAGCGCCTTACCGAGGCGAAGCAAACCATCCCGCACATTTACCTCACCGTGGACGTGCGCCTTGATGCGCTGCTCAAGCTGCGCGGCAAACTCAACAAGAGCCTCGAGGCAGACGGCGTGAAGCTGTCGGTCAACGATCTGCTGATCAAGGCGCTGGCCCGCGCGCTGCAGCGCGTGCCTGCCTGCAATGTCAGCTTCCAGGGCGACGAGCTGTTCCAGTACACCCGCGAGGATGTGTCGGTTGCCGTGGCCGCGCCTTCGGGCCTGATCACGCCGATCATCCGCGATGCGGGCAAGAAGGGCCTCGCCCAGATCAGCACCGAGATGAAGGAGCTGGCCGGCAAGGCCAAGGACGGCAAGCTGCAGCCGCATGAATTCCAGGGCGGAACCGCCTCGCTCTCCAACCTCGGCATGTTCGGCACCAAGCAGTTCGACGCCGTGATCAACCCGCCGCAGGCGATGATCCTGGCAGTCGGCGCAGGCGAACAGCGCCCCTGGGTGATCGACGGCGCGCTGGGCGTCGCCACCGTGATGAGCGCCACCGGCAGCTTCGACCACCGCGCCATCGACGGCGCGGATGGTGCGCAGCTGATGGAAGCGTTCAAGCAGCTATGCGAGAATCCGATGGGGCTGCTGGTTTAAGTCAATGGCTTGGATTGGCTGCTATGAGGTGAGAGCCGAGCCGGGTTCGGAGCTCCACGCTTCCGGTATGTATGGCGCATTCGTCAACGTGGTTGTCGATTGTGAATCGGAGGCCGAATTCCGAGAGGAAGCGTCGGAAGCACTGATAGAAGACCGTTACCAGCTTCTCGATGTCGAGGACGTCATGTTCATCGATCTTGCCGATACGGATACACCGAAAGACGAACTCGATCTTCTGAACAGTCAGCTCACGGACGGGAATAAAGTCGCTTACGGCACTTTCCAGGCGTACCCGAAGGACGGCCTCGATGCTTGATTTCCGCCTTCGCACCCACGTCATATCGTTTGAAACACCGAAGGGAATGTGGTGATGATGAAAACCGCACTTGCGCTCAGCCTTTCCGTCTTGGCGCTGGCAGCCTGTTCCGAGCCTGCCGAAGCGCCCGCAGAAACCGAAACCGCCAACGCCGGCGAAGTGACGGAGACTGCTGCGGGTGAGCGCGGCCCTCCCGCCGATACCGAGCAGCCCACCATACCCGAAGGCCCGCTTGCCGACGGAACCTGGAAGGTGGTCGAGACACGCCTCACGCGGCCGAACGGCGTCACTGCCCTCGGCGATGCCGAGCTGGAAGCAGCCCGCAGCCTTTCGCTTTCGGTCACCCCGTCTAGCGTCAGGTGGCAGGGCGATGCGATTTCCGGACCGCTGAAGGGTTACAGCTTTGACGCCACTTGCGCCGACCCGACCCGCAATCCCGAGGCGCAAGGCGGTTTCTCGCTGCGCTGCGCTGACGGAGAAACCTTCGGCCCCGCTGTCTCCGGCTCACCAGCGTTCGCGCAGGATCCGGATGGTAGGGTTACGGTAAACTGGTTCGACGGGATAACCTTGGTCCTGCGCAAGGAGGGTTGATGCGGCCTTGCGAGCCGAACCGCCTTCCGTCTCTTGCCGATCATCGAGACGCCATATTCCGCTCGCCGTTTTCGGAGTTTATGCAGTGAAATATGCCCTCCCGACGATTGCTCTGTGCGTGCTCACGGCCTGTTCGCAGCCTCAAGAGGACAATGCCTCGGCTGACACTGACCCTATTGCCGCGCCCGCCGAAACTGCTGCGCCGGCCGCGGCGTATGACGGTCCGATCCCCAAGCCGATCCGTATCGGCGGCGACGGACCCGATTTCGACGCCTGCAGCACCTTTGCCGAAGTCGCCGAGTATGATGCCGAAGGCGACGACAAGCCCTATGTCCATGACGCGCCCAGCACATCGACCAAGTCGCGCGATATTCTTGCGGCCGGCCATGGCGTGCAGATCTGCACCAGCGAGAACGGGATGAGCGGGATCGTCTATCCTGGCGAAGATCAGACTGCGGCCGACTGCGGCACCGCCAGCCCGGCGGCGACCGAAGAGAATTACACCGGGCCCTGCCGCTCGGGCTGGGTCGAAAAACGCTTCCTCGAAGCGATTGCAGGCTGACCGATGGAAACCCGCTCACCCCTCATCCGCGTCACGGCGATGCCGACCGATCTCAACCCCTATGGCGGGGTGTTCGGCGGGTGGCTGATGAGCCAGATGGCGCTCGGCGCCGGATCGCTTGCAAGCCGCGAGGGCGAGGGCAAGGCCGTAGTCGTCTCCGCCAGTGATTTCGCTTTCCCCGGCGCGATGCAGGTGGGTGACGAACTGTCGGTCTATTGCGAGATCACGGCCACGGGCAACACCTCGCTTACCGTCGAGGCAGAAGCGATTGCCCGCACCCGCAATGGCACGGCAGAGACCAAGGTGGCGCAAGGCACGTTCAAATTCGTCCTGCTCGACGATGAGGACAAGCCGCGCCCCGTCCGCATGGCGGCAGAGGCGGCAAACCCCGTGCCCGAGAATGATGCATGAGCGCTGTCCTACAAGGCCCCGCTAATGCTAGCCTGCAAAAATGTCATCCGTTTCATCCCGTCTCGAAAAGCGCGCAATTCCGGCGCTTTGGGGACGGAGAGTTTTATCATCAGGACACTGTCAACTGTGTCAACTTGAGCTGTGTTTCAGCGTAAAATCTGAACAAGGAAATCTGGCGAATCATGTCTGAAAATTACGACGTCATCGTTCTCGGTTCGGGCCCCGGCGGCTATGTCGCGGCGATCCGCTGCGCGCAGCTGGGCCTGAAGACCGCCATCGTCGAACGCGAACTGCTGGGCGGCATCTGCCTCAACTGGGGCTGTATCCCGACCAAGGCGCTGCTGCGGAGTGCTGAAATCCTGCATTATGCGCAGCACGCCAAGGACTATGGCCTCAAGATCGCCGGTGAGATCGAAGCCGATCTGGAAGCGGTGGTGAAGCGCAGCCGCGGCGTGGCCAAGCAGCTGAATCAGGGCGTCACGCATCTGATGAAGAAGAACAAGATCACCGTGCACATGGGCACCGGCACGTTGACCGGACCCACCAGCCTGACGGTGAAGGGCGAGAAGGGCGAAGAAAAGCTCACTGCCAAGCATGTGATCGTCGCCACTGGTGCGCGCGCCCGCGACCTGCCCTTCGCCAAGGCCGATGGCGAGCGGGTGTGGACCTATCGCCATGCCATGACGCCCAAGGAAATGCCGAAGAAGCTGCTGGTCATTGGATCGGGCGCCATCGGCATCGAATTTGCCAGCTTCTACAATGACATGGGCGTCGATGTTACCGTGGTGGAAATGCTCGACCGGATCGTGCCGGTGGAAGACAAGGACGTTTCCGCCTTCCTCGAGAAGAGCCTGACCAAGCAGGGCATGACCATCATGACCGGCGCAGGCGTCGAAGATCTCAAGGTCACGGGCAGCGGAGTGAAGGCCAAGATCAAGGACAGCAAGGGCAAGGTTTCCGAAACCGAGTTCACCCACTGCATCACCGCCATCGGCATCGTGCCCAACACCGAGAATGTGGGCCTGGAAAAGCTGGTCGAAATGGATCGCGGCTTCATCCAGATCGACGATTACGGCCGCACCAAGTCGAAGGGTCTGTGGGCCATCGGTGACTGCACCCCCGGCCCATGGCTGGCGCATAAGGCGAGCCATGAAGGCGTCACCTGCGCCGAAGCCATCGCGCAGGAACTGGGCAAGAAGGATCTGCATCCGCACCCGCTCGACCGCAACAATATCCCGGGCTGCACCTATTGCCACCCGCAGATCGCCAGCGTCGGCCTGACCGAAGCCAAGGCGAAGGAAGCGGGTTACGAGGTGAAGGCGGGCACATTCCCCTTCATCGGCAATGGCAAGGCCATCGCGCTGGGCGAGGCGGAAGGCTTCGTGAAGACCGTGTTCGACGCCAAGACCGGCGAATTGCTGGGCGCGCACATGGTCGGCGCCGAAGTCACCGAGATGATTCAGGGCTTCGTTGTCGGCAAGACGCTGGAAACGACCGAGGCCGAGCTGATGCAGACCGTCTTCCCGCATCCGACCATTTCGGAATCGATGCATGAAAGCGTGCTGGCAAGCTACGGGCGCGCGCTGCACGTCTAGGCCAGAATGTATGAAAAAGGAGCGGGGGCAGGTGACTTAGGATGACTGGTTTCCTGATCCTCGCCTTCATCATTCTGGTGGCAGGCGTCATCGCCGTGCCGCTGGCAAGCCGCTTCGGCCTCGGCTCGGTGCTGGGCTACCTGTTGGCGGGCATGGCGATCAGCCCGCTGCTCGTGGCACTGCGCGTCGATGTCGAGGCTCTGCAGGTCTTCGCCGAATTCGGCGTGGTGATGATGCTATTCATCATCGGGCTGGAAACCGAACCCAAGCGCCTGTGGGCCATGCGGGGAAAGCTGCTGGGGCTAGGCGGGGGCCAGGTGCTGCTGACTACGCTGGCGATCACCGGCCTTGCGCTGATCGATGCGCAGCCGTGGCAGACGGCGCTGGCCATCGGCATGGTGCTGGCGCTGTCGTCGACGGCCATTATCGTGCAGACGCTGACCGAGAAAAAGCTGATGGGCAGCGAGGGCGGCGAAGCCACCTTCTCCGTCCTGCTGGTGCAAGATGTGGCGGTAATCCCCATCCTCGCCCTGCTTCCGCTGCTGGCGATGCCCGAACTCTATCCAGCCACGTCCGGCCATGGTGAGGCGGCGCATGGCGGGCTGGACCTGACCGGTCCCATGCCGATGTGGCTGGCCGCCGTCACGCGGATCGCTGCCGTCGCCGCGGTGGTGGGCATCGGTATCTACGCCATCCGTCCGCTGTTCCGCTACATCGCCGCCGCGCAGCTGCGCGAACTGTTCACCGCCGCCGCGCTGGTCGTCGTGATCGGGATCGCGCTGCTGATGTCGCTAGTGGGCCTGTCGCCTGCGCTGGGCGCTTTCATCGCAGGCGTCGTGCTGGCGACCAGCGAATATCGCCACGAGCTTGAAAGCGATATCAACCCCTTCAAGGGCCTGCTCCTCGGGCTCTTCTTCATCACCGTCGGGGCCAGCATCGATTTCGCGCTTGCGGAGCAGGTCTGGCAGACCGTGCTGCTGGGGGCCGGGGTCATCATCGCAGCCAAGTTCGCAGTGCTGTTCGTGGTCGGTTGGTTCTACGGCTTGCGGCGGCAGGCCCTGTGGCTGTTCTGCCTCAGCCTTCCCCAGGCAGGGGAGTTCGCCTTCGTCCTGATCGCTTTCGCGGCGGCCAATGCGGTCTTCCCCGAAGCGATGGCCGATACGCTGCTGCTGATCGTCGCCCTGACCATGCTCGCCACGCCGCTCCTATTCATCCTTTATGACAAGGTCATCGCCCATGCCCTGTGCGATGGAGAAGGGCGCGCGGCAGACGTCATCGAGGAAGAAAACCCCGTCATCATTGCGGGCAGGGGCCGGGTCGGCGGAATCGTCGACCGGATGATCCAGGCCGCCGGGCATTCGACCACCGTGATCGATTACGACAGCAAGCAGCTGGATATCCTGCGCAAGTTCGGCCTGCGCACCTATTTCGGCGATGCGACCCGGCCCGACCTGCTGCAATCGGCGGGTATCGACAAGGCGAAGCTGCTGGTGGTGGCACTGGACGAGCGCGAACAGATCGACCGGCTGGTGAAATATGTGGTGGCGAACCATCCGCAGGTCCATGTGATCGCCCGCGCGATCGACCGCAGCCATGTCTACGACCTGTGGTATTACGGGTGCCGCGACATCATCCGGGAAACCTACGACAGCAGCATCCGCATGGGCCGGTCGGCGTTCGAAGCGCTCGGCATGAATGCGGGACAGGCGCAGGCTGCGGCCGATGCGTTCGAGGAAATGGACCGCAAATTCATGCCTGCCATCGCTGAGCTATACGATCCCGACATTGCTTACGGCGAAAATGAAGCGCTCATCGCCCGCGTCCGCCAGCTGCGTGACGATTGGGATCCCATCCTGCGCGAACAGATGATCGAGATACTCAGGAAGCCTCATTGATAGCCGCCAAGGGAGTTAAAGCGGCGTTTCACCATAATTTCAAAGCCCTTCGGCGGATCGACCGGCAACTTAAACGCGCGGGCGCGTTGATTGCGAAAGGAGAGTTAAAATGGAATTCGAAATCGTAGACGAACCGCAGGGTATCGATGAAGACGATGAGAACACGGCCGATGGCGGCATCGCGGAAGAGCATCGCGCGCTCAAGAACCAATCGAGCGTCAAGCCGGAGGATTATCCGAAGGCTGACCGCAAGGGCGCAGACCTTACCGGCACCCAGCAGAAATAGCTGGCGGACAGGGTGCCCGACTGTCCGCCATTTTTACTGACTTTACCGTCAACCACCCCCTTGTAATTGCCAATAAAAACGAGAAAGACAGCTTGGCGGTTATGACAAGGGGAAACGAAAATGATGGCGGACAAAGCGGGATTCCAACCCCATAAGGCCGGTGCCTGATGGCTCGGCACAAGCTATCTGAGACCGAAATCAAGCGTCTCGAAAAGCCAGGCATCTACAGCGATGGCGATGGCCTCTTTCTCAGGGTCCGCAAAGGTGGATCGCGCCAATGGCTTTTCATCTACAAGCGCTCTGGCCAGCGCACCGAATTGGGCCTTGGCGGATATGGTCGAGGAACTGCACCTGTCTCGCTGGCACTGGCGCGAGAAAAGGCCGACGAAATCCGCGACAAGCTGGCGCGCGGTATTGACCCGAAAGCGGACCACAAACCGGCCCGCGTTATCACGTTCAAGCATTGCATGGATGAACTGCTTGCTTCCAAAGAGGGCGGATGGTCGAACGATAAACACCGCCAGCAATGGCACATGACCCTCAACGAATATGCGGAGCCGCTGCACAAAATGCCCATCGCCGACATTGCCATTGGCGATGTGAAATCCTGCCTAACACCACATTGGGAGGAACGGCCTGTCACTGCCGACCGGCTCAGGGCACGAATTCAGGCTGTGATTGACTACGCCATCGCGCATGGCTGGCGGAAAGACCACAATCCGGCGCGCTGGCAAGGTCTGCTCGACAAGGTAATGCCGCCACGGCGCAAGAAAGGGCAGTCGCACCACGCGGCGCTTGCCTATGCCGATGCGCCTAAGACCGCTGCGAAACTGCGCGAGGCGACTGGTGTGGCAGCTAGGGCGGTGGAATTCGTGATGCTCACGGCTGCGCGCTCTGGCGAGGCGCGGTTCGCGACCTTCGATGAATTCGACATGGCCGCTAAGACTTGGACGCTATCTGCCGACCGCATGAAGGCGGACAAAGAACATGTGGTGCCGCTGTGCGACCGCGCGGTGCAGATAGTCGAGGCGATGCGCCAACGGGCCACAGGCCAGCTACTATTCGGCGGCGCGGTCGATGACCGGCCCATCGCTGATACCGGCATGACCAAAGCGCTCAGGCGCGCTAGTCCCGACAAGACAGTGACGCTGCACGGTCTGCGCAGCACATTCCGCGACTGGTGTGGTGACAAGACCGAATTCCCGCGCGAGGTTGCAGAGGCGGCGCTGGCGCATACGCTGAGCGACAAGACCGAGGCGGCATATCGACGCGGGTCTGCGCTCGATAAGCGGCGCGAACTCATGCAGGCTTGGGAGGCCTACCTAAATGCGTAAGTTTAGCGATTGGAGCGATCCGCAACAAAAGGCGATGGGCAGGGTCGCTGCGGGCCTAGTCGAGGGCGATCTGACCCCGCTTGCCGATTACTTTCGGTCCGGTTTTACAGAGATAGAATCGGCCCTCGCCAAAGAACTTGCAGACATGATTGATGGGGAAGAGGCTTACACGCCTTATCGGCTGGAAGCGATTGCGCGGCGCAAGGGCTATCAGGGCTGGTCTAATTCTCTCAATGCACATGACCGTAAGATGGAAATCGGGGTCTTTATGAAGGCGCGCGTCGAGGAAATTGGGAGAGGCGGTTACGAAAGCGCTTCAAGTGAAACAATGGCTAAATTTGATGTGAGCGCGCGCACGGTCGCCAGCAGCTACTCTTACGTGAAGTCTTATTTAGAGCGTGCAGAATGCAGGCCAGGTTGGGACCATTGGAAATACATCAAGGAGCGTTACTGCAACGTCTAACGTTTGACGGTGCAGTGCTATCTTGCTGCATCACCGACTGAAATGTTCCAAATGGACAGCCGCTTCCACACAAACGGAGTGGTCAATGTCCCAAATTCCAAAGCTGATAAGCCTTAATCAGGCCTGCGAAATCACTTCGCTGAGCCGCACGATGATTAATCGCCTGCGCTCGCAAGGTCGCTTTCCCATGGCTGTGCCGCTCGGCGAAAAGCGCATCGCTTTCTGCCGCGATGAGGTCGCCACATGGGTCGAGGCCCGCATCGCTGAACGCGAGGTGGCCTAACCATGAAAAGCCAAAACCCTCACACCGAGGCAAGGTGCGAGGGCTGGAATGTTCACGGCAGCGAACTCTCCGGCCCTACTAAATCTCGACCGAAAATTCAAGCTACCGAGGCTCAGAAAGCGCGGTTGCAAGTGCTGCTCTGGCTGCGCGGATTGGCGGTGCAGCATGGCTGAGAACACTCTCCCCGCGCCGTATGTCGCATTCTTTCAAGGGCCGGATGGCCGGAATGACCGCTTTCAGGTGCAGGGCATGGTCGACCGCGAGGCCATCGGCTGCGCAGTGCAGGCGCTTGTCGACCTGCTCGATGTGATCGACGGCGATTGTGACCTTGAGGACGACGATCCCCTTGAGGATGACGACCCGCGCGAGGTCGACGAGCCAGACCACGAGCATGACGGGCGCGAGCCTGAGGACGGTGTGTGATGAGCGTGACCCATCGCCGCACCTGCCAGCTACCGCATGGCTACAAGGTCGAATTCATTTTCAAGGCCAATGAGCGCTTTGACTGCCGGTGGCTTCCCGACATGCCGCCTAAGGAAATCGGTCGCAAGCTGCTCCCGATCTACCAACGCGAGCGAAACGCTTTTCTCGCGAGCCTGGGCATCAAATTCCTGGTGGTGGACGTATGAGCGACCTTGCTTTCCACGTCCGGCAATTCGTGCCCGACTGCACCGATGGTGCGGAGATGGATGCGCGGCAAAAGCTGCTCATCGCCCGCGATTACGCCATCACGCTCATCACCACCCGGCGCGAGCTGGTCTCGATGGACCATGCCATCCAGGCGCGCACCGTGGCGGACTATTTTGTCTTTGCCGATGTGCCGATCCACAGTCTTGAGGTGGCAGTGCGCTACTGCCGCGCCTTGGTGCAGTGCGCTTTCATCGCCGACATTCTCGAACTGGAATGGGAGGCGCTGCAATGACCTATGGTTATGACGCCTTCACCGATGGTCTGCCCGATGACCTCAAGGCTGAGGCCGACCGCGTAGCTTTCGAGACATGGGAGCAAATCGGACCCGGCTCAGACATGGGCCAGGAAAAGAAGCAAAGCCGCGCGAGCCGCTTCGACGAACTCAAGAGCCGCATGGTGAGCCTGGACGCCATCGAGGCGGTGTTGTCCTGCAATTACCTCATCAAGGGCTGGCTGACTGCCAACGGGCTTTCGATGCTCTACGGCCCATCGAACGCGGGCAAGACCTTTGTGGCGCTCGACATGGGGATGCACATCGCCGCTGGCCAAGAATGGCGCGGGTGCAAGGTCAACGGTGGCCCGGTGCTCTACATCGCCGCTGAGGGCGGCTCTGGCGTCCTGAATAGGCTCGCGGCCTTCAAGCGCGAGAATCCGCACATGGCGGATGCACCGTTCATCCTCCTGCCCATCGGCGTGGACCTGCACGGCAACATTGACGCCAAGGCCCTCGCGGCAATCCTCAAAGAGTATTCGCCCGCGCTGGTGGTGGTGGACACGCTGGCCCGCTCGATGGGCGAGGGCGATGAGAACACCGCCAAGGATACCGCGCAACTGGTCAAGAACTGCGACCTGATCCGCGAGGCGACCGGCGCGCATGTCATGCTCATCCACCACACCGGCAAGGATGAAGAAAAGGGCGCTCGCGGTTCATCGGCTCAGCGGGCCGCGATGGATACCGAAATCATGGTCTCTAATCAGGCCATCAAGTGCAAGAAACAGCGCGACCTCATTATGCCTTCGGACCTGCACTATGTGCTGCGGTCTGTGACACTGGGCACCGATGAAGATGGCGACCCGGTAACGAGTGCGGTGGTCGACCCTGCCGACAAGCCGGTGCCGATCCGTAAGCGGCTCAAGGGCAAAGACCAGGTGGCCATGACTGCCCTGACGAATGCCCTGTCTGAGCATGGGCGCACCGACATGGGTGCGGATTACCCTCAGGGCGTGGCGGTGGTCTCTATCGACCATTGGCGAGAGGCCTGCGCAGCACATGAACTGACTACAGGCTCAAGCGAGAGCGCGGCCCGCACTGCCTTCAAGCGGGCAAAGGATAGGCTCATCGAACTGGACGAGGTGCGCGGGTTTAACGATTACTTTTGGAAGGTGCAGGACGATGACTGAGCCGCACCGTCACAATCGTCACATACCGTCACATGTCACGCACAGTGACGGGCCAGCTTACCGTTACAAACGTCACAGCAGCCTAAAGGCTGTGACGGGTGTGACGCTGGCTGATGTGGTCCCAATGCCCCCGATTGCGTGGGAACGTGTGACCGCCGCCCAACTCTTTCTTTCTCTCTCCCAAAATTCCGGGGAGGATTGCCGATGACCCGCGCATCCAAAGAGGCAATGGCAGCACTCGAATTCCTGCCCACGCTGGTGGTCCCTGAGGGCAGACTGGCAGGCAAGCCGCTAAAGCTGGCCACCTATCAAAAGCAATTTGTGCGCGGTGCCTTCGCCAAGGGGATCGAGGCCGCTTGTCTCAGCATCGGACGCGGCGCGGCAAAAACTGCGCTCAGTGCCGGAATCGCACTCGGTCACTTGATGGGCGAGATTGCACCACAGCCTAAACGAGAAATCATTTTCGCGGCCCGCAATCGTGACCAGGCTAAAACAGCCTTCGCGTTCCTGGTCGGTTTCATTGACGGTCTGCCTGAGGAACAGCGCGAGCAATTCACTATCCGGCGCGGGTCACGGCTTGAGGTCGAGACCGATGAGAACGGCGGCGGTCTGGCGCGCGTGATCGCGGCGGACGGTAAAAGCATTCTTGGCGGCGCACCGACGCTGGCAATTCTCGATGAGCGGGCCGCATGGGAGCGCGAGAAAGGTGACGCGCTAGAGAACGCTATCCTATCCGGTCTCGGCAAGCGCGATGGCCGCGCGCTAATAATCTCCACATCGGCACCGGATGACGCCAACACATTCTCCCGCTGGCTCGATGAACCTCCCCCCGGCTGCTATGTGCAGGAACACCGGCCCACACCCGGCTTGCCTCCCGATGACATGGAAAGCCTACTGGTTGCCAATCCCGGCGCGAAAGAAGGCATTGGCCCATCGCCCGAATGGCTGGTCGCTCAGGCACGGCGGGCCATAGCGCGCGGCGGTTCTGCACTCTCCAGCTTCCGCAATCTCAACCGGAATGAGCGGGTCGCATCGGATGACCGCTCGGTGCTGCTAACGGTGGACGAGTGGCTAGGCTGTGAGGTTTCGCCCGATGACCTCCCCTTGCGCGAGGGGCCGGTGGTTATGGGCGTGGACCTTGGCGGCTCGCGGTCGATGAGTGCAGCGGCGCTGTATTGGCCAGAGACCGGACGCCTGGAGTGCGTGGGTGCTTTCCCCTGTAAGCCTGGGCTTGCCGACCGAGGGCAGGCCGATGGTGTGGCGCATCGCTATGTCGAGATGGCTGAGCGCGGCGAACTGGTGACGATGGGCGAGACCACGGTGCCGGTCGGTCGCTTCCTGGCCAGTGTGGTCGAGCGGCTGAACGGGCAGGCACCGGCTGCAATCTGCGGTGACAGATTCCGCCATGCCGAATTCTTGGAAGCGCTGCGCGAGGCGGGCTTAGACCGGGTGCCGTTCATCTGGCGCGGTTTCGGATGGAAAGACGGCTCAGAGGACATTGAGCGCACCCGGCGCGCTGTATTTGAGGGCGAGGTGCAGACAGTGCCCTCGCTGCTCCTGCGCTCAGCTTTTGCCGACGCAATCACGCTGGTCGATCCGGCGGGCAATCACAAACTGGCGGCGGGCCGGTCAACGGGCCGGGTCGATCCGGTTGCGGCGACTGTCGTGGCGGTCGCCCAAGGCCAGCGCATGAAGCGCGCCCCCTCACTATCGAAAGGACGCATCGCATGGGGATGAAGGAAACAGCATCGCGGCTGATCGCGAAGCATGGGCAGGCTGCAACGCTGTTGAGGGCAGGGCCGCCCACACAAAACGAATATGGCGAGGAGATCCCCGGCCCAGACGTGGCGTATGAGGTCACTATCCTTTCGGCGACCTATGCGGTGGAAATCCAATTCATCGCGGCGGGCCTAATCAATATCGGCGACCGGCGCATTTTCCTGTCTGCCGATGGTCTGGCCATCGAGCCTGAGACCTCAGACCGGCTGCTCATCGGCGGCGAGGAATTCAGTGTGGCCAGGGTCTCCCCGCTGGCACCCGCTGGCGAGGTCATCTTTTACGAATTGCAGGTGCGCAATGCGACCTGAGCGGAAACAGCACACCCGCTATTCGCGGCACATCACGCGCGGCCCGCGTTGGAAAGCGCTGCGGATGCAGGCGCTCGAACGTGACGGCTGGGCCTGTGTTCGCTGCGGTGTGCACACAGGGCTTGAGTGCGACCACGTGGAGCCGGTGCGGACGCATCCGCACCTCGCGTTCACCCTGAGCAATCTTCAGATTTTGTGCGGGCGATGTCACGCGCAAAAAACTCGGCAGGAACTGGGCCACGAGCCGCTTTCTGCCGAACGCCAAGAATGGCGAAATCTTCTGCACGGTGTGCGGGGGGCAACTACCGAACAAAAGGTGAATCGGAAATGTTAAAGTCTATGGAAATCACGCGCCGCCAGTCGGAAATTCGCCAGGAATTGGCGACCCTCGCTGGCAACGATAATCCGACCGAGGATGAAACCCGCGCGATGGGTGAACTCGACAAGGAATATCGGACGAACGAAACCCGCTATCGCGCGGCACTGATCGCTGAGGACGAGGAACGCCGGGAAGCTGGCGAAGAACTCGAAACCCGGTCGGAAACCGAATGGGCCGAAATCATGTCGGCCTTTGAGGTCCGCCAGGTTGTGGCAGCGCTCGACCACGGCCAGCAACTCACCGGCCAGACCCTTGAGGTTGTGCAGGAGATGCGCAGCGCTGGACAGTATCAGGGTATTCCCATGCCGCTTGAGGCATTGGAAACCCGCGACACTGTTTCGAGCGGTGTGGTCGAGCCGAAAACCACGCGCGGCATCTTCGACCGCTTGTTCCCGGCATCGGTCGCATCGCGGCTGGGTGTTAACTCGGTCTCGATTCCGTTTGGAACGGTGGAATATCCTGTCGCCACGCAAGGCGCGGTGGCCGGATGGGCAGCAACCGAGGGCGGCAATGTGCCCAACGCGACCGCATTCCAGACGAGTGAGACCACGCTTTCGCCCGACCACACCCTTGGCGCGCACATGCGCCTGAGCCGCAAGGCGGTGAAACAGACCGGGCCGGGACTGGAACAGGCCATCCGGCGAGACATGTCCGCTGCTATCGGTGCCGAACTCGACCGGGCCATCTTGGTCGGTGACGGTCTCGACGGTGAGCCTACGGGCCTTGTCGAACTGGCCAGCGGCACTGGCACCTGGGCAGCAACGTGGCCCGCGGTTCGCACCGAAATCATCGCCTTTATGACTGCCAACGCTATCTCCGATCCTTCGGCGGTTCGCATGGCAATCACACCGGAGATGTGGGCGGACCTGGACGACGCAATCTATGACGCTGGCAGTGGCCAGACCGAATGGACGCGGCTCACCGCTGGCATGGGGAATCCGATCCTCTCCACGCAGCTGACCGATGACACCGCATTGCTCGCGGTAACGGCTGGCGGTCTCTCCCCGGCTTATCTCGGCATGTGGGGCGGTGTGGACCTTATCCGCGACCCCTACAGCGATGCGCAGTCGGGCGGACTTCGCCTTACGGGTCTTCTGACGGTCGACCTCAAGGTGCCGCGCACTACTCAGCTTCGCAAGCTGGCGGCAGGCGTCTGATGCTCTGGGGCGGTTCGCTAGGCGGGCTTGAGGTTCGCCAGGAGGGCGATGCGGTTCGCGTGGCGGGCCGCTTCCCTTACGACACCCGGACGCAGCTTGCGCCCGGATACTTTGAAACCATCGCGCGGGGGGCTTTTGCCTCCCGCGTAAACTCCGACGACGACCTGCACTTTCTGAGCGGCCATAACTTTGAAAAGCCTTTGGCCAGTCGGACAGCCGGAACGCTTGAGGTCCGCGAGGAAACCGACGCGCTTACATTCGAGGCGACGGTGGCGGCACATACGTCATGGGCGCGGG
Source organism: Qipengyuania triglochinis (assembly GCF_054655615.1). Lineage (NCBI taxonomy): Bacteria > Pseudomonadati > Pseudomonadota > Alphaproteobacteria > Sphingomonadales > Erythrobacteraceae > Qipengyuania > Qipengyuania triglochinis. The sequence continues at coordinate 528,943 of NZ_BAAHND010000001.1, read as the reverse complement.
ACTTTCTCGCTGCTCATGGTGCTGGCCTTATCCGTGGCCTGTCACCCGGCTTTCGCGTCATCAAGGGCGGCGAATTCGTCACCCGCGAGAACGGTGTGGTTCATCGCAGCATCACGGCGGCGGAATTGGTGGAGGTCTCAGCGGTAACGCGCGGGGCTTACCCATCGGCCCAGATCGAGGCTCGCAACTGGACGCCTGAGGGCATCCCGCACTGTGAACGACCCGACGCCGGCCTGCACCGCACCCTCAAAAGATGGAGGCCCGCATGATGGCCGAGACGATAAAAGAGACCGAGGGCCTGCCGGTCGAATATCCGGCGGCACCTGTCGGCCTGAGCGCGGCGGCGGCGGCACTGGACCCGGCGCCAATCTGGCAACGCATCGAGGCTTACACGAAACCACGCTTTACCGATCGCGAGGTGACTTGGCTGGTCGAGGGCAATGGCCATTGGGAATTCCCACTTGCGCCTGCGACCCTCTCTGGCGCTGAGCGCTGGACTGGCGAGGCGTGGGAGGCGGTCACGCTCGACGCGGGGCCTTATGGCTACTGCCTGCCCGATGCTGGCCCTTATCGTATTGTGGCCGATGTGGGCGGCGGTGAGGTTCCTGAGGCCATCCTGGAGGCGTTCAAGCGCTTAGCAGAGTATCTGAGCGATGGCACCGACCGCGCTGGAATATCTAGCTATTCTGTCAATATGGGCGGGGCCATTGAGGAACGTTATCAGCGCAGCGCGGCATGGGTCGCCACAGCGCTCATCTACAGCGGCGCAGCGGACCTGTTGCGCCCATACCGGAGGGCTTGAACCATGTGGCCATTTACGAAAAAAACCGAGACTATCGAGAAACGCTCAAGCGGCACCGGATATACTGCCCAGATTATGCAGGCCCGCGCGGCCTACATCACCGGCACCGATGGCTTGGCGGAATTAACCGGCACGGTGCAGGGCTGTGTGAGCCTTTGGGAGGGCGGTTTGAGCCTTGCCGATGTCGATGGCACCGACATGCTCACACCGTTCCACCTAGCTTTAGCGGCGCGCGCTCTGGCGCTGAGAGGCGAGGCGGTGTTTGCAATCCGCGAGACCGGGCTGGTGCCTTGCTCCGATTGGGACTTAACCACGCGGTTTACGGTGCCAACGGCTTACCGGGTCGGAATTCCCGACACTGGCGGCGGGCGCACCGAGACGCTGCTGGCGAGTGAGGTTTTGCATCTTCGCATCGGCTCTGAGGTTAGCGCGCCATATACCGGCGTTGCGCCGCTCAGGCGGGCGCGGCTCACAGGCGGGTTGCTCGAAACGCTCGAAACGGCGCTGGCGGAAATCTACGCGGATGCGCCGCTAGGCTCTGCGGTCATCCCCATGCCGGAACAGCCCGACACCGACATGACGGCTCTGGCGCGAGGCTTTCGCGGGATGCGGGGCCGGGTGCTGGTCCGCGAGAGCGTAAACGTCACGGCGGCGGGCGGGCCTGCACCACAGACCGACCTCAAGCCGCATGATGTGACGCCGGACCTTTCCAAGGCGATGACGAAAGAAAGCCTGGCAGGTGCCAAGGCCAGCATCGAGACGGTTTTTGGCGTCCTGCCCGGTCTCAGCAATCCAGCGACGACAGGGCCGATGGTGCGCGAGGCTCAGCGGCATCTAGCGCAATGGATGTTGCAGCCTATCGCGCGGATGATTGCCCAGGAAGCGACCGAAAAGCTGGGCGGCAATGTGCAGCTCGATGTGATGCGACCGCTGCAAGCCTTTGACACTGGCGGAAGGGCACGCGCTCTGGCGGCGGTGGTGCAGACCTTGGCGCTGGCAAAAGAAAGCGGGATCGACACCGACAAGGCCATGCAGCTTGTCGATTGGAGTGAGCCGCGAGATTAGGCTGGTCGCCTGGGGTTTTTATTCATGGCCCGAAAGACCCGGTTAGTCGGTGAGTGCGTAAACCCCGACGCGGCACGGTCTCTTTTGTTCTTTGGGAGGCGCGGTGCAGGACCGGCACACTGGAAACGGTGGGGCCGGTCCACCTTATCTGCGAAGGCGGGTGTAATTCGCTTCCCAGACTTGCTCACCCTCTGGCGTTATCTTGTAGCCATCGGTGCCATATGTGTCGTCGTGGGCCTCCACAATCCAACCCTTGGCAAGCATGGCCTCAAAGGTGTTCTTGCCGACATTCACGAAAGCCGCCGGGTCTTCGACGGTGCCGAGACAAAGGCGCGAAAGTGCCTTCAGCTCTCGATTATTAGGGCGGTCTGGGTCGAATTGCATGGGCATCGCTTTAGCATTCTTGCACGCGCGAATCGCAGGGGAGGGATATTTTTCCCCGCTTTTCTCAGGTATGCCATAGGTTATGGCAAGGCCCAACATTGACCTTTAAGTGCTTGTTTTTATTGAGCTGCTGGCGGACAGGGTGGGATTCGAACCCACGAAGGGCTTGCACCCTTGCCGGTTTTCAAGACCGGTGCATTCAACCGCTCTGCCACCTGTCCGCGAGCGATGCGCTTGCTAGACAAACATTTCCGGCCTGTCACTCCTATATCGGAACTGTGACAGGCCTTTTTGCGTAAGCCCTTCATGACACTTGCCATTCAGCTTGAGCCTGCGACATACCAATCATGAAATTACGAAACCTCTTTCTCGCTGCCAGCGCCTTGCTTCTCGCACTGCCCGCCAATCCCGCCATGGCTCAGGACATGTCCTTCGATGCCTATATGCAACTCCTCATCGCCCGCGCTCGCGCCGAAGGGGTGAGTGAAAATACACTGCGCAGGATGACTGCCGGCCTCACCCCGAATCAGCGGGTGATGGAACTCGATCAGAGCCAGCCGGGTTCCTCCAGCGGTTCGGGCTATCCCCCGCTTGCACCTTACATCGCCACCCATGTCGACAGTGCCCGGATCAATGGTGGCCGCCGCGAATATGCCAATTACCGCAGCCGCCTTGCGGCTTTCGAGCGCGACTTCGGAGTTCCCGGAGAGATAATGGTCGCCATCTGGGGCCACGAAACCGCTTACGGCAGGGTCAAGGGCGGCTTCGATCTTTCCCGCTCACTGGCTACTCTTGCCTGGGAAGGGCGGCGCCGGGAGCTCTTTTCCAGCGAGTGGGTCGATCTGATGAAGGTGGCCGACAAGGGCTATTCGCGCAGCGAGCTGCAGGGCAGCTGGGCCGGAGCGTTCGGCAATCCCCAATTCCTCCCGAGTGTTTATCTCCGGCTGGCTACCGACGGTGATGGCGATGGCAGAGCCGACATCATGAACAATGAAGTCGATGCCCTGGCATCCATCGCGAACTATTTCCGCGATGCTGGGTGGAGACCGGGCCAGCCATGGGGCGTACGCGCTTCCGTACCCTCGGGCTTCAATGTCGATCGATATCGGAGTGAACTCACCTCGCCCGTCTGTCCGCGCGTTCACGAACGTCACAGCCAGTACAAGACAGCTTCCGAATGGCGCTCGCTTGGCGTGCAACCGCAACGTGCCTTGCCCGGTGACACGCTGGTCTCGCTCTTCCAGCCCGATGGCCCCGGAACACCGGCTTGGCTCCTGACCAGCAATTACCGCGTAATCCTCGAGTATAACTGCTCCAATTATTACGCGATGAGTGTTGGCTTGCTGGCAGACGAAATCGCTCGCTAATTCAGGGTAGTGGAAAGCGGCTGACGGCCCTCGTCATTGCCGTTCTTCATGGTATAGAAGGTAGCCCAGTTCATCCGAGAGGAGAGCGTCGCCATTGGGCGATGCGTAACCCGTTGCGACACGTCTTTCGAAACCTCGTTCTGACTGCTTCCGTAGCAGCCATCCTTCCCGCCGCGACTATCGCTCAGGAGGTCGAAAGACCTACGCCTCCTTCCGCGAGCCAGGCTCCGATCGCCTATCTGTTCGATGTAACCAGCGGGCAAATTCTGTTCGAACGGGAAGCGGATCGCCGCTTCATGCCCGCATCTATTACGAAGGTCATGACGACCTTCCTTGCATTTGAGTGGATGGAGGAAGGGAAGATACTGCCGCAGCAAAGCTTCTCTCTTCGTCCGGAAGTCTGGAAGCGATGGAATCAGGTCGGCTCGACCATGTTCCTCCCACATGATGCGCGAGTGACGGTCGACGATCTTGTCCACGGGATCACGACTGTTTCCGCAAATGACGGTGCGGCAGCGCTAGCCGACGGAGCGGCGGGATCAATCGAGGAATGGGTCGCGGCGATGAATGCCAAGGCGGCAGAGATAGGCATGAAAGACAGCCATTTCGGCACGCCCAATGGCTGGATGGACGATGGCCGCACATTCGTAACCGCCCGCGATCTTACGACGCTCGCCACCCAGATGCTTCGTCAGCATCCGTCTAAATATCGGCATTATGTCGGACATCACGAATTTACATACAACGGCATTACGCAGTCCAATCATGATCCGATCAGCGGCGTGGTTCCGGGTGCTGACGGTATCAAGACCGGCTTCACCAATCAGGCAGGATATGGCTTTCTCGGCTCCGCCGAACGTAATGGCAGGCGCCTTGTAATGGTCGTTGCGGCAAGTCCCCGCGGGCGCGATCGCAACCAGGCCGCGCGCGACCTAATCGAATGGGGCTTTTCCGCCTTCGATCAGCAGCGCCTGTTTGCACCCGATGAAATCGTGGCCGAGGCTGAGGTGCAAGGCGGCTCCAGTTCGGCGGTGGCCCTGGTCGCGCCCGGTGGGGTGTATGTCGATATCCCAACCGGCGCCCACCGCGATGTGAAACTGACAGTCAATTACGAAGGGCCGATCCGCGCTCCCGTGCGCAAGGGCGAGCAGATTGCGAAGCTCACAGTGTCAATCGATGGCTTGTCCGACTTCAGCGTTCCGCTCTTCGCGGGGAATGAAATTGAGGAGGCCGGCTTGGGTCGTCGCTTGCTGAATGGAATGATGGGCTGGGTATCGTGAAGCGAGGGACTTTCATCGCATTTGAAGGTGGGGAAGGGATGGGCAAGTCCACCCAGGCCCGACTGCTTTGCGATGCTCTCGAAAAACGCGGCATCGATGTCGTGGCGACGCGCGAACCCGGCGGCACACCTGGTGCCGAAGCAATTCGCGAACTCCTCCTCGCCCCACCCGGCGAAGGCTGGGGTCCGCAAGCAGAAGCGCTGTTGTTCGCCGCAGCGCGCGCGGATCATGTCCAGCGCCTGATCAAGCCGGCTCTCGATCAGGGCAAATGGGTGATCTGTGACCGGTTTATCGATTCGAGCAGGGCATACCAAGGCGCTGCTGGCGCTTTGGGCGACGCCGCTGTCCGGCAGCTCCACGAAATCGGAAGTGCCAATCTGCTGCCCGATATCACGATCGTTATCGGCGCGGAAAGCGAGGAAGTCCGTCGTAGGCTGCGCGCCCGAGATGGCGATAGTTCGGATGCGATCGGGGGCCGCGATCACATTTATCACTCCAAGGTCAATTCGGCATTCGACGGTTTCGTAACTGCCGAACCGGCACGCTTCCTCCGGGTCGCGGGCGATGGCACGGTTGAGGAGGTTCATGCTCGGCTGATGCGGGCGCTGGTCCCCATGCTGAAGGACTTACGCCCATGAATCTGGTCGGCCATGAAGACGCCTGGAGCCAGTGGCGCCGTGCGATGGCTGGTGATCGGATGCATCATGCGTGGCTGCTGGCGGGGAAGAAAGGTCTGGGGAAGGCTAGCTTTGCACAAGCAGCTGCGCGCGAACTTCTGGGCGGGGAAGGGCAGGCGGACCACCCCGACATTCTGACTTTGACATACGGCCCGAAGAACCGGGACGAAGCAAAGAAGCGCGATGACGGCAAGCCGTTCGAACTCGCCCGTGGCATAAAGGTCGATCAAGTTCGCGAGATACAGCGCCGCCTTACCACCCGGCCGACCCTGGGCTCGAAGCGTGCGGTTATCATCGACCCTGCCGACGACATGGAAGTGTCAGCCTCCAACGCCCTGTTGAAGAGCCTCGAAGAGCCACCGCAAGGCACCTATTTTCTTCTGGTCGCCCACAGTCCGGCTCGCCTTCTTCCGACGATCCGCTCGCGTTGCCGGACGTTACGCTTTTCAGCGATTGACCGCCGCTCGATGGATAATCTTCTACGCGATCTGGCACCCGAGGCAGACATAGCTTCGCGCGATGCGGCAATCGCAGCCTCGGCAGGTTCTCCGGGTTCTGCGTTGACGTTTCTCAAATACAATCTGGGCAAGCCAGCGCAACTGATGCGGACAATCCTGGAAAAAGGCGATCGCGACTTCGGGCTTCGCGGCGAATTGGCGGGCGCAATCGGCTCAAAACAGGATATTCCGCGGCTCCAGGCCGTACTCGGTCTGGCACGCGCCATACTGTCGGAGCAGATCGACACTCATGCAGGGAATCCCGGTAAACTGGTCGACACGCACGCCCAACTCGTCCGGTTGAGTGCCGAGCAGCCTACCTACAATTTCGACCCAGGATTGCTGGGTATGGAAATCGGGACCTTGCTCGCGCAGGCGGGCGCGGCTAGCGAACGCGGCAATGGCTGACCCTTATTACATAACCACCGCTATTCACTATCCCAACGGCAAGCCGCATATCGGCCACGCCTATGAGACTATCGCGGCCGACGTCATAGCGCGCTTCCAGCGTCTGATGGGTCGGGAGGTACGGTTCCAAACCGGCACTGATGAGCATGGCTTGAAAATGTCCCAGAAAGCTCGCGATCTCGGCATAACCCCGCGTGAGTTGGCCGATGAGATGTCGGGTTCGTTCAAGGATCTCTTTGACCGGCTCGATATCACATATGACCGGTTCATCCGCACGACGGACGAAGATCATCATAAGGCGAGCCGAGCCATTTGGGAGGCAATGGAAGCCAAGGGCGATCTGTATCTCGACCGTTACGAAGGTTGGTACTCGGTCCGCGACGAAGCCTATTACGACGAGAAGGAACTCGTCGAAGGGGAGGGGGGCGAAAAGCTCTCGCCCCAAGGCACACCGGTGGAATGGACCGAAGAAGAAACCTGGTTCTTCCGTCTTTCGAAATATGCGGAACCGCTGATCGAACTTCTCAATACGCCCGGATTTCTCGAACCGGCGAGCCGTAGAAACGAGATGATCGCCTTCATCGAGGGCGGGTTGAAAGATCTTTCTGTCAGCCGCACCAGTTTCGACTGGGGCGTGAAAGTACCCGGACATGACAATCACGTCATGTATGTGTGGGTCGATGCGCTCACCAATTACATCACCGGCTTGGGCTACCCCGACGGTGGTGAACTGTGGGACAAGTTCTGGCCCGCCAGCCTCCACCTTATTGGCAAGGACATCGTCCGTTTTCACACGGTGTATTGGCCGGCTTTTCTTATGAGCGCCGATCTACCGATGCCGAAGAAGGTTTTCGGTCACGGGTTTTTGCTCAATCGGGGTGTCAAAGAATCGAAATCTGCGGGCAATGTGACTGACCCGAACCAGTTGGTCGATCTCTTTGGCGTAGATTCTCTCCGGTACTTCCTGATGGCAGAGGTGGTCTTCGGAAAAGACGGCAGCTATTCCGCTGAAGCGCTTGTAAACAAGGTTAATTCAGAGTTGGCAAATAGCTTCGGCAATCTTGCTCAACGAACGCTGTCCATGATCCACAAAAACATGGACGGAAAGCTCGAAGATTTCTCTCCAAACGGTGAGGATAAGACGCTTCTCGCCACCGTTCGCGAGGCCTGCAACGTAACCCTGCCGCGCGAATTCGAGGCATTGAATTTCAGCGTGGGGATCGAAGCCTGGCTCAAGGCTGTTTTCGCATGTAATGCCTATGTCGATGAGCAGGCCCCCTGGGGTCTCAAGAAGACCGATCCAGAGCGCATGAAGGCCGTGCTGCAGACGCTGTTCCTGGCCATAAGAGATCTTGCGATCGCAATTCAGCCAGTCGTACCTTCGAAATCTTCCGCGGTTCTGGATCAATTGGGCGTGACGGAAGAACGCCGTACTTACGCCGACCTGTCGGATGAATCCTGGTTCAACGCTCTGGTCGCTGCAGATCATGTGATCGATAAGCCAGTCCCGGCATTTCCCAGACTTGAACTTCCGGACACCGAGGCAGTTTGATGCTTGTCGATAGCCATTGTCACCTTGAATACGAAGGGCTGGTCGACAAGCAAGCCGAAGTCTTGGATAGGGCGCGCGCAGCAGGTGTAGGTGCGTTCCTGAACATCTCGACCAAGCAGGAGGAGTGGGATCAGGTAGTCGGCACTGCCAACGCCACACCCGATGTCTGGGCCAGTGTGGGCATTCATCCGCACAATGCAGATGACCACGCTGGCTTGACCCGCGAGCAGCTTTTGGAAGCAACACGGAACTCTCGAGTAATCGGGATTGGCGAAACCGGGCTCGATTATTTCTACGATCATTCGGATCGTGCCCAGCAACAGCGGCTTTTCCGTATTCACATCGACGTCGCCCGCCAGACTGGTCTTCCAGTCATTATCCATACGCGGGACGCTGACGAGGATACTCTTGCAATTCTATCTGACGAAATGGGGAAGGGCGCCTTTCCCGCTTTGATCCATTGCTTCACGGCATCAGCACAGTTCGGTGAAAAGGTACTCGACCTCGGCCTTTCGATCTCCCTTTCGGGTATCGTCACGTTCAAGAGCGCGCGAGACCTGCAGGAAGTTGCAAAGACTATCCCAAAAGATCGTCTGCTCGTGGAGACCGATAGTCCGTTTCTCGCTCCGGCGCCCCACAGGGGTAAATCTTGTGAGCCGGGCTTCGTAAGAGATACAGCCGGCTTCCTCGCAGAATTGCGGGGGGAAACCCTGAATCAACTTGCTGACTATACGACGCGAAATTTTTACCGTCTCTTCTCGAAAGCTGCGGCATGAAATTGCTTATGCTCGGCTGTGGTACATCTACGGGCGTTCCCCGTATCGGCAATGATTGGGGCGAATGTGACCCGGCAGAACCCAAAAATCGCCGCACTCGTGTATCCATCATAGTTGAAAATGACGCTGGTCAGCGCATCCTCGTCGATACCTCCACCGATCTTCGCACTCAGTTGCTTACCAACGATATCGGCAAAGTCGATGCAGTTTTCTGGACTCATGATCATGCCGATCATTGTCATGGTATCGATGACCTTCGGGTCATGCGTTATGATCGCAGCAATCCGTTACCTGGCTTTGCGAGCAGCTTTACCTGCGATCGGCTTCGGAGACGCTTCGACTATATATTCGAAGGCCAGTTTGGATATCCGACCCTGATCAACCTGAAAGAAACGTCCGAAACTCAGTTGGTTGCAGGATTTTCCTTCGACGATGTCGAGATGCCGCATGGGCCAGTGCAAAGTACCGGATTCCGGTTCGAGGCGGACGGCAAATCCCTGGTTTATGCAACCGACTTCAGCGAAATAACCTCGGGAATGGTCCGATGCTTTAAAGATTGTGATGTTCTGGTCGTAGACTGTTTGCGGGAGCGACCGCATCCAACGCATGCACATCTGGAAATGTCGCTTGAACTGGCCAGGAAATGCAAAGCCAAGACCATAGTCCTGACTCATATGGACAAATCACTCGATTATCGAACTTTGTGTGGCAAAGTTCCTTCGAATGTAACGGTGGGCTATGACGGTTTGGAAATAAGGTTGTGAATTTAGGAGCCGGTGAAATCGCCTGGGCCGCGATGATGGCCGCGCTGGTGATTGCGTATCTCGGCGGAATGAACCGTGCAGATGGCTTACACAAGAAGCAGATGCTGAAGATGGCAATGATCTGGGCGGCGATCATCACCGCAGCTTATTTCCTTGTCCGATTGGTCACTGGAATAAATTGAAGTTCTATCAGGTCGGAGCCTTTCTAAATTTAACATAATATATATTATCACATCGCGGTTTCGCCATTGTTCTTTCGAGATGGCATCGCCCCCGCTAGGTTTAAACGATGACAGATCAATTAAATCGTTTGCTCGGTATCATGGCGCAACTACGTGACCCAGATGCAGGCTGTGAATGGGATCTCGCTCAAGACTTTGCGACAATAGCACCATACACCATCGAGGAAGCTTACGAGGTTGCCGATGCAATCGAACGGTCTGACGTCAGTGATCTTAAAAGCGAGCTTGGCGACCTTTTGCTACAGGTAGTTTTTCACGCTCGCTTGGCTGAGGAAGCAGGATATTTCGCGTTTCAAGACGTTGTGAAAACCATCGCTGATAAGATGGAGCGCCGCCATCCACACATTTTCGGTAGCGAAGATGGAGTAATGGAAGAAACACGGTGGGAAGAGCTCAAGGCTTCCGAGCGTGCTGCGGAAGGAGCCCGAGGTGCTCTTGATGGTGTCGCCCTCGCCCTGCCAGCACTCCTGCGTGCGCATAAGTTACAGAAGCGGGCAGCTAGACACGGTTTCGACTGGCCGGATATTGAGGGGCCTCGGAACAAGGTCATTGAAGAGATGGAAGAGCTCAAAGAAGCAACAGGTGAAGAAGTTTATGAGGAAGCTGGCGATTTTCTCTTCGCAGCCGTAAATCTGGTTCGAGCATATGGGATAGATGCCGAGCAAGCGCTGCGATCAGCAAATTTGAAATTTGAGAGGCGCTTCCGGGCGATGGAGACATTAGCTGGGGGTGACTTTTCAGAACGCCCCCTCGATGAACAGGAAAAATTATGGCGGGTGGTCAAAGAGCGTGAGAAAAGCGGCTCATAAAGTTTCGAACTGTCCCAGTTCCTTGGGATTTAGGCGAACTATGAACCGGCGAAGTGGTCCCTCTTCTCCTTCACCAGCATCTGCCTCCTCCAGCACTTCTCCATGGGCGTGAAGCCAAGCAATACGTCGACCGTCACTGGCGGGCAATTCGAATTTCCTGACCGAAGCCTTTTCCGTAAGCATGTCGCCAAGTTTACTAAGAAACTTTTCTACGCCCTCGCCTGAGATGGCCGATAGGGTCACCACATCGTCAGAACTCTCGGCGATCTCTCGTAATTGCGTGGCCTGTTCGCTATCCAGCAAATCCCACTTATTCCATACTTCAAGAATAGGAATGGTGGAGTTACCCACCTCCCCGTCAATCACGCCCAAATCAGTCAGCACTCTCAATACCTGAGCTTTTTGGGCTTCGGCTGAAGGATTTGAAATATCCCTTACATGGCATATGACGTCTGCAGCGGTAACTTCCTCAAGCGTCGCCCGAAAGGCAGCCACCAATTGAGTTGGTAGGTCTGAAATAAATCCTACCGTGTCGGACAAGATTGCCTTTTCGACGCCCGGAAGTGTAATAGCACGCATTGTTGGGTCGAGAGTAGCGAAGAGCAGATCTTCAGCCATGACCTCGGCACCAGTCAAATTATTGAAGAGCGTGGACTTGCCGGCATTGGTGTAGCCCACAAGAGCAACCACTGGCCACGGCGCACGCTCGCGCCTCTCTCGATGAAGGCCGCGGGTCTTGCGTACTTGCTCGAGTTCTTTGCGAAGCCTCCCCATTCTTTGCCGGATCATTCGCCGGTCAGCTTCAATCTGGGTCTCACCCGGCCCGCCAAGGAAGCCGAAGCCCCCGCGTTGGCGTTCAAGGTGGGTCCAGCTGCGAACGAGCCTGCTTTGCTGGTAATCGAGATGGGCTAGTTCGACCTGCAGTCGCCCTTCCGCAGTGGCGGCTCGCTCACCAAAAATTTCTAGTATCAATCCAGTGCGATCGATAACTTTTCGAGAAAGTTTCTCTTCCAAATTGCGTTGCTGAATAGGGCTAAGAGCACCATCGACAACCACCAGTTCCGCTGCGTTCTGCTCGCACGAGATGCGGATATTTTCGACTTGGCCAGCACCAAACAACAGGTTCGGCCGCACCTCGCGGATTGGAAGCACGAAGCTTTCTTCAATCCTGATGCCGATAGCAAGCGCCAGACCTTCCGCTTCTTGGAGCCGATTTTCCGCCTCAAGATCGTATCGTTGGCCGCGAATGTCCGGGCATACGACGAGAGCCCGCGCACCGCGGGAGACTTCGCCCATAAGGTCGTCGTCGAAGCTCAGTTTTCGTCCTCTTCCCAGTCTTCAGTCAAATCTACCGCCTCGGCAGGTTGGATGGTGGATACGGCGTGCTTATACGCAAGCTGCACGTAGCCTTCGCGTTCCAGCAACATGCAAAATAAATCATATGCTGCAATTTTGCCCTGCAGCATCACACCGTTCACTAGAAACATCGTAACCTGCGCGTGAGCTTCCCGAACACGGCTCAAAAAAACATCTTGAAGAAGACGCTGCTTTGCGCCGGACCCTTGGCTGGCGAATTGCGCCGCATCGATAGGCTGTCCAGGCATAATTGTGCTAACCGCATGCTTGTAAACAAGTTGAGATTGGCCGTCTCTGCGGAGCAGGATGGAAAAATTGTCAAACCAAGTTACTATTCCCTGCAACTTCACTCCCTTCACTAGGAAGACAGTTACGGGTGTTTTCTCTTTCCTTAGTAGATTGAGAAACGCATCTTGAAGGCTTGGCGCCTTGCCTTTGTGGCTCGCCACTTTATCCGATCTTGGTCGAGCAGATAGCGTTTTTTCGCCGGACATCTTTGTGTCTCCTTTTCTTGGCGATCGGCTCCGACCGCAATCTGGATGCTCCCACCGGCATCCGGGCACTGACTTCGTTAACCTGATCAATCTTCTTTGCTTGTGCCTGACGTAAACAGCAACGAATAAAAAATAGGCTTATCCGACAGCATACTTGGCCAAGCTACTTTCGATCGGCTTCTTTCCGCTCTGCCATTCCAAGTAGCTTCAATTTCCGATGCAATGCAGACCGCTCCATGCCGATAAAACTGGCCGTTTTCGAAATGTTTCCTGAGAAGCGACGGATCTGCACAGAAAGATACTCTCGTTCAAAACTTTCGCGTGCTTCTCGAAGAGGAGCCCCCATAAGACCCGCGACTCCGGAACTCCCGCTGTCGCCTCCACCGGTAACTTCCTCCGACAGCATTTCCGCCTCGATCATGTCGATCTTGTCTCTAGGGGTGAGAATGATAGTTCTTTCAACAACGTTTCTCAATTGGCGTACATTACCTGGCCAATCGTAAGCCTGAAGTGCGGCCATGGCCTCTTCGCTAATTTTCGGAGGCCTGATACCTTGTTCTGCCGCGTATCGAGCGAAGAAATACTCCGCTAGAGCCGGAATATCATCACGTCTTTCAGCAAGCGATGGAATTTCAACGGGGACGACATTCAGGCGGTAGAAGAGATCCTCGCGGAAATTCTTTTCTTCCATCTCTCTGGAAAGGTCCCGCGCGGAAGATGAGACGACGCGTACATCAACACCGATTTGCCGACTGCCCCCCACCCGTACGAAACTTTGTTCTGTTAGCACACGCAAAATTCGCGCCTGTGTGGACAGCGGCATATCGGCTATCTCATCGAGATAAAGCGTACCTCCGTCTGCGCTTTCAAGCAGTCCGGGACGGATGAGCTTGCCCTCGCTCTCTTCCCCGAACAGCTCTTCCTCGAAACGCTCCGGTGTAATTCGAGCCGAATTGACAGTGACGAATGGCTTATCGGCTCGAGTAGACCAACTGTGTAGCAGCCGCGCAGCAACTTCTTTGCCCGCACCTGCAGGACCGGTTATCAATACGCGACTGCCAGTTTGCGCAACGCGCTTGAGCGTCGCTCGTACCGAATTGATAGCAACAGAGTTTCCCGTAAACTCACCTGTCTCTATCGTTTTTGCTCGAAGACGACTATTTTCCCGCCGCAGTTTTTCGGTTTCGGTTGCGCGTTCCACGAGAAGGAGGAGGCGTTCGGCTTCGAACGGCTTTTCTATGAAATCCATGGCGCCGCGGCTCACGGCACTCACTGCCGTATCGATATTCCCATGCCCCGAAAAAATAATGACAGGCAATTCCGGTTCGCGTGCCTTGATAGCATCGAGCACTTCGAGGCCATCCAATTGACTTCCATGTAGCCATACATCGAGGAGAACGAGGCTCGGGCGCTTTTCATCGACGGCCTGCAACGCTGAAGTGCTGTCCGCTGCGGTACGGCATTCGTAGCCCTCATCGCTCAGAACACCCGCCACGAGTTCGCGGATGTCGCGTTCATCGTCGACAATAAGAATGTCCAAAGCCATTATCTAATTCCAGTATTTTCGTCTGAATTTTTCTCGTTGGCGCTTGCAACACCATGTGGGTCGCGGGCGAACTTGAGTAGAACCTTTGTCCCGCCACCTTCGGCAGAGGAGAATGACAGTTCTCCACCGTGCTCCTCTACTATCTTGTTTACGATTGCGAGCCCGAGGCCCGTGCCTTTCGCACGTGTCGTGACATATGGTTCCAAAATACGTTCGCGATCTTGGGGCAAACCTATGCCATTATCCGAGACCTCGATCATGATGTATCGATCATCTTGTGCAACTTCTACCGCAATCCGGCCGCGGAAATCAGGTTCGGCATGTGCAGCCCGTGCTTCAATCGCCTCAGCGCCGTTTTTGAGAATATTGGTTACCGCCTGACCCAATTGATGGCGATCGGCCTGGACCTTCAGCAGCCCTTCGACTGCATTTGAAAGACTATAATTGATGTCAGGATTTGCCACCTCTTGGAGGAAGATGGATTGCCGCACCAGATCAATCGCATCTTCAGATCGGAAAACCGGTTTCGGTAAACGCGCAAAGCTCGAGAACTCATCGACCATTTTCCGCAAATCCCCCACCTGCCGAACAATGGTATTTGTAAGTTCGTCGAACAATTCGCCATCCTGCTCGATTTGCTTGCGGTATCTACGCTTGAGGCGCTCCGTCGCGAGTTGAATGGGGGTCAGCGGATTCTTGATTTCATGAGCGATACGCCTCGCCACATCCGACCAAGCAGCCTGCCGTTGATCGAGCAATTGACGAGTAATGTCCTCGAATGTGATGACGTGCCCCGTACCCTCGCGTACGAGTTTCACCGCAAGGGTCATCATCTCTCCATGGCGCGCGTGGCTGACCACGCCTTTATCAAGATTGGCCACAACCATCGCTGCGATTTGAGGGGCCATCTGATCCAAAGTTTCGGGCGCGCTGTCACCTTCATCTGTGTCAAGAAGGATGCTTTGAGCAGGAGCATTCATCAACAGGACGCGCCTCTCACCATCGATTGTAATCACACCCGCGCTGACCGATTCCAATACGGCCTCAATGAAACTGCGGCGTTCCTCAAGCTCCTCGTTGGCTGAAACCAACGCGTCCGTTTGCTTTTCGAGTTGCGCAGTCATTCTATTGAAGGCGCGATTGAGAAGACCAATTTCATCGGCTCCTGTCCTTCCATCAACTCGCATTCTGAAATTGCCGGCGCCCACTTCTCTTGCCGCAGCAACAAGATCAGTGAGCGGTTCGACTTGGCGATCAGCAAATTTCAATGCGAACCAAACGGCCAGCCCCACCAGCGATAAACTAACGAAGAAAAGGGCTACGTTGAAGCGCAATTGTAGAGCTCTCGCGCGTGCTGTAAGGTCATCGTACGCACTCGAGATCGAACGAGCACTTTCCCAGCTTCGAAAGCCAGATGCTTCCGCATTGCGAGCAGTGTAAAGATAAATGCCCGCTTGCCGATCGATAGGCGCAATCGCTTCGATCCGCTCGGAACTTCCGCGAACTGCGACTGTTTGCCCTGCCCTCAATTCAGAAAGGCTTTGCTCGGTGAAAGCGACGGGGTCGGTACCTTCGCTGATATTGTAGAGCACTGCGGTTCGAACGCTACCATCTGGCATCGCTTGGAGGATTGCACTTTCAACAACATCGCGAGGCTGCGCCTGATATTCGTAAACCAACATGAAGTCTGGATCCGTCACCGCGATTTGCTGCAGGTTGGCCCGCATATCCATCGCCATCGATATGGTTTCCTGCCCCAGATCCAGCTGGTTATCTTCGTAATAGCTCTCGGCCAGTTCATTGGCATTCTTCATCAGTCCGCGCGAATTATCGGAAAACCAGAAATCAACCCCGGACTGAAATAAGACCGCAGCAAAGGCGACGACCAAAAGAGTCGGGACAGCCGCAACCATTGAGAAGAAGAACACTAATCGAACGTGTAATCGCGCCGTGCTGCCCGCCGCGCGCTTCAGGGCAAGTCTGCGACCGGCCAAAATCAGAATTGCCATCGCTGGCAGAAGTGTGCCGATCAACAGCATTGCGACTTGGCCGCTAGGAAGAAGCTGGCCATTTGGCGGCGCAGTAGTGAAAGCAGCCCAAGTGGTACCCACCATGACCACAAAAACTATGATGGCTGTTATTTCGATAAGGGTGAAAAGATTCGCCCTTCGAGAGGCCACAATGAACCTACGCCACCAGCGCGGCGTGTGTCTTGTCCGAGTAGCCGCCTGTGTCGCCATCGTGACCGGCTTACATCGCTAGTGTTGCAATATTGCAAGCATAAAAAGACGAGAAGCACCTCATCCGCGCTGAATGTAGTGGTCAGCGCTTATTCCTAAATCACTGAGTTTCTTTCGCAAAGTGTTGCGATTTATACCCAGATGCCGGGAGGCGCGAAGCTGGTTTCCAGCGGTTTCTCTTAATACGTGTTCGAGCAAGGGTTTCTCAAACGCGGCGAGTGCCTGCTGGTACAACGCGCCTGGCGCGGGATGTTCCAATCCTATCCATTCTGCGAGAGCAAGAGTGAAAGGGTTTCCCTCTCTAACGGCTTCCCTAGTGCCCGTGGTGAACAGCACATCGTTCACCAGACTGCCGCCGATCACATCGTCCCTCGCCAAGAGAGCGAGACGGAAAATCACGTTGCGCAGCTCCCTGACATTACCACGCCATTGGTAAGACGAAAGAGCTTCAAGTGCTTCATCGCTGAATGTGTGTGAGGGTAGACCTTCATCCTTGGCCTGCGCTAGAAAGTGCCGCGCGAGCTCTCCGACATCTTCGCGGCGATCTCTTAGCGGAGGAAGATGTATCGGAACTACGTTGAGACGGTAATACAAGTCCTCACGGAAACGGCCCTCAGAGATCAAACTTGGCAGTTTGCGGTTCGTGGCCGCGATAATCCGCACATTGACCCCGATTTCTTGGCGCCCCCCTACCCGCCTTATCTTTCCGGCCTGAAGGGCTCGCAACAGACGTGTTTGTGCGTCAGCTGGCATCTCTCCGATTTCATCCAAGAAAAGCGTCCCGCCATTAGCCTGCTCGAATTTGCCGATAGATTGCGAATGGGCACCAGTGAACGCTCCCCGCTCATGTCCGAATAGCTCGCTCTCCAAGAGATCGTGCGGGATAGCCGCCATATTCACGGCGACGAAGGGGCCGGTCCGCCGCGAGCCAAGCTGATGTACGGCCTCTGCAACGAGTTCCTTGCCCGTCCCGCTTTCCCCGGTAACAAGGACCGTCAGGTCGTTTCGCAGGACTCGGGTAATCATGCGGTAAACATCCTGCATGGCCATACTGCGCCCGATAAGAGGCAGAGTACCAGCTTCTTCCTTATCTGTTTGATTTTCCCTTGGAGGACTTTTCGCGACCGCTTGGAGTACTGCTTCGACCAGTTGGTCGAGGTCAAATGGCTTGGGAAAATACTCGAATGCCTTGCTATCGCTGGCTCTGATCGCAGTATCCAAAGTATTCTGCGCTGAGAGTACGATAATTGGCATGTTGGGAGCGGCATTGTGGACGTCGCTGATTGTTTCGAGCCCGTCGCCGTCATCAAGCATGATGTCGGTCAGCATCACGTCGAACTGTTTCTTTGCAATCAATTCATCTCGATGCGCGATAGAGCTGCAAGCGGTCACCGCCAGACCTTCGTCTTGCAAAGCTTCCGATATTACGGTGGAGATCGCGCGATCGTCTTCTACCAACAGGACGGTATGTTTCATGTATCTATCCTGTTTGCGACTGACAAATTCATCCGGAAGTGTGTGAGACCGGCACGCTCATCACGCTCGTATACGATGCGCCCCCCCATGTCGCGGAGGAGCTTACGTACCAGAGCAAGACCTAACCCCTGACCATTCTTCTTCCCAGAAACGAAAGGCTCGAAAGCATGGTCTCTCAACTCAGGCGGCAAACCCGGCCCTTTGTCGCTGACAGTTATCTCGATAGGCATTCGAGTTGCCTTGCCGAACCGGATTGCTGAAAAAACCAAGCCGCTGACGAAACGCGTCCGTACCACAATCTGAGGGGAATAAATATCCGCGCTGGCATCGCAGGCATTGGCCAGAAGGTTGATCAAAACCTGCTCGAGAGCACCCCGATCCGCTTCCACCGGGGGAAGGGATGGATCGAATTCTTCTACCAATTCGCAATTGTCTTCCCGTCCTGCCCTAACCGTCTCCATCGCTGAGCGGATTGCCGCATGAAGGTTGCACGGCCCGGTTTGGACGAGGTTCCGACTGCCCAATTGTTGCATTCGATCCACAAGCTTGGCGATGCGGTCGACTTCGCCCTCTATCATTGTAGCAAGTGGCCGATCACGCTCTGACGCACGGCGAGAAAGAAGCTGACTTGCACCACGAATTGCAGATAACGGGTTTTTGATTTCGTGTGCCAGGACTGCAGGAGCGCGAAGTTCTACCCGGTCTGCATCGATTTCTTCCGTTCCCTCCTGACCAACGTCTGAAAGAGTGATCACACGCCACCCAGGGTGGCTGGGAATGGGGGAGCTGGTAATGTTCAATACTCGCGGTTCGACTCCTGCATTTGTCGACACACCTCTTGCGATCACTTTCGCATCGGACGCCTGCAGGCTATTCCGCAACCTGTCGCTATCTATTCTCAGGGTTTCGGCGAGGTTCGCGTTGAGGAGCCGAGTAGCACTGCGGCCAAGCAGTTCCTCCGCCGCGGGATTAGCCTGAACTATGCGCCCGGCTCCATCGATAAGAAGGACAGCGAAAATTAAGTTTGATATTTGCGTAGTCGCATCAGGCGCACCCTCGAATGGGGTCACGCCGCCCGCCGACGGAGAAATGGGTCGTAAAACCGTTTGATTTCATCAATCACATCATTGGATTGGTCGATGAAATTCACTCTGTTCCTGAACTCGGCCGAACCGTGCATTCCCTTCGTGTACCAACCGAGATGTTTGCGGGCGATCTTGACCCCGACTTGTTCTCCATAAAGCTCAAGCATATCCTGATAGTGTTCCAGCACGACTTCATATTGCTCATCGAAACTCGGGCTCTCGATAGTTTCGCCGGTATGCCACCAGTGCATCACCTGTGCCAGAAGCCACGGTTTTCCGTAAGCTCCCCGACCAATCATCAAACCGTCCGCTCCTGACTGTTCGAGAGCCAGTCCAGCATCAGTTACGGTACATATATCCCCATTGACGATAACGGGGATGGAAACGGTATCCTTAACGCGACGGACGAAGTTCCAATCCGCGCTACCCTTGTACATTTGGTTGCGCGTGCGGCCATGTACCGTGACCATCTTAATGCCAAGATCCTCGGCAATGCGTGCTAATTCGGGTGCGTTGAGATCGGCATGATCCCATCCCATCCGCATCTTCACGGTAACGGGAACATCAACCGCTTTAACCGTCGCTTCCATCAACCTCGCAGCAAGGCCGACTTCGCGCATGAGCGCCGAGCCCGCCAACTGGCCGACGACCTTTCGTACCGGGCATCCGAAATTGATGTCGATAATATCGGCGCCATTGTCTTGCTGCAGCTTGGCAGCTTCTGCCATGCTGTATGGATCGCAGCCGACCAATTGCATGGATACCGGTTCTTCGATCGGATCCCACGCCGCCTTTTGAACAGACTGTCTCGTTTCCCGGATGGCGGCCTCGCTAGCGATCATCTCGGTAACATTGAGGCCTGAACCATACCTTCGGACCAGCTTGCGGAATGGCAAGTCCGTCACGCCCGTCATCGGCGCAAGGATCACCGGAGTGTCGATCGCAACTTTTCCGATCAAGATCGGTTTTGGAGGCGCCTGTTTAAGGGTTTGTAACGTCATAATGGATAATGCCTAAATATTGGGCACGCACATAGTCCGTTGCGGCGCAAACCTCAAGCCGCTAGCGGGCGGAAGCCCTATGGAACATGCGACCGCCCTCCCCTCCTTCTCAGCCATCATCGTAGCAGCCGGGAAAGGCGTGCGCGCGGAACAGGCCTTACCGAAGCAGTTCACGCTGTGGCGCGGGAAACCAGTTCTGCGGCATTCCGTCGAAGCAATGCTCGATGCTGGCGCCCATTCGGTCGTCATCGTCATTTCGGGTGGTTCTGACGAACTCGCCGCGGACTGTCTGAAGGGTCTTGATAGGTGGCACGTAGTTACCGGTGGCGAAACACGCCAGCAGTCGGTAGCCAACGGACTCGAAGCTCTCAAGGGCGGAGGACACGTGCTTATTCACGATGCCGCCCGCCCTGATTTGCCTTATCCAATCATCGAGAAGCTCCTGTCCGCTTTAGAAACTTATCCCGGTGCCATTCCGGTCTTACCGATTGTCGACAGCATCATTGCCGAACAATCGGGGGTGATGGCTGGACAGGCAGATCGGGAAAGCTTGCGACGGGTGCAAACACCGCAGGCATTCCATTATGAGGCCATCGTCGAAGCGCACCGAGCGTGGCCTGAAGCGCCAACCGCCGGAGATGATGCACAAGTGCTTCAAGCTGCTGGAGGCAAAATCGCGCTTGTCGAGGGCGATGAAAGATTGAAGAAGCTGACCTTTGCGGAGGACTTTATCGAGCCGCATACCCCCGTTCGGATCGGTACAGGGTTCGATGTCCACCGGCTGGCCGCTGGCGAGGAGTTGTGGCTGGGTGGAATTAAAATAGAGTCTGATTACGGGCTGGCAGGCCATAGTGATGCTGACGTTGCGATCCATGCCATTGTAGATGCATTGCTTGGAGCAATTGCTAATGGTGATATCGGCAGCCATTTTCCTCCCTCCGATCCCCAGTGGAAAGGTGCAAGCAGTGATCGATTTCTGAAGCACGCAGCCCTGCTGGTAAATGATTCCGGATTTCGCATCGGAAATGTCGACCTTACGATTATTTGCGAGGCTCCAAAGATTGGTCCACATCGTGAAGCCATGCGGGTTCGGTTGGCCGAGTTGCTTGGCGTCGGAATACAGACCATATCGGTCAAAGCGACTACAACTGAAAAACTCGGATTTGCCGGTCGTGGAGAAGGAATCGCGGCGCAGGCCGTAGCAACCGTGGTTCGCAATTGACGGAAGGGATGCGCCAATGACGCTCACCAAACTTCTGCCTGACGACATCGAAACCCTAGCAGAGCGCGTGGTAAGCCAGAACAAGGCCCAAGGCCGAAAGGTTGTTCTTGCCGAGAGCTGCACGGGTGGGCTCGTATCTGCGGCCCTGACAGAGATTGCCGGATCATCGGCCGTAGTAGATCGAGGTTTCGTCACCTATTCGAACGAAGCTAAGATGGAGGTTCTCGATGTCCCTTTGGACATTATCGAAACCTTCGGGGCGGTTTCCATCGCCTGCGCCTGGGCTATGGCTAAAGGCGCTTTGGCCCATAGTAATGCCGATGTAGCAGTAGCCATCAGCGGTGTAGCGGGACCGACCGGTGGCACCCCATTGAAACCGGTCGGAACGGTCGTATTCGCTCGTGTTGTTCGCGGTGCGGAGGGGGAACCAGAAGGCGAACTCAAACAATTTGGCCAAACTTCGCGCGCGGACATTCGGCGCGAAGCTACGATTTGCGCGCTGGAACTGCTTCTGCCCT
This sequence comes from Qipengyuania triglochinis, assembly GCF_054655615.1. NCBI lineage: Bacteria > Pseudomonadati > Pseudomonadota > Alphaproteobacteria > Sphingomonadales > Erythrobacteraceae > Qipengyuania > Qipengyuania triglochinis. The sequence continues at coordinate 507,382 of NZ_BAAHND010000001.1, read as the reverse complement.
AAAGGTTAGCGGCGGCGTTCTCGCGGCCATATAATTCATCGGCACGTTTCTCGAAGGCCTCGACCATCTTGCGAAACGCCCGGTCGAAATACTGTCCTGCAAGCGCTTCGAACACAGCATTTCGAAAGGTGAAGTCGACAGAAAACTCGATTTCGCACCCGCCATCAGGCAGACAGACAAAATTCCATCTGTTGTCTAGATCGCGCAATGGTCCGTCGACATAGAAAACTTCGATTTGGTCGGGCCGCCGCTTGATAACTCGCGACGTGAACTTCTCGCGGATCGCTTTGAAGCCGACGAGCATGTCTGCTTCCATCTCGGTCGCACTATCTTTGCGTATTCGGGTTGCTACGACCCAGGGCAAAAATTTGGGATAGTTTTTGACGTCCGCGACCAGATCAAACATTTGTTCGCAGCTGTACGGAAGTCGCCGCGTTTCACGTATTCCCGGCATCAGGCTTGCGCCCTCGCCTTCTCCTTTGCCAAACGTTCTTCGCGGGCCGCTTTCATGACCGCGAAATCATCGCCGGCATGATAGCTGGACCGTGTCAACGGACTGGAAGCGACCTGAAGAAAGCCTTTCGCCCTCGCGATCGAGCCATAAGCAGCGAATGCCTTGGGCGTAACAAAGTCTTCAACCTTAGCATGTTTGGCCGTTGGCTGCAGATATTGTCCCATCGTTATAAAATCGACGTCGGCGCTTCGCATGTCGTCCATCACTTGATGAACTTCCAGGCGCTGTTCACCCAGACCCAGCATAATGCCCGACTTGGTAAAGATCAGCGGGTCATGCGCTTTCACTTCTTCCAAGAGACGCAGTGACGCATAGTAACGGGCACCTGGGCGTATCGTGGGGTACAGACGCGGTACGGTTTCCAAGTTGTGATTGTATACATCCGGGCCTGCCTCGCAGATCTTCTCAACCGCGGCGCGCATTTTACCGCGGAAATCAGGAGTAAGTATCTCGATGGTTGTGTCAGGCGTCTCCCGCCGAAGCGCCTTAATGACCTTTACGAACTGATCAGCGCCTCCGTCCGGTAAGTCGTCGCGGTCAACGCTCGTAATGACGATGTGATTGAGGCCCATCTGGCCGGCTGCGATGGCGACGTTCTCCGGCTCCATCGGATCCACGAGTCGAGGCATACCGGTCTTCACGTTGCAGAATGCACATGCCCGCGTGCACACATCACCCAAGATCATGACCGTAGCGTGCTTCTTGTCCCAACATTCACCTATATTCGGACACGCAGCTTCTTCACAGACCGTGTTCAGCGAAAGGTCGCGCATGAGTTTGCGCGTCTCGTGATAGCCCTTGCTTACAGGGGCCTTGACCCGGATCCAGTCCGGCTTGCGAGCCTTGCGCGGAGGTTCACTGGGTGACTTCGGTGTGGATGCGAGATCATTCATGTCGCGCCCCATCTAGGCTCGAAGGCCCCTTCCCGCAACCTCGCATAAGTATGCAATTCGGGCGACGATTCGCCCCCTTGCCTTGTTACATCTTTCGGGGCAGCAGCGTTTCCATGAAGACTTTCGAGCAGATGATTGACGGCTATCGGCACTTTCGTTCTACCGGCTGGCAGGATGAACGTGAAAGATGGCAGCAACTTGCCGAGGGCCAGTCACCTCAGGTGATGGTCATTTCCTGCTCTGACAGCCGCGTAGACCCCGCGCAAATCCTCGACGTTGCGCCGGGAGAAATCTTCGTAGTCCGTAATGTCGCCGCCTTGGTCCCCCCATTCGAAACCACTCCCGGTCGTCACGGTGTTTCGGCGGCGGTCGAGTTCGCGGTACAGTTTCTGAAGGTGAAAGAGATCGTCGTGATGGGCCACGGACTGTGTGGCGGGTGCAAAGCTGCTCTTACTCAGGACCTTTACGGGAACGAGCTTGGCCAAGGTGGGCACGTAGCGCACTGGGTCGACATGCTCGATGAAGCGCGAGCCCCCATTGCGCAAAAACTTGGGACAGAAGGGCGGGAAGCCGAATTGGCGATGGAACTCGAAGCGGTGAAAGTCAGCATTCGGAATTTACAGACTTTCCCCTACGTCGCTGACAAGGTGTCGAATGCGGAATTATCCCTTCGCGGGGCCCATTTTGCAATTTCCGATGGAATTCTGCGCCTGCTCGATAATGAAAAGGATGAATTCTTCGCTGCCGAATGACTTGCGCGATCTGACCTTGCCCGTCATGTGAGCGGCCATGTCGGATAAAGAACTCAAGAACATTGCCCTTCTCATCGACGCGGACAACACTTCGCCGCGCGGTATCGATCCAGTCCTTACCGTCATGGCTGAGCTTGGGCAGGTCAACATCAAGCGGGCTTATGGAAATTTCGCAAAGAACAATCTCGCGAAATGGGGTACGATAACGCACAAGTTTGGTATCCGTCCGCAGCAGCAATTCGATCTCACTGCGGGCAAGAACGCAACAGACATGGCGATGACGATCGACGCCATCGACCTGCTTTATCAAGGCAAGGTGGACGGCTTCGGCATCATGAGTTCCGACAGCGATTTCACTCCGCTGGCTACGCGGCTTCGTCAGGACGGGCTGATTGTTTACGGCTTCGGCAGTAAGAACAAGACGCCAGACGCTTTCAAAAGCGCATGCACACGTTTCATAGATATCGACGCGCTTATTGCGGGTGCAGATGAAGAGCCCGCATCGGAGAAGAGCAAGAAAACCAAAGACAGTGGCCAGATCGACGAAGAACTGGTCGAACTTCTTGGCACAGCCTGGAAGGCGGCGAAGCGCGATGATGAAGGATATGCGCAAATGGGAGAGGTCGGCAGCCTGGCTGGAAACAGATCCAGCTTCGATGTGCGCAATTACGGCTTCAAGCGTCTTTCAGATTTGCTTGAAGCCATGGACCAATTCAAGGTCGAGCGCCGCGACAACACCCTCTATGTAAAGCGGCTACGCTAATTGAAAACGGCGCGGGTTCGATGAACCCACGCCGTAGATTAGGAGCCTTTAACTCGAAGCGTTCTTACATGCCGCCCTTTTGAGCAGCATAAATAGCCCAGAGGTTGGCGATATCCTTCCGAGCGCCTTCGACCTTACGGAAAGTCTCGCCAGCTTCGGAATACTTGCCCTGGTCGAACTGAGCGATCCCGAGGCGGGTAAGGACAACCGGAGTTTCCACACCGCTCATACCTAGAGCCTTCGTGTAAAACTCTTCTGCTTCGGCCGGCTGATCGTAGCTGAGGAAGGTGTCACCCGCCACAACCAGTGTCTTCAAAGTTGCTCCCGACTTGCGGGCATCGGCGGCCAGTGACGACAGGCCCTGACGGTCAGCAGACACACGGCCAGCAGCTTCCTTTCGGGATTCGATCAGGAAGGGGTCGCTCTTATCGACATTGCTAAGCGCAAAGCCTTCGTCGATCGCCGCCACGACCTCGCCGGGGTAACGGCGCGAGTCCAGTAGTTCGATGTATTCAGCCAGAACTCGCGTATCGTTATAGCTGTTAAGACGGCGCGAGAGGCGCAACAGATCCAGCGCGTCGGCATTGGCGTAGCCGCCTGAGTTCAAGGTGATGATTACCGCGTCGCCCCAAACAGCCGGGCTGGGATAATTCTCGGCAAGCATGGCGACGTATTCACGCGATTGCGGCTGCAGGTTGTTCTCATATGCTTGTGCGAGGCCAACACGGATGAGCTGCTCGGGAACTGGCTCACCAGCAGCTTTCAGGCTGTTCACCGTCTCACTAACGTAAGCCAGACCTTCCTGTGTCTGATCGGCGTTGAAGTAAAGATCGGCAATCATCCGCTGCATTTCCGGCGTTCCGATAGTCTTTTGCGATCCATCGGACATCGTCGCGGTCGTTGAATAATTGGCTGCGATGGCGCTTTCGAGAGCCTGGCGTGCTGCCGGGATGTCATTTCTGGCGCTGTAAGCCTGATAGGCTGCGAAGCCAATTTGTCCAGCGAGCTCCGGTTCGAGGGTCCCGCTCTCCATCATGAGCTCGAGCCCACGAAGGCGCATGTCCTCGTCACCAATCTTATTGCCGATATTGAAGAGAGCTCCACCAGTCGCGCGCTTTTCGTCGGGGCTCGACGTGGCTGCGACCAATGCAGGAACCGCAGCCTTTGCTGCCGCAGCGTCCGGTGCTTCGGATTTCTGGATCTCGTCGAGCGGCTGGTAAGCGGCAAGGAATTCCTTGCTGTACTTCCCCTTCTCTTCCTTTTCTTCTTTCTTTTTCTTCTGAGCGAAGGCCGGGGCTTCCAGTGCAGTCGCGCCCAGGGCGCCCGTTCCAGCGATAACAAGTGCCATTGCAATGGCCGTAGAGGGCCGCGAGGACTTGTTGAGGCGAGTGAAAATCATTCAAAAAAACTCCCAAGGATAATAAGGTAAAGCACGGCACTTGCACCGATATTGGGTTCATCGGGTAGGCCATTGCCGCGTCCGCGCTTTCATTGCAAATAATGTGAGGTTTCCGCCCTGAACGAGATTTGAATAGCGCCATGAGCGCAGTTCATCCTTATCTTCAGGCCAGATAACACCCATATGTGGAAAAAGCGCTGCAGATGGGGCTTCGGTTCCCGGGTTCGGTGGCGCATCCCGGTCATCTGGCCTAGGGTTTTCATCTAAAGACCTGTCTTACACAGCATATGGATTGTTTTAGCTTTGGCTGACGACATCGACACGATCGATTCCCCCGTTCCGGGCGGCGAAGAACACACCCGCATCGACATCGTCGAGGAAATGAAGACGAGCTATCTCGATTACGCGATGAGCGTGATCGTGAGCCGTGCCCTTCCTGACGTTCGTGACGGCCTTAAACCGGTTCACCGCCGCATCCTGTTTGCCAGTAACGAAGGTGGGTTCGTCGCCGGGCGGCCGTTCCGCAAGAGCGCGAAAATCGTCGGCGACGTGATGGGTAATTATCACCCTCATGGTGACGCCGCTATTTACGATGCGCTTGCCCGCATGACGCAGGATTGGTCGCTTCGCGTCCCGCTGATCGATGGCCAGGGCAACTTCGGTTCCATGGACCCCGACCCCCCAGCCTCGATGCGCTATACCGAAGCGCGTCTTGCCCGGGTGACCAATTCCTTGCTCGACGATCTCGACAAGGACACTGTCGACTTCGCAGACAATTACGATGGTTCTCGCAGAGAGCCGACTGTCCTTCCGGCGCGCTTCCCCAATTTGTTGGTGAATGGCGCCGGCGGCATCGCGGTCGGCATGGCAACCAACATTCCGCCGCATAACCTCGGTGAGGTGATCGACGGCTGTTTCGCCTATATGGACAATCCGGCGATCACGAGCGAGGAATTGTTCGAGATCATCCCCGGACCCGATTTTCCGACCGCACCGCTTATTCTAGGCAAATCGGGTGCCCGCGCGGCTTATACGACCGGTCGCGGATCGATCCTGCAGCGCGCGCGGCATGAAATCGAGGAAAAACGCGGGGACCGCAAGTCGATCGTCCTGACATCAATCCCGTTCCAGGTCGGTAAGAGCGGGCTTGTCGAGAAAATTGCCGAAGCTGCCAAAGACAAGCGGATCGAAGGCATCTCCGACATCCGCGATGAATCGAGCCGTAAGGGGGTCCGCGTCGTGGTGGATCTCAAGCGCGATGCATCGCCTGAAGTCGTCCTCAACCAGATATGGCGCTATACACCCGCCCAGGCGAGCTTCCCCGCCAACATGCTCGCGATTAGTGGCGGCCGCCCCGAGGTTCTTACTCTTCGCGAGTTTATTCAGGCCTTCATCTCGTTCCGCGAAGAGGTCATCACGCGCCGGACCAAGTTCGAGCTTAACAAGGCGCGTGACCGGGCGCACATCTTGCTGGGCTTGGTCGTTGCCGTGTCCAACCTCGATGAAGTCGTGGCCATGATCCGCAGCGCCCCCACTCCGGCCGAGGCTCGTACCCGCCTCCTGACCAAGGATTGGCCGATAGGGGACATCGCGCAGTATATTCGTCTGGTCGAAGCTATCGAGCCGAACGCCGAACAAGAAGGCGGAACGTACCGCCTGTCCGAGCGCCAGGTTAAAGCGATCCTGGACCTACGCCTCCATCGCCTCACGGCGCTTGGACGTGACGAAATTGGTGACGAGCTCAAGGAATTGGCTTTGTCGATCGAGGAATATCTCTCGATCTTGGCTGATCGGGTCAAACTGTATGGCGTAATGCGTGGCGAGCTAGAAGAGATCAAAGCGGCTTATGCGACCCCCCGCGTGTCCGAGATCGCGCCAGCTTGGGATGGCATCGACGACGAAGACCTGATCGAACGCGAAGAGATGGTCGTCACTGTTACGCATGGCGGCTACATCAAACGGACACCGTTGGACTCTTTCCGCGCTCAGGCGCGTGGCGGCAAAGGGCGTAGTGGCATGGCCACGAAGGACGAAGACGCGGTCGTCGAAATGTTCGTCACCTCGACGCACAACCCGGTGCTTTTCTTTACGAATACCGGTCGTGTTTATCGTAAGAAGGTATGGAAATTGCCCGAAGGCAGCCCGCAGACGAAGGGGAGGCCGATGGTCAACCTGCTTCCTCTGGGCGATGACGAGCGGGTAACCAACGTACTTGCGCTACCCGAAGATGAAGGCGAGTGGTCGAAGCTCAATATCGTATTTGCGACCGAGCAAGGCATGGTCCGGCGCAACTCGATGGACTCCTTTACGAATGTACCCAGCAACGGCAAATATGCGATGGGCTTCGTGGAAGACAGCGGCGATCGTCTTATCGGTGTCGAATTGCTCACCGAAGATCAGGAAATCTTCCTGGCGTCGGACTCCGGGAAGGCAATCCGGTTCTCGGCGACGGACGCTCGCGAAACGAAGAGCCGGACCGGTATCGGCGTGCGCGGCATGAAACTGAAGGACGGTCAGAAGGTCGTATCCATGACCGTTCTCGATGCGGGAGAACGCGATACGGATGTGCGCGAATCATACCTGCGTGCGGCCCATTGGAAGAACAATGACAACCAGACCACACTGGACGCGGAAAAAGCAGCGGAGCTGGCCGAAACAGAAGAATTCATCCTGACGCTCACTGCGAACGGTTACGGTAAAATTTCCTCCTCGTACGAATACCGTACGATCGGAAGAGGCGGGATGGGTCTGACCAACATCGGGGAACCGTCGAGCAATCCCGACCGGAACGGCCCGGTTGTCGCCAGTTTCCCGGTGAAGCATGGATCACAGCTTATGCTCGTAACCGACCAGGCGAAGCTTATTCGCATGCCGATTAAGTTACGGCACCTAGTCGAAGGTGGGTTCGAAAACCACGAAGGCTTCTCGATCTCAGGTCGCGGATCGTCCGGCGTGCGCATTTTCAATGTGGCCAAGGGCGAACAGATAGTGGGCGCAGCGCTAATCGACGAGACGGAAGAACCTGAGAACGAAGCAGAAGAAATGGTCCATGACGAGATCGCCGCGCGTGGTGGGGGGCTGAACCCGACAACCCCGCATACTACCGCGCATTCCGATCGGAATATGGATGACGAGCCGGGCGGCTAATCAAAGCGTGTAGTATGGCGCCGTCGGAGTGTCTGGACCACACCTGTCACGATTAGGAACTGGCCGCTGTAATAGAGCGGCCAGACCAGCCATTCGGCAAGCGCAGGGGAAACGTGGGCGGACTCCCGCGCAAAGATAATAAGATCGCTCATGACGAACAGAGCGGCTCCGAGACCTACGCGATATCTGGGAAACTGGCTGACCCATGCCGCGCCTGCCATTGCCCCCAAAACGAGGGCATAGATCGTTGCGAGAATCCAATTCTCTAGGGGATAGGTGAGCATAGCAGCGATAACCGGGGTGAGCACGAGCAACGCCAGTCCCGCTGCTTTCTGCGTGGCGCCGGCGGCATTGCGTCGATTTGTGAGGTAAAGCCAAAATGCCACCAAATGGCCGATCGCGAAAACGGATCCACCGGCGAGGAAGCTGAACTCGAGCACGACATCGGCAATTGCCCCGAGCCCCATGACCAAAGCTATCAGGGTACCACCCTGCCCTTTCGCGCGATGACCGGCGTAAGCCGCGAGGAAGCCAACCCCTGCCCCCTTCCAAAGCGCGAGCCAGGTTCCGCCGACTTTGCCGTCCATCGCAAAATAGTAGCTGATCGCGAATAGTAGGCTAAGCAACAAATATGGCCGGTGGTCAATCAAAGCGCGCTTTGTCATAGCGCGTCTATTCCCTTGATACAGGGCGGGTGCAAGCACTAGGTGCTGATCCGCAATGACACATGACATCCAGATTATAGGCGGCGGCCTCGCGGGCAGCGAAGCGGCTTGGCAATTGGCGCGACGTGGCTTCAAGGTGCGTCTTTCGGAAATGCGTGGTAGTGGTGAGATGACGCCCGCGCACCAAACTGATGGTTTGGCCGAACTCGTATGCTCGAACAGTTTCCGCTCGGATGATAGCGACAAAAATGCTGTCGGCCTCCTACATGACGAGATGCGTCGCTTGGACAGCATCATTATGCGCGCCGGAGAAGTTGCCCGTGTTCCCGCCGGAAGTGCGATGGCCGTCGATCGCGATGTTTTTTCTGCCGAGGTGCAGCGCACCCTTGAAGAACATCCGAACGCTACAGTCGTCCGCGAAAGGGTCGATACTCTGCCAGAAACTGGCCCAACTATCGTTGCGACGGGGCCATTGACGGCCCATTCTCTAGCTGAAAGTATTGTAGGCGCGACAGGACAGGATCGGCTTGCGTTTTTCGATGCCATCGCACCTATAATCCATCGCGACAGCATCGACATGTCGAAATGCTGGGTTCAGAGCCGCTGGAACAAGCGCACCGAAGCTTCAAACGAAGAAGGCGACTATATCAATTGCCCCATGACACAGGAGCAATACCTCGCCTTCCACCAAGGATTGATGGAAGGCGAGAAAACGGAATTCCGGGAATGGGAAGCCGACACTCCCTATTTCGACGGCTGCATGCCGATCGAAGTAATGGCGGCTCGCGGCGTGGAAACCCTGCGGTATGGGCCCATGAAGGGCGTTGGTCTCGACAATCCCTACGACACCAGTGAAGAGCATCCGCAGGGGCGCTGGCCCTACGCTGTCGTACAGTTACGTCAGGACAACAAGCTCGGCACACTGTGGAACATGGTCGGTTTCCAGACGAAGTTAAAATATGGTGCCCAGGTAGAGCTGTTCAGGACCATACCTGGTTTGGAAAACGCTGAATTTGCACGGCTCGGTGGATTGCATCGCAATACGTTTATCAATTCACCCCTCGTTCTAGACCGTCAGCTAAGACTGCGTAGCGGGGAACACATACGGTTCGCAGGTCAGATCACGGGATGCGAAGGGTATGTCGAAAGCTCAGCCGTAGGATTGATGGCAGGAATGATGGCAGCTTTCGAGCTCAGAGGCTGTGATTGGACTCCCCCTCCCCGCACCTCAGCATTCGGCGCACTGTTGTCGCATATTACTGGCGATGCGGAAGCGGATACGTTTCAGCCGATGAACGTCAATTTCGGACTGTTCCCACCGCTTCACGAGGTAAAGAAAAAGCAGCGCAAGGAAGCTTACACTTCCAGGGCTAAGGCTGAATTTGGAGAGTGGCTGGCGGGCCTCGACGCTGTTCCAGCCTGATCAGCAAGCGCAACTACGCTTTTTCACCGGCTTCGGTTTGGTCGTGGCGAATTCTGCTGGAGACAGTTCGCGATTGCCGTCAGCATCGGCGCCCTCGAATTTGTCGACTGTCGCAACAGCCCATTCTTCAAAGGTCAGCAAATTATTGCCGTCCTTGTCGAGTTTGCGGAACCCATCCGATCTGGTGGACAGCATTTCGCTCCGCGTAATGCGCCAATCACGATTACGATCATAGCGGAAAAAGCGACGCTGTTCTTTTGAAAGCTCAGTTGCCTCAGGAGGCGCGGGACCTTTGAGATCGCCTGGATCAGAAAGAGGGAGGACTGCAGACTCTGTGTTTATCGGCAATGGCGTGATCGGCGGTGCAGCGTCTTCAACCTGAGCTTTGCTTTGCCACCAGAAAAGGCCGACGCCTAACAGCATCAACGTCAGCAGCGTTCCTGTGATAAAGCCTTTCACCCTCACCCCCTGCGATCGGCTACGTTCAGCTAATCATTTTCCCCAGAGCCCAAGTCTTAATGCGACTAAAGGGCTCACACGATCTCCAAGCATCGGCGCCCCTCCATTTTCCAACGACCTTTGGGCCAACCCACCCAATACTCTAAGCGGTCTTAATTCCCTAGCCTTAGTTTTATTGCCATGAGGCAATTTCGTCCATTCTTGTAGAGCCCATGCCTTAGTCATTTCATCCGCAAGATTAGCCAAATCTGCATAAGCCCAAAGTTTTCCGTCTAAGACTGCTCCGCCAACGTCGGATTGGCTGCCTACCTTTTCCGCAATTGCCCGAGCAAGTTCTGCTTTCGCTCTGACGAACAGCATCGTTCGTTTGGGCTCGACAAGGACGCTCTCCCAACCATCGATTAAGTTGATAAGAGAGCTTGTATCCTTTCCCCACGAAGATTGGATCAAGGCCGCCAGTGGGTCTCGATCTAGGGCTCCCGCTGATAAAGCCTGAAGCTTATCTCTCCACCAAGCTAGGCGGATTTGAGAAACGATAGGTTCATTGGATCCGAGCACCACCCTTCCGAGAAGAGTATCCAAGCCAAAGGTTGCACGAAATAAGGAACGATGTTTGGCGGCACTTGCAAGTGCTACCCGAGTAACTTCTGTAAGCTCGACCATACGAATACCGACTTTCGACGCCGGGCTATACGCTACATAACTGAAGTTAGAAACCTACGTCATCAGCATTCGTTATCGAGCGCTCCACTTAAGCCTTTAACGGCTGGAGAGTTGAGATCACGGTCGTCGCGAATGATGAAAGCTGCCTCCTCACGAAATTTGACTTCCGGAAGATAGGCTTGCGAGAAAACAGCTGGATAATCGTAATAAACTTCCACGAACATGACTGCCTCACCCGGAGGGGCAGTCACTTCGAACTCTCGTCCCATACCCGTCAATTCATCACCATCGAGGCCATTCTTGTCGGTATCATTGCCGTAGGCGCTTTCGGCTTCCTTATCTCCGAAACACCGTTGCCAGTGTATAAACTGTCGGCCAGAGTCAGGGTCCCGTTCTAGACTGCTCAGAATAACGCGACCATTTTCTTTAAAACCTATCGACTTACCCTGCTCTTCGGCGCCAAAAAGCACTGCTGCAACGTCACTTTCGTTGACCGTGGGACTTACGGCATTGTTGTCGGTCTGCCCCAATCGCGACGCATTGTCAGCCACGGAAAGAGCAAGTTGACTGACCTTCATCTTGGTCGACGCCATCTGCGCAAGTTCGAAACCCGCAAGGCCTAACGTCAGAAAAACGGGAGCAACAACCGCGAATTCTGTAAGTGCGACCCCGGAAGTGTTACTTCTCAGACGTGCTAAACAGAAGCGCATTTTTTTTGAGATTGTTCGTAAAGCCATTGACTGCTCCATTCAGCTGCAAACGCCTGCGTCACTTGCGTATCCTTCCTGGCGTTCGAAAGGCTGGTTTTTCTTCACGAACGTAGTCGAAAGCGTTCTCTTCGCATCGGCATCATCATAAAATGGAATTGCAAACAGCGGCTCATATTCCACCGAGACTGTGTAGACTACTACGTCTCCAGCACCGCCGTTTTCCTCTACACCGATGTCCTCATCCCATTGACCATTGCCGTTCTCGTCAACGAAATTTTCGTCGTTGTTGCAGAGACCGTCGCCATTTTTATCATTCCATTTCTCAGCACGGTTGATGTCTGCAAAGTCAAAATAGCTAAGCCGTTTTGGCGTAACCTTCGCGTTCGGAGCAACTTTTTGAACGAGTTTTTCCAACTCTGCATCGGAAGCTGCGACATCTCGGGTTTCCAGAGAAGCTGCCCGGGCAACCTCCTGAGCTGCGCCATTCAGGACCGCTTGGGTATATGCAGCCTGACCAATATCCATTACGCCCAACATCATCGTGACGAAAACCGTGGCGACCAAGCCGAACTCCATAAGGGCGCTGCCACTTTCGTTGTGCTGTAAATCGGGAAGTCGCTGAACATCTGCTTTCATCGTTTAATCTCCCAAATCACATAGTGATGCGTAGTTCGCCCACGTTCTTCGCGATATCCTGAAAAGCCTCCTTCAAGCCTTCCGAATTCTTGGCATCGAAAGAACTTTGTGGAGATGCGCAGGCTTGGAGATCGGCGCTCAGGTCAGACCCAAACGCAATGACCCATATGCGAATTCCCTTGGCTCTAACCGCTTGGCAGACGGCACGAAAGCGGCTGGTGTGACGGCTTTTTTGTTGGGAGGTGCCATCGTCTGTCACCCTCTTGTCGTAATATTCTGTTCCGTAGGCAGAATATCCACTCCAACTGGGTTCCATTTCGCCATCGGTTAGGAAGATGATATGACGGGCTACTTCCGCTCCATTTTGCGGTGGATCCATAACCGTAGAAGCAAACATTCCGGTGGGCGACAATAAGCGACCACCCCAGATCATCCCCAGATCGAGATAGGTGCTGCCCTCGGGCGAAAGCTTGTTTGCCTCGGCCATGAATTCATCTTTGCTGAGCTCATCAAGTAATTTGGCTTGCGACGGACACCCAGAGCCTGTGGGATGTCCGTCGTAACCTCTGTCCTGACGGTAGATGCTAGACGAGGTGCCTCGACGAAACGCCATTTCTGGCCATAGAGGCCGCCATTTGGATTCTTCTGATCCATCGGGGGCTTTATCGATGTCCAAGTCCCAAGTGTAAGGGGACATCCCCAAGAGGCTGCTGAAACTGAACGTGGCTTCGGACGCGGTCGCTCGCTCTTCTATGCAACCTTTCCACCTATAGGGCTTTTTGCTGCCGTCGTGATCGTCATTCTCAATCTCTGTGACATTGAAAAGCTTGTAATTGGAGACATCAAGATCGTCGCCATCGCTCTGCTTCCGTTCTTTATAGAGCCACCTCTTGAAAGTTTTTGTCGTCACCTCTTCAAATATCGGATCTTCGATAGTTAATTCTTCAGAAAATATTTCACGCTTTTCATTTCTTTTGTCGACCACATACCAATAGCCATATACGACCCTACAGCGGTAAACTGTTCTATCTTGTTCTTGCCAAGTTCTCTTGGTCGTTATTCTTTGTTTAGCTGAATTTATATAGGTTCGCTCTTCGGATTTTGACTTACCTTTATTTTTCCACGCCCCATCGCTCGGCTTCGCCTTGTTGCAGTCTTGCTCATTATTGTACCAGGAGTTGCCATGCGAGCTCCAGTTTTCGCTGGTGAGATCATTGGTGCCGGAATTAGTCGTGTATCGCGGAGGTTCGTAACCGACCACAATTGTCTCAGTCTTTGTATTATATTCTGGAACACGAGATTGCAGATTCATCCTGTCCACAATCCAGTCCGGTTCCAACAGATGCCCAACATTGACGGAAGAGCTATACGGTACAAAGCCGTAGCGAATCCGCGCATTGGTGCCGTCCGCTGATTTAGCTACCGTATCGTAAAAACTTTCCATCGCCTCACGAAGGAGGGTTATCCGTCTCTTGGAATTATCCCAGGTATTGTTTCCATTTATGTCTCGATCCATCGAGCCAGTGGTGTCGAGGACCATCATCACGTCCGCATTGCCCATGGACATGCTCGCCGTGCAGCTCACTTTGATGGGTATGTTGTCGATGCCAAAAACGCGCATGAGAGTCGTATCTACCTTGGTCGAAACGACTGCTTCGATAGTATTCCCGTTGTCGGAAGAGGTCGGAACAAAGGCGGGAATATCAATGTCCGATATACCCGTCATATTGACATTGAAATAGGACTTGGCCGCTGCGACGGCCTGGGCGTTAAATCCTTCACCTCTGACATTCTTGCGACCAGCAAGCACACCGGCGTCACAGGCATTCTGGAGTTTGTTTTCAACAAGGTATGCGCGCGAGGCGTCGACCCCACCGCCGACAAGGCCTGCAAGAACAAAGATCGCAGCCGCCGTTAGGGGGAAAACGTTGCCGGCCTCGCTTTGCCGCAGCTGTTGAAGCACCCCATTATGTTCGCGCGCCATACTTGTCGCCCCAAATTACCTAGATTTGGTTGGGGCTGTAGCGCTCGTTTCGCTAATTTTTTGCTAAGGCGGATGGTTAAACCACCCGCCTTATTCAGTCGCGATAGCAGACTTTCTTTGCCGCCTTCACGATTTTAGGAGTGTCGATCAGGGCCAGTTTTTCGAGGTTCGCTGCATAGGGCAGAGGCACGTCTTCGTCACAGACACGCGTAACGGGTGCATCGAGGTGATCGAAGCCCTCTTCCATACAGATCGCGACGATTTCCGATGCGATCGAGCAAGTCGGCCAGCCTTCCTCGGCGATGATCAGGCGGTTGGTCTTCTTGAGGCTTTCGAGCACCGTATCCTTGTCGAGTGGGCGCAGGGTTCGCAGGTCGATAACCTCGGCGTCGATACCCTCTTCTGCCAATTGCTCCGCAGCATCGAGGGCCAAGCCAACCGCAATGGAGTAGGAAACGATGGTTACGTCCGCCCCTTCCCGCACGATCCGCGCCTTACCAATCGGGAGAACGTGGTCATCCAGTTCCGGCAGTTCGAAGCTGCGACCATAGACCAGTTCGTTTTCCAGGAAGACGACGGGATCTTCGCAGCGGATTGCAGCTTTCAACAATCCCTTCGCGTCCGAGGCATCATAGGGAGCGATTACGATCAGCCCCGGGACGCTGGCGTACCAGGGGCCATAGTTCTGGCTATGCTGGGCGCCCACACGACTTGCAGCTGCGTTAGGGCCGCGGAACACGACCGGGCAGCGCATCTGGCCGCCCGACATGTAGTTGGTCTTGGCGGCCGAATTGATGATGTGATCGATCGCCTGCATGGCGAAGTTGAAAGTCATGAATTCCACGACCGGGCGCAATCCTCCCATCGCGGCACCTGTCCCGATGCCGGCAAAGCCATACTCGGTGATTGGCGTATCGATCACGCGCTTGGGGCCGAATTCATCGAGCAAGCCCTGAGTGACCTTGTACGCCCCCTGATATTGAGCAACTTCCTCACCCATAACCAACACGCGTTCGTCGCGGCGCATTTCTTCCGCCATCGCGTCGCGCAGCGCTTCGCGCACTGTCACGGTTGCCATATTGGTCCCGTGCGGAACGTCGGGATCTTTCACGCCGGCCTTCTTCGCTGGCTTCGTAATCTCTGCTTCCGACGGATCACGTCCCACATCCTTGCCTTCGCCGGGTACGTCATCGGTTTCGGAGGCCGATGCCGCGACTTCGGAGACATCTTCGCCCTCAGCAGCGAGCATGGCGATCACCGTTCCGACGGCAACGTTCTCCGTTCCTTCGGCGACCAGGATTTTACCTAAAGTGCCTTCGTCGACAGCTTCGAATTCCATCGTTGCCTTATCGGTTTCGATTTCGGCAATGATATCGCCAGCGACGATCTCGTCGCCCTCCTGCTTGAGCCATTTCGCGAGAGTGCCTTCCTCCATGGTGGGCGAGAGGGCAGGCATCTTGAGTTCGATAGCCATCGCTCAATACTCCTCCACCAGAACATCCGTGTAGAGGTCGGATGCTTCCGGCTCCGGCGAGTTCTCGGCAAAGTCCGCAGCTTCGCTGACGAGTTTGCGAATGTCCTTATCGATGCCTTTCAACTCTTCTTCCTTGCTGCCCTGTTCGATCAGGATCTTTTTCAGGTTCTCGATCGGATCCTTATGATCTTTCATATCCTGCACCTCTTCGCGCGAGCGATATTTGGCAGGATCCGACATCGAGTGACCGCGGTAACGATAGGTTTCACATTCCATCAAAACGGGGCCCTTGCCCTCGCGCACGTGCTTGAACGCGATTTCGGCAGCTTGACGCACTTCGAGCACGTCCATGCCGTTAACCTTCATGCCGGGAATGCGAAACGCCGTACCCCGGCGGTAGAATTCCGTTTCGGCAGAACTACGACTGACGGCCGTACCCATGGCGTACTGGTTATTCTCGATCACGAATACGATCGGAAGCTTCCAGAGCGACGCCATATTGAAGGTTTCGTAAACCTGGCCCTGGTTTGCAGCGCCGTCACCGAAATACGCCAGGCAGAGTCCGCCGTCCTCATTATACTGATGTGCGAGCGCCAGACCGCCTCCGAGAGCGACCTGCGCGCCCACGATGCCATGACCGCCGTAGAACTTGTGCTCGGTCGAGAACATGTGCATCGACCCGCCCTTGCCCTTGGAAATGCCAGCCTCGCGACCAGTCAACTCGGCCATGATGACCTTGGGGTCGATCCCGTACGCAAGCATGTGGCCATGATCGCGATAGCCGGTGATCACGCTGTCCTTATCACCATCGAGCGCGGACTGAAGGCCAATAGCGACGGCTTCCTGACCGATATACAGATGGCAGAATCCCCCGATCAGCCCGAGCCCGTATAGTTGCCCGGCACGCTCTTCGAAGCGTCGGATCAGGAGCATCTGCTCGTAGAATTTTTGCATCTGCTCCGGTGATGCATCGAAGCGTTTGCTCTTCTCGAAATCCTCCTGAAGGGAGTGAAGAGCGAATTCGGGGTTCTCCGCGGGGCTGCGCGGGGTGCTGTTTTTCGGGGCCTTGGGCAAAATATCTCGTCCCTTTTCCAGTCGGGGATTTCTCTCGCAGCGCCTATAGCCACAGCGCTGCGCGGAGCGCAACGCTGCGGTGCATTTGCATACGAAAACCTTACGGAATTGCGGACAATTCCTCCGCTAAGTCAGTCATCCAGCTTGATGACGACTTCGTCCGGGTGGACGACATTCAGCTGACTGCGGAGCAATTCGCCAACCATATCAGGATCGGCATGATCAGGGTGAAGTAGGGCGACCTTGTTCTCCAGAGCAGCCCTATCCTTCTCTAACGCCGCAAGTTGAGCCTTACGCTGATCGAGTAGACGAAGATTTTCGCTCCACGCCAAGAGGCCCGACGGACCCGCAATCGCGAGACCGCCGATGACAAGCAGCACAAAAAACGCCGCGCTTTGCGTTGCCTTCTGCCTGCGAACCAAATCGAGTCTGCCTCTTCGTCTCATCACCGCTACAGAATCACAGTTACCATCGCCGTGCAAGCTGGAAATTGCCGGTCAGAGCCAAGAAGTTGGCTAGATCAGCTGAACTTCAGACGAGGAACATGATCCGACCATTATGGGTTGGATTCTTGACATAAGCGCTCCCAAAGCGTATTTGGTTTCTATTGAAACTAATTAATGGACAGAGGATATCCAATGCCCGACCTTTTTGAAAACCCGATCGGCCTCGACGGATTTGAGTTCGTAGAATTCTGCGCGCCTGAAAAGGGCGTTATCGAACCGGTTTTCAAGGCGATGGGCTTTATCCATGTAGCTAGCCATCGGTCCAAGGACGTCCACCTGTGGCGCCAAGGCGGGATCAACCTCATCATCAATTACGAACCGCGCAGCGCTGCTTGGTATTTTGCGCGGGAACATGGGCCGTCTGCTTGCGGCATGGGGTTCCGCGTCCGCGATGCCAAGAAAGCCTATGACGAGTTGCTTGAACGGGGTGCCGAACCGGTCGTGGTCGACAATGGCCCTATGGAACTTCGCATCCCGGCAATCCGAGGAATTGGCGGGGCCATAATCTATCTGATCGACCGTTATGCAGAGCAAGGCGAAAGCATGCTGTCGATTTACGATATCGATTTCGAATATCTTGATGGCGTCGAGAAATGGCCGAAGGGCGCAGGCTTCAATGTCATCGACCACCTGACCCACAATGTTTACAATGGCCGTATGAAATACTGGGCGGACTATTACGAAAGCCTGTTCAATTTCCGGGAAATCCGCTTCTTCGACATCAAGGGCGAATATACGGGCCTGACCTCGAAGGCTCTTACTGCTCCCGACGGCAAAATCCGCATTCCACTCAACGAAGAGGGAGAAGGCGGCAAAGGACAGATCGAAGAGTTCCTCCGCGAATTCAATGGTGAGGGAATTCAGCATATCGCGCTGATTTGCGATGATCTCGTCACTGCCTGGGACAATCTGAAGGATCTGGGTGTTCCTTTCATGACTGCACCGCCCGAGACATATTACGAGATGCTCCCGGAACGTCTGCCGGGTCATGGCGAAGACGAAAACGAACTTAAGATGAGAGGCATTCTTCTCGACGGAACCACCGAGGGCGGACACCCCCGTCTTCTCCTCCAGATTTTTGCGGAAGCGCAGGTTGGTCCCGTCTTCTTCGAATTCATTCAGCGCAAGGGTGACGAAGGGTTCGGTGAAGGAAACTTCAAGGCTCTGTTCGAAAGCATGGAACGTGACCAGATCAAGCGTGGCGTCCTTAGTGTTGAAGACGCCGAGACGGTTGAGGCGGAGCCTGCGGAATGAACAATCCCGCCGCACATCCCGTTAAACTGGGCGGCGTTCACCACGCCGCATACCGCTGCAAGGACGCGAAAGAGACCGTCGAATGGTACGGGAAGGTCTTGGGCATGGAATATACCACTGCCTTTGCCGAAGATCATGTCCCGTCGACGGGCGACTACGATCCCTACATGCATGTCTTTCTTGACGCAGGTAACGGCAACATCCTCGCGTTCTTCGAACTGCCAAATCAGAAGGACATGGGACGCGATGAGAATACCCCTCAATGGGTGCAGCATCTCGCGTTCAAGGTGGGCAGCGAGGAGGAACTCAACGCAGCCAAAGAACATGTCGAGAGCCTCGGCATCGACGTCCTGGGTCCCACACATCACGGGATATTCAAGTCGATTTATTTCTTCGATCCAAATGGACATCGTGTCGAACTCGCGACCGATATCGGCACGGACGAGCAATATGCCGAATTGAAGCGGGTTGCGCCCATGATGCTGGAAGAATGGAGCGAGACGAAAACCGCTCCTCGGCATGCCGACTGGCTTCACGAATTGGCGCGCCAGCAACACGCCAAGAAATAGCGCGAACTGATGATCCGGTCTTCCGATTAGGAACTCACCCAGCAGGCTGACGTTGCCCTGACAATGGAGCTTGCTTAGTGAATTATATCGGAACGCTGCGGGATCAGTTACAATCGATGGGTAAGGGTTTCGTGGAAACCCTGCCCAGTCTGGCAATCGCCCTATTCATCGTCTTGCTGACATGGATCGTGGCTCGTTTCGCTGTTCGCATCTCCGATATGATTGTTGGCCGGACGGAAATCCGTACCAGCCTCAAGAACCTGGTAGATACGGTCGTAAAGCTCACGATCTGGGTTATTGGCCTTTTCATAGCTGCCGTCGTGGTGATGCCCGACCTTACGTTTGCTAGCCTGCTTGCAGGTCTCGGCATTGGAGCTGTGGCAATCGGCTTCGCGTTTCAGGACATTTTCGAAAATTTCTTTGCCGGCATACTCATCATGCTGCGGGAGAAAATGCAGATTGGTGATGTCATCGAATGTGAAGGCATAACCGGCAAGGTCGAACATATTACCTTGCGAGAAACCCATGTACGTAAGCTGTCGGGCGAACTTACCGTCGTCCCCAATTCCATTCTATTCAAGAACCCGGTAGAAATCCTCACCGATGTCGAACAGCGGCGACACGATGTGGTGGTCGGCGTATCCTACGACACCAATCTCGATCATGCAGCGGATGTTATTCGCCGGGCGGTTGAGGGAGTAGACGATGTTCTTGCCAGCAAAGGCGTGGATATTTTCGCGCAAGAGTTCAATTCCAGTTCGGTCGATTTCCTCGTCCGCTGGTGGGCCGGCGCTGCTCCGCGCGCCGGCTGGGAAAGCAAGGACAAAGTAGTTCGAGCTATAAAGGGCGCTCTCGATGAGGCCGACATTGAAATCCCGTTCCCTTACGTGACCCATACCTTCAAGGAGACGGTTCCAGTCAGTCAGCTGGGTGAGAGTTCGAAGCCGACACCCTGAAGAAAGACGGGCGGAACTATTGGGCATTTTAGGATGAGCGATCTGGCGCGGCTTTCGCGCAAACAGGAATACGCGCTCGCGTTTGCTGCGGCGGTCGTGACTGCCAATGCCTATTACATCCATCCCATCATCGGCGAGGTGGCCGAATACTTTGGAGTGTCCGAAGCTCGCATCGGGATCGTACCCGCCCTCAATCAGATCGCTTTGGCCATCGGGATCCTTCTCTTGCTGCCATTGGGAGATCGGTATTCCAACCGGCGGCTCACGATAATCTTCACTGTCGGCCAAACGCTGTCTTTGGCCTTGATGGCTTTTTCGAAAGGGTTTGTCGGTTTCACCGCGGGATCCACTCTCCTCGGTTTCTTCACAATCGCTCCCTACCTGTTGCCGGCTTATGCTTCCAAACGGGTCGCCCCGGAAAGGCTGGGCCAGGTAACGGCACTCCTCACCGCCGGGGTTATTCTCGGCATTCTGGTTGCAAGGGTTGGTGCTGGCTGGGTGGCAGAACACTATGGTTGGAGGTGGGTCTATTGGATCGCAACCAGCCTGATGCTGGGGGTTACACTGGCCCTTCCCCGTCTGATGCAAAGCGGCGAGCGAGATCGCGGCGGCGAGCCTTATGGTCGTCTCGTGACGTCGGTTCTTTCTGTGGCCAGTCGCCACCGTGAGGTCCTACTTTCCGGAGCTATACAAGCTCTGAATTTCGCACAATTTATCGCACTCTGGCTCGCGCTTGCCCTCTATCTCACCGGCCCCTTGAATTACGGCACCGATGTAGTCGGATATCTCGCGGCAATCGCTGCGGTCAGCATTTTGTCAACGCCTCGCCTTGGCAGGTGGGCCGACGCCATCGGTCCTCGCAAAGCACGGCTGATTTTCGCGGTCGCCCAGCTGTTCGGTATAGCCCTGTTCTGGCCACTAGGCGGTAGCTTGTGGGGACTGCTCGTACCACTCGTCATCGTAAATTTAGTAGGCCCACCCATCGACGTGACGGGCCGGATGACATTCCTTTCGCTCGAACCGGATCTTCGTACGCGCCTGACGACTGTGTATATCGTCCTGATGTTTATCGGAGGGGGGATCGGCAGCATCTTCGCCACATCGGTTTACGGAAACCTGGGTTGGGCAGGCGTCTGCGTATTGCTGATCGCATCGTCCGCAGTTCTGACGATGCTTGCGTGGCGCGGGACTAGATTGGGGAAATGATGGTGCGCCCGACAGGATTCGAACCTGTGGCCCCCAGATTAGGAATCTGGTGCTCTATCCGACTGAGCTACGGGCGCGCCAAGGGCGCTCTATAACGCATGAAGTGTCCGAGGCAATCAGTTCAGTTTTTCCGGATCCGAGATCGGAAACAGTAGCGGAGCAACCGTTATCCCCTCGGAAGCGAGATCTTCGGCTTCCTCGCGTGTGGCCTTGCCATGGATAGGGGCCTCATCTTTTTCGCCGTAATGTTGCGATCGGGCCTCTTCGGCGAACTTGTCACCGACCCACTTGCTGGTTTCGAGCGCTTTTGCCTGGGCCTTGGCTAATCTTGTTAAAGCGTCCGCCACCTCCGGGGGCATGGGTGCATTGGACAGCTGCGCTTCTTCCGAAGGCGAGGCATTCGAATTTCGACTTGCTTTCGCCCCTACGGCCGGCGCCATCGGTGCCTTGTCGACTAGGTTACTGCCGCATTCGGGACAGTCGACCAGTCCGTTTTCCCGCTGCGTTTCATAGTCGGTTGAGGACCCGAACCAACCTTCGAAGCGATGACCATTATCGCAGTGGAGATCATAAACTATCATGATCGGCTACTTGGCCAATTCGCGGCGATTGGCAAGACTTGGCACCTGTGCTCGGACTTCCTCAATTCGATCTGGTTTTACCTCAGCATACCCCAACCCCGCCGGTGCATTGCCCATATCAAGTAATACTTGCCCCCAGGGATCGACCACCAAGCTGTGTCCATAGGTATTTCGGCCGTCCGCATGAGCGCCGGTCTGGGCGGCTGCGACGACATATGAGCTGGCCTCGATCGCCCTGGCTCTCTGCAGGACATGCCAATGTGCTTCGCCCGTTGGAACTGTAAACGCCGCTGGTACGGCGATGACATCGCAGCGAGCATTTCCCAATGCTTCAAAAAGCGCGGGAAATCGCAAGTCATAACAGATTGCCAGCCCAAGCTTGCCGGCCGGCGTTTGCACCGTCGCGACCTTCTCACCTGCCTGGTAAGCGCTTGATTCGCGCCAGGTCTCCCCGGAAGCGAGATCGACGTCGAACATATGGATCTTGTCGTATCGCGCAGCTATTTCGCCATTCGCATCAATCACGAACGAACGATTGACCCATTTTCCTTCGCCCGTGTCTATGGCCAGCGAACCAAGGCATGTCCAAATGCCGTGCTTGGCGGACCGGTCACGAACGGTGGCAAGGACCCTATCCTCGCTTTCGATCCTGATTGCGTCTGCGCCGCGTTTCCTATCTCGATCAAGCAGCCCGGACATTTCCGGGGTGAAGAGCATCGCAGCCCCCTCCCCTGCTGCAGCCTGGATCATCGAGCCAAGGAAATCAGCATTTTCTTCAGGATTAATGCCCGAAGTCATCTGGAGGACGGCAATGTTGGTCATTCAGCCCTCGAGCAACGCGTCCAGCTTGCCGGACCGCTCTAATGCAGCGAGTTCGTCAGACCCGCCGACATAGGTGTCGCCGATGAAAATCTGTGGAACCGTGCGGGCTTGCGGAGCACGGGTCTGCAGTTCGTCCCGTTTGGGGCCGCCCATCGTGATGTCGTGTTCGTTATAGTCTGCACCCTTCTCATCGAGAAGGCGTTTTGCGCGCACGCAAAAGCCACAACCGAACTTTGTGTAAATATCGATCTGCGGTTGGCTCATTCCATTTCCTTTGAATATGAAGACTATCGCTAGCCCTTGATGGCGATGCTTGAAAGCGTTTTGGCGGTACCTATTTTGGTTCCGTCAACACACATCGTGGAGACACGGGAGTGCCGGTTGCGGGCTCCTTACATAACCAAATTGCTCACTGGAGGATTTGTTTCGATGAACCGTTTTGATACTACCCCTTACCGCCGCTCTACTGTGGGTTTCGATCGCCTGTTCGACCTGATGGAGCGCCAGGCTCGCAACGCCGGCGGCGATAATTATCCGCCCTTCAATATCGAACGACGCGACGAGGATGCCTATCGCATTACCCTCGCCGTTGCCGGTTTCCGTGCCGAAGATCTCGAGATCACGGCCCAGCAGAACCTGCTCGTGATCCAGGGGCGTAAACGTGACGATCAGCCCGAAGGCGAAATGCTTCACATCGGCATCGCCAACCGCGGTTTCGAACGCCGTTTCGACCTTGCCGATTACGTTCGGGTAGAGAGTGCGGACCTGCGCGATGGCATGCTGTACATCGATCTCGTCCGCGAAGTGCCTGACGCGATGAAGCCCAAGAAGATCGCGATCGGCGGTCAGAAGACGCTCGAAGTCGTCAAGAACGAGGACGATAGCGAAGCAGCCTGATCTCTGCTGTTGAAGTTTGGGCGGTGCCTTCTTTCGGAGGCGCCGCCTTTTTCGTTGGGATTAAAAAATAGGGGGCAGCGCCCGAAAGCACTACCCCCGCGACGCAAAGCGCCGCCGAGCCTCGGATACGGTTGTCCGGGTCGCAGAAGACGACCGAGTTCGAGGCAAGCCCCACCGCTTGCTCAACGCAGCGAATATCTCTTCGCTCTCTCAAACCGGAGAGCTGAGTCGAGGGTTACCTGCCCCATCTATAACAAAAGATAAAGTCGTGAAGGCGCATTTCCGATGTCCCCAAAGGGGTGCGTTGACCACGCGCCGGGCACCTTTGGTGGGATTACAGGAATTTACGTATACGGCCGAAGCCTCAGAAAAATTTATACGAGTCGCGCCTGTTCCAGTGCCGCACCGATAAACCCGGCGAACAGAGGGTGTGGATCGAACGGTTTGGACTTCAGTTCGGGATGGAACTGGACACCCACAAACCATGGGTGATCTGGTCTCTCCACGATTTCCGGTAGCAAACCGTCGGGGGACATGCCCGAGAAAATCAGTCCCTGCTTTTCAAGCGGCTCGATATACTTGCCGTTCACTTCGTAACGATGGCGATGGCGTTCGGAGATATCGGTTTCGCCGCCATAAATCGAAGAAACATGGCTGTTGGCGGCCAGCTTGGCATCATAGGCGCCGAGCCGCATGGTGCCGCCGAGGTCTCCGCCGGCTTCGCGGGTCTGCAGACCTTCTTCGGTCATCCACTCGGTAATGATACCGACGACGGGTTCTTCGGTGGTACCGAATTCGGTGGAGCTTGCCTTGTCGATACCCGCATTGCGTGCGCCTTCTACGCAGGCCATCTGCATGCCGAGGCAGATGCCGAAGAAAGGCACCTTGCGCTCGCGGGCGAAGCGGACGCTAGCAATTTTGCCTTCGCTTCCGCGTTCGCCGAATCCGCCGGGCACGAGGATACCATGCATTGGTTCGAGCTGAGCGGCGATGTCGCTGTCGTTCTGCTCGAACACCTCGGCATCGATCCACTTGATATTGACTTTGACGCGATGCGCCATGCCGCCGTGGATCAGGGCTTCGTTGAGCGATTTATAAGCGTCCTGAAGGCCGACATACTTGCCGACGACGCCGATCGTTACCTCGCCTTCGGGGTTCGAGTGGCGATCGACCACGTCGTACCAGCGCGAAAGATCGGGTTCGGGCGCGTCGGTGATTCCGAAGCCGCGCAGAACCTCGGTATCGAGGCCTTCGCCGTGATATTGAAGCGGGACCGAATAGATCGACGGCGCATCCAGAGCGGGAATTACCGCTTCCTTGCGCACATTGCAGAAATTGGCGATCTTCTGCCGCTCTCCATCCGGAATGGGATGCTCCGCACGGCACAGCAGCACATCGGGCTTGATGCCGAGGCTGGCGAGTTCGCGGACCGAGTGCTGCGTCGGCTTGGTCTTCAGCTCGCCCGCAGCAGCGATATACGGCACCAGCGTGACATGGACGCTGAGCGACTGCATCGGCTCGAGCTCGTTACGAAGCTGCCGGATCGCTTCCATGAACGGAAGGCTTTCGATGTCGCCCACCGTGCCGCCGATTTCGCACAGGATGAAATCGTGATCGTCCTGACCGGCAAGTGCGAATTCCTTGATCGCATCGGTCACATGCGGAACCACCTGCACGGTTGCGCCGAGGTAATCCCCCCGCCGCTCCTTTGCGATGATCTGCTGATAGACGCGCCCGCTGGTGATATTATCGCCCTGATGGGCCGAAACGCCGGTGAAACGCTCGTAATGGCCGAGGTCGAGGTCGGTCTCCGCGCCGTCGTCGGTCACATAGACCTCGCCGTGCTGATACGGGCTCATCGTGCCCGGATCGACGTTGAGGTAGGGATCGAACTTACGAATGCGGACCTTGTAGCCACGCGCCTGGAGAAGGGCAGCAAGCGATGCTGCCATGAGACCTTTGCCAAGCGAGGAGACCACGCCGCCGGTGATGAAAATGTACCGCGCCATGGGAGTCGGGCCTTAAGCGTGCGGGTTGAGTCGGCGCAAGGGAAAAGGCGCGCGACGAGGCGCGCTATCCACCATAGCGCAAGCGAATTCCGGAAATGCGGGCTTTATTCGGCCAGCGGATCGTCGGACGGAGCGGGAGCCTGCGCCGGGGCAGCAGGAGCGGCTGCCGGTCCGCCAAGCGGATCGTTTTCTACCGGTGCGACGGTGCGATCCAGCGTAGATTCGATCTCACCAGCGCCAACACCTTCGACGGCCATGGCAGCCAGGGCGATCGACAGCGCCACGAACGCTACCGCCAGCCACTTGGTCGACCGGGTCAGAAAATCTGCCGCACCACGTGCGCTCAACATCCCGCTCGGGCTGCCGCCGATTCCGAGGCCGCCGCCTTCGCTGCGTTGCATCAGGATTACCGTGATGAGTGCCGCGCCGATGATGGCCTGAACGACGGTGAGAAAGAGAAACATGGATGAGATACTCTGGGAAAGCTGTGAATTTCTGCGCCGCATCTAGAGGCAGCGCGGCAAAACGGCAAGCGTCAGGCCTCTTCGGTCTCCGACGCAGCCACGACGATACCAAGGAAACTTTCTGCCGAAAGGCTTGCGCCGCCCACCAGAGCCCCGCCCACTTCAGGCAGCGAGAGTATCTCGCGCGCATTTTCGGGCTTCACCGAGCCGCCGTAAAGAATTCGCACACCTGAAGACTGCTCCTCGCCATAGGTTTCATCGAGCAAGGTCCGAATCGCCTTATGCATGGCTTCGATATCCGCCGGCGTAGCGGTCTTGCCGGTGCCGATTGCCCAAACGGGTTCGTAGGCAACGGTCAGCCGCTCGGTAGGATCTTCGATCTTGGGCAGGCTGGCCCGCAACTGCTTGAGAACGAAATCTTCCGCTTCGCCCTTTTCGCGGATTGGCAGCGTTTCCCCGCAGCAAAGAATGATCCGCAGACCGGCTTCGATCGCGCTTTCGATCTTGGCATTGATCTGCTTGCTGGTTTCCTTGTGGTCACCGCGCCGTTCACTGTGCCCGATAATTACGAATTTGGCCCCGGCATCGGCAAGCATGGTCGCAGAAATATCGCCGGTATGCGCGCCGTCTTCACCCGGGAAACAGTCCTGCGCGCCCACGCCGATCTGCTCCGCTTCACGGTGAACGGCATGAATGAGCGTAAACGGAGGAGCCACGGCAACCTCCGCTTTCATATAGCGCTGGGCGGCACGGTCGATCGCGCGCGCTTCGGGCAGCATGGCGCGCGTTCCGTTCATTTTCCAGTTGCCGACGATGTAGGGCCGTTCGGCCATAGGTAAGTCTTCCTGTAGTGAATCGCTGTTCGGGCGCGAGGCTATATAGGTCGTAAGCGCCGGACCGCTAGACGTGGTTCGTTAATAGGTCAAAACCGGACAGGACCTGTTGCGGCCTGGTCGCAGGGCGGATAAAGCGCGCCCCACAACCGGTTTGTTGCCGCCGATCATCCGGCAGGCAGCGGCCAAAAGCACACGAAAAGGCATCTTCGCAAGCCATGCTCACGTTTTTCCGGAATTTCTTCAAGACCAAGATCGGTCTCGCACTGGCCCTGGCCTTCCTGGTCCTGATCGGGTTCGCCTTCGCCAGCATGGATGTCTCCAATTCGGGTGCATTCGGCGGTGTGGCAGGTGGAAACAGTGTTGCGGTCGTAGGAGACGAGAAGATCGGCACGGCCGACCTCAACTCGGCGGCCAACAGCGCACTTCAGCGTACGCGCCAGCAGGATCCCGAAGCGACCATGCAGACCTTGCTTGCGGGTAACGGCCTCAATGATGTCCTCGACGATCTCATCAACCGGTACGCCCTGATCGCCTGGGGCGAGCAAAACGGACTTCGCGCCGGCACGAATCTGGTGAACAGCGAAATTCGTCAGATTCCTGCCGCTCGCGGTGCCAGCGGGGATTTCAGCACCGACAGCTACAACATTTTCCTGCGCTCGAACGGGCTGACGGATGCCGAGCTGCGTCAGCAAATCCGCACGTCGCTCTTCTTCCAGCAGTCCATCCTCCCTTCGGTATACGGCTCGAAGCTGCCTGACAGCATCGCGACCACCTATGCGCGCAGCTTCAAGGAACGCCGGTTCGGCGCGATCGCTACGATCCCGGCCAGCCTTTTCGCACCGGAAGGCGACCCGACGGACGCGCAGCTGAACAAGTTCTACACCGATAACCGCACACGCTTCGTCCGCCCCGAACGCCGGACTTTGCGCTATGCAACGTTCGACAGCAGCGCATTGGGCGACAGCATCGAACCCAGCGATGCCGATATCGCGGCTTATTATCGTGATAATGGCGACGAATATGCCGCGCGCGAACTGCGCAGCTTCACGCAGTTGATCGTTCCGACGCGCGAGGGAGCGGAAGCCATCGCCAAGCGAATCCAGGGTGGAGAAAGCTTCGCACAGGCCGCCGCCAGCGCTGGCCTGCGGACGACCACGGTCGATGCGCAGGAAAAAACGGAAATCAGCAGCACCGCTTCGCCAGCTGTAGCAGATGCGTATTTCGGTGCTGCCCAAGGTGCGGTAACGAAGCCTGCACGCAGCCCCTTGGGCTGGCACATCGCCCGCATCACCGAAGTGGACAGCCAGCCTGCCCGCGCCCTCGCCAGCGTCCGTAGTGAGATTGCCGACCAGTTGCGCGAACAAAATCGCCAGCGGGGCATCGCCGAACTGGCGGTCGATATCGAAGATCGTCTCTCCGATGGTGCGTCGCTTCCCTCCGTCGCCGAAGAACTGGGTCTGGACCTGCAGACGACCGAGCCGGTCACTGCTTCCGGCACAGTATACGGAACGCAACAGCAGGTGCCGGAGGTACTGCGTCCGGTGCTGAATTTCGCATTCCAGATCGACGAGAACGAAGCGGAAATCGGCGCCCTGCCTGACGGCCAGACTTTTCTGGTCTACGATGTCACCGATATCACTCCGTCGGCCGTCGCCCCGCTCGCTCAGATTCGCGATGAAGCGGTGGCACAGTGGCGGCAGGTTCGCGGCGAGCAGTCCGCCAAGGCCGCTGCCGAACGTATCGTGAAGCGGGTCGAAGGCGGGCAAAGCCTCGCTGCGGCCGTCGCTGCGGAAGAAAAAACCATTCGCGCGCCAGAGCAGGTCAATTACAGCCGCGAGGAACTGGCCCGGTTGCAGAACACCCGCGTTCCGGCACCGATCGCCCTCATGTTCGGCATGGCCAAGGGAACAGTCAAGAAGCTCGAAGGCCAGGGTGACCAGGGATGGTATGTTGTTGATCTCGAGAAAATCGAGCTCGAGGATCTTACCGAAAACGATCCGCTGATCGCACAGGCCCGCAGTCAGGTCGGTCAGGCATGGAGTTCGGAATATGGCGAGCAGCTGCTGACCGCCATGCGCGCCGATGTGGGTGTCGAACGCAATGCCGATGCAATCGCGGCGGTCCGTCGCCAGCTCCTCGGCGAGCCTAACTGAGGCCGCGCCTTGACCGGCAAATTGAACGGTTACGCTGCGGCGCGTGATGCGCTGGAGAAAGGCGACCCGGCGCTCGTCTGGCGCCGGATCGTGGCCGATACGGTTACGCCGGTCGGCGCTGCCTTGCGCCTGTTCGAGGAAGGGCGCGGCGATTTCCTGCTGGAATCGGTAGAGGGCGGCGAAATCCGCGGTCGTTACAGCCTGCTTGGCCTCGACCCTGACCTGGTGTTCCGCGCCAGCGGTAACGAGGCGGCGATCAATCGCGAATGGCAGACCGATCGCGAGCGCTTCGAAACATGCGAGAGCGGCACGCTGGACGCGCTACGCGAACTGCTGGCGCAGTGCCGGATCGATGTGCCCGAGGAGCTGCCCCCCGCCCTCGCCTGCCTGGTCGGCTATTTCGGTTACGAGACTATCGGCCTGGTCGAAAAACTGCCGCGCGCACCGGAGAATGCGCTGGAAGTGCCGGACATGCTGTTCGTGCGCCCCACACTTATAATCGTCTTCGATAGCCTTGAGGACACGCTCTATTGCGTTGCTCCGGTCTGGCCCTCGCAGGATGCGGCCGACCTCGTGCTCGACCGGGCGCAGGAGCGGATCGATACGGCGTTATCTGCTCTCGGCTCCGCACTCGACATGGGCGGCGCCAATGCTGCCGACCATCCCGAGCCTGCACCGCAAGCGACGCTGCCGCCGGAAGATTTTGCGGCCATGGTTTCGCGGGCGAAGGACTACATTACAGCAGGCGACATCTTCCAGGTCGTCCTGTCGCAGCGGTTCACGGCGCCATTCTCCCTGCCGCCGATTTCGCTTTACCGGGCCCTGCGCCGGGTGAACCCCTCACCGTTCCTCTATTTCCTCGATTTGCCCGGCTTTGCGGTGGTGGGATCGAGCCCGGAAATCCTCGTGCGCGTGCGCAATGGCGAGGTCACGGTCCGCCCGATCGCCGGAACGCGGCCACGCGGCAAGACTGCGGCGGAAGACCGCGAGGCCGAACTGTCCCTGCTCGCCGATCCGAAGGAACGGGCCGAGCATCTCATGCTGCTGGACCTCGGGCGCAACGATGTGGGCCGGGTCGCGCAATCGGGCACCGTCACCGTTACCGATAGCTTTACCGTCGAACGCTACAGCCACGTCATGCATATCGTCAGCAATGTCGTCGGCCGTCTCGATCCTGCGCGCGATGCGCTGGAGGCCATGTTCGCAGGCTTTCCCGCCGGCACGGTCAGCGGTGCGCCCAAACTGCGCGCCTGCGAGATCATCGCCGAGCTGGAGCCTGCCACCCGCGGCGCCTATGCTGGGGGCGTCGGCTATTTCGCGCCCGACGGCTCGCTCGACAGTTGTATCGTGCTGCGCACCGCGGTGCTAAAGGACGGCACCATGCATGTGCAGGCTGGCGCAGGGATCGTTGCCGACAGCGATCCCGCCTATGAACAACGAGAATGCGAAGCCAAGGCGGGCGCACTGTTTGCAGCAGCGCGCGAAGCCGTCCGCCTCGCGCAGGAACCCGGTTACGGCCAATGAAATACGCACTCCTCGCCCTGCCCCTGATGCTGCTCGCCGCGTGCGAGCCTGCGCCTGAGGGCGAACCCGTTACCCGTACGCGCATCGATGGCCAGGGCAGCCCTTCCGACGCGCCCACACCCAGCGATACCGCATCGGGCACGACGCGGGTCGAAAGCGCCTGCCGTTCGATCATTTTCGAGGACAGCCCCTTCACCCACTGCCTCGCCACGCCCGCGCGCCACACCGTGTCGATGGATCTTGGCCCATCAGGGGAAGCGCCGTACCGTAGCCTCACCGCATTCTCGCGCACGCAGTCTCCGGACAGCATAGCCTTCGCGATGAACGGCGGCATGTATGACGATGAAGGTAAGCCCATCGGCTATTATGTCGAGAATGGCGATCGCCTGCAGACGCTGAATACGGCCGGTGGCGAAGGCAATTTCCACATGCGTCCCAACGGCGTCTTCTTCGGCACCGACGGCAAATGGGAAGTCCGCGCAACGGACGATTTCCTCGCCAATGTCCGCGAGCGGCCACAGTTCGGCACCCAGTCCGGGCCGATGCTGGTCATCGACGGCAAGCTGCATCCCGAAATCTCGCAGGACGGCGAATCCCGCTATATCCGCAACGCGGTCGGTGTCGACGACAAGGGCCGCGCCCATTTCGTGATTTCCAACGGCCCGGTCAGCTTCGGCAAGCTCGCCCGGTTCTATCGCGACGAACTCAATGTGAAGAACGCACTCTATCTGGACGGCAATGTCTCGGCCCTGTGGAATCCCGCCACGGGCCGCCTCGACACCGGCGCGCCGATAGGGCCGATCATCGTGGTCGGAAAGAAGGACCAGCAAAGTGATTGAATACGAACGCACTCTCTATCCCGAAATCGAGCCCTATGAGACGGGAATGCTGGATGTCGGCGAAGGCCATTCGCTCTATTATGAGCGGGTCGGCACGCCGGGTGCGAAGCCTGCGGTGTTCATGCACGGCGGCCCGGGCGGCGGCATGTCGCCGGCGCATCGCCGCCAGTGGGACCCGGAACTGTACGACGTCCTGTTGTTCGACCAGCGCGGCTGCGGCAAATCGCTGCCCTTCGCCGAGATCGAGAATAACGACACCTGGCGCATCGTCGAAGATGTCGAGAAACTGCGCGAAATGTGCGGCCATGAAAAATGGCAGGCCTTCGGCGGAAGCTGGGGCGCCACCCTCGCGCTCGCCTATTCGCAGGCCCATCCCGACCGGGTGACCGAGATCGTCCTGCGCGGAGTCTTCCTCGGGCGGCAGACCGAGAAGGACTGGCTCTACAAATATGGCGCCAGCGAAATCATGGCCGAACAATGGGACGATTTCACCGGCCTCATCCCGGAGGAAGAGCGCGGCGATCTGGTAAAGGCCTATTACGAGCGGCTGACCAGCGACAACGAACAGATCCGCCTCTCTGCAGCGCGCGAATGGTCGCTGTGGGAAGGCAATGTCGCCACGCTGCTGCCCGATGAAGAGCTGCTCGACACGTTCGCCGATCCGTCGAAGGCCGTGCCCTTCGCCCGCATCTGCGCCAAATTCTTCCTGCAGGACTTCTTCCTGGAGGAAGCGCAGCTGCTCAAGAATGCGGATCGCATCAAGCATATTCCCGGCATCATCGTGCAGGGCCGCCACGACATCTGCACTCCGCCGGTTTCGGCGTGGGAGCTGAAAAAGGTCTGGCCCGAAGCCGAACTGTGGATCGTGCAGGACGCCGGCCATGCCGCCAGCGAACCGGGCATCATCGACGGTCTCGTCCGCGCGACCGACAAGCTGGCCGGCAAGGAGGGGTGATGATCCCGGCAGCTTTCCTTGCTTGAAAGCTGCGCCGCTCACGCCCAATCAGCGCAGAACATGACTGCCAACCGCTCGATCCTCGTCGTCGACAATTACGACAGCTTCACCTTCAACCTCGTCCATTATCTGATGGAACTGGGTGCGGAGGTGGATGTCGTGCGCAATGATGCCATCACCGCCGATGAAGCCATCGCGAAGGATGCGGCGGGCTATCTCATATCGCCCGGCCCTTGCACGCCGAACGAAGCGGGTGTCAGCCTCGATCTCGTCGCCGCCTGCGCTGCCGCCGGAAAGCCGCTTCTGGGTGTCTGCCTCGGCCATCAATCGATCGGGCAGCATTTCGGCGGCAAGGTGGTTCGCGGCGGGCTGATGCACGGCAAGACGAGCGATCTGACCCATGACGGCAGCGGCGTTTTCGCAAACCTGCCCTCGCCCTATACCGCCACCCGCTATCACTCGCTGGTGGTAGAGGATATTCCCGGCTGCCTGGTGGTAAACGCTACCAGCGAAACGCCCGGTCTCGACGGGTCGAGCGTGATGGGCTTCCGCCACGAAAGCCTGCCGATCCACGGCGTCCAGTTCCATCCCGAAAGCATCGCGACCGAGCATGGCCATGCCCTGCTCGCCAACTTCCTTGCGATCTGCGGCGTGGATGCCAAGGTGCCGGCATGACCAGAGCACTCCCCTCCGCCGACACGCATCTGACCGAAGATGATGCGCATGAGATTTTCGGCTGGATCCTCGACGGTGAGGTGGGCGAAGAGGAAATCGGCCGCTTCCTGGTCGACATGTCCGCCCGCAGCGAGACGTCGGAAGAGATTGCCGGAGCCGCGCGCGCGCTGCGGGACCGGCTGATACCGGTGCCCGCGCCGGAGGGCACGATCGATTGCTGCGGCACCGGCGGCGACGGGCATCACACGCTCAACGTCTCGACGGCAGTCAGCCTTGTCGTGGCGGCGTGCGGTGTTCCGGTGGCGAAGCATGGCAACCGTGCCGCCAGCTCGAAATCGGGCGCTGCAGACACGCTGGAATGTCTTGGCCTCGACATGGAAGCCGCGGGAAGAACTGCCGAGAAAACCTTGAACGAATTGGGAATTTGCTTCCTTTTCGCCAAGAACCATCACCCGGCCATGGGCCGCATCCAGCCCATCCGGCAGAAACTGGGTGTGCGCACCATCTTCAATCTGATGGGGCCGCTTTCCAACCCCGCAGGGGTAACCCGCCAGCTGATCGGTATCGCCCGCCCCGCCTATGTGCCGATCTACGCGCGGGCGAAGGCGCGCTTGGGGACCGAACGGACATTCATCGCTTCCGGTGACGAAGGACTGGACGAACTCAGCCTCGCTGGCGGCAACGAACTGGCCGATGTGACCGGCCATGATTTCGAAATGCGCCGAGTGGTCGCCGTCCAGGCCAATCTCCCTCATTCTCCGGTCGAGGCCATAAGGGGCGGAGATCCCGCCTATAACGCCAAGGCGCTCGAAGCGCTGCTGATGGGCGCGCCGGGCCCCTATCGCGATGCGGTCCTCTTCAACGCGGCTGCCTCGCTGATTGTCGCAGGGAAGACGGACGATTGGGCAGCAGGAGCCGACATGGCAGCCGATGCTCTCGACAGCGGACGGGCAAGACAATTGCTGATCGACTGGATCGCACTGGCCAAATGAACAAGCTTGAACAAATCTGCGCGACCAAGCGCGAAGAAGTGGCCGCGCGCAAAACGCAGCGCAGCCTCACCGACCTCGACGCGGCGGCGCGCGACCAGACCGCGCCCCGCGGATTTCACCGCGCGCTCGAAACGAAGCAACAGGACGGTTTCGGCCTGATCGCGGAGATCAAGAAAGCCTCGCCGTCCAAGGGGCTTATCCGTCCCGACTTCCAGCCCGCCGAACATGCCCGGGCCTATGCCGCGGGCGGTGCCGCCTGCCTGTCGGTGCTGACCGATGCGCCTTACTTCCAGGGCCATGAAGACTATCTCGTCGCTGCCCGTGCAGCCTGCGACCTCCCCGTCCTGCGCAAGGATTTTGTGGTCGATCCGTGGCAGGTCGCCGAAGCACGGGCGCTGGGTGCGGATGCGATCCTCATCATCGTGGCGGCGCTGGAGGATACGCAAATGGCCGAGATCGAGGCTGCGGCCTTCGAGCGTGGCATGGACGTCCTCGTCGAAGTCCACGATGCCGCCGAGATGGCGCGGGCAGCCTGCTTGAAGTCACGGCTTCTGGGCGTGAACAACCGCAATCTCAAGACCTTCGAAACCGATCTTGCCACCACGGAAGAACTTGTCACTCTGGCGCCAGAGGATGCATTGCTGGTCGGCGAAAGCGGGATCTTCACCCATGACGATTGTCTGCGCCTGTCCAAAGCCGGTGTGCGCAGCTTCCTCGTGGGCGAAAGTCTCATGCGGCAGGATGATGTCGAAGCGGCAACGCACCGGCTCCTGACGGGCAATTAACGCTGTCCTACACAGGCAGCCCGCGTCATAGGTCGGCAATGCAGATGTCCGACCCTCGCTTACCGAATTCCGGGGTTTTTAGCTCCAGGGATGTGCTCCAGGCGCTCCTTCCTTCAGCTTCGAGGTCCGTACCATGAACAAACTCACCCACCTCGACGACAAGGGCGCGGCGCATATGGTCGATGTCGGCGGCAAGCGGGAAACCGCGCGGCGGGCGGTTGCCGAAGGGCGCATCCGCATGAATGCCGACGCGCTGGATGCGATCATGGCGGGGGCGACGGCGAAGGGCGATGCGCTCGCCACGGCGCGGATTGCCGGGATCATGGCCGCCAAGAGAACGGGCGATCTGATCCCGCTGTGCCATCCGCTTGGCCTCGAAAGCGTGACCGTGGAGTTCGAGCGGGAAGACAGTGCTATCCGCGTGGTGGCCAGCGCCTCGCTCACCGGCAAGACGGGGGTGGAAATGGAGGCCATGACCGCTGCCGGGATCGCTCTCCTCACGGTCTACGACATGGGCAAGGCGATCGACCGCGCGATGGTGATCGACGGCGTGCGCCTGCTGTCCAAGACCGGCGGCAAGTCGGGCGACTGGCAGGCGGAGGACTGAAAGGGGAACAGCTGTTCTCCCCAACTGGCTCGAAAATGGCTGTATTGCTTGACTTGTGAAAATCGGTTGCCTAATTGTTCCACATTCGTTCACAGGGTTGTGAACAGGAACATGGGAGTTTTCCGATGCTGACTGCCAAGCAGCACGAGCTGATCCGCTTCATTCAGGAAAAGCTGGAGGAGACCGGCATTTCCCCCTCTTTCGAAGAGATGAAGGAAGCGCTCGACCTCAAGAGCAAGTCCGGCGTGCACCGCCTGATCTCCGCGCTCGAAGAACGCGGGTTCATCCGCCGCCTGCCCAATCGGGCGCGCGCGCTGGAAGTCATCAAGCTGCCCGAAGATTCGGTCACCGGGACTGTGCGCGCGGCCACGGCGTCTGCTCCCCCGGCAGCAAACGACGCTGTCGTTTCGGCGCATGCAGCCAAGCCGGTCGCACCCGAACCGGCGAACGACATCATCGAGGTTCCCTTGCATGGCCGTATCGCGGCCGGTGCCCCGATCGAGGCGATCGAAGGTCAGTCCTCAATGCCTGTCCCTGCGGCCCTGCTCGGCCCCGGCGATCATTACGCCCTCGAAGTCAGCGGCGATTCCATGATCGAGGCTGGTATCTTCGATGGCGATTTCGCACTGGTGAAGCGCACCGAAACCGCTCGCGACGGGGAAATCGTGGTCGCTCTGGTCGATAACGAGGAGGCGACGCTCAAATACCTCCGCAAGGAAGGCGCCATGGTTCGCCTCGACCCTGCGAACGGCAGCTACGAACCGCAGGTCTATGAGGCTGGCCGCGTTCAGGTTCAGGGCAAACTTGCTGGGCTGTTGCGCCGCTATCACTAATCCCGATGGTAAAGGGGCGGTACGCGCGGCCTAATCGCCGGTCGCCCCTTTCCACCATCCATGGCTGCCTTGATGCTCTGCCACGGTTTCGATCACGTGATCGTCGAGATAGATGGCCAGCCCCCCGTTCTCTTCCAGGAAACGGCGATCCGACTTCAGCCACTTCGGCCTGCAGCTTCGGGGCAGCCAGCGATCTGAGATCACGATATCGGCCCTTTCGCAGGCGGCAGCAAGAGCACGCTCGTCGATCATCTCCCGACTGCGCGAGACAAGGACAAACCATGTGTCGCCGTTCCGCGATATCGGCAGGCTGCAAAAATCCGGACTACATTGCGCGCCCGGCCAGCGGTCGAGAGCCAAAGGTGCGACTTCCGTTCCGGCGAGTTCGACAAGATTACCCTGCGCATAGCTACCCGGTTTGTCGCGAAGCACGAACAACCGCCCATCATCGCCAACCAGGCCGACATCGCGCCCATCCCTGGCCACGAGAATATCCGGCGCTGCAGCCGTAGCGAGCATGGATGCCCCTATCGCAACCGGACCAAATCCAGCCAGGCGCGCCCTCCCCCGCCACAAAGCGAGCCATAAACCGCCAGCAACAAAGAAGAGGACAGTCGAGAGGCCGATATACGGAACAAGCTTCACCGCCCCCGGCTGCGCTGCGGTTACATGCGCGATCCAGAGCATCAGGTCGAGCGACTGTCCTGCAAGCCACCAGAACGGCGCGCCTGCGCCGAAAAAGTCGAGCAGCAAAGCGATGGCGATCAATGGCATCGAAGCGAATGTGACCAAGGGAATGGCGATCACATTCGCGAACGCGCCATAGAGCCCGGCGCGATGGAAATGGAACAGGACGATCGGAGTAAGCGCGATCTCAATCACCAGCCCCGTAACAAACAGCATTACGACCCTCTTTGCAGTACGCCGCATCCAGCTTTCCTCCGTGGGTGCCAGAAAGTCGCGAAC
The DNA here is from genome assembly GCF_054655615.1 of Qipengyuania triglochinis. Taxonomy (NCBI): domain Bacteria; kingdom Pseudomonadati; phylum Pseudomonadota; class Alphaproteobacteria; order Sphingomonadales; family Erythrobacteraceae; genus Qipengyuania; species Qipengyuania triglochinis. Next base: position 470,397 of record NZ_BAAHND010000001.1, on the reverse strand, counting down.
AGGACTGCAGTTATGAAGAGCCACGATCGCAATCACCGCTGCAAAGCTCATCTGAAAGCTGGGCCCCACCAGCGATTCCGGCCAGAGAAAGAGAACCACGGCGGCCGCCGCCGCTACCATCCGCATCGATAACGGCTCTCGTCCGAGCGCCAAGGCTATGAGAACCAGCAGAGCGCCGACGCAGCTTCGAACGGTGGGCACCTCAGCGCCAGTCAATAGGGTGTAGGCAATGCCTGCACCTGCGGCGATCGCAGCAGCCAGCAGCGGCAAACGAATGCGCAGCGCCAACCATGGACAAAGGCCGAGAGACTTCATCACAAGAAAATAAGCTGCCGCGATTACGGCGCTAACGTGCAGCCCACTGATGGATAACAGATGGGTCAGCCCTGCGTCACGCATGGCGGCTTCGTCGGCTTTCGCAATCGCTCCGCGATCCCCGCTTGCAAAAGCCGCCGCGATTGTCCCCGCAGAACCCTCCAGCCTCTCCCGCACGTGGTGAGATAGTCCTTCCTGAACTCGTGCAATGGTACCGGAGGATTGCGGTGCTGGTTCGATCAGTTTGATAGTGCCGGATAGCGAACCTGTGGCCGCGTATCCGTCGAACCAGGCCCTCCGCGCAAAATCATAAGCGCCGGGCAGCAATGGCGGGGCAGGCGGCATCAAACGCGCTTTGAAGTGCACGCGCGCACCCGGCCCATACGCAGGAGAATAACGCTCACTGGGAACGTTGACTCTTACCTTGAACGCCTCTCCGCTCGCGCCATCACGAGCTGCCACCACCAGTCGCGCCCGCCCTTCAGCTGGCTGCAACTCTCGTTCAAGAATGCGTGCGTCGAGTGTCATCATGCGCGGGTAGTCGATGGGTTCGGCACCAATCAGCGCGGACCTTGCGGATATCACCGCGAGTCCCAGTGCTATTGCCAACCCTATTGCTGCTACAGCCAGGCGCAGATTGGGGTAATCGCCCGTTCCTTTCCACAGGCCGGCTGACACGAAGAACGACACGCAAATTGCGGCAACCATTATCCATTGCCACGGTTCATGCAGCACAAACCATAAGCCAATGCCGGTCGCTAAAAAGACCGTAAGCCAAGGACCTCGGTCGAAGGAAGAGCGGTCCAGAAACGCTTCCGCAGCCGTGGCCATTCTGGACATTGGAGCACGCATACGCCAAGGGCGCTGCACTGCAGCATCGGCGGGCCGATCCCCTTCGCCGAACGGCACGATCGGCGTCCCCTGTGTCGCCATGCAAAGACTTGAAAGGAAAGACGAAGCAATGGCAAGCGAAACCAGCAAGCAGGTGGTTACACGATTTGCGCCCTCGCCTACCGGCTTCCTACATATTGGTGGGGCGCGCACTGCGCTGTTCAACTGGCTATATGCTCGCCACCATGGCGGAAAGACCCTACTGCGTATCGAGGATACAGATCGTAAGCGCAGCACCCAGGATGCCATCGACAAGATCATCGAAGGCCTGGACTGGCTGGGTCTCGATTTCGACGAGCCACCGGTTTTTCAGTCTGATCGTGCCGAACGCCACGCAGAGGTCGCAAGGCAATTGCTGGAAGCTGGCCATGCCTATAAATGCTTCGCCACACCAGAAGAGCTTGAAGCTATGCGTGCAGAGCAACGCGCCCAAAAGCTTCCCATGCGATATGATCGCCGTTGGCGGGACCGCGACGAAAGCGAGGCTCCGGAAGGTGCACCCTATGTCATCCGCCTGAAAGTGCCGACCGAAGGCGAGACGGTTATTCAAGACGAAGTGCAAGGTAAAGTCACTGTCCAGAACGCTGAAATCGACGACTACATCTTATTACGCGCCGACGGGACGCCGACCTATATGCTCGCCGTGGTAGTGGATGATCACGACATGGGTGTAACGCATATCATACGTGGCGATGATCACCTGAACAACGCATTCCGCCAACTGCCAGTAGTGCGAGCAATGAACAACATCGAAGGTGGCTGGCCGGATCCGGTTTACGCGCACGTGCCGCTCATTCACGGGAGCGACGGGGCGAAGCTGTCGAAGCGACATGGAGCAGTAGGTGTTGAAGCCTATCGAGATGAAGAAGGCGTCCTTCCCGAAGCCTTGTTCAATTACTTGTTGCGCCTTGGTTGGGGGCATGGCGACCGCGAGGAAATCACGCGCGAAGAGGCGATTGAGTTGTTTGATCTTGATGGTGTGGGCAAGAGCGCGTCGCGCTTCGACATCAAGAAGCTGCAAAATCTTAACGGTCACTATATTCGTGAAGCGGATGATGCACGCCTTGCCCGCCTCGTCGCCGCCCGCATTGGCGATAATGCGGATGAAAAATTGCTCGCCGAGGCAATGCCGGTTTTGAAACCACGTGCAAAAAGTATTAACGAATTAACTGAAGGCGCGGCATTTCTTTTCGTAGAACGCCCTTTGCCGATGACGGAGAAAGCAGCTTCGCTGCTCGACGATGAAGCACGTCACCGCCTGGGGGTCCTGTCGGCCCGCTTAGCCGAGGAAAATCACTGGACAATCGAGGCTCTCGAAGCCACTACGAAAGCGTATGCCGAAGAGCTGGAATTGGGTCTCGGCAAGCTGGCGCAGCCTATGCGGGCTGCGTTAACGGGCACCACCACATCGCCCGGAATTTTCGATGTACTGGTCCTGCTGGGCAAGGAAGAATCGCTCGCGCGCATAGATGCGCAAGCTGCGCCCGCCGGAACCGAATGAATTGAACTGAGGAGATTAGCGTGGCCGATAAACAGGCAACTCTCAACCTAGGCGACCAGAGCCAGGACTTTCCCGTCCTCGAAGGTAGCGTCGGGCCGGATGTGATAGACATCCGCAAGCTCTATGGATCGACCGGCAAATTCACATACGACCCAGGCTACAAGTCCACGGCGAGCTGCGAAAGCGCGCTGACCTACATTGACGGTGAAGAGGGCGTACTTCTTCACCGTGGTTATCCGATCGGTCAGCTGGCAGAGAATTCGAGCTTCATGGAAGTCGCATATCTCCTGCTCAATGGCGAACTGCCGAGCCAGGATGAGTTGGACGATTTCGATTATACCATCACGCGCCACACAATGGTGCATGATCAGCTGCGCCAGTTCTACCAGGGCTTCCGCCGCGACGCGCACCCTATGGCAATCATGTGCGGCGTAGTTGGAGCACTTTCGGCGTTCTATCATGACAGCACCGACATCTCCGACCCCGAACATCGGACCATCAGCAGTCACCGGCTGATTGCCAAGATGCCGACAATTGCGGCGATGGCGTACAAATACTCGATCGGCCAGCCTTTCATGCAGCCGAAAAACGACCTCAGCTATACCGGCAATTTCCTTCGAATGACTTTCGGGGTTCCGGCTGAGGAATACGAAATCCATCCCGCGATCGAGAAGGCGATGGACCGGATCTTCATCCTCCATGCCGATCACGAACAGAACGCGTCGACTTCGACGGTGCGTTTGGCTGGTTCGTCGGGTGCTAATCCCTTCGCCTGTATCGCAGCCGGTATCGCCTGCCTTTGGGGCCCCGCCCACGGTGGTGCGAACGAAGCTGCACTGAACATGCTGCAGGAAATCGGTTCGCCTGATCGTATTCCGCACTATATCGAGCGGGCCAAGGACAAGAACGATCCGTTCCGTCTGATGGGCTTCGGTCATCGCGTTTACAAGAATTACGATCCGCGCGCCACGGTGATGCAGCAGACTCTGCGTGAGGTGTTCGACGCACTTAACGTCAACGATCCGGTATTCGAAACCGCTCTCAAGCTTGAAGAACTCGCGCTGAATGACGATTATTTCCGCGAGAAGAAGCTTTTTCCGAACGTGGACTTCTATTCGGGCATCATCCTGAATGCGATCGGTTTCCCGACCACGATGTTCACGGCGTTGTTCGCCCTCGCCCGCACGGTCGGCTGGGTAGCGCAGTGGAACGAGATGATCTCCGATCCTGGCCAGGTCATCGGGCGTCCGCGTCAGCTTTACACCGGCCCCACCGAACGCGACTACGTTCCAATCGGTCAGCGCTAAATGCAATTTTTCCTCAAGGTCTTCGGAGTGGCATTCATGCTCTCCGGAGGCCTTTGGGTTTTACAAGGGTTATACCTGGTATCTTGGCCCACCGACAGCTTCATGCTGGCGGACAGCCGTTGGGCTGTGATAGGCTTTATCGTGTTTGCGGTAGGCTTTGCGCTTTTCCTAAGAGGAAACCGCAAGGCTTAGCTTTAAGTCCCTGACAGTTTAATCTCCGCCGGGCACGGCAAGAATGAACCGCGCTCCCTGACCCGGTGCACTTTCAACGGTGAGATCACCGTGCATTGCTCTCGCTATTCGCCGCGAAATATAAAGACCAAGTCCAGTTCCGCCATCTCCATCATGGCCAAGCCTCTCGTATTTTTCGAATATTCTGACTTGTTCTTCCGCAGTCAAACCGAACCCTTGGTCGGCGACCGTAACCAGCGCTAGTCCGTCTGCCGCGTCAAGCCGCACCCAAACCCTGCTGTCTTCCGGTGCATAACGGATGGCATTACCAATAAGGTTGAGCAGCACTTGGAGGACGCGTCGGAATTCGGCGATGGCGCGTTGGCTTTCTCCTTCTGGTGGCGGCTCTAGCTCGATTCCCCTTTCTCTTGCTCTGACCCGCAAAATTCCGCAGGCTCTTCGAGCTACATCCCCAAGATCTATGCGATCTGGTGCCGTCGTAAAACCATCTGACTCAATAACGGCAAGATCAGACAGATCATCCATAAGACCCAATAGATGTTGCCCTGCACTGGCAATGTCCGCTGCATAGTCGCTATACTCGGCGGCTAAAGGCCCCGCTAGCTGGGTACGCATCGTCTCGGCATTCGCAATTATACGGTTTATTGGCTGCCGCAGCACGGGCGTGAGGTCTCTGCCAAGCGAGGGGGTACCCGCTGGAATGGCGGGCTGAGCCACCCGCGATTGGCGGGCGAAGAAATGGATTGTAGTGGTTTCTCCAAGCGGATCTTCATCATCCGTACCTTCAATCCACACCGTCCACTCTTCAGTCGTATCGGGAAATCTACAACTGAAGGACACTGCTTTCTTCGCGGCTTCGTTCATCTCCTCGGGGCTTGCGGGTAAGCAGATAAATCGAGTCCAGATTTGGCCTAGGTTTTCACGCAAGCGCTTCGCGATCCCGTCAAATTCTGAACCCGCATTGTCGACGGCAATAATTCTCTGGAATTGATCAATCTGAATAGTCAAATCGGAAAGCTGAGCCAAAATCTCGCCTCTGCGGCTCCCAGCTCGCACATGCCTTTCACAGAGCAGATCCTCGACATGCCAAGCGAGAGTTTTGATCGAACAGCCTGCTTCGCCATGCCTTCTCGGTTGAACCTCAACCCAAGCAGAAACTCGCTGGTCCTTGTCGATCGCCGTAAATTGGCGCGACAGACACTGGTCGTATTCCCTTGCCTTGACCACGATGTCGAGCAGTTCCGGAATAGCCAAGGTTGCACCGATGCGCCCTCCACACTCGACGTTGAGGCGCCCGAGTAGTCCGTCGGCCTTTAAGAGACGGTCCGCATAATCCGTTTGTGCAAAGCCGAGTTCTCTGGACTGGAGGCTTTCCATAGTTGTCGATCTTTCTATCGATCGGCCGAAACTGGCTTTTCTCGATACCTGTCGATTCCACGTCGATCGTCGATGTGGCCATTCGATGCGCCTGCCATAGCTTTAAGGCTGCACGGTTAATACCTGGTTATACCGCGCGAGCACCCCTGAAAAAACGCGAAACCAAGACAAGAAGAGCTAGGATCGCTGTCATCTCCGCAGAAATTTGCAAGAAAGCTGCTGCGCTCAGCAAAATCCCTACACTTATTCGATCAGCGTATGAACGCCGCCATCGATTGTTCGCGTAAGTTTCGCCAAGCTGTAGTAGTCCGAACAGGATGAGCGGAGCGAAAAACCCCATCCAGCCCAGCCCTTCGGGCGCGATTAGGCCCAGCAGTATAACGAAAAGCGGATCAAGCATGTATTTCAGGATGCGGCGTGAATAGTATGGAAATACTGTAGACCTCCCTTTTAAGGCAACTCGATCAACAACGGTCGCAAGATGGTTGAAGAGCGCTACGAAGGTAGCAAGAATGAGACCATAGCTCGGAAGGTTGAAAAACGCAGTCAACACGGCACCAACCGCGCACGCCATCGCGATTATCGATGGGAGGAACTCTGTCTTCTTGCCGATTATGTCACGAGCAAGCCTGGCCCCAGCGCGCTCTGCGATCGCCATTCCGGGGGCACGGAACGAGATATTTTCGCGCTGCGCGTCTATCCAGCGCTTTTCCCTCGCCGCTAGCGCGTCAACATCCGGAACAAGTTGCCAATCGCCTTTTGAAATCAGGCCTCTGTCCAGCAATGTAGGCATAACTCCGTTTTGCAATGCGATCCGCAATAAAGCCGAAACGACGTCGACATCCTCCGGCAAATGCTCGAGCTCGCCTGCCAACTCGCCCGGCGCGCGCAAGATGCCGCTCCAAGCAAGCCCTCGATCAATCCTCTCATAACCCAGAGGAACCGCGATATCGGCAGGAAAAGCCGGAATACACTGGCATTGCATGGCGGCGATGGCTGCTTCTTCGTCAGCTAATAGACCGCTGGAAAGAAGGACAAGTTCATCTTCGCGCCCGATCATCCCCGGAAGGCGACCCGCAGATTTCACCGCCCTGAACTTCACTCCTGCCATTTCCGCACGATTTTGAAGATCCAAAACTTGGGCCCCGATGGATTCCGCCAAGCAAATGATGCGATCACACCCGATCCGCAGGGCAAGGTCGAGCTGGTGTTCGGCGATCGTTACTCCAGCGAACCGACGGAAAGCTGCCCGTACTTCACCTTGCGAGCCATCTGTATCCAGCGTGGACAGCACTGCGATACGCACGGTTTCTCCTCAGTTGTGGTGTTCGAAGCTGCCCCGCCCCGCTAGCTCGCAAAATCCGCCGGTGCAAATCGCCGCTGAAGGGGAATTTCGTTATTGTTCTTGACTTGGTCGGTTGCGAAACGGGGTAAAGCGCAGCATTCTGCGGGTTACAATAGTTAACAAGGGTTTCTGCCAGCGGTTCTTGTGATAGAACCATACTATGAAAAAACGCTCACATATCTCGGTAGTGGATGGCGCTGATACCGCCGATGGTAATCTCGCAGAACCGGTCGCTGAGAATGCCCCCGAATTCTCGTCCAGCGATGAGGAATGGGTCGAGACCGAATGGGTGGAAGAAGAGACAGAAACACGGCCCAGTAGTTGGGCCATCCCATTATTTGCAACAATGGCAATTCTGGGATGGACCGCCTTCTACATTTGGGCAAACGCCTCGGTTTTCACAGATCTTTCGGCGCGAGAATGGGCATCGCTGGCAGCAAATTGGTCGGTGCCCGTCATGGTCATCCTGGTGTGCTGGGTTCTCCTCTCGCGCACGGCCACTCGCGAGGCTGCGCGTTACAACAATACCGCACGTGCTTTGTCAGAGGAAACAGCGCTGCTCGAGCGACGTCTGGTCACCGTGAATCGTGAACTCAGTCTCGCGCGGGAATTTCTTGGCAACCAATCGCGCGATCTGGAATATCTTGGCCGCAGCGCATCCGAACGGATCACCGTACACGCTGAAAACTTACGAGGCTTGATCGCGGAAAATGACGATCGACTGAATTCGATCGCAGCCATCAGCGAGACAGCATTGGAAAACATGGAGAGGTTGCGCGGGGATTTACCGGTTGTCGCCAATTCGGCCAAAGACGTCTCAAATCAAATCGTCGGAGCAGGCCGGACCGCTAGGGATCAACTTGGCGCTCTCGTTTCGGCCTTCGAAAGACTGAATGAATTTGGAGAAGCGAGCGAGCGGCAAGTTCACGCGCTGCGACAAAGGGTCGATGAAGCGCTCTCCGCTTTTTCCACGCAGGCCGGCCAACTCGAGACAATAGCCAACGAACGGTTCGCAACCCTGGTCGAAGGCAGCGATGCTATCCGGAGCGATTTGCAAGCACAGGAAATCGAAGCGCTTTCGGCACTACGAGCACGCAGTCTTGCGTTGCGAAACGAGCTCGCAGATACCCATGCCGAAGTATCGGCTCAGGAAGACAATTCCGTCACGGCAATGAGAGAGCGAATGGAAACTTTGCGTCGCGAAGCAGGAGAGATCGCGTCGTCTGTGAGAGAAGGAGAGGACTTGGCGATCGACGCATGGACGCGTCAGATCGATGTGATGAAAGGCAGTCTCGAAGCAACCGTCGAGGAAATCAAAACGATCGACAATGCAGCGCTTGACGCTGCCCATGCCAAACTTCGCGCTCTTTCCGAAGAAGCCGCTCAAGTGGATGCACGAATTGCGGAACGTAACCAACAGTTCGACGAAGATACTGCTGAACGGACTCAAGCCTTGGCGGATGCACAGGACGCCCTTGCCGCTCAGATGAACGAGAATATGGCCTTACTCGACGAAGCGATCGCCGCTCGGCGAGAAGCACAGCGCGATCAATTGTCAGCTCTCATTGTCGAGGGAGACGAACTCGGTGAGCGCGTGAACGCCCTAGGTCTGACTTTCAGCAAAGTTGCCGCCCAAGGTCATGAAGCTAGAGAAGCCCTCTCCGGCGGCATCGACGCGCTCTCCAAGCAGCTTCGCAACAGCAGGGAAGCGCTCGACGGTACGGATCAGGATATCGCACGTCTGACCGATGCAAGCGTCCGCTTGTTGGAGCTCATCCAGGCAAGTGCCAAAAAGACCGGTGAAGATCTTCCCAAGGCGATGGAAATGTCTGAAGCCGGCCTTGTAGAGCTCGAACGTCGTTCAGAGAGAGTGCACGCATTACTGGAAGACGCGCGCGCCACCGGTGAAGCACTCGATGGCGGGATGGAAACTGTTGCCAATCGACTGAACAAGGCGATCGAAGACATAGGTACCTTCCAGACCGATTTTGACGGTTCATCGGCGCGGCAGGTCGAGGAAGTCGAACGTCTTCGGGCAACACTTGCCTCTCTGGCATCGGACAGTGACACATTTGCGGAGCAGGTACAGGCTGAATTACGTGACGCGATCGCCGCATTGGAAGACAAGGCCAAGACGGCGCTCGCTTCTATAGAGGACGAGCAAGCGGAACGGATTTCTCGATTGGCAGAAAAAATCGGTTCCCGTAGCGCCGATGCAATTTATCGCGCTCTCGCCGAGAAAACCGAAAATGCGCTGGAAGAACTTGATGCAGCGCGAGCCCGGTCGAATACGGCGACGCGTGAGATGGCCCAAAATCTTCGAGATCAGCTGGCCAGGCTCAACGACCTTACAAATAACTTGGAGGCGCGCGTCGCGCACGCACGTGACAAGGCGACCGACACAATCGACAGTGATTTTGCTAGGCGTGTCGCTCTGATCACCGAAAGCCTGAATTCAAATTCGATCGATATCGCCAAGGCCTTGTCGAGCGAAGTCACCGATACGGCTTGGGCAAGCTATCTCCGAGGGGATCGCGGTATCTTCACGCGGCGCGCCGTTCGGCTCCTCGACAGTTCCGAAGCACGAGAAATCGCATCAATTTACGATTCTGACAGCGATTTCCGAGACCACGTCAATCGGTACATACACGATTTCGAAGCGATGCTCAGGACTCTTCTTTCTACCCGGGATGGCAATGCGGTCAGCGTAACGCTGCTGTCGAGCGATATGGGCAAGCTCTATGTGATCCTCGCGCAAGCGCTCGAACGATTGAGGCAATAAGGGTCAGTTGGCGGTGGGGCCCCAGAAAATGAGGTCCCTAGCCTCGATCCATCCAAATCCATAATTGAGTACGTATAATGTGGTCAGCAAGGCAGCGAGCACAGTGGCGCGCTTGGCTATGAGGCCAGGTCTGAAATTTGCCGGGGCACTATCAGCTTGTCCCGGCACTTTCTCAAGGCCGGCTTCTTCGTGAGTCTGCACTCCGAATGGAAGCAGCACGAATGCGCTTACGACCCAAAACAATGCGTAGATCGCAAGGATCGAAGTCCAATCCATTGGCAAATTCATCGGATTAACTCAGCCCAATGGTAGGAAGTATTACACGCACTTGGGGGCGCTTTCCCGACCATCGCTGAGCCGCACGGCGCGCCGCCAGACGAGCCGCTTCATGGACCCTGCTGCTTGACTTGCGATCCACACCCTTCAATTTTCCTATCGCGGCACGGATATCCTCGACAGTTTCTCGAACGAAGTCGTCATAATCTTCATCCAATGGCAGCCCCAGACTATCGATGATGGGATTGAGGCGGTCGTCGAGAGCAACCATTACGACACCCTCCTGCATGATACGACGACGCATGACGATGCTATCTCCGTCTGCCGGGGTTATGATATCGCCATCAAGAACGAGCCGCCCTGCCCTTACCTCGGCAATTTTTCCCGGTGCGCCTGGAGCAAGCCTAACAATATCACCGTTCTGCTGCACGACAGCATCCGCAATGCCATTGGCCCGGCCAAGCCGCGCCTGTTCCTGCAAATGCCGCATTTCGCCATGAACTGGCACCAGCACGTCGGGGCGCAACCAGCCATAGAGAGCTTCCAACTCCGGACGTCCGGGATGACCGGATACGTGGATCATGCCCTGCCTATCGGTAACCATCGTAACACCCTTGGATGCCAGACGGTTTTGAACCGCGCCGATGGCCAATTCATTACCTGGAATTTGTCGGCTGGAGAAAAGAACTACATCTCCGGAAACCAGTTTCAGGGGATGATTGTCCTCCGAAATCCGGGAAAGTGCAGCTCGAGGCTCCCCCTGGCCCCCGGTTGCCAGGATCAGCACTTCGCCGCGCGGTAGTCCCATTGCCGTATCGAAATCGACTGGTTCGGGAAAATCCGTCAGATAGCCATTCGCTTGAGAAACTTCGATGATGCGATCAAGCGAGCGGCCCGCAACGCATATCTGTCGTCCCGTCTCGCGAGCAACCTCTCCAAGTGTATGCAGTCTGGCGACATTACTTGCGAAGGTTGTCACCAGCACGCGTTTGCCGGAATGTTTCTGAACCTCTTCAAGCAAGCCCTTGAATACAGCCCCTTCTGATCCGCTTGGCGACGGATTAAAGACATTTGTGCTGTCGCAGACTAGCGCAAGAACTCCCTCGTCACCGATCTTGGTAAGTTCTTCCTCTGTAGCAGGTTCACCGATTATAGGGTCTTCGTCGAGCTTCCAGTCGCCGGTATGGAATATCTTCCCGTGGGGCGTGTTGATCAGTAACGCGTTACCCTCGGCAATCGAGTGCGCGAGTGGAATATAGGTGACCTCGAAAGGTCCCACATGAAAGCTACCGTGATCTTCCTCAATAACATGCAACTCGACTTCACGCTCGAGATTGGCTTCCTGCAGCTTTCTCCGCACCAGTTCCGCCGTGAAGGGCGTGGCAAAGATCGGGACCTCGAGATCCGCCGCGAAGTAAGGCACTGCCCCGATGTGATCTTCGTGCGCATGGGTCAGTACGATAGCCTCGAGATCTTCGTCTCGGTCTTCGATGAATTCGAGATCGGCGAATACCAGATCGACACCCGGATACTGTCCGCCCGAAAACGTCATTCCCAGATCAACCATGAGCCAGCGCCCCTGACATCCGTACAAATTGACGTTCATGCCGATTTCACCCGATCCTCCTAACGCGAGGAAAAGGAGTTCGTCTTCTGGGCTGTAATTCTTTTTCAAGGGGATGCGCGCTCCGCTAAAATGGCGAGGCCGTCGAGCGTAAGGTCGCTATCAACGGCGTCGAATAGATTGGTGTGCTCGTCAAAAAGAAGAGCTAATCCGCCAGTGGCGACCACTTTCGCAGGCCGCCCAATCTCCCGCTTCATCCTCTCGATCAGACCTTCAATCAAGCTGACATAGCCCCAGAACACGCCGATCAACATCTGTTGCTCGGTATTTCTGCCGATCACGCTTTCGCTAGCCGGTTTTTCGATAGCAATACGTGGAAGCTTGGCGGTGTTGCCGACGAGAGCATCCAGAGAGAGATTGATGCCTGGCGAGATTATGCCGCCCTTATAGGCACCGTTAAAATCGACCATATCGAATGTCGTCGCTGTACCGAAATCGATTACGATCAGATCACCATCGTATTTTGCATGCGCGGCCAAGGCATTCAGGGCACGGTCCGCACCCAACGAACTGGGCTGCTCGATGTCGAGTTCGAAACCCCATTCGGCTTCCCCCTGTCCGGCGATTACAGGCTCGACGCTGAAATACTTCTGAGCGAGTACGGTGAGATTGTGAATTGATCGCGGCACGACCGAACCGATGATGATTTGTTTGATATCTTCGCGCGAATAACCTTCCAGATTGAGGAGCTGAAGAAGCCACACAGCGTATTCATCGCCAGTCCGTCTTGCGTCAGTCGCAATTCGCCAGCGCGCCTTGATATCGCGCCCGTCGAAAAGCGCGAAGACTACATTGGTATTCCCGACATCGGCCGCCAGCAGCATGATTCAGCTCTCCTCATCAGCGAGCATAACGTCGCCTGCATGAATGACACGCTCTTCGCCACCGGCCAAGCGTAAGCGTAAGGCTCCACTTTCGGTCAGCCCTGCGAATGCACCCTTTAGAGCAGCTTCGCCCGGCGGATGTATCGTCAGTTCGGCGCTTGGCGGATGCGCGACACTTTCCCAGCGACGCACGAGTGGCTCCAAACCATAGCTACGCCACCGATCGACCTCGCGAGCGAAATTGTTGGCAAGTGATCGCGCAAACAAATCCCGATCGGGAGCCGGGCCAAATTTCGACAGGGCAACCGTTCTGCGGTCGGGCAGGTCCGGAGCGACTCCGAGATTGACTCCGATACCGATAACAATCGTATCGCTCTCCCGCTCAAGGAGTATGCCGGCCAGTTTGGCGCCTCCCAGAAGGAGATCGTTAGGCCACTTCAATATTAGATCTGCGCGACCAGAGATCAGAGGATGAACCGTTTCATAGAGAGCCAGTGCCGACACCAGCGCTAAAGTTGCTGGCGCCGGATCTCGATCGTGCACACGCACAATCGTCGAACCCATGAAGTTCCCTAGACCGTCGAACCATGCGCGCCCTTGCCGCCCTCGCCCCGACGTCTGCCGGTCAGCAATGAGCCAGTGGCCTTCGCGGACGATCTCTCCAGTCCGGACAGCGGAAGCGAGATCGGCGTTGGTACTCCCGGTTTCTGGAACTGTCCGGATCAAATCTGAAAGAACAGCGCCTGAGCCGCCGTATTGGCCAAATTACCGAGCCATGGGGTGAGCAAATACCCGAGGGGCGAAATTACGAGCACGCTCAGTCCGATGACGACCCAGTGTGACATCGGAGCAAAGGCGGGCTTTCCGCCCTTCGGTTCGTCGAAGAACATCACCTTCACAAACTTGATGTAATAGAACGCCCCGATAACACTGGCCGCAATACCGATCGCCGCGAGTGCGATCATGTCGGCCTGTACGGCAGCCTGGAAAACTACGAATTTTCCCCAGAACCCGAACAGAGGTGGGATGCCGGCTAAACTGAACATCAAAGCTAGCAAGCACCACGCAAGTGCCGGGCTTGTTGTCGATAGGCCAGAGATATCGTCGAAGGTGGTTAGAGCATTACCCTCTGCATCCCGAAGCATGAGCAACGCTGTGAAGCTACCGATTGTCATGAAGACATAAATGAAGAGGTAGACCAACACGCCAGACACACCTTCAGGGGTCGCAGCGGCAAGACCGATGAGTATGAAACCCACGTTGTTGATTGAAGAATAGGCGAGCAGGCGCTTCAGATTTGCTTGTCCGATCGCTCCCAAAGCGCCGACCACGATCGATGCGAGAGCCGCGAAAATAACAATCTGTTGCCACGCTTCGATCTGGCCTCCGAAAGGACCCGTAACCATTCGAACCAACATCGCGACAGCTGCCACCTTGGGTGCGCTTGCAAAGAAGGCTGTAACCGGAGTAGGCGCGCCTTCATACACATCGGGAGTCCACATGTGGAACGGCACCGCGGCGATTTTGAAGGCGAGTCCAGCAAGTACGAAGACTACGCCAAACATCGCGCCGGTCGAAAAGTCGAGAGCGAAGGCAGCTCTGATACCCTCGTAATTTGTCGTGCCGGAAAAGCCGTATACCAGGCTCACTCCGTACAAGATGATACCTGAAGCGAGACCGCCCAACACGAAGTATTTTAGACCCGCTTCACTCGATTTTTCGTTGCTACGTGCAAAGCTCGCCAGGACGTAAGAGGAGAGGCTCGACATCTCGAGGCCAATATAAAGCGTCATCAAGTCAGTCGCTGACACCATCATGCCCATGCCGACGGCGTTGAAGAGCATCAGAACAGGATATTCACCGCGATACTGGCCACGAGCATCGAAGTAACGTGGAGCTACGATGAGGCAGGCAATAGTTGCAATGTAGACAAGGCTCTTGGCGAAGACTGCAAATCCATCAGCAAGGAAAAGCCCACCAAAAGCTAGACCCGGTGCCCCTTGATCGAACAACGAAATGTTGAAGAACAGGGCACCGAAGAGAGCGGCAACTGCTGCTACGGTGATTGCACGTGCGGCTTTTTCGCCGGTCCAAGCCGTCACCAGCAGGAGGATGAGGCCCGCCAGCGAAAGACCGATCTCTGCTCCGGTCAAGTAAAGAGAGGTGGAGTAGGACATCAGTGTGAGCCCTCCCCTTCATGGCCTTCTTCGGCATGGATAGGAGCTACGTAATTCGCCGCCTGTTCACGCGGGGCACCCACAACCAGCGGGCTATCATAACGGGGTGCAACGCTGGCGAGGCGTGTTTCGAGGGCGACGATGTCCTGACGCATGGGGGCAAGGAAACTTTCGGGATATATGCCCATCCACAGCACCGCGGCTGCGATCGGGGCTAGCATGGCCCATTCACGGGCATTGAGATCGGTCATTGCGGCGGCATCGGCGTTCTTCTGCTCCCCAAATGCTACACGTCGGTAGAGGTAAAGCATGTAGGCGGCGCCAAGTATAATGCCCGTGGTGCAGACCAGCGTCACGAATGTTGAAACCTCGTAGATACCCGCCAGTGCAAGAAACTCGCCTACAAAGTTGCTTGTGCCCGGCAAGCCAACGCTCGCCATGGTGAAGAGCAAGAAGAACAATGCGTACTTCGGCATGTTCATGCTTAAGCCGCCGTACCGCGCGATTTCCCGCGTGTGCAGCCGATCGTAGATTACGCCCACACAGAGGAATAAGGCACCCGATACGAGCCCATGGCCAAGCATGACCATCATCGCGCCCTCAAGTCCCTGAACATTGAATGCGAAAAGGCCGACAGTCACAATCGCCATATGAGCGACAGACGAATAAGCGATCAGCTTCTTCATGTCCGCCTGCACCAGTGCAACCAGTGACGTGTAGACGACCGCTATCATGGAAAGAGCGAAGACCAACCAGGCCAAGTCTGCACTTGCATCGGGGAACATCGGCAGACTGAAGCGGATAAACCCGTAGCCCCCGAGTTTGAGCAAGACGCCCGCGAGGATGACAGAACCGGCAGTTGGTGCTTGGACATGGGCATCCGGAAGCCACGTATGGACTGGCCACATCGGCATCTTCACCGCGAAGCTCGCAAAGAAGGCGAGCCACAGCCAGAACTGCGCATCCGCCGGGAAATCATATTGCATTAATGCAGGAATTTCGGTCGTCCCTGCATCGTTGACCATCCAGAGCATGGCGATCAGCATCAAAACGGAGCCGAGCAGCGTATAGAGGAAGAACTTGTACGAAGCGTAAATGCGATTATCACCGCCCCAGACACCGATGATGAGATACATCGGAATGAGGCCTGCCTCGAAGAAGATATAAAATAGGAAGATGTCCTGAGCGGCGAAGACGCCGATCATCAGCATCTCCATCAGCAGAAACGCTGCCATATATTCGCCAACGCGCTTTTGGATCGAGTCCCAGCTCGCCAGAATGCAGATAGGCATCAGGAAAACACTGAGCATGATCAGCATCAGTGCAATACCATCGATGCCAAGGGCGTACTGAAAACCTGCGAAGAGCTGGGCCCGCTCCGTGAACTGCCACTGCGCTCCACCAATATCGTAATTGAGCCAAAGCAGTATGCCGAGCGCAAGGTCGATCAGAGTTGCGACAAGCGCAACCATGCGCGCCGTAGAGGCGTTGAGAAACAGGCAGGCGACGGCCGCGACGAGCGGCACAGCGAGCATGATCGAGAGGATGGGAAACTCCATCAGAACAGTACCCAGGTGATGGCGGCGACAAGCCCGAGGAGCATCACCAGCGCGTAACTATAAAGATATCCGGTCTGGAACCGCTTGGCTCCGACTGAGCCCTTCTCGATAACCCAGGCCACACCGTTCGGACCGAAGCGATCGATAGTTCCCATATCGCCGAGCTTCCAGAACTGACGTCCAAGCCAGAATGCGGGAACCACAAACAGGTAGTGGTAAAGTTCGTCAAAGTACCACTTGTTGTAGAAGAACCGATAAACCGGACCAAGCTGTTCGGCAGCCTTGCCGGGAACAGATGTGTCCTTGATGTAGCCAAGCCACGCTACGAACAGACCGATAAGCATCACGATGAATGCTGCGTACTTCACGAGGTACGGTACATTGTGCATTCGGTGAATGAGGTCCTCGTTGTAGAAGATTGCCCCGTTCCAGAAAGCCTCGCTGTCGAGGAAGGTCGGTGCAAAGATTTGGCCAGCTAGAATTGCACCAAGCGAGAGGACACCCAGCGGGATCAGCATACTGATCGGGCTTTCGTGCGGATGATAGCCTGCTGTACCAGCTTCGTAATGTTCCGAGGGCACGTGATGCTTTGCATCGTGACCGGCATCTTCCTGGATCGGAGGGTTATGCTCTTCCGGTTCGTCATGTCCGTGATGAACCGCATGCTGGATATGCTCGCTATCAGCCCACCGCGGTTTGCCCCAGAAGGTCAGGAACATGAGGCGCCAGCTATAAAAACTCGTCAGCAGGGCAGCGAGCGTTCCCATCCAGAAAGCAAAGTTGCCAAGATCCGTGCCGCGCCCATAGGCGCCCTCCAAAATCGCATCTTTCGACCAGAAACCGGCAAAACCCGCCCCGAGATGATAGATGCCGACCCCGGTGATGGCGAGTGTCCCGAACAGCATCGCCCAGAACGTCAGCGGGATATGCTTACGCAGCGCACCATAATACCGCATGTCCTGTTCGTGATGCATGGCGTGAATGACAGATCCTGCACCAAGGAACAGCAACGCCTTGAAAAAAGCATGCGTGAACAAATGGAACATGGCCGCGCCATATGCGCCCACACCTGCTGCAAAGAACATATAACCCAGTTGCGAGCAGGTGGAATAGGCGATGACGCGCTTGATGTCCCACTGCGTCGTACCGACCGTTGCGGCAAAGATGCAGGTTGCTGCACCAATGAAGGTCACCATCCCAAGCGCGACCGGGGCCGTCTCGAACATCGGTGACAGACGACAAACCATGAATACGCCCGCTGTCACCATGGTGGCAGCGTGGATCAAGGCAGAAACCGGCGTCGGTCCCTCCATCGCATCCGGCAGCCAGGTGTGCAGGCCGAGCTGAGCCGACTTACCCATGGCACCGATGAAAAGAAGGACACACAGTACGTCCATAGTGTGAACGCGCAGGCCGAGGAAGCCGATCGTCGCGCCGCTCATACCAGGCGCGGCAGCAAGAATTTCGGGGATCGAAACCGTTCCGAACACCCAGAAAGTTCCGAAGATACCAAGCATGAACCCAAGGTCCCCGACCCTGTTCACTACGAACGCCTTCATGGCTGCAGCGTTGGCACTCGGCTTCTTGAACCAGAAACCGATCAACAGATAGCTAGCAAGGCCGACCCCTTCCCATCCGAAGAACATCTGGACGAGGTTGTCGGCCGTAACCAGCATGAGCATGGCGAAGGTGAACAGCGAGAGGTAGGCGAAGAACCGCGGCTGATCCGGGTCCTCATCCATGTAGCCCCAACTGTAGAGATGCACGAGCGCGGAGACCGTCGTGATCACAACAAGCATGATGGCAGTCAGAGTGTCGACACGAAGCGCCCAATCGAACGCGAGATCGCCGGATTGCATCCAGGTCAGCACCGGTACGACGGTTGCTTCTGCGCTGCCACTTACGAAGCCGAGGAATATGGGCCAGCTCAGAATACATGCAACGAACAGAGCGCCAGTCGTGATTGCCTTGGCGAAAACGCTGGGCGCCCCCTTGTTGACAAGTCCGGCAACGATTGCCGCGAGCAATGGGAGAAAGACGATGAAAAGAATGGAGGTCTGCACGGATGCTTATCCCTTCATCCGGTTGGCATCGTCGACCGCGATGGTGCCGCGGCCTCGGAAGTAAATCACGAGAATGGCTAGGCCGATGGCCGCCTCGCCAGCTGCGACGGTGAGGACGAACATGGCGAAGACCTGCCCCACGAGATCACCCAGAAACGCGCTGAAAGCGACGAGATTGAGGTTCACGGCCAAAAGGATGAGCTCGATTGCCATCAAGATGACGATGATGTTCTTCCGGTTCAGAAAAATTCCAAGCACGCCGAGCACGAACAGGATCGCGCTGACGATGACATAATGTTCGACGCCGATCACAGTTCGATCCCCTCGCCCACTGTGGGCTGCTTCATGACAGTAGCTTCTTCCGGGTTACGCCGAACCTGCTTACCAATGTCCTGATGGCCGCGTTTGCTCTTCGGCGGACGATGGGTCAGCACGATTGCGCCAATCATGGCAACGAGCAGAATGATGCCGGCGGCTTCAAACAGGAACAGATATCTAGAGTAAAGCAACGCGCCGATTGCGCCGGTATTGCTACCAATCAAAGCAGGGGCATCGCTTGCTACTGACGTACCAAGCTCAATCGCGCCAACCCGATACGCGCTCAGGCCCAAAACGAGTTCGGCGAGCAGGATAAGCGCAATTACGATACCAAGCGGGAAATTCTTTACGAACCCGGCCCTTAAGGCGGCGACGTCGATATCGAGCATCATAACGACGAAAAGGAACAGGACCGCGACAGCGCCGACGTAGACAATGACTAGCAGCATCGCGATAAATTCAGCGCCTACCAGGACCATCAGTCCGGCAGCGTTGAAGAAAGCCAAGATGAGCCAGAGCACGGAATGCACGGGATTGCGGGCCGTGATCACCATCACGGCCGATGCGATCACAAGCACCGCGAACAAGTAAAAGGCGATAGTCTGTATCATGATGCCCCGGATTCGTTTGCGGCGCGGTTAGCGGTAGGGTGCGTCGGCTTCAAGGTTCGCGGCTATGGCCCGCTCCCACTTGTCACCATTCGCGAGCAGTTTGGCTTTGTCGTAAAGCAATTCCTCGCGCGTTTCGGTCGCGTATTCAAAATTCGGTCCCTCGACGATTGCATCCACCGGACACGCTTCCTGACAGAAGCCGCAGTAGATGCACTTCGTCATGTCGATATCGTACCGCGTGGTTCGGCGGCTCCCATCCTCGCGAGGCTCACTCTCGATCGTGATGGCCTGAGCGGGGCACACTGCTTCGCAAAGTTTGCAGGCGATGCAGCGCTCTTCACCGTTAGGGTAGCGGCGCAGCGCATGCTCACCCCGAAAACGAGGCGAGAGCGGGTTCTTTTCGAATGGATAATTGATCGTCACCTTGGGCTTGAAGAAATACTTCAACGTAAGGGCATGAGCCTTCACGAACTCCCAGAGAGTGAACGATTTTACGAGTTGCGCGACGCTCATGCGGCGGCTCCGTAGTGGCCGGTGGCCATGAGCCAACCGGAAATAAGAACGACGAACAGCAGGCTGATCGGCAGGAATACTTTCCAGCCAAGCCGCATAAGTTGGTCATAACGATAACGCGGCACTGTGGCCATGACCCAGCTGAACATGAAGAAGAAGAAAAATGCCTTGAGCAGAAGCCAGACGATACCAGGCACGTAATAAAGCGGCGCCCAGTCGATCGGAGGCAGCCATCCGCCGAAAAATAGCAGAGCATTCAGCATGCACATCAGGAGGATGTTGGCATATTCGCCGAGCCAGAACAGCGCGAAGCTCATTGAGCTGTATTCGGTTTGATACCCTGCAACAAGCTCACTTTCAGCTTCGGTAAGGTCGAAGGGGACACGCTGGGTTTCTGCTAGGCTGGAGATGAAGAACATCACCCACATCGGGAACAAGAGCAGGTTGAAGAAATAACCATTCACAATGCCGAAACCGTGGCCCTTTTGCGCAAGGACTATCTCGTTCAGATTAAATGTCCCGGCGTACAGAATGACGCAAACCAAGATGAAGCCGATCGAGACTTCGTAGCTAATCATTTGGGCTGCTGCGCGCATGGCGGAGAAGAAAGGATATTTGGAATTCGACGCCCAGCCCGCCATAACCACGCCGTAAACCGAAAGCGAACTGATCGCGAGGATATAGAGCAGCCCCACATTAATGTTGGCGAGCACGGCCGTTGCGCTGAATGGAATTACTGCCCAAGCCGCAAGTGCCACCGTGAATGTGACAATCGGAGCCAGGATGAAGATGCCTTTGTTAGCGGCACTCGGAATGATGGTTTCCTGGAGGAAAACCTTCAGACCATCGGCGAAGCTCTGCAGCAAACCGAAAGGCCCGACTACGTTCGGACCACGACGCAAGTTGATCGCAGCCCATACCTTGCGGTCCACGTAGATAATCATCGCCACAGCCAGCATCAGCGGCAGCGCAATCAGCAGGATCCCAGCGATGGTGGCAATGCCCCACGCCCATTCGTAGTTCATACCAAGCGATTGGAAGAAATCAGTCATTCCGCTGCCTCCGCCAGTTCGCCGCCGTGAAGCAGTTCTGCTGAGCAGCGCTGCATGACTTCGCTGGCGCGGGCGATCGGGTTCGTAAGGTAGAAGTCCTGGATCGGATAGGCGCTCATCGTGCCTTCGGCCTTTGCCGCACCATCCGCCTTAGGTAACTCACCGAAATCGACGAGACCCTCCTCGCCAAGCGACGGAACTTCCTTAATCATTGCAGCCTGCAGTTGCGAAAAGCTGTCGAAGCCGACCTCGACGCCAAGCGCGTCGGCAAGCGCGCGGAGGATAGTCCAATCTTCACGTGCGTCTCCCGGTGCGAAGACGGCTTTCTCGGCAAATTGCACCCGACCTTCGGTGTTGACGTAGGTCCCGTCCTTCTCGGCATAGCTGGCGCCGGGCAGAATGATATCGGCAGCATGGGCGCCCTTGTCACCGTGATGGCCAATATAGACCTTCAACGCATCGGCGAAGAGCTCGAAATTCATCTCATCGGCACCAAGGCTGATCACTAGCTTGGGCTTAGCCTTGACGATATCTGCCATACCGCCCTTCTGCGCGAAGCCGAGCATCAATCCACCCATCCGCGCAGCCGAGAAATGCAGGACGTTGAAATCCGCGCCGAAATCAATCGCGAGGGCCAGCGCCTTGCCATGCGCGCCCTTGAGCGCGCCACCGCCAACGATGACCGCGGAGCGATCCGTACCCCCAAAAGCTTCGGAGACATTGCCGGGCAGATCGTTTAGCACGCCGAGATCGGTGCCCAGGAACTCCGCCGGATAGGTCGTGTCCCAATGCGGACCGACGACAAAAACCTTGGCACCGCGCTTCACTGCCTTGCGGATGCGCACGTTAACCAGCGGTGCTTCCCAGCGAATATGACTACCGACAATCAGAATTGCGTTCGCGTGCTCAAGCCCTTCGAAGGTGGAGTTGAAATTCACCGCCGCGAGGTTCGACACGTCGTAATCCATGCCGGTCTGGCGGCCTTCGATTAGCGACGAGCCACAGGCTCTCAACAGCGCCTTGGCGGCGAACATCGTCTCACAATCGACAATATCACCAGCAATGGCGGCGATATCCTTACCTGGTTTGGCCTTAGCGATGGCTTTAAAAGCCTCGTCCCAAGTGGCTGGCTTTAGCCCTCCCTTCTTCCGCATGAAAACCTTGTCGAGGCGACGCTTTGAAAGACCATCGACCATGTAGCGGCCCTTGTCGGACAACCACTCTTCATTGACTGCGTCGTTCACTCGCGGAAGCGCGCGCATAACTTCGCGACCACGACTGTCGAGACGAATATTCGCGCCGACAGCATCGGAAACATCGATGCTGAGCGTCTTCTTCAGTTCCCAAGGACGGGCCTCAAAGGCGTAGGGGCGCGAAGTCAGCGCACCGACCGGGCATAAATCTATCACGTTCGCCGAAAGCTCATGCTCGGCAGCCTGCTCTAGATATGTTGTGATCTGCATGTCTTCGCCACGACCGACAGCACCGATTTCGTCCACGCCGGCAATTTCTTCGCTGAAGCGCACGCATCGGGTACAGTGGATACACCGCGTCATGATCGTTTTGATCAGCGGACCCATGTATTTTTCGGTTACTGCGCGCTTGTTTTCTTCGTAGCGGGTCGCCCCGCGGCCATAGGCCACCGACTGGTCCTGCAGATCGCATTCACCGCCCTGATCGCAAATCGGACAATCCAGCGGATGGTTGATGAGGAGAAACTCCATCACCCCTTCGCGCGCGGTCTTAACCATATCGCTGTCCGTGCGAATTTCTTGCCCGTCCGTGGCCGGGAGCGCACAACTCGCCTGCGGCTTGGGGGGGCCAGGCTTCACCTCGACCAAGCACATGCGGCAATTGCCGGCAATCGAGAGCCGCTCATGATAGCAGAAACGCGGAATTTCCTTGCCCGCAAGCTCGCAAGCCTGAAGGACGGTAGCGCCCTCCGGAACCTCGATTTCCTGACCGTCTACGGTGACTTTAGGCATTGTTACGATTTAGCTTCCGATTGACGTAAAATTACTAGAAAGATTCGAGCGTAGGTAAGCCATGGAGGCTAAATTCCATGTTTCCATTGATACAAACTCGTGGCGAGCAGCGCCCTCTGTTCAACCTCCGGGAGATCGACAGGCTCACTTACTCCGCACTGAGGAGTAGAGCCGTAAAGGTTGGCGAGCTCCGCTTTTTCATTTTCAGATCCCGGCTTAGTTTGCAGATAGCGCAGGGTCATTTGTGGGGAATGCGCCGACAGACAGCGACTTAGGCCTTCTAGAGAAGTTATCTTACCATTTTCAAGGTAGAAATCTGGAGTCACCGCTCGATTATCGACCTTGAGTTTTTCATCGCCCAGAAGCTGCTCTGCCAAAGCTGCATTAACTACATACATTGGGACACCGTCTGCTCCAGAGACGAGGCAGTTCCGATATTTCTTGGTCAATACATTGCTAAGGTTTTGATACTGAGGGTCGTTTGTCAACGGTCCGCCGAACAGCTCGTTCGCCTTGCCTTTGCTGCGACGGACAACGCAGGACACCATCGCCTTAGCACCAGCGTAGTTACGATTTTTCGGATTATCGCGGTCTAGGCTCTCAAGCTCCAATTGTTTTTGGAAAACATTAGAGATCGTCAACCTAGTTGTGTTCTGTCCTTCGCGGCCAGAGCTAACGCGGCTCTCGTTGGGAGCCTGAGATGTCTGAGCAATAGCTGTAGATGGGCTTAGTCCACCAGCGAGCAGTGCAATACCAGCTGCAAACGAGGAAACTCGAAATTTAGCTTGGGTCATTTTTATCTCCACATTCAGCTGATTGACGAATTACTTTCCGATTAATTGCGAACCGGCTTTGCTCTGTAATATCTCTTAGTTCTTTGCGTTATAGGCTTTCTTAAAATCAAATTATTAGTCCCGCCCAATTGGCTAGTGACAACTATAAAATGCCCTATTCGGCTGCCTCTGCGAAATTGGCGTTGTGTTCTTCGATCCGGCGCTCCAACTCTGGCCGGAAATGGCGAATAAGGCCTTGTATAGGCCACGCTGCGGCATCGCCGAGTGCACAGATCGTATGACCTTCTACCTGCTTAGTGACTTGCTGCAGCATGTCGATTTCCTCGATCGCTGCATCGCCGGTTCGCAGCCGTTCCATCATGCGCCACATCCACCCCGTGCCTTCGCGACAGGGGGTGCACTGGCCGCAGCTTTCATGCTTGTAGAAAAAGCTGATGCGGCTGATCGCCCGGACGATGTCAGTCGACTTGTCCATCACGATAACGCCTGCGGTTCCCAGGCCGGAACCTAGTTCCTTCAGCCCGTCGAAATCCATGGGGGCATCCCAAATTTGCTCGGCAGGCACCAGAGGAACAGACGAACCGCCGGGGATCACGGCGAGGAGATTGTCCTTGCCGCCGCGAATTCCGCCGCAATGCTTTTCGATCAGCTCGCTGAAGGGGATACTCAGTGCCTCTTCGACCACGCAAGGTTTGTTCACATGGCCCGAGATCTGAAAGAGCTTGGTGCCCTTGTTGTTCTCGCGCCCGAAGCTGCTGAACCAGCTCGCACCACGGCGAAGGATGGTCGGAACGACGGCAATCGATTCAACGTTGTTGACCGTGGTCGGGCAACCATAGAGACCTGCACCGGCAGGGAACGGCGGCTTGAGGCGGGGCTGTCCCTTCTTGCCTTCCAAGCTTTCGATCATCGCAGTTTCTTCGCCGCAAATATAGGCGCCTGCACCGCGATGCAGGAACACGTCGAAATCATAGCCCGACTTCGAAGCGTTTTTGCCGATCAGACCGGCATCATAGGCTTCTTCGATAGCAGCCTGCAGCGTCTCGGCTTCCCGGATATATTCGCCGCGGATGTAGATGTAAGCTGCCCTCGCCCGCATCGCATAACCGGCGAGCAGCGCGCCTTCGATAAGTTTGTGCGGATCATGCCGGATAATCTCGCGGTCTTTGCAAGAGCCCGGTTCGGATTCATCGGCATTGATAACAAGGAAGCTGGGACGACCGTCCTTGGATTCCTCCGGCATAAAAGACCATTTTAGCCCCGTCGGGAAGCCCGCGCCTCCGCGTCCCCGCAGACCCGAAGCTTTCATCTCTTCAATTATGTTGTCGTGCCCGCGTGCGATCAGCGATTTGGTATCGTCCCAGTCACCGCGCTGTTGCGCCGCCTTCAGGCCCCAATCCTGGAACCCATAAAGGTTCGTAAAGATGCGATCCTTATCGGCGAGCATCAGAAGCCTCCTCCGAAGACGACTAGTCCAGCAACGATCAGGATAGCGACCAGTGCGACCGTCTTGATGACACCCTTCAATACTTTCCACGCTATTATTACCGCGAGGATTGTAAGGATGATCGTGATAATCGAGCTATCCATCACCATTCGCTCCGGTAATCGTGGTTTTCATCTCTCATTGCTGTCAGCGTCGTCAGATCGCCAGCTGGCTCGCTGGTATGTCGGCCAGGTTCCTGCGTTCCGGTCTTCGGCTGGTCACCCTTCGCTAGTGCGTCCAGAATTGTGTCGAGACGCTCGGGCGTGAGATCTTCGTAATTGTCGTCATTGATCTGGACCATAGGCGCGGTTGCGCAATTGCCCATGCATTCGACTTCGGTGAGCGTCCAAAGGCCATCCTCGGATACATGGCCCTTTACCATGCCGCGCTTCTTGCAAGTTTCGAACAAGCCGTCAGATCCGCGAAGCATGCACGGCGTAGTGCCGCACACTTGCACGTGGTACTTACCAACCGGCTTCATATTATACATGAAGTAGAAGGTGGCGACTTCCAGTACGCGGATAACCGGTATATCGAGATAGTCGGCGACATATTCGATGACCGGTAGCGGGAGCCAGCCCTGCGTATTCGTCTCTTCGCCGACCTGACGCTGCGCGAGATCCAGCAGTGGCATCACCGCAGATTTCTGGCGGCCTTCGGGATAACGCGCAATCGCCTTGTCGGCGCGTGCACGATAGCTCTCTGTAAACTCGAAAGCGCCCCAGCGCTCACGCAGTTCAGGAGTATTGGGGGCGGGACTACGGTCAGCCATTAGCGGTCGCACTCCCCGAACACGACATCGATGGCGCCGAGAATGGCGGTGGCATCAGGCAGCATGTGGCCCTTCGACATAAAATCCATTGCTTGCAGGTGGCTGAAGGCCGTCGGACGGATCTTACAGCGGTAAGGCTTGTTGGACCCGTCGCTAACGAGGTAGACACCGAATTCACCTTTCGGGCTTTCGGTAGCAACGTAAACTTCACCTGCCGGTACGTGGAAGCCTTCGGTGTAGAGCTTGAAGTGATGGATAAGCGCTTCCATCGACTGCTTCATCTCCGCGCGCTTAGGCGGTGCGACCTTGCGGTCATCACTTGCGATCGGCCCGCCCGGCATTTGCGCCAGACACTGCTTCATAATTTTGGCGCTTTCGTAAACTTCCTTCACGCGCACAATGAAGCGGTCGTAACAATCGGAATTGGTGCCGACAGGAATGTCGAACTCCATCCGGTCGTAGACATCATAAGGCTGCGACTTTCGCAGATCCCAGGGGATGCCTGCAGCACGGATCATCGGACCAGAGAAGCCCCAGGCCACCGCATCGTCTTTGCTGACGACTGCGATATCGACATTACGCTGCTTGAAGATGCGATTGTCCATAACAAGGCTCATAGCATCGCCAAAGAGTTCGGGCAGGCGCGTATCGATCCACTCACCAATATCGACCAGAAGTTTTTCCGGTACATCCTGGTGAACGCCACCGGGGCGGAAATAAGCGCTGTGCATCCGCGCGCCCGATGCCCGCTCGAAGAAATTCATGCAATCTTCACGCAGTTCGAACACCCACAAGTTCGGGGTCATTGCGCCCACATCCATTACATGGGCGCCGATGTTGAGCATGTGGTTGCAGATGCGGGTAAGCTCCGCGAACAGAACACGCAGATACTGCGCGCGCTCGGGCACCTGGACATTGAGCAGCTTCTCGATTGCGAGAACGTAGCTGTATTCCTGCGCCAGCGGGCTGCAATAGTCGAGCCGGTCGAAATAAGGCAGCGCTTGAAGATACGTCTTGTGCTCGATCAGCTTCTCGGTGCCGCGATGCAAGAGGCCGACATGCGGGTCGATCCGCTCGATAATCTCACCGTCGAGCTCCATCACCATACGAAGCACACCATGGGCCGCCGGATGCTGAGGGCCGAAGTTGATCGTGTAATTGGTGATCGTCTCGTCGCCGGTGGTCGGCGATTCCTCGATGTGCATTGCACTACTCATGCGCAGATCCAATTGCCGGAATATGTTGCAGTCTTACCGTCAGCCGATGTGACCGACAGGTTGGCCGGGCGCGCCTGCGCGCTGCCTTCGGCCGGAGCTACTTGAACAGCAACGCCATTGCCGGAGAAGCTCGTGCCGCTCCGGATGGCCGCTAGACCACCAGGTTTACCGTCGAGAAGGACGAGGCGGCCGCCCACGCGAATCACTGCCTTGCCTGGCAAGGTCGGTTCGTTGAGGCCGGATGCGATGAGAATCTCGCGGTTGCCATCCATAAAGGTGCAGCCCCCATCACGCGGACCGAAATCTACCCCACCGATATCGGCCAATTGATCGAGTTGGGTGACGTCCGCACCTTGAGGAGCTGCGGCCTCTACCGTGTTCGGCTGTTCAGCTCGCTCCGCAGGGTCGATTGCAACAGGATTGCCATCCTTCTGACCGATCCGGCTGGCAAAATCATCGGCATTTTCCTGTTCACTGGCGGGCTGCGACGAACATGCCGCGAGAGCTAGCACGGTAATTGGAAGAAAGAGATGACGCATCATTCGCCCTTTTTCTTCTTTGCCGGCGCCTTCTTGGCGGCCGTCGGCTTCTTTTTAGCTGCTGCGCCCTTCTTTGGCTGGGTAGCTTTCGCTGTATCCGTTGTCTTGCCCTTGCGAGCTTTTCGCGCGGGCTGATCCTCGGTAGGCTTTGGTGGCGGAGCATCTTCCCCGCTGTCCTCTTCCGCCGGTGCGCCGGCGCTTACCTTGTCGGACGCCTTGTCGTCCGCCTCTTTGCCCGCGCCAGTGTCCGAAGGCTTCTCTGTGGTCTTCGGCTCATCCACCGGCGGCTGATCCGCCTTTTCATCGCCAGGAAGGACGTAATCCGCACCCTCCCAGGGACTCATGAAATCGAATTGACGCAAATCCTGCGCGAGCTCGACCGGTTCGTAAACTACCCGCTTCTCGTCTTCGGAATACCGAAGTTCGACATAGCCCGTAAGCGGGAAATCCTTGCGGAAGGGATGCCCTTCGAATCCGTAGTCGGTTAGGATACGGCGCAGGTCGGTATTTCCATCGAACAGCACACCGTACATGTCGAACACTTCACGTTCGAGCCAGCCAGCATTGGGCCACAAACCCGTCACCGTCGGTACGGGCGTGTCCTCACTGGCCGTGCACTTGACCATGATGCGATTGTTCTTGGTCAGGCTCAGAAGCATGTAGACGATTTCGAAACGCTCGGAACGTGATGGATAGTCCGCCCCAGCAATTTCCATCAGCTGCTGATAGCCATGCTCGTCGCGCAGAAGCCGTAAGGCGTCGGCGATGCCAGTACGATTTACGCGCAGAAGGAGCTCACCGTGCTCCTCGTGCGCTTCGACAAGGTGATCGCCGAGTGCTTGAGTGAGCGCACCCTTCAGCCCATCGATCTGTGTGAACCGGGGCGCGGAATGAAGTGTAGCCATTGCCTAAGCCCTTAACGTTCGATCGTACCCACGCGGCGGATTTTCCGCTGCAATTGCATCACGCCATACAGCAGAGCTTCGGCGGTCGGCGGGCAGCCGGGAACATAGATGTCGACCGGCACGATACGGTCACACCCGCGCACCACCGAATAACTGTAATGATAATAGCCACCACCATTGGCACAGCTGCCCATGGAGATAACATACTTCGGCTCCGACATCTGGTCGTACACCTTGCGCAGGGCCGGAGCCATCTTGTTGCACAGCGTGCCGGCAACAATCATCACGTCGCTCTGACGCGGGGAAGCGCGCGGGGCAACGCCAAAGCGCTCCATATCGTAACGCGGCATATTCACGTGAATCATCTCGACCGCGCAGCACGCGAGGCCGAACGTCATCCACCAGAGCGAGCCGGTTCGCGCCCACTGGAACAGATCTTCGGTAGAAGTGACAAGAAAGCCCTTGTCATTCACCTCGGTCTGAAGCGCGTTGAAATAATCTGCGTCCGGCTGACGCACCTCTCCGGCTTGCGCCGTAGGCTGAACCAGGGGATCGCGGCCGTGAGGGGAAGATGTCATTTGCTGGCTCATGCGATTACTCCCACTCCAGCGCGCCGACTTTCCACGCATAGGCGAAACCGATGATCAGTTCGGTAAGAAACACCATCATGGTGATCCAGCCCGGCCATCCGGTAAGATCGAGACTAACAGCCCAGGGAAAAAGGAATGCAGCTTCGAGATCGAAAATGATGAACAGGATCGCCACAAGGTAGAAGCGCACGTCAAACTGGCTGCGCGGATCCTCGAAAGCGGGGAAGCCGCATTCATATTCGCTGTATTTCTCTGCCGTCGGCTGATGTGCCCCCGTAAGGCGTGACACACCCATCGGCAGGAACACGAACAGGGCCGAAAGGCCCGCCGCGATAAACAGGAAAATCAGGATCGGAAGATATTGTTCGAGATCGACCACGTATGATTCCGTCTGGACTAGGTTTCGGGCCAGCCTCTAGGCCCCTCGCCCGCGTGGCGCAAGGGCTTGACCCCATGAGTTTCCCGCGATTTTCACAAGCTGCGTTGAACGGGTGTTAATACCTCCACGCGATTGGCAGCCCGAAATGAACTTGAAGGACAGTACCGAATGCTAAGACAAACCCTTTCCTGCACCGCGGTTATCGCATCGCTCTTTGCCGCGAATCCGCTATGCGCCGCCAACGTCACTGCCGATCTCGATCAGATTGCAGATGTCCTGCGCGAGAATGGGTATCAGGCAAAGCTGCAGGGCGAAGGCAAGGATCGTTCTATCAAAACGGGAATGGCCGGCTACAACTTCATCATCCTGCCGTTCAGTTGCGATGAAAACGGCGACGACTGCAAGTCTGTGCAGTTTTATACAGCCTTCGCTGCCGACACCGACCCGACTCTCGAAGAAATGAACAATTACGCCAGCGAAAACCGCTTCGGCAGGGTATATCTGGACCAGGATGGTGACCCGGCAATCGAAATGGACATCGATCTGGAAGCCGGCGGAATGTCGGAAGCGCTTTTCATGGACAATCTGGCCTATTGGGAAGCGATAATGGTGAACTTCGCGGAATTCGCCTTGGCCGATCGGGAAAAGTAAATTGGTGGGCAACTGGCCTGGCGTGATTTCCTCCGTCGGGCCAGTTGCAGAGGCCTGAAGCGCCTAGTTGGTCCCAGAACCATAAGGCGGCTTGAGACCACCAAGCTTCGCGATATCGATCTTCGGTTGGGTGTAGATGCTGCGTGCGTGGCTGAATTCACGGAACCCTTCGATACCGTGATAGCTGCCCATCCCGCTCGAGCCGATGCCGCCAAACGGCAAATCCTCCATGGATACGTGGAACACGACATCATTCACGGTCACGCCGCCGCTAATCGTTTGCGACAGCACACGCTCCCGCTCGCCACTGTCATTGCCGAAATAATAGAGGCCCAGCGGACGATCGTTTGCATTCACGTAATCGATCGCTTCATCGATATGGCCGTAGGTCTTCACCGGAAGAACCGGCCCGAAGATTTCCTCTTTCATAGCATCCATGTCGTCCGACACGCCCTTCAGGATGGTAAGCGGCATCTTGCGTGCGTTGCTGGATGAGAAATCTTCATTGGCAGGGTTCACTTCGATAACCTCGGCGCCTTTACCCCGTGCGTCGGCTACCATCCCCTGCAGGCGGTCGTAATGCCGGTCTGAAACGAGGCTTGCATAGTCTTCGTTTTCGAGAAGGCTGGGATACATATTCGCAGTAGCTTGCCAAATCCCGTGGATCACTTCGTCCTGGCGTCCTTCAGGAACATAAAGATAGTCAGGCGCGAGACATATCTGCCCGGCATTCATCATCTTTCCCAGCGCGATACGCTCTCCCGCCCTGGTGAAATCGGCGCTTTCGCCCAGCAAAACCGGGCTCTTCCCGCCAAGTTCCAAAGTCACCGGCACGAGGTTCTTGGCCGCCGATTCCATAACCTTGCGGCCGGTTGCGGTCGAACCAGTGAAGACCAGGTGATCGAAAGGCAATTCAGAAAACGCTGCGGCCACCTCGGCTCCGCCGGTGAACACAGCGCATTCGTCTGGCGAGAAATATTCTTCCACCAGCTCTTTCATCATGAGGCTGGTCTTCGGAGTGAACTCGCTAGGTTTTATCATAGCCCGATTACCCGCTGCAAAAACCTGCATCAATGGCCCGAAGGTGAGGTTAACGGGAAAATTCCACGGACTGAGAATTCCGATAACACCCTTGGGCTGATAGCGGACTTCCGCCTTTGCGCCGAGCAGGCCAAGCGGGAACTGGACATGTCGCCTCTGAGGTTTCGTCCACCCATCCACATGCTTCAGGCAATATTTGCCGAAATTCAAAGTGCTCGAAATATCGGTAATCATCGACTGTTTTGGTGATCGGTTTCCAAAGTCCGCGCTCATCACTTTCGCAAGATCATCTGCGTGATCCTTCAGCAGCTTGATCGCTCGCTCCAAGCGATCCTTCCGAGCTGACAGGGCTTCAGGCCGAGACCGCGTCGCAACCGCGCGCTGCTTACGCAACATGTCTTCCATCGCCATACGCTGGTCTGCAGCCATATCCATCACTCCCGCTTCGTGTTGCGCCGCTGCGACGCACATCCTATCTGCGCACGAGATATTTCAGACTAGAAGGACCAGCACAAGCATGCCCCAGTTCAGCGCAGCCGACCCCGTCGTCATTCTTTCATACGCCCGGACCCCGATGGGCAGCATGCAGGGCGCCCTCGCCGATGTTTCTGCCACCGAACTTGGCGCGACCGCGGTCAAGGCTGCAGTTGAGCGCTCTGGCGTTCCAGTCGAAAAATTCGACCGCACTTATATGGGCTGTGTGCTTCCTGCCGGTCTCGGCCAAGCGCCCGCCCGTCAGGCTTCGATCAAGGCTGGGTTGCCAAAATCCGTTCAAGCTACGACCGTCAACAAGGTTTGCGGCAGCGGAATGCAGACCGTCATCATGGGTGCGGAAGCGCTGGCCAGCGGCACGATCGACTACGTCGTGTCAGGCGGCATGGAAAGCATGACAAACGCGCCATACCTTTTGAAGAAGCACCGCAGCGGCGCGCGCTTCGGGCATGATACAGCCTACGATCACATGTTCCTCGACGGGCTGGAAGATGCCTACGAAGAAGGTCGGGCGATGGGTACCTTCGCCCAGGACACCGCCGATGAGTACCAGCTCACGCGCGAGCAGATGGATGATTATTCCATCGAGTCTCTCCGCCGGGCGAATGCGGCAATCGATAGCGGTGCCTTTGCCGACGAAATCGCCGCGGTGACCTTCACTACCCGCAAGGGCGAGGTGACGGTCGATACCGATGAAGCGCCTGGCCGTGGCAATCCTGACAAGATTCCCCAGCTTCGTCCGGCTTTCGCGAAAGACGGAACCATCACCGCCGCGACTTCTTCCTCGATCTCGGATGGTGCTGCAGCGCTCGTCCTCAGCCGTGAAAGCGTGGCGAAAGAAAACGGGCAGGAAGCTGTGGCCAAGATCGTGGCCATGGCCGCACACGCGCAGGAACCCTCCGAATTCACGGTCGCACCGATCGGCGCCATCGAGAAAGTTCTTTCCGAAGCGGGTTGGTCGGCCGACGATGTTGATCTTTGGGAAGTCAACGAGGCTTTTGCCTGCGTTGCGATGTTCGCAATGCGCGACATCGGCATTCCCCACGAAAAGATCAACGTGAACGGCGGCGGCACCGCGCTGGGTCATCCAATTGGCGCAAGCGGCGCGCGGATTATCGTCACTCTCCTCAATGCTCTCAAGCAGCAAGGTAAGAAGCGAGGCGTTGCGAGCCTGTGCATTGGTGGCGGTGAAGCGACCGCAGTCGCGCTGGAAATCCTCTGACACAGTCGGGACCCTCCCCGCACCGACGGCGTTGGTGCGGGAGAAGGGAACACAGCATGAAGAAGATTTTTGTTATCGCGGCTTGTGGAGCGCTCGCTGCATGCGGGTCGAACGAGGCCGAAGTTTCTCCCGAGACTGAGATGACCACTAATCAGGCCGGAACGACAGATACGGCTTCGGCAAACCAAATGGCCGGAACCTACGAAATGACCATGGAAGGCGGTACGGTCGTGCGCCAGCAGGTGAATGCAGATGGCACTTATGTCGACACCGATCTGCAGGGCTCAGAACTGGAGCGTGGCACTTGGCGTCAGGAAGGCAGCCAGTTGTGCTACGACCCCGACGGCGCTGAGCCGGAAGAGTGCTGGACCGGCGGAACGCCAGGTGCCGACGGTACATTCGAGGCGACCAGCGGAGATGGAACTACAACGGCAACCATCCGTCGCATCGAAAATGCAAACACGGACATGGCCCCTGCGACATAGTTCAGAGAGATAAAGGTGAATTGATAAGGGGCGGCAGGAAAGCTGCCCCTTTTCGTATCAACTTTCGTCTTACGTCCGGGCCTCAGGGTTCACCATCGCCCCAGAGACGATCTTCTCTTACCCATCCCGTCCGGTTCCCTACCGAGATTTCGCACCACCCGCTTCCGCATTCGTGCAAGGCGCCTACCACGCCTGGCTGAAGCCGCCATTTAAGGCCGGAATCGGCATCGGCGTCTTCCCGCATGTCCGCATTTCCCTTACCGATGACGATCACGCCAAGGTCCGGGCTAAGAAGCCGTGAGGCCACCCACCCCCTTGTGCCGTCAGGATCTTCGATCAGGCGCCATCCATCCATTACCCGAATGACCTTCACCGGCAGTCCCGGCCTTCGATAAACCCACTCGATGCGATAGTCGGCGCTGGGGCCAACCCGCAGGTTTATCTCGCTTGCCCGTAAAGTAGCCCAGTAAGGAACTTCACGATCCTGCGCCTGAGCCGGCGTAACCAGCAGCACAAAAGCTGCCAGAACAATGGTTAATTTGCTGATCATGATACGCCCGCCTTACCCGCCGACACTCTTGGCGACAAGCGCTGCTTGACCGTCCCGGCGGCATAAGCGTAGCGGTACCGATCGTATGACCACATTAGATCAGCCCGGCCCTGCTTCCGAAAAGCGGCTCTCGCGCAAGCCCCGCGTAATCGTGACCCGGCGTTTAGGGCCGGCAGTGGAAGATCGGATGGCTTCCTTGTTCGAAGTGCGCACCAATGCGAGCGACATGCCGCTCACCAGAGATCAACTGGTAGAGGCCATGCAGCAATGCGATGTTCTGGTCCCGACCGTGACCGACCTGATCGACGCGGAGATGTTGGCCCACGCCGGCAAGGACCTCGGCCTCATCGCTAACTTCGGCGCGGGGACTGAGCATATCGATCTGAAAGCTGCTGCCGCGCACAAGATCATGGTGACCAACACACCCGGCGTATTTACCGACGATACCGCCGATCTCACCATGGCGGGAATTATCGGAGTGCCACGCCGGATCCGAGAAGGCGTCGAACTGGTCCGCAGCGGCGATTGGACCGGTTGGGCCCCCACAGCCATGCTGGGCCGCAAGTTAGGTGGAAAGACTCTCGGTATCGTGGGCATGGGGCGGATCGGTCAGGCGGTTGCTCACCGCGCCCGGGCCTTCGGATTGAATATCTCCTACCACAACCGCAAGCAGCTTCCCGAAGCAGTCGAGCGCATCTTCAGCGCGAAGTATATTGGAAATCTGGACGAACTCGTCGCCGAAGCCGACATCGTGACACTTCATTGTCCTGCCGGACCGGACAATCACCACATGATCGATGCCCGGCGAATAGGCCTGATGAAGGAGGGTGCGAGCCTGATCAACACTGCTCGTGGCGATCTGGTGGATCAGGAAGCGCTTATTGAGGCCCTGGAAAGCGGCCGACTGGCCGGTGCCGGCCTAGACGTCTATCCGGATGAACCGAATGTCGACGAGCGCTTGATCCGTCATCCGAATGTGATGACGCTTCCGCACATCGGCAGCGCGACGCGTGAGGGGCGCAAGGATTCGGGGATGAAGGTGATCGCCAATATCCGCATGTGGGCCGACGGCCACCGTCCATCCGACCAAGTGCTGAGCGGTCTTTCCTGACCTCCCTTGCCGAACCCATGTGATGCTGTAATCGGCTGCAGCCATGGATGAATTTGCAACCCGCATCGAAGCGCTCGAACATCAATGGATGCGCAGCTGGGTCCAGCGCGACCGCAACCAGATGAAAGCGCTCGCAGCGCGGGATTTCATCTTTCTCCTGGGTTCGAAGAGTCCCGCCATTCTCGACCGGGCTAGCTGGCTCGAAGCGGCGACGACGCGATTCCGTTGCAATGGCTATCGGTTCGATGAGGTTTACGTTCGACGCCACGGTTCCGTCGCGGTGTTCGCGACCCGGATGACCCTAGATGCCACCATGGGCAATGATGAATGGTCAGGTGAAACCTGGCTGATGGACCTGTGGCAGAAGAGCAAAGTTCGCCGCAAATGGCGCATGGTCGAACGGACGATTTCCCGTCCCGATACGGATCCGAAGATGCCCGACGCGATCCGTTCGATGCAGCTCTGGCGCTAAGCTACCAGCCTTGCCCGCTTGCTTCCCTTGATCATCTGCGCGGCCTGAGTCGTCGCGTCCCGGGTGTCCTGCGCAAGCTTCTTCACTTCACTGGCAACCACGGCAAAACCGCGGCCGTTCTCACCGGCATGAGCTGCCTCGATCGTTGCGTTGAGAGCCAGCATGGTCGTCTGGTTAGCGATACCGTCAATGGTCGAGACGATATTCGCGACCTCTCTCATCGTCTCTTCTAGGCGTTGATTCTGCTGTCCGATGCGCGCTTCCAGCGTGCGACTGTCCTCGAGCGCATCCTTCGCTTCCCGCTCCAGACCGATCTGATAAGTTACATCCGTCGCCAACTTCACGACCTTTACTGGTTTGCCTTCGGCGTTCATCACCGGATTGTATGTTGCCTGTAACCATACATCGCCGCCATCGCGGCGCTTGCGGCAATAGAGACCGGCCTCAAAGCGTCCCTGCCCCAATTGCTCCCAGAAACGAGCATATTCGGCGCTCGACGCATAAGCATTCTCGCAGAAAATCCGATGGTGCTTGCCTACGACATCATCCAGGCGATAGCCCATCAGATCGAGAAAATTTGAATTGGCCGACAAGATCGTTCCATCGAGGCCGAATTCGATGACGGCATAGGATCTGTTGAAGGCCTCGGTTTTTCCCGCGGTATCGGCTGCTGCTTCAAACTCACCGGTTACGTCTGCCGCGATCTTCAGGATGCGATCGCAGTTACCTTCCTCGTCGAATACGGGATTGTATGTTGCACGAAGATAGATCGGAGAGCCGTCTCGCCGAACTCTTCGGTAAGTACCCTCGTCGTAGTTCCCTGCACCCAGCTTATCCCAGAACTCTCGGTATTCTCTAGAGTTGCGAAGTGTCGACTCGCAGAAGAGCGAATGATGCCGATCCACGATATTTTCGAGTTCGTATCCCATCGATGAGCAGAAAAGATCATTCGCCCAGAGCACGTGCCCTTCGGGGGTAAACTCGGCAACCGCTTGGGAACGGCACACCGCGTCCCACGCGGAGCGGAATTTCAGGGAATCGTTCACTCGAGGGGCTCCGCGGATGCTTCGTTACGGGCGCCTCCTAGGAGCACATTGGTAAATGAAGGATTAGGATTTCCTAACCTAAACCTTTGTCCCGCCTAATATTGTTCAGGGTATTCGCTAAACAGACGTGGTGCAGTGACGCTTAATCCGTTCCCGCACAGTGATATCCATCTCTTATACCAACTTGACCCTATTCTGTCCGGGTGGAGGATTGTCCCCCACCCGCATCAAGATTAATCGCCTTCCAAAATCCGTTCGACCAACTGCGCCACAGTGGGCGTAAAGTTGTTCGAGTAGAAAGGATCCTGCTTGAAACGATAAGCTGCATGTCCCGCGAATGCGAGATTTTCGTCCGGATCACCGCCATGCGCGATGTCCTGCAGGGTCTTCTGTATGCAGAAGCTGCGCGGGTCGGCAAGGCGACCGGTCGTGTGATTGTCGTGATCCTTCCAGCTGGAGAACTGACAATGAGACAGGCATCCCATGCAGGCTTGCTGATCGGCGCGAATTTGTTCAGCACTTTCAGGAGTTACGAAAACCACGGTGTCGTCGGGAGTCTTGAGCGCTTCGGTGAAGCCCTCGTGCATCCAGGCCTGGGCCTTTCTCTGGTCACCCGGGTGAACGAAGAAATATTTCGCTTTGCCATGATCCATCAGAGGAATGGTGCCTTCCTCTTCGTCACGTTTGAAGATCGGGATCTGCCGCTCGCTGCGATGCATGAGATCGTACAGAAACGGCGTCTTCACGGCGCTGGAATAGAAGCCGGTCGGGCTGAACTTGTGCAGCAGGACGTCGCCCGGCTCGACCGTGCGAAGCATATCCTTCCAGACCTGTGGGATCGGGCTTTCATGCGTGAGCAATGGGCGCGTTCCGAATTGGAAAGCGATCTTGCCAAGCTCGGGATTGTCGATCCAGTCATTCCATTCGCGCAGGAACCAAACGCCGCCTGCCATGACGATCGCGACATCTTCCGAAACGCCTTCCTTGCGCATGGTATCGCGCAAAGCTTTCACGCGTGGATACGGATCTTCCGGCTTGGTTGGGTCCTCGGCGTTCGAAAGCCCGTTATGGCCGCCAGCGAGCCAGGGATCTTCGTAAACGACTGCTGCCAGCCATTCGGGCACCTTGGAATAGCTGCGCTTCCACAAAGCACGAAAAGCGCGGGCCGAACTGACGATCGGTAGATAGTATACTTTGTGATGAGCCGCGATTTCGGCGAGCTTGTAGGGCATTCCTGCACCGCAGGTGACGCCGGTGACCATGCCGGGGCAATTTTCCAGCACGCCTTCCATCACGCGCTGTGCACCGCCCATTTCCCACAGCACATTGATATTGATGGCACCCTTCCCATCGGCAATTTCGTAGGCGCGCTTTACCTGTTCGGTGGCGCCGTCGATGCCATAGCGAACCAGCTGCTCGAAGCGCTCTACGCGGGTTGCCTGCGGATATACCTGCGGTACGGGATTGCCATCTTCATCGTATGTATCGGCGTTCACAGCACTGACCGTACCGATGCCCCCTGCAGCGGCCCAGGCTCCCGAGCTAAGGTGATTCGTCGCCGAAACACCCTTCCCGCCTTCGATTAGCGGCCAGACTTCACGCCCGCCGTAAACAATCGGGGTCAGACCCTTGAAACTCATGTAATTTCTCTCTTTTAGCATTCAACCGCAACTGCGGTTTCAGCCCTGCGCTATGCTATCGCTGCGGCAGGGCTTGATCTCTCCGGGCTCCGGCCTGTTAGCCGTTGCCTTGAACTGTGCATAGTACCCGGACAGCTCGGGCGCGTCCTTGAAAGCCACAAGTTCATAGCCGACGCGGCTGAACTCGCAGGACAGCAGCAAAGGATCGATACCATGTGCATCGGTCGGCCGATCGATATCTACGACGATGACCTGGCCTTCGGCGCGCAAGGCTGGCCACATCCGCCATAGGAACTCGTAAGGCTGTTCTATTTCATGGTACATATGGACCATGAAGATGCGGTCGAAGCTGTTGTCGGGCAGCTTGGGATCTGAAAATTCGCCGCTTCGTATCGAAACGTTGTCTAGACGATAGCGCTCCACCCGCCGGGCAAGACGACCGAGTGCCTGCTCATCGATATCCTGAGCCAGGACACGGCCCTCGGATCCCACCCGTTCGGCAAGGCGGACGGTGTAATATCCATTCCCAGCGCCAATATCCGCCACAGTCATTCCGGGCCGAATTTCTGCCAGATCCATGACCGTCTGTGCCTCGCCACGACTATCGCGCTGGGTCTCTGTCGAAAACTGGTTTGATCCGGCTTCCGAGACCGGCCGGTCCGGTTCGGGAAAAGTGGAGTTGCTTACGCCCTCCCCCGAACACGCTGAAAGCAGGACGGCCACCGTCAGGGCGAACGGCGTGAACCGCATCAATCGGCGTCCTCTACCTCGACAGTTTCGCCAGTAACACGCTGAGCGAGTGCGGCGGAAATGAAGGGGTCGAGCGCCCCGTCCAGAACATCGTCGGGAGTGGGCGAAGTGACACCGGTGCGGAGATCCTTGACCATTTGATAAGGCTGCAGAACATAACTGCGGATCTGGTGCCCCCACCCAATATCGCTTTTTTCCTGATATTCACCGGATGCTGCGGCCTCGCGTTCAGCCATCTCGCGTTCGAACAGCCGTGCCTTCAGCATGTTCATGGCGGTTGCCTTGTTCTTGTGCTGGCTACGATCGTTCTGGCTGGCCACCACAATACCGCTGGGTTGGTGGGTGATACGCACTGCTGAATCGGTCGTATTGACGTGCTGACCGCCGGCCCCGGATGCGCGATAGGTGTCGATCTTGAGGTCCGACGGATTGATTTCGATATCAATATCGTCGTCGATAACCGGATAGACCCAGACCGAGCTGAAGCTGGTATGGCGGCGAGCCGAACTATCGTAAGGGCTGATCCGGACCAGACGGTGTACACCGCTTTCGGTCTTGGCATAGCCATACGCATTTTCGCCCTTGAGCAGCAGCGTGGCGCTCTTGATGCCGGCTTGATCGCCCGATTGATGTTCGACCGTCTCGACCTTGAAGCCGCGCCGTTCGGCCCAGCGGGCGTACATACGGAAAAGCATTTCCGCCCAGTCCTGGCTTTCGGTCCCGCCAGCACCCGCGTGGATTTCCAAGTAGGTGTCGTTGCCATCCGCCTCGCCAGAAAGCAGGGCCTGAACCTTGTCGCGATCGGCGCGGTCGGCCAGCGTTTCGAGGCTGGTTAGACCTTCACGGACGATCTCATCGTCACCCTCAGCGTCGCCCATAGAGACGAACTCGATGGCATCGCTCATTTCGCTCTCGATTTCGCGAACCGTGTTGATCGCGGTTTCGAGGCGCTTCTGCTC
Source organism: Qipengyuania triglochinis (assembly GCF_054655615.1). Classification (NCBI taxonomy): domain Bacteria; kingdom Pseudomonadati; phylum Pseudomonadota; class Alphaproteobacteria; order Sphingomonadales; family Erythrobacteraceae; genus Qipengyuania; species Qipengyuania triglochinis. The sequence continues at coordinate 430,584 of NZ_BAAHND010000001.1, read as the reverse complement.
CTGAGTAATTGCTTGCGCCTGCTTTGGATCGTCCCACAAGGTGGGGTCCTGTACGCGCGCATCCAGCTCGTCGAGGCGGCGTAGCGCACGTTCCCAGTCGAGCGACTGGCGAACCAGCGCCAGCGCGGCTTCGATGCGGTCGATATTGGCCTGCCCTTCGGCACGCATAGGTCAATTCCTCAAAACAATATGCCCGCCCACCTAACGCGCGGGCGACGATTGTAAAGCGAAGGCGCCGCAGCGCCCGCGCGGTCTAATAGATGCCGCCCTGATCCTCGACGAAATCTTCCTGAACTTCTTCGCGCGCTGCCCGCCGCGGAGCTTTGACGCCCTCTCGGGCCCTGCGGATGAGATCGAGGATCTCGCTGCGCCGCGCGGCCAGTTCGTCCGAACGGGTCGAACGGGACGGTTCGGTGTCGGGTTTAAACGCTTCCCAAATTACGGCAGCTTTGGGATCGTTGGACGGAGTCCCTTCGAATACGCGCTTGCCGGTGCGGCGGTCGATCTTGACCATCCGGATGCCCGGAGGCGCAATGAAGTCGTCCGAAGTCCAGCGCTGCCGCGTGCTTTCGATGAACCGTTTCATGATCGGCGCGGCGGTATTGCCACCCTGCACCCATCCGCCGAGATTGCGCGGCTGGTCGAAGCCGACATACATGCCCGCGATAATGTCGGGCGTTCCGCCCACGAACCATGCATTGGTCGGGCCATTTGTAGTGCCGGTCTTGCCAAATAGCGGTAATTCGAGGCTCCGCAGTCGAACAGCCGTTCCGCGCGTGACGACGCCCTGCAACATGTGAACCACCTGGAATGCTGTGCGCGGGTCGAGAACCTGCCGGCCGCCCGGCTCGAAGCGCGGCATGGGCTGCCCGTCCCATTCATCCATGTTGCAACTGCTGCATTCGCGATTGTCGCTTCGGAAGATGACCTTGCCCCGGCGATCCTGCACATAGTCGATGACCGACCCTTCGTGCTGGCGCCCCCAGTTCGCAAGCGCGGCATACCCATTGACCATTCTCGCCACGGTGGTGTCACCAGCACCAAGCGCGAAAGAATAATAGGGTTCGTAATCCCCTACGCCGAGCCGCTTGATCGTCTGCGTGACGTTTTGCATGCCGGTATCGTCGGCAATGTGGATCGTCATCAGATTGCGGCTTTGCTCGAGACCCCAGCGCATCGTGTGCTCGCCGCCACCCCCCCCGCCAAAGTTCCGGAAGCATTTTTCGCCGAGATTGGCGCCCTGCCACACGCAGAAGGTCTGATCAGGCACCATGGTAGCCGGCGTCATCCCGTGATCGAGCGCGGAGGCGTAAACGAAGGGCTTGATCGTAGAACCCGGCTGGCGCAGCGCCTGCGTGGCGCGATTGAAGCTTCCGAGCCGGCTGTCGAACCCGCCTTGCATGGCGAGCACGCGGCCCGTCTTCGGCGATTCAGCAAGGAATGCGCCGGACACTTCGGGCACACCGCGGATGGCATAGCCGGATCCGCTTTTCTCGACGGCGACGACATCGCCGACCTTAACCGACGACGGAGCGCCGGACAGATCGTAATCCTCGCCATCGGTCATACCGATCCTGGCGTCGGACCCGCCAGTGGTTATTACGCCGATTTGCCAGTCCTTGTAATTGATCGAGATGTTCGACGATGCGAGCTGGCCATGCAGATCGCCGTTTTCGGGGTTGAGCGTTGCAATCGGCCCCGTATATCCGCGGTTACCGTGGTAGCTCAGCAATTGCGCGCGCAGGGCATCGCGAGCGGCATCCTGCAATTCGGTGTCGAGCGAGGTTCTTACCCAGAGCCCACCGGCATATACGCTATTGCCACCATCTTCCGCGGTTTCACCGAATTTGTCGATCAACTGGCGGCGCACTTCCTCGAGGAAATAGCCGGCATCCGCCGACCGTTCCGAACGTTGCTGGACCAGCCCGAGCGGCTGGCTTTTCGCTGCCGCAGCTTCTCCGGCGCTGACGAAGTCGTTGGCGACCATCTGATCGAGGACGAAGTTGCGGCGCGAAACCGCGAGATCCTCGTAGCGGGCGCGACCATAGCGCTCCGGCGCCTTCGGCAAGATGGCGAGGAAAGCGGTTTCGTGCAGATCGAGATCGCCGACGTCCTTGTCGAAATAGGCACGTGCGGCGGCCTGCACGCCGAAGCTGCGGCGGCCGAGCGGAATTTCGTTGAGATAAAGCTCGAGGATTTCCTGCTTCGTGAGAACCTGTTCGATGCGTTGCGCAAGGATCATCTCCTTGAGCTTGCGGGTCACCGAATATTCGTCGCCCAGCAACAGGTTCTTGGCGACCTGCTGAGTGATTGTCGAACCGCCGACCGCGCGCTCGCCCGAACCATACTTCGTTGCATAGTCGAACACGGCATTCAGCGTGCCGGTGAAGTCGACGCCGCTATGGCTGAAGAAAGTCTTGTCTTCCGCCGACAGAAAGGCCTCGACCAGCGGCTGCGGAAAATCGACATATTGGAGCTGCACGCGCCGTTCACGCGCGTAGGAGTGGACGATTTCCCCATCCACCCCGCGTACGACGGTGGGCAGCGGCGTCTCATATTCCAGCAGGGAATCGGCTTCGGGCAAGTTACGCGCCAGCGACGCCCAGGCCAGGACCAGAAGAATGAGTCCGATCCCGACGAGATAGGTAAGGACACGCAGCCGCCGGCTGTCGTGCCAATTGTCCTTCATCCAGGCGAACAGACGCGCGGGATCGCCGGTCAGGCGCTGGCGGACATATGCGAGATCGGGAATGGCAACCATATATGGGCGAAGCCTCTAGCACTTGTAATCTGGACATTGCCAGAACAAGAATCGCCCAGCCTCAGCTTTCCGACTGACGAACGAAGAATATGCCGATTGCCCGCGCCATCGTTTCGGCGAAGCGCTTCTGCCCTTCTGGCGAGGCAAGCCGTTCGGCATCCTGCGAATTGGAGATGAAGCCGCTTTCGAAAAGAACGGAGGGAATATCGGGCGCGCGCAGCACGGCGAGCCACGCCGACCGCCGCGCCTGGGGATGAAACTGGATTACTCCCTGTCCTTCCTGCTCGATCAGCCGAGCGAACTGATCGGACCGCTCTTGGGTGCGCCGCTGCGAAAGCTCTACCAAGATATTGGTCACGCTGTCGCTTTCCTTTGACAGATCGACGCCCCCAATCGTGTCGGAAGCGTTCTCGCGCGCGGCATATAGGGCCGCTGCCCGGCTCGAGGCTTCGTTGGATAGCGTATAGATGCTGGCACCTGCGACATCCGTAATTTCGCCAGCACTATCGGCATGGATCGACAGGAACAGATCTGCATCGAGGCGCTGCGCGATCCGGTACCGCTCGTTATGTAGGAGATATTTGTCGCTGTCGCGCGTCAGCGCCACACGCGCGATATCCTGGCCTTCGAGCTCGTCACGTAAAGCTTCGGCGAGTGCCAGCACCAATTCTTTCTCGGCATACCCGCCGGAAGTGGCCCCTGGATCCACTCCGCCATGTCCGGGGTCGATGACGACCAGCGGCAGCTCGGCATCGCCCGAAATATCCGGTAATGCCACCCCGGCTTCATAGCCCGGCAAGTCGGTCCTCAGGATGAACCCCGCGCCTTTCCCGCTGAGCCCTTCGCCATTCGCAAATAGCACGAGTCCGGCGATCAACATCGCCGGAAGCAGGAGAAGCGAGATGAGCTTGAAACGCGGAGACATGCCAGTCGATGGTTAGGGTGTAAGCACAGGGAAGCGCAATATAGTTGCCGTTGGATACCCACGGTGCTAGCGAATTGTAAGCCGAGCCCAAAGTGCCTCCGATCGGCGCGCTTCATTCGCGACGAAGAGGGTCACTCGATCCGGCACACGCTTCCACTATTCCGGTGGCAGCACAGAATGAACAGGTTGATGCTGGACAATTCCTTCTCCCTCCCGCCCCATATGATGCAGGTGCCTTCGCACCTTGCAGCAATGGCGGGACGGACCGCGCCAGAGTTGCGGACGGAAATCCTTGCAGACACGAAATCCCGGACCTCTGCAGAGAGAGCGAGCCGGTTCACAAATCCCGCAGGTCCCTCATGGGACAGCGGATTTCCAACACTGACGCGCGAAAGCTGCAGCGGGCATGGCCTGCGCACTCGCGCATGGAGAATAATCAATGCCAACGCGCATGCTCATCGACGCGCGCCACCAGGAAGAAACCCGGGTGGCAGTCCTCAAGGGAAACCGGATTGAGGAGTTCGATTTTGAATCCGCCGACAAACGGCAGATCAAGGGAAATATCTATCTTGCCAAGGTAACTCGGGTCGAACCCTCGCTCCAGGCAGCCTTCGTAGACTTCGGCGGGAACCGCCACGGGTTCCTCGCCTTCAGCGAAATCCACCCCGACTATTACCAGATCCCCAAGGAAGACCGTGAAGCTCTGCTCGCCGCAGAAGCGGAAGTAGCCGAGGAAGAGCAGCGCCTGCGCGCCGAAGAGGAAGAGCGCGGCGAAATGCCCGGCGACGAATACGACGCCGACGATGAAAGCTCCGAAGCGCTCGCGGAAGACCTCGCCGAAGACGGCCTCGAGGAAGTCGACACATCCGACAAGGATGATGTCGCCACTATCGAGGAAGGCCATGTCGACGGCGATGAAGACGACGATGACGATGACGACACGGACGAAAGGTCCAAAGGTCGCGGTCGTCGGGGGCGTGGACGCCGACAGAATAAGGGTGGCGGTCGCAGCCGCGCCAAGGAAGTCGACGATGCCCGTGCACGCCGCATGGCGCTGCGCCGCAAATACAAGATCCAGGACGTCATTCAGCGCCGGCAGGTTCTGCTGGTCCAGGTCGTCAAGGAAGAGCGCGGCAATAAGGGCGCTGCCCTGACCACCTATCTGAGCCTTGCCGGTCGTTACACCGTCCTCATGCCCAACAGCAGCCATGGCGGCGGCATCAGCCGCAAGATCAACTCGGCGAGCGACCGCAAGCGCCTGAAGCAGGTCGTCAACGATCTCAGCCTCCCGAAAACCATGGGTCTCATCGTGCGGACCGCCGGGCTTTCGCGCACCAAGACCGAAATCAAGCGCGACTTCGACTATCTTGCTCGTCTGTGGGACGAAATTCGCGAAAAGACCCTGGCTTCGGCTGCGCCCGCACTGATCCATTCCGACAGCGACCTTATCAAGCGCGCCATCCGCGACATCTACAATCGCGAGATCGAGGAAGTCGTGGTCGAAGGCGCTGAGGGCCACAAGTCGGCCAAGGCCTTCATGAAGATGCTCATGCCCAGCCACGCACGGCGGGTGAAACAGTATGCCGATCCCGTGCCACTGTTCCAGCGCTATGGCGCTGAAGACCAGCTGAAGGCGATGTACGATCCGGTAGTCCAGCTCAAATCGGGCGGTTATTTGGTCATCAACCCGACCGAAGCGCTCGTCTCGATCGACATCAACTCGGGCCGCTCCACCAAGGAGCATAATATCGAGCAAACGGCGCTCCACACGAACCTGGAAGCCGCCAAGGAAATCGCCCGACAGCTGCGCCTGCGTGACATGGCCGGCCTCGTCGTGATCGATTTCATCGACCAGGAGCACCACTCGAACACCCGCAAGGTCGAGCGCGCGATGAAGGATGCGCTCAAGAACGACCGTGCGCGTATTCAGGTCGGCCGCATTTCCAGCTTCGGCCTGATGGAAATGAGCCGCCAGCGTCTGCGGACCGGCGTGCTCGAAGCGACGACGCGGGAATGCCCGCACTGTGACGGGACCGGTCTCGTTCGTACTGCCAGCTCGGCAGGCCTCTCCGCACTGCGTCTCATCGAAGAGGAAGCTGCCAAGGGCAAAGGCACCAAGATCCGTCTTGCGGCCAGCACCGAGGCAGCCGTCTATCTGCTCAATGAAAAGCGCAGCGAGCTCGTCGAGATCGAACAGCGCTATGGCGTTATCGTGGAAGTGGTGCCCGAAGGCGAAGATGAAGGCGCCAAGATGGCGGCATCCAGTTATGGGCCCAAGCCGAAGGATATGCCGAAGTTCGAAGCTCTGGTCGAAGACGAGGATGACGACGAGGACGATGATGTCGACACCTCGGGCGATGACTCCGACCGTGACGACGACGATGGTCGCTCGAACAAGAAGCGTCGGCGCCGTCGCGGTGGCCGCGGCCGGAACAAGGGGCGCGACCAGAACGACGATCAGGACGATTCGGATGACGATTCCGATGATAACGGCCAAGACGAAACCGACGAGGACAATGGCGAAGACCGGCCGAAGAAGCGCCGTCGCCGTGGTGGCCGCCGCCGGGGCGGACGTGGTCGCGGCAAACCCAATGGCGACGAAGTAACGTCCGAAGACGCCGAAAGGCTGGAGAAAGTCTCCGAGCATGTGGCGGATGACATGGCCGTCGTAGCCGGGCCGGAGGGCGCTCCGGAAACTGCCGAAGAGGCCGCCGCCGAGGAAAAACCCAAGAAGCGCGCTCCTCGCCGCCGCAAGAAGGTAGACGAGGCTCCAAATGTGGAAGCTGCACCTCAGGAGACGGCTGGAGAAACGACCGAGGAAAAGCCGAAGCCCAAGCGTACGAGGCGCAAGAAAGCCGATACGGAAGCTGCCGACGCAGAAGCGACGGCCGAAACCGAAGCGGCTCCGAAGCCCAAGCGCACGCGCCGGAAAAAGGCGGAGCCTGCGGCTGATACGGCTGCGGAAGCTACGGCGGAAGCTCCTGCAGAGAAACCCAAGCGCACGCGCCGCAAGAAAGCGGACACCGAGGTCGCCGAGCAGGTCAAACAGGACATGCCCGTCGTGGCCGGTCCGGAAGAGACCGCGCAGACTGCCGAGGCAGAGAGCGACAAATCCAAGGCACCTGCTGAAGACAAGTCGAAGGCCGAAGCCAAGCCGAAGCGCGGCTGGTGGCAGCGTACGTTCGGCGAGTGATTTGACCACCCCACCCTCCCCGCCGGTCCGCACAAGCCGGACTGGCGGGGAATTTCAAATTCGAGATATTAGTCGAATGGCTCCAAGCTAGCGACCATCGCTGTAAGCAGTGCGCCTGAGAAGCGCCTCTAGCGTTTACGAACGAGCAATTCCCGCACCGCATCGAGATCCGCTTGCTTGTCGACATCGACAGCAGCCAATCCGTCGCTCGCAGCAACCAGCTGCGCGGAGATTCCGATCCTTTGCCCCAACCGCTCAAGCCCTTCCTGAAGGCTGAGACGTCCGAGCAGCATCGAAATAAGGGTAACCGGGCCGAGACGAGCTGCGATCTTCCACGGGCGCTTGCGATCGGCCTCAACCATCGCCCACGTCTCGATGGCCTTCGCCGCATCTGGGCTTTGTAGGTAGAAGAGATTGCAGCCGGACCATTGTCCGTCGGCAAAGCGTAGATAGGTCCTTTTGCTACCCTCCAACGCTCGCTCGACAGCGTCACGTCGGGCCAGCATCACCGACACATCTGCATCGGGCCGAGTGCCTTCGATCAGTTCCTTCACCCAGCTTGCCTCCAGCAAGGCGTGATCGCTGGTAGTGACAAGAAATGGCGTGCCGAGCGCGTCCAGCGCCCTTCCGACGCTGGCGCTAGGTCCCCTCCCCGGCGCGAGGACCTCAGCTCCCAAGAGTACAGCGAGATCGGCCACCGGCCCCTTGTCGCAGCTCACGGCGATGCGTTGGATGCCCGCTCCACGTAAAGCCCTGACAACTCGCGCGAGCAGCGGCTCGCCTTCCAGTGCGAGGAGAGCCTTGTGCGGAACGCCCAGCTCCTCGGCGAAAGGATCACCACCGGGCCGCGTTCCGGCAAGAACCAGGGCGGCAGGAGTCATTCCTGCACGACCGCTTGGCTGGAAGATCGCAGCACGCGCCACACGATGAAGCTGTGGAGCAGGAAACCGGCCAATGTCCCGAAAGCCACTGCCCAGCCGACCCATACGGGCCCACCCGAGACCAGCCAGATGACGAAGCCCGCCATCGCTAGCAAGGTGAAGAGGCGGGCGTAGAGCTGGTAATGAGCCTTGCCCATGGAGTGCAGAACGGATTCGTAAGATACGCTGGCCAGTTCGAGCGATGCAGCCAGAACGAGAGGGATAAGGATCGGTCCGCCCTTCCGGAAACCTTCGCCACCTATCAGCTCGAGCAGGCTACTACCCAAGGCGATGGTCAAGGCCACCAACAGCGTTCCTGCTATAAGGACGGTGATGTTGACCTGCCTCACCAGCTTGCGGAACTGGTCGTCCGGGGACGCGTGGCGCTGCCGGTTCACTTCGGGATAAAGCGCCTGCGCAGATAGCGTGGCGAGCTTACCCAGGCCTTTGGAAAGCTGATCCGCAATGCGGTAGACACCAGCCGCGCTTGTCCCGAGGAAATAGCCGACCGCCAGCAGCGGCCCCTGTTGCATGGCCCCCAGCAAGGATGTGCTGGCATAGGTTATGCCCAGGAACCGGACGACGCCGGGGTTCTCCTCGCTCATCTGGCCCAGTTTGAACAGATTGGCGGAACGGACCGCCTGCGGTGCCAGCCGCCACGCCAGGATCCAGTAGAGAACGGCGGAAAACAGTTCGATCACAGCCCAGGCCAGAAGGAACTTGGCCACGGTCGCACCGCTCGCCCAGATATAGAGGGCGGCGAGCAAGCGCGCGGTTGGCGTGATGGCACCTGCCGATACAGCCAGATCGAACCGGTCCAGAGTCCGCATTACCCCCTGCGGCGCAGATACCCTCGCCAGCAACAAGGCGCAGACGAAGGCAAAGGCCATGGAGGTATAGGCAGGATTGAGCTTGAGCGCAGGACCGAAATAGATGATCGCAATCCAGGCGACCGCACTTCCGGCTATTGCGCTGAGAAAATCGATCAGCATTCCGCCCATGGCGAGCCGCCCGAACGCATCCCAGTTCTTCTGCGCCACATACGGTGTCCCGTAGCGCACGACCATCTGCCAGGTCTGGAACTTGGAGAGTTCGACGAGCGCCAGCCCGGTACCGAATATCAGCGAAAAGTGGCCGAAATCGCGCACGCCCAGCGAACGGGCAAGGATAGCGAGATAGGCGATAGAGCAGATAGCCCCGAAGCCTTTGCCTCCGAGCAACCAACCCACATTCATCAGGATCCGGCGCGTGCCGTCTTCGGCGGTCTCGCCTGATAGGTTCCCAGACATCGCGGCGCGCTTTGGACGAAATCGCGGCTCTCCACAAGCGGGCAAGCGAGCACTGTCCCGCCGCTTGTCAGCAGCAGCAGGCACGCTATGTCGGCGCCACGTCAACTGCCGGGAACCATGGTGCGGATCGCCTTTCTCTATATTGCCGAGGCATATCAGGCCTATCACGCCGCCGCCGTCATGTTCGAACTCATGGCCCGGCCGGACATCGAGGTGGACGTGTTCCATATCGAGGACACGGTGCCGGACCATCTGAACCTTCTCGCCAAGGCCCACGGCGCGGCGCCCGTCATTTCGCGCAAGCTTCGCCCCGGCGCATTGGGCGGCGCCATCCAGAGCGTCAAATTGCTGGGCCTGGCCAAGCCTCAGGTGCTGGCCCGCAATGAAGCGCTTTTCAAAGACTATGATGCGCTGGTGTCCACCGAAGACGGGATTGTCCGTCTCTTTGCGGAGGAGCCGGAAGGCGAGCGCCCGCTCCGGATACTCATGACCCACGGTGCGGGCATGCGAGCGGTTCCCTCGGCGCAGAGCCGGAGGGATATGGATCTCGTCATCGCCAAGGGGCCGGGAGACCGGGAGCAGTGGCTGGACCGTATCGATTTCCGGCCGGATCAGATCGTGGCGGGCGGCTATCCCAAGATGGTTTCCGCACGACTGCTGGCCGAAAACCGCGAACCGATTTTCCAGATCGACCAGCCCACCGTGCTGTATAATCCGCACAAGGAGCCCAAGGAACGCAGCTGGGAGCTGTTCTTCCCCGAACTGCTCCGCGGCTTTCGCGCCGACAGGAGCCGGAACCTGATCGTTGCTCCCCACGTGAAACTGTTCCGCCGCCGTTCCGCCCGCTTACGCGCCCGGCTGAGCGCGCTGTCCGACCAGACCATTCTGGTGGACCCAGGCTCGGAACGCTCGCTCGACAACAGCTATACCGAAGCGGCAGACATCTATGTGGGTGATGTAAGCAGCCAGGTCGTGGAATTCCTGGCCCGGCCCCGCCCCTGCGTGTTCCTCAATGCGCATGGTGCCGACTGGCAGGACAATCCGCATTACGCGCTCTGGCAATTGGGCGAGGTGGTCGACGATCCGGCAGAGCTCATGCCGGCGATCGAGCGTGCGCCCCGCCTCCATGAACGGTTCGCCGAAAAACAGCAGCAGATCGCCGACCGGACGCTGGGCGAAACGGGCGAGGCTTCGGTGATTGCATCGGCCGATATCATCGCCAGCTTCGTGCGCGAAAGGAAAGCGGGATGACCCAGCCCCGGCGCATCCTGTTCCTGTTCAATCACGATGCGGCCCATCAGGCAGCGCATGTCGCCGGGATCATGGCGGACTTCGCCATCGCCAATCCCGATGTCGAAACCATTGCAGCCACCGGCACACCGGCGGTCGAACAGCAGCTGCACCGCCTGATCGGCGTGGAGGCAGCAGCGGCCATCACCTGGATCGATCTTACCCTTTCGCCGCTAACCCAGTCGCTGCTTGCCATTCCCAACCAGATCCTGCCCGCGCAGCGCCTTGCCCGCCTGCGGGCCCATGAAGACCTGTTCGCCTCGGTCGATATGGTCGTGTCCCCAGAACGCACATGTTTGCGGGTAAAGGACCGGCTTCTGGCGAAACGCGGCAAGGCTCCGCCCTTCGTTTTCGTGCCCCATGGTGCAGGGGATCGTTCGGTCACCTACCACCCGTCCATGGCGGGCTTCGACCACTTCCTGGTCAGCGGCCAGAAGGTCTGCGACGAAATGGAAAAGCATGGCATCGCCAGGCCGGGTCAATGCCGGATCATCGGCTATGCGAAATTCGATGCAGTTGGGAAGGACAGGCCGCGCCTGTTCGACAACGACCTGCCGACGATCCTCTATAATCCGCATTTCGATCCGCACCTGTCATCATGGTACGATGAAGGCCCGCGGCTTCTCGAACTGCTGTCGGCGATGGGCGACCGCTTCAACACCGTGTTCGCGCCGCATGTGATGCTGTGGCGCAAGCGGCTGCACATCTCGCCGGAATATCGCACCTTCCGCATGCGGCCCGATGTCCCAACAGGACTAGCAGAGCAGGAGAATGTGCTGGTCGATACGGCTTCGCCCGCCCTGTTCGACATGACCTATACGACAGCCACGGACATCTACATTGGCGATGTGTCCAGCCAGGTGTACGAATTCCTCCGCCAGCCCAAGCCCTGCATCTTCATCGACGCAGCCGCGCAGGGCAGCGATGCCTACCAATTCTGGGAGAACGGTCCGGTAGTCCGCCGCGCGGATGAGGTCGTGGCGCTGCTGGATGACTGGCAGGCGCTGAAACAGGAATATCGGCAGACGCAGGAACGGCTGTTCCAATATACGATCGACCATGATCCAGAGCTGTCGGCTTCCGCGCGCGGGGCAAAGGCGCTTGCCGATATTCTCCGCTAGGGCGCGATTACCCGCCAGCCCCTAGCCTGAGCCCGCCTTGCCTTGGCCGGACTTGAAGTCACGAACACCGCATCGTCAGCCCGATCCAGCAGCGGCGCGTCGGCGAAGCTGTCGCTGACGAAGCGCATCTCACCCTCGATGCTGTGCTGTTCCAGCCATTCGCTGACCCGGCGCGCCTTTTCCGCCCCGTAGCAGTTGCATCCCGGTATCGACCAATCATTCCACTGCGTTGCAATAACGTGAGGGATATCAAGGCTTTCGGCGAAGGCCTTGGCATAAAATTCGAACGCTGCCGTCGCGACGATCAGCTGGGCACCCTGCGCACGGTCTTCTTCGACCATGGCGATGACATTCGCGATCCAGCCTGCAGAAGCGAGATGGCGCCCCGCGAAATTGCGCCCGACCGTATTCAACTGGCCTTGCGTCGCCTGCCCCAGCATCAGCCGCATGCCCGCAGTCTTCAGCGTGGTCCGGTCATACAGCCCGGCCCGGTAACCCAGCATCATCGCTATCCAAACCGGCAGGAACAGCAGCCGCCACGGCGCCAGACGCCGCGCAGCGAAGGCGAGGAAAGGCGTGAATGTCGCCTTTCGCACCAGTGTCTTGTCGAGATCGTAGATCGCCACTTTCATCGCTGCGCGGCGTGGCAGTTTCACCGCCATGCATCAAGCGATGCATATTTCGCGATACCCTACCCCTTGCACCGCGCGCCGCAACGGCTAGAGAGGGCGCAACCGCAGACAGGATCGAAAATACCCCATGGCGACCTTCACTCTTCCGAAGAACTCCAAGATCACCGGCAAGACCCGCACCCACAAGGCGGAGAATGCGGGCCGCGTGAAGAAATTCAAGATCTACCGGTACGATCCCGATCTGGGCGAAAACCCGCGTTACGATACGTTCGAGATCGATCTCGATGCCTGCGGCCCGATGGTTCTGGACGCTCTGTTCAAGATCAAGAACGAGATCGATCCCACTTTGACTTTCCGCCGGTCCTGCCGCGAAGGCATCTGCGGTTCGTGTTCGATGAACATGAACGGCAAGAACGGCCTCGCCTGCACGACCGCGATCGACGATCTCAAGGGCGAAATCCGCATCACCCCGCTGCCGCATATGGAAGTGGTGAAGGATCTCGTGCCCGATTTCACGCATTTCTACGCGCAATATGCCAGCATTCGTCCCTGGCTGCAGACCGTATCCACCACGCCCAGCGGCAAAGAACGCCTGCAGTCCCCCGAACAGCGCGAAAAGCTGGACGGCCTTTACGAATGCATCCTGTGCGCCTGCTGCTCGACCGCCTGCCCCAGCTATTGGTGGAACAGCGACAAGTTCCTCGGCCCCGCGATCCTGCTTCAGGCCTATCGCTGGCTGGCCGACAGCCGTGACGAAATGACCGGTGAGCGTCTCGATCAGCTGGAAGATCCCTTCCGCCTGTATCGCTGCCACACGATCATGAACTGCGCCAACGTCTGCCCCAAGGGCCTCAGCCCGGCCAAGGCGATTGCCGAAACCAAGAAGATGATGGCCGAACGCGCGATCTGACGTGCTGCCAAGCGAGGTTTTCGAACACGGACCCGATCCGGACAATGCCGGCTGGCGTCACTGGAACCTGAAGGACGACACGCTGTTCAACAGCGCGGTGATGGGCAAGCTCATCACCCGCATCGATGAGGACGGCCGGCATTCGCGCCTGCGGATGTTTCCCGAGCGCCGCCATCAGAATTTGCAGGGCATCATTCACGGTGCCGTGACCCTGTCGCTGATCGATATCTCGCTTTTCACCACCATGCACACGCTGGGCAGTGGCAATGCCGGCCCTTCGGTCACGCTGGAACTCGCGACCCAATTCACCGGCGCCGGCCAACCGGACAGGCCGCTCGACGCAGTCACCGAAATCGTCCGCGAAACCGGGAGTCTCGTGTTCGTTCGCGGGACCGTCGAACAAGAGGAACATGTAGTGGCATCCTTTTCCGGCATCGTGAAAAAGATGCGCGCCAGATGACCGGCATGCTCGCACGATACGAAAAGCCGGTGGCGGCGGGCGAATTGCGCTCCGATCCGGACCAGCGGCGCGCGGCGGAGCGGCTGGACCGCCTGCAAAAGGATCTGGAAGCCGAAAGCTCGGGCGGATTGCTCAGCCAGCTGTTCCGGCCCAAGAAGACGCGGCCACAGGGCGTGTACATGTGGGGCGGCGTGGGGCGCGGCAAATCCATGCTGATGGATCTGTTCGTCGAAACGCTCGGCATCACAGAAAAGCGGCGCGCCCATTTTCATGAATTCATGCTCGAAGTGGATCGCCTGATCCGTGACGAGCGCAAGAAGGAAGCCGGCGATCCGATCGCACCGGTCGCGGCCCGGCTGGCTGCCGATGTGCGCTGCCTCGCCTTTGACGAGATGGTGGTGAACAATACTGCCGATGCGGCGATCATGGCCCGGCTGTTCACCGCGCTTATCTGCGATCAGGGCGTCACCGTAGTGACCACCAGCAACCGCCCGCCCGCCGATCTGTACAAGGACGGGCTGAACCGCTCGCTTTTCCTGCCTTTCATCGATCTGGTGCAGGCGGAACTGGACGTCGTGCCGCTGAACGGGCCGACCGACTACCGGCGCGACCGGTTGGGCGATATCGACAGCTGGCATACGCCCTTGGGCGACGAGGCGACCGCACAGGTTCGCGAGGCCTTCTTTCGCCTCACCGACTATGCACCTGAAGATGCGGCCAATGTGCCCAGCGGCGAAATCGATCTGGGCGGCGGGCGCAGCCTCCATGCCCCCAAGAGCCTCAAGGGTGTCGGCGTTTTCAGCTTCAAGCGGCTATGCGGCGAAAATCGCGGCGCGGCGGATTATCTCGCCCTCGCCCACGCTTTCCACACGGTGATCGTGGTCGGCATTCCGCGCCTTTCGCCGGAAAACCGCAATGAGGCGATCCGCTTCACCAAGCTGGTCGATGCGCTATACGAAAACAGCGTGAAGCTGTTCGCCACCGCGGCGGCCGAGCCCGAAGATCTCTACACCTCGGGCGACGGCGCCTTCGAATTCGAACGCACCGTCAGCCGGTTGAAGGAAATGCAGAGCGAAGACTATATGGCCCGTGGCCACGGCGTCTCCGCTTAGGCAGCGTCGCGGTCGCGCGCGGCGTTGTTCTCGAAATAGTTGATCATCATCGTCAGGACCTGCCGCAGTGTGCGTTCCTGATCGTCGAGCCGCGCTTCGAGCGATGCCAGCCTCTGCACCGTGTCCGAATCCGTGGCGGCGGCGGGCATCCCCCTCGCCACCTGCGCCAGTTCCTCGCGCAGCGATGAAATTTCGTTGTCGCGCTCGTAGAAGGCCCGTTCGATCGCTTCAATCTGCGCGTCGAGCAGCGCGCCGCTGTCAGCCGCTTCGTGCTGCTGCGGCTGGTCTTGCTGCATTTCGCTTTCCTGTTCGGGTTCGGGTTCGGCGCGGCGGTAGGCTTGCGTATCCTCGGAGACGAGGTTCATAGCGCTGGTAGGCGGTGTCTCTGCGACCCGGCCGTTGATTTCATCGAGCACCGCGCGCAGCGTGTCCTCGGCGATCACTTCGCGCTGTTCCATCGCGCCTTTCATCAGCACGCGCGACATGATGCGGTTGACCAGGCGCGGAATACCCCGGCTCTCGCGATGGATCAGGCGCCACACATCGCCCTGAAAGCGCGGGCACAGCTTGTAACCGACATGTTCGAGACGATGCATGACGTAGGGTTCGATCTCGTCGGGCTGCATCGCTTCGAGATGATGCGTCGCGATTACGCGCTGGCGCAATTGTTCGAGCTGGTCCCATTCGGTCAGCAGCTGGCGGAATTCCGGCTGGCCGAGCAGCAGCATCTGCAACAGCGGCTGCGCGCCCAGATGGAAATTGGACAGCATGCGCAATTCTTCGAGGGCGCCCACGGTCAGGTTCTGCGCCTCGTCCACCACCAACAGCACCTTGCGCCCGGCACGGGCTTCGTCCTGCAGGAAGTTTTCGATCTCGGCGAGCGCGCTGGCCTTGTCGGAAGTATCGACCTGAAGGCCGAAGCTGTGCGCGGCCATGCCGATCATCTCGTCGCTGCCCAGCGCGCTGGTCACCACTTCGCCGACGGTCACGCTGTTCCAGTCGAGCCGGTTGCGCAGATGGCCCACCAGCGTCGACTTGCCCGCGCCCACCTCGCCGGTGATCACGATGAAGCCTTCGCCCTGGCTCAGGCCATAGCCCAGATAGCTCAGCGCCTTCTTGTGCGTCGCGCTTTCGAAATAGAACGACGGATCGGGCGTAAGCTGGAATGGCCGCTCACTGAAACCGTAGAAATCCTCGTACATTTTTGCCCTGCAAATCCTCTTGGTGCACCCCTGCTCTAGAGACCAGATATGCCTAAAAGGTTGATAGAAACCTCACACCAGCATTTCTTCCGCCGGACCCTGTCCGAGGAAAGCCGATGGCGAAGCGCTGGCACCATAGGCACCGGCGCAGAACACCGCCACCAGATCGCCTACATCGGCATGGGGCAGATGCGCCTTGTCCGCGAGGCGGTCTAGCGGGGTGCACAGGCAACCCACAACATTCGCCTCCTCGCTCGGCTCGGCCATGAATTGCCCGGCGATTGCCAGCGGATAATTACGGCGCACGACCGTTCCGAAATTGCCCGAGGCGGCGAGCTGGTGGTGAAGGCCGCCATCGGTCACGAGATAGGTCTCGCCATGGCTGATCTTGCGGTCGACGATGCGGGTGAGATACACTCCCGCCTCGCCGACGATGTACCGGCCGAGTTCGATGAACAGTTCCGCATTTACAAGCGTTTGCGGAAGTTTTTGAAACTTGCCCTCAAGTGCCTGCCCGACCTTGCGCACGTCCAGCGGCGTATCGCCATTGAAATAGGAAATACCGAAACCGCCTCCCATGTTGAGCTTCGGTAGATCCACCCCGGCCTCGCTGGCCAGACGGTCGGCAAGGTCCACCACATTGGCCTGCGTCTCGATCAGCGCATCGGCATCGAGCGCCTGGCTGCCGGTGAAGATATGCAGGCCGCGCCACTCGCACCCCGCAGCGATGATCTCACGCGCGAGCGCGGGCACCCGCTCGGCATCGACGCCGAAGGGTTTCGCCCCGCCGCCCATCTTCATGCCGGAACCCTTGAGCTCGAAATCCGAATTGACGCGAATGGCGAGACGCGGGGTCTTGCCCACCCGCTCGGCGATTGTCAGCGCACGGCGCGCCTCGTTCTCGCTCTCCAGGTTCAGCGTAACCCCGGCCTCCACCGCAGCTTGCAGTTCCTCGTCACGCTTGCCCGGCCCGGCAAAGCTGACGCGGCTGCCGTCAATCCCCAGCGCCTGCACCATGTCGAGTTCACCGCCCGATGCGATATCCAGCCCGTCGACCAAGCCCGCGACATGGTCCAGAAGGGGCGCAAGGCTGTTGGCCTTTATCGCATAATTGATCTTCAGCCGGTCGGGCATAGCCGATCGCAGCAGCGCGATGCGCTCCTCGATCATGGATCGCGAATAGACGAACAGGGGCGTGCGGCCCGCTTCTGCCACCAGATCGCTGGCCTTGCGGCCCGAAATTGCAAGTTCTCCGTCTATGGCCTCGAAGCCTGCGGGAATAGGACCTAGCGGCTTCATGCGGCGATCTCCTGCGCCAGAGCGGTACGGTCGATCTTGCCATTGGGGTTCAGCGGCATGTGCGCGCGCCAGTGAATGCGGTGCGGTTGCATGAAATTGGGCAGTTCCTTTGCAAGTGCCCTTGGCAGCAGGTCTTCGGCGCCGGGCGCATCGAGCGAGGCCCGGACGACCAGATGGATCGCCTGCCCCAACCGTTCGTCGGCAACGCCCAGCGCCACCGCTTCCGCCACCAGCCCCGTGGCAAGCGCGGCGCTTTCGATTTCCTGCGGGCTGATGCGGTTGCCGCTGCTCTTGATCATCGCATCGCGGCGGCCAACGAAATAGAGCAGACCGTCCTCGTCGCGCATGACCCGGTCACCCGACCAGACGGCCAATCCACCATAGCGCGATGCCGCGGGCGCTGGCCGGAACCGCTCCGCCGTCCGATCGGCATCCTGCCAGTAGCCTTGCGCCACCAGCGGGCCGCAATGGACCAGTTCGCCTTCCTCGCCCGCGCCGCAAAGGTCCCCATCGTCATTGACGACGAGGATTTCGGCGAAGGGAATGGCCCGGCCCATGGATGTGGGATGATCCGCCACCAGCGCCGGATCGAGATAGGTCGAACGAAATGCCTCGGTCAGGCCATACATGGGAAATATCTTTGTTTCCGGTAGGGTATTCCGCAAAGCCGAGATTATCTCTGAAGTCAGCGCACCGCCGCTATTGGTCACGCGCCGCAGCGACGCCACAGCGTCTTCCGGCCAATCCACCTCGGTCAGCTGCACCCACAGGGGCGGGACTGCCGCCAGTGTCGTAATGCCGTGGCCGGCGCAGGCCTTCGGGACATCGCGCGGGAAAAGATAGTCGAGCGGCACCACAGATCCGCCTGCATACCAGGTGGATAGCAGCTGGCTCTGCCCGTAATCGAAGCTCAGCGGCAGTACGGCCAGCGTCACATCGTCAGCCGCCAGCCCCAGATAATGCGCCACCGAAACGGCGCCCAGCCACATATTGGCATGGCTCAGCATGACGCCCTTCGGCTTGCCGGTCGAACCGCTGGTATAGAGAATGGCGGCAAGATCGTCCGGATCATGGGAGGATGGCGCAAGCTCCAGCCCGGCCTCCTCGGCCGACGACCAGGCGCGCTCTTCGTCCATGGTCTCGCATCCGCCCGCAAGGTCCTGGTCCTCGAGAGTGGCAATCCGCGCCTTCGTGCCGATCAGCAGCTTGGCGCCGCTGTCGCCAACAATATGCGCGACCTGCGCGCGCTTGAGCAGCGGATTGACCGGCACATGGACCATCCCGGCGCGCGCGGCGGCAAGCGGCAGCAGGCAGGTCAGTTCGCCCTTGGCCGCCCAGCTCGCGACCCGGTCGCCCTTGGCCAGCTTCGTCTCCAGCCAGCCCGCCAGCAGGGCCACCCGCCCCGCCAGATCGGCATGGCTGAGCGTGCGATCCTTCAGCACCAGCGCAGGCGCATCGCGCGCCCCGCGCTCTGCCAAGTGGTCCAGCGGCTTGGGCCGGTCGTCTAGGTCTGGGATATCGGACATTGCGCGCCCGCTATCACTCTTACGCCGGCCGAGCGCAAGTGGCCCTTCTGCGCTCCCTTGCACACGATTGCACGCGCAGCTAAGGGCATGCCCGCCTAGGAGCTTGGGAAACCCGCCAGACATATGACCTCTCAGACTGCCACAGCCGATCCGACCGGCCCGAGCCGGAACGAGATCGACACACAGTTGCGTGCCATTCTGGTCGATGTGCTCGCGCTCGATGCAGCGCGCGTTGCCGATTTCGACGCCGATACCGGCCTGTTCGGCCATCTGCCCGAACTGGATTCGATGGCTGTCGCCACGCTCTTCACCGAAATGGAAGACCGCCTCGGCTTCGTGATCGAGGACGAGGACGTCGATGGCGAAATGCTGGAAACCTATGGCGGATTGCTGGCCTTTTCCGAAGCCAAGGCCGTCGAAGCCTAGGTGTCAGCGGGTGAAATAGCTGGTCAGCTCGACATGGGTCGACCAACGGAACTGGCCCACCGGGCGCAGTTTTTCGAGGCGGAAGCCCGCATCCACCAGAGTTTTCGCATCGCGCGCCCAGCTTGACGGGTTGCAGCTGATATAGGCCACGCGGCTTGCGCTGCTCTGCGCGATCTGCGCCACCTGTTCGCGCGCACCGGCGCGGGGCGGATCGAGCAGGATGGCGCCGAAGCGCGAGATTTCCTCTGCCGTCAGCG
Organism: Qipengyuania triglochinis; assembly: GCF_054655615.1. Taxonomy (NCBI): domain Bacteria; kingdom Pseudomonadati; phylum Pseudomonadota; class Alphaproteobacteria; order Sphingomonadales; family Erythrobacteraceae; genus Qipengyuania; species Qipengyuania triglochinis. The sequence goes on along the minus strand of NZ_BAAHND010000001.1, from coordinate 411,261 downwards.
GGTTGCGGAACAGGTCGCGGTGCAGCGTGTGCACGGGAATGCCGCGCGCATTGGCCGCGCTCTTGCACGCCATAAAGGCATCGCGCGCCGCCTCTACCGCCAGCGCCTTGGCCGGGTTCGCCAGCGAGAAGGCAAAGGTGCCCAGCCCGGCGAACAGATCGGCAATCGTCGCCGCGCCTTCGAGAAAGGCCTTCGCATCTTCCACCAGCACCTGCTCCCCCTCAACCGTAGGCTGGAGGAAGGCGTTGGCAGGCAGGCCGACCGGGACATTGCCCAGAGTGATCGTCGCCGGTTCAGGCTCCCACACCGTCTCCACGCCATAGCCCTGATCGACGGCAAGCCGCGCCAGCTCATGCTCGCGCGCGAAATCGAGCAGAGCCTCGGTCGCCGCCAGCCCTTCGGCGACGAATCCCTTCAGCAGGCAGTCCACGCCGCGATCGGCCAGCGTCAGCGAGATATCGACCGGCCCCTTGCCCGCATGTGCGCCGATGAGCTTGCGCAAGGGCGCGACCAGCGCGAACAGGCGCGGGTCGAGAATATGGCATTCGCGCATGTCGACGATGCGATTGCTGCGCCCTTCCCTGAAACCCAGCACCGCGCCCTTGGCGGTGGACAGGGCATGGAGGCTGGCCCGGCGGCGCGACCGCGGGGGCGAAAGATGGGTCGGCAGCAATTCGCCCACCGCAATGTCCTGCGACTGCGCAGCGAAGGCGACCCTTTCGGTGACGAACTGGCGCAGCGCCTCGTCATCGGCATGCTGAAGCTGGCAGCCGCCGCAAGTGCCGAAATGGCGGCAGGGCGGTGTCTGGTGATGCGGTCCAGGCTCGATCGCGCCGCTCGCATCGATCCGGTCGCCAGTGACGGCCCCGGCAATATGCCGCCCGCTTTCGGTAACGCCATCGCCCTTCGCGGCGATGCGCAGGACGGTTTCCATCTCGCTCACAGGAAAGTCTCCAGCGCCGCTGCGGCCTTGTCGGCCAATTCGCTTGCGGTGAAGGCAGGTTTGTTCAGCCGTGCCGCCTCGTGGTGGATCCAGATCGCTTCCTCGCAGGCCGCAAATCCGTCGCCGCCATAGGCAAGGCGCGAGGCCGCCATGCCCGCCAGCACGTCGCCCGATCCGGCAACCGAGAGCCAGCTGGAACCGCGCGGGAAGAAGCGGACGCCGTGCTTGCCGACCAGCACAGTATCCGGCCCCTTGGCCAGCACCGTCATGCCCGTCGCCTCATGCAGGCCCTTCGCCCTGTCCAGCTTGGTATTGCCGCCGACATCGAATGCCTTGCACAGCGCCGCCAGTTCGCCCTCATGCGGCGTGACCACCAGCTGCTGCGTCGCGGCGCGCTCCAGCAATGCTGGCGTGAGCAAATGCAGCGCATCGGCGTCGAGAATGGCGGGATGGCGGATAGCGAGCGCCTGTTCGAGGCGCTGCCGCGAGGCATCGCTGCGCCCGAGGCCCGGGCCGATTAGGACGGCAGCGATGCGATCGTCGGCAAGGCCTTCGTCGAGAGGTCCATCCTCGATGACCAGATCGACCGGCGCGTCGGGGTGCGAATGATCGCTGAACAATTTCACATAGCCCGCGCCGCAGCACATGGCCGCCTCTGCCGCCAGGATGGGCGCGCCCGGCATCTCGCCCGCGATCACGGCGAGCAGCCCGCGCCGGTATTTATGCGCGTCGGCAGCCGGAGCCGACAGGCGCGGTGCCTGCGACAGGCTCGGCGCATCGCGGGTCGGGGATAAGCCGATATCGATCAACCGCTTGGTCCCCATGGCAGCCATGGCCGGCATCATGAAATGCGCGTGCTTCCAAGCGCCCAGCGCGAGAGTCAGATCGTAATCGACCGTCGGCCCCATCGCCTCGCCCGTATTGCTGCCGATGCTGCTGGGCACATCTACTGCGATCTTGAAGGCATTGGCGCTGTCCAGTTCCTTGAGCAGGACGGCAAAAGCGCCCTTCACTTCGCGCGACAGGCCATAACCGAACAGGCAGTCGACAATCACCGGCGCGTCTAACTCGCCCTCTTCCGCCACTTTGCCGCCGAACGCCTCGCGCGCCGTGCGGGCGGTTTCGCTCCCGGGCGGTTTGGGCGCGATGACGTGCACCGGATTGCCCTGGCTGCGCAGGAATTCCGCGATCACATAGCCGTCACCGCCATTGTTGCCGGGGCCGCACAACACGCAGACCGCCCTGCCCGCCGCCATGCGCGCGACCCATTGGCCTGCGCCCTGTCCGGCGCGCAGCATCAATTCCCATTCGCTGGTGCCGCTGTCCATTGCCGCCTGTTCGGCAGCGCGCATCTGGTCGACGGTGAGTATCGCTTCGCTAGGCATGCCGCGCGGCTGCCACGCCGCGGGGCGTTGGGCAAGGCCTAGCGGCGTTTGAGCTGCGAAACGTCGCGGATTGCGCCCCTGGCGGCAGAGGTGGTCATCGCGGCATAGGCTTCCAATGCCGGGCTGACCTTGCGTGGCCGCGGCGCCGTGGGGGCCCAGCCCGCATCACCCTTCGCATCCATATCGGCCCGCCGCCGTGCCAGTTCCTCATCGCTCACGGCGAGGTTGATCGTGCGGTTCGGGATCGAGATCTCAATTCTGTCGCCATTCTCGACCAGCCCGATCTCGCCGCCCTCGGCCGCTTCGGGCGAGACATGGCCGATCGACAGGCCCGACGTGCCGCCGGAAAAGCGCCCGTCGGTCAGCAGCGCGCAGGCCGCGCCCAACCCCTTCGATTTGAGATAGCTGGTGGGATAGAGCATCTCCTGCATCCCCGGTCCGCCGCGCGGCCCTTCGTAACGGATCACCACCACATCGCCTTCCACAACCTGCCCGGTGAGGATCGCGGTCACGGCATCGTCCTGGCTTTCGTAAACCTTGGCCGGGCCGGAGAAGGTGAGGATGCCTTCATCCACCCCGGCGGTCTTCACGATGCAGCCATCGCGCGCGATATTGCCATAGAGGACGGCTAGCCCGCCATCCTTGCTGAAGGCATGTTCCGCGCTGCGGATGACGCCGTGTTCGCGGTCGATGTCGAGGCTTTCCCAGCGCGCCGACTGGCTGAAGGCCGTCTGCGTCGGCACGCCGCCCGGGGCCGCGGCATAGAATTCGCGCACCATATTGTTCTGCGTGCGGCCAATGTCCCAATCGTCCAGCGCATCGCCCATGGTCGGGCTATGCACGGTGGGCAGCGCGGTGTGGAGCAGGCCTGCCTTCTCCAGCTCGCCCAGGATCGACATGATGCCGCCTGCCCGGTGCACGTCTTCCATGTGCACATCGTTTTTCGCCGGGGCGACCTTGGACAGGCACGGTACCTTGCGGCTCAGCCGGTCGATATCGGCCATGGTGAAATCGACCCCGGCCTCATGCGCTGCGGCGAGCAGGTGGAGCACGGTATTGGTCGATCCGCCCATGGCGATATCGAGGCTCATCGCGTTTTCGAATGCTTCGAATGTCGCAATGGAGCGGGGCAAGACGCCCTCTTCCTCTTCCTCGTAATAGCGGCGCGCCAGCGTCACCGCGAGGCGCCCTGCCCGTTCGAACAGGCCCTTGCGGTCGGCATGGGTGGCGAGCGTAGAGCCATTGCCCGGCAGCGACAGACCGAGCGCCTCGGTCAGGCAGTTCATCGAATTGGCGGTGAACATGCCCGAACAGCTGCCGCAGGTGGGGCAGGCGTTCTGTTCGATCGAGGTCACTTCCTCGTCGCTATAGCTTTCGTCGGCAGCGGCCACCATCGCATCCACGAGGTCGAGCGCCACTTCCTTGCCCTTCATCACCACCTTGCCCGCTTCCATCGGGCCGCCGGACACGAAGACGGTGGGGATGTTGATCCGCATGCTCGCCATCAGCATGCCGGGCGTGATCTTGTCGCAATTGGAGATGCACACCATCGCATCGGCGCAGTGGGCGTTGACCATATATTCGACGCTGTCGGCGATCAGATCGCGGCTGGGCAGCGAATAGAGCATGCCGTCATGCCCCATGGCGATGCCGTCATCCACCGCGATGGTATTGAATTCCTTGGCCACGCCGCCCGCCGCCTCGATCTCGCGCGCGACCAGCTGGCCCAGATCCTTGAGATGGACATGGCCCGGCACGAATTGCGTGAAGCTGTTGACCACGGCGATGATCGGCTTGCCGAAATCCTCGTCCTTCATGCCCGTGGCACGCCAGAGACCGCGCGCGCCCGCCATGTTGCGGCCGTGGGTGGTGGTGCGGGAACGGTAATGCGGCATGGCTGCTCTCTATCGGATCGAACGTCTCTAAAATCGAACGCCGAGCCTAGGCCAGCAATAGGCCTTAGCGAAACAGCTTTTGCTTGGGGGCGATCAAACTTCGAGTGCCACGCGGCCCAATACGTCTGCCAGCATCACGGCCCAGCGCGCCTGCCCTGCCTCGGTGGCGATCTGGTCCTGCCGGATTTCGACAGTGCAATAGGGGATGCCGTTGGCTTCGGCGTGGCGGTCCATCGTGGCGTTCAGCTGCTTGCCCGAATAAGGCTCGTTATCGCCCACGGTCAGCCCCTGTTCGCCGAACAGGCGGATGGCATGACGCGCGGCGCGATCGTCCTGATTGTACAGCAGGCCCACTTCCCACGGGCGCTGTTCGTCGCTCGTCGCAAGGCTGGGGGTGAAGCTGTGCAATGCGATGATCATGCGCGGTTTCACCCGCTCGATCAGCTTGCCCAGTTCATAGTGATAGGGGCGGTGAAACAGGTTCAGCCGCGCTTCGACATCCGCGCCGATATTGCCCGGGATCAGATGCCCGTCGCTTTCCGAAGGGACCACGGCGGCATCGTCTTCCGTGCGATGAAAGTCGCAGACCAGCCGGCTGACGCAGGCGATATGCGCGGGAATATCGTGGCGGCGGGCCAGCCGGTCGGCGATGCCTTCCACCCCGATATCGATCGCGATGTGTTGTTCCAGCAGGCGCGGATCGATACCCAGCTCGATCCCTTCGGGAACATGGTTCGATGCGTGATCGACCACGCATAACAGGCCACCGGGACGCGCGGCTTCCGCACCGACCTGGCGATACGGCAGATTGTCGATCATCATCGAAGATTACCCTTTAATTGCCACCAGCCGGAATGTTCGGCGGCGATGCGCGCGGCGGCTTCGTCACGCGCAGAATTGCTGTCGTAGAGCGCGAAGCAGGTCGCGCCGGAACCGGACATACGGGCGAGAAACGGCGAAGTTCCGCGCAGCGCGGCCAGCACTTGCGCGATTTCGGGCACCAGCGAGATGGCGGGCGCTTCCATGTCGTTGCGCCCCTCCAGGGCAATGGTGCGGCTGTCCCCTTCGGGCATGGCGCCGCGATCCTGACCGTCCCACGCCTTGAACACCGGACCGGTTGCCAGCGGAATGCGCGGATTGACCAGCAGGACGGGCGTTCCGGTAAGGCTTTCGTCGGCGGGTTCCAGCTCTGTCCCCGTTCCGCGGCCGATGCAGGTGCGGCTGTCGACACAGGCGGGCACATCCGCGCCCAGCTTGGCCGCACGTGCGCGCCAGTCGTCCGGCAGGCCGTGCAATTCGCGCACGATCCGGAAGATGGCGCCCGCATCGGCCGATCCCCCGCCCAGCCCCGCGGCCACGGGCAGGTTCTTCTCCAGCGTGATCTCCAGCCCTTGGCGCGGGGGCAGCGCAGTCAGCGCCTGCATCACGATATTGCCAAACGGATCGGTCAGCGCCCCGCCGAACTCGCCCAGCGTCGCCAGCCGGTCCTGCGCGGCAGGTTTTGCCGTGAGGGTATCGCCGGCATCGACGAAGGCGAACAGCGTTTCGAGTTCGTGATAGCCGTCGTCACGCCGCCGCCGCAGATGCAGCGCGAGATTGATCTTGGCGTAGGCGGTTTCAGAGACTGCCATCAGAAGATTCCATCGTCTTTGCGGGTGGAGCGATCATTGGCAGTCGGATGACGAACAAAGGCTGACACATATCCGGTTGACCGCCGCCTACCCACCATTTCACGTCATTGCGAGCGAAGCGAAGCAATCCATGGCGCGTCGCTTGCCTTCCTGTGGATTGCCGGGTGGCCTTTGGCCGTCTTCGACTCCGCTTCGCTCCTCGCAATGACAAGAAGGGCAATGAAAAGAGAGGTGCCGAGCGCACCTCTCATTCACCTTCATTAAGAACAAGTTCCCCCGTCCTCGTCACCCATCACATATTCGGATAGTTCGGCCCGCCGCCGCCTTCGGGGGTGGTCCACTCGATGTTCTGGTTCGGGTCCTTGATGTCGCAGGTCTTGCAGTGGATGCAGTTTTGCGAGTTGATCTGGAACTTGGGCTCCTGCCCTTCTTCCTCGATCCATTCATAGACGCCGGCCGGGCAATAGCGGGTCGATGGGCCGCCATAGACCTCCAGCTCGCTTTCCCGCTGCAATTCGCGGTCGCAGACCTTGAGGTGGTTCGGCTGGTTTTCCGCATGGTTGGTGTAGCTGAAGGCCACATTGGTCAGGCGGTCGAAGCTCAGCGTGCCATCGGGCTTGGGATATTTGATCGGCGTGAACAGATCCGCGCGTTCGAGCATCTCGTGGTCGCGGTGATGCTTCATCGTGATCGGCAGGCCGATCTTGAGCGAGCGCATCCACATGTCGATGCCGGCCAGAACGGTGCCCAGATCCTCGCCATATTTGGCGACGGCGGGCTGCGCGTTCTTTACCTTCTTCAGCTCGGTGGCGATCCAGCTGTCACGCACGGCGCTATCGTATTCCATCAGCTCGGTATGCTCGTGACCGGCGGCAATCGCGGCAGCGATGCTTTCGGCGGCGAGCATCCCGCTCTTCATCGCGGTATGCGTGCCCTTGATGCGCGGCACGTTCACGAAGCCCGCGGCACAGCCGATCAGCGCTCCGCCCGGGAAGGCCAGCTTCGGCACGGACTGCCAGCCGCCCTCGTTGATCACGCGCCCGCCGTAGGCTACGCGCTTGCCGCCTTCGAGCAGGGCGGCGATCTCGGGGTGGTGCTTCCAGCGCTGGAATTCCTGATAGGGCGAGACGTAGGGGTTCTTGTAATCGAGCGCGGTCACGAAGCCCAAAGCCACCTGCCCGTTTGCCTGGTGGTAGATGAAGCCGCCGCCCCAGGTGCCGGTTTCCGACAGGGGCCAGCCCTGCGTGTGCACGACCTTGCCCTGTTCGTGCTTGGCCGGGTCGATGTCCCACAGTTCCTTGACGCCAAGGCCATAGACCTGCGGTTCGCAATCGGCCTCCAGGTCGAACTGCGCCTTCATCTTCTTGGTCAGATTGCCGCGCGCGCCTTCTGCGAAGAGCGTGTATTTCGCGTGGATTTCCATGCCCGGCTGGTAATCGGGCTTGTGGCTGCCGTCTTCGGCGATGCCCATGTCCTGCGTGACCACGCCGGTCACTGCACCCTTGTCGTCAAACAATATCTCGGCGGCGGGGAAGCCGGGGAAGACCATCACGCCCAGCCCTTCGGCCTGTTCGGCCAGCCAGCGGCAGGTATTGCCGAGCGAGGCGGTGTAATTGCCCTCATTGCTCATGAAGGGGGGCAGCAGGAATTCGGGCATGTCCGACTTGCCGGTTTCCGACATCACCCAGTGGTGGTTCTCGGTCACCGGGGTTTCGGCCAGCGGGCAATCCATCGTGCGCCATTCGGGGAACAGCTCGTCCATGGCCTTGGGATCGACCACCGCGCCCGACAGGATGTGCGCGCCGATTTCGCTGCCCTTTTCCAGCACGACGACCTCGATATCCTCGTTGATCTGTTTCAGCCGGATCGCCGCCGAAAGGCCGGCCGGGCCGCCGCCGATGATGACGACGTCGCAGGGCATCGATTCGCGTTCGCTCATGTCTCTCTCTTTTCGTCGCTTAAACTTTGTCATTGCCTTGATTGCTGGGCGGTTTGAGGTCAAGACCTTGCGCGGACGGATTATGCTCGCAGACACACCGGAAACCCGCGAATTATCGCCCGCAGATGCGCTGGAAGCCGCCCTCGACTGGTGGCGCGAAGCCGGTGTGGAGGACGATTATCACGATGAAGCGACCAGCTGGCTGGCACAGCCGGAAGAAAAGCAGGCCGTAGCGTCGCAGAGGCCCAAGAAACCGCCCGAAGAACCCAAGCAGACCCCGCTCGAACGCGCTTTCGAAGGCACGGCGGGCGAAGCGGCGATCGGGGGCGATGATGCGGCACTTCCCGACAGTCTCGAAAAATTTCGCGAATGGTGGATGAGCGACAAATCGCTGCACCATGCCGGGCCCGAACAGCGCCTGCCGCCGCGCGGCGTTGCGGGCGCCAAACTCATGGTGCTGGTCCCCGAACCGGTCGATGGGGAGAGCGAGGCGCTGCTGTCGGGCGCGCCGGGCCGCTTCCTCGAAGCCATTCTGGGCGCCATGGGGATCGCCCCGCACGAAGCCTATCTCGCCAGCGCGCTGCCCGCGCGCCTGTCGCTGCCCGACTGGGACGGGCTGGCCGAACGCGGGCTGGCCGATGTCACCCGCCATCACATCGCACTGGCCGCGCCGCACCGCGTGCTTGCCTTCGGGCGGTCGCTCGCTCCGCTTTTCGATCTTGCGCCCGAACAGGCGCGCGAGCCTGCCGTGGTGAAGGCGGGCGACAACACTCTTCCCCTGCTGCTCGCGCCGGAGCTGGCCGAACTGGCCCGTTCCGCCCCGCGCCGCCGCAATTTCTGGAACCGCTGGCTGGAATGGACCGCATGACCCTACGCCCCCTGCTCTTCGCTGCCACTGCAAGTCTCGGCACGCTTGCCGCCGCTACCCCCGCGCTCGCCCAGTCGGACAGCGTGGCCTATTTCACCCGCTCGCATTCTTCCGCCCTGCCGCAGATCCTCTCGACCGACGACCGGGCCTATTACGCCTCGCTGTTCGAAGCGATCGAGGCGCAGAACTGGGAGCGGGTCGAACTCGCTTTCTCGCAGCACCCCGACGGCCCGCTGCACGGCGCGGCGCTGGCGACCTATTTCCTCGATCCAAACAGCCCGCGCATCGAACTGCCGCGGATCGAGGACTGGCTGCGGCGCTATCCCCGCAATCCGCAAGTCGAAGGCATCGTGCGGCTCGGCCAAACCCGCGGCCTGACATGGCAGCCGGGCCTGCCACGCCAACAGTCTCTCTCGCGCCAGCCGGGGATTACCCGCCGCGCGCTGCCCCGCCCGATCAGCGACGGGACCATGCCGGCCAATGTCAGCTCGGCCATTCTCGACCGGATCAAGAATGACGATCCCGATGGCGCGCGCCTCCTGCTCGACGGGGTGGACGCCTCGCTGTCGCCGCAGGCCCGGGCCGAATGGCGCCAGCGGGTCGCGTGGAGCTATTATATCGAGAACCGCGATGCCGAAGCTTACGGCATGGCGCAGCTGGTCTCGCAGGGGTCGGGCCCGTGGGTGGCAGAGGGCGACTGGGTGGCCGGCCTTTCCGCCTGGCGCATCGGCGATTGCAATCGCGCCGGGGAATTCTTCGCCACATCGGCCAAGGGAGCGGACAATCCCGAACTCCGCGTGGCGGCACATTACTGGGCCGCGCGCGCGCTGATCCGTTGCCGCGAACCGCAGGCGGCGCAGGCGCATCTGCGCGCCGCCACGCAATATGACGAGACGCTTTACGGCATGCTCGCCGCCGAACAGCTGGGCAAGGATCTGCCCGCCGATCACACTGCGCCCGACCTTACCGCCGCCGACTGGCAGCGACTGGCCGACGAACCCGCCGTGCGCGAGGCGGTGATGCTGGCCGAAGTGGGCCGCCGCGATGTGGCGGACGATGTGCTGCGCTGGCAGGTCCGCTATGGCGATCCCGACGATTTCGCCGCCCTCACCCGCCTCGCCCGCGCGCTGGGGCTGGCGGGCACGCAGACCTACATGGCCTATAACGCGCCGCGCGGCACCGCCTCGCCGCCCAATCTGCGCTGGCCGGTCGCCTATCACACGCCGCATGGCGGGTGGCGTGTCGATCCGGCGCTGGCCTTCGCCCATGCGCTGCAGGAATCGAATTTCCGCGAGCGCGTGGTGAGCCCCGCCAATGCCATCGGCCTGATGCAAATCCGCCCGATCGCAGCGCGCGAATATGCCGGGTCGATCAATATGAGCGCGAATGCCGATCTTAAGGACCCGCGCACCAATCTCGCCTTCGGGCAACGCACGCTGGAGGCGCTGGCACAGGCCAGTTACACCAATGGGCATCTGCCCAAGATCATGGCCGCCTATAATGCCGGGCCCACCCCGGTCTCGCGCTGGAACAGCGAGGTGAACGATCAGGGCGATCCGCTATTGTGGATGGAATCCATCCCCTATTGGGAAACCCGCAGCTATGTCGCCATCGTGATGCGCAATTACTGGATGTATCTGCGCCAGGCCAATGCCGCGGCCCCCAGCCGCAAGGAACTGGCCGAAAACGACTGGCCGCAATTCCCCCGCACCCGCTAACCCTTTCGTTTTTCAAAGGAACCGCCGATGCCGATCGACGAAAGCCGGACCTTCAAGCCGGTCAATATCGCCCTGCTGACCATCTCCGACAGCCGCGAGCTGAAGGACGATACTTCGGGCGATATTCTCGCCGAACGGATCGCCTCGGCGGGCCACACGCTGGCCACGCGCGAGATCAGCAAGGACGACAAGAACGAGATCGCCGCCCATCTTCACCGCTGGATCGACGATGAGCAGATCGACGTGATCCTCACCACCGGCGGCACCGGCCTCACCGGCCGCGACGTGACGCCCGAAGCGCTCGACCGGGTGAAGGACAAGGATATCCCCGGCTTCGGCGAACTGTTCCGCATGCTCAGCTATGACAGCATCGGCACCAGCACCATCCAGAGCCGCGCCTGCGCCGTCCTGTCGCGCGGCACCTACATCTTCGCCCTGCCCGGCTCCAACGGCGCGGTGAAAGACGGCTGGGACAAGATCCTCGCCTACCAACTCGACAGCCGCCACCGGCCGTGCAATTTCGTGGAACTGATGCCGAGACTGCGGGAGAAGTAGGGGTAGGTGTGGATTGCCGCGTCGCTTCGCTCCTCGCAATGACGTAATCACCCCTTTCACGTCATTGCGAGCGTAGCGAAGCAATCCATCACGCAACGATCGGAAGCCACCCACCCCATGGCGCACCGCGAGACATTCCAGCCCGCCGTCTACATCATGGCGAACAGGAATCACGGCACGATCTATGTCGGTGTGACCTCCAACCTCGTGCAACGCATCTGGCAGCACCGCGAAGGCATCGGCGGCGGGTTCACTGCCCGCTATGGCTGCAAACGGTTGGTGTGGTTCGAACTCCACGGCACGATGGAAAACGCCATATTGCGCGAGAAGCAGTTGAAGGCCGGATCGCGTGCGAAGAAGGTTGCGCTGGTCGAGGAGATTAATCCTCGCTGGCAGGACCTTTACGGCGAGATCACCGGCTAAGGCAGCGCAGGACAATGGATCGCCGCGCTACGCTCGCGATGACAGACGAAGTCATTGCGAGGAGCGTAGCGACGCGGCAATCCACACCTCGCCTCAAGCGCACCCGCGCCCACCCGCCCCCCCACCCGAAAATACCATTTTCCTACTCGCCAATCCCTGCATAAGGGATCCGGTTCGCTTCCCATTCCCGAAGGAGACGGACCAATGACCCACATGCCCCAGGACATTCCCGTGCGCGGCTGGACGCCCGGCCGCAAGGCGCGCTTTCTCGACCGGCTGGCGGTGCACGGCAACGTGCGCGAGGCCTGCCGCTGCGTCGGCCTGTCCGCCGAAGCGGCCTATCGCCTGCGCCGCCGTGACGAAATGTTCGCGCGCGGCTGGGCGGCGGCGCTGGTGCTGGCGCGGCAGAATTGCGAACAGGTGCTGGGCGAACGCGCGGTCGAGGGCGTGGAAGAGGAAATCTTCTATCGCGGCGAACTGGTCGGCACGCGCCGCCGCTATGACAGCCGCCTGCTGCTGGCCCACCTTGCCCGGCTCGACCGGCTGGTGGACGAGGATGGAGCCGGCTCTGACGCAGGCCGCTTCGACGAGATCCTAGCCAGCGTCGCCGATCCGCGCACCGAACTCGCCCCGCGCCCGGACAAGGCCGCAAGGCCCGCCACGCCGTCGTTCGAACAGCTCATGCTGGAAGACTATCTCGGCTATCTCGAGGAACTCGGCATGACCCCCGCCGAAGCCGACGTCTATTCCGCAGACGCGGCCTTCCACGCCATGCTGGAAGAGGAAGGGCTGGAGCATATCCCGGGCGATCGCATAGCGGAAACGCCGCCCCGGCCCGAACCGCAGGCCGACACGCAGGCCAGCGTCCCCACGAGCGAGGAGAGCCTGCGCTCTGTCTATGGCTCGATCGACAGGCTCTGCGACACGCGCCCCGGTGCCCTGCGCAAGCAATGCGGCTCCCCCGCCTTCGCATGGCCCAAGCCAGCGCCCGAAACGCTCGCCCGGCTGGCCGACGGGTTCACCGCACAAACAGGCGGCCAGCGCAGCGCAAATGGCCCCGCATCCGCCCCGGCCATTTCATTCCCCAGGACAGTGTCAACTGTGTCAACCTCCACCCTCGCAACCGCCCTCGCCGCAAACGCCGCCCGCTCCCCTTTCAGCGCGCCGCGCGCGTTGCAGGCCGGGAGGCGGAGGGGATAGGCAGATAGGCTCTGGCAATCGGCGCATGTTCCATATATGTTCTCACTTATGGAACGCCGTTTCGAACCAGCCATTCCCGGCCGCGGGGCGCAGGGGTCAGAGGTGCCGACGCGCTTCGGTCTGGCGACTCGCGAGACCGATGGCGACTGGCGCGATTACATGGAGGCGCTGGCCGAAACCGACGGCGAAGCGCCGGCCAAATTGCGCACCCGGGTTACCGAGGAACACCCGCGCACCATCCTCAGCTTCAACCAGTCGCCAGACATCTTCTTCGACCGGTCGATCAACGCCTATCGCGGGTGCGAGCATGGCTGCGTCTATTGCTTTGCGCGGCCGACCCATGCCTATCACGACCTGTCGCCGGGGCTGGATTTCGAGACGCAGCTCTTCGCCAAGCCCAATGCCGCCGAATTGCTGCGCGCCACGCTGGCCAAGTCCAAATACCGGCCCCGGCCGATCGCCATGGGGACGAATACCGATCCCTATCAGCCGATCGAGCGCACATACCGGATCACGCGCGACGTGCTGGAAGTGTGCCTCGATGCGCGGCACCCGGTCACGATCACGACCAAGTCGGACCGCGTGCTGGACGATCTCGACCTGCTCGCCGAACTGGCGGAGCGGCGGCTGGTGGCGGTGGCAATTTCGGTGACGAGCCTCGATCCCAAGCTTTCGGGGAAGCTCGAACCGCGCGCAGCTGCGCCCGCCAAGCGATTGATCGCGTTGCAGAAACTGGTGGATGCAGGCGTGCCCAGCCATTGCTCGGTCGCGCCGGTAATCCCGGCCATCACCGATGAATTCATGGAGGAAATCGTCCAGCGGGCGGCGGCCATCGGGGCGGACAGCGTGGGCTGGATCCCGCTGCGCCTGCCGCATGAAGTCGCCCCGCTGTTCCGCGAATGGCTCTCGGTCCACTACCCCGATCGCGGCGACAAGGTGATGAGCATCGTGCAATCGATCCGGGGCGGCAAGGACAACGATCCCGACTTCTTCAGCCGCATGCGCCCCACCGGCGTATGGGCCGACCTCTTCCGCGCCCGCTTCCGCTTGGCGTGCAAGCGTGCGGGCTTGCGTAAGACGAAGTTCGAGCTGGACTGCACGCAGTTCAGGCCGCCTGCGGTGGGTGGGCAGTTGCGGTTGTTATGACGGTTGGCGGGCCGATGCGGCGGGCATACGGCCCTGCCCACTCCAAACGATCAGGGGCAGCGCACCCAGGTCATGCGCTTGTCTTCGCCATAGCGGTAGCGGAGCGAATCGTCGGGCAGCAGCCGCATGTAGAAAGCATAGGTGGTACCGGGGCTGTCGCCATATTGCTCGAACACGGTCAGCGCGGCGGCTGGGCCATCGGCGCGGACATTGCGGACTTCGCCGGTGCTTTCGAAGAATTTGATCGCCTTCGCCTCAACCGTGAACAGCCCGTGACTGGGCTCGTCGCACTTGGCCGCGCTCTCGGCATATGTCCCGCGGAACCGCTCCGGCACGCTGTCCTGAAGCGGCGCGCGATCGGCCATCTCGTCATCGGCATTCTTCTGGTTGCCGGTATCGGGAGCTGGCTGCTCCTCACCACTCGCAACTGTCGAGGAGGATGTGCCGGCAGAGGTTGATGTCTGCTCATCGACGGGCGCACTCGCATCATTCTGCGAGCAGGCAGCGACGAGAAGCAAAAGCGGAGCGGATAAAAGAGACCGTTTCATTCCGGTTCTACCGCCCCCGACGAAAAACGTTCCGCCACGCGGATCAAGATCGATAAGGCTCTTTGAAAAGTTAAGACGAATGCGGCCCTGATACTTGGCCGATGTGGAGCCCGGCGGCGGCAGGTCGAAATCAGTTCCGCTCCGGATATGGATTCGCCTCGAGTGCGTCCAATACCCATTGTGCGCGGCGCCTGACTGCCTGATCCGGTTCTCGGGTAAGCTCCTCCAAGCGCGCTCTCAACTCTGCATCGACGACATAGGGTGCAAGCTTGCAAAAGCGCCTGAATTCGCGGCGGTGGCAAAGCCGAACCTGCTTCAAGATCAGGTCTCGCAGACGCCTCTTTTGCTCTACCGTCAGGCGCCTCTTCTTGAGGTTTTCGAGAAGACTTTCCTTGAAATAACCCGAACGGAAGAAGACCGGGTCGCCTTCAAGAAATGCGAGTATGTCACCAACCGACATCTGATCGGGACGGTCGTAGCGCCCTAGATCGCCGGGGTAGGCGCGCGACAGAGCGCCTCCGAAATCATGCAGCGCCTTTTCGAACGCCTGGGTTCGTGGGTCATTCGGGTCACCACGGTCGCGCAGTTTCTCAGCCGCTTTTTTATAGCGTTGCTGCGCATCCTGAACAACTCGTGCCAACTGCGCATAGCGATAGGGATTCACACTAAATATCGCGGCTAAAAGATACGTTCAAAAAATCCTCTATCATTCAATTCAGTGCTGAAATGTGAGTAGGCTATTTGCTCATATAGTTTGTCAGTTTGCGTCTTTGTAAACTGACTTCCGTCCAAGTTTCCTGTTTTAGCTTCAAGCATCCAAGGCAGATATTCTTCGATGCCCTCACTCACACGCTCATTGGTTTGATTGACAGTTATTCGATGAAGCTTGAAACCGGGACCGAACTCGGCATCCAGCTCATCTGGTTCGACCAATTTCGCTGTCGAGGGGTCATTCACGTCGTCGAATGTCACCAGCATTGGCATAAAGTTATCTACCCTTGATCCTTTGAGCCGCCGCGAATTCGACCAGATAGAGATGGGCTTGGGCGCGCCCCTTCCGTATCTTTTAAACAA
The DNA here is from genome assembly GCF_054655615.1 of Qipengyuania triglochinis. NCBI lineage: Bacteria > Pseudomonadati > Pseudomonadota > Alphaproteobacteria > Sphingomonadales > Erythrobacteraceae > Qipengyuania > Qipengyuania triglochinis. The sequence goes on along the minus strand of NZ_BAAHND010000001.1, from coordinate 395,936 downwards.
TCTACTCATCCCGTCGGTAGGCTGCATGGAGTTGACATGTTCGCCAAGATTAAGGGCAAACAACAGGCGTCCATCCGGTAGCTCGACCGTCACGGCCTCGCCTTTCAGCCGCCAAACCGGTCGGCTTTCTCCTAACATGAACGGAAAGTTGGGAGGTGTAACCAATGTCATCTGTCGCACGGTACTTCCGCTGCGAATTCCCGAAGGCGTTTCTACCTCCACCGTCATTTTGTAGCGGGTCGCGTCTTCCCTGTAACCGCACGCTTTCATGGACAGAAAGATAACCAGAGCAGATACAGCCAGAATCTTAAGTATTTTCACTGCGCCGCCCTGCTCACATCGATTTTCATCAGGCGTTTTTTTCACCTAATCTTGAATATTTCGTCAAGATTTGCATGCAATTTCAGTACTGCCGGAAACAGGATTAAATTAAATAAGAAATTTCGAAAACAGTTCGGTACGGAAATGAATTTCAGTTCCCTTACGGCCACGGAGAAAGCTGATAGGCGGTTCCGAAAAGGCTAAAACCCCTCACCCATCGCACCCGGCTTGAACCGCACCAGCCTGCTGTCGACCAGCGCCGCCGTGCGATTGACGACCGCCTTCTGGTAGTCGGGATCCTTGACCATTTCGAAGAAGGCCCCGGAGTTGGGATATTGCGCGACGAAGCCGTTGTGCCATTTCATCGCCTCAGGGCCCGTCAGGACCGCTTCGAAAACCGCGCCACACGATGATGCCACCTACCCGACGAAAGACGTTCCGCCACGCGGATCAAGATCGATAAGGCTCTTTGAAAAGTAAAGACAAACGCGGCACGTTCAAACGTGCGATCCGGGCGTTATGTGCGAAATGACATGCCGTACAGTCCGGTAAAGCATCATCACGGTGGCCGCCAGCAACGCCACGACCATGACCGTAGCGCCGAACAGCACTTCGTACATCATGGGATACCACTGGTTGGGGATGCCATCGAACTCTCCGACCGGAAAAACGAGCACCAGCAGCAGGCCGAGGCTGGCCAGCAGCGAAATGGTGGCCAGCCGGGCGATGCGCTCGACATTCTCGTAAACCAGATCGTTGAAGTCATGATCGGATCGGCGCACCACGCCGATAAGGGTCAGCATCAGTGCCAGCGTGGTGGCCGAAGCGGTCGCGCTGGCGGACCCGAGATACAGGCCCGAACGTGCCAGAGACTCGAGCAGCGCCAATGCTTCGCCCGTCCCATAAACGGACCCGATCGCTTTGCGTGCTCCAAAACCAAAAAGACAGACGGCGACAAAGACCCCGGCGGGCCACAACCAATGTTTCATGCCTTCTCTACGGTCAGGCATGCCGCCCGGCCCCGCTCCACACAGATGTTAGGAGCAGCGGGGCCGAGCCTGCGACCCGCCCGTCGTTTCAGGACGGCTAAAACCCCTCACCCATCGCACCCGGCTTGAACCGCACCAACCTGCTGTCGACCAGCGCCTCCGTGCGGAAGTTGACGAGGCCAATACACTCTTGATGATTTAAAACTGTATGTGCAGCCGCAGAGGCGGAGCCGTTTCTTGTTTACGACCGCTGCATAGCCACAGTTTCGAATTGCGGATAACCTGCTCTGAAACAGCGCTGCCCTTCTTCCAGGCGCCTTAAGGGAATGGAGGTGACTTTCTTCAGCCCAGCTTTCTCCAATGCCTTTTCTTCCACGTCGACGCAGTGCTCAAATAAACTGCGCATTGTCTTCCCGTCGAGATAGACCATTCTCCAAAATTCGTTTTTGGAGATCGCGATCATTTCATCGCTCTTGCCATGCTCAAACAGGCTTTCGGCAATCGCCCCTTGGTAATTCAGTGAGATATCAGAATGAACCAGCCTCCAATTCAAGCAGGGGATCGAATTACTTTCCCAGCACTCATTTCGATCATTTGCGAAGATATTCTCCGCGACCATGACACAGTGCTCCGATCGCTCGGCGTGGGTCCACTGGACATCTCGTGAACAATTGAGCGCGTTTTGGCGTAGACTCTCCAAATCGGCTGGGATCGGCATCTCTTCTTTGTCTTTAGCAGCGTCACACGCGCTCAAGATCATTAGAACGATCAGCGGTCCAATTTTCTTGATCAAAACCCCTCACCCATCGCACCCGGCTTGAACCGCACCAACCTGCTGTCGACCAGCGCCGCCGTGCGATTGACGACCGCCTTCTGGTAGTCGGGATCCTTGACCATCTCGAAGAAGGCCCCGGCGTTGGGATATTGCGCGACGAAGCCGTTGTGCCATTTCATCGCCTCGGGGCCAGTCAGGACCGCTTCGAAAGCCCCGCGCCACACGATGGTGCCGCCTACCCGGCGGAAGATCGGGCCGCTGGTCTTGCCGTATTCCTTGTAGGCGCGGCGCCCGCTCCAGCCCTTGCCGGCGTTCTCATGACCGTCGGGATAGGCGGCTTCCTCGCGAAATTGCAGGAGGTTGAGCATGTGGATCGGCTCGTCGCGCGGCAGATCCTTGAAAGCCTGGAAGTTGGCGGGGCTCGGGTCGATGTAGGTATCGGTCATGTTTTGCTCCTCTCCGTCATTGCGAGCGTAGCGCGGCAATCCGTGGCCGCAAGCGCTACGCCCGTCGGGTTGATTGCCTAAACCGCCAGCTCCCGCCATTCGCCGGGCGCGAGGCCATCCACGCTCCAGTCGCCGATGCGCCAGCGCACGAGGCGCAGGGTGGGCAGGCCAACGGCGGCGGTCATGCGGCGGACCTGCCGGTTCTTACCCTCGGTAATCTCCAGCGCGATCCAGCTGTCGGGCACGCTCTTGCGATAGCGGACGGGAGGATCGCGGTCCCAGACGGGCGGCGGGTCGATCTTGCGGGCACGGGCGGGCCGGGTCTTGCCGTCCTTGAGCTCCACGCCCCGGGCGAGCCGGTCCAGCGCTTCAGCCACGACCTCCCCCTCGACCTGCGCGAGGTAGGTCTTGGGCATCTTGTGGCGAGGTTCGGCAATCCGTGCCTGCAACCGGCCATCGTCGGTCAGCAGCAGCAGCCCCTCGCTATCCTTGTCGAGGCGGCCAGCGGGATAGACGTCCGGCACATCGACCAGATGCGCCAGCGTGTCGTCCGCGCCATCCTTCCCGCCGGTGAATTGCGAGAGCACACCGAACGGCTTGTTGAGCAGGATCAGCCGGCTCACGCGCTATTCCGCTTCGGGCAATCGGTAATCGGCAAAGCGGGCGCGCAGGTCCTTCTTGCTGATCTTGCCGGTGGCGGTGTGGGGAATATCATCCACGAATTCGACCGCATCGGGCAGCCACCATTTGGCGACCTTGTCGGACAGGAAGGCGATAATGCTCTGGGCATCACATTCCGCGCCGGGCTTCGGCACGACGAACAACACGGGGCGCTCGTCCCACTTGGGGTGCGCCATGCCGATGCAGGCCGCCTCTGCCACGGCGGGATGACCCACGGCGGCATTCTCCAGCTCGACCGAGGAGATCCATTCTCCGCCGGACTTGATCACGTCCTTGGTCCGGTCGGTCAGCTGCAGCGTGCCGTCGGGATGGAGGATGCCGACATCGCCCGTGTCGAACCAGCCATCTTCGGTGACCGCGTCTTCCTCGGCCTTGAAATAGCGCTTCACCACCCACGGCCCGCGGATCTGCAGCGCGCCCGACGTCTTCCCATCGCGCGGCAGGACCTTGGTGAAATCGTCGAGATCGACCGTCCGCAGTTCCACGCCGAAGATCGGGCGGCCCTGCATCTGGATCTTGGCGACCTTCTCCTCGAAGCTCATCTGCTCCCAGTCATGCGTGGGCCCGCCGACCGTGCCGATGGGCGAGGTTTCGGTCATGCCCCAGGCATGCTGCACGCGGATGCCGCTCTTCATCAGTCGCTCGATCATGGATTTGGGCGCAGCCGATCCGCCGATGGTCGCGACCTTCAATGGGGGCAGGTCGATGCCTTCGGCGTCGCAATATTGGAAATGCGCCAGCCACACGGTGGGCACGCCCGCGCTGTCGGTCACGCCTTCCTTGATCATCATCTCATGGAGCACGGCCGGATCGTTCACCGCGCAGAAGACGAATTTGATCCCCGCCATCGCGCCGGCATAGGGCAGCCCCCAGCTCGCGGCATGGAACATGGGCACGACGGGCAACATCACGCTGGCGGCGCTGAAGGCAAAGGCGGCGGGTTGAAGGCCGGCCATGGCGTGCAGCATGGTGCTGCGATGTTCGTACTGCACACCCTTGGGATTGCCGGTGGTCCCGCTGGTATAACAGATCATGCAGGGATCGCGCTCGTCGCCTTCGACCCAGCAATAATCGCCGTCCTCCGCGCCGATCCAGTCTTCGAAAGAGGTCGCGTGTTCGCCGCTATCAAAGCAGATGTAATGCTCTACGTTGGGCCAGCGGTCCTTCATCAGGTCGATGATCGGCTGGAACATGGCATCGTAGATCACCACGCGATCCTCGGCATGGTTCACGATATATTCGAGCTGGTCCTCGAACAGGCGCGGGTTCACCGTGTGCAGCACCCCGCCCATGCCCGCCACGCCGAACCAGCTGACCAGGTGCCGTGAATGGTTCATCGCGATGCTGGCCACCTTATCGCCGGGTTTGATGCCGAGCCGCTCCAGCGCCTGCGCCATCTTCAGCGCATCGCGGCGGATACCTACCCAATTGGTGCGGGTTTCGCTGCCGTCCGCCCAATGGGTAACGATTTCACGGCTTCCCGCCTCGCGGGCTGCGTGATCCACCACATGCGTCACGCGCATGGTCCAGTCCTGCATCGCTCCGAGCATCAGCATCTCTCTCCTCGTATCGCAGCGCCCCTGACGGGCGCTTGCTTCAGGCGACGAGGCGAAGGTGCGAGCCGCCGCGCCGCTTGTCGAGCTGCACCTTGGCAAGGCCGGGCACGCTTGCCAAGCGTTCTGCCAGCTCCCCGTCGAGCGCGAAATTGCGGCCCAGGCGCATGGCGGGTTCGGCATCGCTGCCGAGCCGTAGCGTCACCAACACTTCGTCCTGGCCCTTGCCGGCTTCGGACAATTCGCGCTGCAGCGTTTCGACCGCACTGGTATCGAGTATATCGAGCGTCAGGATCATCGGCGTGGCGCCTTTCACCTCCGACAGAGGTGTGCCTCCGCGCACGGTGATGCGGGGCGGTTCGTCGGGACTGGGGGAATCGAGTTCGACCTGCAACAGGACGCAGGTCTGGTCCTCGGCCCATTTCAGGAACCGCTCGACCATGCTTTCCTCGAAGCAGGCGGCGCTGAACTGGCCGGTTGCATCGGAGAAATCGGCCCGGATGAACGGCTTGCCGCGGCGGGTGGTCCCCTTGTTCACCTTTTCGACCATGGCCGCCATCACGGCATTCGATCGCCCGCCAACAGGTGCACCGCCCGCGATCAGCGAGGCGTAGGTGCGCGATCCATTGGCAGAAGCGATGTCCTTCCACGCGGCGACCGGGTGATTGGAGAAATAAAAGCCGAAATTCTCGCGTTCTCGGGACATGCGCTCGGCACGCGGCCAGTCCTCGACCTCACGCAGGCGCAGCGTTTCGCCGGGAGCATCATCGCCGCCGAACATGCTCGCCTGCCCGCTGGTCCGCTCGCGCGCCGCAGCTTCCGCCACGGCCAGCAGCATGTCGGCATTGGCGAAGACCTTGGCCCGGTTGGGTTCGAGCGAATCCAACCCTCCGGCACAGGCCAGCGCTTCGAGCTGGCGCGAGTTCATCGAGCCCTTGGGGATACGTTCGAACAAATCCTGCAGGCTGTCGAACTGGCCGGAAACCTCGCGTTCGGCAACGATGGTCTCCATCGCCCTTTCGCCGACATTGCGGATCCCCGCCAGCGCATAACGCACCGCGTAACCGGTATCGGTCTGCTCGACGGTGAATTCGGCTTCCGATTTGTTGATGCACGGAGGCTCGACCGCAATGCCCTGCCGCCGCGCATCGTCGACGAAGATGGTCAGCTTTTCCGACTGGTGCATGTCGAAGCACATGGAAGCGGCGTAGAACTCTTCCGGGTAATGCGCCTTCATCCACGCCGTCTGATAGGCCAGCAAGGCGTAGGCCGCGGCGTGCGACTTGTTGAAACCGTAACCGGCGAACTTGTCGATCAAGTCGAACAATTCGTTGGCCTTCGCCTTCTCGATCCCGCTGACTTCCTTGCATCCGGCCACGAAACGTTCACGCTGGGCGTCCATTTCCGCCTGGACCTTCTTACCCATGGCGCGGCGCAGCAGGTCGGCATCGCCAAGCGAATAGCCGGCCAGGATCTGCGCGGCCTGCATGACCTGTTCCTGATAGACGAAGATGCCGTAAGTCTCGGCAAGAATGCCTTCGAGCTTCGCGTGCGGATATTCGATGGGCACCTCGCCCGCCTTGCGTTTGCCGAACAGCGGGATGTTGTCCATCGGGCCCGGTCGATAGAGCGAGACGAGCGCGATGATATCGCCGAAATTGGTCGGCTTCACGGCTGTCAGCGTGCGGCGCATGCCTTCCGATTCCAGCTGGAACACGCCGACCGTGTTACCCGCCTTCATCAGTTCGTAGACCGCCGGATCGTCGAGTTCGAGCTTGGACAGATCGATTTGGACACCGCGCTTTTCCAGCAGGTCGGTTGCCTTCTTGAGCACGGACAGCGTCTTGAGGCCGAGAAAGTCGAACTTGACCAGACCGCTGCTCTCGACATTCTTCATGTCGTATTGCGTGACCGGCATGTCCGATCGCGGATCGCGATAGAGCGGGACCAGCTTCGCGAGCGGCCGGTCACCGATGACCACACCGGCAGCATGGGTCGAGCTGTTCCGCGGAAAGCCTTCGAGCTGCATGGCGAGGTCGATCAGGCGTTTGACCTCGTTATCGTTATCGTATTCCGCCTTGAAATCCGCAGCCCCGTTCAGCGCACGCGGCAGCGTCCACGGATCGGTCGGATGGTTGGGCACCATCTTGCAGATACGGTCGACATGGCCGTAGCTCATCTGCAGGATCCGGCCCGTATCGCGCAGTACGGCGCGCGCCTTCAGCTTACCGAAGGTGATAATCTGCGCCACGTGGTCATGCCCATATTTGGCCTGCACATAACGGATCACCTCGCCGCGGCGCGTTTCGCAGAAATCGATATCGAAGTCGGGCATGGAAACGCGTTCCGGATTTAGGAATCGTTCGAACAGCAAGCCGAGCTGGATCGGATCGAGATCGGTAATCGTCAGTGCCCAGGCGACTAGGCTGCCTGCACCCGAACCACGGCCCGGCCCGACAGGGATGTCGTGATCCTTGGCCCATTTGATGAAGTCGGCAACGATCAGGAAGTAGCCGGGAAAGCCCATCTGGTTGATGATGCCGACCTCGTAATCGAGCCGGTCGAAATAGACCTTGCGGTCTTCCTCGCTCATTTCGCCATAAGGTTCGAGCCGTTTTTCCAGCCCGCGCCTCGCGTCTTCCTCCAGCATTCGAGCCTCGCCCTCGAGGTCGCCGGCGAGACTGGGCAAGATCGGCTTGCGATAGGGCGGCGCATAGGCGCAGCGCTGCGCAATGACGAGCGTATTGGCCACGGCTTCGGGAAGATCGTCGAAGGCCTCTTCCATCATATGGGCGGTCTTGACGTAGCTTTCCGGGTTGGACTTGGGCCGTTCCTCGGCATCGATGTGCGTCGAATTGGCAATGCACAGCATGGCGTCATGTGCCTTGTACATATGCGGTTCGGCGAAATTGGCCGGATTGGTCGCGACCAGCGGAAGGTCGCGTGCATAGGCGAGGTCGATCAGCGCCCCTTCGGCACCTTCCTCGACCGGATCGCCGCGGCGGGCCAGTTCGATATAGAGCCGGCGGGGGAAAAAGGTCTCCAGCTTTTCCAGCATGGCCAGCGCGTGACTTGCCTGTCCTTCTGCCAGCAGGCGGGTTACTGCGCCCTCGCTGGCCCCTGTCAGAGCGATCAGGCCATCGGTGCGGCCTTCCAGATCCTTTAGCGCGATATGCGGTTCGTATTCGAGCGGACGGTCGAGATGGGCCTTGGAAACGAGGTGGCAGAGATTGTCGTAACCTGCCTCGCTCTGGGCATAGAGCGGAAGATAATCGACCTGTTTGCCTTCATCGTCGCGTGCAATGCCCAGCAAGGTGCCGGTAATCGGCTGGATGCCTTCCGCCTTGCAGGCATTGGCGAACATGACCGCGCCATAGAGGCCATTGCGGTCCGCCATGGCGATGGCCGGAAAGCCGCGTTCCTTGGCGAGCTTCGCCATCGCCTTCGGGTCGATCGCCCCTTCGAGCATCGAATAGGCCGAGAGCACGCGAAGGGGGACGAAAGGCTTGTAGGGCATCCCGGCAAAATAGGTTTCTGAGCGCCAATCTCAAAGGGGCGCGGCGAGGTTATTCTCCACAGGCCGTGGAGAAACTCAGTCTTCTTCCGAGACCGCGATTTTCCGTCGGGTGTCGCGAATGGTGGACCAGGCACCGTAGGCCACCAAGGCGGCCAGGAATATCCATACCCAGACGGGGATATTGCGCCCGGCAATCGCGAGATAGAGATAGGCCGATACGAAGAAAAATCCGGCCAGCATTGTCGGCAGAACAGTTGATCGTCTCGCCCTCGCCCGCTTCACGAGCCAGGCAATCGAGGCGAGGAAGAAAGGGATGGCGCCGACATAGATTGCGCCAAAGATATACGGGTTCACGCCATATTGCTCGCCGAGCGAGAGGAACCACTGGTTGAGATCTGCCAGCATGGTTCAGAGCAGCTTTTCGATATCGCCTGCGATGGCCGCCGGGGCATCGGTCGGACCGTAACGCTTCACAACATTGCCTTCGCGGTCGATCAGGAACTTGGTGAAGTTCCACTTGATCGCTTTCGACCCCATCAGACCGGGAGCTTCGCGCTTTATCCAGTCGAACAGCGGACTGGCATCGGCGCCGTTCACGTCGATCTTCTGCATCAGGGGAAAGGTCAGGCCGAAGTTCACCTTGCAGAATTGCTCGATATCCTCGGCGCTGCCCGGTTCCTGACCACCGAACTGGTTGCAAGGGAAGGCTAAGACTTCGAAGCCTTGCGCCGCATAATCCTGATACAGCTTTTCTAGCCCGTCATATTGCGGCGTAAAACCGCACTTGCTGGCGGTGTTCACTACCAGCAGCACCTTGCCGAGCTTCTCCTGAAGGTCGAGTGTGTCGCCCTTGTTGGTTTCAACGGAGAAGTCGGCAATGGTGGTCACTGGCTGGATCCTTATGCCGTCAGGCGGCCGGGAAATCGCTACGCTGCGACAGTTCGGCGATTTCCGGAGCGTGATATTCCCGGTCACCCAGCTTTTCGATGTAATAGGCCGAACGCTCGTCTTCGGGCATAAGCATCATATGGCGAACGAGTTCGGCAAAGGAGCCAGAGCGCAGCCCCTTGGCACCATCGAGCACGCCGTCATTGTCATCCTTGCGATGCAAAGATGCGCGGTCATCCCATTGAATCCCCCGGCGATGGCATTCGTCGCCTTTGTAGGTACTGGGGTGGTCGGTCATTCAATAAAACTCCTTTTTCGCCCTAACGTGCGAAGGGCGCTTCGGGTCCACTATCCAAGAACGCCTTCGTGCAGACGGACCACACGGTCCATCCGCGCCGCCAGGCGTTCGTTATGCGTCGCGATCAGTGCAGCGCTACCTTCGCCCCTGACCAGCGACAAGAACTGTTGGAGAACCTTGTCCGATGTCGCCTCGTCGAGATTGCCGGTAGGTTCGTCCGCCAAAACGAGATCGGGCCGATTAGCCAAACCGCGCGCAACGGCCACGCGTTGCTGCTCGCCGCCGGAAAGCTGGCTTGGCCGATGATCAAGCCTGTGGCCAAGGCCAAGCGCCGTCAATAATTCATCGGCGCGCACCTCCGCCTCGGCACGAGGCTTGCCCGCGACGAGCTGCGGCAGGATCACATTCTCCCGCGCATCGAAATCGGGCAGGAGGTGGTGGAACTGATACACGAAGCCAAGATGATCGCGGCGCAGTGTCGTGCGCGCATTGGCATCACTCTTCTCTGCGGAATTGCCGGAGATCAGGATTTCGCCGCCAAAACCGCCCTCCAGCAGGCCCACGGCCTGCAGCAAAGTCGACTTACCCGAACCCGAAGGCCCCAACAGCGCGACGATCTCGCCGGGCATGATATCGAGGTTCACGCCACGCAGCACGTCAATGCGCACCCCGCCCTGTTCGAAACTGCGGGTCAGCCCGCGAAGCTGGACGACAGGATTATTCATAACGCAGGACCTGTACCGGATCGGTGCTGGCGGCCTTCAGCGCCGGATAGAGCGTCGCAAGGAAACTCATGATCAGCGCAAGGCCCACGATCATGGCGATTTCCACCGGATCGGGCTTTGACGGAATGGTGCTGAGGAAGCGAACCTGCGGATCCCACAAATCGGCCCCGGTCAGCCAGCTGATGGCGGTAACGATCTGTTCGCGGAAGCCGAGCACCAATGCGCCGAGGATCAATCCGGCGATGGTACCGATCGCGCCCACTGTGAAACCTGTCGTGACGAAAATCTTGGTCAGGCTGCGCCGTGTCGCCCCCATCGTGCGCATGATAGCAATGTCGCGGGTCTTGGCTCGCACCAGCATCACAAGGCTGGAGAGGATGTTAAACGCGGCCACCAGAACCATGAAGCTCAGGGCAAATGCCATGGCCGCACGCTCCACCTGCAGCGCTTCGAACAGCGTCGAATTGATGGTCTTCCAGTCGCGCACCACTGCCCGGCCCGCCAGCGATTGCTGAACCGGAGCAAGGATGTCCTCCACCTTGTCGGGATCGGTGACCTTCACTTCGATCATGCCGATCGTGTCGCCGATCAGCAGCAGTGTTTGCGCATCCTGCATCGGCATGACGACGAAGGCACCGTCATAGTCATAGACGCCGACTTCGAAGATCGCCGCGACCTCGTAACCGACTTGGCGCGGGACAGTCCCGAACGGCGTGGAGCGGCCTTGCGGGTTGATGATGGTGATGGTGTCGCCCACGCGCGCACCGATATTCTCGGCAAGGCGAACACCGATCGCGACTTTGCTGGCTCCCGGCTGCAGAGCGTCGATATTGCCGGCGACCACTTTCTCGCCCAGTTCGTTGATGTCGGCAGGCGTGTTGCCGCGCACCAGAATCGCCTCGACCCTACCGTTGAAAGTTGTCAGCAGGGGTTGTTCGATGAGAGGAGACGCTTCGGTGACGCCGGGCGTGTCCTTCACTTCCTGAAGAACATTTTCCCAGTCGTCGAGCCGTCCGCCATAGGCCTGCACGATCGCGTGGCCATTCAGGCCGACGATTTTGTCCAGCAATTCGGCCCGAAAACCGTTCATCACGCTCATCACGATCACCAGCATGGCGACCGAGAGCATGACGACGGTAATCGAAATACCGGCGACGAGCGCAATGAAAGCCTCGCTCCTGCCCGGAAGCAGATAGCGTTTGGCAATGGTCCGTTCGAAAGGTGAGAGCAGCAAGGCGGTCCCGATGAAATGGTTCGCAGATAGGATATCCGATGGGATGGGCGTTTAGGCAGAGATTTCTGGCGGCGCAATGAATGGCTGCAAAATCTTGTCCGCAAACCGCCGCACAAACCTTGTAATCGCGCCGTAACATCGCCATTGGAGCCGCACTCAGTCACCATCGCGGACAGCACCATGAATTGCACCCACCCCTTCCTCGATGCGGATGGCGATAAGCTGCGCGAAGAATGCGGCGTTTTCGGCGCCATCAACGCAGCAGATGCCGCCGCCGCGACCGCGCTTGGCCTACACGCCCTGCAACACCGGGGGCAGGAAGCCGCCGGTATCGTGGCCTGGGACGGTGTCGAATTCCGCACCCGCCGCGGCCTTGGCCATGTTGCCGAAAATTTTTCCTCGCAGGAAGCTATCGCGGAACTGCCCGGCCACATGGCGGCCGGTCATGTGCGCTATTCGACCACTGGCGGATCGGGCCTGCGCAACGTGCAGCCGCTTTACGCCGATCTGGCGAGCGGTGGCTTTGCCGTCGCGCATAATGGCAATATCTCCAACGCGGGCACATTGCGGCAGGAACTGGTTCAGCGCGGGGCCATCTTCCAGTCAACCTCCGACACCGAAGTCATCATCCATCTCGTGGCGACGAGCCGCTACCCCACCATCGTCGATCGCCTGGTCGATGCGCTGCGCCTGCTCGAAGGGGCCTATGCGCTGATCGTGATGACCCCCGAAGGCATGATCGCATGCCGCGATCCGCTCGGCATCCGTCCGCTGGTCATGGGCAAAATGGGCGATGCGACCGTGTTCGCCAGCGAAAGCGTCGCATTCGACGTGGTCGGTGCGGAAATGGTTCGCGAAGTCGAGCCTGGCGAATTGATCAAGGTCGATTACGACGGCAATGTCGATTCGCTGCACCCCTTCGGCAACCACTCGCCGCGCCCCTGCATTTTCGAACACGTCTATTTCAGCCGCCCGGACAGCTTTTTCGCGGGCCGCAGCGTTTACGAAGCGCGCAAGGCGATCGGCGCCGAACTGGCGAAAGAGACCCCGGTCGAAGCCGATCTGGTCGTTCCGGTGCCTGATAGCGGCGTGCCCGCCGCCATCGGCTATGCACAGGAAGCGGGCATCCCCTTCGAACTCGGCATCATCCGCTCGCACTATGTCGGACGGACCTTCATTCAGCCTTCGGACGGCGCGCGGCATGCCGGGGTGAAGCGCAAGCATAACGCCAACCGCAATCTGGTGGCCGGCAAGCGGATCGTGCTGATCGACGATTCCATCGTGCGCGGCACCACTTCGATGCAGATCGTGGAAATGATGCGCGATGCAGGCGCGAAGGAAGTGCATTTCCGCGTCGCCAGCCCGCCGACAGCGCATAGCTGCTTCTACGGCGTCGATACCCCTGAACGCAGCAAGCTGCTCGCCGCACGCATGGATGTCGAACCGATGCGCGAATTCATCAAGGCTGACAGCCTGGCCTTCGTTTCGATCGATGGGCTTTACCGCGCAGTCGGCGAAAAGCCGCGGGTCAAGGAATGTCCGCAGTTCTGCGATGCCTGCTTCACCGGCGATTATCCCACATCGCTGACCGATCTTGCCAAGCGCGAAGACAAGCAGGCCGAACTCGCCTTCCCGGCGGAAAAGGTCGCCTGAGATGACGAAAGCTCTCGAAGGCAAACTCGCGCTTGTCACGGGCGCCAGCAAAGGCATCGGCGCCGCCACCGCGGTGGCGTTCGCAGAGGCCGGTGCGCATGTCGTGCTCACGGCGCGCGATGTGCGGGCGCTGGAAACGGTCGAGGACCGCATCCACGAAGTTGGCGGCGCATCCACCATCGCGCCGATAGATCTTGGCGAAAGCGATGGCATTGCCCGCCTCGCTTCTGCCATCGCCGGGCGCTGGGACAAACTCGATTATCTGGTAATCTCGGCTGCCTATCTGCCGACTTTGTCGCCCGTTACCCAGATCGACGGCAAGCAGTTCAGCCAAGCTGTCACGACGAATCTTCTCGCAACGCAATCGCTACTGGCGAATTTCGATCCGCTGCTGAAGCGCGCCGATGCTGCACGGGTCATCGGCCTGACCAGCAGCGTGGGCGAAACGCCGCGCGCCTACTGGTCGGCATACGGCGCGACCAAGGCCGCATTCGATAATCTGCTTGATGCCTATGGGCAGGAAGTCGAGAAGATCAGCAAGGTTCGCGTGGCGACCATCGATCCGGGCGCAACCCGCACGGCAATGCGCGCCAAGGCCTATCCGGGGGAATATCCGGCGACGGTCAAGCCGCCAGAAGACGTTGCCAAGCGCATCGTGGGTCTGGTTGTGAACGATTTCGCCACGCGGCACCGCGAACGGATCGACTGACGCATTAACCCTGTGCTGCAACGATTTCTTAAATCGGTTCTGCGACATTGCCCGAAATTACATCACGCCTGCTTTGCGTGATACCTCATTTGCATCCAGGGCAAAGGAACGTTGCACATGACCTACCAGACGCGAGATAGCTATTCGTTGGCTGCGCAGGAAGATCGCAGCGCGCCACGAACGAAGATCACGATCCCCGGCCAGCTCCGTGCCAGTGGTGGACGCGCGTTCCAGACAGTCATCCATGACCTCTCGATGTCAGGATTTTCCGCTGCGGCAATCAATCGCATGCATGAAGGCCAGATGTGCTGGCTGACCTTGCCCGGGCTCGAATCGCTTCAGGCCCAGGTGGTGTGGTGGGAAAACTGCATGGTCGGCTGTGCGTTCAACGAACTGCTGTCGCCGATCGTGCATGACAACATTCTTGCCCGCTATAGCGGCGCAGCGGCTTATCGCCCTTACTGAATAACCTACGCAGGGCGCTACGCGTCTCGCGGGGCTCATATTCACTCAATTGCAGAGCCTACTACCCATTGGGTACCCGCCGGTCATCTCGGATGCAGCGATCCGCAAGGATTGGGACTTTCTTCTGACCGAGTAGATATGGCCGGTAGTAGAGAGCTGCGCACTCGAGACTCTCCCAGTTGCCAGGAGCGGAGATGGCTCTCGGCCAACCGAGTGAGAAGACATGCCAGCACTGTCCGGACCTCCTGGCTGCGGCAGAGCTTAGTATATTGCTTGGCGAAGAACGTAGCCCGATAAGTCCGCAGTTCGGTTTTGCTGTTCGGTGAAGCTAGAAAATGTTCCTTAGGAAAACGCGAAAAGCCGGGGCGGCGGCCAAGAAGGCGACGCGCGCACCGGCTTTCCGTGTATTCGGGAACGCCGGGGGACAGTCCGGCATAACCTGCGGTTGGGAACGAGGAACCGCAAGCGTTCCCGCTTGAAGGGATGTGATCAGTCTTCCGCGTCCGGGCCTGTCATCATCTCTTCGGCGACCTCGTCGGTTTTGCCGCGGATCGCAGCTTCCAACTTGGCGCACATTTCTGGATTTTCGCGAAGGAAGTTCTTGGCGTTTTCGCGGCCCTGTCCAATCCGGACGCTGTCATAACTGAACCAGCTTCCCGATTTTTCGACCACACCAGCCTTTACGCCAAGATCGAGGATTTCACCGATCTTGGAAATACCTTCGCCATACATAATGTCGAATTCGACCTGCTTGAACGGCGGAGCGACCTTGTTCTTCACCACCTTTACGCGGGTAGCATTGCCGATCACTTCGTCACGATCCTTGATCTGACCGGTCCGGCGAATATCGAGACGGACAGATGCGTAGAACTTGAGTGCGTTACCACCGGTCGTCGTTTCCGGATTACCGTACATGACACCGATCTTCATCCGCAGCTGGTTGATGAAGATGACCATGCACTTGGAGCGGTTGATCGACCCGGTCAGCTTGCGCAGAGACTGGGACATGAGGCGGGCCTGGAGGCCGACATGGCTATCACCCATCTCGCCTTCGATCTCGGCACGGGGAACCAGCGCCGCAACCGAATCGACCACGAGGATATCGATCGCATTCGAACGAACCAGCGTATCGGTGATTTCTAGCGCCTGCTCACCCGTATCGGGCTGCGACACGATCAGTTCGTCAATATCTACACCGAGCTTTTTCGCATAGACTGGATCGAGCGCATGTTCCGCATCCACGAAGGCAGCCGTGCCCCCGGCTTTCTGCGCTTCGGCAATGCAATGCAAGGCCAGGGTGGTCTTGCCCGAGCTCTCCGGCCCGTAAACCTCGATGACGCGCCCCTTGGGAAGGCCACCAACGCCGAGTGCGATATCCAGCCCCAGAGATCCGGTGGAAATAGCCTCCACATTCATGGCCTCTTTCTGGCCCAGCTTCATGGCAGAGCCTTTACCGAACGCACGGTCGATCTGCGAAAGGGCGGCATCCAATGCCTTCTGACGGTCTGCGTCCACTTTCTTTCCTTCTACAAGCTTCAGACTGGCCGCCATGACACATTCCCTTCTCGGTTTTCCAGAGCCGGTATCGACTCTTCAACTGCGAAGTGATGTACCCATTATGTTCCAATAGAACAAGAGGGGAACGGAATTTTTTCTCAAATAGTCCGTAACGATAGTGGCAAGCAGCCGAAAATAGCCCTCAGCCGTTGGCTTTGCGATGTTCCGAAAGCACTTCGGATACCTTGGCGTTGATCTGCTGTACGCTGAAAGGTTTAGGAATGAAGTGCATATTGTCGATGTCGATATCGTTGCGCAGGTGCTCTTCGGCATAGCCGGACATGAACAGGATGGGGATATTCGGTTTGATACGACGAATGGCGCGCGCCATTGCTGGTCCGTCCATGGCGGGCATGACCACATCGGAAACAATCAGGTCGAAGTCTTCTTTGCCCTTGGCGATAGCCAGCCCTTCCTCACCATCACGTGCGGATGTCACCGCATAGCCTGCCCGCGCGAGGGCCCGCTCAGCAACCGCCCGGACCATGTCCTCGTCCTCCACGAGAAGGAGCCTGCCGCCCCCAGCCCATTCGCTCGCTTTCGCCTCTTCGGGTTCCTCAGCGCGGCGTGGCCCCAGAACATTGCCCTTGTGGACCGGCAGATAAATGGTGAACCGGGCCCCTGTGGGTTTGCCTTGAGGATCAAGAACGTTGTCGGCGAAAATGAAGCCGTTCGACTGCTTCACGATGCCGTACACTGTCGACAGGCCCAGCCCCGTGCCCTTGCCCTGTTCCTTGGTCGTGAAGAACGGCTCGAAGATCTTGTTGAAATTGTCGGTCGGAATGCCGCCGCCCGTGTCCTGAACAATGAGGACGGTGTAGTCATCGGCAGGCATGACATCCACGCCCATCCTGCGCACATCGCGCGCCGCCACTCTACGGGTTGCGAGCATCAGGCGGCCCTTCCAGTCCTGCCGACCCTGCTTTTCCGCATGGCTTTGCATCGCATCGCGGGCGTTGACTGCCAGATTGATAATGACCTGTTCCAGCTGCTGTGGATCGGCGCGGACCGCGCCAAGCTCGCGGTCGTGGCGGACGGAAAATTCGATCTTGTCGCCCATCAATCGCTTCAGCAACTGGCTGACTTCGCTCACCACGTCGGGCATCTGGAGCACGACCGGGCGCAAGGTCTGCTGACGGCTGAAGGCGAGCAATTGCCGTGTCAGCGAGGCGGCACGATTGGAATTGGCCTTGATCTGCTGGATATCGTCATAATCACTGTCGCCGGGCGTGTGCCGCAGCAACATCAGATCGCAATAGCCGATAATCGCGGTGAGCACATTGTTGAAATCATGCGCTACACCGCCCGCAAGCTGACCGACCGCCTGCATCTTCGTCGCCTGAGCCACCTGCCGGCGAAGCCTTTTCTCTTCCGAAGAATCGGTAATGGACAGCAGGACCGCTGCGTCTCCCAACCCGCGCACACCGGCCAGGCCGATCGAGACGGGCTCTTCCTTATTGTTGCCCAGACGGACAGCCATATCGCCGCTGGCCGTGGCGCCCTTCGCAAATCGCCTGACTGTATCGGCGAGCGCGGCCTTGTCCTCCCGCACCACCAAGTCGGAAGGAAACTGCGGCAGCCCTTCCCCTTCTCGTTCGACCGCGCGAAGGAAGGCCTTGTTCGCAAACAGGAAACGTCCGTCGCGATCAGTGAGAGCGAGACCGAGCGGAAGAGCCGAAAGGAGAGCTTCGAGCTGCGGGATGGCGGTCTTGCCGTTGCCATGAGCGCCACCGCCGATACCCACGGTATTGTCGATCAGCACCATCAGGGAGGGCGGTTTTTCTGTATCCGGCCGGGAAGGATTATCCATTGGCACGTGGACCAGTGTTTGTGGCGATCCCTGCTGGCCTTCGCGGGCGAAGAATATACGGTCACGGTCGTCGGACCGCAGCAACTGAACGAATTCTTCGCCTACCAGCGAAATCGCCCTGCTGCCGGTCGTCCGCTCGGCCAGGCCCGGCGTAGTGGCCTTCACGATACCGTCGGATGCGACAAGGGCAACTTCTATGCCCGAGTTGGACAGCATCTCGCTCAACGGCCCGTCGAGCCATTGAGCGACACCTTCATGCGTTTCCTGCTGGACGATCTTTCCAAAGCGCCAGACCAGATAATCTTCGCCCCGCCCCGCCCGCTCGACGGAAAGAAAAACCTGGTCTTCTCCTTCTTCGAGCACCAGGCCATCCGCCTCTGCGGTGCCTTCGCGCCAAGCACGGCGGGCCGCCTCGGCAACCCTTGCCTTCCCGGCGCCCGAGAACGCGAGCTCGTGCGGAGCAAGCGGCCCACCGAACCACCTTTCATAGGTCGAATTCGCGCAGGTCATGCGGTTGGCGCGATCAACCACGGCAATAGCCGCTTCATCGTTCTCGATTGCCGACGCGGTCAAGCTCCAGTCGGGCTGCGCTAAATCCTCGCTAGCATTTGTTGCTGCCAGGCGCGGCGATAGCATCAAGGTCAGCACCACGACGACCAGCGCCCCGGCATAGGCCGCTGCGGCGAGTGCCGTTCCCGCGGCCAACCACACAAGCGCTATCGAGACTGCAAAGGCCAGGAGAATACCCAGCATCAGCGGCACGGGTGGTAGACTGTCGGTTTCCAGACTGGGCCTCAAATTCACCGGCCGATCTTCCCCGCCCTCGCCTCGCGACGCTGCCTCAATAGCTTCTGCCGCCGCCGCGCCACGACGAATCTCCAAGAAAGGCTGGAGATAAGGTAACCGACACCTGCGCTAATGATCGCAAGTACAAGAAACCCTAAGGCAGTCACCCCGCCCACCTCGAGCCAGCCGGCGAGCACTCCGCTTTCACTGGCGAGCCGATCAGCCCCCGCGCCGACAGCCGCATCGAGGTTGAGCACGAAACGCCCCGTCCGGTTGGCGAATATAAGCCAGAAAGGCAGCGTAAAAGGATTGGTCACGAAGGTCACGAGGGACGCCAGCGGAACGTTGGCGCGAGTGGGCAGAGCCAGAAACGCAGCCAGGAAAATCTGCCCAATCGGAACAATGAACGCCGCGAACAGCCCCAACGCCACCCCGCGCGGAACGCTACGCCTGGTGAAACGCCATAGCTCGGGCGAGAGGAAGCGATGCGCGATCGGCTTGAGAAACCGGTTTTCAGCCATTTCTTCACGCGTCGGCATGTATTTGCGGATCAGATCCGCAAGGAACGTCTTCGAACGCGACCCACTCATTGGAATGCCCAAGCCATGCGAGAGCGGCATGAGCGCTGGCATGAGATCTGGCAATGGCGGTGCGACGAAACTGGCATGGGCTCCGATGTGGTAGGCGAGAAGAGGTTTCGAAAGAGGGAACGGGACAAAGTCAGCCCTTTTCGCGCATTAGCCTCGCCTTGTCGCGCTTCCAATCGCGATCCTTGATAGTCTGGCGCTTGTCGTGGGCCTGCTTGCCCTTGGCCAGCGCCAGTTCAACCTTGGCGCGTCCGGTCGAATTAAAATAGATCGAAAGGGGGACCAGGGTCATACCCTTGCGCTCTACCGCTCCGAACAGTTTCTCGATCTCGCGCTCGTGCAGCAGGAGCTTGCGCGGGCGGCGCGGCTCATGGTTGAGCCGGTTGCCGTGCGAATATTCCGGCACATTGGCGTTGATGAGCCACACCTGCCCGTCACGCACCTCGGCGTAGCTTTCCTTGATGCTGGCCTCACCGGCCCGCAGTGCCTTCACTTCGGTACCCTGCAAGGCAAGGCCAGCCTCGAAGGTTTCCTCTACGTGATAATCGAACCGCACCCGCCGATTATCGGCGACAGTCTTCTGCTTGTCGAATGTTGCGGGTTTGGGACGGGCCATAGAAGTTGGGCATGTAGTCTGTCCGGCGGAGCTAGCCAAGGGGTGAAAAGGAATGTTTTGCGCTAAGGATAGTACTTGAAAAGCAAATGTAATTCTGAAAATCAGTCTAACTTATCAAAGCCTATCAGGCACGACGGTAATAGTCTGAAATAGACATTTCGGGACAATGGAAATTCGGGGGCAAGATGAAAATAATGACTACGGCAGCGGCGGTTTCCGCTGCGCTTTTATTCCCTTTCACGGTATCTGCACAACAACCCGCGCCTCCGTTGGAGGCTTATGGCAACCTGCCGCAAACCGAGGATGTAGCTCTTTCTCCAGGCGGTCGGATAGCCATGATAACGACTGTCAACGACAAGCGCATCCTGCTGATGCTCGACGAAAATTTGCAGGTTCTCAACACGACCGCGGTCGGCGACATTAAAGTCAGGGACATAAATTGGGTCGGAGACGACAATGTCGTTCTGATACGTACAGATACACAAGAACTCGGCGATAGGTATTGGGCGGATTCTGCTGAGTTCGCCAACGCCATGATCATCCCGGCAAGTACTGAGAGACCTGTTCGCACCGTTTTTGCCGATGATCAAAAAGTTCTGAGCGCCGTATTTGGCACTTATGGTTACCGCAAGATCGGTGACGAATGGTATGGCTACTTCGGGGGCCGTAAGATGGAGCGAAACCGCGGCGGCTACTATTTTTACAGCGGAACGCCAGCGTCATTATTTCGGGTAAGACTTTCCGATAACAAACATGAGCAACTGTCTAGGACTCCCGGTAAAAGCGAAAGTTTTGACTGGCTGCTCGATGAGGCGGGCGAAATTGCCGCAGAGTTGGTCTTCTATCCAGAAAGCAGAAACTGGACGCTGAGGAATTCTAAAGGCCGCAACATTGCCCAAGGATCGGTGGGCGAAAAAGGCTATGCAGTCCTGAGCGCCTTCGGACGTTCACCCGGAACCGTAGTATATTATACCAGCCAAAACGAAGGGGACGATCTTGAATGGTTTGAAGTCGCGATAGATGGAAGCCAAGAACCACAGCCTATCTTCAAAGGTCAAAAGATCCATTCCATTCGCACCGATCCAGCTACCAGCAAGATTATTGGATATCGCGAAGAAGGTGAGAGATACGATAGTCCTGAAGACTGGACCTTCTTCGATCCTGCAATCCAGGCAGAGTCCGAAAAAATATATTCTGGATTTGCGCATGTGAACGGCAGAATTTTGAGCTACACGCCAGAATTTTCCAAGGTCCTTGTCCACACGAACGGCAACAATGATAGCGGAACTTGGTATCAGATCGATACTGTAGCGAAATCGGCATCGGTTCTTGCTCGGTCTTTTCCGCAAGTCAAACCGCAGGACGTGGGCCGGATTTCAACCTTCGAATATACCGCCCAAGATGGGACCCAACTTGACGGCATACTCACGCTACCTCCTCACTCCGAACATGCCAACTTACCAGTAATACTTCTTCCTCATGGGGGCCCTCGCTCTCATGATGTCGAGAATTTCGATTGGTGGGCCCAGGCTTTTGCCTCCAGAGGTTACGCGGTTTTTCAACCAAATTTTCGCGGTTCGACCAACCGGGACAAGGCGTTCATTGACGCTGGTAACGGGGAGTGGGGCAAGAAGATGCAGACGGACATTTCTGACGGTCTGTATGCTCTTGCGGACAAGGGTATTGTTGATCCCGAACGAGCTTGCATCATGGGCGCAAGTTACGGTGGTTACGCAGCGATGGCGGGCATCACTCTCCAGCAAGGCATTTACCGTTGCGCAGTTTCGGTCGCAGGTGTCAGTGATTTAAAGAAAATGGTGAGCCAGGAACAGCGAGAGACAGGTGATAGAAGCCTGAGAGATTTTCGCGAAGAAACCATGGGCCCACGAGAGCAGATGTCTGAAATCTCTCCGCGCAGTTTTTCAGGACGGGCAGATGCGCCAATTCTGCTAATTCACGGCAGAGACGATACGGTAGTGCCCTTTGAACAAAGTGAGATTTTCGCTCGGGAACTCGAATCCGCAGGGAAGCCCTACGAATTCGTAGAACTCGTCGGAGAAGATCACTGGCTATCGCGAGGATCGACGCGCCAGCAAATGCTCAAAGCTGCCATGGACTTCGTGTCTGAGCACAACCCCATTTAAAACGTGCTCATGCCGGGCTTCTCAATCAGATTAGCCCGGCATGCTCCAGTGCCTCGTCCACCGCCTTGCGGCTCGCCGCGCTCGCATTGCAAAGCGGCAGGCGCACATCGCAGCTGATCCAGTCGTGGACGCGACTGAGCGCATATTTTACCGGTGCCGGGCTGGCGTCCGAGAACATGGCGTAATGCAGCGGGAACAGGCGGTCATTGATTTCGCGCGCCTTCACCAGATCGTTGGCCGCGATGGCATCGTGGAATTCCGAGCATAGGGCCGGCGCGACATTGGCCGTTACCGAGATGCAGCCCGACCCACCCGCGGCAGAATGGGGCAACCAGAGTTCGTCGTTACCGGACAGCTGGCAGAAATCGCTGCCAATTCCCATCCGGTGATCCGCCACGCGCGACAGATCGCCGCTCGCATCCTTGATCGCGATGATCCGGTCGGGATGCTTGCGCACCAGTTCCACCACCGTCTCGTCCTCGATATCGGTGACGGTACGCCCGGGGACGTTATACAGCACGATGGGCAAATCGCTGTTCTCGGCAAGGAAGCTGAAGTGCGCGATCAGGCCCGCCTGGCTGGGCCGGTTGTAATAGGGCGCCACGCAAAGGCCGGCCGCCGCCCCTGCCTTCTTCGAAAATTGCATGTGCAGCAAGGCATTGCGCGTGTCGTTCGACCCGCACCCTGCGATCACCGGCACGCGTCCGGCGGCCTGTTCGATGCAGACTTCGATCACGCGGTGATGCTCTGCATTCGACAGCGTCGAGGCCTCGCCCGTCGTGCCGCACGGCACCAGGCCCTTGCTCCCGTTCTCTATCTGCCAGTCGACCAGCTTGCGGAAAGCGGCCTCATCGAACGCTCCATCGCGAAAGGGAGTCGCCAGAGCCGGAATTGAGCCTGAGAACATTTACGTCAGTCCTGCGTTAGAGGTATGAAAAGCGGGCCTTTCAGGCATCCGCGAACACAATTCATTCAGCGCCTGATAAGGAGGGGCCGGGCACTATGTCCAGCATGGGTCTAAAAACAAATATTTCATACGCTCTAATGGCAAGCTCCGCGCTGGCCATTCCTGTCGCCGCTCACGCGCAGACACCCACCAGCTGGCCGGACAGCAGCAATGCCATGGTTGCGCAGCAGCCCAGTCAGGCCGGAACGGCAATCAGCCGCTGGGAATATCTGACCAAGGCCGACAATCTGTCTTTCGCCGATTATGCCGGCTTCATCACCAGCTATCCCAATTTCCCTAAGCAGGAATTGCTTCAACGCCGGGCGGAAAACGCTCTGGATCGCGATGCGGCTACCCCGCAGGCGCTCGTCCAGTTCTTCGACGCCAACCCACCCCTCACCAATTCCGCCAAGGCGCGTTATGCGCTGGCGCTTGCCGCGATGAACCGCGGCGAGGCGCGTGAACTTGCACGCGATGCATGGCGCAACGGAACGATGAGCGGTCCGGCAGAAGCTTATATGCAGGGGCTTTTCGGCCAGAGCTTCACGCCCGAAGATCAGGATGCGCGGATGGACGCGCTGCTGTGGCAGGAAAATCTCGAAGCCGCATCACGGCAGATCCTGCGCGTGTCGCCTGCCTATCGCGAAATGGCACAGGCGCGGCTTGCCCTCCTTCAGGGAAGCATGCCCAGCAGCGCCGGCCTTAACGTTCCCAGTTCGGCCATGAACGACAGCGGCTATGTCTATAACCTCGCGCGCTATTACCGCAGTAGCGGACAATTGCCGAGCGCAATCAATCTTCTCTCTACTCGCGCAAACTTCGCGTCACCGGCACATGACGGCACAGATTTCGTGGTTGAATCCCTTCGTGTGGCACAAGGTGCCGATGCGCGTAGCGCGGTCAACATTGCGTCGAAGGTCGACGATCTGTTCGCGCCGGGGACCGATATTTCCGACGGCTCCTTCACCCTGCGTGACAAATACACCGATCTGATGTGGCTCGGCGGTACGAAGGCCTTGTGGTCACTTGGCGATGGTGCGCAGGCCGCGCCGCTGTTCTATCGTTATGGCGCGGCTGCCAAGACACCGCTCACACGGTCTAAGGGTTTTTTCTGGGCCGGACGTGCAGCCGCTCGAGCGGGCAATCAGCAAGAAGCGCAACGCTATTGGAACATGGCGGCCGAATATCCCGATTATTACTATGGCCAGCTTGCCTTGAGCGAGCTGGGACGGTCGGTACCCACTTTCTCGCCGGTTCTTACGGCCGGCATCAGCGAGCAGGCGCGCTCGCAGTTCAATGGTCAGCCGCTGACCAAGGCACTGCGCGCAATGGCGCGCGACCGGCGCGACTGGCGGACAGAGCGGGCGTTTTTCGAAGCGATCGCGGAGAACGCTAAAACTCCCGAGCAGATGGCGCTTGTCGCCGAACTGGCGCGCGATACGGGCCTCGACGAGATGGCCGTTGTCGCCGGCATGGTCGCGGGCGAGACGGGGGTCGACGGTTTCGAGCGATTGGGCTTCCCGACCGTTCCCACTCACTCAGCCGCGAACTGGACCATGGTCCATGCCATCGCGCGGCAGGAAAGCGAATTCGACCGGACCCGCGTCAGCCATGCGGGTGCTCGCGGAATGATGCAGCTGATGCCGGGCACTGCCCGTGAAGAGGCGCAGAAGGCAGGCATCCAGTACATGTCCGCCAGCCTTACCGGCGATCCCTCCTACAACATCCGCTTGGGCGATCAGCATTTTGCCCGGCTGATGAGCCGCTATAACGGCGCCTATCCGCTGGCGATCGCGGCTTATAATGCCGGGCCCGGCCGGGTTAACGAATGGCTGGCGCTCAACGGCGATCCCCGCACCGGCGCGGTGGATTGGGTAACCTGGATCGAGCAAATCCCGTCCAATTTCGAGACCCGCTATTACGTCATGCGCGTGATCGGCAATGCGGTAAGCTATGCCAATATGCATCCGGACAAGTCCAATGCGGCGCAACGGGACGTGAAGCACTACCTTCCCTGACAGTTTGCGCCTAAGGCGCACCGCATGACGGGACGAACCAATCCGATTACTCCGGCAGGCTACAAGGCGCTGCAGGCACGGTACGACCACCTGCTGGGCAAGGAGCGGCCGGAGATAGTCGAAATCGTCAGCTGGGCTGCCGGAAACGGCGACCGCAGCGAGAATGGCGACTATCTCTATGGCCGCAAACGGATGCGCGAGATCGACCGCGAGCTCGCGCATCTCGCGCGCCGGATGAAGAATGCCAGAGTTATTTCACCGGCGGACCAGCCCGACAAGGAGCGGGTGTTCTTCGGCGCCACGGTCGAAATCGCGGATGAGGACGATGCCCGCAAGACCCTCACCCTTGTCGGGGATGACGAGCAGGATGCCAGCAGCGGCAAGATCGGCTGGTCCAGCCCTCTCGCCCGCGCGCTCAAAGGAGCTTCGGTGGGCGATGTCAGGTCCGTGCGCTTGCCATCTGGCCTGCGCGACTGGGAAGTGATGGCGATCAGCTACAGCTAGCGATCCTCCCGCCCCCTTCCCAATACGACACGCAAACGAAAAGGCCCGGAGCGGTGACGCTCCGGGCCTTCTGTTGTTCACACGGCTTCGATTAGAAGCGGTAGCCGAAGCCAACCATTACCTGGTGACGATCAGTGTCGATCTCGCCGAGATCCTGATCGGCGATGTTTTCATTCTCGAAATCGACTTCAGCGTCGCTGTAGTTCGAATAGCGGTATTCGAGCTTGGCGAAGGTGTTGGTGGTCAGCGCATATTCTGCACCGGCGCCGATACGATAGCCATCGGTGTCGATCTTGGCGTTGTACTGCTCACCGTCGAACGAGCTTTCGAGGTTGTAGCGTGCGTTGGTGTAACCACCCTTCGCGTAGAGCAGCAGGTCGGGCTGTGCGAGCACACCGACGCGGGCGCCGACATAAAGGTCGCGGCCGGTTTCGACGTTACCGAGACCGAAGCCTTCGAAATCGCCATCGGTGAATTCGGTCTTGGCGGTGGAATCGGTCCATTCGCCTTCGACACCCAGAACAACGCCGCCGGCATTGAAATCGTAGCCGACGCCGACGCCGTAACCGAAGCCGTCGATCGACTGGTCGTTGTCTGCGTTTGCATCGTCGTCGACGGTGCTGCCAGCCTTGCTGATGTCATAGCCGAGCAGAACTTCGGCGCGCGGGCCGGTGAAGGTTCCGGCGGTCGCGTCCTGCGCTGCAGCAGGAACTGCAAGCGCTGCTGCCGAGGTTGCGACCATGAGTGCGACTGTCTTTTTCATTACTTAACTCCGTATATTGCCCGCAGCTTTCGAGCCGCGTGGACTGATGAAACGGAGCGTTTCGAAAACAGTTTCATTAACCTCAGACAACCTGGAAATGTTGCCGGAAAGACACAATCTTACGCCGAGCAGCCCATTTGATGCGACGAAACGTTTGGCGGATTGATCGAAAATCGGGAACCGGCGTGGGAATGCGAGCTGCGGGGCCGAATTTGCCGGAACCACCCCGCCCCAAAACGATGTGGCTGGTAAATCGGCCCTTCTCCTATTATATGCGCAGCCTCCATGACAGATACGACTTTGATGAGCATTCCCGGGCAGATCGACCCGGTTCCCGTCGCGCGTGACATAACGCCGCGCGAAGATGGCCGCGTGGATTTGATCGGGCTGCCCAAAGACCGCATCCGCGAATTGTTCGAAGACGCGGGTCTGGAACCCAAACAGGCCAAGCTGCGCGCCAAGCAGGTGTTCCACTGGCTCTACCACCGCGGCGTCACCGATTTCGAGGCGATGACCGATATCGCCAAGACGATGCGCCCCTGGCTGACCGAACGCTTTGTCATCGGCCGCCCCGACGTGGTCGAGGCCCAGCATTCGACCGACGGCACGCGCAAATGGCTGCTGCGGACCGCCGACGGGCACGAGTTTGAAATGGTTTTCATCCCCGATGCGGATCGCGGCACGCTGTGCGTCTCCAGCCAGGTCGGCTGCACGCTCAACTGCCGCTTCTGCCACACCGGCACGATGAAGCTGGTGCGCAATCTTACCCCGGGCGAGATCGTCGGCCAGGTCATGCTGGCACGCGATGCGCTGGGCGAATGGCCCAAGGGCAACATGAAATTCGATTACGGGGCGGATCTCGACGAGGTCGAGGAAAGCACCGAATACCGGTCGGATGGCCGCCTGCTCACCAATATCGTGATGATGGGCATGGGCGAGCCGCTCTATAATTTCGACAATGTCAAAGGCGCGCTGAAGCTGGTAATGGATGGCGAAGGGCTGGCCCTGTCCAAGCGCCGCATCACCCTGTCGACCAGCGGCGTCGTCCCGATGATGGATCGCTGCGGCGAGGAAATCGGCGTCAATCTGGCCGTCTCGCTCCACGCGGTGACCAAGGAAATCCGGGACGAGATCGTTCCGCTGAACAAGAAATACGGCATCGAGGAACTGCTGGCCGCCTGCGCCGCCTATCCCGGCGCCAGCAACGCACGCCGCATCACCTTCGAATATGTGATGCTCAAGGACAAGAACGATAGCGACGAACATGCGCGCGAACTCGTGCGCCTGCTCAAGCAGTATAATCTGCCCGCCAAGGTCAACCTTATCCCGTTCAACCCCTGGCCCGGCGCACAGTATGACACCTCCACGCCGGAGCGTGTGCGCAGCTTTTCCAACATCGTCTTCGAAGGCGGCATCTCGGCCCCGATCCGCACCCCGCGCGGCCGGGATATCGACGCGGCCTGCGGCCAGCTGAAGACGGCAGCCGAAAAGAAGAGCCGCGCGCAGCGGGACCGCGAGGCGGCAGAGGCACTCGAAGCGTAAGCCGATGGGCGGCCTGACGCTGTGGCGCTATCGGCGCCGTTTCGATGTCGGCGGCAAGCCCGCGCTGGTTACCGTGCGCGCACGCACCGACCGCTTGCTCTCCGAATTGGAAGTGGACGGCACAGTTCTGGCCACCGATGAAACACCGGCTGTCGGTCCCGATGCGGTGCGCAATCACCACCTGCACGCTATCTTGCCCGACGGCTGCGCACTTGAAGTCGAAGCGGGCTACATCAGTTCGGCCAATATCGGCATTGCCGTGCGCCGCGACGGAGAACTGATCCACGAAAGCCACCCTGGCCGCACGATTGCATATCCGGATAAATATCGCGAGATGATCCAGTCCCATTCGAATGGGTCGATGGGCTATGCGATATCACAGGGCTTTGGCGACGGGGAACCCGGCAATCCGTCCGCGGGGTCGGTCGATCTTGCCGCTTTCAAGCGCAACCGTATCCCCTTGGCTGTCGATATCCTGCTCGGCCTTGTCTTCTTCATCGTGGCCAAACTGACCGATTTGACCACCGCTGCGCTTGTCGGCGCTGCACTTGGCGTTGCGCTGCTGGTCGCGCAGCGGCTTACCAAGGTCGATCTGCTTGGCGGCCTTGCCTTGTTCGGCATAGCACTGCTTCTGTTTTCCGCGCTGCTCGCTTTGGTATTCCAATCGGACGAAGCGGTGAAATACCGCTCGACCATCGTCGGGCTGGTCAGCGCGGCGCTGTTCTTCGTTGACGGTCTGGCTGGGGGAAACCGGCTGGCCGCAAGGCTGATGGCCTATCTGCCTTACCGAGATATCGATGCCGCACGGCTGGGCATTGGCATGGGCGTATTCGGCGCGGTTCTGGCGGTGCTCAATCTGCTGGTGGCGCTCTACGCCTCGACCGATGTCTGGCTCTTCTACAGCACTTTCGCCGATTTCCCCGTCTCAATGGTCCTGATCCTGCTGGTCTTCCGCTATTCCCAAGGCAAGATCCTGCGCGATGCGTATCCGGCTTATCGGGCGGAGCAGGTGGGAACTTGAGCCGCCCTGCCTCATCGCAGGGTCTTGATCCGACTTTCCGGCTGTGTATTATAAGTATAACACACGCCAGGAGGGCAATCATGTTCAAATCGCTCGCGGCAGCCGCCGCCATGTCCATCTTTCTCGGCACGCCGCTCGCTGCTGAACCGGGTCCACCGGTTGCGCCCACGGAAGTGATGGTCGGCGACGGCCTGCCCTATGCCTATTTCGCCACGCCCGAAGGCCAAGGCCCCTTCCCGGTCATCATCATCCTTGGCGGCAGCGAAGGCGGGGACTTCGGATCGCGCGCGTCCGCACCCGATTTTCTGGCCGAAGGCTATGCCATCCTGGGCCTGCCTTATTATTCGCCAGCCTACCTGCCAAAGGAACGGCAATTGCCCGACCTGCCCACGGCGTTCGATTCCATCCCGCTGGAAAAGCTTGCCAAGGCGCGCGACTGGCTGCTGCAACGCAAGGATGTGAAAGCCGATGGTATCGGACTTTACGGCGTTTCCAAGGGCGCCGAATTCGTCCTGGCGGGCGCCAGCCATATCGACGGCTTCGCTGCCGTGGCGGCCATCGTCCCCAGCGATGTCGTGTGGGAAGGCTGGGGCCCGAATGCCAAACCGGGCGAGGTGAGCAGTTTCTCCTGGCAAGGCGAAGCCGTGCCCTTCGTCCCCTATCTAGGCATGGAAGAAGAGTTCGCGAAATACGCCATCCCCGGCGCCAAGGTTAGGCTGCGCACGCCGCAGGATGCGGGGCGCCGCGCCAATCCGGACCGGGTCGTGGATGCGCGCATCAGGGTCGAGAATATCGACGAGCCGGTTCTTGTCGCGGGCGGCGATCAGGACGATACATGGAATTCGGGTGCGATGGCGCAGAATATTGCCGAGCGCCGGGCCGAGGCGGGCAATCTGGAGACCGTCGCCCTGATCTTTCCGGGTGCCACCCATGCCTTGTCAGGGACCGGTGTGCAGCGAACCGAAGGCGAA
The DNA here is from genome assembly GCF_054655615.1 of Qipengyuania triglochinis. Classification (NCBI taxonomy): domain Bacteria; kingdom Pseudomonadati; phylum Pseudomonadota; class Alphaproteobacteria; order Sphingomonadales; family Erythrobacteraceae; genus Qipengyuania; species Qipengyuania triglochinis. The sequence goes on along the minus strand of NZ_BAAHND010000001.1, from coordinate 366,417 downwards.
TTTCGTTACGACGAGCCGACACTGGAAGCTCAGCAGCAGATTTGGCCCGCCACGCTGGAGTTCTTCGCAACCCATCTCAAACGGTAATGAGCGCCGATCCCGCCACGATTGCCTATTACGAGGCCAATGCGCCGCATTACAGGTTGTCGTCCGGTCAGGCGCCCAGCCGCCACCTCGATGCATTTCTTGACCGGCTGGGACCGGGGGCGCGCATCCTAGAACTGGGATGCGGTGCCGGGCGGGATTCTGCGCGGATCGTGGAACGCGGCTTCGATCTCGATGCCACCGACGGAACGCCCGCCATGGTGCGCAAGGCCAATGAACGCTTTCCGGTTGGGGCGCGGCTCATGCGCTTCGATGAACTGGCCGCCTTCGAGGCTTATGACGCGGTATGGGCGCATGCCTGCCTGCTCCATGTCGCCAGGGCCGATCTGCCGCAGATCCTCGCGGCGATCCGCGGCGCGCTGCGGCCGGGAGGCTGGCACTTCGCCAATTACAAGCTCGGCGACGGCGAAGGACGCGATCCGCTCGGCCGCCTGACCAATCTGTCCGACGAGGCATGGCTGGAGCAGGTGTATCGTGACGCGGGCTTCGAAATCGCCGCGAGCGAGCGTTATCCGGGCAAGGGAGCCGACGGGGTCCAGCGCGACTGGTATGCCCTCACCCTGCGCCGCCCACCGCGCTGAGGCAGAATATCGCTTTCCTACATTTGCCCGCTGTGCTGGAAAGCGCCCATGAACCTATTCGACAGCCTCCAGACGCCCGGTTTCCGCCAGCTTGCCGGGGGTGAGTTATTTTCCCTCTGGACCGTGCTCCATGTGCTCCATCCTGTAGGAAAGGGGTCTGCGGCATGACGGCCGAAGTCCTCGCGCTGTGCACCGGCAAGCCAGCGCCGCTTGCCGACGGGAAGCTCAGTTCGATCGACAAGCATGCCGTGGAAGGCCCGGTGCGCATCACCCGCATGGGGCTCGAAGGAGATACCCAGACCAACCGCAAGCTCCATGGCGGCGAGCACATGGCCGTGCATCTCTATGCTGCGGACCATTACGACTACTGGCGCGAGGAGATACCCGAGATTGCGCGGCTCGCATCGCCCGGCGCATTCGGCGAGAACCTCCACACGCAGGGACTGACAGAGGCCGATGCCTATATCGGCGACCGCTTCCGGATGGGCACGGCGCTCCTTGAACTTAGCATGGGCCGCCAGCCGTGCAGCACGCTGGAACGGCATTTCCAGCGGAAGGACATGATCAAACGCATCATCGCCAACCGCCGCTGCGGCATCTACTTCCGGGTGATCGAGGAAGGCCAGGCGGTCGCCGGTGACAGTCTCACCCTCATCGCCCGCAGCCAGGACCGCTGGAGCGTGGAGGATGCCTTCGCCCTGCTGTTCGACAAGGCACGCAAGCCTTCGCAGGACGAGATTCGCGATCTGCTCGCCGTGCCGCAGCTCGGGCCGCAGTGGCAGGACAAACTGCGGGCAAAGCTGCGCTGACCGGCAACGGCCCGTCTCATGGGTTTGCTCGGCTCATCGCTAATCGGCGCCAGCGCGGTTTCGTTCATCCGCCGTTGTAAATGCGGCGGCAGATTGGGCGGCGTAACGAAGAAAACAAGGATGTAACATGAAACAGGTCGCCATCGCTCTTGGAGCAGCCACTCTCGCCCTCACCGGCATCGGCACCGCGGCTCCGGCTGCCGCCGATCCACCGTCCTGGGCTCCGGCCCATGGCAAGCGCGCCAAGGACCGCGCCCATCACCGCATGTATGACGATCGCGGATACTACTCCTCGCCGCGCCGGATCACGCGCGACAGCCGCATGTGGCGCGGGGATGATGGCCGCTATTACTGCAAGCGCGACAATGGCACGACCGGTCTGGTGATCGGCGCCGGTGTCGGAGCACTGGCAGGCCATGAACTCGCCGGCCGTGGCGACCGCACTTTGGGCGCGATCCTCGGCGGTGCCGTGGGCGCCGTCGTCGGCCGCGAGATCGACCGCGGAAGCCTGCGCTGCCGCTAATTCAAGCCCTTAATGGGTCGCAGAAGATGGCGCCGTCACTCGCCCCCGGGTGACGGCGCCATCGTGACGCAGCCGCCTTCCCTTTGCGGCGCTCGCTGATATGGTCGCCGGCATGGATCAGGACAGACCAGCAGTGCTCGTTACCGGCGGGGCGAAACGGATCGGCGGCGCCATTTCGCGCGCCTTTGCCAAGGCCGGATGGCATGTGGTGATCCACTACAACCGGTCGGCAGACGCGGCCGAGGATCTGGCCGCCGAGCTGGGCAGCGCCGAAACGGTTCGCGCCGACCTGTGCGATGATGACGCGGGGGTGGAGATGGTGGCGCAGCTCGCCCCGCGCTTCGCCGACTGGCGGGCCCTGATCAACTGTGCCTCGGTATTCGAGCCGGACGATGTGACCGCGCTAGACCCGGCGATCAACCGGCGCGCGATGCAGATCAACGCTAGGGCTCCCGCACTCCTGGCGCAGGCCTATCTGCGGCACGCAAGGTCGACAGCCAGGCGTCATGTGATCCAGGTAACCGACCAGAAGCTCGCCAACCCCAATCCCGACTTCTTCAGCTATACCATGAGCAAGCACGCGCTCGATGCCACCATCGCCATGCTCGCCATGGGTGCTGTCGGAGAGGACGACCGGATTTACGGCCTCGCCCCCGGCGCCATTCTCGCCAGCCACGACCAGTCCGCGGAAGAGGCAGAGCGGTCGCACCGCATGAACCTCCTCGGCCGCCGTACCACTGCGGAGGAGGTTGCCGACGCCGCCGTGTTCCTCGCCTCCGGGCATCTCGGCAGCGGGCAGACGCTCTATGTCGACAGCGGCCAGCACCTGTTGCGGCAGGAACGCGACGTGATCTACCTCGCCCGAGAACAAACGGGATAGCCGGCGCCCACGCATTGACTCGGCCCGCATGATCGTCATGCTCCCCGGCGCAATCACCGATGGGATCGTTCCGCAATGTGGCTACTCGACAAGTTCCTGAAATCCGCCGTCCGCAAGGGACGCCTGATCGTCACGGACCATGACGGCAAGACCTATGACTACGGCACCGGCGACAGCGCCGAAGCTCCGCTGCGCATCACGCTGACCCACGGGAAAGCCGCCAACCACATCGCCCGCTACCCGCAGATGGGCGCGGGCGAGGCGTTCATGTGGGGCTGGCTCAAGGTCGAGGAACCGCACGATATCCGCGACCTCATCCTCTTCGTGACCGAGCAGGCGGGCAAACCCGGCGATCGCAGCCTCAAGCCCAAGGGCAAGCTGCGCACCGCCGCCCAGCGCCTGATCGCCAAGGCCGACAGCATCAACCTGCGCGGCAAGGCCAAGAAGAACGCGGAGCATACCTACAACCTCACCCGCGAGCTTTACGAGCGCTTCCTCGACGAGGACCGGCAGTACACCATGGCCTATTACCGCGAGGATCCCGAGAGTACCTCGCTCGAGAAGGCACAGCTCGACAAGAAGGCGCATCTCGCCGCCAAACTGCACATCCAGCCCGGCCAACGCATCCTCGACATCGGCTGCGGCTGGGGCGGCTTCGCGCTCTACCTTGCGCGGCATTACGACGTGGAGGTCCACGGCGTCGCCCTCGCCCCCGACCAGATCAAGTTCTGCCAGGAACGCGCCGAGGAAGCGGGGCTGGCCGACCGGGTCAAGTTCAGCCTCACCGACTACCGCGATGTCACCGGCACTTTCGACCGCATCAGCTCGGTCGGCCTGCTCGAACACGTGGGCACGCCACATTACCCGCAGTTCTACGAGCACACCAACCGCCTGCTCAAACCCGATGGCGTGATGATGAGCCACTGCTGCGGCCGCGCGGGCCCTCCCGGCTTCACCGACGCCTGGACGCGCACCTACATCTTCCCCGGCGGCTACATCCCCGCCCTGTCCGAACTGGTCAGCCAGTCCGAGCAGTTCGGCTGGCAGGTGATGGATGTGGAGGCCATGCGCTTCCACTACAGCCACACGCTGGAGGAATGGTACAATCGCACCGTCCAGCACCGCGCCGAGATCGTCGATATGTACGACGAGACCTTCTACCGCATGTGGCTCTATTACCTCGCCGGGGCCGAACAGAGCTTCCGCCACGGCGACATGGTCAACTGGCAGCTGATCTATGTGAAGGACCGCAGCGCCATCCCCATGACCCGCGAATGGATCATGGAAGAGAGCGCCCGCCTGCGCGCCGCCGATGCCGATCAGGTGCCCGAATGGCGGTTCGCGCAGGCGCAGGCGGCGGAGTGACGGCGCTGGGCGCTATGTAGGATCCGCCCTCGGGCAATCCTACAGGATGGAGCACATGGAGCACGGTCCTGGGGATTATTTCTTCGGGGCGCAGATTGGGCCAGCGGGCTGGGCCGAAAAAAGCTGACGATGCGAAAGAGCGAGCTTCCGGCATATCGATTCACCATCGTGTAGGAAACGGCTTTGAGGCCTCTTCATGCGAGGGTGGGATTTGCCAAGACGAGACGCGCTGAGCGTCCCCTTCAGTCATTGCGAGCGAAGCGCGGCAATCCATGGAGTGACGGCGCCGCACTCCGCAGAGGTCGCTGCTCACGCGATGTTGCACGATGGATTGCTTCGCTCCGCTCGCAATGACGTGGTTTGTGAGTGGGGTTCTTCGCATGACGGGTCACAAAGCTCGGTTGCGCAGGATATCGGCCATTGCTGCCCGACCTTCGTAGCCCATTAAGGGCACGACGCCCCTCCCAGTCATTGCGAGCGAAGCGCGGCAATCCATCGTGAGACGTCGCCGTCACACGCGGGACTAAACGTCTTCCGCTCCCGCGCCACCCGCCCCCAATTCCAGTCTCGCAAAATTACATCACGGTGATTAGCTAATGTCGAAGATCACTCTCCAGGCAGGTTATCCATGAGCAAGACCCTCTTCCGCAAGTTTCTCCAGCGCGGCGTAACTCGGGGCCGGCTGGGCGTCGTCTATGCCGACGGCAGCGCCGATACCTTCGGGCAATCCGCAGAAGGCTTTCCCGAAATCGTGCTGCGCCTGACCGACGACCGCGTGCCGCGCGACGTGGTGCTCGATCCGCGGCTTGGCGCGGCGGAGGCATATATGGACGGGCGGCTGGTCATCGAGGAAGGCGATGTCATGGGCCTCGTCACCCTGCTGCGCGCCAACAATGCGTGGGAGCGGGGCGGCGATCTGCCCAAGCCGCGCCTCAGCCGCCGCCTTTTCAGAAAGGTCACCGGCGCTGCGGAAAAGGTCAACGACGCCGTCCGTTCGAAGAACAATGTCGCGCATCATTACGACATCGGGAATGATTTCTACGCTTTGATGCTGGATGACGAGCACTGGCAATACAGCTGCGCCTATTGGCCGTCCGACGACATGACGCTGGCCGAGGCGCAGCGCGCCAAGCTCGCCCATATTGCAGCAAAACTGATGCTGCGAGATGGCGACAGCGTGCTCGATATCGGCTGCGGCTGGGGCGGCATGGCGATATATCTGGCGCAGAATTACGATGTGAAGGTCACCGGCATCACCCTGTCGGAAGAACAGCACCAGCTTGCCCGCGAAAGGGTGGAAAAAGCCGGGGTGGCCGACAAGGTCAGCATCGAACTGGTCGATTACCGCGACTTCGCCGCCGCAGGGCGCAAGTTTGACCGCATCGTGAGCGTGGGCATGTTCGAACATGTGGGCCAGCCCCAGTTCGAGGAATTCTTCCGCTGCTGCGCCAACCTGCTCACCGATGACGGAACCATGCTGGTCCATACGATCGGCCGGATGGGTTCCCCCGGTTCGACCGACGCCTTCACGCGCAAATACATCTTCCCCGGCGGTTACATCCCCGCCCTGTCCGAAACGGTCGCGGCGAGCGAGAAATCCCGGCTGATCGCTACTGATGTGGAAACGCTGCGCCTGCATTACGGCAAGACCCTGCGCTGCTGGTACGCCAACTGCATCGCCAATCGCGAACAGATTCTCGCCCTTTATGACGAGCGGTTCTATCGCATGTGGCTGTTCTATCTGGCAGGCGCGGCGACGGTCTTTGAGTTCGGCGGCATGTGCAATTACCAGATCCAGTTCGCCCGCAACCGCCACGCGCTGCCTATTACGCGAGGGTATATGGGTGCGGAGGAAGAGCGCTTGCTGGGGTAGTGGGTCTGGCGAGCGCACCCACGCCTTATGTCGTCATTGCGAGCGAAGCGAAGCAATCCATCACGCGACGGCGCGTCACTCAACCCGCTCACAATTCGTACGCTGGTGCCATGGATTGCCACGTCGCTACGCTCCTCGCAATGACGAGGACAGCCCTCTCGGCCTCTTCCGAGTCATTGCGAGCGTAGCGAAGCAATCCATCTAGCGGCGGCGCCTCGCTCAATTCGCTCACAGTTCTCAACCTCGGCCAATGGATTGCCGCGTCGTTACGCTCCTCGAAATGACTGGGTTTCTGGTGGAGACCATGCAACTGCTAGGCACCCTCCCCAAATCCCGAACTCAGACTACCCTCGCGCCCAGCGATAAACCGGCCCGAACCCAACCAGCGCGGCCCCGACAAACGGCAGCGCCACCACCCATAGGCGCACACCCGTAACCCCCTCGGGGCTGGCGATGCTGATCGCCGCGGTCATCGCGAGGCCGATACAGATCGCGATCATGCCGATCACGAGGCGCAGGTGCGGCACGGGCGTGTCCCGCTTCGCAGCCCCCATTCCCCGCTCGTAGCGCGCGAAGAGGGCGATCAGCGGCAGCAGCACTGCGATATAGAGCGCGAACCAGACCGGCCGTGTCCACCACCATTCCGTACTTCCCGGAGCCATCCGCAAGCCGATCCCGCCGCCTATCCATGCGGCCACCATTACCAGCACATAGGCAGTAAGATGCCACAGATAGACGGTCATGATCATGCCGTTCATCAGCACTGTTGCCGTCCACAGCGTGATATTGTCGAGCAGCTTGCGGCCCCAAGGCTCCAGCGCGAGCACGAGGCCTGTCTGGGTCACTCCCAGCGCCAGCAAGGCCAGCGTGGGCGGCATGGAGTTGGTGATCTCGGCCCCCGGCACGCCGATCATGGCGATGGGATAGGGGCCGTATACGGTAAGACCGATCAGCACCGCGAGCCCGCCGAGGAACAGTGCGAGCGCCCTGCCCTGCCCAATGCGGCCCTGCTGCCATGCATAGCCGAGCTGATGGATGCCCACCCAGACGAAGATGAAATTGAGGAAGTTCACATAGGGCACGTCCAGCGCAAAGGTCAGCACGTCGACTACCACGGCGGCTGCCGCGAACACGGCCACGCTCGCAAAGCCCAGCTTCTCCCACAGTCGCCAGGTGAACGGCGCCAGCGCGGTCACCAGCAGATAGACGGCAAGGAACCACACCGGCACCAGCGCCAGCTCCACTGCCATGCGCACGGTGGCGCGGTCCATCCCGGCCTGGGTGGCGAGAAAGGCGAACAGGCCCCATGCCAGCAGCACGGGGAAGACCGGATTGATCAGGCGCTGGATGCGGCTGGCGAACCAGTCCGAATAATGGCCGTTCTTCGCGCGGGTCGAGGACCAGCTCACCCCGTTGGAATAGCCGCCGACGAGGAAGAAGATCGGCATGACCTGGAAGCCCCAAGTGAGCCACTGCGTCCACGGCAAGATGCCGAGCAGGTGCCCACCGACCACCTCGCCGTCACTGCCGATATAGGGGGCTGCGACCAGCCAGTGGCCGACCACCACAGCAAGGATCGACAGGGCGCGCAGGAAATCGACATAGCGATTGCGTTCCGGCGGCGCCTGCTTCGCCAGCGACTTCGCCTTGTTCCACATGAAAGTATTGCCCCTTTTCTCCATCCGTCTGGCAGAAGATTTAGGCTCGAATACTTAACAACCCAGTAGTTGCGGAAATTGTTACTGGAGGCGATTTATCGTTTTCCTACACGGCCGCGGATGGATAGCGCCCTGGTGGTTCTTTCTCATCGTGCATTGAAACCGGCGGTATTTGTTCATGGCCAAGCGCGTCTTTATTGCCCGCATGGCCCCGTCCTGCTAGCGGCGCGGCGAATTCACAGAAGGTATGCCCATGTCCGATATCAAGCGCGTCGTCCTCGCCTATTCCGGCGGTCTCGATACTTCCGTCATCGCCAAATGGCTCGAAGTGGAGCGCGGGCTGGAGGTCGTGACCTTCACCGCCGATCTCGGCCAGGGCGAGGAAATCGAACCGGCGCGTGAAAAGGCGCGCAATATGGGCATTCCCGACCAGCACATCTTCATCGAAGACCTGCGCGAGGAATTCGTGCGCGATTTCGTCTTCCCGATGATGCGCGCCAACGCCCGCTACGAAGGCGATTACCTGCTCGGCACCAGCATCGCGCGTCCGCTTATCTCCAAGCGTCTCGTCGAAATCGCGCATGAAACCGGCGCCGATGCCATCGCCCATGGCGCCACCGGCAAGGGCAACGACCAGGTGCGTTTCGAACTGTCGGCCTATGCGCTCGATCCGGACATCAAGGTGATCGCCCCTTGGCGCGAATGGGACCTGACAAGCCGCACCGCGCTGATCGCCTGGGCCGAAGAACACCAGATCGCCGTGCCCAAGGACAAGCGCGGGGAAAGCCCGTTCTCGACCGATGCGAACCTGCTGCACACCTCGTCCGAGGGCAAGGTGCTTGAGGATCCGTGGGAAGAGACGCCCGACTATGTCTATTCGCGCACCGACCATCCCGAAGATGCGCCCGACACGCCCGAATATATCGAGATCGGCTTCGAGAAGGGCGACGGCGTATCGCTCAATGGCGAGGCGATGAGCCCGGCCACCCTGCTCGCCGCGCTGAACGATCTGGGCCGCACCCACGGCATCGGGCGCCTCGATCTGGTCGAGAACCGCTTCGTCGGCATGAAGAGCCGCGGTATGTACGAAACGCCGGGCGGCGAAATCTATGCCCGCGCCCATCGCGGGATCGAGCAGATCACGCTCGACCGCGGCGCAGCGCATCTCAAGGACGAGCTGATGCCGCGCTATGCCGAGCTGGTGTACAACGGCCTGTGGTTCAGCCCCGAGCGCGAGATGCTGCAGGCGGCGGTCGACCTGAGCCAGGAGAAGGTCAACGGCGTGGTGCGGCTCAAGCTCTATAAGGGCAACGCCATGGTGGTGGGCCGCAAGTCGGACAACTCGCTTTATTCCGAAGCGCATGTGACGTTCGAGGATGACGCAGGCGCCTACGACCAGAAGGATGCGGAAGGCTTCATCAAGCTCAACGCCCTGCGCTTGCGCCTGCTCGCCAAGCGCGGCCGGTAATATTATTACGCATATTTGGTGTCAGCGGCGCGGTGATTTCATGCATCACGTCACTGCCGCCATAAAATTGCGATAAGCGGTGGACTTATCCACCCTGATCCACAGGAGATTCTGGGCGAAGTGGATAACTCCCACTTCGGCCGCTTGCCAATCCGCCGCTTCAGGCGCAGCTTCAACTCATCGGAATGGCCAGGAAAGCTTCTCACCAAGATGATCTAACGATCTGAAAGGTAAGAACTTTCTGAAACCGGGAAGACGCAGCGGGTTCTGTCCACGCGCTTTTCGAGACCCTCGTGCCAAGGCCTTTGGCCGGACGCAAGGCGGGTCGATGACGGAAGGGCGAAGGTTTCTCGTTGCGGGCCGGGCCATCCCGGTCGGTTGCCGAAGATGGCGTCGCGAAAAGGTCCTCGGACCGGAACGCGATGTGATCGTTTGAGGCGCCGGCCACCAGTGGAAGGCCAGGCTGCGGAACCGCCCGTTGAAGCACGGCTGGGCAAGGCAGGCGAGCGATCCTCGGATCGCAATGCGGCCGAAACCGGGCCGAGCGGAGGGTAGATCCGGATGCCGGTGCGAGCGCCGGTGAAGGAACCTGAAGACCATTTTCGAATGGCCGGACGGGGAAACATCGGGTGCCAAGTCTGTGTCCCTTGAACACTCGTGTTGAAGGAACTCGGCCACGCATCGGTGAGAGTGGGGTCGGCAGCGATGCCGGCCCCATTTGTCGTCTGGCTCCGGTGACCTAACCGGGTGCGGGATGGCGGAAGTCGCCCTCTTGTACCCTTGCGACATTGCACCCCCAATATGCTGTAGGCACCGTCCATCTTAGCCGGGATCACGATGAATCGTGGCGGAAACGGGGCAGCCTCCCCCCGGGTTAACGACTCCCGCAATGGCTCGCTTTATAGCCTTCCAAACCGCACGGGAGGTCCCAGACATGACCAAACGAACGCTTCGCAGCGTACTCTTTGTTGCAGCCATGGCGCTGCCCAGTACTGCCGGCCACTCGCAGACGAGCGAGCAGACGGCCATGGTTCAACCCACCTTCGGGGGGCATTTCGCGCCCTATCGCGCGCTGCCGGATCAGCCCGAGCCGGGCCCGAAAGCCGTCGATCTCGACAGCTTCGATCCGCCGATCGAGGCCGCGCCTGCCGCCACCACGCTCGGCAGCGGGGTCGCCTCCTATTACGGCAAGCGCTTCCATGGCCGCCGCACCGCCAGTGGCGAGCGGTTCGACATGAACGGCTACACCGCCGCGCACCGCACCCTGCCCTTCGGCAGCAAGGTGCTGGTCACCAATCCCTCCACCGGGAAGAGCGTGACGGTCCGCATCAACGATCGCGGCCCCTTCAGCCGCAACCGCACGATCGACCTTAGCCGCGCAGCTGCAAAGGACCTCGGTCTCATCGCCCGCGGCCATGGCACGGTGGAACTCGCGCTGGTCGACTGAGGCTCACAGCCCTCGCACGCCCCCTCACAGCACGGTGATCCTGGGGCAGGAGCGCGGCGCCTCCTAGCTTAGCCGCTCCACCTCCTCCGCAACCGGCAGCTCGTCCGCCGCGCCCATCGCGTCCCTGACCGGCTCCGCATCCTCGCAGGCGCCCTCCCCGGCCTCCTCCTCACACTCGCCATCCTCATCCTCCGGATCGCGCACCTCGATCCACGCGCCGTAATCGGTCTTCTCGAACAGCGCGAAACCCGCGCCAATGCGCCACCAGTCCTCGTCGCCCGCGATGAAGGCGGCGGTCTGGCATTCCTCCACGCTCAGCGGGTCGCCCAGCTGGCGCAGCTCGGGCGCGCCATAGGGCCGCGCATCCTCCATCATATGCTCCAGCTTCGCCCCGGCAGGATAGTGCGCGCAGTCGCGGCAAGCAGGCCAGCGCGGCTTGTCACAGCACGGCCCCGTGCCCTCGCCCTCATTGGGCCGCGGCTCCGGCCCCTCGGGCCCCATGCGCCAATGCGCCGGACCGCCCCCGCCATCATAGCGCGCCCCCACACAGCCGCACGGCTTGTCGAGCGGATCGGGCCCCTTGCGCCCGCTATCCCGCCCATGTTGGATTGCCCCTGCGCCAGTCCTACAGGATGGAGCAGATGGAGCACGGTCCTGGCGATAATTTCCCCCGCCCTCGCCCTCACCCGCGCCATCCGCACCGGCCCGCGCGCTGTCGTCCAGCGCCTCGCCCCGGCGCAGGCCTTCGAGCATGGCGTCCATCATCGCCAGCGTCTCCACCACCTCGGCGCGGTTTTCGAGCCGGTCGAGCCGCGCGAGATGCGCCAGCAGCAGCCGGTCGGAAAAGCGGCGACGGCGCGCCACCTCCTCGCCGTGATAGAACACCGGCTCCTCCACCCCGTTCAGCGCCCGCTCGGCCAGCGTCGCCTCGGCATGAGTGCGCGCCGCCAGCAGCGCCGCATCCCACAGATTGGCCAGCGCAGGCGAGGCACGCCGCTGGCGATAGGCCGTCTGCGAGGACACCCGCGCCGCCCGGCAGGCAAGCCGCACATTGCCGAACAGCTGCAGGCTCTGGATGAACTCGGCCTGCTTGCGCGGCGAGAAGGAGGTATGCCCCGCCCCATGCGGACCGGCCGTGGGTGCAGGCTCGATAGTGACGATCGCGTTCATGCGGCACCTCCCGCGCTGGCGAGGCTCGCAAGGGAGATACGCGGGCAGCACGCGGCGACCGGCGTTCGAAGGGGTCTGCGGGAAAAAGAAAAACTCATGGTTCACCTCAAGATTTGTGAGTGAACCGGACCAGATATACAGGCGAAGCCGTGTAGGACAGCACCTTTTTCACACAAAATGCCTATGCGAATACTTGCCAAACATCAGTGCGGGATACCTGGCGCGCGGCGGAGCGTTCACCCCATAGCGCGGGCGACCTTCCTCTCCCGCCATCAGGATCGCCATCCATGTTCACGCAATTGAATCCGCCGCTGCCCGTGACCGTCATCGACCGGGGAAAGGGGCTGGCGCTGGCGGTGATCGACTACGGGCCGGAGCACAACCTCATCTGGGTCACAGCACTCGACGCCAATGGCGAGATCTGGTGCGCACCCAACCCCAAGGTACGGATGCAGGAGAACTGGTCGATGGGGAGAGGGAAGGTGGAGATTGCCGACACCCGCTAGTTCGCGTCAAAGACAATGTATGACAGGCTTTTTTATTTTACCTTCTTTCGCATCGTCGCAGCCAAATCCGCATATTGTGAGGACTTGAACGAATTAAAATCTACCTCACCAATCTTACTAAGATCTGGAAAATTGTGCGCATCGCTTATTAGGCCGTCATCGATAAGTTTACGCAGCAAAATAATAAGACCGTTAACGGTTGTTACAGATAGGACTCCGCCGTCTTTTACGAGGCGCCATCTACCTGACCCGATACTGGCCCGACATGTGGTGAGAAACGAACCGATCGTCTCAACGCAGAATGCGACGTACTTGTCGAGATCAGCCTCTGTTGCCTCCCCCACCGTAAACCTTCTTTTCGCACCTTTTTTATTCCAGATTGCAAACAGCGAGTCCGTGCCACTGCGCTTCGTGAGTGGCATAAGGCCATATGACACGACGGACGATGTTCGAATCTTCCCTGCGTCAAGACTAGTTCTGGCGAGGTAACCACTCAACGGCTGGATTGTTGAAAGGCCATTCAACACAACCCTCGAGACGGCTACCGGCCTAAATGGATCAAGCAACACCCAGATCGCTTGGATAATATCCGACCCAGCTTTGTTCTGGGTAGAATTGATTTCCATAAACAGCCCAGCTTCGAATTTCTCTCGTTGCTTCTGGGAATAGCCCTTCGGGTAAACGATACCGGTCGCCAATAGGTTTTGTTGAAGTCGATATTTATCGATTTGAGAGTCGGGCTCGCGGTCTTCGTAGTAAGAAAACACGCGGTGCTGTCCATCAATAATCCCGATAGAATTAGCCGACCTTTTCAATCGAAGATTGATGGGTGTGGGTCGTACCGCTTCAGATGATAAATTTTCGCCATCGAGCGCTTCTATTTTGGTGTCATGCGGGAGGGTCACTACGATATTATTGGCGAAGACTCTCTTTTTGTCTTTCAAATGAGCTCGAATTGCTCGAATTTTGGATGGTATGATCAAGCGCTGATACAGACCTAAGGAGTCTCGCCACCCGTTTCTTCTCAACACATACACTCTCCGAAGAAGAGCGTCGGGATCGACATAAAATGAGACTATCTTAAAGCCACTAGGAAAGTGAGACTGCTCTTTAGGCAGAAGCAAAGCGTTATAATCATCGCTTAGTACACTAGCAGGGGCTACCCCAGATTCCCCAACTTCGTTCGGGTCTACTCGCAAATATTCTAGAAGCTCATAACGCGCCGACTTACGCAGCGACCTAGTCAAGGCGGAAAAATATCCGCGCTCTGCATCTGACATGAAAATATTTTCGTTAAACAGAGCTTTATGATGATCCTCTAACGAGGCGCGCGAGGTATAGATCAGCCTTACGATTAACTGATTATCTGTATACCCGGAGTTCGCGAGCCAAGCATCTACCCCGGTCGATAAATCTCTGAAAAAATTCAAGAATTTTGCAGGATCTTCCGCAATCTTATTGTGGACTGCGTCTTTGCCCTTAGCATGCTTACCTAAATTGGCTCCCTTACTTTCTGTATATTCGGCAAGAACCACGACATTCTCGAATACGAATATATCATCGAGTTCACACTTTTGACCTTCATACTGAAAGTGAATTCCGTCAACGGGAACCAGTCTATCAAATCCTGCGCGATCAAATATCTTGCGGTGGGAGCGCAAGAACGCCCGTTCCCGGGCCTTCTCCTGCCTCAATCTTTTCTGTTCGGGAGTAAGAGGGCTCTTTTTCTTGCTCCCAGACTTATTTTTAGCCGCGGCCATTAACCTGCCTCACGTTTTCGCTCAGCCATTCAGATGGAACAGTCGCGACTTTGTCAGTTGCCTTAGGCACTCTTGGTTTTTGGCCTGACCTTCTGATCGGTAGCTCACCCTTCTCAGCACTTCGCAATCGCTTGGCTGCATTCCTTGCATAAGAAGGGTCAATCTCGATACCGATCCCGATCCGCTTGTGCATATGAGCACAAATGGTCGTGGTGCCAGTCCCGGCGAAAGGGTCAATCACAACATCGCCTTTATCGGTCAAAGCTAAAACACAACGCTCCACTAGTTCGTTCGGAAATTGGCAGGGATGGTTGGCTTCTTTTTCCGGGTGGTTTGCCTTGACATTAGGAATGTTCCATACTGGCTCTCCGAAAAAAGCAGTGTGTCCATCAAACTCCCAGTAATCGGAAGGGTTTTTGCCTTTCGGATTGCCACTGGGCTTTCCGGCTTTGCTTCCTTTCGAGGCGGAGTGCCTCTTGCCGGGATAAAGTTGAGGCACCCTGATCGGATCCAAATTGAACTTGTAGTCTTCACCTTTGGTAAACCACAAAAGCACTTCGTACCGCCCGGAAAGGCGTTTCACCGCGTTGAAACCGAAGTTATATCGCCAGATAATCCGATTGCGGAAGGTTAGTCCTAAGCCATGCAAGATCGGAAAAAACACATAATCGAGGGGAAGCAGTTTGCCGTTGCGAACATGTGATCCGACCTGCAAACAAAGGCTGCCGCCTTCTTTAAGCTTGGCTTCAACCAATAGAAGGGATGATGTTATCCAATCGACATATTCGTCGAAATTCTTCCCCGAGCCGCGCTCATATGATTTTCCGATGTGATACGGCGGCGAAGTAACACAAAGTTGAACAGATTCGTCGGGAATATCTTTAAGTACCGAGAGAGCGTCGCCGCAAATCGTTCTGCTCGTGTACAGATCAAATTGGTTCGGCACTGAGATATTTAACCCCGCAATTTTTCCCGTAATAAGCAGAAGATACCATGCTGGGCAAGATAGCTACTCCGGAAATTCCGTTAGGACTCTGCAGCCCCAAGCTGCCGCTCCAAACTCTTGGCCAGCATCGGCTTGAGGTAATGCCCGGTGAAGGACCCATCCACCTTGGCCACCTGCTCCGGAGTACCCTCGGCCACGATCTCGCCGCTGCGGACGCTGCTTATTCGAAGAGCGATGGCAGGTAGATTATCGCCAGAATGGTCACCACCGAAAGCGCGAAAAGCAGCCATGCTCCGCCGCGCAAGGTTTGGGCCTTCTCCTCGCCAGAGAAGCGACCGTGCTCGCCAAGGTCCAATGGCTCCGGACTATCGACCTGCCGTCGGTATGCTCGGTGAACTCTCATGCCAGTCACCATGGCAACGAACAGGATTGGCGTGACCTTCCAGACCCAATCCCCGAAAATTGCGGAGAGGACGAAATTTACCAGCACCAACGGCACTACGGCGAAGAGCACCAACGCCTTGCCGCCCCCGCCCCCTCCGCTGTAACCGCTCATTATTCGGCGGCTTCTTTCTGTCGTTCCAGCATCGGCTTGAGGTAATGCCCGGTGAAGGACCCATCCACCTTGGCCACCTGCTCCGGCGTACCTTCGGCCACGATCTCGCCGCCGCGGACGCCGCCGCCGGGGCCGAGGTCGAGGATGTGGTCGGCGGTCTTGATAACGTCGAGATTGTGCTCGATCACCACCACCGAATTGCCCTGGTCCACCAGCCGGTGCAGCACTTCGAGGAGCTTGCGGACATCCTCGAAATGGAGGCCCGTGGTGGGCTCGTCCAGAATGTAGAGCGTCTGGCCGGTGTTGCGCCCATCCCTTTTGCTCAGCCCAAGTCCTGCGGGATGAGGCTGTCCACGTTCTTTACCGCGACCGCCCAGGAATAGAGCGCTTCGGCCACGAAGGCGCGGAACTGGCGGGAGTCGACCGTCACTTCCTCGACCTTGCCGCCCGCAAAGCAGGGCAGGCCGTCCTTGATCATCAGTTCCTGCAGGCGGGCTTCGCGGCCCGAGCCGGCCTCTTCCTTCATCATGGCGAGCGCATATTCGGGGCGGATCTGCACGGCACAGCTGGCGAACCAGAAGAGATCGTCGGACAGGACGCGATCCTGATTGCGCCGTTCCTCGCGGGCCATGAAGTCGGCGCGGATTTCGGGGTTGAAGGTTATGCTGCGGTTGATGACCAGATCGGGTGCGTATTTGCGCAGGACCTGCTCGTAAATCTCGCCGCGATCGTAATCCGCCCGGCAAATGTTGTTGCCCCTGATGTCATTGACGATGACGGGATTGCATTTGCCATAATAGGGGGTGTCGGGAATCGGCGGGAATATGGTGCCGTAGCAGCCGCTGTTGCGCAGGATATGCTCATGCAGCGCCCTTTCCGCCTCGCCCGATTCCGGCTTGCCGTCGACAATGCGGCGCAAAAGATCGGGCCTGGGCAGATCGGCGCAGCGGGCGAAGCGATCGACCTCCGAGGCGATCTGGCGCGAGACCACGGCCGAGAGCCCATCATCCTGGAGGGTGACCGGCGTCTCCTC
The DNA here is from genome assembly GCF_054655615.1 of Qipengyuania triglochinis. NCBI lineage: Bacteria > Pseudomonadati > Pseudomonadota > Alphaproteobacteria > Sphingomonadales > Erythrobacteraceae > Qipengyuania > Qipengyuania triglochinis. Next base: position 349,737 of record NZ_BAAHND010000001.1, on the reverse strand, counting down.
CCCCTCGCGCAGGGGGACGCCGGTGACGACGATATCGTCTGCCGGGGTTTCCCCCTCATCCTGCGCCGAGGCCGGCAGCGCGGCGATCAGGCCGACGGGAAATAGCGCGAGGCGAATGAAACGAAGCATAACCGGAACCTCCAGTCGTGGCTGCCCAAGCAATCAGCTTGCCAATGACGCAGTAATATATCCTCATAAATGGCGTTTTTGAAAAGCCATTATCGAAATGACAGGCGAATTTACTTTGCGCACGGGATGGCAGAGGTCGGCATCACTGCAGGTGCCGGGAAGCATTCGCAGGCGGGTGGTAACGACAGGTTCCAGTTCGCGCCGCGTTCGATGCTTCGGCGGGGTGAGAGGCCCGAACGGTGCTGCGATCTTGGTTGGATTTTCTAGTCGAGGTCGGCGGGGAGCAGGCTATCGACCCGCCTGACGGCCACGGCCCAGGAGTAGGCGGCTTCCGCCACGAATGCGCGGAACTGGCTGCGATCCACGGTCACGTCGGTCACCTTGCGCCCTTCAAAACAGGGAAGCGCCTCGGAGATCATCAGCGACTGGTAGCGCACCTCCCGCTCGGACCCGGGTTCCTCGTCGAGCATCTGCAGCGCATATTCGGGACTGAGCTGCACGGCACAGGCTGCGAACCAGAAATAGTCTGCGGACTCCCGACGAAACTGGTTGCGCTCTTCTTCGCGGGCCATGAATTCCGCGCGGACCGCCGGATCGAAGGTAGCGCTGCGGTCGAACGTCAGATCGGCTGCATATTTCCGCAGCACTTGTTCGTAAATCGCGCCCCGATCATAGTGGGACCGGCAGATCGAACGACCGTCGGGCAGCGGGTGGGGATTACATTTCCCGTAATAGGGCGGATCGGGATAAGGCGGCATGAGGAACATTCCCCCGTAACACCCCTGGTTACGCATCATATGCTGGTCGAGCGCCTTGCGTGTCTCACCGGTCTCGGGATGACCATCGACAATGCGGCGCAGAAGGCTCGGGCGGGGCATATCCGCGCAGCGCGAAAAGCGGTCGGCTTCGGACGCCAGCTGACGCGATACCGTTCCGAATACACCGTCATCTTCGGTCTTGATCGGCGGATCGCCGTCTACCGTGGTACCTTCGACAACGATATCGCCAGCAGCAGTCGCTCCATCGTCGGGTTGCGCGAATAGAGGCATCGCAACCATCGAAATACTTGAAACGAGAACGAGGCGAAAGGTGCGAAGCATAGGCAAGACCTCAAAGGCGGGGGCCTTCTTGCCCTCTCGTCTTACATCATCTTTCCTGAACTGAAAAGATCACGCCCGGCTCTTTGAAAACCTTGCTCCAAAGGTGCTTTTACTTTCGGCGATTTAAGCAAGACCCGCCACATCCTCCGCAGCATGTTTCGTGCGAACGCAATTTGGTAAAACGAGGTCTTGCTGAAATGCGCTAGGCCCTACCCCGCAGCCTCCCGCTGCTTTTTGGTCTTCGCCTCTGCTGGCTCTGCCTGAGCGCGTTCCAGCATCGGCTTGAGGTAATGCCCGGTGAAGGACCCTTCCACCTCGGCAACCTGCTCCGGCGTGCCTTCGGCCACGATCTCGCCGCCGCGGACGCCGCCGCCGGGGCCGAGGTCGAGGATGTGGTCGGCGGTCTTGATGACGTCGAGATTGTGCTCGATCACCACCACCGAATTGCCCTGGTCCACCAGACGGTGCAGCACTTCGAGGAGCTTGCGGACATCCTCGAAATGGAGGCCCGTGGTGGGCTCGTCCAGAATGTAGAGCGTCTGGCCGGTGCTGCGCTTGCTGAGTTCCTTGGCCAGCTTCACGCGCTGCGCCTCGCCGCCTGACAGCGTGGTCGCCTGCTGGCCGACCTTGACGTAGCCCAGCCCCACCTCGTTCAGCATGTGCATCTTGTCACGGATCGGGGGGACATTCTCGAAGAAGCCTTCCGCATCCTCGATCGTCATGTCGAGCACGTCAGCGATGGAGTGGCCCTTGAACTTCACCTCCAGCGTTTCGCGGTTGTAGCGCTTGCCGCCGCATTCCTCGCAGGTGACGTAGACGTCGGGGAGGAAGTGCATCTCGATCTTGATCAGGCCGTCGCCCTGGCACGCCTCGCAGCGGCCGCCCTTCACGTTGAAGCTGAAGCGGCCGGGCTTGTAGCCGCGCGCCTGCGCTTCGGGGAGGCCGGCGAACCAGTCCCGGATCTGGGTGAAGGCGCCGGTGTAGGTGGCCGGGTTGGACCGCGGGGTGCGGCCGATGGGCGACTGGTCGATCTCGATCACCTTGTCGCAATGGTCGAGGCCGGTGACCTTGTCATGCGCGCCCGCGACCACGCGCGCGCCGTTGAGCGTGCGCGCGGCCGAGGCATAGAGCGTGTCGATGGTGAAGGACGACTTGCCCGAGCCCGAGACGCCGGTGATGCAGGTAAAGGTGCCGAGCGGGATGCTGGCGGTGACGTTGTTGAGATTGTTCGCCCGCGCGCCATGCACGGTGAGCTTCTTGCCATTGCCCTTGCGGCGCTTGGCCGGGACCTCGATCGCGCGGCGGCCGGTGAGATAGGCGGCGGTGAGCGATTTCTTGTTCCTGAGCACCTGTTTCAGCGTGCCTTCGGCCACCACCTCGCCCCCGTGGACGCCCGCGCCGGGGCCCAGATCGACCACGTAATCGGCAGTGCGGATCGCGTCCTCGTCATGCTCCACCACGATCACCGTATTGCCGAGATCGCGTAGGCGCTTGAGGGTTTCGAGCAGGCGGTCGTTATCGCGCTGGTGCAGGCCGATGCTGGGCTCGTCGAGCACGTAGAGCACACCCGATAGGCCAGAGCCGATCTGCGATGCGAGGCGGATGCGCTGGCTCTCCCCGCCGCTCAGCGTACCGCTGGTGCGATCGAGGTTGAGATAGTCGAGCCCGACATTGTCGAGGAAGCCCAGCCGCTCGTTGATTTCCTTGAGGATGGCGTGGGCGATTTGCTTCTGCGTGTCGCCCAGCTTTTCGGGGAGCGCGAGGAACCAGTCCTTCGCATCGGCCACGCTCATCTTGGTGGGGGTGGCGATATCTGTCGCATTGTCGGGCCCGCCGACCTTCACGCTGAGCGCCTTTTCATTGAGGCGCTTGCCATGGCAGGTCTCGCACGGCTGCGCGGTCTGGAACTTGGCCAGCTCCTCGCGCATCCAGGCGCTTTCGGTCTGCAGCAGGCGGCGGTTGAGATTGCCGATGACGCCTTCGAAAGGCTTCTTCACCGTATATTGCTTGCGCCCGTCCTTGAAGGTTAGCGGGATGGCGCGGCCCTTGGTGCCATAGAGGATGATGTCGCGGATTTCCTTGTCGAAATCCTCCCACGGCGTGGTGAGATCGAACTCATATTCCTTCGCCAGGCTGGCCAGCACCTGCATGTAATAGGGGCTTGGCGGATTGCTCTTCGCCCAAGGCACCACGGCGCCCTTCTTCAGGCTCAGCGCCTCGTTCGGGACGACCAGTTGCGGGTCGAACAGCTGCTTTTCGCCAATACCGTCACAGGTCGGGCAGGCCCCCTGCGGCGCGTTGAAGGAGAACAGGCGCGGTTCAACTTCCTCGATGGTGAAGCCCGAGACCGGGCAGGAGAATTTCTCGGAGAAGACGATGCGGTTAGCAGGCAGACCCGCCCCCTTCATCGCGCCGCCAGCTTCGCCTTCTTCCTCGCGCCCCGGCACCACGCCATCGGCAAGATCGACATAGGCCAGGCCATCGGCTAGCTTCAGTGCCTGCTCGAAACTGTCGGCCAGGCGCGTTTCGATGCCCTCTTTCACGGCAAGGCGATCAACCACCACCTCGATGTCATGCTTGAACTTCTTGTCGAGCGCAGGCGCTTCCTCGATCCCGTACATCTCGCCATCGATGCGCACGCGGGTGAAGCCGGCCTTTTGCCATTCGGCCAGCTCCTTGCGGTATTCACCCTTGCGCCCGCGCACGACCGGCGCGAGCAGATAGAGCCGCGTGCCTTCGGGCAGCGCCATGACCCGGTCGACCATGTTGGACACGGTCTGCGCCTCGATCGGCAAGCCGGTGGCGGGCGAATAGGGAACCCCCACCCGCGCCCACAGCAGACGCATGTAGTCGTAAATCTCGGTCACCGTCGCCACAGTCGAGCGGGGGTTGCGGCTCGTCGTCTTCTGCTCGATCGAGATGGCGGGGCTGAGCCCGTCGATATGCTCGACATCGGGCTTCTGCATCATTTCGAGGAACTGGCGCGCATAGGCGCTCAGGCTTTCGACATAGCGCCGCTGCCCTTCGGCATAAATCGTGTCGAAGGCGAGCGAGCTTTTGCCCGAACCGGACAGCCCGGTAATTACGATCAGCGCATCGCGCGGCAGGTCGATATCGACGCCCTTGAGATTGTGTTCACGCGCGCCGCGGACGGAGATTTTCGTTAGTGCCATAAAGGAGGCGTGTTCCTGTTCTGTTCGAAACTGTCAAGAGACGTTGCCGTCGCCGCGTTGAAAGGTCTTCAAGACCCGAAGCGAGAGCCGTGACGTGCAAACAATATGGAACGCGCTTCGCCAATTCCAACCAGAGAGCCGCACGAAGTTTCCCGGACTCGTCTGGCCGGACGATTGAACACGATCAGCCCCCCATCTGTGGCCCAGATACGGTGAACTGAGGACCCAATCGGTCCCGCGAACCGTTCTAAAGACACATATGGCCATCCCGATGCAACTTTATTTCGCTCGATTGGATGAGCTACCCGGGAGGCGAAATCGCGTCTGACCGGCAGCATACTACAGTTATACGAGGCGCACCGCAAAATGTCAGAACAGAACAAGCGAGAGAGCACCGCGCCGACCGATATCTCTTCCCTTCGTCCCGCCGCCAAGAATTCGCTACAGAGCGAGCGGCTGAAGAAATTGATGGAAGAACTCGATCGGCCGCTGGAAAACGAAAAATGGACGTCGACCCCGCATGCAGGCGAGCAGAAGAATGCGCTCGGCCTGATCGGGCGTATCCGCAGGCATCGTCGCCATCGTGACGAGCTCAAGCGAGCCCGCCGCGCCGCGTCGAAGGTCTACAGCGTCAAGCCGAAGCTATCGACGCGCAAGCGCGCTTCGCTGATGATGGGCGTCGGCGCGATGAGCCTGGGTGCCTTTACCGGCCCCGTGCAGAAGTCGCGCGCTCCTGCCAGCGAATTCTCGATGGCGATCACACCGCAGGACGAAGTGCGCAAGCCCGCAGCGCTGCTGAAGGCGAGTGAAGAGTTCAAACAGGCGCTGATCGAGGAAGAAGGCGTGCGATACACCGTGTATCGCGACGTAGCCGGTTATCCGACAGTCGGCGTCGGCCACCTTATCCGTCCCGCAGATAATCTGCGCGTTGGCGACCGCATCAGTGACGAACAGGTAATCGACTTTCTCGAGAGCGACCTGATCACTGCCGAACGCGGCGTACGCATCCTTGTTGGCAACCTTCCGTTGCATCAGCACGAATTCGACGCCCTGCTCGATCTGGTCTATAACGTCGGCCTCGGCAACGTCTCGGAACGGGAAAGTCCTCGCCTGAACGCAGCCATCGCGAATGCCGATTACGAAGCGATCGCGGCGGAGCTTGATTACACCCATGCCGCCGGCCGTGTGGCCCGCGGACTTGAGTTCAGATCCGAACGCCGTGCCCAGATTTTCATGGACGCAACCTACGAAGATCCGCGGGAAATTGCGTCGACCATCTCGTGATAGGGGTTCGGCATGAATTGCCGCCTGTTCTTCGCCCTTCGGCCGCCCGCTCCAGTTCGCGAGAGCTTGCTTTCGCTTATGGAGCAGGTGAACGGCGCGCGTTGGCAGGATGACGATCAACTCCACCTCACCTTGCGTTACCTTGGCGAAACAGATGAACGAACAGCCGAGGATATAGCCGATGCGGCGCGCCACATAGCCTTCTCTCCCTTCGATATATCTATTGAAGGATGTTCCTATTTCGAAAAGAAGGGCGTTCCGAGACAGCTATATGCCAGGGTACGGCCGGATGACCGGCTATTGGCGCTGCACAAAAAGCTCGATCGCATTTGTGTGAAATGCGGCATCGAGCCCGGACGGCGAAAATTCGTGCCCCACATTACGCTCGCACGCCTCAATCAGGGCAGCGGCCCTCTCGGTACATTTTTGACGAGGCATGGGGCGGTAAACCTTGGCCCCTGGCGTGTCGACGACTACATATTGTACGAAAGCCATCTCCGCGAGCAGGGGTCGCTCTACGAACCACTTTGCACTTATTCCGCACGGATAAAATGATTCTACTTTCCCGCCTGCCCCTGTCTCTCTTCGTCGCCGCCATGACCGGCGCCTGCTCCCCTGTGTCGAGCGACACGAATGCGCAGACCCCCGCGCGCCAGAATTTGCTGACGACGGTGGAGGCAAATGCCAGCGCCGATCCGGCTGAAAGCTGTCTGCTGATGGCGTGGTCGGAGCAAGAAGATACGGACATCGAATTCGATCGCGCGAACGATACCGTAAAGGGCGGCGCTATTTCCTGCGCCACTGGCGCCACCCCCAGCCAGTTCGAAGCGGCGATTTCCGCGCTGCGCGATGCCGCGAAAAGCGGGAACAAGGCTCGCATTCTGGACCAGTTGGGCATTCCTTTGCTCTACATCTCGCAAGATGGAGAGCGGCAGGAACTCAGCCGCGAGCAGATCGACGCATTGTTCGACGACGTGTTCGACGCGCGCATGCTCGACTTGCTCCAGCGGCTCGACCTGTCGAAGATGACGGTCGAAAAGGACCAGGGTGCTTTTTTCGAACTCGGATCTCTCTGGCTGGTCGTCGACGAGGACGGCCATCCCCGCGTGATGACCGTCAATCGCCAGGCCCTAGACGAAGCGGCCGTGGCGGCACGCGATCAGGCAGAGCGTGGCCAGGGCGAACGGATCGACTGACTGTCGTTCGCAGAGTGCCATCTGCGCTTGGCCGCGACAGACTTGCCCTTGCGCTTCAGTCCTCGTTCAAGCAAGCTGATCACAATGGCAACCAATTCGCGCATCCGCGCATTCGTAAATCGAATTCAGCAAAAATACGGAGAGACCATGAAGGCCCACATTCTGGCCACAACTGCCGCAGCCGCCCTTCTTTCAGCCTGCACCACAGCTCCTGGAGGAGAAATGGACCCCATCGCCGACGCCGCCGTAGACGCGGGCATTTCCATCCCCAAGGGCACTGGATACTTCGCTTCCGACAGCGATCTGCCGTTCCAGGCTCCGAACTTCGATGCGATCTCGGAAGATGATTACATCCCGGCATTCGAACAGGCGATGCGCATCCACAAGGCCGAGATCGAGGCGATCAAGGCCAATCCCGCTCCGCCGACATTCTCCAATACCATTGTCGCGCTCGAGAAATCAGGCCGCATGCTGGGCCGCGTCAGCCGCGTATTCTTTGCCCTCACTGGCACCAATACCACCGACCGCCTCGACGAGATTAACACCGAGATCAGCCCCAAGCTGACCGCCCATGGCGACAGCATTACGCTCGATCCCGTGCTGTTCCAGCGTGTGAAGGCCGTCTACGATAATCGCGCCGCGATGAGCATGACGCCCGAAGACGCCAAGCTGCTCGAAAACACCTATGAGGGCATGGTCCACGCAGGCGCGCTTCTCACCGAAGCCCAGCGCGAGCGGGTAAAGGCGATCAACACCGAACTGACTACGCTGACCACCGAATTCGGTCAGGAAGCGAAAGCCGCCATGGCCGACCAGCCGGTCATCTTCGATAATCGCAGCGATCTTGCCGGCCTGTCCGAGAGCGACATCAAGGCAGCCGCCGATTTCGCCGCCGAGAAGGGGTTCCCGGGAAGGTACGCCCTCGCCCTGCAGAACACCACGCAGCAGCCCTCGCTGCCGAGCATGGAAAACCGTGCCGCGCGTGAGAAACTGTTCATGGCAAGCTTCCACCGCGCCGATGGCACCACCGATTTCGATACGCGTCAGCTGATCGCAGAAATCGCCGAGCTTCGTGCCGAGAAGGCCTCTCTCTTCGGCCAGCCCGACTGGGCAACCTACGCGATGTGGGACCGCATGGCCGAAACGCCGAAGACTGCGCTCGATTTTATGGAGCAGATGGTGCCCGCCCTCGCCGCTACGCAGCGCCGCGAAGCCGCGATGCTGAACGCCGCGATCGAGGCAGATGGCGGCAATTACGAAGTGAAGCCGTGGGACTGGTATCGCTATGCAAACCGCATCAAGGCCGAACAGTTCGACCTCGATGAAGATGCGATGACCGAGTATTTCCAGCTCGACAAGGTGCTGGAAGACGGCGTGTTCTACGCTGCGGGCAAGCTCTACGGCCTGCGCTTCGAACGCCGTACCGATCTGCCGGTCTATCATCCCGATGTGTGGACCTACACCGTGTTCGATCGCGACGGCAGCGAGCTGGGCCTGTTCTACTTCGACCCGTTCCAGCGCCCGTCGAAGCGTGGCGGCGCCTGGATGAGCAATTTCGTGGACCAGAGCTTCCTGTGGGACACCAAGCCGGTGATCTACAACGTGCTCAACATCCCGAAGGCACCGGCGGGCGAACCGCAACTGGTCAGCTTCGACAATGTGAACACCATGTTCCACGAGTTTGGCCACGCGCTGCACGGCTTCTTCGCCAACCAGCGCTATGAAAGCCTCTCGGGCACGGCCACGGCACGCGATTTCGTGGAGTACCCGAGCCAGGTCAACGAGATGTGGGCAACCTATCCTGAAGTGCTGTCGAACTATGCCAAGCACTACCAGACCGGCGAGACCATCCCGCAGGCGATGATCGACAAGATCGAAGCCGCCTCGAAGTTCAACCAGGGGTACGATTTCGGCGAAACCGTCGAAGCTGCGCTGCTGGACATGAAGTGGGCCGCTCTTTCGAAGGAAGAGGCTGCTGCTCTCGATACGCCGGCCAAGGTCGATGCGTTCGAGCGCAATTCGCTGAAGGAGCTCGGGTTGGAAATCGATCTGGTTCCGCCGCGCTATCGCAGCACCTATTTCAACCACATCTTTAGCGGTCCGACAGGCTATTCGGCCGGTTACTACAGCTATCTGTGGACCGAGATGCTCGACCGCGACAGCCGCAAGTGGTTCATGGAAAACGGCGGCCTGACGCGCGCCAATGGCGATCACTATCGTGAAACCGTGCTCAGCCGCGGCGGTACGATGGATTACTTCAAGATGTTCGAAAACTTCGCCGGTCGCGCGCCCGACGTGACCCCGATGCTCGAAGCTCGCGGCCTGATCGCCGGCGACGAAGCAGCGGACAGCGAAGTCTCCGACGGTGCGTTGCCGGGTTCGGCAACCAATTAAGGGAATTCAGCGGGGCAGGCGTTTGCGCTTGCCCCGCCATTCCAGCGATAAGCGGTTGAGGACCGCCAGATCCGCCCTTCCAGCGACGCAATCCTCACCAAGGGATATAGCGTCCTCCAGCACCCGTTCGGGTGCGTTTTTGTATGCGGGCGAAGCGAGGTGGTCGCTCCATTTCGCGCCCACAGCATTGTCCAGCAGGATGCGCTGAAAACAGTGATCCAACCGCACGGGCCAGCCGCGCTCTGCCGCGCAGGCGGGCATACGCTCTCGAGTGAGGGCAAACCATTGCGCAACCAAGGCGTTTCGTTCCATGCCGGAGCAACGATCTGCGTCCGGGCCAGTGCCGGACAACACCGGCCGTCAGCTGCAGGTTACATTTTCGCGCGAATGCCGACGAAAGCCCCCCTGCCCGCCGTGCCATAACCGGAAACGGTCTGGTATTCGGCATCGAAGACATTCTCGACCCGCCCGAGTATCTCCAGTTTTTCGTCCACCGCTATGGCGGCGCGCAGGTCCAGCACCTCATAGCCGTCCAAACGAGTTAGGTTCGCCGGATCGTCGTAACGCGGCCCGCTGATGCGCAGGTCCGCTCCCAGATCAAGACCGAAGCCAGTCCGGTAATCGGCAAACAGCGTCCCGAAGTGTCGCGGACGGCGTACGAGATCGAGACCGGTCTCCCGGTCCTCGCTATCGACAAAGCTATAGACACCGGCCAGCCGCAACCCTTCGACCAGATCGATACCCGCTTCCGCCTCAAGACCTTGCGCCCGTGCACGGCCAACGTTCTGGTATACGCCGAACTGGCCCGGAGTGCAGATGGCCGGAGCGCCCGCGCCGAAGCAGGAGACATAGCCGATAAGATCCTCGCTATCCCGCCGGAAACCAGTCAGCGCCAAAAAAAGCCCGGCTTCCGGCTGGCCTTTCTCTACCCCCAAGTCGACGCTGGTGCTGCGCTCTGGCGCAAGGTCCTGATTCCCATAGTCAGAATAGAGCTGGTAGAGGGTCGGGGCCTTGAAGCCTTCTCCCACACTGGCCCGAAGGCGCAAGTCGCCGCTCATCCGGTAGCTGACATCGCCGCCGAAGGTCGCTTCGGTTCCGAAGTTCTCATGATCGTCGACCCGGCCCCCTGCGTGGGCAGCAAGCGGCCCCATAACCCAGCCCAGTTGCGCATAAACGCCAGTCGTCTCGACTTCTGCCGCGCCATCCGTGCTGGTGCGGTACTCACTCCATTCGTGCTCTCCACCGAAAGCCGCGACAAGACCGCCAAGCAGACGATACTCCCCGCGCAAGGCCAGGCGCTGGCTGCGTCCGTCGCTGGCGAAGGTTTCCAGCCCTTCGCCATTGCGGTTTGTCCGTTCGGTATCGGCTAGGCTGTAACTGCCGCGCAGGGTCAGGTCATTGCCGTAGTATGCAAGACCGACATCGCCCCAATGGCGTGTGGTTTTCTGCGTGTCGGCGCTGTCCACCAGTCCATAGGGCGGCGCGGAAGAAAAGCCGTCGATCTCAAGGTCGCCTTCGCTGAAATTGGCATGGGCGAAAGCTTCCAGGCTATCGGTCAGATCGACGAAAGTGACCATGCCGAGCGCCATCTGGCGAAATCCGTCTTGCTCGGCTCCGTCTGCAGCGGCGGAGAAACCGTCGGTGGAAAACCACGAGCCGGTCAGACCGTAATAAACGCCATCGCCATCAACGCCCGCCGAAGCACTGGCAAAAACAGTGTCGCGCGCACCATACTCCAAGCTGCCCCGCGCCCCCGTTTCCGTGCGGGTGGAGATATCCATCACGCCCCCAACCGCGTCCGATCCCCAGATCGTGCTATTGGACCCGCGCAGAATATCGAACTTGTCGATGGTGCCGGTCAGTAAATTGCCGAAGTCGAAACCGCCTGCAGGCGATGCCGGATCGGACACGCGCACGCCGTCGACGAGCACCAGAACCTGCTCAGCATTGGCGCCGCGAATGTTGACGCCGGTTACGCCGCCAACTCCACCATTGCGCGCAAGCGATAAACCCGGAACGCGGCGCAGGACGCGGGTGGGGTCGGCACCCTGCACGCTTTCGATTTCGGTTTCCGATATTACGGTCACTGCCTGGCCGGTGTTGCGGATATCGGTGCCGAGACCATTTGCGGTCACCGTGATCGGCGAAACGACCCGGTCGGCGAACACTACGGGAGCTGTGGCGACAGGGGGTGCCTCGTCCTGCGCGTCAACGATTTCGGCAAGCGCCTCTTCAGTAGATTCCTGTGCCTGTGCTGAAACCGAGAATGCCGAAACAGTAATAAGAAACAGATATTTATTCACAAAAGCTCCAATCAGGCGCAAACTGCCGAGAGCGAAAGCCCCATGGCCCAGCCCATTGTCGCGCGCCTTTAGGTGGCCCCTTCAAGGCTGACAAGCGCTGGTAATGCCGCTCGCCGCCAGCGCGTGGTTAACAGGCACTAAACCAAGCTGCGGAACTCCTCTTTAGGTCGTTTCATCCTATAATCTAATGCATGGGGATCGCCGGTGGGGACCGGCAGATCAGGGAGATGAAGGATCTATGCCCATTCGATTTGCGCCCGCGCGCAATGCAGCAATTTCGCCGCTTGCAAGAATCCTGAAACGTGGCCCGCTTAAGCTCGCGGCCAATGATCATGACAGGATAATCCCAGAGATGAGAAACACGACAGAAGACGCCCTGCGCCATTTCGCCGTTCACGGACTGCGTGCGGCCAAGGTCGCTCTCGGTAATGCCTCCGCTGCTGCTGCGGCGGCGCATGACGAGGATTATCGTTACTGGCTGGGGATCTGCCGCGAGCTAGACGCACCCGCTGCCGCCCGCTTCGAAGCCGGCAGGGTCCTCGCCGAAACACGCCTTCTGGGCTGATCGCTTGCGGACATCGCCGCATGTGCCTGCGCTGCGCAACGTGAAACCTCATTTTTCGCGCAATCCGGAACCGGAGTTACCCTTGGACGTCTGATAAGCATCGCTCCAAAACCTAAGCCTTATTGCAATTGCAAACCATTTGCAAAGATAGTTTGCGAGCTCAGCCCCTTAGTGGTTGCAATCCCTATTTCGCGGGCCTAGGTCGCAGTCCGAACACCGGGCGCGCGCACCCACGCGGGACAGGCGTCGCGCCATAGCGGTCCAGGCATCACCGTCCCGCGAGGCTCGTAAAGGACGCATTCCCCTATGGCACGCAAGAAGATCGCGCTTATCGGTTCCGGCATGATCGGCGGCACGCTCGCCCATCTCGCCGCGAAGAAGGAAATGGGCGACATCGTCCTGTTCGACATTGCGGAAGGCATGCCGCAGGGCAAGGCGCTCGATCTGAGCCAGTGCGGCCCGGTCGAAGGCTTCGACGCCAAGATTACCGGTTCTAACGATTATGCCGACATCGCCGGTGCCGACGTCGTGATCGTAACTGCAGGTGTGCCCCGCAAGCCCGGGATGAGCCGCGACGACCTTCTCGGCATCAACCTGAAGGTGATGAAGTCGGTCGGCGAAGGCATCAAGAACAACTGCCCCGACGCTTTCGTGATCTGCATCACCAACCCGCTCGACGCGATGGTCTGGGCGCTGCGCGAATTCAGCGGCCTGCCGCACAACAAGGTCGTCGGCATGGCCGGCGTGCTCGACAGCGCGCGCTTCGCGACCTTCCTTGCATGGGAATTCGATGTTTCGGTGAAGGACGTGAACGCCTTCGTCCTCGGCGGCCACGGCGACACCATGGTTCCCGTAACCAGCTACACCACGATCAACGGCATCCCGGTCAACGATTTCGCCAAGATTAAGGGCGTCGATCAGGGCCGCATCGATGAGATCGTGGATCGTACGCGCAAGGGCGGCGGCGAAATCGTCGGCCTGCTCGGCAACGGCTCGGCTTATTACGCCCCCGCCACCAGCGCGATCGCGATGGCCGAAGCTTATCTCAACGACAGCAAGCGCATCCTGCCCTGCGCCAGCTATGTCGAAGGCAAATACGGCCTCGACGGTCTCTATGTCGGCGTCCCCACCGTGATCGGCGCGGACGGTACCGAGGAAGTCATCGAGATCGAGCTTTCGGACGAAGAGAAGAGCAACCTCAAGGTCTCGACCGACGCGGTCGAGGAACTGCTGGCGGCCTGCAAAGGTCTGGATAGCTCGCTGGCGTAAATGGACCAAGAAGACCTCATCGACGCAACGGCAATCGTCAGTCTTCGATTTGTCAGCGAAACGGGAGAGGAACGCTTCGAGACATACACTGGTCGGATAGCGGCTTTCCAACCCAGCGATAAATATGAAAGCCTCGAAGACGGAAGTTCTACTGACGTCATGCTTTTCGAATGCCACGATGGTGAGGTCAGAAAATACCCGTTTGACCCCAGCGTATTTGAACCCGCTAATCCCGGATTTTATGAACTGAACGATGGCGCGACTATTGAAAATCCGGATTACATTATTGAGTGGCGCGTAACTGAGCCAGTGAAGCACTAAGGAAACGGTATGAGTATCCTCGTAAACAAAGACACCAAGGTCATCACCCAGGGTATGACTGGAAACACCGGCACCTTCCACACGCAGCAGGCGCTCGATTATGGCACGCAGATGGTTGCGGGTGTGACGCCAGGTAAAGGCGGCACCGATCATATTGGCCTGCCACAGTTCAACACCGTCAAGGAGGCCAAGGCCGAAACCGGCGCGACCGCATCGTGCATCTACGTGCCGCCGCCATTCGCAGCCGACGCAATCCTCGAGGCGATCGACGCCGAGATGGAACTCATCGTTGCCATCACCGAAGGCATTCCGGTGCTCGACATGGTCAAGGTGAAGGCCGCCCTCACCGGCTCCAAATCGCGGCTCATCGGCCCGAACTGCCCCGGCGTTCTGACGCCCGGTGAATGCAAGATCGGCATCATGCCCGGTTCGATATTCAAGAAGGGCAGCGTCGGCGTGGTTTCGCGCTCGGGCACGCTGACCTATGAAGCCGTCCACCAGACCACCATGGTCGGCCTTGGCCAGACCACGGCTGTCGGCATCGGCGGCGACCCGGTCAACGGCACCAATTTCATCGACGTGCTCGACCTCTTCCTCGACGACGACGATACCAAGTCGATCATCATGATCGGCGAAATCGGCGGCAGCGCGGAAGAAGAAGCCGCAGCCTTCATCAAGGAACAGGCTGCCAAGGGCCGCAAGAAGCCGATGGTCGGCTTCATCGCAGGCCGTACGGCGCCTCCGGGCCGCCGTATGGGCCACGCCGGCGCCATCGTTTCGGGCGGCCAGGGCGGCGCGGACGACAAGATTGCGGCGATGGAAGATGCGGGCATTCGCGTCTCGCCTTCGCCCAGCGAACTCGGCACCACGCTCGACGCGATGCTGAAGGAACTCGCCTGATCACGCAGCGCGGAAAGGTTTTCTCCTCCCCGGGAGCCTTCCGCGCCGCCGAGGCATTGGCAGTATGAGCCGACACGCAGGTCGGCGCGAAAGGTGACCCGATGGGTAACGAGAGCCAGAATTTTCTGCCCGAGATGGGCGACCAGGAAGGTCCGCAGCAGGGTCCAAGCTGGGGTAACCCAAGCTGGCTGCAGCAAGTGGTCGACAGCGATGCGGATCTGACCGCAGCGCTCGATCCCACGCAGATGCGGATTGCCGTAAAGCAGGCGGCGGAAAAGGCTGGAAAGGCTGCCGATCCCAAGGCGATCGAACAGGCAGCCGACGACAGCATCCGCGCGATGCTGCTGGTGCGGCTCTACCGTGTGCGCGGGCATCTTGCTGCCGATCTCGACCCGCTGGGCCTGTCGCATCGCGACATTCCCGAAGACCTCACGCTCGAATGGCATGGCTTTCAGGGTCAGGAAGACCGCGAGGTTTATGTCGGCGGCGTATTCGGTTTCGAATGGGTCACCGTGGGTGAGCTTTACCGCGTCCTGCGCGAGACATATTGCGGCAAGGTCGGTCTCGAATACATGCATATCTCGGATACGGAGGAACGCCGTTTCCTCCAGGACAAGTTCGAGACGCCGGAAGACACGATCCAGTTCACCGAGGAAGGCAAGCGCGCCATTCTCGCAGCCGTGATCCGCGGCGAGCAGTACGAAAAGTTCCTCGGCAAGAAATACGTCGGCACCAAGCGTTTCGGTCTCGATGGCGGCGAAAGCATGATCCCGGCGCTGGAAGCCGTCATCAAATACGGCGGCCAGCTGGGCGTGCGCGAGATCATCTACGGCATGGCCCACCGCGGCCGCCTCAACGTGCTCGCCAACGTCATGGGTAAGCCCTACAAGGTCATCTTCCACGAATTTTCGGGCGGTTCGTCGAACCCTGACGATGTCGGCGGCTCGGGCGATGTGAAATACCACCTCGGAACCAGCACCGACCGTACGTTCGATGGCATCGACGTGCACATGAGTCTCGTGCCCAACCCCAGCCATCTCGAAGCGGTTAATCCCGTCGTGCTCGGCAAGAGCCGGGCACAGCAGGCGATCCGGGACGATCTCAAGAAGCATGAGCAGGTTCTACCCGTGCTTCTCCATGGCGACGCGGCCTTCGCGGGCCAGGGTATCGTGTGGGAGTGTCTCGGCTTCTCGGGCGTGCGCGGGTACAATACCGGCGGGTGCCTGCATTTCGTCATCAACAACCAGATCGGCTTCACGACCAGCCCGCAGTTTGCGCGTTCATCACCCTACCCCAGCGATGTGGCCAAGGGTGTTCAGGCGCCGATCCTTCACGTTAATGGCGACGATCCGGAAGCGGTCACCTTCGCCTGCAAGCTGGCAATCGAATATCGCCAGACCTTCGGCCGCGACATCGTGATCGACATGTGGTGCTATCGCCGCTTCGGCCATAACGAGGGCGACGAACCCAAGTTCACCCAGCCGGTGATGTACGATGAAATCCGTAAACACCCCAAGGTTAGCGAGCTCTATACGAAGCGGCTCGAAGCCGAAGGCGTGATCGACAAAGGCTATGCCGACGGCCTCTGCGCGGAATTCAACGAACATCTCGAGGAAGAATTCACCGCATCGAAGGACTACAAGCCGAACGAGGCCGACTGGTTCGGTGGGCGCTGGGCAGGCATGAACAAGCCGGCCGATCCCGAAACGGCGCGCCGCAATGTGGATTCGGGCATCGACAAGAAGCTGTTCGATAGCCTTGGCCGCACGCTTACAAGCGTGCCGGACGATGTGACAATTCACAAGACGCTCGGCCGTGTGCTCGACGCCAAGCGCGAAATGTTCGCCAGCGGCGAAGGTTTCGATTGGGCGACAGGCGAAGCACTCGCCTTCGGCAGTCTGGTGACCGAGGGTTTCGGCGTCCGTCTTTCAGGCCAGGATTCGGGCCGCGGTACCTTCAGCCAGCGCCATGCAGTCTGGATCGACCAGCAGGATGAGGGTAAATATATCCCGCTCTCCACCCTGCCCCACGGGAAGTTCGAGGTCTACGACAGCCCGCTTTCTGAATACGGCGTGCTCGGCTTCGAATATGGCTTTGCCATGGCGGATCCGAAGAGCTTGGTGATGTGGGAAGCGCAGTTCGGCGATTTCGCCAACGGCGCGCAGATCATCATCGACCAGTTCATTGCCGCCGGCGAAGTAAAATGGCTGCGTGCAAATGGCCTCGTCCTGCTGCTGCCGCATGGTTACGAAGGTCAGGGGCCAGAACATAGCTCGGCACGTCTCGAACGTTTTCTGCAGCTCTGTGCAAACGACAACATCCAGGTCTGTAACATCACAACTCCGGCGAACTACTTCCATGTTCTTCGCCGCCAGATGTTGCGGTCTTTCCGCAAGCCGCTGGTCATCATGACCCCCAAATCGCTCCTT
The DNA here is from genome assembly GCF_054655615.1 of Qipengyuania triglochinis. Taxonomy (NCBI): domain Bacteria; kingdom Pseudomonadati; phylum Pseudomonadota; class Alphaproteobacteria; order Sphingomonadales; family Erythrobacteraceae; genus Qipengyuania; species Qipengyuania triglochinis. The sequence continues at coordinate 332,674 of NZ_BAAHND010000001.1, read as the reverse complement.
CGCCATCCGCTGGCGAAATCGAGCGCCAAGGAGTTCATGGACGATCATCACTTCATGCGGATCAAGTCGGATCTGACCGAGATCGAGGACAGCAAGGTCAAACGCCTCGTCCTGTGCAGCGGAAAGGTCGCCTACGATCTCATGCAGCGCCGCGACGAAGCTGAAATGGATGACGTTTCGATCGTGCGTATCGAACAGCTTTATCCTTTCCCGGGCGAACCGCTGGCTGCGCGTCTCGAACGGATGACCAATCTGGAAACCATCGTGTGGTGCCAGGAAGAGCCGAAGAACAACGGCGCATGGTTCTTCGTCGATCGCCTGATCGAAGAAGCCGCGACCAAGGCCGGCAAGGATGGTATGCGTCCCTGCTATGCCGGCCGCGAAGTCGCCGCATCACCTGCTACCGGCTTTGCCAGCCGCCACCAGATCCAGCAGGAAGCACTCGTGAATATCGCGCTCGGCTTGAATGACGGCGACAATTCCGCCGCCACCAGCACGTGCAATTGATTGAGGCCTGAAAAGGAACATTAAGCCATGGCCACAGAAGTCAAAGTCCCGACGCTCGGCGAGAGCGTAACCGAAGCCTCCATCGGCGAACTGCTGAAGAATGTCGGCGACGCGGTTGCAGTCGACGAGCCGATCGTCAGCCTGGAAACCGACAAGGTCGCCGTTGAGGCACCTTCACCAGTTGCCGGTGTGATCAAGGAATTCAAGGTCGCGGTCGGCGACACTGTCGAAGTTGGCGCAGTACTAGCTGTTGTTGAGGAAGGCGCTGCGCCGTCAGCTTCTGGCAGCGAAGCTGGCCGCGCCAAGGAAGAACGCGAAGAAGGCCAGAAGGAACGCGAGGAAACACCCGCTCCCGCAGCATCGTCGGATGCATCGCAGACGCTTTCGCCTGCAGTGCGCCGCGCCGTCCTGGAACACGGTGTCGATCCTTCCACCATCAAGGGCTCCGGCAAGGACGGCCGCCTGACCAAGGAAGACGTGATCGCGGCTGCCAAGGCGAAGGGCGACAGCCCGGCACCTGCTCCATCGGCGCCTGCCCCTGCCCCGGCTCCCGCTGCAACCGGCGAACGCCGCGAGGAACGCGTAAAGATGACGCGCATGCGTCAGACGATCGCCAAACGTTTGAAGGGTGCGCAAGACAACGCAGCCCTGCTCACGACCTTCAACGATGTCGACATGTCTGCCGTCATGGAGGCCCGCGCCAAATACAAGGACATCTTCGCCAAGAAGCACGATATCCGTCTCGGCTTTATGGGTTTCTTCGCCAAGGCCGCCTGCCTTGCACTGAAGGACGTGCCCGCGGTCAATGCATATATCGAAGGCGATGAGATCGTCTATCACGACTACGTGGACATCTCGGTCGCTGTCAGCGCGCCCAATGGCCTTGTCGTCCCGGTCATCCGCGACGCGCAGGACAAGGGCTTTGCGCGTATCGAAAAGGACATCGCGGATTTCGGCAAGCGCGCCAAGGAAGGCACGCTGACGATGGAAGACATGAAGGGCGGTACCTTCACCATTTCCAACGGCGGCGTTTTCGGATCGCTGATGTCGACCCCGATCATAAATCCGCCGCAGAGCGCCGTGCTCGGCCTCCACCGCATTGAGGATCGCCCGGTCGTCGTAGACGGCGAAATCGTCATCCGTCCGATGATGTACATCGCCCTGTCCTACGACCACCGACTGATCGACGGCCGCGAGGCTGTCACCGCCCTGAAAATCATCAAGGAAGCGATCGAAGATCCGACCCGGATGCTGATCGACCTCTGAGGAAAGACACATGGCTGAATACGACTACGACGTTCTCGTCATCGGCGCTGGCCCGGGTGGCTATGTTGCCGCGATCCGTGCTGCACAGCTGGGCCTCAAAACCGCATGCGCCGAAAGCCGCGAAACCTTGGGCGGCACCTGTCTGAACGTGGGTTGCATACCCTCCAAGGCGATGCTGCACGCATCCGAGTTCTTCGATGCCGCGGCAAACGGCGCAATGGCAGATATGGGCATTGAAGTTGCCCCGAAACTCAATCTCGACAAGATGCATGCCCAGCGCCGTGATGCGGTAAAGGGTTTGACCGGCGGGATCGAGTTCCTGTTCAAGAAGAATAAGGTCGACTGGAAAAAGGGCCATGCCACTTTTCAGGATGCTCACACCGTGAAGGTGGGGGACGAGACCGTAACCGCGAAGAACGTCATCATTGCCACCGGTTCCTCTGTTACCCCGCTGCCCGGGGTAGAAGTCGACAACGACGCACAGGTTGTGGTGGACTCCACCGGTGCGCTCGAGCTTGCCTCGGTACCGAAAAAGATGGTCGTCATCGGCGGCGGTGTAATCGGCCTGGAACTGGGTTCTGTCTGGAATCGCCTCGGGGCCGAAGTGATCGTGGTCGAGTATCTAGACAAGTTGCTGCCCGGCATGGACGATGATGTCCGCAAGGAAGCGGCCAAGATCTTCAAGAAGCAGGGTATGGAATTGCGTCTGTCGACCAAGGTCACAGGCTGCAGCGTCGACGGTAAGAAAGCAACACTGACGCTTGAACCTGCTGCTGGCGGCGATACAGAAACGCTGGAAGCCGATTGCGTCCTGGTATCTATCGGCCGTCGTCCGAATACCGACGGCCTCGGCCTAGAAGCGATCGGTTTGGAAACGAACAAGCGTGGTCAAATCGAAGTCGATCATGATTTCCGCACCGCTGTCGACGGCGTCTGGGCTATTGGCGATGTCGCCCCCGGCCCGATGCTCGCGCACAAGGCGGAAGATGAAGGCATTGCTTGCGCCGAGAACATTGCCGGACAGACTGGTATCGTTAACCACGATATCATTCCGGGCGTGGTCTATACGTGGCCAGAATTCGCCGGCGTCGGTCTTACTACCGAAGAAGCCATCGACAAGATGGGCGGCGACAAGACCAAGGTAAAGATCGGCAAGTTCCCGATGATGGCGAACAGCCGTGCCAAGACCAATCACGAACCCGATGGCTTCGTGAAGATCATCGCCGAAGCTGATACCGACCGGGTATTGGGCGTGTGGGCTATCGCCAGCGTGGCCGGTACAATGATTGCCCAGGCCGCACAGGCCATGGAATTTGGCGCGACGAGTGAAGACATCGCTTACACCTGCCATGCCCATCCGACGCATTCCGAAGCGATCAAGGAAGCGGCGATGGCCGTTCAGGGCAAGCCCATCCACGTTTAGACAACACATCCTGTCATAAGCGAGAGGCGATCGATCCGGCGGACTTTAGAGCTCTCCCGGACGGTCGCCTTTCCGATTCTTGGCGGAGTGTTAGTGCTCCTGTGGCACGATGCCCCCAGACATTATGCTCTGGTGAATGGCGCTGCCTTCCTGCTTGGTATGCTAGCAATACACTTTTGCCGTGCCCGGCTCATCATCGCGAACCTCCGGATGGTGAGTGGTGCCGTTCTAGTTACGTTAGCTTTACCCCTTCTTACCGGGCCAGAAGTGGATGGTGTGACCCGGTGGTTGCCGCTGGGCCCACTCGCCTTGAATTCCGGGATGCTAACGGTCCCAGTGCTTGCTCTCACAACCTCGCGGGACAAAAACTTGGGCTGGGCATTTTTGGCTGCTGCGCTCCTTATTGTATCCCTGCAGCCCGACGCTGCCGCCGCTTGCGCGGTAACTGGGGCGTTGGGCGTCTGGGCGTGGACCCAGCGACAATGGTGGGGATTATTATTCGCAGCGGCCGGGCTGATTGTCGGCAGCTTCCTCTTTCAGCTTCCTTCTCCATCGCCGGTTCCATTCGTCGAATATCTGATCCCAATGCTTTGGCAGGATATGGGGGTGCCAACCCAAGCTGTCGGCCTTGGAGTCCTCCTGCTCGCCCCAGTCTTTTACCTGCTGAGGAGCAAGCACGGCTCGCCGCCGCAGAGGCAAGCGCTCATCGTAGTCTATCTCGCATTTCTCGGATCGTCCTTCGTCGGCCCTTACCCCGTGCCTCTCGCTAGCTACGGAGCTTCGTCGATACTCGGCTTTATGATAGCTCTCGGTCATCTGTCCGAGCCGTCTCGCTCTGTAGATGACTGAGTGTTCCCTCGGGTGATTGACTTGTATTCAATTCACTAAGGTGTATTACTACAGCAATTCACCAAGGGAGGGACTATGAAACAGCTTCGCCGGGCCGCTTTGGCCTTAGCCCCCGCAATGATCGTGTTTGGCTCAACCACCGGCTTGGCCCAGGATGCGGAGCGGATGGACGAGGCCGTCTCCGCGTCTTCGCAAGACAACAGCTTCATGGGCACCGCACTCGTCGCCATCGGAGATGAAATCCTGCTCGACAAGGGCTACGGTTCGGCAAATCTGGAATGGGATATTTCCAATACCACCGATACGAAATTTCGGATCGGCTCCGTGACCAAGCAATTCACAGCTGCCGCGATCCTTTTGCTGCAGGAGCGCGGCCAACTCGATATCGATCAACCGGTGAAAACCTATTGGCCGGACGCTCCGCTAAGCTGGGACGGGATCACTCTCCGGCACCTGCTGCACCATACGTCAGGTATATCTAACGTCACGAATTTCGACGAGTTTTCGCGATGGAAGTATCTCCCGACAACAAGCGACGAGATGATCTCGCGCTTCGCTGACAAAGAACTGGACTTTCCGCCGGGCGAGAAATGGAGTTACTCCAATTCGGGCTACCTCCTGCTCACCGCAATTGTCGAAGAAATATCAGGCCAGTCCTACAGCGATTTCATCGAGAAGAATTTCTTCACTCCTCTCGGTATGAGCGCCACCGCGATCGACCTAACCGCCCAGATCGTACCCAAGCGCGCATCCGGCTACTCTCCGTCGGACAGCGGCCCGCTCAATGCTGATTACGTTGATATGGGCATTCCGAGTGGTGCTGGCGCGCTTTATTCGACCACGGGCGACCTCTTGAAGTGGCAGCGTGGACTATTCGGTGGAAAGGTACTGAAGCCTGAAACGGTCGCGTTGATGACCGATCCTGCAGTCGAAGCGATGCCCGGATCGTCCTACGCCATGGGTCTGCTCGTCACCGAAGACGAGGATGGGCAATTGATCTGGCACGGCGGTGGGATTGAGGGCTTCAACGCCTTTCTGGCTCATGACCCCGAACGTGACATCACCGTGGCCGTCCTCGCCAATATCAATGGTGGAGCTGCCAACCGGCTCGGCCAGTCGCTGGTTACGCTCGCCCGCGGCGGCGAAATCGAGTTGGCATCCGAGCGGAAGGAAGTCGCAGTCGATCCAGCTAGCCTTCACGAATACGAAGGCAGTTACGAGCTTGCTCCCGGTTTTATTCTTAAATTCTGGGTTGAGGGCGATCAACTGATGACGCAGGCGACCAATCAGTCAGCTTTTCCCGTGTTCGCAAAGGGGCCTGATCAATTCTTTCTCAAAGTTGTCGACGCGAAGCTCGTCTTCGATCGAGACACTGCAGGTGAAGTCACCTCGGTCACGTTGCACCAGAACGGTGCTGTCATGGAGGGCTCCAAACAATAAGGTGATGGCGCCCGCCCCCTCTAGAGGCGGGCGCACTAAATCAAACTTCGTCAGGATAAATCGGCTGAATGTCGACTGGAATGGAAGACATTGCGGCGAACCTGCCGCGGGCCCAATCATCGAGCTTTGCGTAGCGGTCAAAGAACGCTTTGGTACCTTCGTAATCACCGCGAGCCTGCAACGTCAGTTGGTCATGAAGTAAATCACGGATGCCGGTTTCCATTTTCGCATAGTCGACAACATAGCGACGGGCTGACGCATCCCAGCGGAACGCGCCCTTCTCCTTAAGATAACCGTATTGGAGTGCAGCGCCCTTACCATGGGCCTCGTCGATACCAAAGCGCATCGAGCGGAAAAGCCCAGCCATATAGCTGGCAAGCGCGCTTTCCTTTTCCGACATGGGCAATTCGCCTTTCTCCATCATGAACATGAGGTTCCACATGCCCATGACATCGGCCTTGGATTCCTCGAGCGCTGAATATTGCTCCTTCAGTTCCTCGTTCACCGTAGTCTGACGGCCGTCGACCATGATCGTGCCAGGGCCGAGGCTATGTGAAAGTTCGTGGAACAGGGTGAAAAGTTCCATGTACTTCTTCGCCACAAGTCCCGCCTGATCAGGCTTGAGAACGACGTCCCCGATAGGATCGAGTATCCGCTCGTACTTGGCGCCCAGCACATTGGCGAGAATGACCTTCTTTGCCCCCTTAGCCTCACGCACACGCTCGTCGTTCGGCAGATTGAAAGCGATGGTTTGCACACCGGGTACATTATCGCCGCCGCCGTGGACCTGATCCGCTACTGCGATTGGGCTTTCGAAGCCACGCTGGAAATTCTTGTGCTCGTCTTCGATCGGAAGGTTTGCTTCCATGTCTCGCAGGTAGTTCTTGTATTTCGCCAAGGCTGCGCTCTCCTCAGGATTGCGCAGAGTGACGAAGCTTTCGAAGGCAGTCTTTGTGCCATAGAGTCGGTCGGTATAGACCTCGTAGGGCCCGATCGCGATCTCGATCGGAGTGTCTTTCAGATCCATCCATGCCATTTCGCTCTCGAAATAGTCGTCCGTCACGAAGGACCGGGCCCGAAGCGACAGGAATTTCTTGAGGCTCGGATTTGTGGTGATCTGAGCGGCCTGCTGAAGAAGCCGCGATGCGGGAATTAGCCACTCGGCGTATTCTTCGCTGTAAGGCACCGCGACGAGCCGATCGCCGTCGCGCTTTACGACGGTATAGGGATCGAGGAGATCTGCGCGCTGGTCGGGATTGGCGGCAAGATACGCATCGAACTCGCCGCGTGTGAGATCGAGGGGATAAAAGCCGGCGCCCTCAGGTAATTCTTCGGTTCCCCAGAAGGGATGAAATTCATCCAGGTCATCCCACGCCCCGTAGTACCGGTCGAACATGGTGAGCAGTAGATCCCGATCCCCGCGCTTGCTCCGGCTGATTGCCTGACGGACCTCCGGGTTGGCGGCGAAGCGCTGACGAAGATAAATCTCATCCATATAGCTGCTTGCATCGATCAGCAGATTGACCACCTGCCGTTCTTCTTCAGTCAGATAGCTGGTGTCAGGGTTCATCTCGATTACGGCGAGCTTCGCGTACTGCGCTTGAAGGTCGTAACCGTCGCTCATCGCTGCGCCATCGCTCCCGAGCCCGGCGTCAGTCGTTGTCGGCGCGCAAGCGGCCGTGGCAAGCAGGAGCGGAAGAATGGCGTGGCGCATCTGGAAATTCCTTCGTCTCGAAATAGTAGCAACGCCCCTAAACGAGAATATCGGCATTGTCTTCCGGAGCGATTGACCCTGACGCGCTATGACGCAACACAGGTTCGAGAGGAGACTTGTTTGGCCTACCCCACCCTAACGCAATTGCCCGGCGCACTGGAAACTGCAGCCATGATCGCACGGGGTGATTTGTCGCCTCTGGAAGCCGTCGATTCAGCGATCAACCGCATCGAACGTCTGGATGCCCGGATCAATGCGGTAGTAGTTTGCGATTTCGACCGTGCCCTTGCCACAGCGAAAGAGCTGTCGACATCGCCTTCCACCCAAAACCGTCCGCTCCTTGGCGTACCGATGACGATCAAGGAAAGTTTCGACATTGAAGGCTTGCCGACCAGCTGGGGCCACACCGCCTATGCGAATAACATCGCGAAGCATGACTCCGCGGTGGTCCGCATGCTGAAGGAAGCTGGCGTCGTCTTCCTTGGCAAGACCAACGTTCCTCCCGACCTTGCAGATTGGCAATCGGCCAATCCGGTTTATGGCCGCACGCACAACCCTCATGATCATGAGAGGTCGCCAGGCGGGTCTTCCGGCGGTTCGGCAGCCGCAGTAGCCAGCGGGATGGTCCCGTGCGAATTCGGTACGGATATCGGAGGCTCTGTTCGCGTGCCCGCGCACTTCTGCGGTATATGGGGTCATAAGACGAGTTGGGGCCTGATCAGCAAGGAAGGCCACGATCACCCACTGATGGCAGGCCAATTCGCTCATGACGGGGTGCTGAGCATTGCCGGACCGCTTGCTCGGAATGCCCAGGATCTTGCGCTATTGATAGAACTGACCACGCAAATTCCTTTGCGTCGGCGGACCAAGCGGCTTGCTGATTGCCGCCTCCTCGTGTTGACGGACCATCCCTCCTGTCCGACCGACGAGGGGGTTCTCCAACCGATGGAGGCCATGGTAACCGAACTGGAAAAATCGGGAGTACGCATCGATCGGTCTACCGACAGGCTACCGGATCTAGCGAAGCAGAATTCGGATTATGTTCGCATGCTCAGCATCGCAATGGCGCGAGGAGCACCGGGCAAGGATGGCAAGCGTGCGAGCGCGACCGATTGGTTCGACCTGCTTGATATTCAGGCGCGCAATGCTCGAGCTTGGGATCAGCTCTTTGATGTCTACGATTTTGTCCTCGCCCCTCCCGCTCCTGTCCTCGCGGTTCCGAACCGCAAAGGCTCGGTCTTCGACGGCACAATCGAGATTAACGGAAGCCAAGTTCGTGGCGCCGATGCACTAGCATGGGCAGGTTTGGCGACCTTCCCGAATTTACCCGCGACTGTCCTACCCATCGGGGACACCGATGGTCTACCTTGCGGTTTGCAGATTCTGGGCCCGCTCTGGTCCGATCTCGATACGATCGCTATTGCGGAAGAGATCGGCAAACACTTGCACTCCTGAGTGCAAATGGCCAAAGGCTCCGCCGCGTAGGACGGAGGGAAAGCCATGATAAGACAGCGCGTCATGCGGCCCTTCGTCAGCTTGCACATTTGGCTTGGCTGGCTAGTCGGGCTTCCGCTCCTGATGTGGACTGTGACCGGTCTTGTGATGGTCAAACCGATTGAGGAAGTGCGCGGCAATCATCTACGAAAGGATGTAGCCAGGACACCACTGCCCGAAGATACGAATATAGCAGTCTCGCGTCCTGCGGAAAGCACGGCACCGGTACGGTCGGTCTCGACCCAGGTAGAGCGCGGCGAGGCCGTCACCCGGATCACATACATGGATGGTACGAGCGAGCGTTTCCGGCCGAACGGCGTGAGAATGTCGCCGCTCTCCGAGATCGAAGCACGCATGATCGTGGATGAGAACATTGTCGGCGGCGATAAGGTCGTAAGTTCCAGACGATTTGCAGCAGATGAAGTCCCTCTCGATTTCCGGCGTCCCATTCCGGTTTGGCAGGTAGTCCTCGCCGACGGAACGAACGTCTATGTCGGGACAGAAACCGCCGCCATCGAGGCGGTGCGGACGAGATGGTGGCGCACCTTCGATTTCATGTGGGGCTTGCACATCATGGATTTGGAAAACCGCGAAGATACCAGCCATCCCGTCCTCATTCTCTTTGCCCTAATGTCGGCCATTGGGGCCCTGCTGGGTTGTGTTCTGCTGTTTCGGCGCCGGAAGCAGCGAGCTGTCGCATCCACATGAACGAGGAAGTTCTTACCCCCGTCCTGGACTGGCTCGATCTCGCCGGCGTGATGATTTTTGCGCTTACAGGCGCTTTGGTCGCAGCCAAAGAGCGGCAGACACTGGTTACGCTGTCCTTCTTCGCCCTGGTGACTGGCGTTGGAGGGGGCACGATCCGGGACTTGCTGATCGGCGCCAAGGTATTCTGGATCGAAGACCCGTTGGTCGCACCAATTTGCCTAGGGGTCGCCATCTTTGCATGGTTCACCCCGACCCGCTGGTGGGAAGGACGTTTCCTCTCGATCGCGGATGGAGCTGGGCTCGCCGCCTATGCCGTTCTCGGTTCGGCAAAGGCACTTGAATACGGAGTTCCTGCCGTCCCCGCCGTCCTCATGGGCATTATCACGGGTACCGCTGGCGGTATGATCCGCGACGTCCTGGCGGGGCGTCCATCCATTCTCATGCGGCCTGAACTTTACGTGACAGCAGCCGCGCTATCGGCGTGCCTTACCGTTATCGGAGAACTCGCCGGATTGAGCAATTGGGGCACATGGACCGCAGCGGCAGTGGCTGGTTTCTCCCTGCGCCTTGCCGCAATCATGATGAACTTGGCTTTGCCCTCCTATGACGAGCGAGGGCCAAGAGCGGACTAAGCGCCAGCGCCAGGATAGCCGGTACCGATCACGAGATCGCCGTCGATCTCTTCGTCCCCTTTAATCGGTCCGCCGGGATAGGCAGGTTGAACGCTGGGCTCAGTGGCGGAGGTCGAATTGTCTACCCTGCTCCATTCAGAAGCATACCGATCGTCTCCATACTGGCGATCCTCATAATCCTGAACACGCTGACGGTGGTCGTCGCCGCGACCATAAGTTTGCTGTCCATCCCAGCCCCCGGAAGGCTGACTGCCGAAGTCGAACTCCACATTGCGTCCATCTTGGTCGATCCGGCATGTGAAGCTGTCCCCCAAGGAAACAGTCCCTTCCACAATCCACCCGGCAGCGTTGCGATCTACCATGTCGACCGTTTCCACACGACGTTCCCGCTCGACGGCATCAACACAAATGTCCACGGCGCGGTCGATGCCCCTCGCCCTATCATAATCGGGGCGGCTGTCGTGCCGATAGTCGGGATCGCCATCGCGGCCATCACCGCGACTGGCAGCCTTCGCAATGTGTGCGATCGCTCCGACGATTAGCACCCCCGCAACGACATCACCAAGACTGGGCCCACGGCGATAGCGATAATCGCGATACCGTCGATGCTGGGCCTTTCCGGCTTTCTCGATCTGAACCGTGGCTGGCACATGATCGGAGATAGCACCGGGCAAGTTCGTCGGATTTTCGGCTGCGGTTACCGAACTTAAGGGTAATGAGAGCGCGGCCAAAGCGGCGGACATCGTCAAATAGGTTTTCACTTTAGGCATTAGAGCCCCCCTGTCGTCACGCGCCCCCACCTGACACGATCTCAATAAGCAGCCGCCTTCCATTGTAGCTGTTCGCCTTTCAGATGGCTGAACCATGTACGCAAAAGGCCCGGATGAAGCCATCCGGGCCCTCAATCTTGTCTTGGCACTCAGCGAAGCCCGCGGATACCGCTGTAATTCACTTTGCTCACGCGACCGCGGTCAATGTAACAGGTGAAGTTCCCCGCGTCGCGTCCGCGACTGCTATAGCGGCGATCTCGCCGGTCATAACGATCGTACCGACCGCCACGATTCTCGACTTCCATGCGGCCCTTCACTCTCCATCCATACCTGGTATCGTCCACATCGCGTATCTGCGTTACCTGTGCCCAGCGATAGCCACCGTATCGGCGTGCATCGCGGTTCGCAGCGTTGACACACTGTTCGACTGCTGCACGAGGGTTGCCGCGTTGGCGATATGCTTGACGTCGGTAATCGCGACCATCGCGATAATAGGCACCGTCCCGATAATATCGATCGCCGCGATAGTAATCCCGGTCTCTGGTCGAGGAACCTGCGATTGCAGCAATACCGCCGATAATGACTGCGCCAGCAATTACCTCGCCAATTGAAATACCATCGTCCCGATCGCGCGCCTGCACGGGAGTTGCCCCGGCAAGTGCCAGTGCACCGATTGAAGCAGTCGCGATCCCACCTTTCGCGAGCGTCTTTAAATTGAATGTCATGTGAGGCTCTCCTCATTTGTTCTACCGTGGCGGGAATGCCTCGGTTGAATCGTGGCCTAGGAGAGCCGGGGTGAGACAACGCTGAATTGCGAGTGCAGCTTTCATTCAGACTTTGCGGCATTTTTATTAACGATAGGCGCCGGAGTTGACTTCGTGCCAACACAGAAAAGGCCGGAGAATTTCTCCCCGGCCTCTTTCTAACTCTGTCGAGTGGAAAGCTTATGCGTCTTCCATCTCTTCTTCGGTCATGACCGGACCGCTGTCCTGGCCCTTCGCGTCAACATCACGATCGACGAACTCGATCACAGCCATGGCTGCTGCGTCACTGCCACGGTAACCGGCCTTGATCACGCGAGTATAACCGCCTTCACGATCGGAGTAGCGCTCTGCAAGAACTTCGAAGAGCTTCTTAAGCTGCGTTTCGTCCTGCAGCTTGCTCATCGCAAGACGGCGGTTGGAAAGGCCGCCACGCTTAGCGAGCGTAATCAGCTTTTCGATATAGGGGCGCAGTTCTTTGGCTTTTGCCTGCGTGGTGAGGATCTGCTCGTGCTTGATGAGCGCAGCGCTCATGTTGCGGAACAGAGCCTTGCGGTGGCCGGTCTTGCGCTGAAGCTTACGGCCGGAAATCTTATGACGCATTGTACTTCCTTCGTTCGTAGGGGGCCCGTCTTAGGTAGCCCGATACGGGCCGGATTTGACGGGTCCGGCCCACTCCCGTGTTCAAGGTGTTAGCCCAGAAGTTCTTGTTCGAGCTTCTTGGCCATTTCCTCAATGTTCTCAGGCGGCCAGCCAGGGATGTCCATGCCAAGGCGCAGCCCCATCGAGCTCAGGACTTCCTTGATCTCGTTAAGCGATTTGCGACCGAAGTTCGGCGTACGGAGCATCTCGGCCTCGGTCTTCTGAACCAGGTCGCCGATGTAGATGATGTTGTCGTTCTTGAGGCAGTTCGCCGAACGGACCGACAGTTCCAGCTCGTCGACCTTCTTGAGAAGATAGCGGTTGAGCTGGTTGGTGTCGCTTTCCTGCGGCTCAGCAGCCTGACCGATCATCGCGGAAGTCGGCTGCGGGATGCCGTCTTCGAAGTGAACGAACAGGGTCAGCTGATCCTGAAGGATACGCGCGGCATAGGCCACGGCATCTTCTGGAGTTACGGTGCCATCGGTTTCGATGGTCAGCGAGAGTTTGTCGTAATCCAGTTCCTGGCCGACACGGGCGTTCTCGACCTTGTAGCTTACCTGGCGAACCGGCGAATACAGGCTGTCTACCGGAATGAGGCCGATCGGTGCATCGACCGGGCGGTTCATCACGGCGGGACGATAGCCCTTACCGGTGTCGGCAGTCAGTTCCATGTTCAGCGTCGCGCCTTCGTCGAGATGACAGATCACAAGATCCTTATTCATCACTTCGATGTCGCCCGAAACAGCGATGTCCCCGGCCTTCACTTCGCCAGGACCGGTTGCGGAGAGCTGAAGGCGCTTCATGCCTTCACCTTCCATCTTGAGCGCAATTTGCTTCACGTTCAGGACGATGTCGGTCACGTCCTCGCGCACGCCGGCAAGCGAGGAGAATTCATGCAGCACATTCTCGATCTTGATCGAGGTGATTGCTGCACCCTGCAGCGAGGACAGCAGAACGCGACGCAGAGCATTGCCGAGCGTCAGGCCGAAGCCACGCTCGAGCGGCTCAGCCACGAAAGTAGCCTTGCGGCCCTTATCGCCACTATCCTTGATGTCGAGGGTGTTGGGTTTCTTGAGTTCCTGCCAGTTCTTGTTGTTGACGGACATGGATTTCCCCTGGTGTGGATGCGGGCAGGACCGGAGCTCAAACGAGCGTCCGGTCCGTGAAAATGTGTCGGTGGCTCAGCGGATCCGAGCCACCAGGCAGGTACGGATCAGACGCGGCGACGCTTGGAAGGACGGACCCCGTTGTGCGGGATCGGCGTCACGTCGCGGATCGAGGTGATCGTGAAGCCCACTGCAGCAAGACCGCGCAGTGCACTTTCACGGCCCGAACCCGGGCCCTTCACTTCGACCTCAAGGGTACGCACGCCGTGCTCGGCAGCCTTGCGGCCTGCGTCGTCGGCAGCAACCTGGGCGGCATAGGGAGTAGACTTGCGGCTCCCCTTGAAGCCCATCATGCCGGCACTGGACCAGCTGATGGCATTGCCCTGCGCATCCGTGATGGTGATCATGGTGTTGTTAAAGCTGGCGTTGATGTGAGCAACACCGCTCGAAATGTTCTTTTTGTCGCGGCGCCTAACGCGGCCGGGTTCGCGTGCCATGGTTCAATATTCCTCTATTCTATCAAGAAGGGAAAAGCCTGAGGGACAAAGCCCCGCAGCTTACTTCTTCTTGCCAGCGATCGGCTTGGCCTTACCCTTGCGGGTACGGGCGTTGGTGTGAGTGCGCTGGCCGCGAACGGGCAAACCGGCACGGTGACGCAGGCCGCGATAAGAACGCAGGTCCATCAGACGCTTGATGTTCATCGCAGTGTCACGGCGAAGGTCACCTTCAACCATGTGCTCTTCATCGATCGTTTCGCGAATGCGCAGAACTTCCTCGTCGGAAAGATCCTGCACGCGGCGGGAGTGATCGATGCCAAGCTTGTCGGCGATCTGGACAGCCGTTGTGCGACCGATTCCGTGAATATAGGTGAGCGCGATAATAACGCGCTTGTTGGTGGGGATATTTACCCCGGCAATACGAGCCACTTAATTCTCCATGCTCCACAGGGTCGTTTGGAAGCGCGACCCCATCTCAACGCCTTCTTTCACCGATAGACACGGGCGCCTGAAGCGCAGAAAATCCGGATGGCGCGCGCAATAGCTGACACCTGCCGGATCCACCGAAACCATCGAATGAACGGCGCGCATAATAGGATTCGGCGGAGCCGTCAACCATCTGCGCGCGCAATCACGAGAGACCAAGGATATAGATCCGGCCTTCGCGATTTCAATGCCGCAACCTTATAAGGTATGACCAGTCTAGTCAAAATCCGGCAGTAACTACACTACACCGAATGCGAGCATGGCATCCGCGACCTTCCGGAAGCCTGCGATATTAGCGCCGCGGACGTAGTCGACCTGCCCATCTTCGCCTTTGCCATCTTGCACGCATTTTCGATGAATATCCTGCATGAGTTCGGTCAGCATGCGGTCGAGCTTGCCACGCTCCCAACTTACGCGTCCTGAGTTCTGGCTCATTTCCAAGCCGGAAACCGCAACTCCACCTGCGTTGGCAGCCTTGGCCGGACCAAACAGAATTCCGGCATTGCGAAAGGCGTCGGACGCCTTTGCCGTGCTGGGCATGTTCGCTCCCTCGACGACAGCCATCACATCATTCTTCAGAAGCGTCTTTGCAGCGTCCTTCCCCAGTTCATTCTGTGTGGCGCAGGGCACTGCGATATCACATTCAACGCTCCATGGCGCCTTGCCCTTGTGATACTCCGCGTTGCTGAATTGATCTGCAAATTCGGAAATGCGTCCTCTCCGCTCTAACTTGAGTGTCTTGACCCAATCCAGCTTCTCTTCGTTGATGCCGTCAGGATCATGAATGAACCCGTCACTATCGGAGAGCGTAAGGACTTTGGCTCCTTCTTCGATAAGCTTTTCGGCAGCATGAAGCGCTACGTTCCCTGAGCCGGACAACACGGCAGTTTTGTCTTTCAGCTCTTCATCGTGAGTTTCCAGCATCTCGCGCAGGAAATAGACCACGCCATACCCGGTTGCCTCTGTCCTGAGATCTGAACCACCATATTCGCTTGCCTTGCCAGTTAGCACACCTTCCCAGCGGCCGGTAAGTCTCTTGTACTGGCCGAACATATACCCGATCTCTCTCGACCCGACACCGATATCCCCCGCCGGTACGTCAGTGTCAGGGCCGATGTGACGATAGAGCTCCGACATGAAAGACTGGCAGAAGCGCATCACCTCGCGATCGGATTTTCCTTTGGGATTGAAATTAGAGCCGCCCTTCGCCCCACCCATCGGGAGACCTGTCAGGGAATTCTTGAACGTCTGTTCGAATGCGAGGAACTTGAGCACGCTTTCAGTCACGCCCTCGGAAAAGCGCAACCCACCTTTGTAAGGCCCGACCGCGTTATTGTTCTGAACACGCCAACCGCGTTCGACCCGCACGTTGCGGTCATCATCCTCCCAGCAGACGCGGAACGATACTATCCGGTCCGGTTCGGCGATCCGCCGAAGTATCTCGGCTTCATGATATTCGGAATGCTCCCGGACGAACGGGATGATGTCTCGCGCCACGTCTTCCACGGCCTGGACGAACTCTTCCTGGCCGGGATTACGTTCGCGTACGCCTGCGATGAAACTGTCTAGATCGGGGATTGTGTCTGGCAATGCGGCCTCCATGTCTTTCGACATTTACGGCTGCGCATTCCGATTGTTCACCTAACCGGAAAATATCTTCTCGCTGGTTTTACAGAGAGCAAATACTCTCTGAGCGCTCAGGCGAGAATGGAATCGATGGCGTGCGTAACTTCGTCAATTGCGCCCATACCGTCGACGCGGGCGACAATGCCGCGTTTTTCGTATCCGGGGAGGATCGGAGCGGTTTCATTGCGGTAGACCTGCATGCGATGACGCACGGTTTCTTCCGTATCATCAGGCCGGCGCTTGAACTCGGTCGACCCGCATTCATCGCATACGCCTTCGACTTTCGGCTGCTTGAAAACCTCGTGATAGCCGGCCCCGCAGTTGGCGCACGAAAAGCGGCCCGTAATACGCTCTACGAGTGCGTCTTCATTCACTTCCAGCTCGATCACATGATCAAGGTTTCGGCCATGCTTGGCCAAAATCTCATCCAGTTGATCGGCCTGCGCTGCCGTGCGCGGATAGCCATCGAAGATTGCGCCCACTTCCGGACCCATGTCCGCGAGTTTCGCATCGATCATGGCGGAAACGATATCGTCCGAAACGAGCGAACCCGAGTCCATGATGTCGGCAACCTTGCGACCGAGTTCGGTATCCGCCTTGCGGGTTTCGCGAAGCATGTCGCCGGTCGACAGCTGCATCATCCCGTGATGCTCGACCAGGCGCTGCGCCTGCGTACCCTTGCCCGCGCCCGGAGGCCCCAGAAGTATGATGTCCATCGAGAGAGGTCCCCTTCCCCGAGTGTCCTGCTTTAGCGCAGGCGGCCCTTGAGCTTGGCCTTTTTGATAAGGTCGCCATACTGGTGCGCCAGCAGGTGCGATTGAATTTGGCTTATGGTATCCACAGTCACGTTCACCACGATCAGCAGGCTGGTACCACCCAGGAAGAGCGGAACGCCAGTCTGAGCAATCATGTATTCGGGAACAACGCAGACAAAAGTCAGATAGATTGCACCGATGACCGTGATGCGCGTCAACACGTAATCGAGATAGTCTTCAGTCCGCTTGCCCGGACGGATGCCGGGGATGAAGCCGCCATTCTTCTTCAGATTGTCAGCGGTTTCTTCGGGATTGAAGACAACTGCGGTGTAGAAGAAACAGAAGAAGATGATGCCGATCGCATAGAGCGTCATGTAAAGCGGCTGTCCGTGCTGCAGGTACTGAAGCACAGTCTGGATGGTACCACCCAGCCCACTATCGGTGTCGAGCGAATTACCGGCGAACTGGGTAATCGTCAGGGGCAGGAGCAGCAAGGAGCTCGCGAAAATCGGAGGGATAACGCCCGCCGTGTTAAGCTTGAGCGGAAGGTGCGAACGGTCCGCCTGCATCATGCCACGCTGCGTGGCACGCTTCGGATACTGGACGAGCAACCGGCGCTGTGCCCGCTCGAAGAAACTGATCAGAAGGATCAGGCCGACGACCATCACGATAAAGCCGAGAAGGATACCGGTCGAGATAGACCCTTCGCTATAACCCGAGGTCATGTTGGTGACGAAGGTCGGGAACTGCGCAACAATGCCCGCCATGATGATGAGCGACACACCGTTGCCGATACCGCGACTGGTGATCTGCTCACCCAGCCAGAGGAGGAACATCGTTCCCCCGACAAGGCTGATGACCGCACCGATGCGGAACATGTAGCCCGGATCCACAACTGCAGCGATACCGCTCGAAGCACCGAAGCTCTCAAGTCCGGCAGCCAGGAACCAGCCCTGGACCGTGCAGAGCAGCACCGTCCCGTAACGGGTGTACTGGTTAAGCTTCTGCCTGCCGGCAGCGCCCTCTTTCTTGAGCGCCGCAAGGGTCGGGTGCAGCGCAGAAGCCATCTGAACCACAATCGAAGCAGTGATGTAAGGCATCACGCCGAGCGCGATAAGGCTCATGCGTTCAAGGCTGCCGCCGGTGAACATGTTGAACATGTCAATGATGCCGCCCTGGGTCTGGTCGGCAAGCTGGCTCAGCGCGCGGGCATTGATTCCCGGAAGGGGAACGAAGCTCAGGAAGCGAAAGACAATGAGCGCACCCACTGTGAACCAGATACGGTTCTTCAGCTCGGTGGCCTTGGAGAAATTGGCGAGACTGATGTTGCTCGCAAAATTATCGGCGCGTGATGCCATTGGTCGTCTTCGATCCTAGCTTGCCGCCGGCCCGTCCCGGCGTTGACCGGACAGATAGGGAGCGAGGCGACCTTTGTCGAACCCCGCTCCCCAAATTCTCGGTATTATTTGGACTTCTTGGCCTTGTTGGCTTCAGTCCGCTTGGCTTTCTTCTCGGCTTCGCTCTCGCCCTTGGCGATAACTTCAACCGATCCACCAGCCTTTTCGACCGCTTCGATGGCGCCCTTGGAGGCGCCGGCAACGACGAACTTGGCCTTGGCCTTCAGTTCACCCTTGCCGAGCAGACGGACGCCGTCCTTGCCGCCACGCGCGAGGCCAGCGGCCTTGAGCGCTGCGTGGTCGATGTCCTTGCTGCCGTCGAGCTTCTTCTCGTCGATGAACTTCTGGACCATTCCCAGGTTCACTTCGGCATAATCCTTGCCGAACGGATTGTTGAAGCCGCGCTTCGGCAGGCGCATATGAAGCGGCATCTGGCCGCCTTCGAAGCCCTTGATGGCTACGCCGGAACGGCTCTTCTGGCCCTTCTGGCCACGGCCACCGGTCTTGCCCTTGCCCGAGCCAATGCCACGGCCGACACGGATGCGCTCCTTGCGGGCGCCGGGATTGTCGCGGATGTCATTAAGTTTCATAGTCTGCACTCGCTTTCGCTTTTGTTCGCGCTGTAAAATGGAAGCGGCCCGCTATCGCAGCAGGCCGCCCCCGTCAAATTGTAATCACCGAAGATTTAGTCTTCGACGATCGCCACCAGATGCGGGACCTTGGCAACGGCACCACGAACCTCTGGGGTATCCTGGCGCTCGACGACCTTGTGCATCTTGTTCAAGCCAAGACCGATGAGGATCTTCTTCTGGCTTTCGGGACGGCGGATCGGCGAACCGATCTGCTTCAGCTTGATGATCTTGTTCTTCGCCATCTCGATTACTCCGCGATAGCCGCGGCGTCGGCTTCAGCCTCGGCCTCGGACGCACCACCGCGACCAAGCAGGTCGGCGACTTTCTTGCCGCGACGCTGAGCAACCGACTTCGGCGAAGTCTGTTCGGTCAGCGCATCGAAAGTGGCACGGATCATGTTGTAGGGGTTCGAGGTACCGACCGACTTGGTCACCACATCGGCGACGCCGAGGCTTTCAAACACGGCACGCATAGGACCACCGGCGATGATACCGGTACCCGGAGGTGCCGTACGAAGCGTGACCTTGCCCGCACCGAAACGGCCATTGCCGTCATGGTGAAGCGTGCGGCCTTCCTTGAGAGGAACGCGGATCATCTTCTTGCGCGCAGCAGCCGAAGCCTTCTGAATGGCTTCCGGCACTTCGCGGGCCTTGCCCTTGCCGAATCCGACACGGCCCGAACCGTCACCCACGACAACCAGTGCAGCGAAACCGAAGCGCTTACCGCCCTTCACCGTCTTGCTGACGCGGTTGATGTGGACGAGCTTCTCGATAATGCCGTCATCTTCTTCTTCGCGGCGGTTGTTGCGACGGTTGTCGCGGCCACCACGGCCACGGCCACCATCACGGTTGCCACCGCGACCGCCACGGCCACCACGCTCGCGCGGCTGACCTTCAGCGCCCTGGGCAGGGTCCTGATTGGCAGCAGCTTCCGAAGGAGTGTCGGCGATAGCCGGCTGTTCCTTGGTCACAGCGTGCTCGGTCTCGGCCGTAACGACCTTTTCTTCGGTGTTTTCGGTCTTGTTTTCGTCAGCCATCATCAGAACTCCAGCCCGCCTTCACGAGCGGCGTCGGCCAGCGCCTTGACGCGGCCATGGAACAGGAAGCCACCGCGGTCGAACACGACGGTGGTAACGCCGGCCTTCTTGGCAGCAGCGGCGATGTCGCTGCCAACCTGCTTGGCCGCATCGACATTGGCGCCCGAGGCCTTCCCGCCCAGCGTCGAAGCCGAAGCCACGGTCTTGCCGGCGGCATCGTCGATGATCTGTGCGTAGATATGCTTGCCGGTGCGGTGCACCGACAGGCGAGGCTTGCCACCGGCACGGCTCTTGAGAGCAGTGCGGACACGGCGACGGCGACGTTCGAAAAGAGAAAGCTTTGCCATCTTACTTCTTCTTCCCTTCCTTGCGGAAGATATACTCGCCGCGATACTTGATGCCCTTGCCCTTGTAAGGCTCGGGCTTGCGCCATCTGCGGATGTTTGCCGCAAACTGGCCCACGGCCTGCTTGTCGGTGCCACTGATCTCGACCGTCGTCTGGTCCGGGGTTTTCACCTCGATACCTTCGGGAACGTCGAGGTCGACGTCGTGCGAATAGCCGAGCTGAAGCTTCAGCTTCTTGCCCTGCGCCTGTGCACGGTAACCGACACCATTGATTTCGAGAACCTTGGTGAAGCCTTCGGTCACGCCTTCGACCAGGTTCGACACGAGAGTGCGCTGCATGCCCCAGTGATTACGGGCCTGACGCGTGTCGTTGGCCGGAGTGACGGAGATTTCGTCATTCTCGAGCTTGTACTCGACGAGATCCGAGAGACCCATCGTGAGGGTACCCTTGGGGCCCTTTACGCTGAGCGTCTCGCCGTCGATATTGGCAGTAACCCCGCTGGGGATCGCTACCGGTCTCTTGCCGATGCGGCTCATTAGAATACCTCCGCCAGCACTTCGCCGCCGACGTTTTCGGTGCGAGCTTCCGCGTCGGAAAGCACGCCCTTCGGTGTCGAGACGATGGTGATGCCGAGGCCGTTACGCACAACGGGGAGTTCTTTCGAACCCGCGTATACGCGGCGGCCAGGCTTGGAGACGCGGGCAACGTGCTTGATCGCAGGTTCGCCCTCGAAATACTTCAGTTCGATCCGCAGTGCGGCGTGCTTGCCCGAAGCATCTTCGCTGTAGCCACGGATGTAGCCTTCGCGGGTCAGCACTTCGAGAACGTTGGCACGCAGCTTGGAAGCGGGCGAAAGGACGCTGTCCTTCTTAGCCTGCTGGCCGTTGCGGATACGGGTGAGCATATCACCCAGGGGATCGGTCATAGCCATCTGTTAGTACCTCACCAGCTCGACTTGGTCAGGCCTGGAATCAGGCCCTTGTTGCCGAGGTCACGCAGTTCGATACGGTTGAGGCCGAACTTGCGGTAGTAGCCGCGGGGGCGGCCGGTGGTGGCGCAGCGATTGCGCACGCGGGTCGGGTTCGCGTTGCGGGGCAGCTCAGCCATCTTGAGGCGCGCCATCAGACGTTCGCCTTCATCGAGGCTCTCGTCGTCAGCGATAGCCTTCAGCTTCGCATACTTGTCCGCATACTGCTTAACGAGCTTCTTACGGCGCTCGTTCTTGTTGATCGAACTCAGTTTCGCCATTGGACTTAAGTTCCTTCCTTATCCTGCGATCCGGAAGCGGCTCACGCCGCCTCCTTCTCTTCCGACTTTTCAGACGGGAACGGGAAACCGAAGAGCTTGAGAAGCTCGCGAGCTTCCTCGTCGGTCTTTGCCGTGGTGGTTACGATGATATCCATGCCCCGAACCTTCTCGATCTGATCGTAGGAGATTTCGGGAAAGATGATCTGCTCTTTGAGGCCCATAGCATAGTTGCCGCGACCGTCGAACGACTTGGCGTTGAGGCCACGGAAGTCGCGGATGCGAGGCATTGCAATGGTCACGAGGCGGTCGAGAAATTCGTACATGCGCTCGCGGCGAAGGGTTACCTTCGCACCGATCGGCATGCCTTCGCGCAGCTTGAACTGTGCGATAGATTTCTTGGCCTTGGTGATAACCGGCTTCTGACCGGCGATCTTGGCCATTTCTTCCGCAGCGGTCTGAACCTTCTTCTTGTCCTGGCTGGCTTCGCCCACACCCATGTTGAGCGTGATCTTGTCGAGCCTGGGCACTTCCAGACGGTTCTTGTAACCGAACTTTTCGGTCATCGCCTTGACGATCTCATCGTCGTAGCGCTGCTTCATACGGGGGGTGTAATCAGCCATCGATGGTCTCCCCACTCTTCACGGCTACACGCACCTTCTTGCCGTCCTTTTCTTCGAAACGGACGCGGGTGGGCTTGCCATCCTTGGGATCGGCCACAGCAACCTTGCTGATCGGCATCGGCGCTTCGAAGCGATCGATACCGCCCTGCGGGTTCTGCTGGGTCGGCTTACGGTGACGGGCAGCGACGTTGACACCCTCGACAACGATCTTGCCTTCTTTGGGCATGACCTTTGCTACGGTGCCGGTCTTGCCCTTGTCCTTGCCGGACAGGACGACAACGCTGTCACCCTTCTTGATCTTAGCGGACGCCATTACAGCACCTCCGGAGCAAGCGAGATGATCTTCATGAAGCCACGGCCGCGCAGTTCGCGGACCACCGGGCCGAAGATACGGGTGCCGATCGGTTCTTCGTTCTTGTTGACGAGAACGGCGGCATTGCTGTCGAAGCGGATCACGCTGCCATCGGGGCGGCGGACGTCCTTCTTCGTACGCACGATGACAGCGCGATGGACATCGCCCTTTTTCACCTTCGTGCGTGGCTGGGCTTCCTTAACGGAAACCACGATCACGTCGCCGACGGACGCGGTACGACGCTTCGAGCCACCCAGTACCTTGATGCACTGGACGCGCTTGGCGCCGCTGTTGTCCGCGACGTCGAGATTGGATTGCATCTGGATCATCGATCCGGTTCCTTCTCTTGGCTTGCCGGGACAAATGCCCGGCAGTTCCTAAAACGTCAGTTGCCTGCGGCTTCGACTTCGAGGTCAGCCTCGACAGCCTGGGTTCCGCCTGCCGTCACCCGATCCTTGACCATCCAGGTCTTGGTTTTCGAGATCGGCTTGGTTTCTTCGATACGCACGATGTCGCCGAGCTGATACTCGTTCTTCTCATCGTGAGCATGGTACTTCTTCGAGCGGCGAATAATCTTCCCGTAAAGGGGGTGCTTCACCTTACGCTCGACGAGCACGGTAACGGTCTTGTCGGTCTTGTCGGAGGTGACGGTCCCGATCAGAATACGCTTGGGCATGGTCTACTCCTTCAAGCCTTAGCTTCAACCGAGCGCGAACGCTCGGTCTGCAGCGTCTTGATCTTGGCGATCGTGCGACGGACTTCGCGGATACGCGCCGGAGCTTCAAGCTGGTTCGTCGCGGCCTGGAAGCGCAGGTTAAATGCCTCGCGCTTAAGGCTGGTCAGTTCTTCGTCCAGCTGGTCATCGCTCTTCTGGCGCAGATCTTCGATCTTGCTCATTATTCGCCTCCGAGGTGCGAGGTGTCGCCCAGACGGGCCACGACCTTGGTCTTGACCGGCAACTTCATGGCTGCGCGGCTGAACGCTTCGGCAGCCAGCGGGCCGGCAACACCGTCGAGTTCGAACAGGATGCGGCCCGGCTTCACACGAGCAGCCCAGTATTCGACCGAACCCTTACCTTTACCCTGACGGACTTCAGCAGGCTTCTTCGAAACCGGCACGTCGGGAAAAACGCGGATCCAGAGACGGCCCTGGCGCTTGATGTGACGCGTGATCGCACGGCGAGCCGCTTCGATCTGGCGCGCGGTGATACGCTCGGGCTCGAGAGCCTTCAACCCGTAAGAGCCGAAGTTGAGCGTGGTGCCGCCCTTGGCGTTGCCATGGATCTTACCCTTGAACGCCTTGCGGTACTTGGTTTTTTTCGGTTGCAGCATGGTTCTTTCCTATACCTGCAATCAGCGAGCCGGACGGACGCCGGAGGTCTGCGATTCCATCATCAGACGGTCCTGCGCGGTCGGGTCATGGCCGAGAATTTCGCCCTTGAAGACCCAAACCTTGATGCCGATGATGCCATAAGCGGTAAGCGCTTCAGCTTCAGCGTAATCAATGTTCGCACGCAGCGTGTGCAGAGGCACGCGACCTTCGCGATACTGTTCGACACGAGCGATTTCAGCGCCACCGAGACGGCCGCCACACATGATCTTGATGCCTTCGGCACCAAGGCGCATGGCCGACTGCATGGCGCGCTTCATAGCACGACGGAATGCAACACGGCGGATCAGCTGATCGGCAATGCCCTGAGCAACGAGCTTGGCATCGACTTCCGGCTTGCGGATTTCAACGATGTTTAGCTTCACTTCGCTTTCGGTCATCTTCGAAAGCTGCGTGCGCAGCTTCTCGATGTCCGCACCTTTCTTCCCGATGATGACACCGGGACGCGCAGCATAGATCGAGATACGGCAAAGCTTTGCCGGACGTTCGATGACCACTTTCGAGATTGCTGCCTGGGCAGCGTTCTTGAGGATGTACTTGCGGATCTCGATGTCCTCGGCCAGCAGCTTGGCGTAATCACGCCCTTCGGCGTACCAGCGGCTGTCCCAGGTGCGGTTGATCTGCAGGCGCAGACCGATCGGATTGCTCTTATGGCCCATCTTACGCCTCTTCCTGCTCGCGGACGACGATCCGAAGGCGGCTGAACGGCTTCAGGATGCGTGTCGACTTGCCGCGGCCACGGGTGTGGAAACGCTTCATTGTGATCGACTTGCCTACCGAAGCCTCTGCAACGACCAATGCGTCGACATCGAGGTTGTGGTTGTTTTCCGCGTTGGCGATCGCCGAAGCGAGAACCTTCGTGGCATCCTTCGCCATCGACTTCTTGGAGAAGGCGAGGATGTTGAGGGCCTCTTCGGCCTTCTTGCCGCGGATAAGCTCGGCAACAAGGTTCAGCTTCTGCGCGGAACCACGGATGGTGGTGCCTACAGCCAGAGCCTCATTGTCGGCGACGCGACGGGGTGCTTTCTGCTTGCTCATCAGCGCTTGCCCTTCTTGTCGGCAGCGTGACCGGGGAAAGTGCGCGTAGGCGCGAATTCACCGAGCTTGTGGCCGACCATTTCTTCCGAAACAGATACGGGGATGAACTTGTGGCCGTTGTACACGTTAAACGTGAGACCGACGAACTGGGGCAGGATGGTGCTGCGGCGCGACCAGGTCTTGATCGGCTTGGTGCTGCTTGCGTCCTGCGCCTCTTCTGCCTTCTTAAGAAGGCTGAGTTCGACGAACGGACCTTTCCATACGGAACGAGCCATGTCGGATTACCTCTTCTTCTTCGCGTGGCGCGAACGGATGATCATCTTGTCCGTCTGCTTGTTGTTACGCGTACGGGCGCCCTTGGTTGGCTTACCCCACGGAGTGACCGGATGACGACCGCCCGAAGTCCGGCCTTCACCACCACCATGCGGGTGGTCGACCGGGTTCTTGGCGACACCGCGGGTCAGCGGCTTGATGCCCATCCAACGACGACGACCGGCCTTGCCCAGGTTCTGGTTCTGGTTGTCCGGGTTCGACACAGCGCCGACGGTACCCATGCAGTCAGCACGAAGGTAACGCTGTTCGCCGCTGTTGAGGCGAACGATGACCATGCCGCGGTCACGGCCGACCAGCTGTACATAGGCACCCGCCGAACGTGCGATCTGGCCGCCCTTGCCGGGCTTCATCTCGACGTTGTGGCAGATCGTACCAACCGGCATCTGGCCAAGCAGCATGGCATTGCCAGGCTTCGTATCGGTCTTCTCACCAGCCACCACCTTGTCGCCGACAGCGAGGCGCTGCGGTGCGAGGATGTAAGCCATTTCACCGTCGGCGTACTTAACGAGAGCGATGAATGCCGTGCGGTTGGGATCGTATTCGATCCGTTCCACGGTGCCTTCAACATCCCACTTGCGACGCTTGAAGTCGATGAAACGGTACTTCTGCTTGTGACCGCCGCCGATGCCACGCGAGGTGACATGACCCTTGTTATTACGGCCACCGGTTTTGCGCTTGCCTTCCGTGAGCGACTTGACGGGCTTGCCTTTATACAGACCCGACTTGTCGACGAGGATGAGGCCGCGGCGCGCGGGGCTCGTCGGTTTGTAATTCTTGAGTGCCATCAGCTCACACCTTCCGTGATGTCGATCATCGAACCCTCAGCGAGAGTGACGATCGCTTTTTTCACGTCGTTGCGCTTGTAGGGCTTACCCCGCCAGCGCTTGGTCTTGCCCTTAACGTTGATCGTGTTGACCGAAAGCACCTTGGCCTTCTGATCAGCGTAGATCGCTTCAACCGCTTCCTTGATCTGCGGCTTGGTCGCATCACCAGCAACCTTGAAGACCACCGCGTTGTACTCCGAAGCCATGGTCGACTTCTCGGTGATGTGCGGCGCAAGGATCACGTCGTAGTGACGGGCTGCGATTTCCTGCTTTTTAGCCATTGAAACGGCCCTCCAGCTTTTCGACCGCGTCCTTGGTGAGGACGAGCGTGTCGTGCTTCAGGATGTCGTAGACATTGGCGCCCATGGCGGGGAGAACATTGACGCCCGGGAGGTTACCGGCGGCCTTCTTGAAGCCGTCGTTCACGCTTTCGCCGTCGATGACGAGGACCTTACCAGCCCAGCCATTCTTGTCGAAAACACCCTTGAGCGCTTTTGTCTTGGCATCCGCGAGTTCAAGACTGTCGACGACGATAAGCCCGTCCTTAGCCTTGCTCGAGAGCGCCATCTTAAGGCCGAGAGCGCGGATCTTCTTATTCAGCGACTGCTCGAAGTCACGCTTGCGCGCACCATGAGCCTTACCACCGCCGATGAAGATCGGAGCGCCACGATCACCGTGACGAGCGCCACCCGAACCCTTCTGGCGACCAAACTTGGCACCTGTGCGGGCTACATCCGAACGCTCACGCGTAGGACGGGCGGTACCGCGACGGTTTTCGAGCTGCCATGTGACAACGCGGTGCAAAATGTCGGCGCGCGGCTCGAGACCGAACACATCATCGTTCAGCTCGATATCGCCCGACGCTTTGCCGTCGATTTTCTGGACCTTGACCTTCACGATCAGGACTCCTTGCTTTCACCGCCGGCATCACCGTCGGTGGTGGTTTCGGCATCAGCACCGGCTTCCTGCTGCTGCATCAGCTTTTCCTGCTGCTCAGCGGAGATCTCGGTGCCGACTTCATGCTCGGCTGCGCTTTCGACCAGGCCGGCATCAGCTTCCTGATGCTCGAACTCTTCGCGATTGCGATACATTACGCCAGGGAAAGGCAGATCTTCCGGCATGCGAACCTTCACGGCATCGCGAACCATCAGCCAGCCATTCTTCGCACCCGGGACCGAGCCCTTAACGAAAAGGAGGCCGCGATCAGCGTCCGTACGAACGATCTCGAGGTTCTGCTGGGTACGCTGACGGTCACCCATGTGACCAGCCATCTTCTTACCCTTGAACACGCGACCCGGATCCTGACGGTTACCCGTCGAACCATGCGAACGATGCGAGATCGACACGCCGTGGGTAGCACGCAGACCACCGAAGCCCCAGCGCTTCATAGCGCCAGCAAAACCCTTACCCTGGGTGTGCCCGGTGATATCGACCTTCTGGCCGGCAACGAAGTGTTCAGCGGAAATACGGGCACCGACCGGAAGCAAAGCTTCTTCACTGTCGACACGGAATTCCGCGACCTTCATCTTCAGCGGAACCTCGGCCTTGGCAAAGGCTTCGCGCTGCGGCTTGCTTACATTCTTTTGCTTCGCTTCGCCGGAGCCGACCTGGACGCCATAATAGCCGTCACGGTCTTCCGTGCGATTTGCGGTAACCTGGCAATCTTCCAGCGAAAGAACGGTCACAGGTACGTGCCGTCCATCCTCTTGGAAGAGGCGGGTCATCCCGACTTTCTTTGCGATCACGCCTGTGCGCATCGTCAAACTCCTCAACAGAGGCACCCAGGGCCCATCCCATAGGTGCTTGCCAACCCGATTGTGCGATGCGTGCCCCGTCCGGGCTGATTGCCACTCGCTTGAGCAGCAGACGGAGGACGCAGTCCCGGATGAACTCCGGCGGTATCCCGATTGTCTTGCGCGACCCTGAGGCCGAGCGGGGTATCGAGCACCCCTTAACTTTCCTGCGATTTAGGGTCCAGCAGGCAGACCGAAATCAAACCGATCAGGCCAGCTTGATTTCAACGTTCACGCCAGCAGCAAGATCGAGCTTCATCAGCGCGTCGACCGTCTGGGCGTTGGGCTGCACGATGTCGAGCAACCGCTTGTAGGTACGCACCTCGAACTGCTCGCGCGACTTCTTGTCGATGTGCGGGCCGCGGTTCACGGTGAACTTCTCGATACGCGTCGGCATGGGAATGGGGCCACGAATAAGAGCACCCGTGCGACGCGCGGTGTCTGCAATCTCACCAGTCGCCTGGTCGAGAACGCGATGATCGAACGCCTTGAGGCGAATGCGGATATTCTGTGCTTCCATTACCTACACCGATGCGAAAGAGCCAAGCGGATCAACGATCCGCAAACAAAAAGAAAGGCCAGCCCCGCATCGAGCCCGGTTCCCCGGTTGCGGGCGACCTTCCATGAATTCTGGTGCTGAAGAATGTCGAACCCGACGAATCTTCTGCTGTGAGCGCGCATATACGGAGAACACCGGTAGCTGACAACCCCCGAATTAGGTTCAATCGAAACAAACCCGAATTCAAGGAGATTGGCGGATACTCAAAGCCACTACGTGCGCAAAACAAAGACCCGCGCCACCAGACGGCGGCGCGGGCCCAAGTTAATCTAGCCTTGGCTTACTTCGAGATCGAAGCAACCACGCCCGAACCAACGGTACGTCCGCCTTCGCGAATTGCGAAACGAAGACCTTCGTCCATGGCGATAGGAGCAATCAACTTAACGTCGATGGTCACGTTGTCGCCAGGCATAACCATTTCGGTGCCTTCAGGAAGGATCACTTCGCCGGTTACGTCCGTGGTACGGAAGTAGAACTGCGGACGATAGTTCGCGAAGAACGGCGTGTGACGGCCGCCTTCGTCCTTCGAAAGAACGTAGACTTCAGCGCTGAACTCAGTGTGCGGCGTAACCGAACCCGGCTTCGCGAGAACCTGGCCACGTTCGACGTCTTCACGTGCAACGCCGCGGATCAGGGCACCGATGTTGTCGCCAGCTTCACCGCGATCAAGCAGCTTGCGGAACATTTCAACGCCGGTGACGGTCGTCTTGCTGGTATCCTTGATACCAACGATTTCAACTTCGTCGCCAACGTTCACAACGCCGGTTTCGACACGGCCGGTGACAACCGTACCGCGACCCGAGATCGAGAACACGTCTTCGATCGGCATCAGGAAGTCCTTGTCGACCGGACGATCCGGAGTTGGGATGTAGCTGTCGACAGCGTCCATCAGTTCCTTGATGGAGTTTTCACCGATCGCTTCATCACGACCTTCGAGAGCGGCGAGAGCCGAACCCTTGATGATCGGAATATCATCGCCCGGGAAGTCGTACGAGCTCAGCAGTTCGCGGATTTCGAGTTCAACGAGTTCGAGGATTTCTTCGTCGTCGACCTGGTCGACCTTGTTCATGTAAACAACCAGGGCTGGAACGCCGACCTGACGAGCAAGCAGGATGTGCTCGCGGGTCTGCGGCATCGGGCCGTCAGCTGCGTTCACAACCAAGATTGCGCCGTCCATCTGCGCCGCGCCGGTGATCATGTTCTTGACATAGTCGGCGTGGCCCGGGCAGTCGACGTGCGCGTAGTGACGTGCGTCGGTTTCATACTCGACGTGGGCAGTCGAGATGGTGATGCCGCGCTCACGCTCTTCGGGCGCCTTGTCGATGTTTGCGAAGTCGACGGCCGAACCCTGAACCTTGGTGATAGCCGCGGTCAGCGTGGTCTTACCGTGGTCAACGTGACCGATGGTGCCGACGTTCACGTGCGGCTTATTACGCTCGAATTTTTCCTTCGCCATTTTCCAATAACCTCTAATCTGAAAGTGAATTTCTGCGGGTTGGAAACGGCGCCCGCGGAATCAGGCGCCGCCCCTAGACGGAGAAGCTGCCTTACGCAAGCTTCTCCTTGACTTCCTGTGCCACGTTCGCCGGAACTTCGTCGTAATGGCTGAACTGCATGCTGTACTGTGCACGGCCCTGAGTGAACGAGCGGAGCTCATTCACGTAACCGAACATGTTGGCCAGCGGTACGTTGGCTTCAACAGCCTGTGCGTTGCCGCGGCTGTCCGTGCCCTGGATCTGACCACGGCGTGAGTTGAGATCGCCGATCACATCGCCGAGGTAATCCTCCGGCGTAACGACTTCGACCTTCATGATCGGCTCGAGCAATTTGATACCCGAACGATCAGCCACTTCGCGCATCGCACCGCGGCCGGCGATTTCGAACGCGATCGCGCTCGAGTCGACGTCATGGTACGCACCGTCATAAAGCTCGACGGTGAAGTCGATGATCGGGAAGCCTACGAGATGGCCACTCTCGGCCTGCTCGCGGAAGCCCTTCTCAATGGCAGGAATGTATTCCTTCGGAATGTTACCGCCCTTGATGCTGTCTTCGAACACGAAGCCCTGACCACGCTCACCAGGCGTGACCTTAACCTTCACGCGACCGAACTGGCCTGAACCACCCGACTGTTTCTTGTGGGTATAATCCACATCAACCGGCTTGCCGAGGTATTCGCGATAAGCAACCTGCGGTGCGCCGACATTGGCTTCCACCTTGAACTCGCGCTTCATACGATCAACCAAGATGTCGAGGTGAAGCTCACCCATACCCTTGATGATCGTCTGACCGGATTCGTGATCGGTGGTCACGCGGAAGCTCGGATCTTCGGCGGCCAGGCGATTGAGCGCCACGCCCATCTTTTCCTGGTCGGCCTTGGTCTTCGGTTCAACCGAAAGTTCGATTACCGGCTCGGGGAACTCCATACGCTCGAGAATGATCGGAGCGCTAGGCGCACACAGCGTGTCGCCGGTGGTGGTTTCCTTAAGCCCTGCAATAGCGACGATGTCGCCAGCGAATGCCTCGTCGATGTCCTCGCGATTGTTCGAGTGCATCAGCAGCATACGGCCGATCTTTTCCTTCTTGTCCTTCACCGAGTTCAGGACACTGCCCTTGGACAGCTGGCCCGAATAGATACGGGTGAATGTGAGCGAACCGACGAACGGATCATTCATGATCTTGAAGGCGAGAGCGGAGAACGGAACATCATCCGAAGAAGGACGGGTCTGTTCTTCATCACTGTCAGGCAGGACGCCTTTGATGGCCGGAACGTCGAGCGGCGACGGCATGTAGTCGACAACCGCGTCAAGCAGGGGCTGAACACCCTTGTTCTTGAAGGCTGAGCCACAAAGCACGGGCACGAAGTCGCGCGCCATTGTGCCTTTGCGGATCAGCTTCTTGAGCGTCGCCGCGTCAGGCTCGTGACCTTCGAGATACTGCTCCATCACATCGTCGTCTTGCTCGACGACGGTTTCAATTAGCTTCTCGCGGTATTCGGCCGCCTTGTCAGCGAGGTCGGCCGGGATTTCGACGAACTCGTACTTCGCGCCGAGATCTTCGTTCTGCCAAACGATGCCGCGGTTATTGACGAGGTCGACAACACCCTGAAGGTCGCTTTCCGCGCCAATCGGAAGGTACAGAACCAGCGGGTTCGCACCAAGGCGGTCGATGATCGACTGAACGCAATAATAGAAGTCTGCACCGGTACGGTCGAGCTTATTAACGAAGCACATCCGCGGAACGCCGTACTTGTCAGCTTGACGCCATACGGTTTCGGACTGGGGTTCGACGCCGGCGACGCCGTCGAAGACGGCGACCGCACCGTCAAGCACGCGTAGCGAGCGTTCGACTTCGATGGTGAAGTCGACGTGGCCGGGGGTGTCGATGATGTTGATGCGGTGCTTGGGCATGCCCTCACGCAGGTCTTCGGGAGCGCCCATCGGGTCCTTGGTCGCGTCTTCCGCGGTCCAGAACGTGGTGGTGGCAGCCGACGTGATGGTGATGCCGCGTTCCTGCTCCTGCTCCATCCAGTCCATGGTAGCGGCGCCGTCGTGGACTTCGCCGATCTTGTAGGACTTGCCGGTGTAGTAGAGGATGCGTTCGGTCGTGGTGGTCTTGCCGGCATCGATGTGCGCCATGATGCCGATGTTGCGGTACCGCTCCAGCGGATATTCGCGAGCCATAGGGAGTTCCTCGTAAGTCGGGGGTGAGCCAGGTCCACCCCCATGTAGGGATTAATGCGACAGTTTCGAGGCCGGGAGTAACCCCCGGCCCCATCCCTGCCCCGCTTTACCAGCGATAGTGCGAGAAGGCGCGGTTCGCGTCCGCCATGCGGTGCGTGTCTTCGCGCTTCTTGACGGCGTTGCCGCGGTTGTTCGAGGCATCCATCAGCTCGCCCGACAGGCGTGCTGCCATGGTGGTTTCCGGACGGCCGCGCGCAGCCGTGATCAGCCAGCGGATAGCCAGCGCCTGGGCACGCTCGGGACGCACTTCGACAGGCACCTGATAGGTCGCACCACCGACACGGCGGCTGCGGACTTCGACCTGCGGCTTGATGTTTTCGAGCGCTGCGTGGAACAGCTCGACCGGGTTCGCCTTGGCCTTTGCTTCGACAGTGTCGAGCGCGGTGTAGACGATACCTTCGGCAACGGCCTTC
Organism: Qipengyuania triglochinis; assembly: GCF_054655615.1. Taxonomy (NCBI): domain Bacteria; kingdom Pseudomonadati; phylum Pseudomonadota; class Alphaproteobacteria; order Sphingomonadales; family Erythrobacteraceae; genus Qipengyuania; species Qipengyuania triglochinis. The sequence continues at coordinate 300,278 of NZ_BAAHND010000001.1, read as the reverse complement.
TTGCCGTCATACATCAGGTTGTTCATGAACTTGGACAGGACCTGATCGTTGAACTTGGGATCAGGCAGGATTTCCCGCTTCTCGGGACGACGACGACGTGACATGGCACGAATTCCTTCTTTTGCCCGGCGGCCTTGCTGTTCGTCATTCCCGCGAAAGCGGGAAGCCAGCGAGGACCGGGTAAATTCCTAAAAGCCTTGAGGACCGGATCCCCGATAAAATCGCGCAAGGCAATTTTTCGAGGATGACCTGCCCCCCGGACAGATCACTTCGGACGCTTGGCGCCGTACTTCGAGCGCGACTGCTTGCGATCCTTCACGCCCTGCGTATCGAGCACGCCGCGAAGGACGTGGTAGCGAACGCCGGGAAGGTCGCGAACACGGCCGCCGCGGATAAGCACAACGCTGTGCTCCTGCAGGTTGTGGCCTTCGCCCGGGATGTAGGAGATGACTTCGCGCTGGTTGGTCAGGCGAACCTTGGCAACCTTACGCAGAGCCGAGTTCGGCTTCTTCGGAGTCGTCGTGTAGACGCGGGTGCAAACGCCACGCTTCTGCGGGTTCTGCTCCATCGCAGGGACCTTGCTCTTGGCCTTCTGCGGAACGCGGCCCTTGCGGACCAGCTGGTTGATTGTCGGCATATGAGTTCTTTCTCTTCACCGTGTGAAGGTGACGACTAGCGGGTGACTGGTGATGCGATCGGGTTCGTGCAGCCATGGCGCGCGCGGCACTGGAAGCACCGGGGCGGCCTGTTCGCACGAGCCTGAAACGCTCCACCCATCGGCCCACACGGCCACCGGGTTACTTTGACGGCTGCCCCGCAGTTCCCCCAGCGTCATTCCCGCGAAAGCGGGAACCCGGCAAAGCGAAACCTCAATAGAAAAGAGCCTTGTCGCATAAGCGAAAGGCCCCGGGACTGACCGGCAATGTTCAGCTCTATCTGCCCGATGCGGGATAAATCCTGCACCGGATGGGCGCGCATTTACTGTCGGAATCGGGATCGGTCAAGTACCGGACACCTCCGGAACACGGCCGGAGCCCACAGGGAGCGTGCCCGGAACGCCGGGCAACATGCTCCGAACGCCCCGCCCAGACAACCCGTTCAGGCGGCCAGTTCAGGCAGCAGGGTCCGCGCCGGGGTCCGACATCTGGCGCAAGTGCTCGGTTACCGCAAGATCGAGATCGCTATAGGTTTTCCCGCCGACAGTGTATTCGCCATCGGCATTGGTCTCGCCCGCAGGCGTGGCCCCGCCCTCGCCCGGCTGCCCCGTCTCTTCGGGAAGAGCTTCGTCAGCCATGGGTTTGCCAGCAAGCGCTTCGCCATCGGGCGCGGAATGATCGCCGGCGTAGGTGCCATAGATGATGGTCTGCGGCCCCTCGCCGGCCCGCGCCTCGTCCGCCATGCGCATTTCGCGCAGGTTACGCACGCGCTCGGCATATTCGGCGACCTTGGCGAAGTGATCGTCATCCTCGCCCGCATCGCTGCCACCGCGGGCGCTGGCCCGCATCACCGCGACCTGATGTGCGTGGAGAAGTTCGTTGAGGTCCATGGGTGATCCTTTGCTGGAGCGTGCGGGTGGTGGAAAATGGGAAAGGCGTGTCGGGCGCGCGCGGTCAGTCAGCCCGGCTGCTGGCGCGCCTGGTTGCGTTTCTCGCTTTCCTGCAGCTCCGACAGGTCCTGTTCCTGCTGGCACATATTGGTGGCGCACGGCCCGCCGCCTTCGGAAGGCCGCGTGTCATAGCTGAAGCGCTGGCCATGCTGCGGCTCGGCGGCCTGCTGCTGGTGCTTGAGATCAGTTTTCTGGAACCGCAACGCCGCCCCGCCCTGCTCGGGCTGGATCATGCCGCTGCCGGTTTCGCTGTCATAGCTGTCGATGGTGCCGATACGCGTCATGGGACTGGTCCTTCTCTTTCGCGCAGGCGCCCATCAGCGACCGCTTGTGCGCGGAGGCTAGAAGGCGAAAAAGAAAGAGGGGGAGGCAACTGGCCTCCGAGACCGTCGATCGCGACTGGTAGCTGGTTACGAGATGGGGAGAATTGGGGGGAATGCAAGGTGACGGGATTTGCAGACGCAGGTGGTCCGACCAATGATCCAAAGTGACCACCTAGATCACGCTGCCTACTATGAATTACATAGTTCAATGAGTGGAGTAGAGTTCAGAACGAAAAAGATATGGCCGGGCTTTTCACGTCCCAAAAAATGCTACGATATTGACACTTGAACCAAAAGTATGGCTGATCCCTCTTCAGGGGGAAACATGCGGCTTATTCAACGAATTGAGATAAATTATTTTCGTTCGCTATACACGGCGAACTTCAATCGAGTTGGAGATTTGAACGTCGTATTTGGGAGGAACGACAGCGGCAAATCAAACTTTCTCCGAGCTTTGAATCTTTTCTTTAATGACGAGATTGAACCAGACCAAGAACTCGATTTTAATCTCGATATCTCAGATGCACGAAAGGTTGCAGCGAGACAGGCTAAGGGGCGCCAATTCATATGGATAAAAATTACATTTAAGGTTCCCGAAAATTACTCCTCGGTTTTAGGCGAGGAAGTAACGGTAAAACGCCAATGGAACCGAGATGGAGAAATGAATGAAACAGTATTTCCACATCTCGCAACGAGCGCTCAGCGAGCTCGTCTGACCCGTTTTTTAAACGACATTGATTTTACTTATATTCCGGCAATTAAGGATCTGGAGGTATTCGCTGATTTAATCGAGCGGATGTACGAAGCTGCTGCAGAAAGCGTGGCCATACAAGGCGCTACTCAGCGTTTTGTAGACGCAATTGGAAAGAGAACTAGGCCCCTGTCTGAACAGCTCAGTGAAATGTTCGAGGGTCCAGCTCGCCTCGCCGCGCCGGCTCATATGGCCAGTCTTTTTAGAAACTTAGATTTCTCGCACGGAGACGACAACCATTCTCTCTTGAGGCAAAAGGGTGATGGAATCAAAGCTCGTCACATTCCTGAGATGCTGCGCTTCATTAACGACATCGAAGCCAGACCGAAATTGTATTTGTGGGGTTTCGAAGAACCTGAAAACTCATTGGACCTCAAATCAGCAGAAATAGAGGCAGATCGTTTCGCTTCCTTTTCAAGCAGAGATGACACGCAGGTGTTTATCACGAGCCATTCTCCTGCCTTTTATCTAGCTGAAAACGAAAACGCCGAAGTACAAAGATACTTCATTGCCAAACAAACTGTAACTGATGGAAATGCTGATCCGAATAACGCTGCGAGTGAAATTGGCAGTATAGAGCAAGCAGAGGCAAAGATGGAAAATGCAGGGCTGCTGCAACTGCCTTTCCTCATCCGACGATCAAAGCAGTTCCAAGACCAACTCGCCCAATTCAAAGATCAAGCGGAAACGCTACGAGATTTTGTTGCTGACCTTGAGCGGCCCGCTTTGTTGGTCGAAGGGAAGCACGATATTAGTATGTTCGAAGACGCGATCACCGAATTAGTTGATGATAATAATATCGAGATCAGAGACCTTGGAGGCGCGCCGGAGAATGTAGACGGTATTATCGCGGCTGTGATGCAATGCGGTGGTCTACAACCAAATCAACGCACCTATTTCCTGTTTGATAATGACAAACCTGGGCGGACAGCATTTTCTAGACTTTCTAATCATCAACACCCGCACCAGCAAAAAGAATTCGGAGAAGGCAAGTTTGCTCGATGTCTTCCGATGACCGACGAGTTCATTCTTTTTTTGGATCGCTACGGTATTAGGCGGAACCAAGCATTTTTTACCGCTGAATTTCTCTACAATGCCGAGGAATCTGCCGACCTATGCAGCGAATTAATTGCAGGCAGAGAGGGTGAAGAGGAAATCGATGACTGGCTTCACAATGTAAACGGTCAGTACTTTGGTGCTATCGGTCAGAGGCCCTATCAGCGCCTTTTGACGGCCGATAGAGGGACCCCTGACTGGCTATTCGCAAGAGGTATTCCCGGGCCTATAAAGCAAGCTTTTTCAGAGCAAGCAGTGGAGAGAGGAATAACCAGCCCTCTTATCGACGAAATTACTTTAGCGATTGCGCAGGCCTTATTGCCGGAAAACATCTAAAAACAATTTTCCTACACGTCATTGCGAGCGTAGCGACGCAATCCATGGAATGGCGGCTTTGGCCATTGCGGCGGTGCGTCGGGCGGTAACCTGACGTCCATGGATTGCCGCGGAGCCTTCGGCTCCTCGCAATGACGTGGAGGGCATGTGTGCGGTGGCCTGACCAGTGTGGATTGTCCTTCGGACAGCAGCGCTTCGCCGCGAAGCCTGCTGCTCGGTGATTTCGCCGGATAGAAACCATTTTCCTACACGTCATTGCGAGCATAGCGACGCAATCCATCTCCTGACGTAGCCTCCATAGGTCAGGTCGGAAGCTGGATTGTCCTTTGGACAGCTGCACTTCGCCGCGTCGACTGCGGCTCCTTGCAATGACGGGAGAACCGATGACCCACCCCGCCCCCAAACCCACCCGCAAGATCGCCCGCCAGGCCACCTCCGCCGCGGCGCATATCGGGGACGAGCCGGAGGACGACGATCCGCTGCTCGCCTTCACCCCCTATCTTCACACGCATCCGCGCCGCAATTCGATCACGCCCGATCTGCAGCGGCGCTTCGTCGCCACGCTCGCGGCGACTGGGATCGTCAAGCAGGCGGCGCTCTCCATCGCCAAGAGTATCGAGGCGCTCTACAAATTGCGGGCGCAGCCGGGGGCCGAGGGGTTTGCCGAGGCGTGGGACCTCGCGCTGCGCTATGGTGCGGAGCGGCTGGAGGATTGCGGGCTCGAACGGGCGCTGAAGGGGGGGTTCGACGATGATCCGGTCAGCGGCTGGGGCGGCCGCGGAAATGGTCTGCTGATCTACCTGCTCAACCGGCGCAGCGCCTTCCGCGTGGACGAGCGCGAGATCAGGCCGGGCCATCCCGTCTATGAACGCATCCGCGCCGAAGTGTTGGCGGAGATGGAGGCTCTGGACCCCGGCGGGTTCAGGACACCGCCCACATCCGCACGAGATTGTGGTAAAGCTGGGTGAGCCGCAGCACCTCTGCATCCTGGCTGCCGCGATCGGCGGCGAGGGTCTGGGCAGTACGGTCGAGGTCGAACAGCATCTCGCGCTGCGCATGGTCGGCGACGAGCGACTGCATCCACATGAAGCAGCTCACCCGCTCGCCCCGCGTCACCTCGGTCACCCGGTGGAGCGTGGTGGAGGGATAGAGCAGCATGGATCCGGCGGGCAGCTTGAAGGTCTTGCGCCCCTCGTTCCCGTCGATCTCCAGCGCGCCGCCGTCATAGTCCGCCGGATCGGTGAGGAAGAGCGTGGCCGACAGATCGGTGCGGATGCGCGCGCCGGTGCCCGCGTGGACGCGGATGGCGTTGTCGACATGCAGGCCGAAGGTCTCGCCCGGGCCATAGCGGTTGAACAGCGGCGGGAAGATGCTGTGCGGCAGGGCCGCGGACAGAAAGGCGGGATTGGCCGAAAGCGCTTTGCTGACAGCGGCCTGCGCCGCGCGGGTTTCGGCCGCATCCTCGGGCAGCTGGCGGTTGCGCTTGGCCCCCGCCGCAGTCGCGCCGCTGGTGACGTTGCCGTCCACCCAGTCGGCAGCGAGGAGGCGGGAGCGCAGGGCCGCCGCCTCCTCCGGGCTCAGGACATTGTCTAGCTGAAGTATCATGTCCTGCTCCCGTTAGCCGATTACAGCGTCGCCGTCAGGGTGAAGAAGGCCGAACGGCCCGGCGCGATGTAGCTGAAGGGCGAACCCGAACGGTAGATCGCGTCGTAATAGCGCTCGTCCGTCACATTGAGCACATTGACCCGCGCCTCGAACACGTCGTTGACGCGGTAGCGCGCAACGGCGTCGAAGCGGGCATAGCCGGGCACGCGGGCCGTGCCGGCCAGCTGCGAACCGCCGAACATCTCGTCCTGATAATACACCTGGCCGCCCACTTCCAAGCGACTGGTGACCAGCACCGTGGCGAGGAGCTGTGCGGTATGCTCGGGGATGTTGGCGAAGCGGCGCCCGACGTTGTCCGGATTGGCCGAAGCGGTGATCTCCGCATCGGTGTAGGTATAGCCGCCGAACAGTTTGATCCGGTCGGCCACCGTGCCGCTGAAGCCCAGCTCCACCCCCTGCGAACGCAGCGTGCCGACATTGGTATAGGGCTGGCCCCGGCCACCGGATTCGCGGGCATTGTCCTTCTCGATGCGGAACAGCGCCGAAGTCAGCAGCAGATTGCCGCCGAACAGTTCCAGCTTGCCGCCGATTTCCATCGAAGTGTTCTCTTCGGGCTGAAAGTCGATCGTCTGCTCCGAAATGCCGTCATAGGAGGCGCCATTGCCGTCCAGCTGTTCGCCGCTGGGATTGGAGCTGGTGGCGTAGCTGGCATAAAGCGTGGCCTTGGGCGACGGCTTGTAGACCGCGGAGGCCTGCCAGTTGAAGAAGTCCTTCGAATAGTTGAGCGTGGAGGTCGGGCTGGCATAATCCACGTCGAACGTGTCGATCCGGCCGCCCAGCACGATGCGGAATGCCTCGGAGAAGCGGATCGTGTCGAGCAGATAGCCCGCAAAGTTGCGCGCCGTGGTCGTCGTCGGGCCGTTGCTGCGATTGGGGCCAATGGGCACGTCATAGCCAAGCACCGGATCGGGATCGAACAGGTCGTAGATCAGCCCGCCGGGCACCGAGATGATGTTGCCCTCAGCATCCTCCACTGTCGTGGGCACGTCGAGCGGATAGGAATCGATCGTCTCCTCGCTGAAATCGCCACCAAGGACGATTTCATGGCCGATCCCGCCGGTCTGCGTTTCAGCCAAGGCATAGGTGCTGTTGGCCCAGTAGCTGTTGTCGCGCCAGCTGCTCTTCATCGCCGGGCTGACGGTATATTCGCTTTCGGGCACAGGTGTCCCGCCGCCACGTGGGCAGTTGCCCTGCGCATCGCGCTCGAACACGCAAAGCGACGGTTCGCTCACGGCATAGCGATTGTAGGTTTCGCCATAGCGGGTGACCGAGTGGAAGCTCAGCCCCGGCGTCGGGGACCAGTCGATCTGCGCGGTGCCGATGTCGGCCCCGTTCTTGATGAAATCGCGGCCGACCACACCGTAGAAATTATCCCTGTCGACGAGATAGGGCTCTTGCGTCGTAGCATCGAAGGGGTGGCCATAATCGGGCACGCCATCGAGGCGGTAGTAATAGTAATCGGTCGAAATAGCGAGCGTATCGGTGGGGCGCAGCGTGATGGCAGCCGTGCCGCCATAGCGCTCGCTTTCGACGTAATCGCGGCCGGGCGTATCGGCATCGTGGTAAAGACCGTTTACGCGCAGGGCCACGGCTTCACCGAGCTGATAGTTCGCGTCGATCGTGCCGCGGTAATAGTTTTCGGTGCCGATACCGCCTTCGATGACGGCGAAATCATTATCAAATTGCGGCTTTTTCGACTGAAGGCTGACGAGACCGCCGGTGGTGCCGCGACCGCCGTAAATGGCGCTCGGGCCTTTTACGACCTCGACCTGCTCCACCGCGAAAATCTCGCGGCTGGTTACGCCCGGATCGCGCAGGCCGTCGATGTAGACGTCATTGCGTGCTTCAAAGCCGCGGATGAAGATGCGGTCGCCGAACGCGTTGCCGCCCTCGCCCGTGCCAAGCGTCACGCCCGGCGTGCTGCGGACGATCTCGCGGAAGCTATTGGCGCCGATATCCTCGATCACTTCCTTGGGAATGATCGTCTGCGATTTCGGCGTATCGAGAACGTCGTCGGTGAATTTGCGATCGGTCGAACGATCGATCTTGTACGGCGATTCTTCGGCATTCACGTTCACGTCCGGGCGTTGGCCCGTGACAACGATCTCACCCTGCGGCTGCGTCTCGGAGACTTCCTCCGCAACGGCGACGGTCGGCAGGAATGCCGCGCCGAACGCACCTGCCAGCAGTGTTGATGCCGCGGTTGTACCTGCCCTGCTCTTGTTCATGTTATTTGGCAACTTGCCCTCCATTGATGTCGGAGCGCGCTATTGCGAATGATTAGCATTATTACAAGGTGTTTTTCAAACTCATGCCATTTTCATGAGCACAAGCATTGCAAACCTGCCTTGGAAACCTGAGGGTCCGGCCAACTTCTGATTAAAGTGGGGTTTTCGCGGAGGGTGTCTCGAGACTTCGAGCCCTGGCAAACCCAACGTGCGCGTGGTTATCCGAAAGCGCTATTTTCAGCTGTATTGGGACGATTCTGAGACATCCAAGCGCCGTCGTGCCCGCTCTACGACTAAACGTCGCTCTGCATCGGACGCGGCTCCCCAAGCTGCAATCTCCGAAAGGCTCCGGCCGCAACCCATGCACCATTCTCCCGCCGGATCGAGCCGACATATATTGATACAGGGGGATGCGACCGGTTCCGTCATTTCTATCTCACGCAATTATAGCGAGCGGCTTTACCGAACGCGGCCGGCGGTCCTGACCAATAGCCACGAAGGTAAAGCGAGCCTTGGTCACCAGATTTGCCTCTTCGGAATGCCTGTCCCGCCGCCAGGTAGCAACCGCGACCTTCATTGAAGTCCGCCCCACTTCCTCGAGTGTAGCATAGACCGACACCTCATCCCCCACGAACACCGGGCGGTGGAAGGTCATGCCATCGACGGCGATCGTCACTGCCCTCCCGCCCGAATGGCGCGATGCGATGGCGGAGGCGGCCAGATCCATCTGCGCCATCAGCCAGCCTCCGAAAATGTCTCCGTAAACATTGGCGTCCGCCGGAACGGCTGTAACACGGATCGCGGCCTCGCCAGTGGGCATCGTTTCTTCGCTCATAGCGCCGGGCCTCCGTCATCACAGGTCGATGGACCGTCATTCGAATGTGTAATCATCATTATCTTCCCCGAAGAAGCAGGCGGGGAGCTCTGGGTACAGCTGGTCATGGCTGCGGGTTCGCGGACCCAATGTCCGGCCCGTGATCTGCCGCAAGCAACCGAACCGGACACCCCGCCGGTGGACGTTATCGCGCCAAAGGCAGGTCTCCTGGCTCGCGGGTCGGTGCGATCGGTCCGTCTTCCCGCAGCCATGGCCGCAGTGACATGAGTGGACCGCCGCTCGCCGCTTACAGTTGCGGGGGCAGCGCCGGTTTCACACCGGCTTCCCGTCTTAGCTCCGGTTCGGCAAGCCGCCCCGGAGAACCTTCGACACGCGGCGCATGAGCCACCCGTCCCACCGGGTCAAGATCAGGTTCGAATGGGATGTGGTTGCGGATCGGATGCAAGCAGCCCGTAAATCGCGACATCGCACAGGCCCTTGTGAGTGGTTTCATGCTCGCGGAATACGGCCTCTCGTGTGAAGCCGAGGCGCTCAAGTAGACGGATCGATGGAATGTTCTCCATGTCGACCTCGGCAGTGAGCTTACGTCTGCCTTCGTTATCGATCAGATGCCGTACCAGGGCGCAGGTGCATTCGTAGGCTACACCATCGCCCTGACGATGAGCGCAGGTAACATAACCGATTTCCTCTATGCCATCTTCATGCCCTGGGATGGCCACGAAGCGGCCCGCCACAGTTTTGCGGTCATCTTCGGCGATCCAGGTACGTCCGTTCCAATCCGGGTCGGCAAGCCAGCCCCACAGTTCTTCCTCGCTACCGAATGCGGGTCGCGTGAGGAAGCGGCACTGCGCGTCTTCGGCGAATGTCGGGAAAAGGGCCGCCGCATCGGCTGGTTCCAGTGGACGCAGCGTAAACCGCTCCGTCCGCAGGACCGGAACGTCATTCACCCGACAAGAAATCGACGAGCGTGCGCACCTTCTTCGTTCGCCATTGCGGCGTCGGCGCGACAAGCCAATAGGCCCGCGTGCCCGTTTCCGGACCGTCGAGCACTTCGAGACGGCCAGCCTCGATCGCCTCCTTGGCAAGCAGTTCGGGCAGGATTGCCATGCCCAACCCTGCCATCGCACCCGACAGAGCCTGCCCCGCATTGCTTACAGTGACGTGAGCCTGCACGCCGTCTTGCAACGGTAGCCCCCAATCGATCCAGCGATCGGGTGCGTTTGGCGCAGCAACCGTTACCCGGCGCGCGGCGGCAAGTTCTATACCCTGTAAATCACCCGGGCCATCGACCAGCCTGATGGCGCAGTCGAGGTTGGCTTCGGTGAAATCCGCGTTCTCATCAGCGACGAACGAGAATTTGACGTCGGGATTTTCTTTGGAGAAATCTGCCAGCCGGGGCGCGAGCCATTGCGCGTAAAATTCGCGTGGACAGGCGATGGTATAGTTGTCGCTTGCCTGGCCTGCCTGCATGGCAGACACGCTTTCCTCGAACTTGAGGAAGCCTTCGCGAAGGGAATCCAAACCGGCTGACCCTTCCTGGGTCAGTTCCAGCCCCTTGCTGGTTCGGCGGAACAAGACCGTGCCGAGATGGTCTTCAAGCGCGCGGATCTGCTGGCCGACCGCAGCCGGTGTCACCGCCAGTTCATCCGCGGCGCGGGTAAAACTGAGGTGTCGGGCCGCAGCGTCATAGACGCGAAGGGCGTTCAGGGGCAGGTGCGTGCGCTTCATGGTCTCACGCGTTTAGCAAGGTCGCGCCGCAAGACAAGTTCGCGGCGCGAGGATATGGCTTCAGGGCTTAAAGTGCGCCTTCAAGCCACTGCTTGAGCTGGCCCTTGGGCGCAGCACCACGCATCTGTGCAGCGGGTTCGCCATTCTTGAAAAGCACGAGGTAGGGAATGGACTGGACGCCCATCTGGCCCGGAACGCCGGTGTTTTCCATAATGTCCATCTTGGCGATGGTCACCTGATCGGCCATTTCCTCGCTCAATTCCTCCAGAGCGGGAGCGATCATCTTGCAGGGTCCGCACCATTCTGCCCAGAAATCCACGAGAACGGGCTTGTCGCTATCCAGAACGTCTTTCTGGAATCCTTCGTCGGTGACGGTGATGGTGGCCATGGGAATACTCCTGAAATCAAATATCTTGGCAGCCCATATGGGCGCGTGTGGTGATTACTCAACGGCCATCGCTGGAAAGCTTTCCTGCCGATCCGCAAATGCGGCCTTGTATGGCGCGAGAGCTGACTGAGGCAAGGCGATGAGCTGGGGCGTCTGCGTATAGAGCACGGCGGCATCGACCGAGCGACCGGGGTAGATTACTTCCAGTGCAGCGACATAGGCCGTCATCTGCCGCAGCGTTGTATCGGGAACTTCTTCCAGCGAACTCGGCGGGCGGCGCGCGGTCTTGAAATCGACGACGGTCACCTTTTCCGGCGTGACGAGAAGTCGGTCGGCGGTCCCCATGACTACCTGTCCCTCTACTGTTGCGGCAAGCGGGATTTCCGCCAGCGCGCCCGGGGCGAAGATATCGGCAAAGCGGGGCTCGGCGAGCACAGCCAAGGCACGCGCCAGCATGTCCTCGCGCTCTTCGCTGGAAAGGTCAGCCGCTTGCTGCGCCAGCCAGATTCGTGCCGCGTCCTCGCGCCGGTCATCCGCCAGCTCCGGCAATCGTTCGAGCAACGCATGGATCAGCACGCCGCGCCGCGCGGCTCCAGCCGCAACATCGTGTTGGAGCGGCGGATCGCTCCCCTCCACTTCGCCCAAACCCGACGGCGCCAATGGACGCGGAGGCCGCGGTTCGGGACCTACAGCCTGCTTGGCCCAAAGAGGAAGTTCGATCGTCTGCGGCTGCGCTCCCTTGGTCGATGCCGGTACCGAAGGCGCGCGTTCACCTGTTTCCCAACGCGCGCCCCAGATCGGGTCCTCGACCGCCTCCCCTTCGTCGAACAGGGCTAGCAGCCTTGCGTACCAGCTATCCTCATGCGGGCCGTTCTTCGCGTCACGCGGGCCGAGCGAACCACCAATAAAAAGTGCCTCCTCGGCGCGGGTCATTGCGACATAGAGCAGCCGCCAGTGCTCCTGCATGGCGCGTAATTTGCTCATCTCTTCGACGACCTTCACCGGCCCGACCTTTTCTTCCTTGGTCAGCGGTGGCAGCGGGACGATGTTGCTTTCCAGAGCCCCCAGCGGCGTTTCTTCAAGTGCCAGGTCGCCGGAGGCGTCGGGCCGGATCGCAGCATCCGCCAGGATCACGATCGGTGCTTGCAACCCCTTAGAGCCGTGAACCGTCATCACACGGACCTGATCTCCGCCCTCACCTGCCTCACGCTTCAGTTCGCCATCACCCGCATCGAACCAGCGGATAAAGCCCTGCAAGCTCGCCACATGGGTCGAGGCATAAGCGTTGGCGGCGTTGAGGAGTTCGTCGATCGGATCGTTCGCCTCCCGCCCAAGTCGCGCCACGAGTTTCCGGCGCCCATCCATCGGTCCAACGAGAATGTAGTGAAGCAGTTGCTGCGGGCTGTCGAAATCCGCCCGGCGGAGGATTTCGCGCAGGCCGTTCACCGTTTCAGCGACACGCGGATGGTCCGAAGCACGTAAATGTTCCCATAGGCGGATGCCCTTCGCGCGCCATCCGAATTCGAGCAGTTCCTCTTGGCTCCAGCCAAACAATGGCGAGACTAGCAGGCTCGCAAGCGTCAGGTCATCGAGTGGTTGCGCGGCGAAGCGGATCGCAGCCATGAGGTCCTTGACCGCCAGCGGGTTACCCAGCCGAAGCCTGTCGACGCCAGCGACCGGAACGCCATGCGCATAGAGTCGCGCCACGATCAGCGAAGCGAGCTCGCGCCGCTTTTGCACCAGCACCATGACATCGCCGGCCTCCGCGCGGCGCGCGCCACCCTTGACCAGCGTAAAGCCTTCACCCGCCGGATCGAGCCATTCTGCAACCTGCTGCGCGATCTTGTCCGCCATCAGACGGTCGTGACGCGCTAACCAGCCATTTTCTTCGCTCGCCTCGTCTTGACCCCCCTCGACGATTCGGACCTCCTTCCAGAGGGTCACAATCCCTGGCGCATCTGCGCCCACATGCGGAGGTGATGGTTCTTCAAGACCGAAGCCCTCATGACCAATGCTTTCCATCGCGCGGTCGACAAAACCAAGGACAGTCTGGTTGGTGCGGAAACTGCGCCCGAGATCGTACTCTTCCAGCCGGCCTGCCTTGCCGATCGATCTGCTTTCCGCGGCTGTCGACGCTGCCGCATCCATCTTGTCTCGAAAATAGTCGCGGGCTTCGCGGAAGTTCTCCGGGCTTGTGCCCTGGAAACCGAAGATCGCCTGCTTGTAATCGCCGACGGTAAAAATGGTGCGCACCGCATCGCCCCGCGCTCCCAGCCCGTCGAAATAATCGTCGGTTAGCGCTTTCACGATGGCCCACTGCGCCTTGTTCGTATCCTGCGCTTCGTCGACCAGTATGTGATCGAAACTGCGATCGAGCTTGTAGCGTATCCAGTCCGCCATCTGGCTCGATGACAACAAACGCGCAGCTCGGTGTATGAGATCATCGAAATCAACGAGACCTTCGCGCGCCTTGGCTTCTTCCCACCGCAATGCAAAGGCCCGACCCGCCTCCAGCTGCGGAGCAAGGAAACCAGCCAGGGCGAGAAGCTTACGCCGTTCCTTTACCGCGGCGACCGCCTCGGCAATTTCCTCCTGTTTACGAGGGAAATCGGGATCGTTCTTCTCCGCCCCCTTCATCGAAGTCGGGTCGCCATCCTTCTTGAGGATGCAGTTACGCTGACAGAACCCATCGAGTTCGGCGAGACGCGCCTTCGGATCCAACGCCAGCCATTGCTGGATAAACCCTCTGCTGGTTTCAGCCGACTTGGTATTCCATCCATCGAAGGCAGGCAGCATGGCGCGCAGCGTTTGAACCGGAAAGTTCGCATCCGAGCAGCCTTCGGCCACCCATTTCTCGTCCGCATCCACGGGAATGCCGAGCAGGCGACGCACCGGATCGCGCAATGAATGCTGCCAGCCAGGTTGGTCCCACAGGTCCTTGTGACGTGCACACCGCATCAGCCAGCCGAGTACGGCATCGGGACCCTTGCGCCGGCTCATCTCCTCAACGGCATCGCGGATGCTTAGATCACCATCGGCCAGCAAATTGGAAAGCACATCCCGGCTCAGCAGGTCGCGGTCGCGATCTTCCATAGGCTGGCTGCCCGGGAGCACCCCTGCCTCGCTGGGAAAGGCGGCAAGCAGATACTGGGCAAACGCATGAATGGTGTCGATGCGCAGGCCCCCTCCTGGACAGTCCAGGACGCGTGCGAAAAGCGACCGGGCGCGCGACTGTGCTTCGGGATCGATCGGCGCGCCGAGATGTGCCAACTCGGTCGCCAGCTGTCCGGCATCCATCCGCACCCACCGTGCAAGGACCGAATTGACGCGGACCGCCATTTCGGCGGCGCCGGCTTTGGTGAAGGTCAGGCAAAGGATCTGAGAGGGATCAGCATTCGGCTCGAGCAACAGCCTCAACACGCGGGCTGAGAGCACCTGCGTTTTGCCCGTCCCGGCACTGGCAGAAAGCCACACGCTCTCCTTGGGATTGACGCTGTCTGCCTGCGTATCCTTGAGAGGATAGACCTTGCCGCTCATGCCTGCGATTCCCCGTCACCCTGACGCGGTAGCCATTCCTCCAGGCGCATCAATTGGTCATACGTATCGTAGGTGGGATAGTTCGGGTTTTCTCGCGCAGTGAACGGGGCGTCGCCCTTGATATATTTCCCGATGGCCTCGCTCAGTTTGCTGCGGGTGAGCGGAAGGAATTCTTCTGGATCGATCCCGCTTCGCTTGGCACCGACTTTCAGCGGCACGTCGATATAGCCGAAGCCATGCGGGTTCTCGTCCTTGGCACGGCCCAAGGACCAGTATTCATACCCGCCGGGTTCGCCGGTAATACCTTTAAAGCCTCCATCTTCAGCGATCAGGCCCAAGATACCGAGCTGAAGCGCAAAGCCCTCTTCTACCATTGCGGCGCTGGGAGGCTTGCCGGTTTTGTAGTCCACAATGGCCAGACTGCCGTCCGATAGCCGGTCGAGTCGATCGGCCCGTCCGTGAACAAACACCCCGTCAAACTGCATCCCGCCCTTGGCTTCGACTGCGATAATGTCCCGCCCATCATAGGCAGAGACAGTGTCCTCTACCCATTCCAGCGCCTTCTGCAGGCGCGGCTGCCACAAGCCCCGAATGAGCGGGTCGGCATTTTGCTCAACCAGAACCTGTTCCATAATCGGCGCGATAGGTGCCGCGGGGTCTGCCCTGCGCGCAATATGCCAGCGCTCGAGTATCTCGTGCGCGACATTGCCTTGCCACAGTGCGTCAGGGTCTGCGTCCAGCGCATCGAGATCGGACAGGCCCATGATCTTCTGGGCGAAAAACTGGTACGGATCGCCCAATAAACGGTCGAGCGTGGTAGCGGAAATATCGACATCGCGCTGCTCGGCTCGCGGCACGGGAGCAGGTCGCGGATAGTCTGGGGCTGGTTCCGCGCGGGTCATGGCACTCGCAAGCGCGATGGCCTCATGATCTTCGTAATTGGGAAGCAGGTCGCTTAGCAGGGCCTGGACGCGCAGGAGAAAGCGACTTGGAATTGCCGGTCCACCCTCGTCCCGTTCGCTACGGCTGAGAACGACTTCGGGCGCACCCATCGCACCTGCCAGATCGTGCGCCGACAGACCGATACGGAAATCCCCGCCCGGCACACCTAGGGCGCGAAGGACCGGCGGCGCAAGCAGGGCATCTACGCTTCCCCGCGCGGGCCACGTCCCTTCGTTGAGGCCAGCACAAATCACGAGATCCGCTCTATTCATCCGCGCTTCAAGCAAGCCGAGCACCTGCACGCGCGCATGCCCCCCATACGGTGGCCGAACAGCGCGCTCTTCCATGGCGTCACCAAGCACGGCTGCAACATCGCGGGGGGCTATCTGGAAATCCGACTCACGGGCATGCAGGCGAAATTCCTCTACGAAACCGGCGAGCGTTCGTCCGTCTTCCTGGGACCACAGCTTTTCGCCACATAGCGCTTCCGCGCTCGCTGCCAAAATATCGATAAGGTCAGCAAGACCGGCGGAAGCGTCCCGATCGATATCGACCAAGGGAGAAACATGAATTTCGACTGTGGTCCACCACTCGGCCATATCGGGCTGTTTTTCAGCAAGCCGTGCGACCTCCGCCCTTGCAGGCTCTAGCCCTGGTGAAAGGCGGGGCCCGCGCAATTCGCGTTCGAGCTTGCGCAAGAGCCGCAACCAGCGCCCGCGATCCATGCCGCCGTTCACGAGCGGGTGGCCTAGGAGCGCCATCAGCGGCACCGCCCTCGCCCCTTCGGCCATGACTTCCGCAGCGAGGAGGAAGGCCCGCCCGGCGGCAGTGTGAGAAAGCGGGCGACCAGCAGAATCGTCCGCGACAATGTTCCACCGCGCCAGATGGTGGACGACCCGCCGCGCAAGCGGGCGGTCCGGGGTAATGACAGCGACCCGCTTTTCAGGTTCCGCCAAGGCTTCGCGTACCAGCAGTGCGATGGCCTGCGCTTCCTCTTCCGGATTCGACGCTTCCATTATTCGAACACCGGAGAGGCGCCTCTTCTCAGGCGGCAGATCGACCCAGACCTTGCTGGCCTCTGGCGGCAGGAACAGCGCGGAAATGGCATGGCTGCGTTCAGGCGGTGCAGCAGTCATGCCTTTGCGGTGCCATTGCTGGACCTCTTCGCGGGCGACGCCCATGCGGTTGAGGAGAAGTTTGAGGTGATATTGCGGATGCGTGACCGCATCATTCCGCGCAAAAGCGGAATCAACTGGCGTGGGCGCAGCGCCTGCCCGGCCGAGCTCGTTCCACACCTGGCTATCCATCGTCAGATCGAAATCGGGAAGGATCACAGCACCTTGCGGGAATTCGCTGACAACGCGCAACAACTTGGCTAGCGCGGGGGCAGCACTGGTAACCCCAGCTGCCACAATTGGGGTCGAAGGTGGAATGGCCAGCCACGTCTCGCGCGCTTTGTCGAACAGGCGGTTGCGGCGTGCAGCAGCGTCCAGCATTCCATTATCGCCCAACCAGGCGAGCCATTTGACCTGGACATTGGCAAATAGACGGATGGTGTCCTGCCAATGCGCCGAAAGGTCAGGAAAAATGTCGACCACCTTTTCGTCGAGCAGTTGTTCCGGACCGATATCCTCGACTAGCAGGCGATCCATCGTTGCGCCCGTCTCGCGAGCCAGCCTGAGAAGCGTGGCGCCTTTAGGAGCGTCTCCGCCCATTTGCTCGGCTATCAATCGCGCAAGTGCGAACATTCGCCGCTGCGGATCGATGGAGGGTTTGATCTCGCTCGCCCCGAGAGGATCGAGCAACGGACCAAGCGCCTCGTCCAGATCGAGGTCACCCACCACCGCCATCCGGGGCATCAGCAGGCCAGCCCGTCCCTCGCTCCCCGCATGGCGGATAAATGCTTCCGAAACAGTACGGCGGGCCCGCGAACTTGGCAGCAGCAAGGTCAGGCGCGCCAGGCCAAGCTCGCCATCTCCGTAGCGCGGTACCAGTCCGGCAACGAGCGCGTCAGCGAAGCCTCTGTGGGCGGCGATGGAATAGACTTGCGGCCCGCCTCGTGCGTCAGCCACCCGTCAGCGCCTCTTCCGTCGGGCGTATATGCTGCGGTGTGCCGACCTCGTACCACGTACCGGTAAAGGCGATTCCGAACAGGCGCCCTTCCTCGATCGCCCGGTCCCACAGGATGTTCGTAGAGAACTTGCCTGCCGGCGCATCACGCAACAGGCGATGCGAAACCAGTTGAACGCCGGTATATATGAATGGGGCTATACGGCCGGGCAGCTTGCGGGTGAGTTTGCCCAAGCCATCCATGTAGAAATCGCCTGAGCCATCGAAATTGCGTGCCCTTGCATGGGTCACCACCAGCAGCAAAGCATCCATACGCTCCGGATCCCAAGCGTCCGAAAGTTCTTCGAAGGCGTTCCGCGGTCCGTCGAGCCAGATGCTGTCGGCATTGCAGGCGAAGAACGGGTCGGGCAGCAAATCTGCAGCCCTTGCCTTGACCATGCCGCCGCCCGTTTCAAGCAGTTCTTCGCGCTCGTCGGAAAATTGAACCGCAGGGCATTTGCGTGGACCGAGATGCGCTTCGATGGATTCGGCTAGATAGTGGACATTGACCACCGCCTTTTCGATGCCGGCGTCTTCCACGCGATCGAGCGCGCGATCGATCAGTGGTTTGCCAAGCACGCGTACCAGCGGTTTCGGCGTGGTGGCGGTGAGCGGGCGCATGCGCTTGCCCAGGCCGGCAGCCATCAGCATGGCGGTATCGGAGACGAGCTTGGTCACGAGATCTCTCCACCATAGGCATCGCGCAGTTCCTGCGGAATATTCGCATCGAACCATGTGGCGACCGGGGCCATCGCTTCGTGGGCCAGATCGCGCTCCATCGCTTGCCACACTCGGGGGATCATGCGGAGATAGCGCGGTTTGCCGTCCCGCTTGTAAAGGCGAGTGAAGATTCCGATTATCTTCGCATTTCGCTGAGCCCCCAACCGCGCATAATCGGCTTCAAAGTGGTCTCCCGGATCGGCAGCTGCGCGGTAACGGCACAGCATGTCGTGTTCCAGCTGGGCGGAGACATCGCGCCGCGCGTCCTGAAGCAAGCTGACAAGATCGTAGGCAGGGTGGCCAACGAGAGCATCCTGAAAGTCGATCAGTCCCTGCTCGCCGCCCAGCGAACCTTCTTCGAGCAGCATGATATTTTCCGCATGATAATCGCGCAGGACCGTAACCCCTGGCTCCTGACGAGGCATTAGCGGGGTGAGCGCCTCTTCCCATGCGGCCGTCCATCCCGCTTCATCGACATTTAGCCCGGCGGTGAGACAATACCATTCGAGGAACAGCGCCGCCTCGCGCTGGTACACCGCCATGTCGTACGGCTCGAAAGGGCCCGGCGGCAATTGGTGAAGCCGAACGAGCGTTTCGATGGCCTTGGAATAGATATCGTGCTCGTCATCCGGATGATCGTCGATCCACTCCTTCATCCGCGTATCGCCGAAATCTTCGGTTAGCACCCAGCCTTTTTCCGCCTCTTCGCGCAGGATTTCGGGACCACGCAGGCCGTTGGCATTGAGCCACTCGGCGACATGCAGAAAGGGCCGCGGATCTTCGTGTGGCGGAGGAGCGTGCATCAGCATTGCACTTTGCCCTCCCCGGCGGATACGGAAATAGCGGCGGAAACTGGCATCGCCCACTAGCGGGGCGATTTCGGAGCCTTCCCAGCGGGTCGCACCGAGGAAGTTCTGGATGTCTTCAAAAATGGCGTCGCTCATGGGATACGGCTTTGCCAAGCCTGGCCGGGCTTCACAATGGCCTGTCTCCCCTCTCCCACCGTTTCCAGCGTAATTGCAAAGCAAGTGGGCTCATGTTCAAAGCCCCCTGCATGGCCTGGCCACTCGGCTAGTAATGCCGCACCTTCGCGATAATCGTCGAGGCCTATTTCCTGCGCTTCAGATGGATGGTCGAGACGGTAAAAATCGGCGTGCACCAGTGGAACGCGCAGATGCTCATATGTTTCGACGATCGTAAAAGTAGGTGATGGCACTTCGCCCAAATGGCCGAGCGCAGCGATTATTGCGCGGGCCAGCGTAGTCTTGCCCGCACCCAGACCGCCCGATAAAGCGACGACATCTCCAGGCAGCAGCCGGGCTGCAATACGCGCGCCGTAAGCTTCCATGGCACCAAGGTCGGAGAGTTCAACTATCATGGCAGGGTAATCGTCGCCGTCGTTCCGCTGTTCTTTCGGCTTTGAAAATCCAGCGTACCGCCGTGTGCTTCAATAAGTTGTCGGGCGAGCGGTATTCCCAGCCCATGTCTTCTTTCGATGCCCTTGCCATCATGGCTCATCCGGATGCCTTCAAGCGCCCGGGTAAGTTCGTGCTCGCTCATGCCCTCTCCATTGTCTGAAATAGAGATACGATTCACGCCCCGCCGCTTGGATATATCGATCAAAATCTTACCGCCACTGGGTGTGTGACTGATGGCGTTGTCGAGCAATTGGCCGATGGCACGCTCCAATTGCTGTCGGTCCACCTCGATCGACTTCTGGGGATTGCCGTTGAGATCCAGCGATAGCCCGGCGTCGATGATCGCTTCCTCACGCTTTCGCACGATCTGTTCGATGAATGGCAGCACGTCGACCCTCGTCTTGCGCAACGGCATGAGCCCCGCTTCTGACTGTGAAAGGTCGAGTACGTTCTCCACCTGCTCGGTCAATTTTTCGACCGAGGTCGTGATGGCTTCGACATAATCGCGGGCCTGCGCGGAGAGTTCGCCAGCAACTCCTTGCGTCAGTAATTCCGCAAAGCCTCCGATAGTGGTCAGCGGCGTCCTGAATTCATACGACATATTGGCGAGAAAGCGCGTCATTACCGCATCGGCTTCTTCCAGCGCCCGATTGCGTTCGCGCAGCGCCTGCTCCGCCTGTTGCGATGCGGTTATATCGAGGACGGTCAGCAGACCATTGCCATCGGGGAGCGGAACGCCGCTGTAGGTCAGCGTACGTCCATCAGACAGCTCAACCGTATGCTGGTTGTGCTTGCGATCAAGCGTGGCTGCACGGATAGTCTGGCCTATCTTGCCGACCTCCTGAGGATCGGCGAGCTGGCCGGCTATACTCCCCAGCAACTCCTCTGCCTGGGCGTGTCCGTCGAGGACTTCGCCATCAAGACCCCATGCGGTCGGAAAACCGCGGTTCCACAATTCCAAATGACCATCGGGGGCAAACACTGCCAGCGCTTCGGACAGACTGTCGAACGTTGCAGTTCGCGTGCGTAGCAATGTGTCCCTGGTGGCGGAAAGAGCGAGTTGTTCCGTGTGATCTTCAGCGATCATCACGAGGCCACCATCAGGGAGAGGCTGGGCAACTAACCGCAGATGAGTGCCGTCAGGCAGGGGCCAGTTGAACTCTTCAGGCTCGTCTTTCTGAAACCACTCACCCAATTCCTTGCGCCAGCTGGGAAAGTCACGCACTTCGGGTATTTTCCCGTTTTCACGCGCGACCGTCAGCATCTGTTCGAAACGGATACGCTCCGCGACCACTCCCGGAGGCAGCGAAAACGTGCGGTGGAAAGGCTGATTGGCGAAAGTCATCCTTTGCCGCGAATCGAATTGCGCCACGCCGATGGACAACTGGTCGAGCATGGAGCGCTGCGCTTCGCGGAAGGCGCGGAATTCGCGCGCCTGTTCTTCCATTTCCTCGATATCGATCGCATAGCCGGCGATGCCCTCACCCACCAACGGAAGGTCGGTAACGCGCACAGTGCGACGCGCATTGTTGATCGTTGCCGACAGAATACGCTCGATCGGCTGTCGGCGGTCAGCCGCCTGCTGCGCGACCTGTGCCGCACTTCGCCCGCCGATCTGTTCGACCAGTTCGATCTGGTCAGCCACGACCTGATCCGCGCTTTCAGCCCCGACAGCTTCGACATACGCCCGGTTGACGAGCCGCAGATGCATATCTGATCCGCGGAACCACATCGGCATGGGTGCAGCCTCGATCAGGCCTACCAGCGCCGCGAAATCATCGCGCGCCCGCGCGGCCTCTTCGCCCAGCCTGGCAAGCTCTTCTTCGGTTTCGGTAAAGTCGAAAGCCCAGATCAGCGCAGCGCCACTCGGCGAAACCATGGGATCTGCAAGAGCGCCCCGGAGGGACAGAGATTTGCGCGAACCGACCGGACGCAGCGCCATCTTGAAAGGGCGGGCGGTCTTCTGGGTGCGGCGTACATGGGTCGAAAGTTCTTCGACCTGCTCTTCGGAAAGGCCAGTGCCATCGGCTCTCGAAAGCTCGGTGAGATATTCGGGCACGGTATCGAGCCCGATCCAGCGTGCAAACCGATCAGGAGCCTCGATCCGGCCATCGGCCCGTACCAGCAAGGCGATGGCTGGACCGTCTTCGACCATGCGGGCCAAACGGCGCGCGGCATTGCGATGCGCGCGTGCGCTCCGAATTTGCCGACTGGCCTTGATCATCAGGAATATCGCTGCCCCGGTCCACAATGCGAGCAGCAGACCTATGAGAGGCAGAAATACGGGCGAAATTTCCATCAATTGCCAGCTATGCCGCCAGCGGGCCGGATGCAACCGGAGATGCAACCGCTATGGCGGCGGCCCGACGGGTTGCCGGGCCGCCGCATGTACCGATCAATAACGGTAATGTTCAGGCTTGAACGGTCCTTCGACCGGCACGCCGATGTAATCGGCCTGGCCCTGGCTGAGCTTTGTCAGCTGAACACCGAGCTTGTCGAGGTGGAGAGCGGCCACCTTTTCATCGAGCTTCTTCGGCAGAACGTAGACGTCGTTCTTGTAGGCATCGGTGTTCTTCCACAGTTCGATCTGCGCCAGCACCTGGTTGGTGAAGGAACAGCTCATCACGAAGCTGGGATGGCCCGTGGCGCAGGCGAGGTTCACCAGGCGGCCCTTTGCGAGCACGATGATTTCCTTGCCGTCCGGGAACTTCACGAGGTCGGTGCCGGGCTTGAGTTCGGTCCACTCGTAATTGTCGAGCGCCGAGATCTGGATCTCGCTGTCGAAGTGACCGATGTTGCACACGATGCTCATCGGCTTCATCGCCTTCATGTGCTCGGCAGTGATCACGTCTTCATTGCCGGTGGTGGTGACGAAGATGTCGGCGCGCTTCACCGCTTCTTCCATGGTCACGACCTCGAAACCTTCCATTGCCGCCTGAAGGGCGCAGATGGGGTCGATTTCCGTCACCAGAACACGCGCGCCGCCATTGCGCAGCGACTGGGCCGAGCCTTTGCCGACATCGCCATAACCGGCGACGCAGGCGACCTTGCCCGAAAGCATCACGTCGGTGGCGCGGCGGATCGCGTCGACCAGCGATTCGCGGCAGCCATAGAGGTTGTCGAACTTCGACTTCGTCACGCTGTCGTTCACATTGATCGCCGGGAACGGCAGCTTGCCGGCCTTGGCGAGGTGATAAAGGCGATGGACGCCCGTGGTGGTTTCTTCCGACACGCCCTTGATGGCCTTCACCGACTTGGTGAGGTAACCCGGCTTGCGCTTGAGGAATTCCTTGAGCGCGCGCTGCATCTCGATTTCTTCGGCATTCTGCGGCTCGGGCATTTCCTCGCCTGCTTCGATGCGCGCACCCCACAGGGCGAACGCGGTCGCGTCGCCGCCGTCATCCAGAATGAGGTTGGCGGTGAGGTCTTCGTCGCTCTCGGTCGACCAGTCGAAGATCTTGCCGACATAGTCCCAGTAATCTGCAAGGCTTTCGCCTTTCACTGCAAAGACCGGAATGTCCTGCGCAGCGATGGCGGCAGCGGCGTGATCCTGCGTCGAGAAGATGTTGCAGGTTGCCCAGCGTACTTCGGCACCCAGCGCGACCAAGGTTTCGATCAGCACAGCAGTCTGGATGGTCATGTGGAGCGAGCCCACGATGCGCGCGCCCTTCAGCGGTTGCGCGTCGCCATATTCCTCGCGCGTGGCCATCAGGCCCGGCATTTCGGTTTCGGCGATCCGGATTTCCTCGCGACCATAATTGGCGAGGCTGATGTCCTTGATGACGTAATCGTTGAATTCGGCCACGGGCGGTCCTTTAGCAATATCCATAACAAAAGTGCCGCAAGCAAAAATGAGGCGGCACCGTGATTGCGCCGCCCCTAGCCTGTGGAGGGATACAGAGCAAGTCGCCCTCCCCCTCGGTAAAGAACACGAATGCGTCAGCGACGCGCCCAGAGGCCCCCGCTGCGCGGCGCGGGTCCGAGCAGTTCCTCGGCAGCCTGCGCGAGGACTGCCGGATCGCTGTTGCCGGACAGGTCCTCGGTGATTTCCTTGAGCTCCGCGCAGCCGAGCCACGGGTGTCCCTGCCCGTACTCATTGGCCATGCCGACGCTGATACGATCGAGCGCCCGCTTCGCGCCCTTTCTGCCATGCGCCGCAACCAGACCATTCTCCAGCCCGCGGGCGGCCGAGTTCAGCGCGGTAATGTGCCTGGCCGAAAACTTGCGGTAATGCGGCTGGAAATCGTCGGCTCCCATCCGGCAGCGCAGCGATGTTACCATCAGCATGATGTCGAGCCGGCGGATCTGCTCGTCCTGGCTGGCCGCGCTGGCGGCTGTCGGCGCAAGGACGAGGGAGGCGGCCACGGCGGCAGCCCCCATTGTCTTCATGAAATGCATAATACTGGTCTCCCTGGGCGAGCGTCCCGTGCTCACCCGGGGTTTCCTGCACTGTAAAATTTACCGACATTTAAACCCGTGCGGTAAACCCAACTTAACCATCCCACGGCTTGCATGAACGGCGCGGTGCATTAAGTCGCGTGGCAGGATGGGACATACAGGAGTTTCCAACATGACAATCGCAGTAGGCGACCGCTTGCCCGACGTAACGCTGGTCAAGGCAACAGCCGAAGGCCCCGAGAAGGTGCAGTCGGCCGAGTATTTCTCCGGCAAGACCGTGGCTCTTTTCTCGGTCCCGGGTGCATTCACCCCGACCTGCTCGGCCCGCCATCTCCCCGGATATGTGGAAAAGGCCGACGAGCTGAAAGCCAAGGGCGTCGACGAGATCGTCGGCACCGCAGTCAACGATGCCTTCGTGATGGGCGCCTGGAACAAGGCCGCCGGCAGCGACGACATCACCATGCTGGCAGACGGCAATGCCGAATTTGCCGAAGCGGTCGGCCTGACCATGGACGGTTCGGGCTTCGGTCTGGGCAAGCGCGGCCAGCGCTTTTCAATGCTCGTCGAAGACGGTGTGGTGAAGCAGCTGAACGTGGAAGAGCCGGGCGACTTCTCGGTCTCCAGCGCGGACCACATGCTCGGCCAGATGTAAGGGCCTTCTCCGGCCGGGTGTGACACCCACCGGGGGATTTACGAAAACTTTGACAGGGGCGGGGTTCATGATCCCGCCCCTGTTCTTCTGGCAGCGGCATCGCCGCGGCGCAACAGCCGGAAAAGCGCGGTAATGTCGGGTTTTTGCCGGATGCCGACCATCTTTCCGCGATAGACGACCGGCTGCACCAGACCATCGTCGACCCACCGAAACAACGTCTCAGTTGTCAACTTCCGCCAATCGGGTCTGGACCGCTGCAAACGCCCGCCTCCAGGCCCGGTCAGCACGTGGTCCCAGGCAAAAGCGAACCCCTCGCCGCCAGCCCGCTCGCGCAACGCGTAAGCGCTCGCACGCGACATGCCCACGCTGCGCGCTGCCGCACTTACCGAGCCGGTGGCATAGAGGCTGGCGAGAAATGCGCACTGCCGCTCCAGGTTCCAGCCATCGCTCCGCGTTCTGAGAGCAGCTGGATGGAAATAGGGCGGACGACGGCGGCAGCGATGGGCGGGACATTTCGGCATCCGCGATGATGCAGCAGAAGCGGACCGTGTAGGAAAGCGCTTCAGCACCGCGCTGCTGCGAGATTGCTCTATCCGCCTTGTCGAATTTTCTTGACCCTGCAGCCCTGCCAAATCTTCCGATCTTCTATATAAGGGAAAGGTGACGGGGAGCGCCTACACGTAAGGCGGTATAAAAAGCAGGGACTAGCACTGAAAAAATGGCCAAAATACTAGCTATTTTTGGCCTACGCTTGATTGGCAGGGCTTTACCGGCCCTGACTATTCTGGCCACGCCCTCCGTCCTTTCCGCCCGCTGCGTTGGTGCCGATATTCCAATTGTCGCCCAGGCAGAACTGGAAACCGGACGGGACCCTGCAAACGCCGTGGGCTGGATCGCCAACACCATCGCTCTCACCGATCCGGCCGAGCGCCGCAAGATCGCCAATCTGTATATGGTTCAGTCGATCGCCTATTCGATGAACGGGCAGGACGTTTCGCCTGCGATCGATGCCGCCACGCGATTGGCCGCCAATTTCTCCGCAGATGATCCGATCAATCTGTTTCTGTCGGTCAGCAAAGCGGCGAGGATAAAGGACGAGGCTGCTCGCGAGCGCCGCTTCGCAGCCATCGCGCGCGCGCAGCAGGAACTCCCCGCCGGCAGCAAAACCAAAAGCTGTCTCGGCGTGGATATCGCCTATTACAACATGCTGGAGGAAGATTGGCGCAAGGCATTCCAGTTCGCCAGCCAGGCTTATCGCAATCTCGATGGCGATCGGAACAGCCGGGCGCGGGCTGAAGCCGCGTCCTTCCTCGCCTCTATCCTGTCCGAAGGCCATCAGTATGAATATGCCAAGCAGCTTCATTCCGAAGCACTGACATTTTTCGAGAAAAATGGCCTGATCGATCTCGCCGCGAACGAACATGTCATCCGCGGCGATACCCAGCTTGAAATGGGGAACTGGCAGGCCGCGCTTGCCGATTTCGAAGCATCGATGGAGCAGGCGCAAAGCTACGGAAACGATTATGCGGTGGCCTATGCCCAGCTGGGTATCTGCGAGGCGAGTCTGGACGGAAATCTGCTCGAACGGGCCGAAGCGACATGCGATGCGGCTTATTCCGCGCTCAATCGGCCTAGGGAACAGGTGGCTCTGGTCGCGGGCGAAGCAAAAGCATCGCTTCTGCTGAAACAGGGGGAGCCGGCGGCCGCGCTATCCCTGCTCGACACAGTGATCTCGAGCAGGTTCGAGGCAGCGACAGCCGAGGACCGGGCCGCAGCATACCGGAGCCGCGCCGAGGCGCTTTCCGCGCTCGGTCGTTACCCGGATGCCTATCGGGATATGGTCAGGGCCGACCGAATTTCCGAAGATCTGAACGCGCGCAATCAGAGCAATGCAAACGCGATCGCGCAGGCGCGCTTCCAGACCGAGGAATTGCAGAACGATTTAACCCGGGAACAGGAAGCAAGCGAGGCAAGAAAGCGGATCGCGCTCCTTATCCTGATCTGTACGGTGACGGTTCTCTTGCTGCTCGGCCTTCTCGTCCTGACCTTGCTCGATCACCGCCGCAAGTTTCGTAAACTCGCGATGGTCGATCCGCTTACCAATCTATCGAATCGCCGGGCCACGCTAAATCAGGCGAAGGCAGCTCTGCGCGATGCTGGCGCGAACACCCCGCCCGCGACGATCGCCTTGCTGGATATCGATCACTTCAAGCGCTGCAACGATAAATACGGCCACGATGCGGGTGATGAAGTCCTGCGGGAATTCGCGCGCATCATAAATGACGAAATGCGGACTGAAGACATTGTGGGGCGATGGGGCGGCGAGGAGTTTCTCGTGATCTTTCCGCGGACCCGCGCCGATGAGGCAGCCGCTGCGATTCAGCGCATCCGCTCTGCCGCAGAACGCGAAACTTTTGCCTTCGCGCCGGACTATGCCCTGCAGTTCAGCGCCGGGATTGCCGAGCTTGATGAAACCGAAAGCGATTTGCGGGAATTCATCAAGCTGGCCGACCGTCGGTTGTATGCTGCGAAAGCCGAAGGACGGAACCGTACTTCGGCCGAAGGTTGCGGGATCGATGTTCTGGCATCGCTTCGCAGGAGCGAACCGGACCGTCGATCCCTTTCCTGATTCTCGCAGCCACGGCTGGCGGTCCGGCTTTTAGCCGTATCCCATCAGCCGCAATACTTCCTCGCGGCTGCGCGGATCGTCGAGGAAGGTACCCATCATGCGGCTGGTGACCATGCCGACGCCGGGCGTGCGGACACCGCGCGCCGTCATGCAGCTATGCTGCGCATCGATCACCACGGCCACGCCCTGCGGATTGAGGTGTTCCCAAATGCAATCCGCCACTTCCGCGGTCAGGCGTTCCTGCACCTGCAGGCGGCGCGCGAAACCGTGGAGGACGCGGGCCAGCTTGGAGATGCCGACTACCCGGTCATTCGGCAGATAGGCGATTGCCGCCTTGCCGATGATCGGGGCCATGTGGTGTTCGCAATGCGACTGGAAGGGAATATCCTTGAGCAGGACGATCTCGTTATATCCGCCCACTTCCTCGAACACGCGGCGCAGGTGAATGGCGGGATCTTCCTCGTACCCCTGGCAATATTCCTTCCATGCGCGCGCTACGCGGGCCGGAGTGTCGAGCAGGCCTTCGCGCGTCGGATCGTCACCGGTCCATTCGATCAGCGTGCGGATCGCATCCTGCACGTGATCGGGGACCGGCGGTTTGCCCAGCGGATTGTCTTCATCGGGCCCAACGAGGCTGCTCACTTCTTGCGTTTCCTTCTGATCTTGTTGCGCATCCGCGCAAGACGGCTTCCCTTGCGGAAAAGGCCGCCTTTGGCAAATGGCTCGAACAGGTCCTCGGGATCTTCGGGGTCAAGCAGGCCGCTATCCGCCACCTTCTCCTCGACCTCGTTCAGCTCGGGCGGATGATAGCGCATCAGGTTCCGGCCGCTTTCGGTGATCGAATGATCGATCATCGCCGCCATCGAGCCATGCCGTTCGAGCAGTTCGCCGATCTCGTCTTCTTCCAGACCGCAATGTTCAGCCAGCAGCGAATAGCGGATACGCCGGATGGGGTCTTCGGCGTGACCGTTTCCTTCCCGTTCGCAATCCACGAAGACATCGCATTCGCTGTCGAGGCCCATGGAACGATTGTTCATATTGGCCGATCCGATCCGGAATATCCGGTCGTCCACGATCATGATCTTGGCATGGACATAGATCGGGGTGATGCCGGAATAGGGCGTCCAGATAGTGAAGCGGCCCTTCTCGTCGGCCTCCTCTATGCAGCGAACCAGTTCCGCACGGGCATGATCCATGGCCTGCTGTTCAAGCCAGCCATCGGCGTGGCGCGGGTGGACGATCACGATTTCGGGTGGATCGTCTTCCTGCATCCGTTCGAGCATGGCCTCGCAAATCGCGCGCGAGGCGAAATATTGGCTTTCTGCATAAATGAACTTCTTGGCGCGCTTGATATGTTCGACGAACAGGTTCTCGATCTCGTCGACTTTTTCCCATTCGCGGTGGGCCGCGCGAGTCCGGGCGATGCCGACTTCGACATTCTCGAATGTCGGTTCCAGCCCGTCGGGCCACAGGCTCCGGTCGGTGCGCTGGACGGGAAGCAAGGGCGTACCCCCTGCCCTGATCCAGCGATCGCGGCCTAGATCGCTGAGCGCATCGGCAATCTCGCCTTCCATCATCATCGTCGCGTCATGCCAGGGTTCGTACCCTCCCCCACGCGGCGTCTTGCGCAGGGGTTCGTCCTCATTGTGATCGCGCGTGTCCCAGCGCTTTACCGTCATGTCGATACCGCCGCAGACGGCCAGCGAATTGTCGAGCACGGCGATTTTCTGGTGATGGCTGCACCCGGTGGGGTGCGCGCTGTCGAACTTGAAGTCGATTCGGTGATGCCGCGCCCAGCGGGTAAGGTCCCACCACATCGATCCGCGCACGACGAATTTGAAAATGCCGAAGCTCCATTTGAGCATGCGGATTTCCAGAGTAGGTCGATGCCGGACCAGCCAGCTGATGAAGCTGCCCAGCCGGACCGGATACTCGCGCTTGGTCGGTCGCTGCCACCAGCGGCGGCCTTCGGCCAGATGGATGCGGGTATCGAAATCCCAGCCGATCAAAAAGATGCGATACCGTGCTTTCAGCATCGCTTCCTGCATCGCCGCGAAATAATCAGCGGCGTCGATGAGGACGGCCGCCCGATCCACCTTGGCAAAGCGCCAGACGCTCGGGGAGACACTATCCCCGATGCGCGACACAGATTTTGGATCGGGCGTATCTTCGCCCTCTTCTATTACCCCCTCATCAAGCACGGTTATTCTTTCGCGTCCTCTTTCTTTTCGGGCGTCACTTCGGCGTCGTCCATCTCTTCCTTCTTACGGCGCTCGAAGACCGAACGCATGTGCTCAAGGTCTTTTTCATCGAGATATTTGGCAAAGTCGGGGAAGTGGTCTTCCTCTTCCTCGTCGATGTGATGGCGATAATCATGGTCGAAGGTCTTGAACTTGGTCAGCCAGCCACCTTCCGACATGTCGGTTGCGGCAAGATCGTTGAGCGCTTCCTCGATTTCGTGGTGCTCGGCAACCGAATGGCGCGTTTCGCCCGTGGTCGGCGGCTTGCGTAGCATGGTGGAATAGAGCGCCTGCTCTTCCGCGGCGGCGTGCGACTTCAGTTCCTTGGTCAGTTCCTCGAACAGCTGTTCGCGCTCGGCGCTGTCGCCGCTCGTCTGCATCAGCTTGTCGAGCAGTTCGCGATGTTTGTCGTGATCTTGCTTCAGGCGGTCGAATATCTCTTTAGTGTCGGCCATGTTCGGTAAACTCCTTCGGTTGCAGAACAGGCGGATGTTGCGGCGGTTCCGCAATTCTTGAAACGGCCCTGCGCGCTCCGCATATTCTCTGGCATGACGAACCAGCCCACGGGGCCCACCAAAGCCCATATGCAGCAGATGGCAGAAGCGGTCGTCGCTTCGCTACCGGACCATTTCCGCGCGCAGATGGGCGATATCGTCCTGCAGGTGGAAGATTTCGCCACACCCGAACAGCTTGCCGCGGTGGACTTGTCTAACAAGTGGGAGTTGAGCGGTCTCTACCAGGGGGAGGCTTTGCCCGACCGCTCGATCTGGCAAAGCCACCGCATGCCCGCACGCATCTGGCTGTTTCGAGAACCGCTGATTGCCGAATGGCGGGAAACGGGCGTGAGGATGGACGATCTCGTGCGGCACGTCGTCATCCACGAGGCAGGCCACCATTTCGGCTTCAGCGATGACGATATGCACGCGCTGGAAGATAAGGCAGAATAAGAGTTCGTTCGGGCGGTGCGTGACAGCCCGCTTCCTTTGCGAATTCAAAGAATTACCAGCCAAAAACCAAAGAAGCCCACGACCCTTGCGGGTCATGGGCTTGTTTGGTGCGCCAGGAAGGATTCGAACCTCCGGCCGCCTGATTCGTAGTCAGGTACTCTATCCAGCTGAGCTACTGGCGCGTTGGAGGGCGGCCAATAGGCAGAAGCTGAGACCTTGGCAACACTTAATCGGTAATTTTTTGAAGCAATTTATCCATCAGCGCGATGTCGAGGGGTGGCCTGTCCAGTGACGCGGCTTCAGCAGGGAGGAACCAGTCCAGCGTCCCGCCCTCCAGCGCGCGGGGAATGCCCCGCCAAGAGCTGCAGCTGTAAAGAAGTATGACAATGGGTAACCGGCTCTCAAGAGGCCCCTCATGTGCGAAGGTTTCGGGAACGAGATCGTCCGGTTTTATCTCAAGATCGAGTTCTTCCCCCACCTCGCGCACCAGCGCTTTTGCGGGCGTTTCGCCTTCTTCGACCTTGCCACCGGGGAACTCCCACAGCCCGCCATGATGCTTGTTATGAGGCCGCCGGTGCATGAGCCAGCGCCCCCGGTCATCTACCAGTCTGATCGCGACCACCGGCATCCATGTCGGTTTTTTTTCCAATCTCGTGATCCCTGAAAAGATTTTCTTAAGACCTCACCCCCTAATCGAAAGGGGTCAGCTACGAAACGACAAGAGGGACAAACCAAGTGGTCCGATTTCTAAAAGCATTGGGACACGACGAACGGGGCGCAACCGCTGTCGAATACGGGCTGATTCTCGCGATGATTTTCCTCGCTCTGGTGGGGGCTCTCGAGACTTTCGGGAAGACGACGACTTCGATGTGGAATCACGTCAGCTCGACGGTGGAGGAAGCTCGCGAAAAATAAAGCGCGAAGAAAAAGCACGCCTGATTAGCAATTTGTCAATCAGTCGGCGTCAGAACGAGGATAGCTCAAGCCGTTGGACGCGGTGAGAGTCGGGTACCGAAGACTGAACCAGGAGACATACCA
Source organism: Qipengyuania triglochinis (assembly GCF_054655615.1). Lineage (NCBI taxonomy): Bacteria > Pseudomonadati > Pseudomonadota > Alphaproteobacteria > Sphingomonadales > Erythrobacteraceae > Qipengyuania > Qipengyuania triglochinis. The sequence continues at coordinate 268,732 of NZ_BAAHND010000001.1, read as the reverse complement.
TGAAATTCATCAACAAGCTTCGCAAGAACGAAGAAGGCGCGACCGCAATCGAATACGGTCTGATCGCTGCTCTGATCGCTGTTGCTGCCATGACCGCCATGGGCGCACTCGGCAACCAGCTGGGCGAGACCTTCAACAAGGTCGCTTCGACCATGTCGACCGCGAACGCCGACTAAGTTCTGCGACATCGCATTGAAGAGGGTGGCGAGGGAAACCTCGCCGCCCTTTTTATTTTAATTGTCTCTTTAAATCGAACTCAGCATTAAGCTCAGCTCCCGCGCACCGCGATCTTCACCTTCTGCCCGGCGGTCACGCCTTCGCCTGAAGACAGACCGTTCAACACCCGGAAACGCTCTTCCTGAGCGCTGGGGTAGGCCATCCGACGTGCCAGCGAACTTACCGTATCACCGCGCTGTACCGTTACTACGTCGAGCACGCGTGGCACCACATTGGCAGCTTCCTGTGCCGAAACGCGGCGCACTGACGAGAACATCGAATTGAACGTGCCTGCACTGCCCGCCGGTGTGATTGCGAGGAAGTGATAGGCGCGGTTGTTACCGAATTCATAAGCAAACACCGTGACATCGACCTGACCGTTGCCGTTGTTTACACGTGCCGTACCATATGCCGCAGGCAAGCCATTTACCGTAGTCGTCTGGATGCTGCCGGGCCGGATTTGCTGCTGCTGGCTCAGCCCGGCAAATACCGAATTCACGTAATTCTGAAGATTGCCGTTATAGGGCGCCAGCGAGAATTGTGCCTTGCCGCTTTGTCCATTGATCGAAACGGCGCTAGTGCTGTTGACCATGTAGAAGCCCTGCGGCGCGGTGAAGGCAAGCTGTAGCTCGGGGTGAATGAATTGCCGCCCCTCGACAATCCCCTGCGCCGGATCGTCACCATAGGTCAGGCCATCGATTCGCGTCAGGAACGTATCGCGATTGGTTACCCCGGTGAGGCCTTGCGCCTGGCTTGCAGCAGCTTGGACACGGCTGGCCGGATCGGGGTGGGTCGATGCCCATTCCGGCAGGCTTGCATTATCGCGCCCCTGAAGCCTCGCATCAAGAGCGTTCTGCGCTGCAAGGCTGGCCAGAACGGTCGCCATAGCGCGCGGATCATAGCCAGCCTTGTTAAGATACTGGATGCCCATCTGATCCGCTTCAAGCTCTTGGCTGCGAGAGAACTTCAGCGTCAGCATCTGCGAGCCCTGCAAAGCCGCCTGACCGATCTGCTGGCCGAGAGGATTGTTTCCGAGCAATATGCCGGACAGGATCGCAGCACCGGCACCTAGCAGCGAATTTCGTTGCGCGGCGGCTTGGCGACGCTGCGAATGGCGCAGCGCAACGTGAGCCACTTCGTGGCCGAGAACGCCTGCCAGTTCGGCTTCATTGTTCATCAGCGTAACAAGCTGCCGGGTAGTATAAACATAGCCGCCCGGAATGGCGAAAGCGTTGTTTACCGGGCTGTTGACGAGGCTGACAGTGAAACTGTCGCGGGCATTGCCCAGTCCGGACTGGACAGCGATCGTCTTGCCGACCTGCTCGACATATTGTGCCTGCGGACCCGTCATCGCCCCGCCGAATTCGGCGAGCAATTCAGGGTGTGCTTCTGCCCCCATCTGCGCTTCGCTCTGCGTAATCGGCTCGGAGGCGCTGGGAATGTTGCCTCCGCCCGGCAAGGCTGCACATCCACCCAAGGCAAGCGAGACGGTTGCGGTGGACGCGGCGGCGATGGATTTGAAGCTGGGCATTGAAAGGCTCCCCTTGCACAGGCGCGCAGGGACACCCCCACGCCCGTAAGTTGTAACTATGCAAGAAGAAACCTAAGCGGCAGACGGTGGTTCCCGCCTGCCAAGCAGAGACCGGGCGTCAGCCCGCCATTTTAAGAAAGCGCTCTTCACGCATCCGCTTGAGTTCATCGGCCGAATTGCGCGACAGCATGTCGAGCTCTTCTCCGATTGCCTGGCCGAGCGATTTGGCCGCCGCGACGGGATCGCGATGTGCGCCTCCGACAGGTTCGCCAACGATGCGATCGATCACACCAAGACGCTCCAGATCCTGCGCCGTCACCTTCATCGCTTCAGCCGCATCGGGAGCCTTTTCCGCGGTGCGCCAAAGGATCGAGGCACAGCCTTCAGGCGAGATCACCGAATAGACCGCATGTTCGAACATCAGCACCCGTTCTGCACTCGCCAGGGCTACAGCTCCGCCGGAGCCACCCTCGCCGACGATGCTGGCGACCATGGGGACCGGCAGCGCCAGACACGCTTCGGTTGAACGGGCAATGGCCTCTGCCTGCCCGCGTTCCTCCGCTTCCACCCCCGGAAAAGCACCCGAGGTGTCGACGAGTGTGACGACGGGCAGTCCAAAGCGTCCGGCCATTTCCATCAGGCGGATGGCCTTGCGATAACCTTCAGGCTTTCCCATGCCGAAATTGTGCCGGATACGGCTGGCGGTATCATTGCCCTTTTCATGGCCGATCAGGACGACCTTGCGCCCGCCAAGCCGGGCAAGCCCGCCCATGATCGCCTCGTCTTCGCCATAATTGCGGTCCCCGCCCAAGGGCACGAACTCGTCAAACGCATGCTCGACATAATCGCGAAAATGTGGCCTTGCGGGGTGACGTGCCACCTGGGTCTTCTGCCACGGAGACAGTGATTCGTAGGTGCTTTCGAGCAGAGTGCTGCTCTTCACCTCGAGCCGACGCAGTTCGTTGGAAATATCGACATCGTCGCCGTCCGCCGCCGCGCGCAATTCCGCGATGCGCTGATCCAGTTCCGCGACAGGTTTTTCAAATTCGAGATAGGAAATCATGGCCAACCCGCTAGTCGCTGGCGCGCGCGCGTGCAAGCGGGTGCCGCTCGTTTACGAGCTTAACCAGCCGCGCGGCATCGACATGGGTGTAGATCTGGGTTGTGGCGATATCGGCGTGGCCCAGCAGCGTCTGCAGCGCGCGCAAGTCCGCCCCACCCTCCAGAAGGTGAGTGGCGAAGGCATGGCGCAGGACGTGGGGGCTCAGTTTTTCGGGCGGCAGGTCAGCCCGCACCGCCAATTCCTTCAGCATCTGGAACAGGCGAATCCGGGTCAGATGCCCGGTACGCGAGGGAAACAACCACCGGGATTCGGTGGGCCGGACCGCCAGCCAGCGAGCCAACGCCTTCTTTGCGCGCGTGCTTACCGGCACCAGCCGGGCCTGCCCGCCCTTGCCGGTGACCGTGAGAAAAGGCTCGTCGCGGGGGACCGCAGATAATGGCAAGGATACAAGCTCGGTGGCGCGCAGCCCCGAACCGTAAAGCAGTTCGAGCATCGTCAGCAGCCTGACCGCTTCGGGCCTTTCACTGCTGGCCTCTGCCTCGGCGCATTGGAAAAGCGCCTCCACCTGAGCGTGGGAGAGGATCTTCGGCAGCGGGCGGCGGGTTGCCGGGCGCGGCAAGGCATGGGTCGGATCATCTTCCCGGTCGCCCTCATCCACGAGGAAACCGAAGAATTGCCGTAAGGCCGAAATCTTGCGCGCCATCGTCGAAGGCGCCAGCGAGGACCACCCTTGCCCAAGCTTGGCCAACTGTGCCGCACTGAGCGTGGCCAGGGCGGATCCTGCCATTTCCTCTGCCTGCCGAAGATCGCGCCCGTAGGCGAGCAACGTGTTGCGTGCCGCTCCGCGTTCGGTCGCCAGCATGGCGAGAAAATCGTCTATATCGCTCATCCGGGCCCTCAGGCGCGAGCGACCGCCTCCGCTGCGATCATCCGCGCTTCTGCTTCCAGCCCGACCCGGTTGAGTGCGGAGACGATGTGATAGAGATGACGCGCCGTCATCTGGTTCCACTCCGTACCCTGCATCCCGAGACCGGCCAGAATACTCACCAGAGCAGCATTGTCTGCTGCAGCAGCGCGGTCGATCATTCGCGTCCAGGCAGTCGGTGCTTCGAGATCGACGCCGAGCGTATCGCTATATTCGGCAATGTTGCCGGAGGAGAACCGGCCGAGCCCGGCCAGTCCGGCAAGGAACATGCGCGATTTGCGCTTGCTCGATGAGCCGTCGTTATCCTCGAAACTGCCGAAATCGCCATCGCTGACATCGCCGCCGGACGGGTTTGCAAGGGCCAGCAAGGCCCAGCCGATCGAGCCCGTGTCGACGACATCGGCCCAGCGCATGGCATCGCGATCGAGACCGGCAGTCAGCATGGAAGCGATCAGCTTGCCGGAATCGCTTTCGAAATCCGATGTCGGCGTCAGCCGCGCCGCGGCATAGGCAGTGAGAACGAGCCGGCCGTAATCCGTGTCATCGCCGCCCCACACATCCTTGATGGCCGCAAGCCGCCCAGTTGCAGAAGCGTCGGTATAAGCATCGCCCAGCCGGATCGCGGTGGTAAGGCCTGCGCTCTGTTCCTCATTCGCGCGCATCGCATAGAGCTGGGAATAGAGGTCAACCATTGCTTCGGCGGACAGGATTCCAGACGCAGCCGCTGTATCGGCACCGCGCAGCCGTTGCACGGTCGGGAGCGCTGGTATGAGAGCCGAAGACTTGAGATAATACGGTCCCAGATCTTCGGATAGCTGCTCGGGCAGATCGATACTGAGAGCGTTGGCCAGCGCGAAGCGCCAGGGGTTCATCTCATCCACCCCGTCCCATTCGATGGTGACGGCGCGGCGACCCTGGCCGGCCGACCCGGCATACCGCTGGGCGAGAAGCACATCGATCCGGTCGTCTTCCGTCCGGTTTAGCAGGCGACGCAGATCGTTCTGCGCGCCCGTCGCCTCGCCCGCAAATGAAGCGCAGATGGCCTCCAGCATGGACCACTGCATACCTTCGCCGCTGACACCGTCGAGCCTTACCACGGGGCAGGCTCCGACGATATCGCCCGTGCCGAGATATGCTCCCATCGCCGCATTGACGAGCGCGCCGTTGTAGTTCGCCGCGTCGACATCCTGGACCAGGGCGCGCGCTGCCGCATGTTCGCCCATGGAATTCAATGTGCTGGCACGAAGCGCCGCGAAATCGACTTCGCTCATTCCGACCGGCGCATTGAGACGGCTGGCGAGCGCGCGCCGCAGAAGAATGTGCCCCCAGCGAGAAATCACCGGGCCCTGCGAGGCAGCGAGCGCGGCCTGGACAATCGAACCGGGCTGGCGCGCGAGCGAGCCGGTGGGAAAACCGCCTTCACCCGGACCGATGACACCGATTTCCTCGGTCGAACGCTGCGCTGCCGGCGGAATGTCGTAACGCGGCTTCAGCCCGAACAGTTCGTCCAGCTCGGCCGTGGTCATCGCTTTCAGCTTCGCGGCGGAAGGAATTTCCGATGCGCTGATATTGGACGTATCGACAGTGGTCGGAGCCGGACGCGGCGGGGTTGGCTGTACCACCTCGCCCCCTTCGCTCGGCGCAAGAGCTGGTGCGGGCGCTGGAGCAGGTGCCGGAGCGGGCGCTGGCGCAGGACTTGGAGCAGGCGACTGGGTCGCGGGCGGCAGAATGCTTTCAGGCGCGCGCTGTGCGAGAACGACAGTCGAGGTCAGCGCCAAGGCAGCACCGGCAAGAAGAAGACCGCGGCTCACAGCGCACCCTCCGGTACCTGGACCGACTGGCTGATCGGTCGAAGCGGCTCCTCGCCTCCATCGATCCAGGCCGCAACCAGAATGCCGACGATCGCCAACAGGGCGATCCAACCAAGGGCTGAACGTTTCACGGCCAAGTTTTTCGTATCCTCGTGCAAATATCCATGTGCCTTGCCCGCGCCCTAGCGCATCTATAGGCCGAGCGGCAATGAACAACGCGCACTCTTATCCCAAGGGCGACGATACCCCGCTTCGGATGGCTAGGCCGATCGTGCTGGTCGGCTTGATGGGCGTCGGCAAGACAACTGTCGGAAGGCGGCTTGCAAACGCGCTCGAACTGGATTTCATTGATGCGGACGAGGAAATAGAGCGCGCCGCGAACCGCAGCATATCGGAAATCTTCGAAGCGCATGGCGAAGCCTATTTCCGCGATGGAGAACGCCGCGTGATCGCGCGCCTCATGGAAGAGGGCCACGGTGTAATCGCGACCGGCGGCGGCGCCTTCGTCGACGATGAAACCCGCGCTCTCGTGCTGAAGAATGGCATCGCCGTCTGGCTGGATTGCGATATCGATACTCTGGTCGAACGGACCGCACGGAAGGATACGCGCCCACTGCTCAAGACCGGTGATCCCCGCGCCATCCTGCGCAATCTGAAAGAAATACGCAGCGCGGCCTATTCGCAGGCCCAGATCCATATCGTGACCGACGATGGACCGCATGAGGCGACTGTCGAAAAACTGCTGAAGGAATTGAGCGAATGGCAGTAATCCCTGTCGAGCTGGCCGGGCGAAGCTACGAGGTCCGCGTGGCGCGCGGTCTTCTGAAAAACATCGCGGATGACGCCGCCCCCTTTCTTCGCAAGCAGGCCGTTCCGATTGTCGCCGACGCCAATGCCAAGGCCCATTGGGGCCAAGTCATCGAAGCCTCGCTCAAGGCGCACGGAAAAGAGCCGCTGTGGTTCGAAGTTTCGCCGGGAGAAAGTTCGAAAAGCTGGGAAAGCCTTGCGCGGCTGACCGACTGGCTGCTTGCCCAGGGAGTGGAACGCGGTGACCATGTGCTGGCGCTGGGCGGCGGCGTTGTGGGCGATCTGACCGGTTTCGCCTGCGCCATCCTCAAACGCGGCTGCGGGTTTATCCAATTGCCGACAACCCTACTCGCCCAAGTCGATAGTTCGGTCGGCGGGAAAACCGCGATCAATACGTCGGCTGGCAAAAATCTGGTCGGCGCGTTCCACCAGCCATCGCTGGTTCTGGCCGACCTCGATACCCTCTCCACCCTGCCTGAACGCGAGCTCCGTGCCGGTTATGCCGAAGTGCTCAAATACGGTGTTCTGGGTGACGCAGCCTTTTTCGACTGGCTGGCGCAACATGGGCCTGATGTGGTGGGTCTGCAGCCCTCCCCGCTCGAAGAGGCCGTCGGAGCTAGCGTTGCCGCCAAGGCCCGGATCGTTGCCGAGGACGAGCGAGAGACCACAGGGGCACGCGCGCTTCTGAATCTCGGACATACCTTCGGCCACGCGTTGGAAGCAGAAACCGGCTTTTCCGATAGACTGTTACACGGAGAGGCCGTTGCATTAGGCATGGTGCTGGCTGCGCGCTATTCCGCCCGGCGCGGAGAATTATCGTTGAGCGACGCCGAGCAGGTGAGCCAGGCGGTAGACATGGCCGGCCTGCCCGCAGAAATTTCCGCGCTGGATCTCGATTGTGACGGCAAGGTGCTGGCGGACCATATGCTGCATGACAAGAAGATGGACGCAGGCACCCTGCCCTTCATCCTGCTGCGCGGTATCGGCAACGCTTACCTTGCCGTTGATGTCGACATGGCCGACATAGCGGCCTTTCTCGACGAGCAGTTGCAGGCACACTAGCAAACCGTCGGGAACAGCCAGCATGAAGGTTAGCGAAGCCGCCCTCGACGATCCCCAAGTCCGTGACCTGATCGCGTTTCATCAACAGGACATGGAGGCAATTTCTCCGCCGGGTACCAGCTTCGCCCTGGATTTGTCGGGCCTATCCGGCCCGGAGATTACGCTTGTGGGCGCATGGTACAGCGAAGTTCTGGTGGGCATCGGTGCACTCAAACGATTGGGCACCACACAGGCAGAGCTCAAATCCATGCGGACCCTCCCGGCATACTTGGGAACAGGTGTTGCCGGAGCGATACTGGCCGAGCTTGTCAGGATCGCACGCGAGGAAGGTATTGCCCGGCTAAGCCTGGAAACCGGCACGAGCGAGGCTTTCGCACCAGCCATCGCTTTCTACACGAGGCGCGGCTTCGAAGCCGGGGAGGCCTTCGCGGATTATGCGAACGGCCCCCACAACCAATGCTATCATCTCGACCTCTAACATACTCGCAGGCGTATCCACGCTTCAGTCGAGTTCGAGGATAACCTCGTCGACGGCGAGCGAGTCGCCTTCCTCGGCGTTGATCTTGCCAACTGTGGCTTCCTTCTCGGCGCGGAGGATGTTTTCCATCTTCATAGCCTCGACTGTGGCGAGCGGCTGACCGGGCTGCACTTCGTCGCCTTCCGCGACATGCAGTTTCACCAGCAGACCCGGCATGGGGCAAATCAGCATTTTGGAAAGATCGGGCGGCTGCTTTTCGATCATATGCGAGGCCAGATCCGCAATGCGGGTCTGCAGGATGCGCAGTGTATGCGTGGCGCCGCGCGTGGTCATGCGATACCCAGTTCGCGTCGCTTTAAGCTGGATCGTATAGGTGGCCAGCGGATCCGCATCTTCGTCGCCAGTATTGTCGTATAATGCGACGTCGACCATGCTTTCGCCGGGCGTGTACTGCATCTCGATCGTGACCTGTTCGCCATCGACCGTAAGCGCATTCTCTTCCAGCCGCACGTCATGGCTCGTCGAACCTTCCTCACGCTCGCCTATGCGAATGGTCCAGTCCCCCGGAGCATAGAGATCGTCGGACAGCTGGCCTGCAATGCGGCGCGCGCGATCGGCATTGGCCGTCGCAACCACGCCGCCGACGGCAGCGAGGACATTGCGCAAGCGATCGTCTGCCGGGGCACCCTGGAAACCTTCGGGATATTCTTCGGCGATGAAGCCGGTCGTCAGCTCGCCCGCACGGAAGCGTGGATGCTGCATGATCGCGCTCAGGAAATCGACATTGTGACCAAGGCCATCGATACGGAAAGCGTCGAGCGCGGCGACCTGCAGATCGGCAGCTTCATCGCGCGTCTCGCCCCATGTCACCAGCTTGGCGATCATAGGGTCGTAGAACATCGACACTTCGCCGCCTTCGAAAACACCGTCATCCACGCGTACGCCATCGACACCGCGACGGCCGTTTTCCTCGCCATCGTCAGCCCATGGCTCGACCGGGGGTTGATAGCGCACCAACCTGCCCGTTGACGGCAAAAACCCGCGATAGGGGTCTTCGGCATAGACGCGGTTCTCGATCGCCCAGCCGTCGATCTTCACATCGTCCTGCGTCATGGCCAGCTTCTCGCCCGCCGCGACCCGGATCATCTGTTCGACCAGATCGACCCCGGTAATGGCCTCGGTCACCGGATGCTCGACCTGCAAGCGCGTGTTCATTTCGAGGAAGTAGAAACTCTCGCCGGTGGTGTCCGCGCCGCTTACGATCAGTTCGACCGTTCCCGCGCTGTAGTAACCGACTGCTTTAGATAGCGACACGCATTGATCGCCCATGGCCTTGCGCATTTTCGGCGTGACGAAGGGCGAAGGCGCTTCTTCGACCACTTTCTGGTGGCGGCGCTGGATCGAGCATTCGCGCTCGTTCAGATAGATTACATTGCCATGCTTGTCGCCGAGGATCTGGATCTCGATGTGACGCGGATCCTCGATGAATTTCTCGATGAAAACGCGATCGTCACCAAACGAATTGAGGCCTTCGCGCTTGGTCGCCTCGAAACCTTCGCGCACGTCCGTCTCGCTATAGGCGAGGCGCATACCCTTGCCGCCGCCTCCGGCGCTGGCCTTCATCATTACCGGATAACCGATGTCGTTCGAAATCTCGACCGCATGATCGGTATCGCGAATCTCGCCGACGAAGCCGGGCACGACATTGACGCCTGCTTCGCGCGCGATCTTCTTGGATTCGATCTTGTCGCCCATCGCCGCGATGGCATCCGCCGGCGGGCCGATGAAGGCGATGTTTTCCTTCGACAGCGCTTCGACGAAGCTCGCGCGTTCGGAAAGGAACCCGTAGCCGGGATGGACTGCCTCGGCCCCTGTCTGTTTGCAGGCTTCGATGATCTTTTCGGCGATCAGGTAACTTTCCGAAGCCTGCGCCGGCCCGATGTGGACCGCCTCGTCAGCCATTTTTACGAAAGGTGCGCGGGCATCGGCATCGGAATAGACGGCGACCGTCTGGATACCCATGCGGCGGGCGGTCTTAATGACGCGGCAAGCAATTTCGCCGCGGTTGGCGATAAGGATTTTTTTGAACATATCAGCCTTCGGTAATCTCTCTCTGCCGGTCCGCATAGCCGATTAACGCGGGCGCGTAAGCCCCTGCGCCGCGCCGGTCCCCCTCGCCATCGATCAGGGCGGTCATGGTGGTGGCCAGGCGCTGCTGGTTTTCCCAAGACAATTCGCCCAGCGGAGCGATCTAAATGCCGATGGTGAAGACGATGGCGCCGGTGTGCGGAAGGCGGCGCAAGGTCTGGCGCTCTGACCGGACGAACAGGGCATTACCCGCATTGTCGGCAGTTACCTGGGCGAAGGCCTCGTCAGGCGGATCGGCGACCCAGTGCTTCGCATCGGTTGGTGCGATGAACCAGTTTGCGCGTCCGAATATCAGGCCGGGTTTGAGGCTGGCCATGAAATGATCCACCCCGCTCGCCAGCTGGTCTTCATATCCGTCGATGGATTCATGCACGGCGCGCAGCGGAAGGCCCACCTTATCGGCAGGCATCCAGTCGGAGGGCCACGCGACCGCTGCGCCGATGAGGCGATACTGCTCTTCGTCCGGAAAGCGGATCAGCAGGCACATGTCTTCATGATGAGACGCAGCTGCTTCGGGCAAGCCGCCGGTTACGCCAAGGATCGCAGCCAATTCCGCGCCGGGTGCCTCGCTCGCGGGAGTTAACTGGATGCCGTCCGGGAACACCGAGAAGCCTTGCGCGCGGGCGGCAAGATCGGGATTCGGCTGCAGCCACTCGCTCTCTGTCAGCCTGGCGAGCCCCATCTTCAGCACGCCCCCACCGCGGGCGCGGGGCAGCAATTCGTCGACCGAAAAGCCGAGGGTCACTGCGCAGGAGGCTGCGGACCGCCTCTCTCGCAGCGGAGGGCCAGCCCGTATTCTTCCAGCCAGTCCGCATCCGTGGGCAGTAGATACTGCAGCGCTTCCGGCATCAGGCCGTGCAGGCTGGTGGCATGATGAAGGTCCGCGCGCCGGTCCGAGAAGCAGTAAGGCTGCGCCTCTCCGACCTTTCCGAGCAACGCGAACATCCCCTGCTCGGTCTCACCGCCCTCGTCGGCCAGCGAGAGATATAATGGTGGGCGATCTGACACAGGGCCGCTCGCCGTCAGGGCAAGCGACTGGCCGTCCCACTGGAGGCTAGGCGAAATCGCAGCATAGCCCTGGAACATCTCTGGGGCCTCCAGCCAGGTTTCGATCACGAAATGCCCCGCCGCGCTTTCACCGACGAGGATGACGCTATCATTATTACGATAGCGCTCCCGCACGAGCGGCAGCACCGTGTCGACGAGCCATGTGCGAAACGCTTCGCTCTCACCGGCACTCGGGTACTCGGCGCGCTCGCCCTCGATGGACGTCGGCGGCAACAGCTCGCGCTGGCGATCAACTGTCTGGATGCCGACCAGAATGGCTGGCTGGCTGCGGCCCCACAGGCGGTTCCACTTTTCCAGCCCATTGCCGAGGAAAAGGTCCTGATCCGTGCCACCATCGAGCTGGACGATAATGGGCCAGCTCTTGTCCGGATCTTCATCATAGTCCGGCGGCAGGATCACATTGACCGCGCGCTCCTGCCCCAGCACGACGTAAGTATAGCTTTCGCCCACCACGATCGGCACGGGCTCCGGCACAGGCTGTCCAGACGCGAGCAGAAGCGCGGCGAGCGCGCCTATCACTCGGCAGGCTCCATGCTCTGTTCCACGCGACATGCGCGCATCGGTTCTTCGCCCTGCATCGCTGTCAGGCCGAGCTTGGCGAACAGCGCGCCGTCGCTGTCATCGCCCGCGTTCGGCGCCGTCAGCAATTTGTCGCCGGTGAAGATCGAGTTCGCGCCTGCGAGGAAACACAGTGCCTGTGTCGCCTCGGACATGCTTTCGCGCCCGGCGGACAGACGAACCATGCTCATCGGCATGCAGATACGCGCCACGGCAACGGTGCGGACGAATTCGATGTCGTCGATCTTGGCCAGCGGGGTATCCGCCAGCATGTCGCCCAGCACCGTGCCCTTGACCGGGACCAGCGCGTTGACGGGAACGCTTTCGGGATGACGCTCCAGCGTGGCGAGCGTGTGGACGAAGCCGACGCGGTCTTCACGGGTTTCACCCATGCCGACGATCCCGCCGCTGCACACATTGATACCGGCATCACGCACGTTCTTCAGCGTGTCGAGCCGGTCGTCATATTTGCGGCTGGAGATCACGCGCTCGTAATATTCCGGCCCGGTGTCGACATTGTGATTGTAATAATCGAGGCCTGCTTCCTTGAGCATGTCCGCCTGCTTCGGCGTCAGCATGCCTAGGGTCATGCAGGTTTCGAGGCCCATGGCGCGCACGCCCTTCACGATTTCGACGATCGCGGGCATGTCACGGTCTTTCGGGTTACGCCACGCCGCGCCCATGCAGAAGCGCTGGCTACCTTGATCCTTGGCGTGCGCCGCACGCTGGAGGACGGATTGCACCTCCATCAGCTTGGTCGCCTCGACGCCGCTGTCGGCCTTCACCGACTGCGAGCAATAGCCGCAATCCTCCGGACAGCCGCCGGTTTTGATTGAAAGCAGAGTGCAGAGCTGTATCTGCTCGGGGGGATGGTTCTCGCGATGGACGGTGGCGGCGCGGAACAGCAACTCGGTGAAGGGAAGGTCGAAAAGGCCTGCGATTTCGTCGCGGGTCCAGTCGGTACGGATGTCAGTCATGTTTTTCCGATTTGTTTTTGAGAGCAAGCAGGCTGAGCAAAATCAGCGAAGCTCCGGTTATCAAGAATGCGTAACCCCATGGCCAATGGAGATCCTGGAACTGCTGACAATGTGTTTCTAGCCAGCCAGCAGGATTCGACCAGCATCGCAACGCGAACGTCTTGGCCGGGGACGTAAGAAGCCCAATGAGCAACAATACCCCGCCAATAGTTTGAAAGTTTCTCCGCCTCACTCCGCCGCCTTGTCCAAATCCTCACCCGCGGGCGGCATGTTGTGACCCAGCAGGCGCAGCACGTCCGCCGCGCATTCGATCACGTTGCTGCCCGGGCCGTAGATGCCCTGCACCCCGGCATCGCGCAGGAAATCGTAATCCTTTTGCGGGATCACGCCGCCGGCGATGACCTTGATATCGCTGCGGCCCGCATCCTTCAGCAAGCCGATCAGCTCAGGAATCAGCGTCTTGTGGCCGGCCGCGAGACTGCTCGCACCGATGGCATCGACATCGTTTTCGAGCGCCATATCGCGCGCTTCGGCAGGGGTCTGGAACAGCGGACCGGACACCACTTCGAAACCCATGTCCGAAAAAGCGCTGGCAATGACGTTGGCTCCGCGGTCGTGGCCGTCCTGGCCCATCTTGGCGACCATCAACTTGGGTGCACGACCAAGGCGCCGTTCGACCGCTTTCACGCCCTCGACAACCTGTGCGTAGCGGTCGTCATCCGCATAGGCTGCGGAGTAAACCCCGCGAACCGGCGACGGCACGGTGTCATACCGGCCGTAGGCATCTTCCATCGCCTGGCTGATTTCACCCAAAGTCGCGTCGTGACGAGCGGCTTCGACAGCGAGCGCCAGCAAATTGCCTTCGCGCTGCGCGGCGCCGCGTGCGAGCGTATCGAGCGCGGCGCGGCAAGCGAATTCGTCACGCTTCGCGCGCACTTCTTCGAGCCGCGCGATCTGGCTCTGCCGCACCTGGTGGTTGTCGATATCGAGCGTGTCGATTTCGTCTTCCTTGTCGCGGCGATATTTGTTCACGCCCACAATCACGGTTTCGCCCCGGTCGACACTGGCTTGCTTCACCGCCGCCGCGCGCTCGATCTGCGCCTTGGGTTCACCACTGGCGACATATTCGGTCATGCCGCCCGCCGCCTCGACCTCATCGAGCATGGCCTTGGCCTTCTCGACCAGCGCGGCGGTGAGGCTTTCGATGTAATAGCTGCCGCCCAGCGGATCGGCGACATTGGTAATGCCCGTTTCTTCCTGGATCACCAGCTGCGTATTGCGCGCGATACGGGCGCTGAAATCGGTCGGCAGAGCGATCGCTTCGTCCAGCGCATTGGTGTGAAGCGACTGCGTTCCGCCCAGGACCGCTGCCATCGCCTCGATCGTGGTGCGGATGACGTTGTTATAGGGATCCTGCTCCTGCAAACTGACACCGCTGGTCTGGCAATGCGTGCGCAGCATCTTCGACTTGGGGTTCTGCGCGCCGAGATCGGTCATCACATCGTGCCACAAGGCCCGCGCGGCACGCATCTTGGCGATCTCCATAAAGAAGTTCATGCCGATGCCCCAGAAGAAGGACAGGCGCGGCGCGAAGGCGTCGATATCGAGGCCTGCATCCATCGCGCGCTTGGCGTATTCCTTACCGTCGGCAATGGTGAAGGCCAGTTCCTGCACCGCCGTCGCCCCGGCCTCGTGCATGTGATAGCCGGAAATTGAAATGCTGTTGAATTTCGGCATGTTGGCCGAAGTATATGCGATGATGTCCGAGATGATCCGCATGCTCGGCTCGGGCGGATAGATGTACGTATTGCGGACCATGAACTCCTTCAGGATGTCGTTCTGGATGGTCCCGGCGAGCTTGTCCTGGCTGACCCCCTGCCGCTCGGCCGCGACGATGTAGAAGGCCAGCACGGGGATCACCGCGCCGTTCATCGTCATCGAAACGCTCATGGTATCGAGCGGAATCTGGTCGAACAGGATTTCCATATCGCGCACGGTGTCGATCGCGACGCCAGCCTTGCCGACATCGCCAACGACGCGCGGATGGTCGCTGTCATAGCCGCGGTGGGTGGCGAGGTCGAAAGCGACCGACAGCCCCTTCTGGCCTGCTGCGAGGTTGCGACGATAGAACGCGTTCGATTCCTCGGCGGTCGAGAAACCGGCATACTGGCGGATGGTCCACGGACGGCCGGTGTACATCGAAGCGTAAGGCCCGCGCGTGAAGGGCGCGATGCCGGGAACGCCGGGGGCGAGGTCGGCGGCATCCTCGCTGGTGTAGAGCGGCTTGACGGCAATGCCTTCTGGCGTGTGCCACGTCAGGTCACGGCCCTTCACCTCCTTGTCGGCGCGGGCTTTCCAGTCTTCATAGGTGGGCTTGTCAGTCATATCGTCACAATTCTCGTCAGGTCAGTTCGACCAGGTGCGTCTTACCCTTCGGCGTTTCCATAATCTCGGTCAGCTGGCCCATCATGTCTTTGGGGTGAAGGAAGAAAATGGGCGTACCATGCGCGCCGATGCGCGTGGGGCCGAGGATGCGCTTGCCCTTCCCTTCGAACCAAAGGCGCGCTTCCGCGATATCCTCAACCTCGTAGCAAACGTGATGCTGACCGCCAGCGGGGTTCTTGGCGATGAAACCGTTTATCGGCGAGTTTTCATCGAAAGGTTCGATAAGTTCGATCTGGGTACCTTTGCCCATCTCACCCTGCGCGTCAGGTGTGTCGACAAAGCAGACCTTCACCCCTTGCTCGGGCAGATCGAACGGCTCGGTAATGTGCACGGCCCCCATCGTTTCGCGGTAATAGGCGATACTGTCTTCAATCGATGGCGTGGCTACACCGATATGATTGAGGCGGCCGAGTTTCATGTCGCAGCTCCGAAAAAGCAAGTGGCGCGATCCCGCTAAAGGAACCGCGCCATGTAATGCAATCGCAAAGCTTGAAAATCAGCCGTCTGTCGACACCTCTTCGAGGCCGTCTACATATTCAGCACCGGCGAGAATTTCACCCGAGCTACCTTCAAAGCTGTCTCCGATTGGCTGCACGCGTCCGCCGAGACAGGTACCCAGGAAACCTTCCATCGCGGCAAAAAAGCTCATGCGGTTTTCCGGTTTCTGAAAACCGTGCCCTTCATCAGGATAATTGATGTAGGTCACAGGCAGACCCTTTGCCTGCATCGCCTCGACTAGGTTATCGGCTTCCTGCTTGGTAACGCGCGGGTCGTTACCTCCTTGTCCGACAAGCAATGGCACCTTGATGTCATCGATCCGGCTGATGGCGGACCGTGCCAGCAGATCCTTGCGCTGTTCGGGATCGGCAGGATCGCCGACATATCGGAACCAAGTCCCCGCGAGGAACGGTTTCCAGTATTCCGGGAAGCTTTCGATCAGGGTAACGAGGCTCGACGGGCCGACGATATCCACGCCGCAAGCGAAACGGTCGGGCGTGAATGCGACCCCGGTGAGAGTAGCATAGCCGCCGTAACTTCCGCCCCCGATCGCAACCTTGTCTTCCTGCGCGATACCTTCGGCCACAGCCCAGTCTACCGCGTCGACAAGATCACTGTGCATCTTGCCGGCGAATTCACCGACTGCAGCATTGGTGAAGTCCTTCCCGAAACCGGTCGATCCGCGATAATTCACGCTAAGTACGGCATAGCCCCGATTGGCCATCCATTGGTGCACGGTGTTGTAACCATAGCTGTCACGCGCCCACGGGCCACCGTGGACCCATAGCAGCATGGGCACTGCCTTATCGGGACGCCCGTCGCCATCGGGATCGCTCCCCGGCGGCAGGGTAAGGTAGGAAACCATCGTAAGCCCGTCTTCCGACTTAAGCTCCAAGGGATGCATCGGCTGGAGCGGCGCATCAGCAAGCGCCGGGCGGGTCTCGAACCAAGGCGTCAGCGTATCGGCGTCGCGGTCATAAACATAATACTGACCGGGAGCCTCGGCGCTGCCGCCATAAACGATCCATTTCGTATCGTCCGTCGTGCGCGAGGAAATCTGATATTCGCCATCGATCTTGCTCGACAGGAATTCAAACTCGGAAGCGACATCTTCATTCAGCGGAGTCCACTCTTCCTGCAAATAGTTCGTCGCATAGGCGATGGGCTCATAGGTCTCATTGTCGACGATGATGTTGCTGAGATCGGCCTTTTCAGGCTCGACAAGCACTCGTCGTTCACCAGTGCTGAGGTCAACCGCAACACCCGCCGCAAGATTCCTGTCGCGGCTATCGATCATGTATACCGTGTCATTGTCGCGAGAGAATTGAACGATATTGGTATTCAGCATGTCTTCGCTCGGTATGTCAGCAAAGACGTCGCCGGGCGTAAGGTCGTCATTGAGATAGACGGCCTTCATACCGCCATCGGGTTGCGGCACCATCGCCATGCGCGGCTTGTAGGTGTTATCGGTAATGAAGGACGCATATCCCGGATTTTCGGCGATTAGCGTACGTTCGCCGGTTGTCAGGCTGTATTCGTAAAGGTCAGTAAGCTGCGGATTGCGCTCGTTCGTTCCTACCAGAATAACGCCGGGTCGATCACGGCTAACGCCCATCAACTGCGCACGGATGCCGTCAGGCAGCGGCGTAAGATCACGGGTCTCTCCCGTTCGCGGATCAGTAGCGTAGACGTGAAAGTTCTCATCCCCGTCATTGTCTTTGACGAACAGGACGTACTTGCTGTCGACCGACCACAAGTGGTTTGAAATCCCGCGGTGACGGTCATCGGTAACCACAGTTCCGCTCGAGGGATTGGACGCCGGTGCTACCCAGACGTTCATTACGCCTTCGTCGGGTGCGATCCAACTGACCCACTCGCCATCGGGACTGATGCGTCCTTGAGAGGCAACCGGATTGCCGAAGAGGTCGGACCGGTCGATCAAATCATATTCTGACAAAGCATGGTGTTCGGCGTGTCCGACACCAGTCATCATCGTCGAAGCGGCTAGCGCAGATGCCGCCATCAAGCTCTTCTTCATAGAATTACCTCCTCCTCTACGTGAATAGGAGGCTATCCAGAAACAGGTGTGTTGTCCAGATGATACAGGAAAGGCTTGATGAGGTCGATAAGCGTATCCGATCAGCGCCATTCCTGCTCTGGTCATAGACCGAACACAGAGGCGTCTGACTCACAGTGGTATATTGTCGTGCTTCTTCCATGGGTTCTCGAGCTGCTTTGTCCGCAGCTTGCGTAGCCCCAACGCGATCCGCCGCCGTGTAGAGTGCGGGTAGATCACCTCGTCGATATAGCCACGGCTCGCCGCCACAAAGGGGTTGGCGAAGCGATCTTCGTATTCCTTAGTCTTCTCGGCAATCTTATCCGGGTCATCGCGATCCTGACGGAAGATGATCTCTACCGCACCCTTCGCGCCCATCACTGCAATTTCGGCGGTGGGCCAAGCGTAGTTGAGATCGCCGCGGAGGTGCTTGGAGGCCATCACATCATAAGCGCCGCCGTAGGCCTTGCGGGTTATCACGGTGATCTTGGGCACGGTCGCCTCGGCATAGGCGAACAGCAGCTTTGCGCCGTGCTTGATGATGCCGTTATGCTCCTGGCTGGTACCGGGTAGGAAGCCGGGCACGTCGACGAAAGTCAGGATCGGGATTTCGAAGGCGTCGCAGAAGCGCACGAAGCGCGCGGCCTTTTTGGAACTGTTGATATCGAGCACGCCGGCGAGCACCATCGGCTGGTTCGCCACCACGCCAACCGTGCGCCCTTCGACCCGGCCGAAGCCGCACAGGATGTTGCCCGCATGGTTCGGCTGGATTTCGAAGAACTCGCCCTCGTCCAAGGTCTTCCGAATGACCTCATGCATGTCATAGGGCTGGTTGGCATTGTCGGGGATCAGCGTGTCGAGGCTGTCTTCCTGCCGGTCCCACGGGTCGCTGGTCGGGCGCTCGGGCACATCCTCGCGGTTCGACAATGGCAGATAATCGAAGAAATTACGGGTCGCGAGCAGCGTCTCGATATCGTTTTCGAAGCTGTTGTCGGCGACAGACGTCTTCGTGGTGTGCGTCTTTGCCCCGCCTAGTTCCTCTTGCGTCACTACTTCGTTTGTCACCGTTTTCACCACGTCGGGGCCGGTGACGAACATATAGCTCGAATCTTCCACCATGAAGATGAAGTCGGTCATCGCAGGGCTGTAGACCGCGCCGCCCGCGCATGGGCCCATTATGAGGCTGATCTGCGGCACCACACCACTGGCCAGCACGTTGCGCTGGAACACTTCAGCATAGCCGCCGAGCGAAGCCACGCCCTCCTGAATGCGCGCGCCGCCGCTGTCGTTGAGGCCGATAACAGGCGCGCCAACCTTCATCGCAGTATCCATCACCTTGCAGATTTTTTCTGCATGCCGCTTGGAAAGAGAGCCGCCGAAGACAGTGAAATCTTGCGAGAAAACATAGACGAGTCGGCCATTGATTGTGCCGCTGCCGGTGACCACGCCGTCACCGGGAATCTTCTGGTCCTGCATGCCGAAATCGACGCAGTCATGCTCGACATAGGTGTCTAGTTCTTCGAAGCTGTCTTCATCCAGCAGTATGTCGAGACGCTCGCGCGCGGTCAGCTTGCCTTTGGCGTGCTGCGCTGCGATGCGTTTTTCGCCGCCACCAAGCTTGGCAGCATCACGGCGGCGTTCCATTTCGGCGATATTGGCGGACATGCTCTCTCCAGGGAATACGTTTGCGAAAGCGCCTAGAGCGCAGAAGGCTGCAAGGTCAATTGCGTGGCTAGGTTCTCTCGGCGGAAATCAGAAATTCCACATTGCCTTCAGGCCCGGTGATCGGGCTTTGGACGATACCTTGCACTGTGAACCCAAGCCCTTCGATCCATTCGCGGACCTCATTGCAGACACGCTGATGAAGTGCCGGATCGCTAACCACTCCCTTCTTACCCACTTCCTCGCGGCCCACTTCGAATTGTGGTTTGATGAGCGCGATAACCCGACACTGCCTTTCGGCCAGCTCAAGCGGACGTTCCAGCACCTTGGCCAACCCGATGAAGCTCGCGTCGCATACGACCCAGGTTACGGAACGGTCGATCATTTCCCGCGTCAGGATCCGGGCGCTCGTTTGTTCGAGAACCGTAACGCGATCGTCCTGCCGCAACTTCCAAGCGAGCTGGTTGGTCCCGCTATCGACAGCGAAGACGTGATCCGCCCCGCCCTGCAACAGAACGTCGGTGAAGCCACCAGTCGAACTGCCTACATCCATTGCAATGACGCCAGTGGGATCGAGTTGGAAATGTTCGATCGCATGGGCAAGCTTGATGCCGCCGCGGCTGACCCAGGGATGGTCCCGCCCGCGCACATCCAGCGGCGCATCATCGGCCAGCTGCTGACCCGGCTTTGCCAGTTTTTGCTCGCCAGAAAAGACCAGGCCAGCCATCACTAGCGCCTGCGCACGAGTCCGGCTTTCGACCAGTCCGCGGTCGACAAGCATCTGATCGAGACGACGTTTCTTTGCCATTCCTGCCCTATTGCCTGAAACCAGAGCGCCTAGCGGGCATTGGTCTGGCATGAAAGCCTCTGAAAATGCCATCGCCCGTGTCCTGGTCCTCTCGAGCGCCCTGCTTGCGGCAGCTTGCGTTCCGGCGCCTGACTCAACCCCCGCGCCCACACCGGCCCCGGTACAAACCGAACCTTCGCCTCCCACCGCTCCTCCCCCAGCTCCAACGCCGACCTATTCGAACTGGATGGACGCACCGCGAACTCCGGGCGATTGGAGCTATCGTTCCGAAGGAAGCAACACAGTCGCGCTTTACGGAGAGTCCCAATCCGGAGCCAAATTTTCGATGCAGTGCGATCCTTCAGGAAAGCAAATCACTCTTTCCCGCTCAGGAATTGCCAACGCGAATGCCTCCATGCGGATCATGACGGAAACCACCGAACGGTCACTGGTTGCGCAGGGGGGTAACGGACCAAGCCCACAGGTGAGTACAACGATAAGGGCAAGCGATCCCTTGCTCGACGCCATGGCATTGACCAAAGGACGATTCGCTGTGGAAACTTCAGGTTTGCCGACACTTTATGTTCCGGCATGGGGAGAAGTGACGCGGGTAATCGAGGATTGCCGCTAGCCGATTCCCGCGCTGCGGCAACCGCCTGTGAACGAGCGCCCACACCGTTACGAAAAAAGCCCGGCAATTCTTCCGAGCCACAAACGACAATTCTGACGTGGGAAAACTTTTTTGCAAGGCTTGTTTTGTGCCGCGGAAAGACTCAAATTGATCACAAGATCAGCGGCGCACGCGGTCTTCGTCCCCGGTGATACGAGGGATGCAGCTCACAAGCTTGAAAGGAGGTGATCCGATGTCTCATGGTTCAGTAGCGAGGTCGGTGAAGATCCCTACGGAGCATATTCGGTAATATTCCTGCCGAGTAAGGCGACGTGAGCGGCACTTCCGGCCGCTGACCATGCGAAGGCCAGTCTCTCCACGGGCGAGAGGCTGGCCTTCTCATTTGCGGGCGCCAAGTTCCGCCTTACGATACTTGCGCACAGCCCTCCTTCCCATTAACCGCGGAGCATGGATTTCGAGCACCTTCCCCACGCCGCCCCTGTCCCCGGAGAGACCCGCGATCAAGCGCTGAAGGACCCCGGTTTCGGCAAGCTGTTCACCGATCACATGGTCGTGATCGATTACGATGCCGACAAAGGTGGGTGGCACAAGGCTACGCTCGGTCCCCGCGAGCCGATCCCGCTCGATCCTGCAGCCGCAGTGCTCCATTACGCGCAGGAAATCTTCGAAGGTATGAAGGCGTATAAGCAGGGTGATGATAGCCTTGCCCTGTTTCGGCCAGAACAGAATGCGCGCCGCTTCAACGAAAGCGCTCGGCGCATGGCGATGCCTGAATTGCCAGAAGAGCTTTTCCTGGAATCCATCCGCCAACTGGTGGCCAAGGACCGTGACTGGGTGCCCTCTGATCCTGACGGCTCGCTTTACCTGCGGCCCTTTATGTTCGCCTCGGAGGCGTTTCTTGGCGTGCGCCCGGCGCGGCAGTACAAATACGTCCTCATTGCCTCGCCCGTCGGCCCCTATTTCAAGGGGGGCGCGAAGCCTGTAAAGATCTGGGTCAGCCGGAATTATACCCGTGCTGCCCCCGGCGGCACCGGCGCGGCCAAGACCGGCGGAAATTACGCCGCGAGCCTGGTTCCGCAGGCCGAGGGAATAGAAAACGGCTGCGACCAGGTGGTCTTTCTCGACGCGGTCGAAAAGAAATGGGTCGAGGAACTTGGCGGCATGAACCTGTTTTTCGTCTTTGACGATGGCACGGTCATCACTCCCCCACTGACTGGCACTATTCTGCCCGGTATCACGCGCGACAGCCTGATCCAGCTGCTACGGGAAGAAGGGTTGCAGGTGCGCGAAGAGCCTTACAGCATCGACCAGTGGCGCGCCGACGCCACGACCGGCAAGTTGCTGGAGACGATGGCCTGCGGGACTGCGGCAGTCGTCACCCCGGTGGGGACTGTCATTGGCCCGGATGGTGAATTCACTATCGGAAGCGGAGGAACAGGCCAGATGACGCACAAGGTGCGCGAGAAACTGGTCGGCATTCAGAAGGGCGCATTCCAAGACACACAGGGCTGGATCACAAAGCTCTAGAAGGCGCCTTTCACAGAGGGATCGACGTTGGTACATTTCGCCAGCCTCTCCCGTATAGCATCGATCAACCAGCTGGTGGCGGGCCCTGGCCGTGCATCACGGCGCCAGAGCGCGCTCAACGTATAGTTTGCACCCGGCTTTTCGGGCAGGTCGAGTTCGCAAAGCCGCCCTGCGGCGAGATCATCCGATACGGTATGGCGCGGCATGTTGCCCCAACCGATACCTTCCTTGAGCAGGGCGTGTTTCGCACCAAGATCAGCCAGCCGCCAGCTTTGCGGTGAAAGAACGGAAAACTCCCTCCCCTCGGTCAGCGGCGACCGATCGGACAATACCAGTTGGAGGTGCTTTCGGCTTTCCCCGGGTTGCACATCATCGCTCGCTAGCGGATGCCCGGGGGCCGCGACAGGCACCAGTTCGACTGCACCGATCGTCTGCCTTTCGAGTTGAACATGGTCGGACAGGACGGGACCGCCGATGGCCAGGCCCGCGCCACCATCAAGGACACATCCCGCCACCGCGCCCAGTGCCTCAACCTGCAGACGCAGCGCGACAGTCGGGAACATCTCCCGGAAATCGCGCAGTACGCTGGCCGTGACCTCACCGGGGAGCATAACGTCGACCACCAGCGATACTTCGCTTTCAAGGCCGGCATGGAGGCTCTGGGTCTTGGCCAGCAAATGATCGATTCCATCGGCTACTGATTTGGCCTCGACCAACAAACCCCGTCCGTCTTCCGTCAAGACCGGGCGACGTGAACCTTCGCGTTCGAACAGGGTCACGCCAAGTTGAGCTTCAAGCTGAGCTATGCCGTAACTGATGGCAGATACCGCGCGGCCCATCCGGCGCGCCGCCGCCCCAAAGCTCCCTTCCTCTGCAACAGCAAGGAAGATGCGAAGTTGGTCGAGGCTTGGATCTCCTATTTTCATCGTTCTAATTTCCTGAACATCTTGCCTCGTTTTATCGCAGTTATCGGAACACCGGACAATCTCTATCTGGTCAATCAACAACGCAGTTCTTCGAAAGGAACATCGTCATGATCGAACACAGACCATTCGATAGCATTGGCGCGGCGAACCATGGTTGGCTCGACGCACACCATCACTTTTCGTTTGCGGATTATCACGATCCAGCAAGAGTGAACTGGGGGGCTTTGCGCGTCTGGAACGACGATACCATCGCACCTAAATCGGGATTTCCGACCCATCCGCATCAGGACATGGAAATAATCACCTATGTCCGCAGCGGTGCTATCACTCACCGCGACAGCATGGGCAATGAAGGCCGGACCGAAGCTGGCGATGTGCAGGTGATGAGCGCGGGCCGAGGCGTGGCCCATTCGGAATTCAACCTGGAAGATGAGGAAACCACTCTTTTCCAGATCTGGATCGTCCCCTCACAGCGTGGCGGCGAACCCGATTGGGGGGCTCGCGAATTTCCAAAGGGTGATCGTGCAGGTAACTTTGTCGCTCTCGCCAGCGGAGTGGCCAGCGACAACGACGCACTGCCGTTACGCACCGATGCGCGAGTTTTGGGTGCGACAGTCAAGGCAGGGGAAAGCGTGACCTATACGCCCAGCCAGGCTGACCGACACCTTTATCTTGTCCCCGCCACCGGCTCAGTCCGCGTGGGCGACATAGAAGCAAAGGCGCGCGATGGCCTCGCGATCACCAAGGAAACCAGCATTACCATAACCGCCCTCGAGGACAGCGAACTCGTCCTCGTCGACGCGGCCTGAAAGGACAGATCAAATGAGCAATATTCTTTACATCACGGCAAGCATCCGCGGCGATGAATCGGTTTCTCGGAGCCTTGGCCAGAAGCTCGTCGACAAGCTGGCAAAGAGGCAGAATGCCACGGTCGTCATCCGTGACCTCGCTAAGAACGATCTTCCCTATATCGATGCCGATCGCTTCGCCGCCAATCTGGCCCCTTATGCCGACCGGTCGACCGAACAGCATGAGCTGGCTAAAATTGCCGATGAATTGATCGAGGAGCTGCAGCAGGCGGATACCATCGTGTTCAGCGTTCCCGTCTACAATTTCTCGGTTCCTGCGACGGTCAAGGCTTGGGCGGATCTCGTCGCCCGTGCAGGAACGACTTTCCGCTACACTGAAAATGGCCCCGAAGGATTGCTGACCGGCAAGAAGGTCTATCTCACCGCGGCAACTGGAGGAACCCCGATCGGCAGTGAAGTCGATTTCATGAGCCCGTGGCTCAAGTTCTTCCTCGGCTTCCTGGGAATGAACGATGTCGAGATCGTCGCCGCCGACGGCATCATGGGCGAAGGCGGTGAAGAAAAGATCGCCGAAGCGCATGAGAAGGTGGAACAGCTGGTCGCATAATCCGACCCTTGCCCCCCGCGGCCAGCGACGTGCCGGGAAGCTGTCTCAGCTTTCCGGCACGTTTCGTTTGATGTCGTCGAGCCAGATATCGGCGACGGCATCGCTCGGCGCCCGCCAATCTCCACGCGGAGAAAGAGCGCCGCCAGAGCTGACTTTCGGACCATTCGGCAGTGCGCTGCGCTTGAATTGGCTAAAGCCGAAAAAGCGCTTCACGAAGTTCTCCAGCCATTTTGCGATTTCGGCAAGATCGTATTGGTTGCGGGCTTCAGCCGGAAAACCGATGGGCCACAGACCCACTTCCGCGTCCTTCCAGGCGTGCCATGCGAGAAACGCGACATGGCTGGGGCTTTGCCCATATCGCAGCACGTGATGAAGGAAAAAATCATTGAGTTCGTAGGGACCGATGATCGACTGGGTGGACTGTATCACACCATCCTCGCCAGCGGGCACCAGTTCGGGGCTTATCTCAGTGTCCAGAATTGCACTTAGGACCTCGTCCACCCCTTCGTCGAACTGGTTGGTCGTGGTGGTCCAGCGTATCAAATACTGGATCAATGTCTTCGGGACGCCCGCATTGACGCCGTAGTGGCTCATCTGATCGCCTACACCATAGGTGCACCAGCCGAGCGCCAGTTCCGACAGGTCACCCGTACCGATTACCCAGCCACCATGGTGACCGGCAAGGCGGAAAAGGTAATCGGTGCGCAGGCCTGCCTGAACATTCTCGAAAGTGACATCGTAAACCGGTTCGCCCCTGGCAAACGGATGGTCCATATCCGCCAGCATCTGTTTTGCGGCAGGCCGGATGTCGATTTCTTCGGCAGTGATCCCGAAGGCCGACATCAACTTCCAGGCGTTGTCCTTGGTATGGTCCGACGTGGCAAAGCCCGGCATCGTATACCCACGAATATCGGTACGTGGCCGCCCCAGGCGATCGCATGCCTTGGCCGCAACCAGCAAGGCATGTGTGCTGTCAAGACCGCCAGAAATTCCGATCGTCAGGCACTTCGGATTTGTCGCTTCGATTCGGCGCATGAGCGCATCGACCTGAATGTTGAAGGCTTCGTAGCAGTCTTCATCCAGTTTCTCACGCCGGTTGGGCACGAAGGGAAAGCGACGAACAGGACGCTCCAGGCCGATGTCCCTGCGCATAAGGCCATGATTGAAACTGATGCGACGGAACCGGTCTTCAGGTCTGTCCGCCGCATCGGCAGCATCGCCCCAAGTCTGCATCCGCATTCTTTCGGCAAGAATGCGTTTGGTATCGACGTCTGCAACCGATAATTCCGGCGCGTGATCGAACCGCACGCTCTCCGCCAACAGATCTCCCATCTCGTAGATCATGCCCTGCCCATCCCAGGCGAGATCGGTCGTGCTTTCACCATAGCCGCTGGCCGAATAGGCATAGGCACAGACTGCACGGCTGGAACTCGCTCGTGTGAGCATATGGCGCTCGTCGGACTTACCGATCGTTATGTTCGAGGCGGAGAGGTTCAGGAGTATCGTTGCGCCCGCCAAAGCGGCCTGCGTACCCGGCGGATTGGGCGACCAGAAGTCTTCGCAAATTTCGATGCCGAAAATAAAGCCCTGAAGATCAGCCGCTTCGAAGATGAGGTCCGTGCCAAAGGCTACACTATCGCCGCTTACGGTGATTTCCAGTCCCACGCAGTCTCGTCCGTGACTGAACCAGCGCTTTTCATAAAATTCGCGATAGTTTGGCAGGTAGCTCTTGGGCACCACACCCAGAATCACCCCTTTCGCGATCACCACCGCGCAGTTGTAGATCCGACCATTGCGACGCAGTGGAGCACCGATGACGATTACAGGGGCGAAACTGGCAGACTCCTTCGCGATGTCGGCCAAATGCTGCTCGACTGCATCGAGCAAGGCAGTCTGAAGGTGCAGATCATCGATGGCATAGGAGGAAAGGCATAGTTCCGGATAAAGCAAAAGGTCGACATTGCGTTCGTCCGCTTTGCGGGCCTGCTCCAGTATTCCCTCGGCGTTGTAGGAGACATCGGCAGTTCGAACCTTAGGCGTCGCAGTCGCTACTCTCACGAAGCCATGTGTATGCATGTCGTAGAAGGGATGGAGGTCGTTGTCCGGCATTTGAGATGGGGCTTTCCTGAATTGCGTGCCTTCGTCCGTGGTTTCATGCCAATCTGCTGGCTGGCAAATCCCAAGCTCAGCCAGTCGCTTCTGAACGCTCGAGCGGGCGATGCGGCCTTTGGCTTCCCAGCCGTATACAGTCCGGCTTGGCCAAGGCTTCGGAGATCCGAACTTCAGCCCGAATTCCTCGGCACTCAGCGGCGGGTTATGAGCGTCGCGCCATGCCCTGATTTTCGCGCCTGCCAGATGCATCTCATTTCAGTATCCAGTTAGGATACTCTAGGCAAGGCTCTCATCCGACATTCGCAATTCGGTACGGAAGCCGTTGAGAACAGGGCCCGCATGATGTGTTGCGCCAGCCTGCTGCGCGAAAGCAATCAACAGTTTGCTGCCCAAACCACCTGGTGATTGCGATACCGCCTCTTCACCAACCCCATCATCTTCGATGGTCAAGCGCCACTTTCCATCGCGACTATGAAAGAAAACAGCCAATGTGCCGGCGCGATTGTCAGGGAACGCGTATTTGGCGGCGTTCGACACCGCCTCGTTGAGATAAAGACCGATAGCAACCGCGGTTTCGCGCGAAAGAGTGATATCGTCGATCTCGCGAAACAGTCGGACATTGGACGGAAGAGCGGCGCTTTCCAGCCGGGTCAGCATCATGTCGAGATAGGGCTGCATTGCGACATCCTTTTCCTTACCCTGCTCCATGGCAAGGCCGGAATATGCATCGGCGAAAGTCCGCACCCGCCCTACGGCATCATCCAGAGGACCATGTAATTCGGCATGCGGGATCCGGCGCTTTTGGATTTCCAGCATGCTCGCCACCAAGGCGAAATTGTTTTTCGTGCGGTGTTCAAGGTCGGCGAGCAAGGTCAGCCGGCGATCCGCCGCTTCCCTGATTGTATCCATCGTGCTGTGGGCTGCGCGCCGGAATGCTTCGGCAAAAACAATTACGATTAGGGCGCAGGTAGCATTTAGCAAAACCCGCGCAGGATCGGTGGCATCCGTGAACAAAAAGGATTTAGGCGCTGGGAGCACGAAATACCACGCCCATGCAAACGTGACGCAAAAGGCTGCCAACCCCGCCCGCCAATGTCCGTAGAGAGTGGCGAGTAGCACGGTGGGGTAGATCATCGCGAATGGGCCCGATGTCGGTGCCCAGAGATCGTACAACGTGCGCAGGCCGATCATCGCGGCACCGCACAGGATGCCGAAGATCATTTGAGCCGCGAATTTGCTCCACGCACTTACAAACTGTCGGCTAACGTCAAAATTGGCAAGTCTGTGCATCAAAGCGTAGCCTTCGAGCGGACTGACTTCTCAGGACGTGGCCGCCGAAGCGCCCTGAAACTGGCCCACGTGGCCAGCTATCGGTCCTATAGATGCCCCACGTCTAAACTACTACAATTTTTACGTTTCTTATGCCGCCAGCAGTTCGGCCGCGCTGGGACAGGTTTGCAGCATTGCAAGCAAAGCCCGCTCTTCTCTCGTATGCCAACGGGTTGCCCGCGGAAGTTTAACGCCCTCACGCCATTCTTCCTGATGATCGACCAGTTCGATTACGGCAGGGTGAATGTAGCTTTTCCGCGTAACGGCAGGAGTATTGCCCAAATGATCGGCCACACATTCGAGCAACGTTTTCATCGGAATTTTTCCGTCCCCGATGCGTAGCGATTCAAAGCCAAGTACGCTCGCATGCCAGGTCCGAAAATTTTTGGCAGTGAACCGCTCTCCCATACAGGCTTCCAGATACTCGTTCACATCGCTCGAAGTCACCGTTTCGACCTCGCCGTCATCGTCGACGTATTTAAATACATTTTGTCCGGGAAGGTCCTGCATGTTCCGTACCATGCGAGCCAGGCTCCCATCGGTGAGCGTTACTTCCCGCATCTTTCCGGATTTGCCTTTGTAGCGGAGCCTCAGCGTCTTACCCGTTACTTCGGCATGGCGCCGACGTAACGTGGTCGCACCATAGCTTTTGTTCCGCTCGGCATATCCTTCGTTTCCAACTCTGATTGCACCGAGATCGAGCAGCCGCACCACACTCGCAACGGCGCGTTCCCTGGTCAGCTTGCGACCCTTCAAATCCTCTTCCACCTTTTTGCGAACGAGCGGCAGGAGATTGCCGAATGCCAGGCACTTGTCGAACTTTTCGCTTTCCCTCTCAGCTCTGAATTCGGGATGATAACGGTATTGCTTGCGTCCCTTGGCATCGATCCCTGTCGCGAGAATATGTCCATTGGGAGCCGGACAGAACCATTCGTCCGTATAGGCGGGTGGCAGAGCTACGGCGTTCAGACGCTTCTTTTCTGCTCTGTCTGTGATGAGCTCCCCCTTGGGATCGTAATAAGCCCAGCCTTTTCCTGCACCCTTGCGGGTGATTCCTGGCAGCTGGTCGTCGACATAGATGAGCTTCGTCATAGCGAGGGAAAGAACCATGGATAGACAATTTGCGTTCCCCATCTTGCGACGAACGGTTGAGCTAAATAGCGCCACCTCAAAAGGAGATCATTCATGGCTGACCCCACTTATACCCCGCCCGCAATCTGGAGCGCCGACACCGTGAGCGGAGGAAAGTTTGCCAATATAAACCGTCCGACGGCTGGCGCCCGGGAAGAAAAGGCCCTGCCGACGGGCAAACATGACTTTCAGCTCTATTCTCTCGCCACGCCCAACGGGGTGAAGGCCACCATCATGCTCGAAGAATTGCTAGAAGCAGGGCATGCCGGTGCGGAGTACGATGCTTTCACGATCAACATCGGAGAGGGCGAACAATTCGGTTCGGGCTTCGTGGCAATCAATCCTAACAGCAAGATTCCCGCCCTTCTCGACCGCAGTGGTGCCGACCCCATCCGCATTTTTGAAAGCGGCGCGATCCTGATGCATCTGGCAGAGAAATTTGGCGCCTTCCTGCCTACCGATCATAGACGTGCCGAAGCTCTGAGTTGGCTGTTTTGGCAGATTGGCAGCGCTCCCTTCATCGGAGGCGGCTTTGGCCACTTCTATGCCTATGCGCCAGAGAAGTACGAATATCCGATCAACCGCTATGCGATGGAAACCAAGAGACTGTTCGATGTCGCCGATCAACGCCTGAAGGATAGCGAATTTTTGGTGGGTGGCGGCTATACCGTGGCCGATATCGCGGCATGGCCATGGATGGCTCCCTTCGTCGAAGGGACGATCTACGATGAGGCCAAAACTTTCCTCTCTATCGACGAATACGAAAACGTCGGGCGCTGGGTGCGGCAAATTGGGGAGCGTCCTGCCGTAAAGCGTGGCCGGATCGTGACCAAGGTCTGGGGTGATGACGACACCCAGCTCCGCGAACGACACTCGGCAGCTGATTTCGAAGGTAAAAAGGTTTAAATTCGACCCTTCACATTCACGATAGGCGCGCTATAGGGGCGTCCGCCTGCTGGGGTGTAGCCAAGTGGTAAGGCAGCGGTTTTTGGTATCGCCATTCGCAGGTTCGATCCCTGCCACCCCAGCCACTCTCGACATTTTTAAATTCGCGGTTGCTTCGATAAATCGAGGCAAGGCGCATAGTATCCAGTCACGAGAGCCGCATCGCAGTCGGTTGCATTCGCAGACCCTTTTGCCCAAGGAAGCGCAAACCAAATTTGTGCGGGAGACAGCGATGAGCGATTTCGAAATGATCCGTAGCGAGCGTGAAGGCGATATCCTCACGATCACGCTGGACCGGCCCGAGCGGCTCAACGCTTGCCCTCCGCAGATGGCGGACGAGATTTTCGCGGCCATCACCGATCTCGGCGGCGCCCGTGCGGTGTTGCTCAAGGGGGAAGGCCGCGCATTCTGCTCGGGCGCCGATCTTGCGAGCAATTCGAAAATGTCGGTCAGCGGCGGGGACCGAGCTTTCGGCTCGCTGTCCCGGCATTACAATCCGATGATCCAGGCGCTGGCCAGCCTGCCCGTGCCCGTCGTCTCCGTGGTCCAGGGTCCTGCTGCCGGGATCGGCTGCTCGATTGCGCTGGCGGCCGATTTCGTGCTCGCCGGCAAGAGCGGCTATTTCCTGCAGGCGTTCGCGAATATCGGCCTTGTGCCCGATGGTGGATCGAGCTGGATGCTCCCCCGCCTCGTCGGCATGGCTCAGGCCACGCGGATGATCATGCTGGGCGAGAAGATCTCCGGCGAGGAAGCCGAACGGATCGGGCTGATCTACAAATGCGTCGAGGATGACGCTCTCGCAAGTGAGGCAGACGCTCTCGTCCGGCGGCTGGCGCAGGGGCCGACCGTGGCTCTGGGCGCGATGAAACAGGTGCTGCGCGACGGGTTGGAAACCAATCTCACCACCACGCTGGCAGCCGAAGCCAGGGCTCAGCGCCGGGCCGGCAGTACCGAGGACGCGGTCGAAGGCGCGATGGCCTTCCTCCAGAAACGCAAGGCAGAGTTCAAGGGCGCCTGAGCGGTGGCAGGCGTCACCCCGGCGCAGCTTGCCGAATGGCAGGCGGCGGTTGGCCGCAAGCTGGTGGAAGAAGACATCCTCCATCCCGCACCGCTGCGCCGTTACGCGCAGGCGATCGGCCATGACGGCCGATCCTCGCTCCCACCGCTTGCTCATTGGGCGTTCTTCCTGCCCTCCCCTGCGGATGGCGAAATCAGTCCCGACGGTCATCCGAAGCGCGGGAAATTCCTGTCCGATGTCAGCTTGCCAAGGCGAATGTTCGCCGCCGCCGAGATGGAATTTCCAGCGCCGCTCATCCTGGGTGAGAAGGCGCGGCAGACCAGTGAGATAATCGCGCTGTCGCACAAGCTGGGCAGTTCGGGCGACCTGATCTTCGCCAAGGTGGAGAAACGGCTCGAACAGGACGGCGCAATCCGGGTGCGCGAGGTGCAGACCTATGTCTACCGCGCGGCAGGCGATCGGATATCCATGCCGGTGCCGGATGCGGCCCTCCCTCAGGGCGAAAACTGGCAGCCCGACGAGGTAAACCTCTTCCGCTTCTCCGCCGCGACGGCAAACGCCCACCGGATCCACTACGACATGCCCTATGCCACAGGGGTGGAAGGCTATCCCGCGCTGGTCATCCACGGCCCCTTCACGGCAGCGAAACTCGCCGCACTTGCGCAGCGCGGTGCTGCCCTCACCAGCTTTTCCTTCCGCGCCATGGCCCCGCTGTTCCTGGGCCAGCCGGTCCGGCTGCGCAAAAGCGAGACGGGTTATCAGGCAATCCGCTGCGATGGCGTGGTGGCGATGGAAGCAAAGGCAGGCTTGAAGTGACCGATAGTCTCCCCCTCGCCCGGTCGGCTGCCGAGGCGGCCGCGAAATTCAGCAACCTCGTGCGCGACACCCTCGCCGCGATCGTCTCGCCCGGCGGCAAAGTCGATCCCGCGCTTGCCGAGCGCGAGCAGCACCGGCTTCACGGCTATGCATGGATCGCCACGCAGGCTGAAGCGCTTGGCGCCTTGTGCAACTGGGCGGGCCGCGCGCGCCAGGCGGATGCCTTTGGCGACATCGAACGGCTCGTCCTCGATATCGGCATGGGGGAATATTGCGCCCAGATTTTCGGCGGGGTGGCGATGAGCCAGAGCGAGATCGTGCGCCCGTCCGATTACGGTTTGCAGCAGGAAGCCTTTGCTTTTGCTGCTGGCGATGCGGCCAGCCATTTCATCGGCACCGGAAACACGCCGGAAAACCGGGCGGAACTCGCGCGCAGGCTGGCCGATGGAGAACGCCCGTACGAGGGAACGGGTGACGACACGCTCGACATGATCCGCGACCAGTTTCGCACCTTCGCCAGCGAACGCATCGCGCCTCATGCGCATGGCTGGCATCTGGCGGATGCGCTGATCCCGCTGGATGTGGTCGGCGAAATGGCCGAACTGGGCGTCTTCGGCGTCTGCATCCCGGAAGAGCATGGCGGTCTTGGCCTCGGCAAGCTGGCCATGTGTCTGGTTTCCGAAGAATTGTCGCGCGGCTGGATCTGTGCCGGGTCACTTGGCACAAGGTCCGAAATCGCGGGCGAATTGATCGGCCAGAACGGGACCGATGCACAGAAGGCGAAATTCCTGCCGCGTATCGCCGAAGGATCGATCCTGCCCACGGCCGTGTTCACCGAACCCGATACCGGTTCCGATCTTGCATCGGTCCGCACCCGAGCGCGGCAGACCGACACCGGGACATGGCGCATCGACGGGGCCAAGACATGGATCACCCACGCAGCGCGCGCCGATCTGATGACCATATTGTGCCGCACCGATCCGGCTGCCCCGGGATATGCGGGCCTTTCCATGCTGCTGGCGGAAAAGACCCGTGGCAGCGATAGCGCGCCCTTCCCCGACGAAGGCATCGCCGGTGACGAGATCGAGGTGCTCGGCTATCGCGGCATGAAGGAATACACGCTCGGCTTCGATGGCTTCGAAGTGGCGGAGGACGGCCTGCTCGGCGGCGCACAAGGCCAAGGATTCAAACAATTGATGCGCACATTCGAAGGCGCGCGAATCCAGACCGCCGCACGGGCGCTGGGCGTGGGCTGGAACGCCTTCGATCTGGGCCTGTCCTATGCGACCGAGCGCAGGCAATTCGGCAAACCGCTGCTGGCGTTTCCGCGCGTGTCGGACAAGCTTGCCCTGATGGCCTGCGAACTGGTGATTGCCCGCGAACTTACCTGGACCGCCGCCCGCCACAAGGATCGGGGGCAGCGCTGCGATATCGAAGCCGGAATGGCAAAGCTGCTCGGCGCGCGCGTTGCATGGGCAAGCGCAGACAACGCGCTGCAGATACATGGCGGTAACGGCTATGCGCTCGAATACGAAATAAGCCGCGTATTATGCGATGCGCGTATTCTGAATATCTTCGAAGGCGCCGGAGAAATACAGGCACAAGTAATCGCCCGCGGACTGCTTAGTTCACGTCAAGACTCACAAGCCGCCTGAACAGGCACACACGAAAGCTATACGACAGATAGGAATTTAGGCGGCTGGCGTGCTGCAACGCAGGCGCGTGCCTGCGGCGTTTATCTCCGCCTGATTATTAGCAATTCCTAACCTTTCGAACATTTCCCGAAATTCCCCACAAGACTTGCAATTGATAATTGTTCTCAATAGCAGGCCCTCAATCGATTCGCAGACGACGGATCATTCCAGGGTCAAGGAACAGGGAATTTTTGAAATGAGGCTTTCGCTTTTGGCGACCACCGCGCAAATCGCTTTGTTGAGCGCAGCTCCGGCTTTCGCGCAATCGGAGCAGACCGGCGACGCGGATGGCCAGCGCGAAGAAACCACCATCATCGTCACAGGCGCATTAAGCGAATTCGGTGCGACGAAATCCGATACGCCGATCATGGAAACCGCACGTTCGATCTCGATCGAAACCGCGCGCGATTTTCAGGAAAAGGGCGCCCAATCGCTCGACGATGTCCTCACCTATTCCGCAGGCGTGACTGCCGAGCCTTACGGCTTTTCCACCAGGGGCGATTTTGCCCAGGTACGCGGGCTCGATGCCCCCGAATATCGCGACAATCTCCAGT
The DNA here is from genome assembly GCF_054655615.1 of Qipengyuania triglochinis. Taxonomy (NCBI): domain Bacteria; kingdom Pseudomonadati; phylum Pseudomonadota; class Alphaproteobacteria; order Sphingomonadales; family Erythrobacteraceae; genus Qipengyuania; species Qipengyuania triglochinis. The sequence goes on along the minus strand of NZ_BAAHND010000001.1, from coordinate 234,541 downwards.
ATCTGTTCGGCTATTACAACAACACACGCCAGGACATCTACACGCTGGAGCAGGTCGAAGTGCTGAAAGGCCCCGCTTCCGTCCTCTATGGCGCAGGTTCGCCCGGCGGCATCATCAATGTTGTTACCAAACGTCCCCACGGAACCAGCGAAGGTGAAGTCCGCGTCGATTACGGCAGCTTCGACCGCAAGCAGATCGCCACCGATTTCAACATCGCCATACCGGGTGCCGAAGACAGTGCGCAGTTCCGTTTCGTGGGCCTGCTGCGCGATTCGGACACGCAGATCGAAGGGGTCACGGATGACAAGCTGGTCATCGCACCGGCCTTTACCGCCCGCCCCGCGCCGGGCACGGAGATCACAATTCTCGCCAATTATTCCGACCAGAATTCGGATACGGCACACCAGTTCCTGCCGGTCACCGGCACGCTACTGGAAAGCGCCAGCGGCGAGAAAATCGATCCATACAGCTATCACGGCGCACCCGGCTTCAATGCCTATGATACCGAAAGCCTGGCGCTGACGCTGATCGCAGAGCAGCAGATCAACAGCATCTTCTCGGTGGAGGGCGTGGCCCGTTATCTCGATACCCATGCCGATTACCGGCAGGCCTGGATTTCCTTCCGCGGCAATGGCGTTCCCCGCATCGATGCCGAGGGTAATGGCGGCTGGACTTTCTATCTGGCCGACAATCGCAGCGAACAGATGGCCTTCGACGTCCGCACCCGTGCCGATTTCACCACCGGCCCGATCGAGCATGAATTGCTGGCCGGCGTCCAGTATCAGGACGTCCTCACCGATTCCGACACGGCCTATCTTGCAGATTTGGGCACTCTGAACGCCTTCGATCCGCAGTATCTGAATGTCCCTGCCGTTGAAGCAGTCGAAGCCCTCAAACTTAACGGTTCGAAAAATTACGTAAAATCGACCGGCTATTACATCTCCAACCAGATGAGCCTCGGCAATCTGGTGGCCAATGCGGGCGTGCGCTTCGACAATGTGACCAACCGTGTAGAAAACGGCAGCCGCCAGGAAGACGATGCCACCAGCTTCAGCGTCGGCGTGCTCTGGCGCGGGCCTGCAGGCATCTCGCCCTACGCCAGCTATGCGGAAAGCTTCCAGCCGGTTGTCGGCATCGACACGCTGACCGACGAACAGCTGCTTCCCCAGGAAGGGCGGCAATATGAAGTCGGCATCAAATACCAGCCGCGCGGCGTCAACGCGCTGGTTACGGTAAGCGCTTTCGATATCGAAGTGTCCAACCTGCCCAATCCCAATTCGCTCGTGGGCGGGGATAGCCAGCAGGAAGGTGTCTCGAAGGTGCGCGGCGTGGAGCTTGAAGCCAATGCGCTGGTCGGCGGGCTGCGGCTGGACGGCAATGTCAGCTATCTCGATACCGAAGATCCCGACGGATATCGCCTGACGTCGATTGCCGACTGGCAGGCCTCGCTCTTCGCGCTCTACAATTTCACCGGTGCGCTGCACGGGTTCTCGCTTGGCGGCGGGGTTCGCTATGTCGGCGGGAACGAGAGCAACGGGCTGTCCGCCGTCGACGGCAGCCTGCTGACCTACCGGGTCGATGGGCACACGGTCGGCGATCTTTCGGCCGGATACGATTTCGGACCGTTCGAACTGCGGCTGACCGCCCGTAACGTGACGAATGAGGAATATTTCTCGGTCTGCCTCGTGCGGGGCGATTGTTACCCGGGCGAAAAGCGCAGCATCAATGGCTCGCTGGCGTATAAGTTCTGATTATGGATCAAGGGCTTATCTGGTTCGCTCTCGCGCTTTCCGTGACCGGTATCGTGATCCTGCGCGTATCGTGGGGGCGGACCGGAAGGTCCACGGTGCTCAACGGCCTCGGCTGGGGCGTCATCCTTCTAGCCGTGCTCGCGGCGGGGGCGCATTCGGGCGCATGGGGTATCGCCAACACCGGCCTGTGCGCCATGGCGACAGCGGGAGTCTTCCTCCTGCTCGATGCCGCCAAGCCCTTGGCAAAGCGCAGGAAATCTATTCCAAAGGCCCGCAGCCTGCCCGTGGCCAGACGATCCACCGGCAAGGCGATCACCACCTTCCTTCTCGCCGGACCGCTCTCTCTCCTCGCCAGCCTCGCGATCGCGCTGGCCCTGCGCGACGTCATGGCGGCCACCGGCAGCTCTGAAGCCAATGCGAATGTCACGGTGCTCGCCCTCGTCCCGCTCGCCTGGCCCCTCCTCTCCTTCGCCGTCCTCACTATGAGGTCGCGTATGAGACAATTTGCCTGGCTTTCAGCGCCCGCGCTCGCCTGCCTCCCGCTCGTTCTGGTCCAGGAAGCGGTGGTATGAAAACGGCTGCCGACACTGACTTGGTCCAGCGAAGCCTCTCAGCACATTCGGCCCTCGGCCTCATTTGCTGTGCCCTGCTATACCTGATCTGCGTCAGTGGAACGGCGGTAGTCTTGTACGAGGAGTGGCAGAGGCTCGAACAAACTAATGCCCCGGAAATGGGCACCATAGAACACGCAAGCGTGCAGCGCGCAGTAGAGAACGTACTCCGTACGGAAAAAGGTTCGTCCCATACGACCCACCTTTATGTTCATCTACCCGTTCCGTCTCTCCCCCGCACTACCGTGACCACGGACACGCAGGCTTTCCATGTCGATCGGAACGGATCGATCGTCACGCCCGAGCAGAACGCGTGGTCCGAATTTCTCCTTGCCCTGCACTATCGGCTTAATCTTCCTGCTACGATCGGCATGACTTTGGTCGGAGCGTTCGGGGCAATGATCGTAGCGCTCAGTGTCTCCGGTGTTCTGGCTCATCCTCGCATCTTCCGCGATGCTTTTCGGCTCCGAGCGCGTCGCAATGATGATGTGTCGACCGTCGACTGGCATAACAGGCTAGCAGTCTGGACACTGCCGTTCGCCTTGGCGATTGCTCTGACCGGTTCGGTCATCGGTCTATTTTATGTCACTGCGGGCGGCCTGGCATCGGCTGCATATGAGGGAGACAGCGAAGCCGCGATAGCGCCGATATTCGGAGACGAGCCTGCAGAAAACGCTGACGCTGCACCACCCGCGAAGTTGGTCCCCGCGCTCGAATACATGGAGCGCGAGTTTCCGGAAGTCCGCCCGTCGTATATTATCCTCCACGATCCCGGGACGGTTGGGCAGCACCTACAGATCGTCGGCCTTCATTCTCAGCGCCTGATCTTCGGAGAATACTACGCCTTTGATTCAGCGGGTCGCTTCCAGGGAACCGCAGGCCTCGCAGACGGGGAGATCGGACAGCAATTAGCCGCTTCGGTCTATAATCTGCACTTTGGGAATTTCGGCGGCCTAATCGTTAAAATCGCCTACATCGCATTCGGTCTCGCGCTGTCGATCGTCGTCGCGACGGGGACGTTCATATGGCTGAACAAGCGCGAACGGCGCGGCCTACCATCCACGAAGCTGCGTGCTGGTTGGTGGGGCTTGGTAATCGGCGTACCGGCAGGCCTGGTCACAACCCTTGGCGCCCGCCTCATTATTGGAAACGAGGCCGCATTTGTTGCTATCTATTGGGCTACCTGCCTGCTGGTTGGTTCGGGTTTTCTCGCGGCCAACGCTTCAGCAATGGGCAGCAGATCATAATTTCCAGGGCAAGACAATCAGCCATGCAATGGTCGCACGCCCAAAATAGATATCTATACGAAAATCGGCAATGGCCGGTCTAGGCGGAGTAAGTTCTAATAACCGCTAAAGTAACTTCAACTAGACAAATTGATTAGCCTCGGCAGAGCTGAAATTTGGTATTGTTGATTCCTGCGAAGCGGCATGTTGATTGCCTTTGCCAACACGGAAGCGCATCATTTGGCTCGCAATGATTACGACGCGTTCTGAGACGAATGTCCCAGTCCGCCATAGTGCGTTGGCTTACTCCATTAGACCATTGGCATTGCTTGCAATCACGCTGATTTGCGGTCGGTCTGAGCATGCTTTCGGTGTATCCCTTAATGACGGGAGCCTGCCACGATCATAATCTCATATTCGGAATGCAGCGGCCAGTGCTGATCGCTTACCATACTCTGCTTTCCAAGCATTCGGCGCCTAAGGCCGTCCCCATGTTGGTAGACTAGCCTAGTAGTTTGAGGAAAGAATAGCGGAAGAGGGACGAGCGCCCCACGATCTTCGGGCGTTGGGCGGGCCGGCAGAACTTTCGAGAGCGCATGTTGCTACCGGTGACCGACTAGTCGCTTTAAGGCGAGGCGAGAAATAAGGCCCGGGCTAGGTGAGAACGCAATAATCTCAAGCGGATGAGTGTAGCGTTGCATCTTGCCGAAAACTAAAGGCAAAGCGCAAATCTCATCGGAGGAGATCTCTCGCGACGGCATTAGACTTATGTCGCGCTCGCCGCTCATCACTCGGCATCATACCTTGTTCGGTAAGGCTCATATCCTTGGGAGCTTTGCATATCAAAGGAAGAGGGGGAAAGCGATGTCAGAAGAAAACGACACTCACCAGACGAGTGAAGCAGAAGGCGCCTATTGGCGTGAGAATATCCGTCTGCTGCTCACATTGATGGCGATCTGGTTCGCCTGCTCCTTCGGGGCGGGAATCCTCTTTCGTGACTTTCTCGATCAGTTCTCTCTGGGCGGATACCCCTTGGGTTTCTGGTTCGCCCAGCAAGGCTCGATCTACATCTTCATCGCGCTGATCTTCTACTATGTCGTCAAGATGAGGCGGATCGAACGCAAGTACGACCTGGACGATTGAGGGAGCAGACAATGGACACGCAAACTCTGATCTACCTGTTCGTCGGTGCCAGCTTCGCGCTTTATATCGGCATCGCCCTATGGAGCAGGGCAGGTTCGACCAAGGAATTCTATGTAGCCGGAGGCGGCGTCAATCCGATCGTCAACGGCATGGCCACCGCGGCCGACTGGATGAGTGCGGCCAGCTTCATCTCGATGGCCGGTCTGATCGCCTTTCTCGGCTATGATGGTTCGGTCTATCTGATGGGCTGGACCGGCGGATATGTCATGCTGGCGCTGTTGCTTGCCCCCTACCTGCGCAAGTTCGGCCAGTTCACCGTCCCCGACTTCATCGGCACGCGATACTATTCTAAGACCGCCCGCGTAGTGGCGGTCATATGCCTGATCTTTATTAGCTTCACCTATATCGCCGGCCAGATGCGCGGGGTGGGTATCGTGTTTTCCAGGTTCCTCGATGTCGATATAACCACCGGCGTTGTCATCGGCATGGGCATTGTCTTCATCTATGCAGTTCTGGGCGGGATGAAGGGCATTACCTACACCCAGGTCGCACAATACTGCGTGCTGATCTTCGCCTATATGGTGCCAGCATTCTTCCTGAGCTTCATGATCACCGGCAATCCCATTCCGCAGTTCGGCCTTGGCAGCCAGGTCAACGACGGTTCAGGGCTATACGTGCTGCAGAAGCTCAACCTGGTGCTCACGGATCTCGGTTTCACGGAATATACGGACGGATCGAAGAGTATGATCGACGTCTTCTGCATCACTCTGGCGCTGATGGTCGGGACAGCCGGATTGCCGCATGTGATCGTGCGTTTCTTCACCGTTCCCAAGGCCTCCGACGCACGCAAGTCGGCTGGCTGGGCGCTTGTTTTCATTGCGCTGCTCTACACCACGGCTCCCGCCGTCGGAGCATTCGCCCGGCTCAACTTCGTCGATACGGTGAACGAGACGAGCTATTCCGAAGCGCCCGACTGGTTCAAGAACTGGGAACGCAACGATCTCATCGCCTTTCAGGACAAGAATGGCGACGGTGTGATGCAATATCGCAGCGGAACCGCGTTCGAAGGAGCGCCTGCATACGGTGAAGGCACCGGACCATCGGGCGAGCGCGTGGTCACCAATGCTCCGGGTGTGGATAGCGAAAACGAGGTCTATGTCGACAATGACATCATGGTCCTTGCCAATCCGGAAATCGGCAACCTTCCCGGCTGGGTAATCGCGCTGGTGGCAGCAGGAGGCTTGGCGGCGGCTCTGTCGACGGCTGCGGGGCTGTTACTCGTCATATCCAGCTCGGTGAGCCACGATCTGCTCAAATCGACCTTCAAGCCCGACATTTCCGAAAATGGGGAGTTGATGGCGGCGCGGATCGCGGCAACGGCAGCGATCGTGGTGGCAGGCTATCTGGGCATCTACCCTCCGGGCTGGGTCGCCCAAGTGGTGGCCTTCGCATTCGGCCTTGCCGCATCTAGCCTTTTCCCCGCCATCTTCATGGGCATCTTCTCCATGCGGATGAACAAGGAGGGCGCCATAGCAGGAATGGTGACGGGCCTTGCCTTCACCTTCGGCTATATCTTCTACTTCAAGCTGGCGAACCCGGCCGCGAATGTAGCGGAGAACTGGCTGTTCGGCATTTCACCCGAAGGCATCGGGGTAATCGGCATGGTGCTGAACTTCGCCGTCGCCATCGCGGTGTCGAGAGTAACAGCAAAGCCGCCCGTCGAAATCCGCGCCCTGGTGGACTCCATCCGCGTGCCACGCGGGGCGGGTGAAGCCCACGTCCATTAACGCTTGCGTGCGCTAACACAGTGAACGGGCGGTGCCGCAAGGTACCGCCCGTTCTTGCATGCGCCGCCGGTTGCGATAGTCTGACAGGCGGAGGAGAGGTCCATGCTGTTCGGAGCTGCGATCGCCGCGGCGACGCTTTATCTGGCACTACTGTTCTGGATCGCCGCGCGGCAGGACCGGCTTGCCGGTTGGGGACGGGCCATGTCCACGAAGAAGCGGGACTGGATTTATGGGCTCAGCTTGGCAGTCTATTGCACGAGCTGGACTTTCTTCGGCGGTGTCGGTTCAGCAGCGAGCTCGGGGTGGCATTATTTGCCGATCTATCTGGGGCCGATCCTCGTCTTCACCTTCGGCTTCGGACTTGTCCGGCGGATACTTGCCCAGGCCGCAGCGCAGCATTCGACCTCGATCGCCGATTTTCTTTCAGCTCGGTACGGGAAAAGCGGAATCGTCGCCGCACTGGTCACGATCTTCGCCACCATCGGATCGCTGCCCTATATGGCGCTGCAATTGCAATCCGTGGGCGCATCGCTGCTGGCGCTCGACCCCGATCTCGAGGCGAGCGTAACCGCAGAAGAACTGGTGCTGCTGGTCACAGGCAGCATGGCCCTCTTCGCCATCCTGTTTGGTTCGCGTCGTGCAGACCGGGCGGGCGAGAATGCCGGGCTGGTGCTCTCCATTGCGGTTGAATCGGTGGTCAAGCTGCTCGCACTGCTTGCGGTTGCCGGCTTTGCCATGGCCATTGTCGCCGACTGGCCACAGGTTCTGGCCCCTCCCCTTTCGCCCTTTTCCGCCAGCCAGTTCGATGCGCGTTTTGCAGTTCTGACCCTGCTCGCTGCATGCGCTGCACTGTGCCTCCCGCGCCAGTTTCACATGAGCTTCGTCGAAGCGCAGACCGATCATGCCAGCGCGCCGATGCAATGGATTTTTCCCGCCTATCTGGCGATCACCTCACTCGTCATCGTGCCTATCGTCCTGGCGGGTATCAACGTCCTGCCTGCATCCATACCCGGCGACATGATGGTTCTTGCGCTGCCGCTGGAGCGGGGTTTCGCAGGGCTCGCTCTTTTTGTTTTCATCGGCGGTTTTGCCGCCTCCACCGGAATGATCGTGGTGGCCAGCGTGGCACTTTCCACCATGATCACCAACGATCTGATCTCGCCCCTGGTTTTCCGACGCGAACTTTTGGGCACGGGCCACCGCACCCGCCTTGCAGCCCGCGTGTTGCTGGTCCGTAGGATCGTCATCGCAGCGCTCCTTTTTGCCGCATACCTCTTCTATCTCGGCTTCGGTATCACTGCGAACCTTGCGGGACTTGGCACTCTGGCCTTTGCTGCAATGGCCCAGTTTGCGCCCGGTCTCGTGCTCGGAATGATTTCGAGGCAGGGCAATAAGATCGGCTTGGTATTCGGTTTGCTGGCAGGATTCGCCTGCTGGCTGATCCTGCTGATCCTGCCGCCCGCAAGTGGGCAGTCGCCGGTTTTCCTCATTCACCCCGACCCGTTGGTTTCCGGAGTGTTGATCAGTCTGGGGGCGAATTGCGCGGCTTATTGGGCAGGGTCCGCGCTGGGGCGGGAGACACTGGTCGACGCGGCTCAGGCCGCCGCATTCGTGGGCACGGCCGCACCGGGAACACGGTCTGCCTTCACAACTGCAAAACGCATCGCCGATGTCCGGCTGCTGCTCGCCCAGTTCGTGGGTCAGAACCGCGGGTTAGAAACTCTTGGCGCAGGCTATCGCGACAGTGACCCGGCCGATGCGCAGACCATGGCCAAGGCCGAACGCACCATCGCTGGCGTGATCGGAACACCTTCGGCGCGCATGCTGATCTCCAGCTGGTCACAGGGCGACCCCGTGCCGCTGGAGCAGGTCGTTGCCATGTTCGATGAAACCAATCGCCGGCTGTCCTTCAGTGGCGATCTGCTGCAGCTTGCGATCGAGAATATCGATCAGGGCGTGGCTCTGGTCGATGCCGATATGAACCTTGTCGCATGGAATACACGCTATCAGGAGATGTTCGAACTACCCGATGATCTGGCAAGCGTTGGCACTCCGATTGCCGATCTCATCCGCTTTAATCTGGAACAAGGTGGCGCACCGCAGCAGGAGATCGACGACCAGATTGCCCGCCGGCTCGAGCATATGCGCGCCGGGCGTAAACACCGGATGGAACGCGAGCAGCACGATGGACGCATCATGCGCATCGTCGGCAACCCCGCCCCGGGGGGCGGCTATGTGACCAGCTACAGTGATGTGACAGCGGACAGACGGGCCGAGCAAGCTTTGGAGCAGAAAGTCTCGGAACGGACGCAGCAGCTCAGCGAAGCAAATGCCAAGCTGGAGGCTGCCACCCGGTCCAAAACCCGTTTCCTTGCCGCTGCCAGCCACGACCTGATCCAGCCACTCAACGCTGCCAGGCTGTTCGCATCCGCGCTGGCCGAGGAGGTGCGGGGGCGCGACCAGCTCGAAGCGCTGCTCAAGGATCTCGATGGATCGATAATTTCGGCCGATCGCCTGATCCGCGCTCTGCTTGACATATCGAAGCTCGATGGAGGTGGCATCTCACCGAAGCCGGAGCCGGTCGCGGTGGACGATATTTTCGATGAGATCATGCGCGAATTCCTGGTGCAGGCAGAGGCGAAGAACCTGACGATGAGGCGCGTCCATTCGCGTGCTTGGATCCACACCGACCGCGCTCTGCTGACCAGCGTAGTCCGCAATCTGATGAGCAACGCGATCCGTTATACCCGCAGCGGCGGCGTGTTGTTGGGCGTAAAACGACGCGGCAGAGATATCGAATTATGCGTTTTCGATACCGGCCCCGGCATCGCCGAGGAAGACGTCGAACGCCTGTTTGGGGAATTCAAGCGCGGGCGAACTTCGGATCGCGAAGGATTGGGCCTTGGCCTCGCGATAGTGAAACGCACTGCCGCGCTGCTCGGGGTGGAGATCATGACCCGGTCGAACCCGGACCGGGGCAGCAAGTTCTCTGTCCGATTGGAGGTGCTACGCTGGGGCCCGCAACCAGAGGCCGAACAACGGCGCCGCATAGCACCGACGCTCGCGGACGCGCGCATCCTCGTGGTGGACAACGATCGCGCGGCTCTTAATGCGACCGCTGCATTGCTTGGCAAATGGGGTCTGAAAGTCAGCGGGGCCGCCGGTGCTGCCGAGGCACTGAAGGTTTCGCCCACTTGCCCAGCAGCGGTCATCATGGACTTCCGCCTTGACGAGGAAGAGCGCGGCGACGGCGCATACGAAGTCCTGTGTGCTGCCTGGGGCACCCGCCCACCCGCGATCCTGCTCACGGCTGAAGCGAGCGAGGAGACCGAAGCAGCCGCAGCGCGCATGGGAGCCAACCGGCTCTTGAAGCCCTCCTCTCCGGCAGCCTTGAGGGCGCTCATTTCAGATTGTGTGGCACGTCGGTCTGACGGCGATCAGGCTGAAGTGGGATCGGCCATGTCCTGAGCGACCTGAAGCTTGCCAGCCAATAACACCGCCTGCGTGCGGTTTACCACGCCCAGCTTGCGGAAAATGGCCGTGATATGGGCCTTCACAGTCGCCTCGCTTATGCTGAGCGCATAGGCGATCTGTTTGTTGAGCAGACCCTCGCTTAGCTGGCGCAGGATCAGACGCTGGGCCGGTGTCAGGCTGGCTATCCGTGCAAGATCATCGTCGGTCTCGCCCGCGCTCTCGGGAAACCAGCCATCTCCTTCGCGCACACAGGCCAGCGCCTGCCGCATGAGTTCGAGGCTGGCCGATTTGGGAATGAACGCCGCTGCGCCCAATTGGCTGGCCGCGTCATAGACCCGCGGCTCCTCACTTGCCGAGACGATCGCGACGGGCAGCGCCGGGAAATCCTGGCGGAAGTCCATCAGCACGCTGAGCCCGTTGGAATCTTCCATGTGGATGTCCAGCAGCAGGGCTTCCGCGCCCTGTTCCACTTCGCGCCGCGCCTGGGCCGCGCTCGCCGCCTCAACAATCTCCGCCTCCGGCCAGACCTTGGTTACCGCGTGATTCAGCGCCGCCCGGAACAGCGGATGATCGTCGGCGATGATGATGCGGTCGGCCATGATACCTATCGGTTCTGCCTTCCTTCGATCAGCCGATCAACCAGGCCCGGATCGGCCAGCGTCGATGTGTCGCCCAGAAATTGGTGTTCGTTCTCGGCTATCTTGCGGAGGATGCGTCGCATGATCTTGCCGGACCGGGTCTTGGGCAGACCATCGGTGAATTGCAGATGGTCGGGCGAGGCGATGGGGCCGATCTCTTTGCGCACATGTCCGCGCAATTCTGCATAAAGTTCATCCGACGGCTCTTCGCCTGCGTTGAGGGTGACGTAGCAATAGATGCCCTGCCCCTTGATGTCGTGCGGGTAGCCAACAATCGCGGCTTCGGCGACCTTGGCATGGCTCGTCAGCGCACTTTCGACTTCGGCTGTGCCCAGGCGGTGGCCGGAAACATTGATCACATCATCTACGCGCCCTGTGATCCGGTAGTAGCCGTCCTCGTCACGTCGGCAGCCGTCACCGGTAAAATATTTGCCGCGGTACGTGCTGAAATAGGTCTGCTCGAACCGCGCATGGTCTCCATAGACCGTTCTTGCCTGACCGGGCCAGCTCGCGGCAATGCACAGATGGCCCTCGCCCGCGCCTTCCAGAATCATGCCGTCGCCATCGACCAGTTCCGGCCGGATTCCGAAGAAGGGCTTGCCTGCGCTGCCCGGTTTCATGTCATGCGCGGCTGGCAGTGTGGTGATCATCACGCCGCCCGTCTCTGTCTGCCACCAAGTGTCGACTATCGGGCACCGCTGTTCGCCCACGACATCGAAATACCAGCGCCATGCCTCGGGGTTGATCGGCTCACCCACCGTACCCAGCAAGCGGAGCGAGGAACGGTCGCGCGATGTTACGAAACCACCCCCCTCTCGCATCAATGCGCGGATCGCAGTGGGGGCAGTATAGAGAATGTTTACCGCATGCTTCGCGACCACATCCCACATGCGGCCATGGTCGGGATAATTCGGCACACCTTCGAAGATGACCTGCGTGGCGCCGTTGAGCAGTGGGCCGTAAACGATATAACTATGGCCGGTAATCCAGCCAATATCGGCTGTACACCAGAAGACTTCCCCCTGCTTGTAGTCGAAAACATAAGCGAAAGTCGTCGCCGTCCACACGCCGTAGCCTCCAGTCGTGTGGACAACGCCCTTGGGCTTGCCGGTCGAGCCTGACGTATACAGGATGAACAGCGGATCTTCGGTAGCCATGGGCTCGCAAGCACAATCGGCATCGCTGGCGACATCATGGTACCAGTAATCGCGTCCGGCGCTCATCGCTATGTCCGCACCGGTATGGCGCACCACCAGCACCCCATCTATCGGCGTATCGTCGGCGAGTTCGGCCAAGGCGGCATCGACATTGGCTTTCAGCGATACAGACTTGCCGCCGCGCCGACCCTCGTCCGCGGTGATCACGAAGCGGCTGGCGCACCCTTCGATCCGCCCGGCCAAAGCTTCGGGAGAAAAGCCACCGAAGACCACGGAATGGATTGCGCCCAGGCGCGCACAGGCGAGCATGGCGAGCACGCCCTCGACGATCATCGGCATGTAGATGGTGACCCTGTCGCCCTTCCCTACCCCCATCGCCTTGAGTGCATTTGCCATTGATACGGTTTCGGAGTGAAGCTGGCGATAGGTCAGCATGCGCCGTTCGCCACGCGGATCGTCGGGCTCGAATATAAGCGCGGGCACATCGGACAGCTTCGGCAGATGGCGATCGACCGCATTATGGCAGAGGTTGAGCGTGCCATCGGAGAACCAGGCAATGTCGACAGGGTCGAAGGACCACTCGCCGCCCTTGCTCGGGCTCGCGATCCAGTCGAGCCGCCCAGCCTGCTCCAGCCAGAAGCCGTCGCTATCCTCCAACGACCGTCGGTAAAGCGTCTCATACTGTTCCGGCGTGCAATAGGTTTCGTTAGCGGTGCCAAGACGGTGGATGGCATCGAGCATGCAGGAATCTCCCTAATCTGCAGACCTAATAGCAGCCGTTAGGCCTTCCGCGCTGTCAGACGAATGTCTTACGACTATCTGCCGATATTCGGCGTTCCGCAAAGAGGCGCATACTTCTTTCTCATGAAATCGGAGGGAGGTAAGCATGGCTGGCAGCGCATTGAGGGTCGTGGTTCGGGCAGCACTTCTGGCAGGAACATGTCTCGCAGCCGCGCCTGTTGCCGCGCAGGACGATGATGTCGAAGCGCGCCTTGACAGACTTGAGGCCTTGGTCATGCAACTGGTCGAGCGGCTTGATACCAACGAAGCCGAGACGGATGTCCAACAGGCGCAGACCATTGCGCAAACGAAGCAGGCGCTGGCGGAAACACGCGCCCTCCAGCAGCAGCAGGCCGAACTGGCCGCACAGCTCGAAACGTCCGAACAGCCAGAAGACAGGGGATTCCGCGTCGGCAAGACGCTCGTTTCCTATGGCGGCTATGTAAAACTCGATGCGATTACCCAGCGCACCAGCGCAGGGCAGGTTGCCAGCGGTAGCATCGTGCGCGATTTCCTCATTCCGGGCGCAATTCCTGTGGGCGGCGACGCGTCCGGCTGGGACACGGATTTCAACGCCCGCCAGACCCGGTTCATTTTGAAAACCGCAACCGACGTGGGCGAGGGTCACTCACTCGGCTCCCAGCTTGAACTGGACTTCATGGTGACCTCCGAAGGGGACGAACGGGTTTCCAACAGCTACGTCCCGCGCTTACGGCAGGCCTATATCACCTACGACAACTGGCTCTTTGGACAGGCTTGGTCGACGTTCCAAAACGTCGGTACTCTGCCGGAAAGCCTTGACTTCGTCGGCACGACTCCGGGCACGGTGTTCGTCCGTCAGCCGATGATCCGCTATACGGACGGCGGCCTGATGCTCGCACTTGAGCAGCCTGAAACCACCGTGACCACACGCAATGGTGCACGCGTTCTTCCCGGCGACGATACCATTCCCGACATTGTCGCGCGCTATAATTTCGGTGGCGAATGGGGTTCGGTTTCGGCAGCGGGCATTCTGCGCAACCTCCGCATCGCCGATGATGACTTTGGGACGGGTTCGGATAGCGCGCTCGGCTATGGCATCAGCCTAGCCGGCAAGTTCCAACTGGGCGAACGGGACGATTTCAGGGTCATGGGAACGGTGGGTGACGGGCTTGGCCGCTACATCGGGATCAACATCGTAAATGATGCTGCCATCAATTCGAATGGGAACCTCGATCCGATCTTTACCTATTCGGGCTTCGGCGCCTTGCGGCATCAGTGGTCGGATCGACTGCGCTCGACCATTGCTGGATCCTACTTCAAGGCCGACAATCCCGTGTTGCTGACGTCCGGCGCAGTGACCGATGAAAGCTGGAACGTGCTGGCGAACATCATCTACTCGCCTGTCAGCCCGGTCGATGTTGGTATTGAGTACATGTACGCCGAACGAACTACCGAGGCTGGCCAGTCTGGCAACCTACAAAAGGTTCAGGTCTCGACAAAGTACACATTCTGATTGTGAACGGGGTATCACGCCATTTCCTTCTTTACGAAAGTACCCTCAAAAATACCCCCACATCAAACCCGGCTTCATGCAGACCCATGCGGTAGCGAGCGGACGCGAATCACACGCGCCCACTGATCTAAATTTGTTTTCTTGAATTGTGCGGAAGCATGCGAACCCAAACGGATTCGACTATGGTAGCGGAGGAGGGACTCGAACCCCCGACACGCGGATTATGATTCCGCTGCTCTAACCACCTGAGCTACTCCGCCCCGAACAGGGCCGCGTGGCGGGCAGTTGCCCGCTCGGCAGGCGGCGCATTAGGGCGAGCGGGCCGTGTGGTCAACACTCATTTCCGCCGAAATGCAAAGCGGCGGATAAATTCCCATGGGCCGCCCCGATAGGCATGCAGGCCGAGGCCGGGAAAAGCGATTTCCTGCGGCTCGATCATCCCGGAAAGAGCGGCCTGCAGCGTCTTTGCTTCCTTCGACGTCACCTTGTTCTGGATGGTCACATGCAGCCGGGGACGGTGCTGGTCCTGCTGGGTCAGCATTCCGCGGAAATGCTCTGCAATCTCGTCGCGCAGGGCGAGCAGATCGGGGCTGGCAAGCTTGATTGCTGTTCCGCCGCCCAGCGACATCAGGCCTTCTACCTGCCCCCGGATCGGAGCGAAATCGCCCACCAGGCGCGCGAGATAGCGCCGCAATTCATCCGCACATTGCGCAGGGATCGCGTGAAAGAGCGTCACATGCGCTTCGAGATAATTGCGCTCTGGCGGGAAATGCTCGGTACGCAGGGCGGTATAATGGCGATGCAGTTCAGGCGGGAGTTCCGCCGTCAGGATCAGGGGCGCGTCCGCCCCGCTCACATTTCGCCGCGCTCGCGGCGCAGCTTGCGCCACGCTGCCGCATTGCGGTTATGCTGGTCGAGCGTTTCGGCGAAGACATGCCCGCCGCTGCCATCCGCCACGTAATAGAGCGCCTTGGTCTCGGCTGGATCGAGCACCGCCGCGATTGCCTCGCGCCCCGGATTGGTAATCGGTCCGATCGGCAGGCCTGCGATGGCCCGCGTGTTGTAGGGGTTCTTGTCGCGCAGTTCCGAAATCTTGATGCGGCGGCCCAGCGGCTTGCCCTTTGTGATGGGATAGATCGTCGTCGCATCTGCGCCCAGCGACATGCCGATGCGGACGCGGTTCGACAGCGCGCCTGCCACCATGCGCCGCTCTTCCGGGACGCCGGTTTCCTTCTCCACGACGGAGGCGAGAATGATGGCTTCCTCGGGCGATTTCACGACGGCATTCGTAGACCGGTCGGCCCATGCCTGCGCCAGATACTTGTCCATTGCAGCCTGCATCCGGGCCACGACGGAGGCCCGGCTTTCACCGCGTTCGAAATCATAGGTATCGGGCAGGACCGAGCCTTCTTCGGGCACTGGAACCTCACCCGTCAGCAGGTCTTCCGCCATCAGGCGTTCCCACACCATGATCGAAGGCAGACCCTCCGGCACGGTTACGAACCGGCGGATCACCTGCCCGTTCTGGAAGGTATCGAGTATCTGCGACGCACTGGCGCCTGCCGGGATCAGGAACTCACCCGCCTGGACCGGATCGCCTGATCCCAGGATCTTCGCGCGCAGCAGGAAGCTGTCCGACGAATCGATCAGCCCTTCATCCGCCAGCAAACCGGCGACGGCAGTTAGGGTCGAGCCCTGCGGCACGATGAAGCTGGTATCTTCCTCGACCTCGGCCGAGCCGTACCAACCGCTGGCGAACCATATGAGGCCCGCCAGCCCCAGAAGGACCACGGCCCCCGCTGCGAGGCCGAGCTTCTTCATGTCAGTCGACCTTCCGCATGATCAGCGATGCATTGGTCCCGCCAAAGCCGAAGCTGTTGTTGAGGACCGCATTCACTTCGCGCTTCTTCGCCGTATGCGGCACCAGGTCGACGCCTTCGGTACCTTCGTCGGGATCGTCGAGGTTGAGCGTCGGCGGAACGATCTGGTCACGGATGGCAAGGATGCAGAACACCGCTTCCACCGCGCCTGCGCCGCCGAGCAAATGGCCGATAGCGGATTTGGTCGAGCTCATCGATGCACCGCACAGATCGTCACCCAGCACGCGCTTTACCGCGGCCAGTTCGATCGTGTCGGCCATGGTCGATGTGCCGTGGGCGTTGACGTAATCGATATCGCAAGGCTCCAGCCCCGCCTTCTTCAGCGCCATGCGCATGGCCAGTTCCGCGCCCCGGCCTTCGGGATGCGGCGCGGTAACGTGATAGGCATCGCCCGACAGGCCATAGCCGGTCACTTCGGCATAGATCTTCGCGCCGCGTGCCTTGGCGTGTTCGTATTCTTCAAGCACGACCACACCGGCGCCCTCGCCCATGACGAAACCGGCGCGGTTCTTGTCGTAGGGACGGCTAGCCTTTTCAGGCTGGTCGTTCATGTCGGTGTTGAGCGCACGGGCCTGCGCGAAGCCTGCAATGCCGAGCGGATTGACCGTCGATTCCGAACCGCCCGCCAGCATGATATCGGCATCGTCATCGCGAATCATGCGCGCTGCATCGCCGATCGAGTGGGCGCCGGTCGAGCAGGCGGTGACCACGGCGTGGTTCGGCCCCATCAGGCCATAGCGGATCGAAACCTGGCCGCTGATCAGATTGATGATGCGTCCGTGGACGAAGTGCGGGCTGACACGGCCCGGGCCGCGTTCGTGCAGATTGACCGATTCCTTTTCGATCCCCGGCAGGCCGCCGATGCCTGCGCCGATGGACACGCCGGCGCGTTCGCGCGTTGCTTCGTCCATTTCGGTGAGGCCGGCATCTTCGAGCGCCTGACCGGCAGCATCGAGACCGAAGACGATGAACGGATCGACCTGGCGCTGGATCTTCGGATCGACACGCTTGTCAGCGTCGAAGCCCCAGGGATGGTCCTTGTCCTTCACCTCGCAGGCGATCGTCGCCTTCTGGTTCGAGGCATCGAAACGGGTGATCTGCCCCGCCCCGCTCTTGCCCGCAATCAGGTTGGCCCAGCTGGTTTCGACGTCTCCGCCCAGGGGGGTGACGAGGCCAAGTCCGGTAACGACCACACGACGCATGAATTTCTCCGCAAAAAAGACAACAGGCCCGGCCCATCGTCGGGGTCGGGCCTGTCCGGTCCTGCACCCGGGGCGCAGGTCATGAAAAGCTGAAAGCTAAGCCTGCTGGCTTAGCCTTTGTGCTCTTCGATATACTTGGTCGCATCGCCGACGGTGGTGATCTTCTCAGCCGCATCGTCGGGAATTTCAACGCCGAATTCTTCTTCGAACGCCATGACCAGCTCGACGATGTCGAGGCTGTCAGCGCCCAGATCATCGATGAAGCTTGCTTCCTGGGTGACCTTGTCGGCCTCGACGCCGAGATGCTCGACGACAATCTTCTGCACGCGGTCGGCAGTATCGCTCATTCTTTTCCCTCTCAATCTTAGGGGTTTGATAGTTGGCCATCGCCCTAGTCAACGCCGCAGCGCAGCGCAAGGGCAACTCGTCTCCTTACGCGAACCCATTAGCGCTTTCGGCCATTGAGTGAACAGTAACCAAATCCAAAAGGGAAGTAAATTCAATGGCTACCACAACTTTCAAAAGCCTCACCGACACCACCTTCGATTCGGTCGAAGGCTACCGCCAGGCAGGCGAAAAAGCCGATAGCCTCCAGCTCAAGCAGGCGCTGCAGCAGCGCGCAAGTCAGCGCGAAGCGACACTGCGTCAGATGAATGCGGAACTTGAACGCCAGGGCGACGAGCTGGTGACCAAGGGCACCATGACCGGCGAAGCACACCAGATGTGGCAGAGCATCAGCACCGCATTCGAAAGCAATGACGAAGCTGCTGCGGAACGTGTCGAAGAAGGCGAAGACTACATCAAGGGCAAGTTCGAAAAGGCGCTCAACAGCGACCAGCTCGAAGCGCAGGAACGCGCCGTGGTACAGCAGTGCTACGCAGAAATCTGTGAAGGCGAACGCTTCGGCGACATCGTCGAGAATCAATACGACTAATTACCGAGTAGTCGTCTGAAGGAGGGCGCGGAGTTTCGGCTCCGCGCCCTTTTTCATGTTATTTATCGTCGCTACGCTCGGGCGTATCCCGATCGGTGGCGGTGCCGTTCATGTCGGTTTCTTCTCCCGACTTCGCGTTCTTCTGCGCTTCGATCGCGCCGGGCGACAGGCGCACGTGCACATCGCGCAGCTGGTTCGGGGACACGAGGCTGGGGGCGCCCATCATCAAGTCCTGCGCCTTCTGGTTGAGCGGGAAGGCGATGACTTCGCGAATGTTCGGCTCGTCCGCCAGCAACATCACGATGCGGTCGATGCCCGGTGCCGAGCCGCCATGCGGCGGTGCCCCCAGCTTGAACGCCTCGATCATGCCGCTGAAGTTCGCATCGACATCTTCCTGGCTGTAACCGGCGATCTCGAACGCCTTGTACATGATGTCCGGGCGGTGGTTACGAATGGCGCCCGAAGACAGCTCGTACCCGTTGCAGACGATGTCATACTGCCATGCCAGGATATCGAGCGGATCTTTGGTCTCCAGCGCTTCCATCTCGCCCTGCGGCATGGAGAACGGGTTATGGCTGAAATCGACCTTCTTGGCGTCTTCGTCATACTCGAACATCGGGAAATCGACGATCCAGCAGAACTTGAAGCAGCCTTCCTCGATCAGGCCCAGTTCCTCTGCCACGCGGGTACGTGCGGCACCGGCCAGCTTGGCGGCTTCCTTTTCCTTGCCCGCGGCAAAGAACAGGCCGTCGTTTTCGCCCAGGCCCAGTTCGGCATAGAGCTTTTCCATGCCTTCGGTGCCGTGGTTCTTGGCGATCGGGCCGCCGAATTCGCCGCCCTTGCGGGTGACATAGCCGAGGCCGGCGAAGCCTTCGCGGCGCGCCCAATCGTTCATCTCGTCGAAGAACTTGCGGCTCTTTTCATGGGTGTTCGGAGCCGGGACCACGCGCACGCGGCCACCGCCGCCCACGATCTTCTCGAACAGGCCGAAGCCCGATTTCTCGAAGTGGTCGGTGACGTCCGAAATGATCAGCGGGTTGCGCAGATCGGGCTTGTCGCTGCCGTATTTCAGCATCGCTTCGGCATAGGGAATGCGCGGGAATTCACCGGCGGGAGTCACGGTCTTGCCGCCCGAAAATTCCTCGAACACGCCGGCCAGCACGGGTTCGATCGCCTGGAAGACATCTTCCTGCGTCACGAAGCTCATCTCGAAGTCGAGCTGGTAGAATTCGGGGCTGCGGTCAGCGCGCAGGTCTTCATCGCGGAAGCAGGGCGCTATCTGGAAATAGCGGTCGAAACCGGCGACCATCAGCAGCTGCTTGAACATCTGCGGCGCCTGCGGCAGCGCGTAGAAGCGGCCCGGGTGCAGGCGGCTGGGCACCAGATAGTCGCGCGCGCCTTCGGGGCTGGATGCGCCGAGGATCGGGGTCTGAAATTCGTTGAAGCCCTGCGCGATCATGCGCTGGCGGAGCGAGGAAATGACCTTGCTGCGCAGCATGATATTCGCATGCACGCGCTCACGCCGCAGGTCGACGAACCGGTATTTGAGGCGCGTTTCTTCCGGATAGTCTTCCGCCTGGTTGACGATCAGCGGCAGGTCTTCGGCGCGGCTCTGGATTTCCACTTCGCGGGCGAAAACCTCGATCTCGCCGGTGGGCAGGTTCTTGTTGACCGCTACCTCGTCGCGCGCCTTTACCGTGCCGTCGATGGTGACGACCGATTCCAGCTTCAGCTTTTCCAGCACCGGCAGCGCGGGGCTGTCGCTATCGGCAACGATCTGGGTGATGCCGTAATGATCGCGCAGGTCGACGAACAGAACGCCGCCATGGTCGCGCTTGTTATGCACCCAGCCCGACAGGCGAACGGTGTCGCCGACATTGTCCTTGGTCAGCTGTGCGCAGGTGTGGGTACGATAGGCGTGCATCTGGAATTCTTTCCAATTTAGGATGTATGGCGCTAAGGGCGCGGGCGTGGCGGCTCCTTAACTCGGAATCGCGCGCGCTAACAGGGCACCAGCGGGCTTTTGTCAAGGTTCGCACGCGGTGCGGGAGCGGTACTCCGCTCGATAGACAGAAATGATACGATGAAAATACACGATCTAATTACCGACACCGACACTCTTGCCGATCTGTGCGAGCGCCTGGCGAAGAGCGATTTCGTCACCGTCGACACCGAATTCATGCGCGAAAACACCTATTGGCCGGAACTGTGCCTGGTGCAGATCGCCAATGAGGAAGAAGCCGCGGCGATCGATCCGCTGGCCGAGGATATCGACCTTACCCCGCTGTGGGACCTTTTGTGCGAGAACGAGGATGTCCTCAAGGTTTTCCACGCCGGCGGGCAGGATGTCGAAATCGTCTACAATTTCACCGGCAAGACGCCCCACCCCATCTTCGACACCCAGATCGCGATGATGGCGATCAGCCAGAACGAACAGATCGGCTATGCCAATCTGGTCGAAAGCTGGCTCGGCATCACGGTCGACAAAGGCGCGCGCTTCACCGACTGGAGCCGCCGCCCGCTGACCGATCGCCAGATCGAATATGCCATCGGCGACGTGACCCACCTGTCCGATATCTTCCCCAAGATCCTCGCCAAGCTGATCAAGACCGGGCGCGGCGGTTGGCTCGATGCGGAAATGGAAAAGCTCGCCGATCCGGCGAACTACGCCAACGATCTGGAAATCGCCTGGAAACGCATCCGGTCGCCGGGCCGCAATCCCACCGTGCTCGGGCGGCTGAAGGGCTTGGCCGCATGGCGCGAGACGGAAGCGCAGCACAAGAATATCCCGCGCGGCCGCATTATGCGCGATGAAACGCTGGCCGATATCGCCAGCCATCCGCCCAAGAAACAGGCCGACCTTACCAAAGTGCGCGGGCTGTCGAATGCGTGGAAAGACAATGACATCGGCAAGCGTCTGATGAAAGTGCTCGAAAAGGCCGAACCGCTGCCGAAGGACGAAATGCCCGACAAGCCCAAGCGCGGCGCGCCGCTGGGCAAGGAAGGCGCGCTGGTGGCCGATCTGCTCAAGCTGCTGCTCAAGATCCGCGCACGCGAGATCGACGTGGCCTCGCGCCTGCTCACGCGGGCGGACGAGATGGAAGCGCTCGCCGCCGGGGTTCGCAAGCTGCCGATCCTCGAAGGCTGGCGTTATGAAGTCTTCGGCAAGGACGCGCTCGAACTGGTCGAGGGCCGGCTGGCCTTCGCGGTGAAGGATGGCCGCCTTCTGATGACCCATACTGACGATGTGCGCGCGGACATGATCGCGGCTCAGGACGAAGTGATCACCGGCGACGAGGTCGAAGCCGGGTAATCCCCCACCCCGTTCGTGCTGAGCCTGTCGAAGCACCGTCTTTTTCTTTGAAAGGCACCTCGAAAGTGAAGTGCAGCCCTTCGACAAGCTCAGGGCGAACGGTTAAGGGCGTAGCATAATGTCAACTTACCTCCCCACCCTCAAGCAGCTGCAATATCTCGTCGCCCTGCACGAGCATGGCCATTTCGGCCGCGCTGCCGATGCCAGCTTCGTGTCGCAATCGACGCTTTCGGCAGGCATTCGCGAGCTTGAATCGCTGCTGGGCGTGACGCTGGTCGAACGCAGCCGCCGGGTGGTCAGGTTCACCGCACTGGGTAATCAGGTGGTCGACAAGGCCCACCGCGTGCTGCGCGAGACTGAAGAACTGGCCGATCTGGTCCAGGCCGCAGGCAAGCCGCTGGCGGGGCAGTTGCGTATGAGCGTGATCCCCACCATCGCGCCCTTCATGCTGCCGCGCTTCCTGCCGCGCCTGCGCCGGGAACGTCCCGATCTCGAACTCTTCCTGCGCGAGGAAACCAGCCATGACGCGGTGGAATCGCTGCAGCACGGCCGGGTGGATTGCGTGCTGCTCGCCCTCCCCTTCAGCACCGGCGAGGTGGAAAAGGCGCATATCGCCGACGATCCGCTCTATGTCGCCTTCCCCAAGGACGATCCGCGCGATCCGCCCGCAGTGGTCACCGCCGACATGATCGACGAAGGCCGCCTGCTGCTGCTGGAAGACGGGCACTGCCTGAAAGACCACGCGCTGGCCGCCTGCAACCGCCCGGAACTGCGCGGTTCGACCACCATGATCGGCACCAGCCTGCACACGCTGGTGCAAATGGTCGACAACGGCCTCGGCCTCACCATGCTGCCCGAAATGGCGGTGGACGCCGGTATCCTCAACGGCACCGAAGTCGTCGCGCGCCCGCTGAAATCCAGCCTCGCCAGCCGAGAAATCGCGCTGATCTGGCGCAAGAACTCCCCCCGGCGGGATGATTTCGAATTGCTTGCCGAGGAATTGCGCGCAGGCTGAGCGAGCGGCTTGCGATCAGACCCGCTCGTCCTGCCGCAAGGTCAGCACTTCCACGCCATCGGCGGTTACTGCCACGGTATGTTCGAACTGCGCGGATAGCTTTCCGTCCTTCGTAACCACGGTCCACCCGTCATCCAGCGTTTGCGTGTGCCGGCTGCCCAGATTGACCATCGGTTCGATCGTGAACGTCATGCCTTCGCGCAGCCGCACGCCGCGCCCCGGTTTTCCATGATTGAGCACTTGCGGATCCTCGTGCATCTCGCGCCCGATCCCGTGGCCGCAATATTCGCGCACCACCGAACAGCCGTTCTTCTTGGCGTGTTTCTCGATCGCGAAGCCCACGTCGCCCAGGTGCCCGCCCGGTCGGACCTGCCGGATGCCCGCCCACATGGCCTCCTGCGCGATCCTGACGATCCGCCGCGCCTGCGCAGACGCATTGCCGATCATGTAGGTCTTGCTGGAATCGGCGATGAAACCGTCCTTCTCCAGCGTGATGTCCAGATTGATGATATCTCCGTCCTGCACCACCCTGCTCGCTGAAGGGACGCCGTGGCAGACCTCCTCGTTAATCGAGCAGTTCAGCACATAGGCGAAGCCATATTGCCCCTTGCTGGCAGGCCGCGATTGCAGATCCTCGCGAATGAACCGCTCTACCAGATCGTTGATTTCCATCGTCGACATGCCTTGCAGGTCGAGCCCATCGAGCATCTCGAAGACCGACGCCAGCAAGCGCCCGGAGGCGCGCATCAGGGCGATTTCGTCAGGTGTCTTGACCATATCAGGCCGCCGCGCGGACAGCGCTCTCATCCTCGCTGGCCAGCGCGAGCTGCTGCGATACGATCTCGTTGAAAGACAGCGTGGGATTGGCTTCCGCCAGCCGCCCGATCTTCATCCAGAATTCGGCCTGTGCATTGATCGACCGGCACATAACCGCACTGGCAGCCCGCACCTGCTCATGCAGCTCTTCATTGATTTTAACGAGGCCCATGGGGGATTCCTGAATATATGAAACGTTTATGTGCCATAGACATTTCATTCTGCAAAAGTCAAAGGCTCTTCCTCAGTGAGGACAATCCAATCGGGATAGTGAAGTCCAGACTTGACCATTCGCAGCCCAGCAGATAGTGAAGCCGAAACTTCACCAAGGAGCCTGGCGATGAGCTTGACCCACGATACCTTCGAGATTCGGAAGACATACAGCGCTTCACCAAGCGCAATTTTCGGCGCCTTTGCCTTTCAGGACCGCAAAAGCCGATGGTACGCCGCCAGCCCTTCGCATGAACCATTGTCCTACAGCTTCGATTTCAGGCCGGGCGGCGAAGAAAGGCTGACAGCCCGAATGTTGCCAGGCACGCCGATTGCCGGCCAGGAATTATGCTGGATCTCGACCTATGCGGAGATTGTCGAGAATGAACGAATTGTGTTCTTCCAGACGCTCGATGTCGATCAGGCTCGGGTGTCGGCGGCAGTCGTGACGGTGAAGATCGCTCCCAAGGAAGGTGAAACGGAAGTGGTGCTGACCCATCAGGCGGTCTATATGGAAGGCGCCGATGGCCCGGCGATGCGCCGGATGGGGTGGGAGTACCTGCTGGATGCGATGGCAAGCAGCACGGGCACGGTATGAATTCCATTGGCCCGCGCATCATAGATCCAACCAAGGCTGACGCGTTGTTTCACGCTTTGGGTGACGCGAACCGCAGACGGATGGTGGGCCTGCTCTCGGACCATCCTGCGACCATCTCTGAACTTTCCGCTTTTCTCGACATCAGCAAGACGGCGGTCGGCCAGCACCTTGCAGTTCTCGAGAAGGCTAGCCTCGCACGCTCCAGCAAGGTCGGTAGAACCCGTACCTGCCAGCTCGACCCCGCGGGCCTTGTCGCCCTGCAGGATTGGATCAACTTTCACCGCCGGGAATGGGAAGCGCGTCTCGAACGCCTTGGAGATCTGTTCGGCGAGGCAAATTCGCAATGAAAAGCGGTAGTTTTAAACCAAGTAGCCCTCTCCAGACCCGAATTTCGAAAATGACAAGGAACTGCTGAAATGGCTGAACGCCGCTACATTATCGACGTACCTGGGGTGCCGAAATCACCCTCGCCCATCTCGAACGCCGTGGTCGTCGGCAAGACCTGCCACATCTCCGGGCAATTGGCGGTTTATGACGATGGCTATCGGGCTGGCAGCGCGCGGGAAGAAGCGGCCCGCGCATTCGAACTGGTGTTTGCGATCGCTCGCGAAGCCGGCTTTGCGAGCGATGAAATCGTCTACGTAGACCTCGCCTTTGCGGACCTCGACGACCTGCCCGAGGTCAACGCGCTTTATGCAGAGCTGTTTACGCATCCCCCCGCCCGGACGATTTACGAGGCGGCCCGCCTGCCTTTTGGCGCGAAGGTGAAAGTTCAGGCCGTCGCGATGAAGGATTGAAATATGCGCGGTTCTTGGGCGGCCCCATCGTCGCCGCAGAACCCGTTTTCCTACACGCCGGTTTTCTGCCAGCCATCAGACCATGCTGGCCGCGCTCGCCCCGACAAAAAATTTCACTGCTGCTGACGGGACCAGACCGGCCGAATTTCACCGCAAGCGGAAGTTGACACCAGTTGCGCCTGAAATTCGCCGCCAGCCGCAGAACATCGTGCTTGCCGGGAAAGGAGAACTTTTTGCAAAACCCCCTGTCGGTGTCACACGGTCAGTCCATGTGCTTGAGGCCGACTCGCAGATAGTCCCAGCCGGTTACCACTGTCATCACCGCTGCCGCCCACAGGGTGATCAGGCCGACGGTGTGCGGTATATTCGCATCGACCGTGCCGATCATCACGTTCCAGCCGGGCAGGCCCTGCCCCAGGATCAGCGAGCCGAGCGCGAGCAACTGGAAGGTCGTCTTCCATTTCGCCAGCCGGCTGACGGGCACGGAGACCTGCAGGCCGCCGAGGAATTCGCGCAGGCCCGACACGGCGATCTCGCGCATCAGGATGATCAGCCCGGCAATGACATGCGCATCGCCCACATAGGGACCGCGCAGCACGCCCTGTGCCGCCAGCACCAGGATGACCGCGGCGACCATGATCTTGTCCGCGATCGGATCGAGGAAGATGCCCAGCTTCGAAACCGTGCCGCTGGTGCGCGCCAGATAGCCGTCGAAATAGTCGGTAATGCCCATGGCGCAGTACAGCGCGAAGGCCATCAGATAGCCGCTGGCCCAGCCCGGCCACCACAGCAGGAAGGCAAGGAGGGGAATCGCAACGATACGCGACAGGGTGAGAATGTTGGGCAAATTCAGCATCGGGCCCCTCCCCTAACCGCAAACGTCTTACCGCAAAAGAAACAATGCAGGCTTGTCCGCTGCGACGATGTCTCTACGAAGGGGGCGAAACGGAAGGGTTCTTCCCGGGGGTTCATGTTCACAAGCACACATTTGCTGCGGTCCCGGCGGTTCTTGCCGCTGTTTGTGACCCAGCTGTTCAATGCCTTCAACGACAATCTGTACAAGACCGCGATGGTCCTGTTCGTGGTCTACCAGATCTACGAATCGGAAGAGGCGGAAGGCATGTTCTCCGCCGTCGCTTCGGGCCTGTTCATCCTGCCCTTCTTCGTCCTGTCCGCATTGGCTGGGCAGTTGGCGGACATGCGCGACAAGGCGGTGATCATCCGGCGGGTGAAAGCCTTCGAGATCCTGCTGATGCTGATCGGGGCAAGCGGCCTCTATCTGGCCTGGCGCGGCTACGATCTGCCGGTGAACATCCTCGGCATCGAGACCACCTTCCCGATCATCCTGATGCTGCTGGCGCTGTTCATGACCGGCATCCAGTCGACCTTCCTTGGGCCGATCAAATACGCGATCCTGCCGCAGCATCTGAAACGCGAGGAAGTGCTCGCCGGCACCGGGCTGGTCGAGGCGGGCACCTATATCGCCATCCTTGCAGGCACGATCCTGGCCGGCTGGATCCCGGTTGAAGCCGCCGCGGTGGGCATCATCATCACTTCGATCGCCGGCTATCTCGTCAGCCGCCAGGTCCCCACCGCCCCTGCACAGGGAGAGGTCGAGGAACTGGACTGGCACATCCTGCGCGCGTCGAACCGGTTGATCCGCGAAACGATGCACAACCGCGAGATCTACTTCGCCATCCTTGCCATCAGCTTCTTCTGGACCATCGGCGCGGTGCTGTTCATCCAGTTCCCCCCGCTGGCCAAGAACGTGCTCATGGCCAGCAAGGAAGTGGCCAGCCTGTTCCTGGTAGTCTTCTCGATCGGCGTGGCCATCGGATCGGTTGCCGTGGGCGCCTTGCTCAAAGGCGAGGTATCGGCCCGCTATGCGCCGCAATCGGTGCTCGCCATGGGGGCTTTCGTCGTGGCCTTCTATGCAGTGTGCAAGGTGTGGGAAACGGACCAGCCTACAGAATTGCTGAACATCGCCGGTTTCCTCGCCTGGCCGATGGCCAGCCTGATCCTGCTATGCCTACTGGGCGTGGCGATCGCGGGGGGGATGTTCGTGGTGCCGCTCTACGCGTTTCTGACCACCCGCGCCTCGCCGGAAAAGGCATCGCGCACGATCGCGGCGAACAACATCGTCAATTCGGGGGCGATGGTGGGCGGATCCTTGCTGGCGATGGGGATGAGCGCGGCGGGCGTGCCGATCGTGGAGCAGGTGCTGATCAGCGCCGCCATGTGCGTGTTCTCGGCATGGCTGGGCCGCAAGCTGCTGCTGGCCGAAAGGGAAGCGGCGGCGGCGGTCGCCGTCTAGACGATGAAGGCGAGCACGGCCGCGAGCGAAGCGAAATACGTCGTCGCGACACCGCGAACGTCGCTCGCCGTAAGTCGCCAGTCGAAACTGGACGGCTGGGCCAGATCGGCAAACAATGGCCGGCGATGGGGGATCAGGGTCCGCATCCAATGGCGGGAGCCTTCACTCGAGAGGACCAGGGAGCGTCTCATAACATGGGCTTTAACGCTTTCTTAACCATTGGTTTCCGCACAAATGTGCAGCATCCCGAACTGGGACAGCTTTCGCCCACCGATCTGAGGGGTGGGTGGCATGGCACAGGCGATTGCGCGGCAGGCGCGGCGGGGCTAACCGCAGCAGCATGACCAAGCGCCCTACCCCCGCCGCCGCAAAGCTCCTCGTCGACTGCCTGATCGAGCAGGGATGCGAACGCATCTTCACCGTGCCGGGCGAAAGCTTCCTTCAGGTCTTGGATGCGCTGGGAAAGCAGGAAACCATCGATCTGGTCACCTGCCGACAGGAAGGCGGCGTCGCGATGATGGCCTGCGCCGATGGCGCGATGACGCAGCGCCCAGGCGTGGCTTTCGTCACCCGCGGGCCGGGCGCCACCAATGCCAGCATCGGTGTCCACGTCGCCATGCAGGATTCGCAGCCGATGATCCTGTTCGTGGGCGATGTGGATAGCGAGATGCGCGACCGTGAGGGCTTTCAGGAAGTCGACTTTGCCGCGTTCTTCGGGCCGATCGCGAAATGGGCTGCGCGGATCGACAGCGCCGATCGCATTCCCGAATATGTCGCGCGGGCCTATGCCACGGCAATTTCGGGCCGCCCCGGTCCTGTCGTGCTGGCTTTGCCGGAAGACATGCTTAGCAGGGATACAGACGCCAAGCCGCGGCCGCGCGTCGAACGGCCTGCCCAGGCGCCGTGCCCAGACGCGATGCAGGCGATGATGGCTCTGATCGGAGACGCGGCTTCACCCGTCGCCATTATTGGCGGCGCAGGCTGGAATGCAAAGGCGCGCGAGTATTTCCAGCTGTTCGCGGAGCGGTTGGGCATTCCCGTTGCCACAGCCTTCCGCCGACAGGATGCGATTTCTCCCTCCAGCAGCGTATATGCGGGCAACCTTGGCTACGGCCCCAACCCCAAGCTGGTCAAGCGCGTCAAAGACGCCGATCTCGTCATTGCCGTGGGCGCTAGGCTGGGTGAAGCCACCACCGACGGTTACACGGTACCGCCCCTCACGGCGGACGACCGGAAGCTAATCCATGTGCATCCGGACGCCACGGAGCTCAACAGCGTCTATCCCGCCGATCTAGCGATTTGCGCCGACATGGCCGAATTCGCCGAGAGCGTAGCTCTCTGGGACGAAGGAGATGCGATCGATTTCGATGCAGGGGCGGAGGCGCATGCGGAATGGGAGGACTGGGCCACCGCCCATCCGGCAGACTTTGCGCTGGATATGGGCCAGTGCGTCCAGTTCATGCGCGATACTCTTCCGCCCGACACGATCGTCTGCAACGGAGCCGGAAACTTCGCCGGCTGGTGGCACCGCTATTGGCGCTATGACGGCTTTCCAACCCAGCTCGCACCGACATGCGGCGCGATGGGCTACGGAGTGCCTGCGGCCGTCGCTGCCGCCCTGCGCTATCCCCAGCGCACGGTCGTTGCGGTAGCAGGGGATGGCGACTTCATGATGAATGGCCAGGAACTGGCCACCGCAGTCCAGCACGGTGCCAATCTGATCGTGCTAATCGTCGACAATTCGGCTTACGGCACTATCCGCATGCATCAGGAACGAGAGTTTCCTGGCGAAGATCGGATCAGCGGAACAAAGCTTGCCAATCCTGACTTTGCCACACTTGCGGCGGCCTATGGTGGATGGTCCGCCACGGCTTCAACAACCGAGGAGTTCAAGGATGCGCTGGTTGCGGCGCAAGGTAGATCCGGGCTTCGTCTCGTCCACTGCAAAATCGAGATCGAGCAGCTGGCCGCCAGCGGCGCAACTATCAGCGGGTTGCGCAAGAAGTAGAAAGCGAAAAAGGCCGCCTCCCGTTTGGGAGACGACCTTTTCTCGCTGCTTAGTAAGAGCGCTCGATTAGACGTCGTTGCCGAGCTTGCCTTCGACTTCGCCCTTGAACTGCTGGGCTTCGCCCTTTGCTTCTTGGCGCTTGCCTTCACGATCCAGCTTAGGATTGTTGGTGGCGTCCGCTACAGCCTGCTTGGTGTTGCCAGCGGCTTCGTTGGCGTTACCTTTTGCCTTTTCGGTCAGTTCACCCATGGTTCGTCTCCTTAATTTCAGACGCCGATCATCGGCGCGTCTATAATCAAGAAACGGTAGCCCCGGTGTTTACGTTCCTGGCTATGCGACCAGCCGAACGTTTGAAGCGACGAGATTAAATGCCTGCCATTTCGAGTATTATTGACCACTCGGAAGGCTTTATTTCAGCAACGGAGAGCCGAGATAGTTTCACCAGCTCGCAATCAGCAAGCTGAGGCTCTGCCTTGATCTGCTTGAGGGAGACGGGATGGGGCAGTTTTGTCTTCGGCACGATCTTTACCGCCGCCCATTTGCCTTCTGGATCGGTCGGATCGGTGATCCCTGCTACGCTCACTTCGCAAATGCCGACGATCTCCAGTCCCTCGCGGGAGTGATAGAAGAAAGCCTGATCGCCGACCTCCATCGCCGCGAGATTGTTCTTTGCACGATGGTTACGCACACCGTCCCACGTCCCCTCCTTTTCGGCGACCAGGTCATCCCAGCTGTATTTGAACG
Organism: Qipengyuania triglochinis; assembly: GCF_054655615.1. NCBI lineage: Bacteria > Pseudomonadati > Pseudomonadota > Alphaproteobacteria > Sphingomonadales > Erythrobacteraceae > Qipengyuania > Qipengyuania triglochinis. The sequence goes on along the minus strand of NZ_BAAHND010000001.1, from coordinate 204,648 downwards.
GTTCCGACTTCATCAGCCAATATCGTGCCATGCGAATTTTCTCTCGTGATTGCGATCTGGTTCGGCACGTAGCGGGCCCAATCACCCTTTTCCACCGTGCGCGCCCGTGATCATCCGGATTAACCGGTTTTTAGGCAGAACAATCCTACCAGTGCGGTGCCGACTCATCGGGGATCAACTTGGCGAAATATTTCAATCCGGACCGCAAGAACAGGGATCAGAACTCCGCCATCAAGAGCGGCGGCAATCTCGTTTCTTTGATAATTGCCCTTTCCGCGATCGCGATTTTCGTGGCCTCCGCAGGCTCCGTATTGCCGGAAATCGTGCGCTCGGGCCACTTGCAGCCGACGGGGTCGGAATTTCTGCTCACCAATGCTCTTCTGCTTAACATCGCCCTGATCCTGCTTGGATGGGACAGATACAAGGCATTGAGCACGGAGCTTGAACTACGCAGGCAGTCGGAAGAGGAAGCTCGGCGTCAGGCCGACATGGACGATTTGACGGCCTGCCTCAATCGCCGCAGCTTCGTCTGTAAAATGGAGGCTTGGCTTCAGCAGGAATCCCCCAAGCAAGAACTCGCAACGATCGCCATCGACATCGACAATTTCAAGCAGGTGAACGACCTCAATGGGCACGCCGCTGGGGACAGCGTCCTGAGAGAAGTTTCTGCGCGCATTTCGGCGTTGCTTCCCGAAGGCTCTTATATCGCCAGACTGGGAGGCGACGAGTTCATCTGCGCTGTGCCTTTCATCGGCTCCGCCGATAATCGGCTCAACCCTGTATTGGGTCGCATGGTAGAGACGGTCGCCCGTCCAGTTCTTTACAAGGACGCTGCCATCGAAATCTCAGTGTCGATCGGCGTTGCAACATCGCTCCAAGCGACGGAGAGCGAGGTAGACCTTCGCGCGCAGAGCATGATGCATAAGGCGGATATCGCCATGTATCACGCCAAGAAGCACGGAAAGAACCGTTATTGCTGGTTTGAAGGTTCGATGGAAAACGACCTTCGGTTCCGCAATGAACTCGAAGCCGGGATCAGGCGGGGCATTCAGAAAGGTGAGTTTGTCCCCTATTACGAACAGCAGGTCGATCTGGATTCAGGCGAAATCGTCGGTTTCGAAATGCTGGCGAGGTGGGAATCGCCTGAGATGGGTTTGATCGGCCCTGACATTTTCATTCCGATTGCCGAAGAAATCGGAGTTATATCCCAAATGTCGGAAGGGCTCATCGTCGCTGCATTCGAAGATGCAAAGAAGTGGCATCCATCGATCACTCTTTCGGTAAACATTTCGCCGGTGCAGATGCGTGATCCCTGGTTTGCCCAGAAAATCCTTAAATTGTTGCTCGAGCATCGCTTCCCGGCTCATCGCCTCGAAATCGAGATCACGGAAACCTGCCTGCATGAGAATATCGGCATGGTGCGTTCAATGATCACTTCGCTGCGCAACCAGGGAGTGCGGGTCAGCCTCGATGATTTCGGCACAGGATATGCCAGCATTTCGCAGCTTCGCAGCCTGCCCTTCGATCGCCTTAAGATCGATCGCAGCTTCATCGGTGAACTGAAAACTGAAGAGCATGGCGATCAACTCGTTAATGCCATCGTCTCGATGAGCAACGGATTGAAGTTGCCCATTACCGCAGAAGGCATCGAAAATGCCGAAGTGCTTGCCGCCCTCAAGCAATGGGGCAGCATGAAGGGCCAAGGCTATCACTATGGTCGCCCCGAACCAGCAAGCAAGGTATTGGAACGCTTGGCGGCGTGCGGGCGCCTCGCAGATTTAGCTCCCGAGCAATCGGATCAACTGGTTCGAGCCGAATTGGACAGCGCGGGCGAACAGGTCCGCGAAAGCGGCATTCGCGCCGGCTGAGGCTGGACCTGATCCTTATCACCACGTAGATGCGCGCAATCATGCGCGTCCCTTTCATCAAGATGCACGGTCTCGGCAACGACTTCGTCGTGTTGGATACGCGCGAGCAGAACCTACCGGATTTGACGCAAACGACAGCTTCGGCGCTTGCCGACCGAAATACTGGTATTGGCTGCGACCAGTTGGTTTTACTCGAACATAGCACCCAAGCCGATTTCCGCATGCGCATCTTCAACGCCGACGGCAGCGAGGTGGGCGCCTGCGGGAATGCAACGCGTGCTGTCACCCTGCTGCACGGCAAGGAAGCGCGCATTGAAACAGAGGGCCGCATTCTAGTCGCTTCGCCGATCGATGGCGGGGCGAGCGTGGATATGGGCAAACCACGTTTCGAATGGGACGCAATCCCGCTCGCCTATCCCATGGACACCCTCTCCATGCCAGTAGCCTGGGGGCCTCTAACCGAGCCCGGAGCTGTAAGCGTGGGCAATCCGCACGTGATTGCGTTCGTCGATGATTGCGATAGCGTTCATTTGGATGATCTCGGACCCGAAATAGAAACCGATCCGCTTTTTCCAGAACGCGTCAACGTCAATGTCGCAACGATTGAAAATCGCACACGCATCCGCTTGCGCGTGTGGGAACGCGGCGCAGGTCTGACCCGCGCCTGCGGCACCGGGGCCTGCGCGACTGCGGTTCACGCAATACGTCGTAAACTCGTCGATGCTTCAGTTACAGTTGCTCTCCCGGGTGGGGATTTGCAGATCGAATGGCAAACAGTGGAGACGATCCGCATGACCGGCCCCGCAAACGAGAGTTTCCGCGGCACTTTCGAATGGGGAGACTACGCATGAATGCGCCCCAGAAGCCGCCGGAAGTCGTTACGCTAGGTTGCCGTCTAAACCTTTCGGAAAGCGAGCGCATTCGCGCCATGCTGACCGGAGAAGAGAACCTTGTCGTGATCAACAGTTGCGCCGTAACAAGCGAGGCGGTGCGTCAAACTCGGCAGGCAATTCGCAAGGCACGCAAGACCAACCCTGACGCTCGGCTACTTGTGACCGGTTGCGCAGCCGATATCGAACGTGAGCAACTTGGTGCGATGCCTGAAGTCGATGGCCTCATTGCCAATGAAGCGAAAATGGATCCGCGCGCATGGAACGTGCCCGCAAAAGAAGCACCCTCTACTACGCTTCATACCCGCGCTTTTGTGGCCGTCCAGAATGGCTGCGACCATGTCTGTACCTTCTGCGTCATACCACAAGGTCGGGGAAAAAGTCGCTCCCTCACCATTGCGGAGGTGTTGCGTGAAATCGAGATTCATCTCGATGCAGGCGCCGCTGAGGTCGTGCTCACGGGTGTGGATGTCACGTCGTGGGGTCAGGATCTACCCGCCAATCCAAAGCTGGGCTCTTTGGTGAGTTCGGTACTCCACGCATTCCCTACCCTTACACGGCTCCGTATGTCCTCCATCGACGGTATCGAGGTCGACGATGAGCTTTTCGAATTATTCTCGGGCGAGCGCCGGATCATGCCGCATATCCACCTGTCCCTGCAGCATGGCCACGATCTCATTCTCAAACGGATGAAGCGTCGGCATAGTCGTGCCGATGCTCTCGATCTGGTTTGCCGCCTGAAAGCGCGTCGATCAAACATTGCCGTGGGCGCGGATCTCATCGCTGGTTTTCCGACCGAGACAGAGGAACACCACGAAGCCAACCTCTCTATCGTTCGTGACCTCGATATCGTTCACGGTCACATCTTCCCCTACTCTCCTCGGCCCGGCACTCCGGCTTCGCGAATGCCTCAAATCGAACGCTCGATCATCAAACGGCGCGCCGCTGATCTGCGTGTCCAAGTCGCCAAGTTGCGTGCTGACTGGGCGGCGACGCTGGTAGAAAAACCACTCGAAGTCCTCGCAGAAGCTGACGGGACAGGCTATTCACCCGAATTCGCCCGCGTAAAGCTGCCTCAAGGTACATCACGCGGCTCTATCGTCACCGTGACGCCCAAGACACTCGAGGACAATCTCCTGTCATGAGCAAACCCAGCTGGACCGAGCGCCTGTTCGGTGGCTTCAAGAAAACCTCTGACCGCCTAAGTGAAAATCTCACCGAAGCGGTTAGCAAGGCAAAGCTCGACGATTCAACGCTCGACGATGTCGAAGATGCGCTGATCATGTCGGATCTCGGACCAAGCGCTGCGGCCCGTATCCGTGAGCGCCTGAAAGAAAAACGGTTCGGGCTGGAAATTAGCGCGGATGAGCTGAAACAGGCGGTGGCGGACGAAATTGCGGCCATACTGCGCCCTGTTGCTAAGCCTCTAGAAATCACTGCGTTTCCGCGGCCACAGGTATTGCTGGTGATCGGTGTCAACGGCAGCGGCAAGACGACGACGATTGCCAAGCTGGCACATCTTTTCGTCGAAGACGATTACAATGTCATGCTCGCCGCAGGCGATACCTTTCGGGCAGCCGCTATCGGGCAGCTCCAGACTTGGGCAGACCGTGTAGGTGTGCCGATTGTACGCGGACCCGAAGGGGGCGACCCGGCGAGCATCGTATTCGATGCTGTCAAGAAAGGGACCGAAATCGGCACCGATGTCCTGATAGTCGATACTGCAGGGCGTCTGCAGAACAAGCGCGAACTGATGGACGAATTGGCGAAAATCCGAAAAGTGCTCGGTCGCCTCAATCCCGAGGCACCGCATGATGTTGTTCTGGTGCTCGATGCGACCAACGGCCAGAACGCTCTCTCGCAGATCGACGTCTTCAAGGAAGTTGCTGGGGTCACCGGGCTTGTAATGACCAAGCTGGACGGCACAGCTCGAGGCGGTGTGCTGGTTCAGGCCGCGGAAAAATACGGTCTTCCGATCCACGCCATTGGGGTGGGAGAAAAAATCGACGATCTTCGCCCCTTCGATCCCAATTTGGTCGCTCGCGTGATCGCTGGAATTGCATAAGTTCCGGCCCGTTCGTCAGCGATGCGGTTGAGAGATCACCTGGATCGCTCAACGCGAATATACATAGAAGCTGCGACGCTGGGCCTGCGCCAATAATGGATCAAAAAGTATGACGAAGAATGAGACCGAAATCACGACGGAAAAAAAGCCCACTGGATGGCTTCACACCTTAGTCGATTACGGCCCGCTTCTGGTCTTTTTGGGTGTATACAAGTTTTCCCAGCCGCCGGCAGATTCCACGTTCGGAGAAATAGCGGCCGTGATTTACGGCACGATTGCGTTCATGGTCGCTGCCGTGTTGGCCTTGGCATTCAGCAAATGGAAATTCGGGAAAGTCAGCCCGATGCTAATTCTGTCGACCACGCTCATTGTAGGCTTCGGCGCGCTCACCATTTGGCTGCGGGACGAACGGTTCATACAGTTCAAGCCGACGGCCATTTACTTACTCTTCGGCAGCGTCCTGATCGTAGGCTGGCTGAGAGGACGCGCCTGGCTTCAGGTTCTGCTCGAAGCCGCTTTCGAAGGTGTCACGCAAAAAGGGTGGCTGAAACTGTCCCGCAACTGGGGGTTCTTCTTTCTTTTCCTCGCCGTGTTGAACGAAATCATGGTGCGGAGCATGAGCTTTGAGAACTGGCTCTGGGCCAAGATCTGGGTCTTCCTGCCACTTACCTTTCTGTTCACCTTCTCGCAGATCCCCATGCTTCTGAGGCATGGACTAGCGCTGGACGATACAGACGAGGTTTTGAAGGATGAGCCGCCAGTAGGCTGACGTTTCCGATGCCAATAGCGATCGAAATGAATCCCGCAGCCGAAGTGCTTCGAGCGTTAAGCACCGGGATCGTCAACTTCAATCGTAGCACGATTTCCGATCTCGAACCTGTCGAGGCCGAAGTCCGTTTCCATGTCATCGCAACTGATGATGACGAAAAGCTAATTGGCGGGGTTAGGGCTGCGTGTTACTGGAACACCTTGCACATCGAACTACTCTGGCTGTCCGAGACCGCTAGAGGACAAGGCTCCGGTAGACAGCCAAAACCCTTATACGAGAAAAACGGCTATGTCTTGATGGGCACTCTAGAAGGACGTCCCAAGGGCCATGCCTCGCATTATCTCACGAAATCTTTAATGTGAAATCACGCCTGATTGTCGGCGGCCTCTAATTTCTCTACGCGAACTTTCTCGCGCTCCTCGGCTACACCGCGAGCATGCTCTGCCAGGCCACGCCAAGTCTTTTCCGAACGCAAAGCACGATCGCGAACGTTATCCAGGATTGCGCCGGCGGCTTCTTCAGCTGCCTGATCTGCGCGGGCTATGCAAAAAGCATAGCTTTGTGTGTTTGCCATTACATGGCTCCACGAATTGGGCGTCGTCCGCCCGGTCGATTAGACGCGGACGGACGACTAGTCAGGATCAATCGGCAGCCGAAAGGTTTACGGCGCTTTCCTTGCCATTACGGCCCTGCTCAACTTCGTAGTTGAGGCGCTGTTCCTTATCCAGCGTCTGCATTCCAGCAGCCTGTACTGCCGAAATGTGAACGAAGCTGTCTGCAGAGCCATCGTCCGGCTGAATGAAGCCGTAACCTTTGTCGGTGTTGAAGAACTTAACTGTTCCGGTCTTGCTCATGTTTGGTTCCTTTCAAGAACGCGTGAAGTTGCCCCGCGGCAACATACCGCAGGGTCGTGCGTAAAATCGTCCGATGAAAGGAAGTCAGCGTCTGGTTTACGCCGGGGCCGATAAGGGCAAGCGGCGGTCGTCAAATAACCGAAGTCCGTCGCAAATTTCGACGTCAGCAATATTGCGTTAGCATGGCTGCGAGGATTTACCTAACGAATATGCCGTAGTTAGATTGCTCTAACTCTAGATCTCGACTTGGCTTCCAAGTTCCACGACACGATTGGTTGGTAACCGGAAGAAATCCATCGCGGTCGCGGCGTTTCGCAACATCCAGGCGAAAATCTTCTCGCGCCAAATAGGCATACCGGGGTTGCTGCTAGGCAACAGCGTCTGACGGCTGAGGAAAAAGCTGGTGTGCATCATGTCGAACTCGCCGCCACAACGCTCCATTTCCTTTAAACCCTGAGGAACATTGGTTTCCTGCATAAAGCCATAATGCAGGACCGCACGATAGAACCCATCACCAATGTCATGGATCTCGCAGCGTTCGTTCGCATCTACGTAGGGTGCATCAGCGATAAGAACTGTGAGAATGATGACACGCTCATGCAGCACTTTGTTGTGCTTGATATTGTGAAGGAGCGCGGACGGTACTCCTGCTGTCTGGCTCGCCATGAAAATTGCCGTACCCGGGACACGGGCGGCCGAATTCTTGGCGCTTTTTGCGAAGATCTCGATGGGAAGTGCGGTTTCATGCATGCGTTCCCGCATGAGTTTGCGTCCGCGCGCCCACGTCGTCAGCAGTGTGAAGGCCACCAGCCCGACGACGAGCGGGAACCAGCCCCCTTCCGGTATCTTGGCCAAATTCGCCGCAAAGTACGCCCCGTCAACGATCAAGAAGAAAAGTACTACTGGAGCGGCGACCCACCATTTCCATTTCCACACGCCCACGAACAGCACACCCATGAGAAGTGTATCGATCGTAACGGCGCCAGTAACGGCGATCCCGTAGGCACTGGCGAGATTAGAGGAGTTCTGGAAGGTCAGAACAAGGATAATGACCGCTACCATCAGCGCCCAGTTTATGACCGGGATGTAAATCTGACCGCTTTCGGTCTCGCTGGTATGGCGGATAGTCATACGGGGCATAAAACCCAGCTGCATCGCCTGATGAGTAATGCTGAATGCGCCCGATATCACTGCCTGACTGGCAATGAATGTCGCCAACGTCGCAAGAATGACAAGCGGAAGGCGGTATTCTTCACTCGCCAAGAGGAAGAAGGGATTGCGCACCACTTCCGCCGCCTGTTCCGGGGGCAATCCGGCAATCATTGCGCCCTGACCGAAGTAATTCAGCAGGAGACAGGGCATGACGAAGCCGAACCACGAAAGCCGCATCGGGCCGCGGCCGAAATGTCCCATGTCTGAATAGAGAGCTTCCGAGCCGGTTACTGCCAGAACCACAGCGCCCAAAGCCAGAAAAGCTATAACCCCGTCGGAGATGAAGAATTGTACAGCATACCAAGGGTTCAACGCCCACAGGATATCCGGGTTCTGCCAGATCTGGTTCGCACCCAGCAAAGCGATGGTGGCGAAATACACGATCATGACAGGTGCGAAAAGCGCCCCCACCTTGGCAGTACCTCGGCTTTGAAGAACGAAAAGAAATACCAGCAAAACCAAAGCTATTGGAATGACGAGCGAGCCCAGCCCCGGATTTACGACGGTCAGGCCTTCGACCGCCGAAAGTACGGAGATCGCCGGGGTGATCATACTATCGCCATAGAATAGCGAGGTAGCGAAAACTCCGAGCAGCACGACCAGCCAACCATATTGAGACCGGCCTATATGGCGGCTCAGCAAGGCGACGAGAGCAAGACTACCGCCCTGCCCCTTGTTATCGGCGCGCATGAGAATGGTAACGTACTGGATCGAGACGACAATTAGCATCGACCAGAAGATTAGGCTGACGACACCAAGGACGTGCATCCGGTCAATGGCGATATTGGCTGCCCCGGCGAAAGTCTCTCTAAACGCATAGAGCGGACTGGTCCCGATATCACCGAAAACAATACCGATCGCACCAAAGGCAAGTGCAGCCTTTGATGCTCCATGGCCATTGCCATGACTATTGTCGCCGCCACGGTCGGGCTGCGAAATCGGCGCGAGGGCCTCGGTCATATAATGGGTTTTACCTGCCGCATTGCGTCAACCTTGTAGGAACGGAAGCCACGCTCCCGCACAAGGTGGCGGCGATTAGCAGCAAGGATGATGCGGAGCAACATGCTGCTCGCAAAGCCTAGTTTTCTGGCGTTTCAGGGTTAGATGTTTGCAAGAGACCCTCAAGCCTTAGAAGGCGCAGGGCAAGCGACTCGCGCCACGGGGCCTCTGCAGGAGCTAGCTCAATGGCTTCGCGCCATAGGTCCTGTGTCCGTTCGATTTCCCCAGACCTTAGCCAGGCGAGGCCCAAAAAATAGCGCGGGCCGCCGTTCTCCTCGTCCAGGACCTGTGCGCGTTCGAAAGCTTCAAGTGCGGCGGGAGTCAGTCGGCCTTCGGCATGTTCAACCAAGGAAATACCTAAAGCCAACCACGCTTCGCGATCCTTCGGAGACTCTTCGACAGCATTGCGATAAAATCCCGAAGCAGCCTCGAAATCGCCGCGCCGGACATAACTGTCCCCAGTAACAATCCAGCGAGACGGGAATTGAGAGGTGTCAAAAAACTCTCGACGCGCCTCTACGAGCAATTCGCCATCGACGTCATCCGCCGCCTGGGCCTGACCCGGTGAAGCAGGCTGATCTGGAGAGCCCTGTAGTGCGTAGCCGGCCAAGCCAAACAGAAGCGTAGCGCCTAAGACGGTCCAACCTCCCCTGCCCACTCGCAACAAGAGTGTGGCTACCAAAAAGGAGCCGGCGGCCAGCACAATTACGGCAATCCAGCTCACGAACGTCTCCGAAACCTGCGACTGAACAACAGCAAGGCGATCACAACCAGCAAGGCGGGGATCGCGAACAACGGCCAGGTGGTAGCGCTCATCACCGGCTCATAGCTCACATAGTCGCCATAGCGATCCATGAGCCAGCGCCGGATGGCTTCGGGCTCCTCGCCTGCCGCAATGCGGATGCGGACTTGATGACGCATGTCTCCTGCCATGGAAGCATCGCTGTCGGCAATCGATTGAGACTGGCACTTCAGACAGCGCAGCGTCTCCATCAATTCCTGCGCTGATGCTTCCAGTGCTGGATTGTCTAGCTGACGATAGGCGTATGGAGCTGGTGGCACGTCTTCTTGCGCGGCGAGCGGCATCGCGAGGACGACAAGGAAAACACTTAGCGCGAGTCTCATCGCCCAGCTTTCCGCAGTTCGTCCAGCAATAAGGGCACGTGTTCTGCACGAATGTCACCCATATGCTGGTAGGTAATCCTGCCCTGTCCATCGACGACGAAGGTTTCCGGGACCCCTGAGGATCCGATCCCGAGCTGCACTTCGGAAAGGTCGTCGCGACCGATGCGGCTGTAGGGGTTTCCATGCTGGCTCAGGAAACGCGCCACATCCTCCGGCTTGTCACGGATCGCGACACCAATGATCTCCGCTCCTTGCTTCTCCAGTTGTTCCAACTGGGGGGCCTCCGCAATGCAGGGCAAGCACCAACTGGCCCAGATGTTGAGCAATTTCGGACTGCCCTCTTGGAAGTTTGTGTTAGCAGCACCGGGACGATCGCCCACCGCAGGAGGCAGATCGAAATAGGGCAATTCCTCGCCAATCATAGCGCTCTTGACGAAATCATCGCGCGGTTGGGTCAGTTGATAAGCCGCAAGTCCCAGGAATGCGAAAAAGACCAGAAACGGTAACCAGAGGCGCCAGCTCATAGCAACGCCTCCTCTTCGCGCCGACGCGCAGCAATCTTTCGCTGTGCGATCCGCCGCTTGAGATCGGTACGAACCCGGCCCACGAGCGCGACAGCACCGCCTAACGCAATCAGAAGCCCGCCATACCAGATGAAGGTGACGAAGGGTTTCCACCACAAGCGCACTTGCCAGCGTCCGTCGAGGCCCTCGCCCCCCATCACTGCGTAAAGTTGGCCATTCCACCGCGTGACTAGGACGCTCTCCGTTGTCTGCTGCGGCGGCGCCCAGAAATTGCGGGACTGAGGCTGTATCTCGACCGCGGAGCCTTCCTTATAAGACGCCTGAAGGCGGCCCGACAGCGCAGTCCAGTTCGGTCCTGCGATCGGCTCGACGGCGTCGAGACGTATCTGCCACGGGCCCACAGAAGTTTGTTGCCCTTCGGCCAGCGCTGCCAGGCGTTCTTCGGAGAAGGCACTTTCGCTCGCCATTCCGAACAGTGATACGGCGATACCGAAATGCGCTATAACCATACCCCATGTCGCCAACGGGACGCGGGTTAATCTGCGACCTTTCAACGGCAGGAAACTGGCAATGCCCAATGCCAGTGCGAAGGAGAGCCCAAGTAGGGGCAAGAGCGCCATCCCAAAAACTCCCGCCAGCAGGATGACTGCCGCAACTGCCAGCGCTGCAGTCAAGGCAAGCTCCCGTGACACACGCACCCACCGGTCGCGGCGCCACCGTAATAAGGGCCCTACGGCCATCACCGCCAGCATGGGAAAGAGGAAAATGGCACTGACCGGATTGAAGTAGGGCGGCCCGACAGAAACTCGGATGTCGAACGCTTCGGTCAAGAGCGGGTAAAGCGTCCCAAGAAGGACCACAGCGAGTATCGCGCTGAGCATGACATTATTGACCACCAGCGCCCCTTCCCGGCTGGCGACCGAGAAGCGTTCGCCCTCGCTGATCGAACCGGCCCGCAGGGCGAATAGCAACAGCGCACCGCCGATATACAGTGCCAGAAGGAAGAGAATGAAGCTTCCACGCTCCGGATCGACGGCGAAGGCGTGCACACTGGTGAGAATGCCCGAACGTACCAGGAATGTGCCGAGCATCGACATGGAAAAGGCCACCACGCCCAGCATGATGGTCCAAACCCGCAATGCATCTCGGCTGGCAAGGACACTGGCAGAATGGAGCAGTGCGGTCGCCGCCAGCCACGGCATCAGGCTGGCATTTTCGACCGGATCCCAGAACCAGTAGCCACCCCATCCAAGCTCATAATAGGCCCAGTAACTGCCAGCAGCGATACCGAGCGTCAAAAAGGTCCAAGCGCCAAGAATCCAGGGCCTCATCGCACGGGCAAAATCTGGCGTAACCTGCTTGGTCACGAGCGCCCCCACGGCGAAACTGAACGCCACCGAAAGGCCTACATAGCCAAAATACAGCGTCGGCGGATGAAGCGCGAGACCGATATCCTGCAGCAAGGGATTGAGCCCCAACCCTTCCAAGGCAGGCTGAGCGAGCCGTTCAAAGGGGTTCGAGCTAAGCAGAAGAAATGCATAAAAGCCGAGCGCCACGAAGCCTTGCGCTGCAAGTGTCGCTTGCATTGTGCGTTCGGGCAAGCGTCTCTCTACGGCAGCAATCAGACCGCCAGCGAGCGCCATTACGGTAACCCACAATAGCATCGAGCCTTCATGGTTACCCCACGCGCCCGACAGCTTGAAAATAAGCGGCTTCATCGTATGCGAGTTCATCGCCACCAACTTCACTGAAAGATCGGTAATGGCGAAAACCCACAACAGCGCGCCGAATGCTATAGCCACTAGGCCGCCCTGCAAAATCGCAGCTGGACGAGTCAGCCCGGCGATTTCGCTATCGGTCCCGCTCCAGACAGAGAGTGCGCCGGCAGAAAGCTGGAGAACGGCTAGTGCTGCTGCAAGCCAGAGTGCCGCGAGGCCGATTTCGCCAATCATTTCAGGCCGACCGTAGTATCTTCTGCCATCTCCGCGGCTTGATGCTCGCTCATCCCCTCCAGTTCACGCGGAACATAATTCTCGTCATGCTTTGCAAGAAGATTATCCGCAACAAAGATACCGCTCCCATCGAGCCGTCCCTCTGCCACGACACCCGAACCTTCGACGAAGAGGTCCGGCAGAATACCGGCATACCGCACCGGAATGCGAGAATTCTCGCGGCCCGTCACCGCAAACGTAACGGTGATTCCATCAGCGAGTTTTTGCAATGAACCGGCTTCGACCATTCCGCCAAGCCGAACAGCCTGCCCAGCCTGTGGAGGATTGGCGACCATCTGTTCGGGCAGATAAAAATAGCTCGCCTGATTGCGAAGCGCGTAGACCGCCAGAAGCGCAGCGCCGATCAATGCGACCAGAGCCAGCACGACCAGAACAAGGCGCTGATGCTTTGCTTTCATTTGCCTCGCCTCGATCCCGAGCGGACTTTTTCGCGCCTGGCTTCAGCGCGTTTCATGGCGAACCAGCTCCACAATATCATCGCAAGTGTCCCAGCCACGCCGATGGCATAGGCTGCGTACACGAAGGTCCACTGATCCAACGCCTCGCGCATCAATCGGCCTCCATCGCTCGTCGGCGCAGGCGGGCTTCGGCTTGCATGTCAGCCAGAATGGCACGCATGCGTGCCAGCACGACACCTGCAAAGATCATCGAAAATCCGACGACAGCGGCCAGCAAGGGCGCGAGAAAGACCCCGTCTATCGCGCTTTTGCCCATCGTGATACTCGGCGGCTGGTGAAGCGAATTCCACCACACCACACTACGATTGATAATTGGAATATTGATCGCGCCTAAGAGCCCAAAGATGGCGGGAATGCGTGCCGACACTCCCTCCCGCTCGGCTGCCTGCCCCAGGGCGATATAGGCTATGTAAAGGAAAGCCAGGACAAGCATCGAGGTCAATCTTCCGTCCCAGACCCACCAGGTCCCCCATGTCGGCCTTCCCCAGATCGATCCCGTAACGAGACAGATCAGCGTGAAGGCCAGACCCGGCACCGCAGCTCCGCGCGCAGCAATAGCAGCAAGCGGGTGTCGCCAGACAAGGTAAACGAGGCTGGAAATCGCTATCGCTGTCCAGCCACCCATACCGAGCCAGGCAGTCGGCACATGAATGAATATAATACGGACAGTCTCGCCCATCAAGCGATCCGGAGGAACCTGTGTAAAGCCCCAGGCAAGTGCCGCCGCAGTCAACACGACGCCTCCCACCAGCAAGACTGGGGTCAGCCAGCCTGCCAGGGAGAGGAAGCGTTTGGGATTAGCGAAGCCATGCATGGTTTAAACCGTGGCCGAAGCCTATTGCAGCCGCAGCCTCCCGCGGCAAGAACGATCAGCGTCCAATCAGTTCCTGCGCCATCCGGTCGGCGACCTGATCGGGCGAAACGCCGGTTTCGTCACTCTTCTGCCAAATTTGCTCCAGTCGGCCAGGAATGAGTGCGATACGCTTACGCACTTCGTTGATATCGCAGGGCGCTTCGTCCTTACGGCACAGATATTCGAGAGTTACCGAGATTATCCCGCCCGCATTGATAACGTAATCGGGCGCGTAAAGAATATCGCGCTCGGCAAGCATCGGGCCATGCTCGGGACGTTGAAGCTGATTGTTGGCGCCACCGGCCACGATCTTGCAATCGAGGCGACCGATCCCATCGTCATCGAGTATCGCACCAAGGGCATTGGGACTGAAGACGTCACACGGAACCGACATGATCGCTTCCGGGCCGACGCATTGCGCATCAAGTTCGCGCGCAAGATCCTGACAGCGGTCCATGTTGATGTCCGAAAGGGTAAGCTTCGCACCTTCCTTCGCCAGAAGGCGGGCAACACCGCCGCCAACACTGCCGGTTCCCTGGATAGCGACATGGACGCTGTCCATGCTGTCCTTCCCAAGCTTGTGCTTCACCGCAGCCTTGATGCCGAGAAAGATACCAAGCGCCGTGAACGGTCCCGGATCTCCGCCAGCAGCGTTTTCACCTTCTACCGGAAGGCCCGAAACATATTGGGTACGCTGAGCTACAGCTGCCATGTCGGCTTCAGAAATACCGACGTCTTCGGCAGTCACATACTGGCCAGCAAGCGCATCGACTGCATCCGCAAAAGCGGCGAGCATTTCGGGCGTTTTGTTCTTATTTTCGTCCGCGAGGATCACCGCCTTGCCACCGCCCATAGGCAGGCCGGCCATGGCATTTTTATAGCTCATCCCACGACTAAGACGAAGTGCATCCCGCATGGCGGCTTCAGGCTCGGCGTAGTGCCAGAACCGTGTGCCACCGGCACCTGGGCCGAGATGGGTCGAATGAAGGGCAATAATTGCCGTGAGGCCGCTTTTCGGGTCGCGTACGACCTCGACCAGTTCATGGTCGTCGTAATCCGCTTCGGTCCAGAACGCCGTCATCGATCAATCACCCCCAAAAAGGTATTTCCTATTCCGGAGCGATAAGGGGGAGAAAATGGGGCGATCGACGGGGTTCGAACCCGCGACCTCCGGTACCACAAACCGGCGCTCTAACCAACTGAGCTACGATCGCCACACGCCCCCGGAACGCTGCCGGGAAGGCGGCACATATACGCAAGGATGGGCCCGTCAACCCGCCTTCCGCAACGGCGTGCGCCTGTTGCACAACATGGCCCCGATGGGAAGCCAAAAAACGCATTAGGCACCCAACACGCAACTTTCTTTCACGCCTTGCGAGAGCCGTTTGGTCGACTAATGGAATAGCGATGACTTCACGCGGCGAATCTTCCAGCGAACTCCTGCTCTCAAGGCCGGGCGTCCAGCGGCTCCCATCGGACAAGATCGAGCTATTCCAACTACGAGACTTCGTCGGACCCGATTTATGTGAACGCTTGATCAAACTGATCGACAGGGACCGAAGACCATCAACCCTCGCCGACGAAGGAGATGATCGCTATTTTCGCACCAGCGAGACCTGCGATTTGCCAGAAGAAGATCATACTGTGCGCGAAATCGAGGCTCTGCTGGCCGCGCTTAATGGAATCGATCCCGCCTATGGCGAGCCCATGCAAGGCCAACGCTACGACATCGGGCAGGAATTCAAACCCCATTGCGACTATTTCAATCGCGACGGGCGCGATTGGGAGAAATACTGTTCTGTAGCAGGGCAGCGCACCTGGACCTTCATGGTCTATTTAAACGATGTCGATGCCGGCGGTGCGACACGGTTCAAGGCAGTGAAAAAGACTTTTCAGCCGGAAGCAGGGAAGCTGGTCTGCTGGAACAACAAGCGAGCCGATGGGCGCGAAAACCCGAACACGATCCACCACGGAATGAAAGTCCGGAAGGGCGTGAAATACGTTATTACCAAATGGTATCGCGAAAAAGTTTGGGGCTGGTGACGTAAAAAAGGGCGATCCCAAAGGACCGCCCTTCGAAACTTCGTCGTTTCCGGAAAGACTTACTTCTTGAGCGTAAGTCCGCCGAAGCGCTTGTTGAATGCTGCAACACGACCACCTTCGGAAAGCTGCTGCTTGCCGCCAGTCCATGCAGGATGGCTGGTGGGATCGATTTCAAGCGTCAACGTGTCGCCTTCGTTGCCCCAGGTGGAGCGCGTCTGGAATTCAGTGCCATCGGTCATCTTGACCGTGATCATGTGGTAAGCGGGGTGACCTTCGGCCTTCATGATATACGTCCTTCTAGCTTCGGAACGGTTCCGACCGGTCCAGCTGTGTTTGGAAAGGTTGCGCCCTTAACGGGGCGCACCTGGATTCGCAAGGTTATTCGGGCGCGTCGGCGATCATGGCGGTGAAGGCTACCTCACAGGTGACCTTCCCATCGACAGAAGCCTCGCCTGCAAACTTACAGACACGCGCGCGTTTCTGCACGAATTCCGCCTTGAGATCGAGAAGGACGCCAGGAGTAACCGGAGCGCGGAACTTCGCATTCTCGATCGCCATGAAATACACGAGCTTGCCCGATCCGGCGAGATTGAGGCTCTCGACAGCGAGAACTCCCGCGGCCTGCGCCAGTGCTTCGATCTGAAGGACGCCGGGCATGATCGGTGCGCCGGGGAAGTGTCCTTGGAAGAAATCCTCGTTAAAACTGACAGCCTTGACCGCGTGAATTCGCTCGTCGACAACGAGCTCCTTCACCCGGTCGACGAGAAGCAGGGGATAGCGATGGGGAAGGCGTTTAAGCACCTCCACGACGTCGAATCCGGTATGGCTCATTTCCCCTGTCCTCCGTCCTGCATCAACGACCGGTGGTCTGTGCCGGTTGCTGCTGCTGCGCGGCAGCCGCCTGCTGCTGACGAGCCGCGACCATACGGATCTGCTCGACCTGCTGGTACACAGCTACCGATTGCTGGCTGGGTTGCCAGCCTTGCGGTGCGGCCGTCTGAACGCTGGGCACGCGGGTATTGAGTGCAGCTACGACCTTCTCGCTGATGTTGGCGCCAGGCGCCGACCATGCAACTGCGTCGGGCGAAAGCACGACCTGAATGTTGCTAGCCGACGTAACCGTCTGAAGCGCCGCCGAATATTGCTGGAGGATCTGTTCGACAGCATAGACACGGGCCATGTCGATCTGGTTACTGAGCTGGCCGATCTCGCGTTCGAGCGTCTGGATCTGCTGAGCCTGCGGAGCATTCTGAGCAGCCTGCTGCTCAGTTTGATCGAGATTGCCGTCATTGTTCGTATCCAGCTGCTGGATCAAACCCTGAGCTTGCTGCTGCTTCTGTTGGATCTGCTGGATCTGCGAAGCATAAGTGGTGTTGATCTGCTGGTAGGCAGTGTTGAGCGCTTGACTGGCGGCGATGGTTGCCGGCGGATTGACGATACCGATGCTGCCGCTGACCTGCGCTGCAAGGGGCGAAGCAGCGATGGTTGCACCTGCGAGACCGGCGATGGCGAAGGTTTTGCTGAAAATGTTCATCAGAATTGCGTTCCTACGTTGAAGGAGATGACTTTGGTGTCGTCGCCTCTCTGTTTCTTGATCACTTGAGATACATCGATCCTGAACGGACCGAAGGGCGAATTCCAGTTGACCCCGATGCCTGCGGTAATGCGCGGGCTGATGCTGTCGCCAAGGAAGACTTCCTTGTAATAATTACCGATCGCGGGATTGAACGGCGTTCCATCCTCCGCAGTTGCATTGGTGGTCTGTAGGAATTGACCCGTGGGCTCACCGTCGGAATTGAGTACCGGCTGCAAATACAGCAGGTCGCCAGAGAGATTGCGGAGCTGTTCACCATTCGGATTATCGACAAGCGTCGGACGGTCGACCGCGAACAGGGATCCGACATCCAGCCAGATCGAAGGCCTCAAGCCCATTTCCTGAGCGCCGGATCCAAGTGGAATTTCAAGCTCGGCGCGGCCCAGATAGTAAGCGCGACCACCAAGCGAGTCGTCGAAATTCCGATTATTGTTCTCGCGCAGGTCCTCGAGCGTTTGAAGGATGCGCGGACCGCTCGGATCGTCAGGATTGACCTGATACTGAAGCCGCACAACGCGCGGGCCAACGCCGCGAATGTCGAAACCGCGGAATTGTGGTTCACCAAGCTGGAAGCGATCTGTCAGGCGAACGTCGTCAAAGCCGGGGGTTCCGCGATCTTCGAGCGCCTTGATCCAACCACCTTCAGCTTGAAGCGAGAAGATGAACCCGGAGCCGAGCGGCATCCATTTGCCCATCTTGGAGCGCATTCTGAGGTACTTCACATCCCCGCCCAGCCCGGCGAATTCGGCTGTTGTTGAAATCGATTCGCCGCGCGTTGGACGTAGGCGACTGTTTAGCGAATCGTAGTTCAGCGTGAAACCAAGAATGGAACTCGTCCGCTTGCCGACAGCCTCGCAAATAAAGCGCGATTGCGTACATTCATCGACGCCATCACCGTCAAAATCGCCGAAGTAAGCCGACCCTACGGTAACGTCTTCGAAGTTCAGCGTATAACTACCAATGGCCGACATATACTCGGTCAACGGCACACCGGCACGAAGCTGGAGGCCCGTGGTCGCCTGCTTGTAACGGTTCAGCTCGCTCGCGTAGAAATCATTGTCGTATTCGCGGTGGTAGACATCCGCGCCCATCGAGATGTTGCGGTCGAACACATAGGGTTCGGAGAAACTTACCTGCGCTGATTTGGAGAAGCGCGAGTAATTCAGGCTGAGACCGATGGTTTGTCCACGCCCACGGAAGTTGCGCTGACGGATCGAACCCGCGAGAACGAACTTTTCAAGACTCGAGAAGCCTGCCGAGAGCTGCAGCTCACCTGTCGGCTGCTCTTCAATGTTGGCTTCCAAAATTACGCGGTCAGGAGCGCTGCCCTCGACCTGCGTTATTTCGAAGTTTTCCTGGAAGTAGCCAAGCGAACCGATACGCGCTTCCGAACGTTTGATGGCCAGACTATTGAAGGCATCGCCTTCTGCCACGCGGAATTCGCGTCGCACGACCTTGTCCTGCGTAAGCGTATTTCCGTTAACATCGATACGCTCTACATAAACACGAGGAGCTTCACGAAGAACGAAGGTTACGTCCATCGTGAGATCTTCGGGATTGCGCGTAAATTCGGGTCGAACGTCAGCGAAAGCGTATCCGAAAGTGCCGGCGAGATCGGTCATCTGCTCGACCGTATCTTCGACTTGCTTCGCGTTGTACCAGTCTCCGCTCGACATCGGCAGTCGGGTGGTCATTGCGGTGCTGTCGAAATCACGCAATTCGCTGCGCACTTCAACATCGCCGAATTTATACCGCTCACCTTCTTCCACCACATAAGTGATGATGAAGTCTTCCTTGTCCGGCGTTAGCTCCGCGACGGCGGATACTACTCGGAAATCGGCATATCCTTCAGTCAGATAGAAGCTACGCAGATTTTGCTGGTCAAATGCAAGACGATCGGGATCGTAGCTTGTGTTCGAGCTCAGGAAGGAGAGCAGGCCACCGGTCTGCTTGGTAACCATCTCATCCTTCAGATCACCATCAGAAAATTGCTCGTTCCCGATGATGTTGATCTGACGGACTTTCGATTTCGGCCCTTCGTCGATCTCGAAAACGATATCTACCCGGTTCTGGCTGAGCTCGACCATCTGTGGCTCGACCGTCGCGGCAAAGCGCCCCTGACGCTTGTAAAGCTCGATAATGCGGGCGACATCTGCGCGGACCTTGGAGCGAGTAAATATCTGGCGCGGTGCGAGACGAATTTCCGGAAGAATCTTGTCATTCTTGATCCGGTCGTTGCCTTCGAGAATGATCCGGTTGATCACCGGGTTCTCGACCACATTAATTACGACATTACCGCCTTCGTTCGTGACACTCACGCGCGAAAAGAGTTCAGTCGCGGAAAGGTCTTTGATGACCTGGTCACCAGCTGCAGCCGTATAGGCATCGCCTGGCCGAAGGCGGATGTACGATAAGATCGTCTGCGGTTCGAGGCGCTGCGCGCCTGAAACTGCAATGCTGCGGACTACGTCCTGCTGCTGAGATGCCAGGGTTGGCTGAGCGGTCTCAGGAGCCGAATCCTGGGCCAGCAGCAGTCCGGGCGTACCGCCCATGATCGTGCCTGCCAGCAGGCCAGCTACCAACTTCGTAGCGCGCTGTTTCGTCTTGCCAGCGGCAGTCGCAAATCCAGTCATCGACAAGGGAGTTCCCGTCCTCAAATAATCCATCGGCCTGCCCGTCTGGAGGCCCGATGGCCCCCTGCCCGAAGCAGCCCGTCCAATCAAGCCGTGTCGATCCGCTAGAAACCGATCGTACTTGGCCTGTGCCCGCCTAATTCCCGAACACCGGGAGCTTGGCGATATCGATGAAGGTGACGAATATCATCAGTGCGAGCACAAGTGCGACACCGGCCCTGTAGGCCACCTCCGTACTCCGGGGGCCAAGCGGTTTGCGGCGGATTGCTTCAGCCGCGTAAAACGCCAGGTGCCCGCCGTCGAGGGCCGGAATTGGCAGGAGGTTGATGAATGCCAAGTTAAGCGAAATCAGCGCGACAAAGTTGATAAAAGCGAGCGGTCCCATACTCAGCTGCTCGCCAGCATATTTGCCGATTGTGACTGGACCTCCCAGCTCCTTCACGGAGCGATCCCCGACAACGATCTGCTTGATCCCTGTTATCATCATATCGACCATATTGGCCGATTGGATCACGGAGAGTTTAGCGGCCTCACCGATACCGACGGGCTGGAAATCGAGACCACCGGAATAAATGCCAAGCCGACCGACACGTGAACTGTTCCCGAATCGATCGGTTTCAACGCTATCAGCGATTGTCACTGGAATTGTCAGGTCTCTGCCATTCCGCTCAATCGACATTTCGATGGTCTTGCCAGGGAACATCAGCACTCGATCCTGAATGTCCTGGAATTGGAGTACTGCCTCGCCATCGATCGCCGTAATCCGATCACCTTCTTCCAGACCAGCCTGGCGCGCGGCGGATTGCTCCGCAAAAGTCTGAATTACATTGGTTTCGGAAGGATCGGCCGGCACCGGTTTTCCATACAGCGCGAAGAAACTGGCAAAGATGGCCAGGGTAATAAGGATGTTCATTGCCGGTCCGGCGAAGACGATCAACGCCCGCTTCCCCAGCGAAGCATGATGAAAACTGCCGTCTCGCTCTTCCGCCGATGCGTTTGCGATTGCTTGCTTATCCGGAATGCTCGCCGGATCCATATCACCCTTGAATTGGACGTAACCTCCCAGGGGCAAGGCGGATAATTTCCAGCGCGTGCCGCGTTTGTCGGTCCAGCCGGCCAGCTCCTTACCGAAACCAACCGAGAAAGCCTCCGCCTTCACTCCGAAAAAACGACCCACGAGATAGTGGCCGAGTTCATGGAGAGTCACGAGCGGCCCCAGCAACAGCGGGAAGCCGATGAGATACATCCAAAAGGGTATCGAAGATTCCAAGGTCAGTCTTTCTCCAGAAGCTCTACTGTAAGCCCTCGCGCCGCAGCGTCGACAACGAGTACCTCGTCGAGCGATTGCGGGTCGGGCGGCAGATTTGAGGCGTTCAGAACAGCCTCCACCAATAGAGCAATGCGGCTGAACCGTATCTTACCAGCCAGAAAAGCCGCCACGGCGATCTCGTTAGCAGCGTTCAAAATTGCCGGAGCCGCTCCGCCAGCTTCTGCCGCCTGTCGAGCCAGCCTCGTCGCTGGGAAACGATCCTCATCGGGCGGGAAAAAGGATAACTCACCTATCGACGCAAGATCGAGCGGGTTCATCGGCGTCTCCATTCGCCCTGGGTAGGCGAGACAGGATGCGATCGGTACGCGCATATCCGATGGACCGAGTTGCGCCAATGTCGAACCGTCGCGATATTCTACCATGGAGTGGATGACGCTTTGTGGATGCACCACAATCCGAATTTTATCCAAGCCGACCGGGAACAGATGGTGCGCCTCGATGAGTTCAAGGCCCTTGTTGAACATGGTCGCGCTGTCCACGCTGATTTTGGCGCCCATGTCCCAGTTGGGATGCGCGACAGCCTCTGCCGGTGTCACCGCGTCCAAGTCATCGACGAGCCTCAAGGGACCGCCACTGGCCGTCAGAGTGATCGATCGGACTTCATCCAGCTTGCCCCCCTGAAGACACTGGAAGATCGCATTGTGTTCACTGTCTACCGGTAGAAGTGTAGCACCGTGCTTATCAACCGCAGCGGTCATTACCTCGCCTGCCGAAACCAAAGCTTCCTTGTTGGCCAGTGCGACCGTCCGGCCCTCTTGGATTGCAGCCATCACCGGGGAAAGCCCAGCGCAGCCGACAATCGCCGCCATGACGATGTCGGCAGGCCGCGCTGCGGCTTCGCCCAGAGCCCTTCGCCCGGTTGCAGCTTCAACGTCGGATCCGGCGAGTGCCGCTTTCAGATCATCGTGGAGAGACTCATCGGCGATGACCGCAATGCTCGCCTTGAATTCACGCGCCAGTGCCGCAAGCTCATCAACATTTGAGTTGGCAGTTAGGGCTTCTACGCTCCAGCCCTCGGGATTACGGCGAACAAGGTCTAGCGTGGACGCTCCGACGGAACCTGTTGCTCCAAGAATGCTGATCGAGCGGGTCATAGGCTGCTATTCAGGAACAGCCCGGCCAGCAATACAACCGGAATGATGCCGTCTGTCCGGTCAAAAAACCCGCCGTGCCCGGGAATGAGGTTAGAACTGTCCTTCACCGCTGCCTTGCGTTTGAGCCAACTTTCTAGAAAATCTCCGCTTTGCGCAGCGATCGCTACAACGAGCCCAACGAGAACGATGGATATTATCGAAGTTGGCGCCACGCGTTCTGCGACGCTGCCGTCTATAGCAGGGGCAATCTGAGCGCTGAAAAGGCCAAGCCATACGCTTGCTCCGACCACTCCTCCGAGCAGCCCGGCCCAGGTTTTCGACGGGCTGATCCGCGGCGCGATCTTCGGTCCGCCGAGGGTTCGACCAAACCCGTATGCAAAGCTGTCCACGAAGATAACTGCGCCGACTACACCGATTATCATCGCGATCGGAAGTTGGGTGAGAATATAACCCGCAGAACAGATATACAGCGTACCTGATATCAGCGAAATAACGCGAGCCGAAAGTTTGGAAGTGGCACGAGGTACGAGCCGCAAGAATTCGGCCCAAGTCGCGAATGTGACAAGCACGATAAAGGCATCGAGCCAAAGGTCGCCAGCCAGCACCGCACCAATTGCTACTGCTAGCATGACAACTGCAGACGCAATCCGAACAGGTAGATCAGAAGTGCGCACCGATAGCGGTACGGTCATGTATCGAAGCGCCCGCTCCTTCAGCGCATCCCTTCTCCGCACTGTGTCTCCGGCCTCACCGTCCCCCAAATCGCCTCTCCCTGCCCGAAAACTGGTCGAGCGCATCCATCAGATGTGCCGGCGTGAAATCCGGCCACAATATCTCTGTGAAGATCATTTCCGCATAAGCAGCCTGCCACAAGAGAAAATTGGACAGGCGGACCTCACCGCTGGTGCGGATCAGCAAGTCGAGAGGCAGCAGATCGGCGGTATAAAGGTTTGCCGCAATAGTCTGCTCGGTCACTTCTCCACTCGCTGCCGCTTTGGCGGCGGCCTGTGTGATTTCCGCCTGCGCGCCATAATTTAACGCGACTGCCAGCGTTCGCGAACCGTGCGCCGTCTTGGCCAGCGCGTCCTCAAGCATCTCGACGATGTCGGGTGCAAGCGATTGCCAGTCACCGATAATGTGCAACCGGACATCATTAGCGATGAATTCGGGCAGGTCCGATTTGATGAACTTACGCATGAGGTTCATCAGATCATCAACCTCGTCCTCCGGCCGCTTCCAGTTTTCCGAACTGAAAGCATAAAGGGTGAGGCATTCGATCGACGTGTCTTTCAAGCTGCGCACAAGGTCGCGGACTGCTTCAACGCCCTTACGATGCCCCATCACTCGTGGGAGATGTTTGCGCTTCGCCCACCGGCCGTTACCATCCATGATGATGGCAACATGGCGAGCGATCTTATTGTCAGGCTCCATACCCAAATTCCGTTCGCCTGCGGTGTACCGTCTGCATGAGCAGATCGACAAATCGACGACCGAATTTTTCTCCCATCACGGTGTAGTTGTACGGGGAGGATCTGCGTAAGGAACAGACCGAACCGCAAAGAAAAGGCAGCGCTTGATCACTGCGTCATGATTTCCTTTTCCTTCGCCACTGCCGCCTGGTCGGCTTCCGCCACATATTTGTCGGTCAGCTTCTGGACGTCATCCTCGTAACGCTTGCGCTCGTC
Organism: Qipengyuania triglochinis; assembly: GCF_054655615.1. Lineage (NCBI taxonomy): Bacteria > Pseudomonadati > Pseudomonadota > Alphaproteobacteria > Sphingomonadales > Erythrobacteraceae > Qipengyuania > Qipengyuania triglochinis. The sequence continues at coordinate 180,640 of NZ_BAAHND010000001.1, read as the reverse complement.
TTCGGAGATTTCTTTCTTCTTCTCGTCTTCCTTCAGCGCTTCCATGCCGTCGCGGCGAACGTTGCGTATCGCGATCTTGCCCTGCTCTGCGTACTGGCCCGCGAGCTTGGCGAGATCGCGGCGACGTTCTTCTGTAAGGTCAGGCATAGGGAGGCGGATGGTCTGGCCGTCCTGCATGGGATTGAGGCCGAGGTTGGCTTTGGCAATGCCCTTCTCGACCGCGCTGACATTGGCCTTGTCCCAGACCTGCACGCTGAGCATGCGTGGCTCGGGCGCAGAGACCGTCGCCACCTGGCTGAGGGGCATCATCGCGCCATAGACTTCGACCACAACGGGATCGAGCAGGCTGGTATTGGCGCGGCCGGTGCGCAGGCCCGAAAGGTCGCCCTTGAGGCTTTCCACGGCGCCCTTCATGCGGCGTTCGATATCGGCTTTGTCGTATTTTGCCATCGTCGGCTTCCTCGTTCTGTCGGTTCGTTCGTCTTATGCGGCCTGATCGGTCACGATGGTCTGCACGCCACCGCCCGAAAGCACACGTGCCAGATTTCCCTTTTCGCGAATAGAAAAGACCACGATAGGGATATCGTTATCGCGGCACAGTGCTACCGCACTGGCATCCATGACCTTGAGGTCGTCCGCCAGCACGGTGCTGTAACTTACAGTGTCATATCGCGTTGCCGCAGCATCTTTCTTCGGATCGCTGTCATACACGCCGTCGACGCTGGTGCCTTTCAGCAATGCATCGCAATTCATCTCGGCTGCACGCAAGGCAGCGCCGCTATCGGTGGTGAAGTAAGGGGCGCCAACGCCAGCAGCGAAGATGACGATGCGGCCCTTTTCAAGGTGACGTTCTGCGCGGCGGCGGATCACGGGTTCGCAGACCTGATCCATCTGGACAGCACTCTGCACCCGCGTTTCGACACCCAGCTGTTCAAGCGCGCTTTGCATGGCAAGTGCGTTCATCACCGTGGCAAGCATGCCCATATAATCGGCCTGCGCCCGGTCCATCCCCTGCGCAGCGCCTGCCATGCCGCGAAAAATATTGCCCCCGCCAATGACCAGGCAGATTTCGAGGCCCGTTTCCTTGGCGGCCTTCACTTCCTTCGCCAATTCCAGCACGAATGCCGGATCGATGCCGAACTGGTTCGTTCCCATCAATACCTCGCCCGACAATTTCAGGAGGACGCGGTTCATCTTGGGAAGGGTCATGCTGGCTATTCTCTTTTCAGGGTTTGCGGCTCCTTAGCCATGACAGGTAAAAGGCGCAAAGGGAAAGGCCCGAATGTCAGGACCGTGAGTGCAGGATTATGTGCGACCATGCCGACGACCCTGCACAACTGGACAAAATTTCATGACAGAAACGCTGCGCAATTCAGCGCAGCGCAACCAGAACAGTGCACGGACACGCCGATGAAATCCGAAACCCTGATCCGAATCGGCTTTCTTGCCCTGCTGGCGGTCATTTTCGTCATGGCTAACATGCCGGGCAACGATGCGCCGTCCGTGTTTTCCTATGACAAGCTCAATCACATGCTCGCGTTCTTCGTGCTGAGCGTAGGCGCCACCATTGCCTGGCCGCGAGCGAATCCGCTGGTGGCTGTTGCCTTGCTCAGCATATACGGCGGTGCGATCGAATTATCCCAGTGGGTTATGAATCTGGGGCGCCAAGCCGACTGGCGTGATATTGCCGCTAACAGCGTTGCCATCGCGCTTGGCATGATCACGGGATATACATTTAATGTTATCCGAAGGCGCATCGAGCGCTGCCGCAAAACGTAGCTGCACTGCCTGGATTAATCTCTATGTCCACACACGAAAAAAGCCGCCGGTCCCGAAAGTCCGGCGGCTTCAATAATTAAGCTGTTAGCTATCAGCCTTTGACAGCAGCAGCCACTTCAGCCGCGAAGTCGGTTTCTTCCTTCTCGATGCCTTCGCCGAGCTGGAAGCGGACGTAGTCTACCAGTTCGACCTTGGCGCCGATGTCCTTGCCGGCCTGCTCGACAACCTGAGCGATCGGCGTCTTGTTGTCGATCACGTAGACTTGGCTGAGCAGCGCATTTTCCTTGGCGTACTTGTTGACCGCGCCTTCGACCATCTTTTCCTGGACGTTTTCGGGCTTGCCGCTTTCGGCAGCCTTTTCCTTGGCGATCGCGCGCTCACGCTCGATAACTTCGGCGTCGAGGCCGTCTGCAGTCAGGGCCTGCGGGAAAGCGGCGGCGATGTGCATGCCGAGCTTCTTGCCGAGTTCTTCGAGCTTGGCTTTGTCGCCTTCACTTTCGAGAGCGACGAGAACGCCAATCTTTCCGAGATCGGGAGCAACCGCATTGTGCATGTAAGGAACGATCACGCCGTCCTTGACCGACACGGTCTTCATGCGGCGGATCTGCTGGTTCTCACCGATCGTAGCGACATTGTCGGTGAGCTTTTCGGTTACAGTACCACCATCGGGGTAAGCAGCCGACTTGAGCGCTTCGACATCGTCACCATCGGTGGTGAGTGCAACCTGCGTAGTCTTGCGGACGAAATCCTGGAACTTGTCGTTCTTTGCAACGAAGTCGGTTTCCGAGTTCACCTCGACGGCCACGCCCTTGGTGCCTTCCACGGCAATACCGACGAGACCTTCGGCCGCGGTACGGCTCGACTTCTTCTGGGCGGTGGCGAGGCCCTTGGCGCGCAGCGCGTCGACAGCGGCTTCGATATCGCCATTGGCGGCTTCGAGCGCCTTCTTGGCATCCATCATGCCCGCGCCGGTCTTCTCGCGCAGGGCTTTTACGTCAGCAGCAGTGAATGCAGCCATGGTAATTTCCTTCTTGGGTGTTTCAATGCAATCGCACCGGGCCTGCTGGTATCAGCGGCCCGGCGCGTATCTCGCTTATGTGACGGGAGCATTGCGCCCCCGCCGACCGGGAATGGGCCTTAGGCCGCAGCTTCTTCCGGCGGATTTTCCATCGCGCCGACATCACGGCCACTGTCCGTCACGCCTTCGCCCTTGCCGCTGCGAGCTGCTTCGGCAACCGCATCGCAATACAGCTTGATGGCGCGGGCAGCGTCGTCATTGCCCGGGATCGGGAAAGCGATGCCGTTCGGATCGACATTGGTGTCGAGCACTGCAACCACCGGAATACCAAGCACGTTCGCTTCCTTGATGGCGAGGTCTTCCTTGTTGGCATCGATCACGAACATGATGTCCGGAATGCCGCCCATGTCGCGGATACCGCCAAGCGAAAGTTCCAGCTTGTCACGCTCACGCGTCAGCTGAAGGATTTCCTTCTTGGTCAGGCCCGACATTTCGCCCGAAAGCTGCTCGTCGAGCGTCTTGAGACGCTTGATCGACTGCGAGATGGTCTTCCAGTTGGTGAGCATGCCGCCCAGCCAGCGGTGGTTGACGAAGTGCTGGCCCGAAGCGAGCGCTGCTTCGCGGATCGGGTCCTGCGCCTGGCGCTTGGTGCCGACGAACAGCACCTTGCCGCCCGAACGTGCGGTCGAGCTGATGAAGTCGAGAGCGCGCCCGAAGAGCGGCACGGACTGCGACAGGTCGATGATGTGGATGCCGTTGCGCGCGCCGAAGATATACGGCTTCATGCGCGGGTTCCAACGGTGGGTCTGGTGGCCGAAGTGTGCGCCGGCCTCAATCAGTTGCTGCATGGTGACGGTAGGAGCCGCCATGGTCATTTCCTTTCCGGTTGTACCTCTGGAAGACTGGAACCCGTGATGCGGAGTATCCCGCGATCGGGCACCGGTATGAGCGCCTTCCATGTGGATTTGCCTGCCATATGAACAGCCCGAACGGCCGATTCATTGACGGACGGCGCGTCGCATAGCGACCTATCGCCGAGAAATCCAGACTCATTTGAACGCAAAAAAGGAACAGCCAGCGTCGAATTCCCTTGACAGAGGGGAACAAAAAGAGAACATTGCCCTTATCGCCGGAACGAGCGGCTGGATTTGGGGGTTTTCCCCACAAGTTACCCCGCCTGTCAACAGCCTTGTGCACAGGCATGCGGGAAGGAGATATTTGATATGGTTTCTGGTCTTCTCATCACCTTGTTCGCCCTGGCTACTGTGGCGACAGCTTTCGTTCTCGCGGATACCGGACTACGCTGGTGCTCAGCTTTCAAACTTCTGCGCCACCGGATGAAGCAAGGATATGCAGGCGCGGGCATGGGGCAGCGCCCGGCTGTGATGACCGGCGGTGCAAACGGCTTCGGGCGGCAGGCCCGCCCCTACCCCGTTATTGGGCAGGTGACACGGCGCGCCGCCTGATCTTCGAATAACGCATCAGGGTGAAGGGAAGCAGTGCCAGATAGCCGATACCGATGACGCTGAGAGTCCACCAAGGTTCAACCAGCAATGCGGCAAACAGCAGTCCTACAAACGCCAGCAACCACAGGCGTATGCCGCGCCTGGGGCGCAGGGACGTCCAGCTAGGCGTCGCCATGCTGGAAATCATCAGCAGGGCAGTTGCCAGCAGCCAGGGGCCGACGAAGATCGGCGAACGGAAAACATCCAGCCCGGTCGCCATCCAGAGATAAAACGGCATGAAGGCAAGTCCGGCGCCCATGGGCGCAGGGACGCCTGTAAGAAAGCCAAGCGATTTATGCGGCTGTTCTTCGACATCGATCTGGGCGTTGAAGCGTGCGAGGCGAAGGGCGCAGCAGATCGCTAGCGCCAGTGCGGCAAACCAACCCCAGCGAGGCTCGGACGAAAGCGACCACAGATAGATAATGATGGCAGGAGCCGTACCGAAGCTGAGCGAATCGGCCAGACTGTCCAGTTCGGCGCCGAACCGCGATTGAGCTTTCAACAAACGTGCAATGCGCCCGTCCATTCCATCTAGGATGCCGGCAACTATGATCGCCACGGCAGCCGCTGCCCATTGTTCCGAAATCGCGAAGCGTATTCCCGTCAGGCCCGAGCATAGCGCCGCGGCGGTAATCGCATTGGGTGCCATCGCGCGAAGCGAAAGCCCGCGCGACCGACCCATGACGGGCACTTCGTCTTCAGCCGCCTTGGGGCCGAGACGCGCATTTTCTTCGGGCGCGTTGCGACGCGTAGGGTCGGACAGCAGGCTCATTGTGAAACTCCTTCAAGCAGAGGCTGGCTGCCCACGGCGGCGATAACGGTTTCGCCTGCCACGACCTTCTGGCCGAGCATTACGTAAGATCCAGTGCCCTGCGGCAAATAGACATCGACACGGCTACCGAAACGGATCAGCCCCACCCTTTGGCCAACGCCCAGCATGTCGCCGGGTTTCACGAAAGAAACGATCCGCCGCGCCACGATGCCGGCGATCTGCGTGAAAGCGACCTTCACCCCGTCCGATCGCTCGATAAGGATATGCTGGCGCTCATTATCTTCGCTCGCCTTGTCGAGATCAGCATTCAGAAATTTGCCGGGGACATATACCAGCCGCCTGACGATCCCCCCGATGGGTGTCCGGTTTATATGCACATCGAATGGCGAGAGGTAGATGGACACCCGCGTTACTGCCCCGGGAGCCAAGCCTGTCTCTCCGCTGCCGTCTTCGACCATAAGTTCATGCGGTGGCTCTACTTCCACGATCTGAACCACCGTCCCATCGGCCGGCGAAACGATGAACCGATCGTCCTGCGGAACGACGCGCTCGGGGTCGCGGAAGAACGCAAAGACCGCAATACTCAGAAAGGCTAGCGGCCAGGCAATCGTTTCCCAAGCAAACCAGGCGCACAGCAGAGAAAGGGCCAGTGTAGCGAGGCCGAACTTGCGTCCTTCGGGATGGATGCGCGGCACGCCGGAGTGAAGATCACCACGGCCTTTGTTGTCCTGAAGGTCGGTCGCCATATCCGCTCCCCTAGGCGGCAAACGGCTGTGCGACAAGCGACACGGCGAAACACCGTTCCCTTAGCAATTTCTTCACCAGCACATGGTAAACGCACGGTTATGAACGTGCTGAACGACATCGCCCGCCGGTGGTGGGGAGAAATCCCGGTCTATCTCTTCGGCCTTGTATGCAGCCTTGTGTGCTTGTTGATATGGTCAACGTATGGGGTCGATTACGATATCGATCAGTCGCTGTTCAGCTTCACGCTTTTCTATACCTGCGGCATAATCTACTTCTTCGTCGACATCTGCTGGCGTCTGTTCCGCGATCGGCCTGCCAGACCGCTGTCATGGGCCCGCCAGCGCTATTTTTCGAAGACTTCGCTGCTTCTACTGGTCGCCAGCCTCCCGGCAATCGCGCTTTGCGCCACGATGATCCCGCTGTTTTCGAGCATGAAGTCGATGATCCCGATGTTCACCGACTATAGCTGGGACCCCACATTTATCGCCTGGGACAGGGCGATCTTCTTCGGCACCGACCCGTGGCAGGTCTTGCAGCCCGTCCTCGGATACCCGGCGATCACGGCTGCGATGGCTTTCGCCTACCACGTGTGGGTCGTGTTCCTTTACCCGGGCGTCATCGTGATGGCGCTGCTCCCCTCGATCTCCAACGACCTGCGTCGCCGTTTTTTTCTCAGCTATGCTCTCGCATGGTCGGTGGTCGGTGGTTTTCTGGCTACGTGCCTTGCATCGGTAGGCCCTGCCTTCGCCGAACCGCTGCTGGGTATTGATACGTTTACCGATCAAATGGATTATCTGCGCGCGGCCAACGAGCAGGTCCGCGTGATGACAATAGGCGTTCAGGACATGCTGATCGAACGCTTTCACGACGAGGAGCGGAGCATTGGTAGCGGCATTACCGCGATGCCCTCCATGCATGTCGCGGTTTCGGTTCTCTACTGGCTCGCTGCCCGCGAAATTTCGCCAAAGGCGGGGCGATTCTTCTTCTGGTTCATGGTGCTGATCTGGCTTGGCTCGGTCCACCTCGCCTACCACTATGCGCTGGACGGTCTCGTATCACTGGTGGCGATTTACGGCATCTGGCGAACCGTGCCCATAGTTTTCCGCGCCTGGGACCGCATCCCTGCCCCGTGGCGTCAGCCCGCCTTGCGAACGAATACCGTTCCGGCTGAATAGCCAGCACCAAAGCTACAGATCAGGCCCGTATCTCCGGCCTCCAAGTCACCATTATGCAAATGGAAAGCGATTATCGAGCCGGCGCTTGATGTATTGCCGTACGTGTCGAGGACGGTAGGGCTTTCGTCCTCATTGGCTTCGTGCCCAAGGACACGCTGAGCGATAAGGCGGTTCATTCCGGCATTTGCCTGATGCAACCACAGCCGACGAAGGCCTTGCGGATCGATATCCAGCCGTTCAGCCTCATCCACGATCATCTTGGCGACCATGGGAACGACTTCCTTGAAAACCTTGCGCCCTTCCTGGACGAAAAGCTTATCCGGCCCTTCCGCATCCTCCGGATAAGCTCGGTTCAAGAAACCGAAATTGTTACGAATGTTGTTGGAGAACACAGTCTTGAGCTTGGTCCCCACAATATCCCAGTGCTGAGCCGGCGCGAGAGCGGCATCCTCAACCAGCACAGCGGTAGCGACGTCGCCGAAGATGAAATGGCTGTCGCGGTCGCGCCAGTTAAGATGGCCGCTGGTTATTTCAGGGCTGACGACGAGGACACTTTTCGCGTTACCCGACCGAATGTAATCGGCCGCCGTCTGAATACCGAAGGTGGCCGAAGAGCATGCCACATTCATGTCGAAGCCAAAGCCATCGATACCCAGTTCCTGCTGGATCTCGATTGCCATCGCTGGATAGGGGCGCTCCATGTTCGACGCAGCGCACAGCACCGCATCGACATCTTCGACCTTGCGACCCGCGTTTTCCAGCGCCTGACGTGCAGCCTTAACCCCGATCTCCGCGAGCAAAGACAATTCATCGTTGGAACGCTGCGGCCACCGCGGTGCCATGACATCCGGATCAAGTACCGGCTCTTTCGCCATGACGTGCCGGGCCTTGATGCCGCTGGCCTTCTCGATGAATTCGACGGAGCTTTCCGTCAGCGCATCCAGCTGGCCAGATTCTATTGCGGCGGCATTCGTCTCGTTATGGCGGCGGACATATTCGTTGAAGCTGGCGACCAGCTCTTCATTCGAGATGCTGTCTTCCGGCGTAAACAGCCCGGTAGCCGAGATTACCGGGCGGCCCGACATCTTTGTGGTATCAGTCATGGTGCGTGCCTAACCCCCGCCTTTGCGGGCGGCAAGATCAATCCATGAAGGGATCCCGCATCAGGATCGTATCGTCTCGCTCCGGACTGGTGGATACCAGCGAGACAGGCGTTTCGATCAGTTCCTGAATACGCTGGATGTATTTCACAGCGTTGGCTGGCAGGTCTGCGTAACTGCGCGCACCGGCAGTCGAATCTTTCCAGCCTTCCATCGTTTCGTAGATCGGTTCGACGGCGGCCTGATCGGCGGCATGGCTGGGGAAATAGTCGTAAACCTGCCCGCGCAGACGATATCCCGTGCAGATCTTCACTTCATCCAAACCATCCAGCACATCGATCTTGGTCAGCGCGATTCCCGTCACGCCGCTGATCGAGCAGCTCTGGCGCACGATCACTGCATCGAACCAGCCTACGCGGCGCTGACGACCGGTTACGGTACCGAATTCATGCCCACGCTCGCCCAAACGTTGGCCGATCTCGTCTTCCAACTCGGTTGGAAAGGGGCCGGAGCCGACGCGGGTCGTATATGCCTTCACAATGCCAAGCACATAACCGGTGGAGTTCGGACCGAGCCCGCTACCGGCAGCGGCCGTTCCGCTGACGGTATTGGAGCTGGTGACGAAGGGATAGGTGCCATGGTCGATGTCCAGCAGGACGCCCTGTGCACCTTCGAACAGGATCTTGGCACCGGCCTTGCGCACTTTCTTCAAACGCTTCCAAACCGGCTGAGCATACTGAAGTACGAAATCAGCGATCTCGCGTAGTTCCTTCAGCAGAGCCTCGCGGTCGACAGGCGGTTGGTCGAAACCCGCACGCAGCGCATCGTGGTGGGCGCAAAGTCGGTCTAGCTGCGGCTCCAGATCGTCGAGGTGTGCAAGGTCGCATACCCGTATCGCACGCCGACCGACCTTATCTTCATAGGCGGGACCAATCCCGCGCCCGGTAGTACCGATCTTTCCCGAACCGGCAGCGGCTTCGCGCAAACCGTCCAAGTCGCGGTGGATCGGCAAGATGAGCGGGCAGTTATCGGCCAGCGCAAGGTTATCGGCGTTGATCTTCACACCCTGACCCTCGAGTTTCTCGACTTCCGCCTTGAGCGCCCAAGGGTCGAGCACCACCCCGTTACCGATGATCGACAGCGTTCCCGACACGATGCCCGACGGAAGAAGCGACAGTTTGTATGTCGTTCCATCGATGACCAGCGTGTGTCCGGCGTTGTGGCCACCTTGGAATCGGACCACAGCATCGGCGCGGCTCGCCAGCCAGTCGACGATCTTGCCTTTGCCCTCATCGCCCCATTGGGCACCGATCACCGTTACATTGGCCACGAAATTTCCTTCCTGCTGAGTGCGCCCCGCTCCGATTCCGCGCAGCGGGCGGCGATTAGGGGAGCGCTTCTTTGAGGGCAAGCCTTGGGCTATCCGTCAGGCGGTACCGGACGAATGATAACCAGCTCGAAAATATTTAAAGCAACACAATCAATGGCGACTGCAAAGTAATTAAGTTACACTTATCCATCACAATCAATCACCAACAACTGTTTGACACAAACGTTTGGTTACTCTTGCGTTAAATAGGTTCCGTTATAAAAATTCCACTGGCTGATTTCTAAGTCAGCAATGGATCCGGTGCCAGGGATCGGCACTGCAGATAGACGGGAAAACGATGGTCGACACTATCACGCGCGATTGGGCGATGACGGGCGCGCCCGACTTGGACGCGGATGAGGAAGTTGGCGCCCGTCATGAAAGTGCAAACCGAACTAGCGAGATCGTAGGCAAATCAGCCGCCATTGGGACACTGGCTGCGGGGCTTGCTGCTTGCGGCGGCGGAGGAACTGAAGGCTCATCGCCTGGAGGCGGCAATGCGGGTGTGCCGCCGATCGAAGTCCTCAAGCCCCAGACTGATGCCCAGGCAGCACGCTTCGCCCTGCACGCATCGCTTTCGGTATCTCCGCAGGACATCTCCAATCTCCGGCAGAACGGTTACGAGGCATGGCTGTCCAGCCAGATGAATGCGCCTAATTCCCAGACGGCAGCGGAATTCTTCGCTTCTCGCGGCTTCAATCGCATCGACGAAAACAATCATTATTCGCGCACCCAGCCCGCTAATTCGATGATTTGGGCACAGCTGATGGATGGTGGCAACGGGGTGCGCAAACGCATCGCTCTCGCACTATCGGAATTCTTCGTTGTCTCGCTCAATTCCGTCGACAGTCTCATCTGGCGCAGTCAGGGAATGGGCGCTTATTGGGATGCGCTGAACGAACGGGCATTCGGCAATTTCCGCGTTTTGCTGGAGGATATCGCTCTCAACCCTGCGATGGGTGTCTACCTTAATACGCGGGGTAACAAGAAGGCGGACGCCCGGACCGGCCGGGTGCCGGATGAGAATTTCGGGCGCGAGGTCATGCAGTTGTTCTCGATCGGCCTCTATGCCCTCAACCAGGACGGCACAGAGCAACTCGATAGTTCTGGCAGACCGATCGAAACCTACGACAATGATGATGTAACAGGCATCGCCAAGGTCTTCACGGGATACGATCTCGATTTTTCCGAAACGACGCTGCATCCCAATCCGACGGGAGCAAATTGGCAAATACCGGAGCCGGATGTTGCCACACGGCGGATGACTGCCGACGCCAGCAAATGGCGCTATCCGCGCAGCGAAAGCTACCATTCGCCGGAGGAGAAGTCCTTTCTCGGGACGACCATTCCAGCTGGAACGGGCGCAACCGAGAGCTTGGCGATCGCTCTGGATGCGCTATTCAATCACCCCAATGTCGGGCCGTTCTTCGGCAAACAGATGATCCAGCGGTTGGTGACGAGCAATCCCAGTCCGGCTTACGTCGAGCGGGTGGCGCGCACTTTCAATGACGACGGGACGGGCAAGCGCGGCAATCTTCGCGCCGTCTTCAAGGCTATCCTGCTGGATGATGAGGCTTTGTCGGACAATGGTCTGTCCGATCCCCGTTTCGGCAAGTTGCGCGAACCGATGCTGCGTTACATCCAGTGGGCACGAACTGTCGGAGTGGAGTCTGCCAGCGGCAACTGGGACATCGGCAATACCGATTCCAGTTCTAACGGTCTTGCCCAGTCGCCGCTGCGCTCCCCCTCGGTGTTCAATTTCTTTCGCCCCGGATATTTTCCAACCAATTCGCAAGCTTCGGCGAACGGGATGGTGGCCCCCGAATTCCAGCTCGTGAACGAGACGACGGTCGCCAGCTATCTCAACTTCATGCAGCAAGTGATCCGCGGCAAAGGGTCGCGATCGAACGATGTGAAACCTGTCTATTCTGCTGAAATCGCCATTGCGCACGATCCGGCGGCCCTGCTCGACCGGCTCGATCTGCTCCTGACTGGCCAGCAACTCATGGAGGCAACGCGCAGCGAAATCCTGGCGGTTATCGAGGGAATGGCCGTGACCGAGGCGAGCCCCAAGCAGGACAAGCTCAATTTGATTTATATCGCCGTGATGCTCGTCATGGCGTCCTACGATTATCTGATCCAGCGCTGAGGAGACGGGAATGTTAATCGGAAATCTGCCCGAAGTCTCGCGTCGCGCCTTTTTGCGTCGGTCGGCCCAGCTAGCATCCCTGGGTGCGGCATCCAGTTACGCGCTGGGGCTGGCGGGCATCGGCGAAGCGGCTGCCTTCGATGCGAGTGACGGCTACAAGGCGCTGGTGTGTGTCTTCCTTCTTGGCGGCAACGACCACAACAACACCATTATCCCGTTCGATCCGACCAATTATGCTCGATATCGCGAAATCCGCGGCCTCGCTTCGGATGGCACGGGAGTAGGCCTGACCCGGTCCGACCTGACGGCGACGGTACTTGCGCCGCCAGACGATCAGCAACTGACCGACGATCTGATCTACGCTGTTGCCCCGACCATGCCACACCTCAAGGCGCGCTTCGATGCCGGGCATATTGCACCCTTGCTCAACGTAGGCCCTCTGATTGCCCCACTGACCCGAGCGGAGTATGAAAACAGCAATCACGTGCGCTATCCACGTCCGGCGAAGCTTTTCTCTCACAACGACCAGCAGTCGACCTGGCAATCCAGCCTTCCCGAGGGCGCACGAAGCGGCTGGGGCGGCCGAATGGCCGACCTTGCACAATCGCACAACACTAACGCGATGTTCACCGGCATCAATGCATCGGGAAATACCGTTTTTCTGTCGGGAGAGAACTTCGCCCCTTATCAGGTCAATGGATCAGGTGCGATCAAGATATCCGGATATGGTGGCTCCCTCCTAGGCTCGCGCGCAGCCGGAGCAGCGTTGCAGACGATCCTGGGGCAACACAATGGCAGCGTGCTGGCAAACGACTATGCCCATATGACCGCGCGATCGCTTCAATACGGGGAATTCGTCAACAATGCTCTGGGCAGCGTCGACCTTACTACCCAATTCGACTCAGGCAATTCGCTTGCCCGGCAACTGGAACTTGTAGCCCGGCTGATTGGAGGGCGCGGCTCACTGGGCGTGAAAAGGCAGGTCTTCATGGTGTCGATGGGTGGTTTCGACACACACGACGGGCTCCCGGGGAAGCATCCCGGCCTGCTCGCCGCACTCGATAGCGCGCTGAATTCGTTCTATCAGGCCACAGCAGAGTTAGGCGTGGCGGACAAAGTCACGACTTTCACCGCATCCGATTTCGGGCGTACTCTGACCTCGAATGGCGACGGATCCGACCATGGGTGGGGCAGCCACCATTTCATCATCGGCGGCGCAGTCAACGGCGGGCGGTTTTACGGAACGGCTCCGCACGTCTCGGTTAACAGCGATGATCAGGTGAAACAGGGTCGCCTCCTGCCCAGCACCTCGGTGGACGAATATTCCGCCACGCTGGCCAAATGGTTCGGCGTCAGCGCCAGCGAAATGCCATCGGTCGCTCCCAACATTGGCCGTTTTGCCGCTCCTGATCTCGGGTTTATGCAAACTACGTGATGATCTGCGCACCGGTCGGCGCAAATCCGGCACGAGCGGAAACTGTCTTCGGAAACTTCAGGCCCCTTCTCCATTGATCGGGCAAAGGAGTTATTATGACAGACTATCCCACCCTCGACCTGAACGACGGCCGCCAGATCCCGCAACTTGGGTTCGGCACCTACAAGCTCTCAGAAGAAGAGGCGCCAAAGTCAGTCTCGACCGCAATCGATGTCGGTTACTGGCTGGTCGATACAGCCGCAGTTTATGAAAACGAAAAGGGCGTCGGTAAAGGCGTCGGAGACTGGTCGGACATTTTTCTGCAGACCAAGGTCTGGAACGAAAGCCAAGGCTATGATCGCGCGAAACGTGCCGCGGATAAATGCCTTGAACGCTTGGGGCGCGAACATGTCGACATGTTGCTGATCCACTGGCCATGCCCCGACAAGGACCAGTTCGTGGATACCTGGAAAGCATTCATCGAACTGCGTGATGAAGGCAAAGCCAAGTCGATCGGCGTATCCAACTTTCGCGAGGAAGATTTGCGCCGCATCATCGGCGAGACCGGTGTAACCCCCGCGTTGAACCAGATCGAGCTGCACCCGACATTCCAGCAACGTGACCTGCGCAAGGTCCACGAAGAACTTGGCATCGTAACTCAAAGCTGGTCACCGCTCGGCCAGGGCGAAGGCCTTTCGAACGACACGATTGAAGCCATCGCTGAAGAAACAGGCCAGCCGGCTAGCGCCGTAATCCTGAGTTGGCACCTGCAGCATGGTTTGTGCCCCATCCCCAAGGCCACCAGCCGCGATCATATCGAGGCGAATTTCAAGGCACTGTCTTTCAAGCTGACCGATGCACAGATGTCTAAGATCGATGCGCTTGACGATCCCGATGGCCGGATGGGGCCCCACCCTGCCGAACTTAACTGATATTACCGTATTATACGGTTCTCGCGCTGAGGCGGCTCTGCAAGGAGCCGCCTTTCGTGTTTTTGCTCTCGGTTTCGCCGCATCCAACCTCTCGACTGTCGCGTGTGGCGACGTGGTGAGCGATTGATCGCCTATGGGTCAGCCTGCTAGAGGCGCGCTTGTGACCGACCAGCCCCCCATCTGTATCGCCGCGCTATATCATTTTACGCGCTTCGAAGATCCTGCCTCCTTGCGTCCGGGCCTGTTGGCCTGTGTTGAGCAGAACGAAGTGCGCGGTACCTTGTTGCTTGCTTCGGAAGGCATCAACGGCACGGTGGCTGGCAGCGATGCGGGCATTCATGCGGTACTTGACTATATTCGGGACCTTCCAGGCTGTGCCGATCTTGAATGGAAGGAATCGCGAGCCACCGAGATGCCTTTCCATCGCACGAAGGTACGCCTGAAAAAAGAAATCGTCACGATGGGTCAGCCGAATCTGGATCCACTCGACGGTGTCGGCACCTATGTCGATCCCCAAGACTGGAATGCCTTGATTTCAGACCCGGACACCATCGTGATCGACACGCGCAACGATTACGAGGTCCAGATCGGAACGTTCGAAGGTGCGATCGATCCCGAAACCAAATCATTTCGCGAGTTTCCGGACTGGTTCAGGGCCCGCCGCGCAGAATTCGAGGCTGAGGGACGTACACCAAAGATCGCCATGTTCTGCACCGGGGGCATCCGCTGTGAAAAGTCCACCGCGTTCGTGAAGAACGAAGGACTGGACGAGGTGTATCACCTCAAAGGCGGTATTCTCAAATATCTCGAGCAAGTGCCGGAAGCCGAGAGCCGTTGGAAAGGCGAGTGCTTCGTTTTCGACGAGCGGGTCAGCGTCAAACACGGGCTCGATGTCGGCACGCACAGCCTATGTCGCGCCTGTCGGCGCCCGCTGAGCGAAGCCGATAAGAATCACGAACACTTTGTGGAAGGCGTGTCCTGCCACCAGTGCTATCCCGAGCGTACCGATGAACAACGCGCGCGGTATGAGGAACGGCAGCGGCAGGCCAGGATCGCCGCGGCCCGCGGGGCAGAACATATCGGACGTAGGGAAGAGGATGGCTGAGGCGGTCCTCTACAGCTTCAGGCGCTGCCCCTATGCTATGCGCGCGCGCATGGCGCTTAAGGTTAGCGGTGCGCAATTCGAACATCGCGAGGTCGTGTTGCGCGACAAGCCTCCTGAGATGATCGAAGTGTCACCCAAGGGGACGGTGCCGGTCCTGGTCTCCGAGACCGGCAATGTGCTGGAAGAAAGCCTCGATATCATGCGCTGGGCGCTAAGGCAGAACGATCCGGAAGGCTGGCTCGATCGACAGGACGACGAACTGCTCGCGGCCAATGATGGACCGTTCAAGCACCATCTCGACCGCTACAAGTACGCGACCCGATATGATGACGTGGACCCGGAAGAGCATGGCAAAGAGGCTGTCGAACACCTTCGCGTACTCGATAACCGGCTTGAAAATTCACGCTATTTACGAGGCGACAAACGCGGCTTTGCCGATATCGCCATCTTTCCGTTCGTAAGGCAGTTCGCCAATGCAGACCGCGAATGGTTCGATGATCAGCATTTACCCCATGTGGCCAAGTGGCTCGAGGGTTTCGTAACTTCGGATCTTTTTGCCAGCATCATGGTGAAGCACGACCAGTGGCAGGCTGGCTAGATAAATGCAGGCTTACCATCGCTCAAAATATGGGTGCAACCCAACGCATTGGCATCGTCGCTTTCGCCGATAGCTGCCAAGGTTCGCCAGCCCTCTCGCCGTAAGCTAGCAGCGGCAGCGCGATCATGGCCAAGCGGCAGAAAAAGCATGGCGCGCTTTTCGTCCTGCACGCTGCCAAGAACCTCAAGCAGCGGCTCCATATAGAGTGAGAAGCCAGTGGCCGCCTCTTCGCTGCCCTTGATGGCATAGGTACCGCCGCGACCCAAAGCGCCGCGCGCTTCTTTGGCGTGGAGGGTGAAGCCGAACCAGCTCTGGTATTCGAAGCCATGGCGCTCGGACGGATCCAGCGTCAGGCGTGCGCGGTCGCCAAGCGCGGCGGCTACTTCACGCAAGGCCGCGATGCGAGTGGCGAGAGCTCCGCCTGCATCGATGACGGCTAGTTTTTCGACTGCTTCGTTGAATGGGCCGGTGGCGTAAAGGAGCGGCAGATAAGCATCACCGCCAGCCGCCTTGAGCGCGCCGGCATCCTTCATGTCGAGTTCGCGGCGGACAGCCTCGCGCTGTTCAGGAGCGAGCGGCAAGGCCTCTTCTGCAAGCGTATCGACGAGATCGGGCATAGTAAAATCGACGGAGAGGCCTGTCACTCCGGCCGCCTCCAGCGCGTCTAGCGCCACGGTAACCGCTTCGATGGCCGCTGCCACACTGTCGCTTCCGATGAGTTCGGCGCCCAGTTGCAGGCGTTGGCGGACGGGATCGAGCTGGTCCGCCTTCAATAGCGCGACATCGCCTGCATAGCACAGCCGCAATGGGCGCGGTGCGTCAGCAAGGCTGGTCGCAGCGATGCGCCCGACTTGCACGGTCATGTCGCCACGCAAGGCGAGCGTGCGCAGGCTTTCCGGGTCGGTGAACCGCACCATCCGACGGGTTGCGACGCCTTCCATCCGCCCGGCGAGAGACTGTTCGAATTCGATGAGCGGCGGACGGACGCGGTCGTATCCATGACCGTCCATTGCCTGCAGGACATCACGCATGGCGCGGGTAATCGTGGCGGCCTTCGGGGGCAGCGCGTCTTCAAGGCCGATAGGCAGGAGGTCGTCAGGCTGTGTCATACTGCCGGGCCCCCTGCCCTATCGCGCATCAGAATTCCAGCGGCATTACCGTCTTCACGCCCTGCAGCGCACAGGCCTTCTCAACGACATCCTGCGGGATCTTCTGATCGACGCTGAGCAGCAACACCGCTTCCCCGCCAGCAGCGCGGCGGCCGAGGTTGAAGGTACCGATATTGATGCCGTTTTCGCCCAGAAGCGAACCGATGCGACCGATGAAGCCCGGCGCGTCTTCGTTGACGATATAGAGCATGTGACCGTCGAGTTCGGCTTCGATACGCACACCGAAAATTTCGGTCAGGCGCGGGGCGTCGGAGCCGAACAGCGTACCGGCAACCGAACGATCGCCGCTGTCAGTCCCTACGGTGACCCGCAAAAGCGTGTTGTAGGCACCTTCTTTTTCATGCCGGATCGACCGGATATCTAGCCCGCGTTCCTTCGCGAGGAAGGGGGCGTTGACCATGTTCACCGTGTCGGAATACTGGCGCATCAGACCAGCCAGTACAGCGCCTTCGATCGGCTTGCCCGAAAGCTCTGCCGCGGCACCTTCACGCTCGATATTGATCTTGGTGAGATTGCCATGTGCCAGCTGACCCACCAGGCTGCCGAGATTTTCGGCAAGCTTCATGTAGGGCCGCAGCTTGGGCGCTTCTTCCGCGCTCAGCGAAGGCATATTGAGCGCATTGGTAACGCCGCCATTGACCAAGTAATCCGCCAGCTGTTCGGCCACCTGCAGCGCCACATTGACCTGCGCCTCGGTAGTGCTTGCGCCCAAGTGGGGGGTGCAGATGAAGTTCGGCTTTCCGAACAGCGGGCTGTCCTTGGCCGGTTCGCTCTGGAACACGTCGAGCGCGGCGCCTGCCACCTGCCCGCTATCCAATGCTTCACCCAAGGCTTCCTCATCGATCAGTCCGCCGCGCGCACAATTGACGATGCGCACGCCCTTCTTGGTCTTGGCGAGATTTTCACGGCTCAGTATATTACGCGTTTCGTCGGTCAGCGGCGTGTGCAGCGTAATGAAATCGGCACGCGACAGCAGCGTGTCGAGATCGACCTTCTCCACCCCGATCTCCAGCGCGCGATCTTCGGTCAGGAAAGGATCGAAAGCGATGACTTTCATCTTGAGCCCCTGGGCGCGGCTGGCCACGATCGAACCGATGTTGCCTGCCCCGATAAGACCAAGCGTCTTGCCGGTGACTTCGACACCCATGAAGTCGTTCTTGGGCCATTCGCCGGCCTGCGTCCGGCGGTCGGCGGCCGGGATCTGGCGGGCAAGCGCCATGATCATGGCAATTGCATGTTCGGCAGTGGTGATCGAGTTGCCGAAGGGGGTGTTCATAACCACCACGCCCTTGCCGCTGGCATAGGGAATATCGACATTGTCGACGCCGATACCCGCCCGGCCGATAACCTTGAGATTGGTCGCCGCATCAAGAATTTCAGACGTCACCTTGGTCGAGGAACGGATGGCGAGGCCATCATATTCGCCGATGCGGGCTTTCAGTTCTTCGGGCGTTTCGCCGGTGATGACATCGACGTCGCAGCCGCGCTCTTCGAAAACTTTCGCGGCGTTGGGGTCCATCTTGTCGCTGATGAGGACTTTTGGTTTGCTCATGACGGAATATTCCTGTCGTTTTCCCGGCGCGTTGCCGGGCACTAAAAGGGGAAAGCGGCGGCCCGATGCGCGGGCCGCCAGCCGGATCAGCCGTTCTTGACGGTTTCGTAGGCCCACTCGATCCAGGGCAGGAGACGCTTAAGGTCTTCCTGTTCGACCGTACCGCCACACCAGATCCGCAGGGACGGCGGTGCATCGCGATAGCCGTTGAAGTCATAACCGACATCGCGTTCTTCGAGCAGCTTGACGATCTTCTTCGGCACGCCGGCCTTGTCCTCGTCGGACAGGCTATCATACCAGTAACCCTGAAAGACAAAACACACGCCGGTGTTGGTCTGCTTGGCAGGGTCGGAGACCATGTTGCGCAGCCACGGGGTCGCCTCGATCCAGTCTTTCACGATCTTTGCGTTAGCATCGGCGCGTTCGAACATCGCCTTGCGGCCGCCCATCGCCTGCGCCCATTCGAGCGCTTCGATGTAATCTTCGGTGGCCAGCATAGAAGGCGTGTTGATCGTCGCGCCTTCGAAAATGCCGGTGTTGATCTTGCCGCCCTTCTTCAGGCGGAAGAGCTTTGGCAGCGGCCATTCGGGATCGTATTCCTCGATCCGCTCCACCGCCTTGGGGCTGAGGATTAGCATGCCGTGCTGGGCTTCGCTGCCCATCACCTTCTGCCAGCTATAGGTCGTGGCATCGAGCTTGGCCCAGTCCATCTCCATCGCGAAGACGGCACTGGTCGCATCGTTGATCGTCACACCTTCACGGCCTTCGGCAAGCCAGTCGGTGTTGGGGATCTTCGCGCCCGAGGTCGTACCGTTCCAGGTGAAGACGACGTCGTTTTCCTGCGGGATCGAAGCGAGATCGGGAATTTCGCCATAATCGGCATCCAGCGTGGTGAGCTTAGGCAGCTTGAGCTGCTTCACCGCATCCTGGATCCAGACATTACCAAAGCTTTCCCATGCGGCAACAGTGGCCGGGCGATCCGGCCGCAGCATCGTCCACATCGCGCATTCCAGCGCGCCGGTGTCCGAGGCCGGCATGATGCCGACGAGGTAATCCTCGGGCACGCCGAGCATCTCCTTCGACAGATCGATGGCATATTTCAGCCGCGACTTGCCAAGGGCGCTGCGATGCGAGCGTCCGAGCGATTCGGTTTGGAGATTTGCGGCAGACCAGCCCTTGTGTTTGGCGGTCGGCCCCGACGAGAAAAAGGGGCGCTCGGGTTTGAGCGTCGGTTCGGCAGTCATGTATTCTCTCCTTCCAGAGAGCTCGCGCGGCGTTGGGACCGCGTGGCCCACCGGCGGCAATAAAGTTGCTTGTCAGGGAGTCAATCTGAAATAGGTATGCGCCCGGAAAGCTTCGGTTCGCTCTCACAAGCGCTGAACAGCGGTAGTCGTTCCAGCCAGTCGATAGGGCGGTCATGGCGATAGATACTTGGCAGCGACACGCTAGCACTCGCCAAATGACACAGCTTTTCCTATGTCGCGCCCGATGGACGTCAAAGACCTTCGTATCGCGCTGTTCAGCGGAAACTATAATTATACCCGCGATGGCTGCAATCAGGCCCTCAATCGGCTGGCCGATTATGTCCTGCGGCAGGGCGCGGCGCTACGCGTCTATGCGCCTGTGGTAGACAACCCTGATTTTGCGCCGACGGGCGATCTCGTGAACGTGCCCAATATGCGCATGCCCATCAGGAACCGCGGCGAATACCGGCTCACCCTTGGGCTCGGCAGCGATGTGCGCAAGGATCTGGAAGCGTTCCGGCCCAACCTCGTCCATGTCTCCGCGCCCGATCCAACCGGCCATGCCGCCGTGAAATGGGCCCGCGAAAACAACGTACCGATTCTGGCAAGCGTACACACTAGGTTCGAAACCTATCCCCGCTATTACGGCCTCGGCTTCCTGGAGCCCGCCGTCGAAGCCTTGCTACGCCGGTTCTATCACCGCTGCGACGCATTGGTGGCACCGTCCCAGAGCCAGATCGACGAATTGAAAGCGCAGGGGATGCATGACGACATCTCCATCTGGTCGCGCGGCGTCGATCGCGACGTATTCGATCCTTCGAAGCGCGACATGCAGTGGCGCCGGGACAATGGCCTCGCCGATGACGATGTCGCTATCGTTTTCCTCGGCCGGTTGGTGATGGAAAAGGGTCTCG
Organism: Qipengyuania triglochinis; assembly: GCF_054655615.1. Taxonomy (NCBI): domain Bacteria; kingdom Pseudomonadati; phylum Pseudomonadota; class Alphaproteobacteria; order Sphingomonadales; family Erythrobacteraceae; genus Qipengyuania; species Qipengyuania triglochinis. The sequence goes on along the minus strand of NZ_BAAHND010000001.1, from coordinate 160,098 downwards.
ACGTTTTCGCCGATACCATCGTGGAACTGCGCAAGCGGCAAATCCCGCACAAGGTTCTGGTGATCGGTGATGGTCCCGCGCGCGGATGGTTTGAAAAGGCATTGCCCGGCGGCACATTCGTCGGCTTCCAGACCGGCAAGGATCTGGGCCGCGCGCTGGCCAGCGGCGATATCTTCTTCAACCCTTCTATTACCGAGACATTCGGCAATGTGACGCTGGAGGCGATGGCCTGCGGGCTGCCCGTGGTGGCAGCAGGGGCGACGGGCGCCGCCAGCCTCGTGAACGATGGCGAAACCGGCCAGCTCGTGCCGCCCAGCACGACCGATGCTTTCTCCAAAAGCTGCGCCGAAGCGCTGGCGCCCTATTGTACCGACGATGCTTTGCGCCTCGCCCATGGTGCGGCAGGCGAGAAGGCCGCGCGCGCCTATAGCTGGGACGCGATCAATCAGGCGGTCGTGGATACCTATCTCAGGCTGCACGACCAGCGCGGGTGATCGGGCCTAGCGCAGGACGCCGCGCTTTCGCATGAGCCAGGCATACCAGAGCTGGAATATTGTGACGCCCCAGAGCAGAATCGGGAACCAGTCGGGCTGAATTTCGGCCAGTTCGGCGGGCATCTCGGCCCCTGCCTCATACGCCGTTGTCATGGCGATCCCGACCATCGAAGCGACATAGGCCCATAGCGCAAAGCGGCTTCTGAACAGCAGCAGCACCGAACCCAGCACCGCGCCCCAGACACCAAGCGCCCATCCGGAGTGTGCCCAGATCGGAAACCCATCGAGATAGGCGATCCCCGCGGGCGGATAGCCCATCGTATCGAGATAGGCCTGATCGCGCAGATTGGTCATCGTGTAATCGTAAGCCCCGAAGCCATTCCATAGCAGCGTCAGCAGGCCGATCAGCGACAGGTGCCACGGCGTTTTCCGGTATACCATACTTCCCCCTCCGTATGCGGGGCGACCCTGGGCCATGCTAGCAGTGCTCGGGGGAATGGCAATTCGCTGCCGAGGCACTAGGTAGGGCGCGATGGCTGACCTGTTTCCCGATGAATTGCCCCAGACTACCCCGACCGAAGTGGTGCGCGAAGATGCGCCGCTGGCAGACCGATTGCGTCCCCGCACTCTGGACGAGGTGATTGGTCAGGATCACCTGACCGGACCGGAAGGCGCGATCGGAAGAATGGTGGCGGCGGGGCGTCTCTCCAGCATGATCCTGTGGGGCCCCCCTGGCACCGGAAAAACCACGATTGCGCGCCTCCTTGCCGATAGCGTGGGCATGCGTTTCGAAAGCGTCAGCGCCGTGTTCAGCGGCGTCGCGGATCTCAAGAAAGCCTTCGCTGCTGCGGATAAAGCTGCCGAGGCTGGCCAGCGCACCTTGCTGTTCGTGGACGAAATTCACCGCTTCAATCGCGCGCAGCAGGATGGCTTCCTGCCCTTCGTCGAACGCGGCACCGTCACTTTGGTAGGGGCAACGACCGAGAATCCCAGTTTCGCGCTCAACGCGGCACTCTTGAGCCGGGCGCAGGTACTGATCCTTCAGCGGCTCGATCATGATGCTCTAGGGCAACTGCTCGATCGGGCAGAGAAGCTGGAAGGCCCCCTGCCCCTCACCCCTCCGGCCCGCGACGCGCTGGTTGCCAGCGCCGATGGTGACGGGCGGTTCCTGCTGAATCAGGCCGAGACGCTCTACAACGCCAAGATCGCCGAACCACTCGATCCTGCGGGCCTGGGCAAGTTTTTGCAGCGACGAGTGGCGGTCTACGACAAGGACCGCGAAGGGCACTACAATCTCATCTCCGCGCTTCACAAGGCTGTGCGCGGCAGCGATGTCCAGGCGAGCCTCTATTACCTTGCCCGCATGCTGACTGCGGGTGAAGAGCCGCGTTTCCTTTCGCGCCGTCTGGTCCGCATGGCGGTCGAGGATATCGGCATGGCCGATCCGCAGGCGCTGGTGCAGTGCATGGCGGCCAAGGATGCCTACGAATTCCTCGGCAGCCCGGAAGGCGAATTGGCGCTGGTGCAGGCTTGCACCTATCTCGCCACCGCTCCCAAATCCAACGCGGTCTACAAGGCGCAGAAATCATCCTTCAAGAACGCGAAGGAAACCGGCAGCCTGATGCCGCCGCAGAACATCCTGAACGCACCGACCAAGCTGATGAAGGATATCGGCTACGGCTCGGGCTACACCTACGATCACAATGCCGAAGAGGGCTTCTCGGGGGACAATTACTGGCCCGAAGAAATGGAGCCGCAGACCTATTACGAACCGGTCGAGCGCGGCTTCGAGCGCGAGGTCAAGAAACGGCTCGATTACTGGGACAAGCTCAGGCGCGAGCGTGACTGACCGCTTCCGGCATTTCCTCGCGATCGACTGGTCGGGCGCCAAGGGGCCGAAGCAGAAAGGGATCGCGGTGGCGATAGCCGATGCCGCGGGCGGCCCTCCCGTCCTGGTTCAGCATCGCTGGTCACGCGAAGAGGTACTGGCAGTCCTGCGCGATGACCTGCCCGAGGATACCCTCATAGGCTTGGACCTCGGCGTCAGCCTGCCCCACGCCGACTGCAGCGCCTACTTCCCCGGCCTCGACTTCTCCCCTTCCGACGCGCCCTCGCTATGGGCGATGATAGACAAGATCGCCGCCGACGAACCCAATCTCGGCGCGAACAGCTTCGTCTCCCACCCAGAGCTGCGCCCCTTCTTTCGCGACGGCACCGACACTGGGAAGCATTTCGGCTGCGACGGCGCCAACCACGGTCGCGGCCGCTTCCGCGTGACCGAGCATGCGCAGGCCGAGATGGGCTGCAAGCCTTACTCGAATTTCAACCTCGTCGGCGCCGCACAGGTGGGCAAATCTAGCCTTACCGGAATGCGGATGCTGCATGCCCTGCGCGGACATCTTCCGGTCTGGCCAATCGACCCCCTACCACCTGTGGGATCGGTCGTAGTCGAGATTTACACCAGCCTCGCTGCGATGGAGGCGGGACGCAGACCCGAGCGGGCGAAGATGAGAGACCTGGCTGCGTTGAACAATGCTTTGGTCTCCGTGGGGTCACCGCCGATTACGAGCCCCGAAGAACTGGATGATCACGCCACCGATGCCCTCCTCACCGCTGCATGGCTCCGCAAGGTGTCGGCAGAAGGCAGCCGATGGTCTCCCGCCGCGCTGACCCCCGAAATCGCGAGGACCGAAGGCTGGACCTTCGGCGCGCTTTAGGCTTCGGGCCGCTGTCCGCTGAATACCGACCATCCGGTCTTGAGCGCGATGGACGACAAAGCCTTCGCCCCCAACAAGCTTGTCCCTGCACGATTCAGGCCTGGTGACCACACCGAGATGGCTGCCCGTCCCGGAACACTCGCCAGGATACCACCGCCGACACCGGATTTTCCTGGGAAGCCGACCTCGAAGGCGAACTGACCGGAATTGTCATAATGGCCACAGAGAAGCATCAGCGAGTTGATCCGCCTCGCGCGGCTCGCACTGCACATCCGCTGTCCCGTAACCGGGTCTGCGCCATCGAAAGCCAGGAACAGCGACGCCTCAGCCAATTGCCGACAAGAAAGCGTGAGCGCGCACTGGCGGAAGTAGACCGAAAGCACATCTTCGACGGGATTGCGCAGCCGGCCGAAGTCTTCCAAGAAATAGGCCAGGCTGCGGTTTCGCGATCCGGTTTCGCTCTCGCTACGCGCCACCTCTGCATCAAACGCTATTGTCTCGTCACGCGCCATCCGGCGTAATCGCGACAACAGGTCCAAGACCGCCTCGTCCGGTGTCCGCGTACCGATGAAGCGATCGGTAGTGACGATCGCTCCTGAATTGATGAACGGGTTGCGAGGCACCCCTTTCTCCCGCTCCAACTGGACGATGGAATTGAAAGCGTTGCCAGATGGCTCGCGCCCGACAGCATCCCACAGCGCTGCCCCTTCCCGCTCCAAGGCGAGCGCAAGCGCATAGACTTTCGATATGGACTGGATCGAGAACGCCTCGTCCGCATCACCCGCGCAGAAGACCCTGCCATCCGGAGTCGCAAGCGCTATGCCGAACTTCTTAGGGTCGACCATCGCGAGGGCCGGGATGTAGCGGGCCGGATTTCCTCCTCCCCGCTCATCGGCCAGCTCGTTCCACGTTTCGGTGACGATTGCGCTCAAATCCATGCGGCGGCGATAGGCGCGAGAAGGAAGCCGCGCAATCGGACTGGACGTAGAGGAAATTTTCGGCCACAGGCGCGCCCTCACATAGTCACGGGCCGGCTTAGCTCAGTTGGTAGAGCAGTTGATTTGTAATCATCAGGCCAGGGGTTCGAATCCTCTAGCCGGCACCATCCCCCAAAAAAGTGCATATTTGATCGCCGAGAACGGGCAGCCGTTACGCTATGCTGATGTCTTGCTGACGTAAAGGGCGGGTGGGGGACAGGGCTGGTCCACTCTTTGTTCACGAATTCAATAATTTGCTGTTGTCCAACCAGCCCAAACCGCCCGCGCAGTCCTGCCAGATCCCGAAGAACGATGTCCAGCCTTGCACCCATGGTTTCGCGGGTAGGACTTACCTCGCCCAAGTCGACCGCTTTGGGAGAGGCTATTGAAAAGCTGGAAGGGCAGGAATTGGGTGGAAATACGACATGGCAGTTAAGTCGGCTCAGTCTTCTCGAGCCAGCCCTTGAAAGTGGGCATTACCGTGGGCTGAGTTGCTACATGCAAAACCATCTCACCCGACTTCACTACCCAGTGACCCGCTGTATCAGCTGACCAAACCCCGTTTCGCTCAGCAAGCCGCTCAAGCCATGAAGAATCAAGCATCTGGATAAATCCCCATGTCCCGCCATAAGGCACGGTCTCGGCGAGCAAAGGGACCTCATGATCATCAGCGTATAAGGGGTCGGCGAACTCCTCATAGGCTTTGAATGCTTCGACATTATCGAATGCAATAATAACTCCACCAGCGGGCGGCTCAAACTGGGGGAGGCCCACTACGGACAAGTCCCGAAAGTATGCGCGAACCGTCAATACATTTTCCGACCCGTCGTAGGAAAGGTCTAAAGCTCCCAGAGGAAGCTCTGGCAAACCATCAATCGGCACCCAGCGAACTGCTTGATCTCTTTTCATACAGTACTGTGGCTCAGTCTAAGAATGGCAACAATAGGGTCTTTACCGGAATTCCGCTTATACTTGAAACGCGGCTAGATCGGCCGCTCCGAGGTTAAAACTCAAGGCTCAAATGCCTGGTTGAAGAACCAAAGGTTTGCCCAACCTTCTCAAGTTATTGTAACAAAAATACTTTTCGGAAAATGTGGTGGACAGGGCTGGATTTTCAGCCACTAAGAAAAAACAACAGAAAAACAAGAGTTTCGCTTCAGAGTGCTGGACGGTTCGTAATACCGGATTGTAGCAGCTCCTCAAGTCCTAAACCTCAGAATGCAGAATAGATTGCCGCCGAACTGTGCATCCCAGGTTTACCTCGTCGGTCAGGTCTCAATCCAGCTTCGCGCAGTACCTTTATTCAAATCGCTTCTGATTTCCGCCAATCGCTCCATCCGATTGCGAACGTCATGCATTACCCGCAGAAGCTCCCACTTTGGCACTTTAGTGGGATCGATGTTTCGTGTGTAACCAATATCGGTTTCATAAACGAGACGGCTTATTTCTACGAATGCAGATACGCTGCCTGATTTGAAAGTTTGGAGCGCGAGCAGCTGTTGCCGCAAACCCTGCATCTCATGGAGTTTGGCGATAATCGTGGCGGTCGTATTGATAAACTCTGATTGCTTTTTCGCAGGTGTAGTCGGCAGATCAGCACCTTTCGCAAGCTCCTCTCCGTGATCGAGAATGCTTTGGCATTCGGCAGAAATCTTTTCCCCAAGATGGATAGCTTCACGAATGATGTAAGAGCTGCGCTGCCTATCCTCATCATTGGCTCGGCGCCTATCCGCTTTGGCTGCTCGATTTTGCGCACCCGCAATCCAAAGTGCCGCAACAACAGCTAGTAGTGTTCCCACACCTGCAACCCAGTCAGCAATGCTGCCATAATCTAACTCTGTGGGCACTTGGCTTTCCTTTCCACTTTGGCAAACCGATACGCAGTGCTATTCGGATGGCTTCCGCACAGCTAAAGCCACGCCGGCCAAATACCCACCGATGTTGGGGAAACCGAGCGTCGTCAAAACGGATAACAATAAAGCTGATACGGCGTATGGCATCGGGTCATTTCTCAGAAGTCGGGCCGCGCGCTTAGCATATCTAGAAGCCTCACCAACTAGACCCGACGCAGACTCCTCATTCCAGCGGCCCTCCTCAACCGCGTTCAGAACCTCCCCCAACGCCCTATGCAGCTCCCGCAGGTTTTCAATGGCCTCCAAGGTCTCATCCAAGGGTGGCGCACCGTTGTGATTTGGCACGCTCAAATGCTCGATAAGCTGCTCTATCGAACCTTGGGCAATCGGTATGAGACTTCGCGCTGCTGCCAAACGTTGCCCGGGGGATGCGATTCCGGTCCACTCCGCAGAGTTGATTTGACCCCCGATGTTTTCAGTGAGACCCGAAGCAGGGGCATCAACTCCCCGTGCAAGCTCCTCCGCTCGATCGAGCAAGGGTGCCATTTCTTCTCTGACGTGCTTTCGCCGCGGCTCCCACGACCTGTCGAAGCTTTTCATATACGGCCATAAGCTGTCCAAGTCGCGGTGGATGCGGATCAGGCGCGGAACGACATCGCTGTATTCAGGATTGTCCAGAAGCGCTCTACGAAGTTGTCGGTATTCGATATCAAGTTCACCCCCCCGCGCACCTTCAGCGTTCTGAAGCAAAATGGACTGGAGCCTAGCAAGTGCGTCCTCGTCACTATTAAGCGATGCTCCCCATGGCCCCGTTTTTATTGAAATCGACATTCAACTCGACCTTGGTTCTGCGCCGTGATGGAATGAAAGTTAAGTGCTTCGCACGCCCGACTAAGGGCATTCTGGAAGACTGAGCAGATTATTGGGCTCCCGCCCATCAGCTTCGGTTTTGATATAACTGTTTCTATAAGGGCTTTCTGCTGTCACTACTTTTACTCTGCTAGAGCCTTCGCCGACATAATATTGCCAGCTTCCACTATCTATATCCTCCACGATCTGCTGTTGTGATCGGCGCCATCGCGAACCGTTAGGGTTCACCCCACCCACAAACTTTATCCGCTCAAAAGGACTTAATCGATCATCTTTATTGATGCATCGGATCGTCTGAGTTTTCGTCATACTTCGCCCTTCCTCACTGTCGAATGCTAGCTTAATATCAGAACAAATCGGGAATGTGAAAACGAAGGGGTATTTATCCCCGGCCTGAAAAATAAGTGCCGACGCAAAGAGGGACCTCCGACCAGCTAAACACGCATTACCCCCCGCCCCCTCCCATCAAGATAGAAAACGGAACGGATCACCGCCAAAATCTTCGTGTCCGACTTGGGTATACTCTAGCAGGACGTCTCAGCCATCACCGCAGAATGTCCGATTAGGGTTGACTTGCCAGTTATCGGACGTAGATGCATCAACATCTAGACCCAAATCGGACAAAGGAGATGGCTCATGGTGGATATAGGATACGCTCGCGTGTCGAGCATCGGACAATCGTTAGATGTGCAGGAGGCCGCATTACAGGAAGCCGGATGCGCAAAGATATTCGCAGAGAAGAAAAGCGGACGGAGGACGCAGGACAGGGAGCAGCTAATCGCTGCCCTCGACTATCTGCGGGAGGGGGACACACTGGTGGTGACCCGGCTCGACCGCTTGGCCCGTTCTGTCATTGACTTGCACAAGATTGTAGCCGACCTGACTGCCGAAGGCGTAGGGTTCCGAGTGCTCCAGCAATCCGGCATCGACACCACCACCTCCACCGGTAAGCTGACCTTGGGTATCCTTGCAGCGGTAGCCGAGTTCGAGGCCGATATACGGGCAGAGCGCCAACGCGACGGTATCGCTAAGGCGAAGGCGGAGGGTGTCTACAAGGGACGCAAGCCAAGCGTGGACCCAGCAGAGGTGAAGCGCCTGTTAGACGGAGGTACTCGCCCGGTAGATGTGGCAAAGCAGCTAGGGTGCGCCCGCTCTACGGTGTACCGACTGGCAGAGCAGTAACATCCGCCCTCTCCCGCCCGGCTCGTGTGCTCACATGTGCGGCTCAAGGCCGCGCGCGCAGTCGCCCCAGCGGCCCACAGCGGGCAAACAGAGGACGAAAGCAACGGCGGGGCAGGCAACCCCTCTCCGGCCACAGTATCGCGCTTGGAGCGGCTTACAGCGTAGGGCGGCAAGAGTTCTGCCATTGATTTGATACCGTCAGGAACAGGGGAAAGCCTTACGGCTACTTATCTCCCGCCTCGACATTCGTGTCCTTTGTCGAGCGTCCGTAGTAGTTTGCGGTGCGGGTATGCGCTCCCCCTCCCGCGTGCTCAAATGCGCCGGGAGGGGTGAGCTTTGGTCTCCCTGCCGACCCGCACGCGCGGCCCATCTATCTCAATCAATGACACTCATTTTCACATTCACAGGAAATCACATGGACCTTGCCCACGACCGCGAGGCAGATAGCTTCGCAATGATGCGTATTAGCGACCGCCTTTCTGACCCCGGCCTTGCCGACTATTTCGCCGGGAACGCCCACCGCATCGCCACTTTCCGCGCCCTTGTAGAGGTGCTCGACTTACCCCTTCCCGACTGGGCAGAGCGAGGCGTAGGTGGGCGCACCAATGCCACGAAGGAGGCACTCAATCGCTTCCGCCAGGACAACCCTGACCAAGCCTTGCCTCGCGGCTACGTGCCCCCCAAATCCCGATAACACTTCCGGCGATATTCCCGCCTACAATAGGAGAACATGTCAAACACATCCCCGCTGGTGCCCGAAGGCATCAGCCATCAAACTACCGGGCAAGCCCACCCGCCAACCGTCACCATGACAGACCACACTCGAAAACTCCGCAGCATTGCCTTGCATCAAGGCTTGGAGGGAGTGAAATCATACAAGGCAGCGAACCCCGATGCCGCCGCTTGCCGCATCCATGCCGCCCCCATCGCCTACGTACCTAAGCCGAGCGGATATGTAGCCGAGCTTGCGATGACGGTCACCCAGTGGTTCGATAGCGAAGCCGCGCTTTCGCAAAGCAACAAGGCTGATGTCGCCCGCCTCAATGGCAAGCTTGGCACGACCTTCAACACAGGCAACCATTTCAGCAAGCCGCTTTCACCCTCGGCTCTCAAGCGCATCGCCGATGTGTTTGCAGACCGGAGGGCCACGCTCTGCCCGCGCAACGTCCGCACCATGTCGGATGTCCGTAAGGCAGTCCGCGCCGCAAAGGCAGCGGGAAGCGCCGCTTCCGTTCCGCTTGGGGCATGGGGAAGCCGCGATGGCGACAGCCTCATTGTCGGCAATGCCATCTTCGCAATCGAACGGCATAATGGGAATGATTGCATTCGCATCCCTGTAGGAGGCAGCCGCATTCGCATCCGGTTAGACGCCCTTGGGGAGTTCATGTCTGCAACGGGGATTAGCTTATCATCGGGAGCGGGGAGTATCTCCAACCATCTACCACGTAGTGGTATAGGAGAACTGGCCCCGAAGCCTGAAAAGCGCCCCCTCGCTACCGCTGCCGATAGCAGTCTCCCGGAGAACTGCCCCCGGTCCGCTGCAGCCCCGGACCATCTCCCTACGGGAGAACTGGTCCCGGATGCTTCCCAGCCCACGCTGGCCGAACGAATCAAGCGCCTAAACCAGCCGCGCCCCGTCGCCCCCGTCTGTGCCGATGCGGTGGACCCGCTCAAACTTCCCTAATCACAGGACCCCAGATGACCTACCTTCCCCGCACCCCCGGCTTCGGGGGCGCAAGCCTTGTCGCCTATCTAGCTTCTGATCCCCGCCGCCGCGCCGTATTCGACAACATCGTTGCCCGCCTCGGCACAGCCGGGAAAGTTGAGGCGCTCGCCCGCTTTTACATCATCCGCAGCGCCTTCCGCCGCGATGTATTCCGCAACGTGCTCTCTGCCACAGCCTCCCGCTGGCCTGAATGGGCAAGGGACAGCGCCAAAGCGAAGCGCAGCAATCGCGCCTTCATCGCCGCCTACCGGGACGAATACAACGCCTTCCGCCGCGAGGTGCGCACAGCTCCGAAGGCCGCCGCCACGTGACCTTCGCACCCCACGACCTGATTTTGAGCCTCTAACGCGCAGCCGTGCGCACATCTAACTACCAAGGATTTTCCATGAATACCGACCTGAACCGACTATCTGCCGAACTTGACCAAGCCAAGGCAGACTTCGCCCTTCTCCAGCGCCTACAGGGTGCAAAGGAGCGGATGGAGACACTTGCTAACCAATGTGCAGAGGCCCGCGAGGCAGAAAGCAACCGGAACGCTATCGCAGCCCGAGAAGAGCGGGAGACGCGCTACGCCCGCATCTCCGAAATCTCAATCACCGAGGCACCGAGCAACAGTGGCAATGGCCTATTGCATCGCCTGTTTCGTATCTCGTGGAAGGCTCCGCAGTTCGATTGGCGAACCAACCGCAGCGACCCCGCAAAGCATTCTGTCGTCGGCTTCCAAGCGGTGCCGCATGACGTTCTAGCGTGCATCATCGAGAAGCACCCGGAGCTTATCCCTGCCGACATCATGGCGCTGCGGCCCGGTGACGCTGACGGTGCAATCCAAGAGTTTTTCGCTGCCAAGAATCGGGTTACACTCGTGGACCGGTGAGCGCATGACCCTCTCCCGTCGCGACCGCGCCAAGGTACAGGCAGCCCTCGTGCAGCTTCACGATCTTAACATAGATACGGGAGAAGTGACTGGGGTTGCCGAGCGCCTCATCGGCATGGGCACCCCCGCCCGCAAGGCGTATGACACCGCCTTTACAAAGTTCACCGCCAGCCATCCGCACCTTCACGCGCCATTGCAACGCCTTGGGCAGTTGATCGACGCGACCGACGACCGAACTATTGCCAGCTACAACGTGGCACTCGACAGCTACATCAGCACGGGGGACCCCACCGCGCTGCAAAGCCTCATGCCGACTGTGGCCGAGGATATGCGGGCGATGGCAGTGAGGACCGGGGACGCTAGCTTCGCCGATGGCCACCCGCCTGCCGAGCCGAACGTGTCAGAGCCGACCAGTGCAGCGCGCGTCCCGGATCGCCCCGGCCACGGGCCTACGGGCTTCAAGCCGCAGGGGACGCAAGCAGCACGCGATGAAGTTGCCCCCGCAGCGAAAGCCTAGAGCCGCAGGAGGCGGGTCAGAACTAGCGCTGACCCGCCTTCGCTACCTCCAGATGCGACAGGTCCAACTGCGGGTAAGAAATCTTAGCTAGGGCTTGTGCTTTCTGCCCGGTGGAGAGGCCGTGCCCGTAGGCCCCGCTAGACCCCGCCTCCTTCCTCCGTGCCAGCGATAAAGCTGTCCGCTCCGATAGCTCCGCAGCGCGAAGCCGGTCCTCAAAGTTATGGCGGAAAGAATGCATCCCCAGCTTCCGTCCCTCGAAGCCTAACGCCTTCACATGGGCGCTGAAACGCTCTGCCAGCTTTGCGCCATGTTGCCCGCGATTGTTTGCCTTTCCGTCCGGGAATAAGGCGACCTGCCCGGTCGCCCGCCGCTCTTCTACAAACCGCAAAAAGCCAAGCTGCAATAGCTCCGGGTGGATGGGCAGGACAGCACGGGCATCGGCGGTCTTGATGGTCCGCCCCTCATATTCCCGAATGTGGAGCACAGGGAGGCTATCACTCTCGTACACATCCTCGACACGCAGACCCGAAGCCTCGCCATTGCGAAGGCCGTGGAACAGGCACAGCAGCGGTACCCAAAATGCTCCGTGCTTAGTATCCCCTGCCCGCCACGGACTCTCCCAAGGCTCTGACGAGAACAGTTTTGAAAGCTGCGCCGGGGTAAACGGATCGCGCCTTTCGCCATCTGCTACGGGGTCATGCACTGAAAGCCCGGTGAAAGGGTTGGATGGGACAAGTCCTTCGACAATGCCCCAGTTCCAGACTGCTGAAGCGTGGATGATGTAGCCATCGTTTACCGTCTTGGGCAGCAGCGTTGGCAGTCCCAGCTTTGCCCCCGCCTTTACCGCCTCCGGAACCGTGAGGTGCTTAGTCTCCTTGCGCTTGCCAATCTGTGTCGGCAACCGCTCTAACAAGGCAACGAAGTCTCGCGCCTCCTGCCTAGTGATGCCTCCAGCCTTGCGACCGGGGAACACCTCACGGAGCGCCCGGAAAACAGGCTTCACAGCTTTGGCGGATGATGTTGCCCACTTGGGAGCCTTGTCGGCTTCGTAGGCCGCTAGGAGGCTCTCTACGCTATCCGGTGCATTTACTTTATGCTCTGCCTCTAGCGCTTCGTTAAGCTCCCGCTGCCCATCCCGTGCCGCCAATAGCTCGGCAATCTTTGCCTCCTTCTCGCGCACGAGGTCATGCCACGCTGCCTCCTCTGGAGATAGTTGCGCGGTGGTCAGGCTCATGCGGCGGCGGCGTTCTACCCGCAGCTCTCGGCGCGCTGCCTTGCGCTCGATGGATGCTGCAAGCTCGGCCTCCGCAGCTTCCCGCTCCTCGCGTTCGGCCTCGGTTTCCTCGCGCCCCTCGGCAGCCGCAGCGGTGCCATTGCGGAGAAACTGCGCTTCACGCTCCGTGTAATACATCTCCGAAGCGTCCGACAGGCGGGCGATTGCTTCCCTGCGGTCCTTCGTGCCGAGCGATTTATTCCATTCTTTTTTGGGCGTACCGCTAGAGCCGCGCCAAAAGGACTGGTCCTCAAGGCTGATTGGGCGGCGATAATAGTACACGCCGTGGCTGTTTTTCGTGAGGTACAATGGCTCGTCCTTCATGCTACGATTGTAGCACCCCATAGGAAGAAACCCACTGATTTCTGCGATTTTTCTGGCAAACCAACCGCTTAACGGCGGGTGGTGGACAGGGCTGGATTCGAACCAGCGTACGCTTGCGCGGGCAGATTTACAGTCTGCTGCCTTTAACCACTCGGCCACCTGTCCACACCAGTTCGCCAATTCTCTCCGGAGAGAGAAATATGCAGGGATTCGCTTGGTATCCCCTGCCGAGAGGCGCCCCTTTGGCGAAGCGGCGCTTGCCTGTCAATGCCCTCACTGGCACTAGCGCCACGCAAATCGAATTACAGGACACAAAGCATGGCAAAAGGCGAACGCAAACGCGCATTGAGAGGCCGGGCCGGCCGTATGAAGGGTGGCCGCGGTAGCGGCAGGGCCGGTGCCGGCCATGTCAGGCTTTGGGGCCGGCACGCCGTCGAAGCTGCACTCAAGAACCCGGAACGCCAGCATCGCAAACTATGGGCGACGCGCGAAGGCGTTGCCTCACTAGATGGGGAATTGCCGGCGGATTTTCCTGTGGAATATGCCGATGTGCAGGATCTTGCACGTCTGGTGGCGAAGGACGCACCGCATCAGGGCCTGGTCCTCGAATGTGCCGCTTTGGAAGACAAGTATCTGGACGAGGTGCTCGATGGTGACCCTGCCCGGCCGATCGTCGTTCTCGATCAGGTCACCGATCCGCATAATGTCGGGGCTATCATGCGTTCAGCCGTCGCGTTCAATGCCGCAGCGCTCGTGACGCAGGACCGCCACGCCCCGCCCGAGGGCGGAGTGATCGGAAAGTCAGCATCCGGCGCGTTGGAAACCCTGCCCTGGATCCGGGTCGTCAATTTGGCACGAGCGATGGAGGAGATGGCCGAGGCGGGCTACTGGCGGATCGGTCTAACTGGACACACGGATACGACTTTCGCCGAGGCGCTTCCTGCTGGACCGGTAGCAATCGTACTGGGCGCAGAGGGCGAAGGCATGCGCCATAATATCGGAACGCATTGCGATGCGCTGGCGAAATTGCCGATCTCTGACGAAATCGAAAGCCTCAACGTGTCGAACGCTGCAGCGGTCGCACTTTATGCGGTCGCCACGCGAAGCTGAGGTTGAACCGAGAGGAAGTTGATGACTGTTCCCATAAAACTCCGTGCCATTGCATTGGCCGCCGCAAGCTCGATAGCACTGTCTGGATGCCTCCTGTCGCCTGGCTCGTTTACGAGCGAATTGCACATGATGAAGGACGGTACTTTCTCATACAGCTATGACGGTGAGATTCAGATGCTGGCCCTTTCTCAACTGGCGGCGATGGGGAACAAGGGCGATAATACTTTCGAAGCGGAATGCTGGGACGACGATTTCGAGCAGCGTGATTGCACAACCGAAGAGATCGAGCAGCAAAGGGCGGAATGGGACGCTTCGGCAGATGAGCGCGAAGCCAAAAACCACAGAGAGGTCGAGCAGGCGAAGGCCATGTTTGGCGGGATCGATCCTTCGGATCCCGAAGCTGCGCAAGAACTTGCTGACCGCCTGTCACGACAGCGGGGTTGGGATCAGGTCATCTATAAGGGCGATGGCCTGTTCGATGTCGACTTTTCGATTTCAGGCCAAATGACCTATGATTTCGTATTCCCGGTCGTCGAGAAACTGCCGGTTGCAAACAGCTTTGTGACCGTGGTCATGCGCGAGGGCAATCAGGTCCGGGTGGATGCGCCCGGCTTTGCCAACGCGGGTGGCTCCAATCCGATGCACGGCATGATGGGTGGCGTGGCCGGCATGATGCAGATGATGATGGAAGACGAAGGCGGGGAGATGCCCGAGGTCGCGCTTCCTGACGGCACTTTTACCATCATCACCGATGGCCGCATTCTGGCGAACAACACCGATGAAGGGCCGCAGGCAGTGGCCCGCGGGCAGGCTTTGACGTGGGACGTGACGCCGCGGACCGAGCAGGCTCCGACGGCGCTGATTGCTTTCGACTGAGCGCCCTGCCTAACGCAGCCCGGCGCAACGAAAAACGCCGCAGCGGCCGGGTGGCTGCTGCGGCGTTTCCTGTAGTCGAACGAGGCGTCTTAGTTGACGGCGTCCTTGAGGCCCTTGCCGGCCTTGAACTTCGGCTGGTTCGAAGCCGGAATGTTCATCGGTTCGCCGGTGCGCGGATTGCGGCCGGTAGAAGCCTTGCGCTTGGCAACCGAGAAGGTGCCGAAGCCGACGAGACGTACTTCGTCACCGTCGGAAAGCGACTTGGTGATAGCATCGAAAACGCCTTCTACTGCGCTGGAAGCGTCGCTCTTCGAGAGACCGCTTGTTTCTGCAACTGCGGCGATCAGATCGTTCTTGTTCATTATTCTTGAAACCCCCTCAATACGAGTTCTGAATTGTTATCCGGTGAATCAGTTCGACCGGGAGGCCGGGAATTGAGAGCCTTTTGCGCTCCGTGTCAAAGGCAAATTCCCCTGAAAACGGCGGGTTTAACCATGTAAAACCTATTTATGCGGCAAAACGGGCATTTGATGTGCCGCAGCGAGCAAATCGCTGCGGCACATCGTGTCATATGTTAATGCGCAGTCGGCGCCGAACTACCGACCTGTGGGTGGCCAGGCTGGCTGGCGAGATCGTCGGCCTCGGTCCACTCGATGGGTGCGGGAACCGAAGTCAGCGCATGCTCCAGCACCTCGTCGACATGGCTGACCGCCACGATCTCGAGACCCTGCTTCACATTCTCGGGTATCTCGGCGAGATCCTTCACGTTCTCTTCCGGGATCAGCACCTTCTTGATGCCGCCACGAAGCGCCGCGAGGAGTTTCTCCTTCAAGCCGCCGATGGGGAGCACCCGGCCTCTCAAGGTGACTTCGCCGGTCATCGCCACATCGGGCCGTACCGGAACGCCCGACAGGGTCGAGACGATCGAGGTCACCATACCGATACCCGCGCTGGGGCCATCCTTGGGCACGGCGCCTTCGGGAAGGTGGATGTGGATGTTCTTGCGCTGGAAGATGCTGGGCTTGATGCCGTAATGCGGGGCGCGCGCCTTCACGAAACTGAAGGCCGCGGCGACGCTTTCGTTCATCACTTCGCCCAGCTTGCCGGTGGTCTTGATTTCGCCCTTGCCCGGCGTGGTCACGCTTTCGATGGTCAGCAATTCGCCGCCCACCTCCGTCCAAGCGAGACCGGTCACGGCCCCGACCTGTGCTTCTTCTTCGCCCATGCCGTGCTTGAACTTGCGCACACCGGCGAAGTCGGAGAGGTTTTCCGGCGTGATCTTCACGCTGGTCGCCTTACCTTCTAGGATACGGCGCAAGCTCTTGCGGGCCAGCCGCGCCAACTCACGCTCCAGCGTACGGACGCCCGCTTCACGCGTGTAATAGCGGATAAGGTCGCGCAGTCCGTCTTCGGTCAGCTCGAATTCGCCGTCCTTCAGGCCATGATCCTTGATCTGCTTCTGCAGCAGATGGCGGGTCGCAATCTCGACCTTCTCGTCTTCCGTGTAACCTTCCAGCCGGATGATCTCCATCCGGTCCAGTAGCGGCTGCGGCAGGTTGAGGCTGTTGGCCGTGGTGACGAACATGATGTCCGACAGATCCAGATCGAGCTCCAGATAGTGATCCTGGAACTTGCTGTTCTGTTCGGGGTCCAGCACTTCGAGCAGGGCCGAAGCCGGATCGCCGCGAAAGTCCTGCCCCAGCTTGTCGATCTCGTCGAGCAGGAAGAGCGGATTGCTCTTTCCGGCCTTCTTCAGATTGGTGACGATCTTGCCTGGCAGCGAGCCGATGTAGGTGCGTCGGTGGCCACGGATCTCGGCCTCGTCGCGAACGCCGCCGAGTGACTGGCGTACGAATTCGCGCCCGGTCGCCTTGGCGATCGACTTGCCGAGACTGGTTTTGCCGACGCCCGGAGGGCCGACGAGGCACAGGATCGGGCCCTTCAGCTTGTTGGTCCGCGCCTGCACGGCGAGGTATTCGATGATCCGGTCCTTGACCTTCTCCAGCGCATAGTGATCCGCATCGAGGATCTCCTGCGCTTCGCCGATGTCCTTCTTGACCTTGCTCTTCTTGCCCCACGGCAGGCCGAGCAGCACGTCGAGATAGTTGCGGATGACCGTCGCTTCGGCGCTCATCGGCTGCATGGCCTTGAGCTTTTTCAGCTCGCTTTCCGCCTTGGCGCGCGCTTCCTTCGAAAGCTTGGTCTTGCCGATCTTCTCGGTCAGTTCGGCGATCTCGTTGCCGCCGTCCTCGTCGCCATCGCCCAGTTCGTTCTGGATCGCTTTCAGCTGTTCGTTGAGGTAGTATTCGCGCTGGGTCTTTTCCATCTGGCGCTTCACGCGGCCACGAATGCGGCGTTCGACCTGAAGAACCGACAGCTCGCCTTCCATGAAGGACATGACCATTTCCAGCCGCTTCAGCGGATCGGGTTCGACCAGCAAGGACTGCTTGTCGGATACCTTGGCCTGAATCGCGGCGGCGATGGTATCGGCCAGATCGCCGGCATCGTCGATCTCGCCAAGCTGCTCTGCCGCATCTTCGCCGATCTTCTTGTTGAGCTTGGCGTATTCGCCGAACTGTTCGACCACCTGGCGCATCATCGCGCTGATTTCGGTGCCCGACGTGGTCGGTTCCTCGATCTCGGTGACTTCGGCGGCGACATACTCGCCCACCGTGCGCAATTCGTTGAGCTTGGCGCGCGCCTGTCCTTCGACCAGCACACGCACCGTCCCATCGGGCAGCTTCAGCAGCTGCAGCACCTGTGCGATCACGCCGGTATCGTAGAGGTCGCGGCCTTCGGGATCATCACAGCCCGGATCGAGCTGCGAGAGAAGGAAGATGTCCTTCGAACCTTCCATGGCGACTTCCAGCGCCGCTACCGACTTGTCGCGCCCCACGAACAGGGGAACGACCATGCCGGGGAAAACCACGATGTCGCGCAGGGGAAGGAGGGGAAACGTCTCTGTCATATGCATTCTGTCCATCTGCGGCCCGGGTCGGGGGCCGTCGTGTCGGCACCAGATATGGGTAGCGACTTTGCAAGGTGCAACGCCCGGTGGGGGCTAAGCTGTGTACAGTGCGCCGCGTTCAGTTTCATGCGCCTCAATCTGAAGGGTGGAGCACATGGAGCACACCCCTGGAGATAAAAAACCCGTCCCAAATGCAAGGGGCCGCGGCGATTGATCGCGCGGCCCCTGCCAATGTCCGGTTCTGAAACCATGGCCTGGGCTTATCACGCAAAGACCATTGTAGGAAAGATCAGCCCAGACCGGGAATATTCATGCCCGGCGGGAGGCCCATTCCGCCCTGGATCGATTCCATTTCTTCGGCAGACTTGCGATCGGCCTTGTCGCGCGCATCGTTGAACGCGGCCGTGACGAGATCTTCGACCATCTGCTTTTCTTCGGGTTTCATCAGGCTTTCGTCGATCTGCACGCCGATGATCCGGCCGCGAGCGGTTGCGCGGACCTTCACCAGCCCGCCACCCGAAGCGCCTTCGACCTCGATCGTGTCGAGCTTGGCCTGCGCATCGTTCATCTGGGTCTGGATCTGTTCGGCAGCCTTCTGGGCGGCAGCGATCATTTCTTCCATCGATTTCATTTATCTGTCCTCATGCTCTGCGGTTCCAGGGAACCTCGCGCCGGATCGGGGGCAGTTCGGCGCCGTCTTCTATCATTTCGGCATCGGGAAAGGCAGCTTCAACCGCTTTCACCATGGGATGCTCTCGCATTGCCGCTTTTGCAGCTTCGGCCTTGGCCTGTCGCGCTTCTTCCATCGAAGGTTTTGCCAGCGAAGGATCGCCGGTTTCGATCTGCCAGCGCGTTTCGGTGACGGCATAGAGCGCGTCTTTCAGCACCGGCTCGATCGCGTCGGAATAGCGTGCATCGCGTGCATAGACGAGCTTGCCGGTTTCCACGCTGATCGGGCGGATCTGCAGGCGCATGATGCTTTCGGCCTGCAGCTTGCCCGCGGCGGATACCTTCTCAACCAGCTCTTCCCAGTCGAGCGCGGCGGGGGGCGCGCTTGCCCCGCCCTCGTCCGCAGTGCTGGCGGGCGCCGGGCCGCGTGCGGCGAGTTCTTCCAGCTGCTTCGCGAGTTTGCCCGGATCGGGCATGGTGGAAGCGTGCAGCACGCGCAGCAGGGCCATGCGCGCCGACACCAGCGGATCGGGCGCCTGGCGCACTTCTTCGTGCCCCTTCAGCAGCAATTGCCACAGCCGGTGGACCTGTCCGACTTCCAGCCGCCCTGCCCATTCGGTCAGCTGTTCGCGTTCTTCGGCAGTGGTCGCGTCCGCCTCACCGCCCGAAACCTGGGTCAGCGCGATGCGGTGGGTGAGGTCCATCAGGCTGCGCATCAGCGCCAGCGGTTCGACGCCCAGCGCATATTGATCGTCCACCCCGGCCAGCGCCGATTTGGCATCGCCATCGAGTATCTGGGCGAACAGCCGCCGCTGCGCCCCGCGATCGGCAAGGCCCAGCATGTCGCGCACGCGTTCCGCCGTGACCATGCCGCCCGTATCCAGATCGGCATGGGCGATCGCCTGGTCGAGGATCGAAAGCCCGTCACGCACCGACCCTTCGGCGGCATTGGCGACGATGTGCAGCGCCTCGTCCTCGGCCTCGACACCTTCCTTGCGGCAGATTTCGGCGAAATGCGCTTCGAGAAGTTCGACCGGGATGCGGCGCAGGTCGAACCGCTGCGTGCGGCTCAACACAGTGACGGGCAGCTTGTCGACCTCGGTCGTGGCGAAGAGGAATTTCACATGCGCGGGCGGTTCTTCCAGCGTCTTGAGCAGCGCGTTGAAGGCGTTGCGCGAAAGCATGTGAACTTCGTCGATGATGTAGATCTTGTAGCGCGCCGACACGGCGGCATAGCGCACCGCCTCGATGATCTCGCGAACATCGTCAACGCCTGTGTGCGATGCGGCGTCCATCTCGATCACGTCGATATGGCGGCCCTCGGCAATCGCCCGGCACGGCTCGCACACGCCGCAGGGGCTGATCGTGGGACCGCCCTCGCCATCGGGGCCGATGCAGTTCAGAGCTTTGGCGATCAGGCGCGCGGTCGAGGTCTTGCCGACCCCGCGCACGCCGGTCATCAGAAAGGCATGGGCCAGCCGTTCGCGCGCAATGGCATTGGCCAGCGTGCGGACCATGGCATCCTGCCCGATCAGTTCGGCAAAGGTCTGCGGCCGGTATTTGCGCGCGAGCACGCGATAGGGCTGCGCTGCCTCTACCGGCGGTTCGGCGGGTGCGGCAGCCGCTGCCGGTGCTGGATCGGCCGGGGCCTGCGGCGCCTGAGCCGGAGGAGCTTCAGCCGGGGCGTCGGCAGATTCGGGCTCTGGCGGCGCGGGCTCTGCTTCCGGTTCCGGATCGGGCATGGCTTCGGGCGCGTCGCCGAACATCGAATTCTGCCCCGCAGCTTCCAGATCGGCCGCGCTCGGCATATCGTCGTCGGTATCGGTTTCCCAAGGAAGACCGTCAGAATTGTCCGGTGAATCACCCATACGGGTCTAGGTAGGCGCTAAGCCGCGTTTTGCGAAGCTTGACATTTAGGTTTCAATTTGAAATCTAATCGGCGAAGGAGTTGCCCATGGCTGTTGTATCAGGGCGGATGACCGCCGATTTCTCCGGTCCGCTAGTGGTGTTCGTGATCGGAATGCGGATCAACCATTTCCACAGGATCGCGAAATGGTGGCCCGTATTGAGCGCCATGGGCCCGATGCTGAAAGAGCTTTCGGCCAATCCGGACAGCGGTTTTCTCGGCACCGAATATTGCCTGCAGGGGCCGCGGCAGGTGATGTTACTGCAATATTGGAAGGATTTCGACAGCTTGGAACGCTATGCCCGCTCGCGCGACGAGAAGCACTGGCCGGCCTGGGTGGCGTTCAACAAGAATGTCGGGAATGACGGAACCGTGGGCATCTTCCACGAAACCTACACGGTCGGCGGCGGCGCGCATGAGACGATCTATGCCAACATGCCGCCCTTCGGCCTGGGCAAGGTGGCCGGTTTGGTCCCGGCGACCAACTCGCGCAACGCGGCGCGCAGCCGGATGCGGCTTGGTACCGATGCTGGGTGATTAAGGAGCCGAGCGACCCGCCGCAATTCACCTGGGCTGCTTCCTTCCGGACCTGACCCGGTGAGCGAACGCTAACGTCCACCCGACTCCCGGTCGGGCATATGGCCGGATGAGTCTCGCATTTCAAGCAAAACGTCTTCGCGAGCCGAAGGCGCGGCGATCCAGCTCTACCGCTACGCTAGCCTAACAGGTCGGAAACTGGATGCCGCATCGCCTGCGGCTCCTCGCAACCCCGATGCTCACCGGAAATTGTCGGCGTAGGCCTGCAGCTTGAGATTATGCGGCGGCGTGGCGTGGACGCGCGCGGCGATGCCGTATTTCTCGGCATAGGCCTTGGCTTCGTCCTTGCTGGGGAACTTCAGCTGCACCTGAGCCTGCGTATCGCCGCTGCCGGTCCAGCCCATCAGCGGGTCAGCGCGGCGCGCCTCGGACTGTTCGAATTCCAGCACCCATTCATCGGTGCGGGCCTTGCCCGATTGCATCGCGCTCTGCGGTCTTTGATAGATTCGTGCAGCCATTCTTTTCAGTCCCTCAAACGCCGGGCGGCGGACATCCGTCCGCCTAGGCTTCCTCGCATTGGCTCGGGCGGGCGGTCGCCCTTGCCGCCCGCTTCGCGGTCGGATCGCCCTGTAGTTCAGCCGCCGGAATTTTGGAAGGCGTTCTTGGTCTTCAGGCTGGGCTTTTCCGCCCATGGCTCTTCGGGCCAGCGATGCTTGGGATAGCGGCCCTTCATGTCCTTGCGCACATCGTCCCAGCTGCCGCGCCAGAAATTGGGCAGATCGCGTGTCGACTGGATGGGTCGGCCAGCCGGGCTGGTAAGCTTGAGCAGGAGCGGCGTGCGTCCCACCATCGGGTGGCGTTCCAGCCCGAACAGGGCCTGCACCCGCACCTCGACACTGGGGGCATCGTCGCCCGTATAGTCGATCCGGTGCGTGGTCCCGGCAGGCGAGGTGAACTCGCGCGGCGCCTCGCTATCCAGCCGCTGGCGGTCGTTCCAGTCGAGCATGTTGAGCAGCGCGTCGACCAGTTTGCCCCGTGGCACATCCAGATCGCGGCGGCCTTCCAGCAGCGGGGCCAGCCACAGTTCGGCCGTATCAGCCAGCTTGCCCGCATCGAAGGCGTCCAGCCCGATGAAGCGGGCGCGCGCGGCCAGTTCTGCAGGAATGAGTTTTGCCGGGTTTTCCAGAGCCTTTTCCACAAGGCTGTCCACAATGACCTGCCGGTCGGGTTTTGGATCGGGTCCGCTCGCCAGCGTGATCGCGCCCAGCCGCCGTTCGACCAGCGCCTCGATCCGGTCGCCCTTCCAGCGCAGGACCTTTCGGCGTTCCATCCGGTCACCAAGCCAGCGGTCAAGATCGGCCTCTTCCAGCCTGATCGCCGAGGTGATCCGCGCGCCCTTGGCCTGCCCCTGCGCATCCCCGATCACGAGGAAATCCGCGCGCGCCAATGGCGACGCGGGATCGAGCATGAAGCCGCGCCCCCCGGAGGCGATCCAGTGTTCGCCCGCCACATCGCGCTTGCGGGCGATAAAATCGGGGCGACCTGCTCCAAGAAGCACACCGGGTGGAGGCATCGCCCCCGCCCTGCTCTCGTCCTTGCGCGAGACCAGATCACGCGCCTGTTTCGCCCAGCGTTCGGCAAGCTTGCGGCTCGCCTCGGCCCGCGTGCCGCGATCGCCGTTCCAGCGCGACAGCCGGGCCTCCAGATCCTCTCCGCGCCCGCCGACCCCGCGCTCCTGCAGCAGCAAGGCCAGCCGCGCCGCAGTCCGTTCTTCGCCATGCTCAGCCGCGAACAGCATCATGGCCGCCGCCGCCGGATCGAGCGGCAGGGTAGCCAGTTTCTCGCCCAGAGCGGTAATCCGGCCCTCGTCATCGAGCGCAGCCAACCCCTTCAGAGTCGCCCGCGCGGCACTTACCGAGGGATCCGGCGGCGCATCGAGCCATTGCAGGCTGGCGGGATCGGTAGTGCCCCATTTCGCCAGATCGAGCACGAGCGGCGCGAGATCGGCCGTCTCCATCTCCGGTGGATCGAAGCGCGGCCTGCCGCCATGGCCGCCCTCTTCCCACAAGCGATAAGCCACACCCGGCCCCTGCCGCGCGGCGCGCCCTGCCCGTTGCGCGGCGGCCGCCTGGCTGGCGCGGTGCGTCACGAGATGGGTGGTGCCCGCCGCCCGGTCGAACTCCGCCCGGCGCGCGAGACCTGCGTCCACCACCACCGAAACACCGTCCAGCGTCAGCGAGGTTTCGGCAATCGCCGTCGCCAGCACGATCCGCCGACGCCCCTCGGCATCGCGCCGGATCGCCGCGCGCTGGTCGGCGGGCTGGACCTGTCCGTGAAGCGGCAGCACGAGCGCCTTGGGCAGCCGCTCCTCCAGCCGTTCACGCGTCCGTTCGATTTCGCCGACACCGGGCAGGAAAGCCAGAATGTCGCCCTCCTCGTCGCGCCAGGCCGTGGCGATGGCTGAAGTCATGGCGTCTTCCACGCGCATCTGAGGCGATGATCCGAGCCAGCGTATATCCAGCGGATAGGCGCGCCCCTCGCTCTCGACGACCTGTGCGCCCTCGCCCATCAACGCGGCGAAACGCGATCCGTCGATCGTGGCCGACATGACGAGGACCCGCAGATCCTCGCGCAGCACGCCCTGCGTTTCAAGCGCCAGAGCCAGCCCCAGATCGCTGTCGAGATGCCGCTCATGCGCTTCATCGAACAGCACTGCGGAAACGCTTGCGAGTTCGGGATCGGCAAGGATGGTGTTCACGAAGATCGCCTCGGTCATCACGAGGACGCGTGTTCTCGCCGATCGCTTGCTGTCGAGCCGGGTCAGATACCCCACGGTTTCGCCGGGTTTTTCCCCCAGCATCTGCGCCATCCGCTCCGCCGCAGCGCGTGCGGCCACGCGGCGGGGAGAGGTGAGGATCACCGTGCCATCGCACCAGTCCTCGCCCAGCAGAGCCGGAGCCACTGCCGTGGTCTTGCCCGCACCAGGCGGCGCGACCAGCACCGCGCCATTGCGATCACGCAAGGCGCCGAGCAGATCGGGCAGGACGGAAAAGATGGGGAGGTCGGACACGGAAGCGCCTAGCCCCAAACCGCCGGAATCAATATCCCCGCGATACCGAGAACAGCGCCGCCTGCACCATGGCTTGGCGCGCCTTGCCATCGGGGAAGATCGACAGGGCATCGATCGCACGCTGGGCAAAATGACGGGCACGCGCCTTGGTATCGGACACGGCATTGTGCTTTTCGATCAGGCGGATCGCTTCGTCGAGATCGTCATCCGAGGTGCGGAAACCGGCAATGGCGGCTTTCCAGAACTCGCGTTCTTCCTCGCTCCCACGGGCATAGGCGAGGATGACGGGTAGCGTCATCTTGCCCTCACGGAAATCGTCGCCGCGATCCTTGCCCATTTCGGCGGCGTTCGAATCGTAATCTAGCGCATCGTCGACCAGCTGGAAGGCCACACCCAGATTGCGGCCGTATTCGTCCAGCGCCTGCTCCTCTTCCTCGCTGCATTCGGCGACGACAGCGGCGATGCGGCTGGCGGCGGCGAAAAGCGCGGCGGTCTTGGCGCGGATGATGTGGAGATAGCGTTCTTCGCTGGTGTCGATCTTGCGCTGGGCGGTCAGCTGGTCGACCTCGCCCTCGGCAATGATCGCGCTGGCGCCCGAGAGGATCTTGAGGACCTTGAGGCTGCCATCCTCGGTCATCAGCTCGAAGCTGCGGCTGAACAGGAAATCGCCGACCAGCACGGTGGCCGGATTGCCGAAAATGATATTGGCCGCTGCCTTGCCGCGCCGCAGATCGCTGCCGTCGACGACATCATCGTGCAGCAGCGTGGCGGTGTGAATGAATTCGACCGCCGCAGCGAGCCGGTAATGGCGCGTGCCGCTATATCCAACCAGCTCCGCCCCGGCGAGCGTGAGCATCGGCCGCAGGCGCTTGCCGCCACCGGAAATGAGATGGCCCGCCAGCGCGGGGATGAGCGGCACCTCGCTCTGCATCCGGTCCAGGATGACCTGATTGACCTGATTCATACCCTGTGCGGTGAGCGCCAGCATGGGCTCGATCGAGGGTTGCGGAGCCTTGCGCGGAAGGGGAACGACGTCTGCTGTCATGTCTGCTTGGCCATGTCCTTCCTAACCTTTCTTGGCAAGAGATGGTTTCCCGCTAATCTGACAAACGATGACGCAGGAAGCGCAACACTCCGCCGCCGAAGATGCCACGCTGGCAGGCTTTCGCAAAAGCATCGACAATATCGATGCCGCTCTGGTCCACATGCTGGCCGAGCGTTTCCGAATCACGCAGGCCGTCGGGGCCTATAAAGCGAGGGCGACCTTACCCCCCGCCGACCCGGGACGGGAGAAGGAACAGATCGCCCGCCTCCGCCGCCTGGCCGAGGAAAGCGAGCTCGATCCCGAATTCACGGAGAAATTCCTCCGCTTCATCATCGACGAGGTCATCCGCCATCACGAACAGGCGCGCAGGGGCTAACGCCCTACCCGATCATTCGATCTGGGTGTTGCGCCGGCTTCCGGGATCGCGACGTATCGACTGATTGCGGACGGCCGGGCGCTGCGGCTCTACGCGGCGCTTTTCCACCTGTCGCGGAGCGACGTGGGCACGCGGTGCCCGGCTTGGCTTGGCAGACTGCGGTTCGCGGCGCGGCGCCACCGATTGCCGGTCGCGGCGCGGGGTCGCGCGTTCGCGGCGCTCTTCACGAGCCTTGCCCCGCGCAGCAGCTTCTGCCGCCTTGCGAACCAGCCCGCCGGCAAAACCGTTGCCCTGTCTGCCCCGCTCTCTGCGCTCCTCGCGCCGGTCATGGCGACCATGGCGCTCATCCCGGTCACGGCGGTCGCCCCTGTAGTAGCGGTCCCCGCGGTGCTGGCGATCATTGCGATGTCCGCGGCGGCGGTGATCGCGGTAATAGCCATCATTTCCGCGCGAATATCCATCCCAGTTTTCGTGATACTGCCGGTTTCCACCGCGCCGTGCGAGCCAGTAACCACGAAGGCGGTCGTTCCACTGGTGCCGTGCCCCGCGGCGATCGTAGACGTACTGACCTGCACCGGGATAATAGTAGTCGTCATACCAGCCGTAATAAGGGTCGTAGTAGGGATCGGCATATCCCGAACCGTAACCAACGCCGACCGATACGCTTGACCCGTATGGATCGAGCATGGTCGCGCAACCAGAAAGGCCAAGGCCAGCGGCCATAACCAGACCCATGCGCAGGGCGAAAGACTTTTTGGGTGCTGTGATATCCATGAGCCGTTGTATATCGGCGCCGGATTGAACGGGTCGTGAACCCTTTACTGTGCGCGTGGCAGGCGTAGCATCACAAGCAGACCGCCCAAGTCCTCGCTCTCGCCGAGTTCCACGTCACCCGAATAAATCTGCGCCACATCGCGTACGATCGCGAGACCGAGGCCGGTGCCGGGCTTGCCCGTATCCAGCCGCGCCCCGCGGTCGAAGATGCGGGTGCGGTCGGCTTCGGGGATGCCCATCCCGTCATCCTCTACCCAGATCGTGCAAAGCTCCGCATCGGGTTCGGCATCCACGGTGACGAAGACGCTGCCGCCGCCATATTTGGCCGCATTCTCGATGAGATTGCCGAGGATCTCGTCGAGATCCTGCCGCTCGATCGCAACTATCGCCCCGCGATTGCCATCGAGGTCCAGGCGCGCATCCTCGTGGATGCGGGTGACGGCTCGCAGCACGCTCTCCGCGCTCGGCCATACGGCCGCCCGGGCGTGGCCGGAAGCGCGGCGGCCGACAGCGCGGGCGCGGGCCAGATGGTGTTCCACATGGCGCTGCATGGTGCGCGTTTCGCGGCACACGAGGTCGGAAAGCTTGGGATCGTGCGCCGTGGCAGCATTGGTGAGTACGGTGAGCGGGGTTTTCAGCGCATGAGCGAGATTGCCCGCATGCATGCGCGCTTCTTCGGCCTGCCGTTCACTATGGGCCAGCAGCGAATTGATCTCCTCCACCAGCGGCTCCACCTCAAGCGGCAGAGGCTCGTCGATCCGGTTCGCGCCTTCGGAACGCATGGACTGGATCGCGGCCCGCACGCGGCGGAGCGGCGAAAGGCCGTAATAGCTCTGCAGCACCGCCATGATCAGCAAGCCAAGACCCAGCGCGGCGAAGCTCCATACGAGGATCGACCGAATGCGCCTTATCTGCGCGTCCATTTCCTCGCGGGCGGAAGCCACGGCAAAGGTCCAGCGCGTATCGCTATCGGGCAGGATGATGCTGCGTTCGGCAATGCGCAGCGGTTCGTCAGGGAACTGGTTGCTGTCATAGAAATGGGCATCGTCGTCGACATGCTCGCCGTCGAGCTGGAGCGTGCGGTCCCACAGGCTGCGGCTTGGATAGGGATCGCGGCCCGGCCCGCTGATCTGCCAGTAGACACCGCTGTTGACCTCGAGAAAACGCTGGTCGCCGAGCGAGCGGTAGAAGCGGACATCCCCCCAATCATCCACCTCGGCAGAGGCGATCAGGGCGGTCAGCACATATTCCAGCTGGTCGTCGAAATTGCGCTGGACCTGACTGGTAAGCGTGCGTTCGAGGGCGAAACCGCCGCCAAGCAGCAGCACCGTGATCCAGATGGCCGCAATCGCCATCATGCGCGCAGCAAGGCTGCGCTGCGGTCCCGGCTGGGAGTTCAGGACGACCGGTGACGCGTCGTCCGCAGGCACGGATGCGTCACCGGCAGGAGAACCCGCCGCCGGACGCGTCTCGCCCGCCACTTCCTCAGGAAGCGCGGGGTGCGTCGGCGGGGTCGTCGAGGCTATACCCGAGTCCACGGATGGTCGTGATGACGTCTGCGCCCAGTTTCTTGCGGATGCGCGTGACGAAAACTTCGATCGTGTTCGAATCGCGATCAAAATCCTGGTCGTAAATATGTTCGATCAATTCGGTGCGGCTGACCACCTTGCCCTTGTGGTGCATTAGATAGCTCAGCAGCTTGTATTCCTGCGCGGTCAGTTTGACCGGCTCGCCCGACAGAGTGACGCGTCCAGAACGCGTATCCAGCCGGACCTGCCCGGCGGTCAGCTCGCTAGAAGTGTTGCCCGAAGCGCGGCGGATCAGCGCGCGCAAGCGGGCGATCAGTTCTTCGGTCTGGAATGGCTTGGCGAGGTAATCGTCGGCGCCCGCATCGAGGCCGGCGACCTTGTCAGACCAGCTGTCACGTGCGGTCAGCACCAGCACGGGGAACTTGCGCCCCTCCTTGCGCCACATGCCGAGCACGGTCAGTCCGTCGATCTCCGGCAGACCGAGGTCGAGAATTACAGCGTCGTAATCCTCGGTCGAACCAAGGAAATGGCCGTCCTCGCCATCGGTCGAAAGATCGACTGCATAGCCATTCCCTTCGAGCGTGCTCTTGAGCTGCAGGCCGAGCGTCGGCTCGTCCTCGACGATCAGGATTCTCATGAATTTCCGTCCTCGCTAATAATCTTGCGCGTGTTGTTCATGTAGATGAACGCGTCAAGATGAACGAGGTTTCGAATGGTGGAATTCAGTTGCTGCGACGCAGGACGCGGCCAGTGCGCGCATCCACGTCCACGTAAATGACGCGGCCATCGCGAATGAACTTCAGGCGGTAGGCCATGGCGGTCGAATCGTAATCGAAGCCCAGATATTCCGCACCCTTCATCTGCGGCAGGATACGGTTTTCGATCTCCCGGGCGCGCAGGATATTTCCCGCACGCATTTCCTTGCGCGCCTCGCCCTGATCGGAGCGACGCTGCGCCTCCGCAGGAGTAGCGGCAATCGGTCCGGCGATCAGGCCGAAGGCGAGCAACGATGCGATAACCTGTTTCATGATGCCGTTCTGACTAATCGGATGGCATTGAACAAGGTGTGAATGTGGGCAACTGCCTGCATTCAGCGGGTCATTTCGTATTTGACGGTAATGCTGACACCGGTCGAAATGGTACCCGGTTCGACGGGCGCGGATTCGTCCGATGCCATCATCCTGCTTCCCGTTACGACGATCGGCTGCGGGCCCGAGCGGCCCTGCATGCTCTCGTTGATCTCGAGCAGGCGAACATTAGAATACCCGGCAAGCGAAGCATATTCGCGGGCCTGCGCTTCGGCACGCGTGATTGCGGCACGGCGGGCAGCGGCCTTCGCGGACTCATCGTTTTCCAGGCCGAACCGCGGTCCGTTGAGATCGGTCGCGCCAGCCACCACCAGGGCATCGAGCACTTCGCCGGTCTCGTCGATCTCGCGCAGCTTTATCGTGACACGGTTGCTGGCCTGATAGCCGCGGAAGATTTGTTCCTGCCGCTGCTGGTCATAGTCGTAGCGCGCATTGAGATTGATGCTGCTGGTCTGGATGTCGCGCTCTGCGACGCCGAGCGATTTGATCCGCTCGATTACCGAGCGCATCGCGCGCGAATTCTGGCGCAGGGCCTCGACCGCAGTGGGCGCTTCGCTGCTAACCCCGGCGCTGACAGTCACCATGTCGGGCGCCGCATCGACTTCTTCCATCACGGTCAGTTCGACCACCGGGCCGGTGGCCGCGATCTGGATTTCGGCAGCCTGCGCTGTCATAGGCAGCCCCGCAGCAAGTACCACGGCGGGAATGGCGTAGCGGATCATGGACAATCTCCTGTTGTTTAATCGATCTGTGGTCTTGGCCGCTTTACGCGCGCCTGAACGAAGTCGTTCCGCGAAATACTTTGCCGCAAAGAAAAGACCGGGCTAGCCAGAAGCTCGATAGAGGGGACGCCAGTGATCAGATTGCCGAAATTCTTTGCCATTGCTTTGGCCGCCGTAGTTTCCACGCAAATCTCGGCTCAGCCGATGGAACGCGTACCCGATCGCACCGAAGGCGAAGGGCCCTACGACACGCTGATCGTTTCGGGTGCGACCATGGTGGAAGGATCCGGCGCGCCGCCCACCGGGCCGGTCGATATCGTGATCGAAGGCAACCGGATCGCAGCCATTCACGGCGGCAGCGCCCCCGACGCCGTGCGTGCCCGCGCAGGCCGCATTGTCGATGCCAGTGGCATGACTGTGATGCCCGGCTTCGTCGACGTGCATGGACATAATGGCGATGCCGGCAAGGCAGGCCAGTCCTCCTATGGCTACAAGCTGTGGCTCGCCCATGGCGTGACCAGCGTACGCGGCGTTTCCTTCTACTGGGGCCCCGGTCAGCCCGATCTGGAAGACACGCGCCGCAGCGCCGCCAACACGATCACCGCGCCGCGCCTGTTTCCCTATGCCGCCTTTGGCGACAAATGGAGCGGCGGCACGATCGACAGCGAGGCAAAAGCGCGCGAATGGGTCCGCTGGGCGAAGGCGGAGGGGTTCTGGGGCATCAAATTCTTCAACTCGCTCGAACCCGACCTGCTCGGCGCGGCGCTGGACGAGGCGGAAAAGCAGGGCATCGGCACCGTGGCCCACCTTGCCCAGCCGGGCGTGCAGCGCGTCAATGCCCGCAAAGCGGTGGAACTCGGCATGGACGGGGTCACCCATTTCTACGGCCATTTCGAAAGCCTGCTGGATGACGCCGCCCTCCCCACCTATCCGCAGGGTTATAATTACGCCGACGAACAGTCCCGCTTCGCCTGGGTCGCACGGCTGGCCGATCAGGTGGTGGAACCCGGCAGCGAGAAGTGGGACGAATATGTCGATTTCCTCGTCGACAGCGGCGTGACGTTGAGCCCGACCTTCAACATCTATTCCGCCAGCCGCGACGTGATGGCCGCGAAAAACCGCGACTGGCACGAACGCTACACCCTGCCCAGCCTGATGGAATTCTACGCCCCCAGCGCCACCAATCACGGCAGCTATTACAAGGACTGGTCGACCGAGGACGAAGTCGCCTGGCGCAAATTCTATCGTTACTGGTTCGACCTGATGAAGGAATTTCACCGCCGCGGCGGCCGCGTAACCGCTGGCAGCGATCCGGGCTATATCTACCAGACCTGGGGCTTCGCCTATATCGGCGAGCTGGAAATGCTGCGCGAGGCGGGCCTCGAACCGCTCGAGGTGATCCGGGCGGCCACGCTGTCCGGCGCGCAGGAAATCTACCAGCCGCGTGGAGAAAAGCCGCCGATGGGGACGATCCAGGTCGGCAAGCTGGCCGATCTCGTGATCGTGCCGGGCAATCCGCTCGACAATCTGAAGCTGCTCTACGGCACCGGTCATACGAAGCTAAATTACGAGACCGGCGCAATCGAACAGGTCGGCGGCGTGCGCTGGACCATCAAGGACGGCATCGTCTACGACGCGCCCGCCCTGCTGGAGGATGTGGCAAGGATGGTCGAGGAGCAGAAGGCGGTGCGGCCTTAGGGCGCAGTTGTTACAGGCGGAGCGTGGCGGTCCGTCGTGGGTCGGCCTGTGGTTCGGATGCTGCACCATGGATTGCCGCGTCGCCTGCGGCTCCTCGCAATGACGCCGAGGTTCGTCATCGCGAGCGAAGCGCGGCGATCCATCGTGCAACAACGAACCCAAATGCGACGGCCCAAATCGCTCGCCAGGGGCCCAGCTGACCGCCCCACACCTCCCGACAATCACGCAGGACACTTGCCGACAGCCCTCCGCCCGCCTACCTCGCGCCACCTATGGCACAGCCCCCAATTCTCAGCCTCGAAGGCATGGCCCTGCAGCAGGGCGGCAAATGGCTGTTCGGCGGCCCCGATCACGACCCGCTCGACCTCCACATCGGGCCGCGTGACCGGCTGGCGCTGATCGGCCGCAATGGCGTGGGCAAGACCACGTTGTTCCGCATGATCGACGGCCGCATCGATACCGACGCCGGCATCCGCAAGATCAAGCCGCATACCAAGGTCGTGCTGCTCGAACAGGACCCCGATGTGGCCGCGCATGCCACGCTGATGGACTGGGCGCTGGCGGGCGAGAATGCGCCGCAGGAATTCGAGGTGGAGGCCATCGCCAGCCAGCTCGGCATCGACATGGCCCGCGAGACCACGGGCGCGAGCGGGGGCGAGAAACGCCGCGCCGCCATCGCCCGGGCATTGGCGCAGGACCCCGACCTGCTGCTGATGGACGAGCCGACCAACCATCTCGACCTTGCCGCGATCGACTGGCTGGAAAGCTGGCTCGACCGGTACAAGGGCGCTTTCGTCGTCATCAGCCATGACCGGACCTTCCTCAAGCGCCTGACCCGCGCGACCATCTGGCTCGATCGCGGCAGCCTGCGCCGCAAGGAAGTGGGCTTTGGCGGCTACGAGGCCTGGGAAGAACAGGTCTATGCCGAAGAAGCGCGCGCGGCGGAAAAGATGGACGCGAAGCTCAAGCTCGAAGCACACTGGCTCGAACGCGGGGTAACCGCGCGGCGCAAGCGCAACCAGGGCAGGCTCGAAAAGCTGTGGCAGATGCGGGCGCAGCGGGCCTCGATGATTTCGGCGGGCGGCACTGCCAAGCTGAAGCTGGCGACCGAAGCCGAGTTCAAGTCCAAATCGGTCATCACCGCGGAGCAGATCACCAAATCCTATGGTGACCGCACGATCATCAAGCCGTTCTCCCTGCGCATCCAGCGCGGCGACCGGATCGGGATCGTGGGCGCGAATGGCGCGGGCAAGACGACGCTGCTGAAGATGCTGACCGGCGAACTGGAGCCCGACAGCGGCACGGTGGACATCGCCAAGACGCTGACCGGCGTGATGATCGACCAGCAGCGCCAGCTGCTCACTGCCGACAAGACGGTCCGTCAGGTGCTGGCGGAAGGCGGCGACTGGATCGATGTGCGCGGCGTGCGCAAGCATGTGCAGGGCTATATGAAGGAGTTCCTGTTCGACCCGAAGATCGTGGACATGCGGGTTTCCGTGCTGTCGGGCGGGGAACGGTCGCGCCTGCTGCTGGCCCGCGAATTCGCCAAGGCATCGAACCTTCTGGTGCTGGACGAACCGACCAACGATCTCGATCTCGAAACGCTGGACCTCCTGCAGGAAGTCATCGCGGATTACGAAGGCACCGTGCTGATCGTCAGCCATGACCGCGATTTCCTCGACCGCACCGTGACCGTGACCCTGGGTCTCGACGGGACCGGCAAGGTCGATGTCGTGGCCGGCGGGTACGAGGGCTGGCAGGCCAAGCGGCAGGCTCCCATTGGCGGCAAGGCGAAGGGCGAGAAGTCCGGCGAGACGCCAGCGCCCCCTCCCCCGCCACCGCCGAAACCGACCAAGCTTTCCTATAAGGACCAGCGCGATTACGAGCTGCTCCCGGCGCGGATCGAGGAACTGGAAGCCGCCATCGCGCGCGGCGAACAGATCCTGGCCGATCCCGATCTCTACACCAGCGATCCGCAACGCTTCGCCAAAGTTTCAAAGGGCATAGAGAACGCGCGCGAAGAAAAGGATGCGGCAGAAGAACGCTGGCTGGAGCTGGCCGAACAGGTCGAGGCGCTTTGAGCGCACGGGCTCTCAAGCAAGATATCCGGTCCTGCACGCTGTGCGCTGAGCATCTCCCGCTCGGCCCCAAACCTATCGTGCAGTTCAGCGCCACGAGCCGCGTGGTGGTGGTCGGCCAGGCGCCGGGGCGCATCACCCATGAAACCGGCCTCGCCTTCGACGACAAGTCGGGATACCGGCTCGCCGAATGGCTGGGCGTGAGTTTCGAGACGCTCCACGATCCCGCCCTGTTCGCCATCGTATCGATGGGCTTCTGCTATCCCGGCAAGGCCAGCGGCGGCGACAAGCCACCACGCCCCGAATGCGCGCCCACTTGGCATGATCGGGTGATGGAGGAACTGCCCGAAGACCGGCTGACGCTGCTGGTCGGCACCTATGCCCAGCGCGCTTATCTTCCGGATACCAAGAGCTGGACAATGAGGGAGCGCATCCTGCGCTTTCGCGAATTTCTGCCGCAATTCCTGCCGCTTCCCCACCCAGCCTGGCGCAGCACGCTGTTCATGCGCGACAACCCTTGGTTCGAAGCAGAAGTCCTGCCGGAGGTCCGCCAGCGGATCGCCAAGTTGACAGGTTGACACTGTCCTGGAGAGAAACTCCACCTCACCCGATACGGTAGAAATCGGCTACCCGGTCAAGCGCGAGTTTCAGCACCAATTTGCCGCTGCGGCTCGGCCAGCAAAGCCCCTTCTCCGCTGCGGCCAGGGCCTCGCACCCACAGGCTACGCGCCACAGGATATCCTTCAGCCCCGCCCCTGCCTCGGCCATCGCCCCGTCGAACCGGTCCTTGGCTGCCAGTTGGCGTTCCGATGGAGTCATGGCGCCGCCATTGCCGCAGTCGACGCGCGCCGGATCCCAGCGCATGGTCACCGATGGCGATAGCTGCGCACGCTCGTAATCCGCGCGCAGCCGCTCGCCTGCGTCGAACTGCCGATCGTCGAGATGGCCCCGCGCGTGGAGCCATGTCAGCGGCGACTCCCCGAGGTTCATCGTGACGGTCCGGCGTTTGCCGCCCACCCCGCCCCGCCGCTTCGGCCCGACTTCGGTCAGTTCGCGTTCGATCAATTCGCGCTTCATGCAATCCTCCATTTCCTGAACGGCAGGGTTGCCTTGAAACGGTTCGTGTAGGAAAGCGGAAAAACCAATCTGGTTATTCAGGCATTTTCACATGATCAACCGCATCCGCGATATCCGCAAGCAGAAGGGCATGACGCTCTCCGATTTGGCCGAAGCCTGTAACCCGCCTACCACGCCGCAAACCGTCGGGCGGTTGGAAACTGGTATGCGTAATCTCTCGCTGAAGTGGATGGAGCGATTGGGTGCGGCGCTGGGAGTGGAACCCGAAATGCTGGTGCGGTCGGAGACTGCCGAACACCCGCAGGTGGTTGCTGCACTGAAGCAAGGCGGCCCTGAAGCGCTGGAGACGACCCGCGATGCGATCCTCGCTACGGACATGGGCGGCGACGGCGCGCTGGTGGTGATGACAATCGACTATCCGCATGGCGAATACCGCCCCGGCGATCAGCTCTGGCTGCGGCAGCTCGATCCGGCCGACGCCGGCCGCGCAGTCAATCGCGATGTGCTGGTGCCGCGCAAGAATGGACGCTTCGCCTTTGGCCGCCTGATCGACCGGCAGGGCAAGCTCGTCGGCCTGCTTCCGCCCGGCCACGGGGAAAAGCAGCAGGTGGTGGAAAATCCGGCGTGGATCGGGGTGGCCGAAATGCTCGTCCGCCGCCTCTGAGAGGCAGCGGACGACACATTATCAGACTTCGCCGCGCAGCTTCTTTTCCTGGCGGTCGGCGACCGATTCCTGCGGCACGAAGCTGTTGGAATTGACGCCCATCCACACCAGCAGCGGCGCCGCCATGTAGATCGAGCTATAGGTGCCGACGAAGATACCCAGCGTGATCGCCGCGGTCAGGCCGAACAGGCTGGCCGGGCCGAACAGCAGCAGCGGGATCAGCGCCACGAGCAGCGTCAGCGAGGTCATCACGGTACGCGCCAGCGTCTCGTTGACCGAAAGATCCAGCAGCTCGGGCAGCGGCATCTTGCGGTATTTCTTCAGGTTTTCGCGGATGCGGTCGTAAACCACGATCGTATCGTTCAGCGAATAGCCGATGATCGCCAGGATCGCCGCGATGATCTGGAGGCTGAACTCCAGCTGGAATAACGCGAACATCCCCAGCGTCAGCGAAACGTCGTGAAACAGTGCGAACAGGCCGCCCACGCCGAATTGCCATTCGAACCGGATCCAGATGTACAGCGCCACGCCCAGCATGGCGAGCGCCAGCGCAAAGATCGCATCGCTGCGAAACTCCCCCGAGACCTTGCCCGATACGTTGTCGTTCCCGTCCAGACGGAAGTCGGGATAGTTTTCCTGCAACTGCGCGACCACGGCATTGGCCGCCGCCTGCGCTGCTTCCTTGTCCGACGACACATCGTCGGGCAGGCGGATGCGGATCGAGACCTGGTTGTCCTCGCCGAAGCGCTGGACCACGGGCGATCCATAGCCCAGCTCCTCGATATCGCTGCGCAGCTGCCCCACCGGGGCTTCTGTGCTCTGCGTGAAGGTGGCGCGCACTTCCAGGCCGCCGGCGAAATCGACGCCGTAATTGAGGCCCTTGGTCATCACGAGCCCCCAGCTCGCCGCGATCAGCACGATGCTGACCACGAAGAACGGGATACGCCATTTGAGGAACTTGATGTTGGTGTCGTCGGGGACGAGCTTGAGCAATTTCATGGTCCGTCCTCCTTACAGGTTCAGATCTGTGGGCCGCGCCTTGCGCAACCAGTGGGCCACCCACATCCGCGTGAGCGGAACGGCCGTGAAGACCGAGGTGAAAAGACCGACGACGAGCACCACGGCAAAGCCCTTGATGGGGCCCGAGCCGAACTGGAACAGCAGCACGCCGGCAATGAAGTTGGTCACGTTGGCATCGTAAATCGCGCGGCTGGCTTCCTTGTAGCCATTTTCCACCGCAGCCACCACGCGCCGCCCGCGCTTGCGCTCCTCGCGGATACGCTCGTTGATGAGCACGTTGGCGTCGACCGCGGCACCGATGGTCAGCACGAAGCCGGCGATACCGGGCAGCGTCAGCGTGGCGTTCAGCGCGGCCATGATGCCGAGCAGCATGAGCACGTTGATGACCAGCGCCACGGTCGCATAGATACCGAAGCGGCCATAGGTCACGATCATCAGCAGCATGACCAGCAGCGTGCCGATGCCCATGGCGAGCAGGCCCTGCTTAATCGAATCGGCACCCAGATCGGGGCCCACGGTGCGTTCCTCGACCACCGTCAAATCGACCGGCAGCGCGCCCGAGCTGAGCTGGATCGCCAGTTCATTGGCGCTCTGCACGGTGAAGCTGCCGCTGATCTGCGACTGGCCGTTGAGAATCGGTTCCTGCATCACCGGTGCGGAAATCACCTCGCCATCGAGGATGATCGCGAAGCGTTCGCCGGTATGCTGGCGCGTCAGGGTGGCGAATTGCTTGCCGCCCTGCGGGTTGAAAGCAATGCTGACGACCGGTTCGTTGGTCTGCTGGTCCACGCTCTGCTGCGCATTGGTCAGCGTCGAACCGTCGATCCCGCCGAGGCGGTTCACGACCACGCCGCCACCGCCATAGCGCTGCTTGTCGGCATAGGCGACGACTTCGCCGCCGGCGACGAAACCGCGCTCGACTTCTTCCAGCGTCGCTTCACGCTGCACCAGCTTGAATTCGAGCTGCGCGGTCTTGCCGATCAGTTCCTTCAGCGCCTCGGGATCCTGCAGTCCGGGGACCTGCACCACGATGCGCGTGTCGCCCTGGCGCAGAACGGTCGGTTCGCGTGTGCCGAGGCTGTCGATACGGTCGTTGATGACGCTCAGCGCGGCGTCCATCGCGGCACTGACGGCATTGTCGAGACCGGCTTCGGTCTGGGTCAGCACGAAGCGCTGCCCGTCGACCACCTGCAGATCCCATTCGCGGACCGGGCCGGTGCCCGACATCAGGCCTTCGATCTCACCGCGGGCGCGGTCGATCTGCGAGGCATCGTCGAGCAGGAAGCTCAGACGGTTGTCGTCGGTGGAGACGTCGCCGATGCGGATACGCCCGCCCTCGGCACCGCGCAAGGCGTTGCGCACGCCTTCTTCCATATCTTCCAGCCGCTTGGCCGCGACCTGGCTGCGCTCCGCCTCGAGCAGGATGTGGCTGCCCCCGGCAAGGTCGAGACCGAGATTGACGGTCGGATCGGGCAGGCTGTCGGGCCAGTCCTGGTTCGACAGCGAGGCAAGCGAGGGAAGCGCTGCGAGCACGCCCAACAGGGCGATACCCCAGAGCATGACCTTCTTCCAGGTCGGGAATTCCAGCATGAACGGGTCTCTATCCTTGTGGCCGGATCAGTCGTTGGCAGGTGCTGCGGGCTTGCCGCTGAGCACTTCGCCGATGGTGGATTTGACCGCGCGGACCTTCATGCCCTTGGCCAGTTCGAGCTCTACGTAATGCTCTTCCACCTTGGTGATCTTGCCGACCAGACCGCCGGCGGTGATCACTTCGTCACCGCGCTTGAGGCCTTCGACCTTTTCGCGATGCGCCTTCTGCTGGCGCAGCTGCGGGCGGATCATGAGGAACCAGAAAACCGCGAAAATGGCGACCCAGGGCAGGACCTGGAGCCAGACCGGCGGCTGGGCAGCGGCGGCAAGAAGGGTGATCATGGGAAAAGAAGACCTGTTGGTTGCAGCAAGAGTTTTGCGTCAGTTGGGCGCCCTGCCCCCGCAGTTCAAGCGGGCTGGAGCGCGCATCTTTCGATTGGTGGCGGGCGGTTAGCAGCATTGATTGAGACTGGCAATGAATTGGACGAGACTGGTGCTTGCCATGTGGAATAGCCGGGCCTATAGGGCCGCCTCCACTGGTTTCGGGATGTAGCGCAGCCTGGTAGCGCACCATACTGGGGGTGTGGGGGTCGCTGGTTCGAATCCAGTCATCCCGACCAGTGGTTTACCCCCCTTCCCTGACTGTTCCGGAAAACGGCCCGAACACCCTCTTGATCGGTGGCCCGCGCGCCGAACGCACGGCCTGCACTAGGCCGGCGGCGCGCAAAATAGGATTCGCCCCTTCGCGAACCCTCGGCCGAGCCGTTTTTTCCCGCCTTCGAAGAGCGAATCCAGCCCCGATTTGCGCCCTTCCAGCGAGTCGCCGCACCGCTGCTGGCACCTCGTGACCAAAACCCCCTTTCCTACACGAACCCATCTGGTTACTTCTTTCAGCAAGGAGAAACCACATGGCACTTATCGAATCGCTCATCGGCCCCCTCGCCTCGATCATCGACAAGATCATCCCCGACAAGCAGGCCCGCGCCGAGGCCAAGCTCGAACTGCTCAAGCTGGAGGGCACCCAGGAACTGCGCCAGATCGAGGCGCGCCTGTCCGCCATCGTCACCGAGGCGCGCAGCCCCGACCCCTGGACCAGCCGCGCCCGCCCCAGCTTCCTTTACGTGATGTATGCGATGATCCTCTTCGCCCTGCCCATGGGCGTGCTCAGCGCCTTCTCCCCCGCCGCCGCGCAAGGCGTGGGCGCGGGCATCACCGGCTATCTGAGCGGCCTGCCCGAAGAACTCTACGCCCTCTTCGGCACCGGCTACCTCGGCTACACCGCCGCCCGCCAATGGGGCAAGGTCAAGGGGACGGAGGGGTGAGCACTTTATGAGTATTGACCCCCATTAAAAAGTGCGTCGGCTTTACACGCTCTTTACAAAATAAAACTATTCCGTCCCCGGAATGGGTGGCGGAGTAAAAATCTCAAGATGCGCAGAACTATCGTCCTAAATTGTTTGGTTTTCGCGGCGATTTCGGTCCCGTTCCTATCCAACAGTTATCTTTTGGCGGGCGATATGGGCTGGAGCAAGGAGCGCCAGCCGGGCGATCCGCTGGATGGATATTGGTACATGAGTATCGACGACGTGCCCGGATGCTTCGAGGACCTCATCGTCTACAAAGTGAAAGACGATAATTTCGCTCAAATACTGACGGGTATTCAGCTTGATGCCGAGATACGCGCAAAGAGAAGCCAGAATCTGGTAATCGAATTTCGTACGGATCCGGGCGTTGTCTCGAAATTCTTCGTAGAAGATCGCGGCCAGGTGCTTTGGGCATCTCGTGTTGAACACAAAAGCGGCAGCGGAATAGTCAAGGAAGAGTTGGCAGAACCCTTTTTCACAACTTGCGACAAACCCACCACCATGGGCGTTCTTTTTTCGCTGGTTTCCCGCGTATTCGATCCCGCAGAGCC
The DNA here is from genome assembly GCF_054655615.1 of Qipengyuania triglochinis. Classification (NCBI taxonomy): domain Bacteria; kingdom Pseudomonadati; phylum Pseudomonadota; class Alphaproteobacteria; order Sphingomonadales; family Erythrobacteraceae; genus Qipengyuania; species Qipengyuania triglochinis. The sequence goes on along the minus strand of NZ_BAAHND010000001.1, from coordinate 120,579 downwards.
CACCCGCAAGGTGACAATCACTCAATCGTAATACGGTAATGGGAGAGGCCGAATGCAAATGAGCAAACTTGTCTTTTGGAGTTTGCTGGTCGTTGCGATGGCGGCGCTTGGTGCTGCAGGGTTCAACGGTAGTTACTTTGATTCAAGATATTACGCAGCAAGACATCTTCCGCAGGATAATGAAGAACTTACTGGGTATTGGTATCGCAAAGAGGACAACGGCTGCTTCGACAGCGGACAGGTATATGAGTTAGGAGCTGCGCAAGCGACCGTTATCAGGTCAGGTCAAATCGAAAAGAGTGACATGAGTTTCTCAAATTCGGCTTCAGGTCCGTATTTTTACCTTATTCCTGAAGAAGGTAAGGAATATCGATTCTTTTACGAAAATACCGGCAAGACGCTGGATGTGAAACGGATCGATGTCATCGAGGGTGACGAAACCATCTCGGCCGAAGATTCCTTCACAGCTTATACGAGGTGCGAGTATCCTACCACCTTAGGAGTGATCCTCTCTCTCTTCTTCAGGGTATTTGACCCGTCTTCGGTCGCGCAGACGGCTTTACGATAAGAAGCCGCGCTATCCAGAATGTCTGGGTGAAGAACCATCGAGTAAACCAATCCGGAACGCCGCGCCTCCGCCGGCATGCCCCAAGAACTCTACGCCCTCTTCGGCACCGGCTACCTCGGCTACACCGCCGCCCGCCAATGGGGCAAGATCAAGGGGACGGAGGTTTGAGGTTCGGGCGGTGATCGGGATCGATCCACGGCCCGCGCTATTGTGGAGGTTTTCACAGTTGTTTCCACCTCAGGTGGGATATTTTGTCTTTATTATTTTGGCCGCAAAACATTGGCAAGCGAAAGTAGCTTACCTGCAAACGTGACAAACGCATTCCCAAGTTAAGATACAGAGCCTCGCGCCATATCTGACCCCATGATTTTAGAACCTGAGACTTGTCAGCATGGTGGCAATGAGATTCTACTTACATTCGTGCACTTCGACAGACTCGAATGATCGTCCGGTAATAGTGGTCGTTTCGAGACGGACCGTAGCGCCGGATTCGATAATCTTTTTCAGCGGCCCCGCCTCACAAGCTATACCCTCTGCCATCGGCTGCAAGAACCGCTCGGCTTCGAGGGCCAAACTGGAGGGCATTTTTTCTACCGTGAACACCAGGGTTGTGCCTTCAGGTCTGGCCCCGAAGACCCCATACTTCGTTTGCCTATCGCCTGCCGGACGCTCGTTGAACACCTTTGCCACGCGAGTAACATCACGCGTCAGGGCGTCATCATCCATCCTGTTTACGTTGTCTATCGACCAGAGAAAGCCAATGGCACCCAAAATGCCGAAACCTGCCCGGTACTTAAAATCGAAATTGTCCTGGAACATATTGATTTCATCACTCGGAACAGGTGAAAAAATGCTTAATTCGAGAATATTATTCGCATCATTATAGGCTTAATTGGGTAACTGTAGCGAAAATCATCGATGTCATACTTGCGACCTACTGGGTTGGTGCGCAGAGGGTAATTGCAGATATTCCGGTCGAGTCGCTGGCGTGATGGCTGTATGACCAAGCGATAATCTCTGGAACGTGGAGCAGAATTATGCGCCTGCGAAATGCCGAGCTCAACGATGCGTCAAGCGTTACGGCTTTATTGCGGCGGGCTTATCCGACCCTCATGGAAGCGTCGTATGACGCTGCCGTGCTAGCAGTGGCTCTACCGGAAATGACACGGGCTAATCCTGCCTTATTAGCTTCGAGAACTTACTACGTAATGGAGGATGGTGAACACCTGATCGGCTGTGGGGGCTGGACAGCTGAAATGCCGGGAAGCGGAGAGGTGGAGCCGGGCCTCGCCCACTTACGTCACTTCGCAACTGATCCGGATCGCGCACGAGAAGGCATCGGTCGCTCGATCTACAATCAATGTGCGACCGAGGCATTGAGTTGCGGATTCACCCTGTTCCAAGCGTTTGCCGGGCTCAACGCCGAGCCATTTTACCATCGCTTAGGAATGGAGCGCATTCGGCTGATCGACGTTCCTTTGGGTCCGTCCGTCAATCTCCCTACGGTTGTCATGCAAGGACCAGTGCGTCCAATTTGATAGATGGCCTCTCTCAATGCCGGCCCAAAAACAGTCGCTTCGACCGCAATTAGGGTCGTTGGCAGCCCGTCTCCTCCTGCCACATCGCCAGCTCGGTGAAATCCTCATAGGTTTCCGTTTCTCAAGCAGCGAGTGGCGGGAGAGGAGGCGCGGTTCCGGTAGATCATGCCACGCGAGCATCATTTGCGTGGTTACCCGCACAAGCCTCCTTGCACACGATCGGCTAATAAAGGGGAGATGGCGGGACTTGCGACCAGCTTTACGAGACCGCCACATAGCCGCCGATAGCGATCACCAGCGCTGCGAAGCCGCGTTCAAGCATGCCTTCGCGCGCGCCCAGCTTCTTGCCGAGGGCGATGCCGGCCATTGCTCCGACCAGCCCGCCTGCCACCAGCAACCCCGTGATGCCCCAATCGACCAGCCCCGACAGCGCATAGGATGTGGCGGTGGTCAGGCCGAGCGCGCTGACGACCACGAGCGAGGTCCCGATGGCGAATTCCAGCGGCATGGCAGTCGCCAGGATCAGGCCGGGGACGATCAGGAAGCCGCCGCCGATGCCGAAAAAGCCTGCCGCCAGCCCGGTGCCCAGCCCGATCGGAACGAGCCGGGGCAGCAGCGTCCGCGCGCTCTGGCGGTTCAGCCGCACGTCGGGCGCCCAGGCGGCAGTGCGCTTGCGCAGCATCATCAGCCCCACGCCGATCATCAGCAGGCCGAACAGGACCAGCAGCCTGTCCCCATCGACAGCCTTCCCCAGCTCTGCTCCCGCAGCCGCGCCCGCCATCCCCGCCAGCGCGAAGACGGTGGCACAGCGCCATTTTACCCGCCCCGCCCGCGCGTGGCCCGCCAGGCTCGTCAGGGCATTGATGCTCACCGCCACGGCCGCGGTGCCGATGGCGGCGTGGGTGGACTGGACCCCGACCACATAGATCAGCAGCGGCACGGCGAGGATCGACCCGCCTCCGCCCACCAGGCCGAGAATCAGCCCGATGGCTGCGCCTGCGGCCAGGCCGGCAAGGATCGTGGCGGGGTCCATACCCGCTTCAGCCAGCCGCCCTGCGGTTCCACGGCATCGCGCCCAGCAAATGGGCCATGCCGCACCAGCCAGTCGACCCGGCCATCAGCAGGCCCGCGCCGACGAAACCCGCCAGGCCGTAAAATGCCGGGCTCCACAGGAAGCCGAGGATCACGCCCATCAGGATCAGTATGCCCGCCACGATCTGGACCTGCCGCATGATTTCGAGCGGCTGGCTCTTGTCGGCCAGCACGGGCTGCCCTTCGCGGCGCCAGCCGTCGATCCCGCCGCCGATGAGATAGGCCGGTGCGCCCGCTGCGGCGGCGGAAAGCCGCGCAGCATTGGCATCGGTGCGCATGCCGGATTTGCAGTGGAAGATCACCGGCGACTGATCGCACGGCAAGTCCTCGATCAGGTCGAGCGGCAGGTTCGTTGCGCCCGGAATACGTTCGCGGGCATGTTCGTCGGCCGCGCGAATATCCACCAGCCTGGCCCCGGCATCGATCATGCGCGCGGCTTCGGCGGGGGTAAGGGAAACACAGGTCATTCGATCAGTCCTTGCAATAAAGCTGGTACAGCAGCGCAAGCAGCGTTTCGACGCGTGGATCGGCAATCGTGTACCACAGCATCTGGCTCTCGCGCCTGTAGGAGACGAGGCCCTCGTCGCGCATCCTTGCCAGATGCTGCGAACAGGCCGGTTGCGACAGGCCGACTTCCTTGGCCAGATCGCTCGCCGTCATTTCGCCATGTTCGACGAGCTTGCACAGCAGCATCAGCCTCCGGCCATTGCCCATCGCCTTGAGCGTATCGGCCACCTTGCCGGCCTTGGCTTCGAACGTTCTGAGATCCATCGAGTGCAACATGGGCACGCCTCCTTAAGTACTTGCTAATTTAGCATGCCCTTATATATTAGCAAGGCCTAACGGAGCGAAAAGATGACCAACCCCGTAATTGAAGCCTTCTTCGACGAACCGACGAATACGATCAGCTATCTGGTCGGCGATCCCTCAACGCGCATCGCCGCCGTGATCGACCCGGTGCTCGATTTCGATCTGGCCAGCGGAGAAGCCGACACCCGTTCGGCAGAGCGCATCCTCACCTTTGCCCAAGACGGTGACTGGACCATCGCAATGGTGCTGGAGACGCATGCCCATGCGGACCACCTCTCTGCAGCCCCATTCATCAAGGCGCGCACCGGCGCGTGGATCGGCATCGGCGCGCGGATCAAGGATGTGCAGAAGATCTTCCGCCCGGTCTTCGCGATGGACGACCTGGCCACCGACGGTTCCGACTTCGACCGCCTGTTCGAAGACGGGGACCGGTTCGCCATCGGCGAGCTTGAAGTCAATGTGCTCCATGTGCCCGGCCACACCCCTGCCGATGTCGCCTATCTGATCGGCGATGCCGCATTCGTCGGCGATACGCTGTTCATGCCCGATTTCGGCACCGCCCGCGCCGATTTCCCGGGCGGCGATGCGCGCACTCTCTACCGCTCGATCCGCCGCCTGCTCGCGCTGCCGGAAGATACGCGGCTGTTCCTGTGTCACGATTACAAGGCGCCGGGGCGCGACGAATATCGCTGGGAAACCACGGTGGGCGAACAATTGCGCACCAATGTCCATGTCGGCGAAGGCAAGGACGAGGATACGTTCGTAGCGCTGCGCGAAACGCGCGACGCAGGGCTCGCGGTGCCAAAGCTGCTGCTCCCCTCGATCCAAGTGAATATCCGCGCCGGCCGGTTCGAGGAGGCGCAGGATAACGGCGTCACCTACCTGCGCATCCCGGTAAAATGGGGCGGCGGGCAGGCATCGCATCCGGACGCGGATGAAAGCGCGCAGCAGAGCTGAGCAAAATACCGCGTTCACGCAATTGTGAACGATCACAACTCTCCCTTTGCGTAAGGTGCGCCCTTCGCTACACCGCCGCGTAATAAGAACAGGGCGAGCGGCGTAGACATGAAACGCCGCCAATTGTTCCTGTGGAGGAGAGAGATTGTGCGTCGACTGATTTTGCCCGCCCTGCCTGTTCTGCTGCCAGTGTTGTTGGCGGGCTGTGCCACTGTCGAGCCGGTCTCGGCCCCACAGGCGGGAGCCACGGCGCTAATCGCCCCCCTTGAAATCGACCGCGCTGCCTATGCCCGCCGGATGGAAGGGTTCTGGCTGGGGCAGAGCATCGCGAACTGGACCGGCCTCGTCACCGAAATGGACAAGATCGGCGGCGACGGGCCGCATGGCGAATTCTACACGCGCGAGGACTGGGGCCAGCCCGACCAGCCGAGCATCTTCGATCCGGGCAAGCCCAGCCCCATCTCGCCCACCATCGATTTCGTCCTGCGCACGCCGGGCGAGAGCTGGGGCGCGGATGACGATACCGATATCGAATACATCTATCAGGACGCGCTGCTGAAGCACCGGACCAGCATCCTCACGCCCGAGCAGATCCGGCAGGCGTGGATCGACCACATCTATGACGAGGCCAAGCCCACGCCCTATGGCACGGACGAGACCGGCTATCAGAACTATCTGTGGGTCTCCAACCAGCGCGCGCACGACCTGATGCTGGCCGGTACGCTGCCGCCCGAAACATCCGACCCCAAACTCAACGAGCATTGGGACATGATCGACGCCCAGCTTTCGACCGAGATCTTCGGCCTGTTCGCGCCCGGCCGCCCCGATGTCGCGCTGCGCATGGCCGACCTGCCCATCCGCACCGCCGCGCGCGGAGAGGCGGCGGATATCGCCCGCTTCCATGTCGCGCTGCACGCCCTGTCCGCCAAGGTCGATCCGCAGCGCCCGCTCGGCCCGCAATTGCGCGCCATTGCCGAAGAGGCCGCCGCGCTTCTGCCCGAAGGCGAATATCCGCGGGCGATGTACCGCTTCGTGCTCGCCGAATACGAGAGCGGCGCCACGTGGGAGCAGGCGCGCGATGCAGTCTACCAGCGCTATCAGGTCGACATGCAGGACGGCTACGACATCTCCTCGCGCGGGCTCTATTGCAACGGCTGCTTTGCCGGCGGCATCAACTTCGCGGCGGGACTGGTCAGCTATTTCTACGGCGAGGGCGACCTGCGCGACACGATCCGCATCGGCACGTTGGCCGGCTGGGATTCGGACAACCCCACCGCCACCTGGGGCGGGCTGATCGGCTCGATCATGGGTCGCGCGGCGATCGAGGAAGCCTTCGGCACGCCGCTGTCGGGCAGCTTCCACATCCACCGCACGCGCCAGGGCTTCCCGAACGACGGCTATGACGATTTCGCCGCCATGGGCGAACGCAGCCTCGCCATCGTGGACCGCGCCGTGACCGAGGAAGCCGGGGGGCGCATCGACCGCGCGAACGGCAGGTGGATCATTCCGATAGCCGCACACGACTAGACCCTTCGCCGAATGGCGTGCGGTAGTGCGTCAGCAGGCGAGTTGCATGACAATTCCGCTGTTGCGTTTCACGCACCTCACACCGGATTTTTTGCACTTGCGAAAGGAAATGCTGCGCTGCACAATCCGGGTGTAAGTCTTGGGAGGCCGCTCACATCAATCACTCTTCAGGAGAACGATTATGCGCCGCCTGATTATCCCTGCCATAGGTTCGGTCCTGTGCATTTCCGCCGTACCCTTGGCCGCCAAGCAAAACCCGGTCGAAGTCCGTATCTCCCACGCGGATCTGGACCTGTCGAACCCGGCCCATTTCGAACAAATGCAGCTGCGGATAGCTGCCGCCGCCAAGCGTGCGTGCGAAGTGCCGACCTCGGTCACGACCTCGGGACGCATCCTCGACAAGGAGTGCCTCGCCGACGTCACCGAAAAGGCACACGCCCAGCTCGAAAAGCGGCGTGCCCGCCAGATCGCCTACAACGCGCGTTAATTACATGGCCGCTCCAGGGGACCGGGCTGCGTGTCCGGTCCCTCAAGTTTGCGCTTGAAGGCGGCCGGTAGGATTCGCTCCGACATCCGACAAATGACTTTCACTGCGTTCGCAGACCCCCGGTCACTTCGAACACTCCTCGCCGGGTGACACCGACAGGGAGGTGACTAGAAAACTCCCCTCCCCCTCGCCAAGCCCGCTTTCCTCGGATTCTTAGCAAGTTCTGGAGTGGGCGCTTGTCAACTTCCGCTCGATGCAGTGCCGGGGTTCTCCGGCCCACCATCAGCGCTCACGCCATTGCCCCTTCTCACCAACCTCCGTCACCCGGATGTTTTCTCAAAAATGTTCAGTGTAGGAAAATCGAATGTACGGTCCAAGCTAGGATCCTTCGAACAAATGCTTGTTCAACTTAGCGACAGGTTCGGATTGATCTGTTCATCATCCCAGGCATGGAAAGGATCTTGCGATGAATAGAATGGTATTGGCAGCATGTGTGCTATCCGGGATGATCGCAGCCGGGGTAAGCGCAAATCCTGGCGCTCCCGATCCGACGCTTGCCCCGCTCACATACGCCGCGCCCGAGTTCGGTGCGCTTTCGCCTCAGGGCACTGCAGGCGTCCCGAAGGGTTCCATCGACACAGCACGGGAGTACCGCGTCGAGCGAACCCGACTGTTGCAGAAGTACCTTTCACTCGAGGAGGAAAGCGGCGGCGCGCTCTCGCCGGAAGATCGCGCTGACATGCGGTCTGACATCGCCGAACTGAAGGCGCGATACTTCGGTTCGTAAATCTTCGCGCAACCAGCACACTTTGCTTCGTTAGAGACAAGGGCCGTCAGGTTCTGGCGGGCCTTCGTATGCGATATCGATCATAGCAGGGGCGAACTCGTTCCGCCTCTTCGCTGCAACGAAACAATCCTCAGAGCTCCGCTAGAATTACTCTGGGCAGCTAGTCATCAACGCACCGATCAGCTGTATAAGTGCCATTTATCGTGGCCTTTGAGAACCATCATGGGAATCTGAGTGAGTTTTTACGCTCCTCAAACCGGCCACGCCGGGTGACACCGACAGGGGGTGAATAGAAAACTCTCCTTTCCCTCGCCATGCCCATCCTTCTGGGGTTTTTAGCAAATTTTGGCTCGGACAGGTGTCAACTTCCGCTCGAAGCAGTGCTGGGGTTCTCGTGCCCATCAACTGCATCCGCTTCATTCCGCCTCCTTTCGATTTAGGCTCGGTCGTCCGTCTGGGAATGACAGAAAGGTCCTGTGTAGGAAAATCGGATTTACAGCAGGGATTGAGGTGGGAGGCTGTCGCTAAAGCTAGCACGTCACCGGCACGATCGCGCGCCTCAGCTGTAGCATAAGCTCCATACAGGATCGCTCGCGAAACACAGCTTCGAGGGACTCGAAGCTGTGTCGCGAACATTTTTCAGAGTTGACCCTAAAACAGCTTGTATGCCGTCAGTCGGCTGTTACCTCGCTGGCCGGTGGTAAGCAGATAGCTATCTGGGGTGATCGCCAATCTTCCACCGGTAGGGGCCTCCCAAATCACGGAGTGATCCTGGTCCTTGCGATCTATTGCCCAGGTTTGAGATGCCGAGGACACGAAAATCAGGTTTTCGGTTGCGATCACATTTCCCAGCAGGACATCACTACCGGGGAGTGGCGTCGACCATAAAACCTTGCCATTTTCCGAGTTGATCGCGGATAATACGCGAGCGTCGCTGCGAACCGCATAGATCGTGCCATCGGCCAGCGCGAAGGCTGTCGAATATTCGGCTGCGCTTCGCCATTTTATCGAGCCCGTTGCGAGCGACATGGCGACGATCTTGTTGCTTCCTTCGAACCGCTTGTCTCCGGAAAACAGGAAAACGTTGCCTTTCCCATCGAGCACTGGTCCGGCCGCGTAATCGTAGGTGTATGTAACGTACTCCGGATCCGCGATACTTTTCACGATCTTTCCGGTAGCACGTTCGACCTGATCCAGAGCGGTGCCGGAATAATAATAAGCATGGGTATCATCCAGTGCCATGCTCTGGCCGCCCCAGACTGCGCCGCCCGTCCGTTCTGTGACCCACTTCTGAGTTCCGGCGTCGGCATCGTATCCATAGATCACGCTGCCATAGTATCCAGCTGCTACATACACTTCGTTGCCATCGGCCACCGGCTGGTTGAAGTCAGTCCATTGTGCAGCAAACGACATCTGGTTTTTGAATGTTCCGGAGCCCAGATTGAAGACCCATTGGGGATTCGACGAACTCGACGAACGCATCGAAGTCACATGAACGAGTTCATTAGAGATCGACGGACCGCTGGCGTGAAACTGGTCACCCATATCGTATGACCAGATCTCCTTGCCGGAGGATGTCTCGAAAGCCTTGAGGCGTGCGGTGCCGGCGTAAGCGGAACCACCGTCACGAGCTGTAACGATCAGCACCTTTCCCTCAGAGGCCGCGGGAGGACGTATCCTTCCAGCAGTAAAAGTATCCGTCCATTCCCAAGCCTTCGTGAAGCGAGCGGGATCGAAGCGTACTGGCACGTAGCCCGTATGCGCGTTATCTCTTTGGAACGTCGCCCAGTCGTTTACACTCACATCGAGATTGACAGTAAACCGCTTGGTGGAGCCTGGATAAACCGTTTCGCAAGTTGCAGTTTTGCAGAGGCGAAATACGATCTCGCTGCTGGAGAGACCACCTGTAGGAAATGGGATTGTTTCAAAATTGACCGAAAAGGTCTTGCCTGAGGCTACCGGCGCGCCTTTCAGTATATATCTTTGACCGCCAACAGCCACATCTGCGATGACGCTATCCGAGGACGAACCTGTATAGGATGCATCAAAGCCAAATTCAGCGCTTTCCCCTTCCGAGATGGATATGTCAGCTGAATTCTCTGAAAGCGTTACCGAAAGCGTCGGAACAGGAGGCGGTCCCGAAACTGGGGGGCTTGAACCATCACCACCTCCACAAGACGTAAGAAACACGGCACCCGAAATGGATGCCATAAAAGCGGCGACCCTCATTTTAACCCCCGTCAAATTAGCCCATTACTAAGGCAATGCTTGCCACCAGTAATTGAAGACAAAATTTCTTCAACCTCGTTATTCGGGGTTCGCGAGTTCTTCCACAAATCAACCAAGGGTGACTGTCGACGTCGCATTATGACGCCGAGATTTTAGGGTGCATCCAACAAAGTTTCCGCAATGGCGTCCCACAACAGCCATCGCAGCTGAAATAACGAAAAAGATCGTAACCGCTTTCAGGCAATGCCTTCCACACCTGTAGAAGCTTGCATGAGGCGCAAAGTTGGCACTGGCGCTACACCCGCACTCCGGTCTTTAGCTGAGCAATAGACACCCACTGCTAAGGCGCCTCAATAGGACCGGCGTCGCCTAGCCACAGGTGCCATAGTCGGTATCCGGACGCATGCGCGCGACATCTTCATCGAAAACCGCAGCGGTGTCGACCACGTCGGCAACTTCGCATGCGCTGGAATAGTCCAGTTCGATCAGGCGACTGATAGCAGCAGATTTGTTTGGCGCGGCTTCGACGTAGGAGCGAGCAATTGCATAGCCGACGAAATATCCGAGATCGCGCGTGGCGAATGGATTGTCCGCATCGTTCCAGATCCAGTCATCCCAATCCGACAGAGCGATATCCCGTTGGAACGCGGCCAGCACGGCGGCGCGATTTTCTGTCCCATAGGCGATTGCCGGCTGCCGGGACGGACGACCGATCGCGGCTGTGGAGAGATATTCCGCAACGCCTTCGAACAGAGCCTGCGACAGCAAATCAACGCCACCTGTCGAGCGCTGCTGCGTATGCACATATTCATGCACGTTCAGGTCGATGAGATTATCGATAGGGCCGCTTTGTATGTAGGCGGGAAGGTGGGCCAGCTTTTCGCCAAACTCGTGCGTCGGGGTGTTGCTCGATGCCATCGCCAGCTCCGCACCGATCAGAAGCTTACCGTCGTTTGCGGTGCCGCCGGCCCGGAACGCGCCGATCACGAAATAAACAGGTACATCGCGGGCATCCGGATAGACCGCCCTGAATTTCTCAAGGGCATCGGAAATCTGTCGGCTATATCGGCTTGCTTCCAGCGTATTTGCCCGAACCGCGTCGAGATACTGGGTGTAGTTCTGCATTGCGTAGAGATATTCAGAACTCCGATACGATCGCGCTCTGTTCATCGCATGCAAACCGGGACTGCCGCGATCCAGATACAGCTCGGATACCAATTCCTGCTGGCGGCGTTCGTCGGTTTCCGCGCGCACCGCGTCATAGGCTTCCCAGAACCTGTCGATATCCTCCGTGATAACCAGGTCTCGTCCTCGGTCGGAGTCCACCCGATGGGTCGTGGAGCAGGAGCACAAAAACAGGGCCGCCGAAAAAACGCCGGACCATCTTATGTGTCGGCTGCGAGTCATTGGTGCCCCCTTTTCTAAATGCCTCGCAGAGGTATCATGGGATTGAACATCCGCAACAGCTTGCGATCTACCCCCTCTTCCTGCTCAGTCTCTGGACCTTCCCTCGGCTTCTCGAGCCCGGCCCTCCACCCCGCTAGCCCCCCGTCCAAACCGAAACATGTTGAAGCCGTCGCGCCCTGCTTTCATAGCGCGGGCATGACCGACACCGTATTCGTTCTCAACGGCCCCAATCTCAACCTCCTCGGCCAGCGCGAGCCGGAGATTTACGGGCATCAGACGCTGGCCGATATCGAGGAAATGTTGGCCAAACAGGCCGAGGGGCTGGGGCTGGCAATCAGTTTTCACCAGACCAATCACGAAGGCCAGCTGATCGACTGGCTGCATGACGCCAACCGCCAGCAGGCCAAGGCCGTGCTGCTGAACGCTGCGGCCTATACCCACACCTCGATCGCGCTGCTCGATGCGATCAAGGCGATCGCGGTGCCGGTGATCGAGGTTCACCTGTCAGATCCGGAGACGCGCGAGGAATTTCGCCACCTGTCCTATGTCGGGATGGCCGCCGCGGATTGCGTGAAAGGCCTCGGCGCGCGCAGCTATTCCGTAGCGTTGGAGAAGGCCGCGGCTCTCTAAAACCCTGCCCAGCCCCTTGTCTTGCGCGGCGAGGGGTAGCATAGGCGCGAGCGAAAACTAACAAGGGACCATTTCATGGCCGATCGCAAAGGCGCCGGTAACTCCGGCATGAATGTCGACACCTCGCTCGTACGCGAACTGGCAGAGATGCTGGGCGAAACCGGGCTCACCGAAATCGAAGTGGAAGATGGCGACCGCAAGATCCGCGTATCGCGCGGCGGCGGCGTGGCCATGGCTGCGGTAGCCCCTGCCCCCATGGCAGCGGCGGCGCCCGCCGCCCCGGCAGCACCCGCAGCCGATGCTGCGCCCGAAGTGGCCGACACGGCCGGTGCGATCAAATCGCCCATGGTCGGCACGGTCTATCTCGCTGCGGAGCCGGGCGCGCCCGACTTCGTGAAGGTCGGCGACAGCGTGAAGGAAGGTCAGACCCTCCTCATCGTGGAAGCCATGAAGGTCATGAACCCGATCACTGCCGACAAGGCGGGCACGGTCAAATCGATCCTGGTCGAAAACGCGCAGCCGGTGGAATTCGACCAGCCGCTCGTCGTCGTCGGATAAGGTACAGATCGTGGGCATTTCACGCATATTGATCGCCAATCGCGGCGAAATCGCGCTGCGTATCCATCGCGCCGCACATGAAATGGGTATCGAGACGGTGGCGGTGCATTCCACCGCCGATGCCGATGCCATGCATGTGCGCCTGGCCGATCATGCCGTGTGCATCGGCCCGCCGGCGGCTGGCGACAGCTATCTCAACGTCGCCAACATCATTTCGGCCGCCGAAATCGCGCAGGCCGATGCGATCCACCCGGGTTATGGCTTCCTGTCGGAAAACGCCAAATTCGCCGAGATCGTGGAAGCGCACGACATTGCCTGGATCGGGCCCAAGCCCGAACATATCCGCACCATGGGCGACAAGGTCGAAGCCAAGCGGACCGCTGGCAAGCTCGGACTCCCGCTGGTGCCGGGCAGCGATGGTGCCGTCTCGGATTACGACGAAGCGCGCCGGATCTGCGCGGACATCGGGTATCCCGTCATCATCAAGGCGGCATCTGGCGGCGGCGGCCGCGGGATGAAGGTCTGCGAAAGCGAAGACCAGCTCGAAACGCTGATGCAGCAGGCCGGTAGCGAGGCGAAGGCCGCCTTCGGCGATGCCACCGTCTATATCGAGAAGTATCTCGGCAATCCGCGCCATATCGAATTCCAGGTGTTCGGTGACGGGCGCGGCAATGCCGTGCATCTGGGCGAACGTGACTGTTCGCTGCAGCGCCGCCATCAGAAGGTGCTCGAAGAAGCGCCCTCGCCCGTGATCACCCAAGAAGAGCGGATGCGGATGGGCGAAGTCTGCGCCTCGGCCATGCGCGACATGGCCTATCGCGGTGCGGGCACGATCGAATTCCTGTGGGAAAACGGCGAGTTCTATTTCATCGAGATGAACACCCGCCTGCAGGTCGAACATCCGGTGACCGAGATGATCACCGGCATCGATCTGGTGCGCGAACAGATCCGCGTGGCCGACGGCAAGAACCTGTCCTGCAAGCAGGAGGACATCACCTTCACCGGTCATGCGATCGAATGCCGCATCAATGCGGAAGACCCGTTCACCTTCGCGCCCAGCCCCGGCAAGATCACCTATTACCATGCGGCAGGCGGCATGCATGTGCGCGTGGATAGCGGCATCTACGCCGGCTATTCGATCCCGCCCTATTACGACAGCATGATCGCCAAGCTCATCGTCTACGGCCGCGACCGCGAACGGTGCATGATGCGCCTGAAGCGCGCGCTGGAAGAAATGGTGATCGAAGGCGTGAAGACCAGCGTGCCCCTGCACCAGGCCCTGCTCGAACAGGACGACGTGAAGAGCGGCGACTATTCGATCAAATGGCTGGAAGAATGGCTGAAGGAACGCGAGGTCTGAAAGGGCCTCGCGGCTAGCCGCGCTGCTAGCCCAATCTAATCGAAGGTGAACCCAGCGGCCTTGGCTTCGGCGATGATCTCGTCGCCTGTCATGCGGCGGTGTTCGCCCTCGATCCGGCACCAGTCGGCGCGTTCGTCGACGAAGATCTCTTTTTCGACCGGCAGTTGCGCGGCATCTTCGAACAGCCCGGCAGAAAAGCTGCGGTTGCCCGTGGGCAGGAAGCGGAACCACAAGCTGCTGCCGCAGGTGCCGCACGAGGCGCGCTCGGCCCAAGCGCTGGAATTGTAGACGGTGACGCTATCCTCGCCCGTAACCGCCGCTTTTTCGGCGGTCATCGCGGCATAGAAAGCGCCGCCCCATCGGCGGCACATGGTGCATTGGCATATCTCGAGAGTGCTGTTGGCGCCGGTCAGGTCGACCGTCACGGCGCCGCACAGGCACTGGCCCGAGACCGCATCGATCAAAGCGGAACGCCCGGATCGTTCTTGCTGGTGCGGATAGTCAGCGAGGTCTTCACGCTGGCCACATTGGGAGCGGGCGTCAGCTTGCTGGTCAGGAATTCTTGGAAGCTCTGCAGGTCGCGGCTGACGATCTTGATGATGAAATCGATCTCGCCATTGAGCATGTGCACTTCGCGCACCTCTGGCAGATCCTTCATCGCCACTTCGAATTCGCGCAGCGAATCTTCGGCCTGGCTCTTCAGGCTGACCATGGCGAAAACGGTGATCGAGAAACCGAGCTTCGAGGGGTCGAGTTCGGCGTGATAGCCGCGGATGACGCCCTCTTCCTCCAGCGCACGCACACGGCGCAGGCAGGGCGGCGCGGTCAGGCCGACGCGATGCGCCAGCTCGACATTGGTTATTCTTCCCTCGTCCTGTAATTCGGCGAGCAAACGACGATCAATATCGTCCATATTGGCCATGCCAGTCTTTCCTCAAGCCAGAGATACGCCTATCGAAAGATAAGCCGCACACGAAATGTTGGTGGGGCGTAATGATCCGAATGGCTAACATTATTTTGTTTGCCAGCAATTGAATGCTTTTGCAACGGCGACCGGGACGGTTTTGCGTAAACGACCGTTTACCAATTGCTGCTAAGAGCACTGGGCCGATTGTGCACTGCGGAATTAACCGGCCGGTTCGGCGATCATGGAGAAAGAATGCATTTCGACGACCGCCTTGCCACTGTGCTGCGCCTGCGCGCATCCGGCGAGCGTGCGGCGAAGACGCAGTTTCGGCAGCTGATCGACCTGCTCGGCGAGCGGGCAGAGGGCGGGGATTCCGCGCTCGAAGCGGCAGCCTATCTCCGTCTGATCGCGTTGGCTGACGAGATCCCTTTGCAGGAGCGGGTGGCACTGGTCGGGGAACACGGCTGGCGCTTCCGCAATCCCGACCTGGTGAAATGGTTCGGCGAAGAGCATCCGCATATCGCGGCGGCGGCACTTTCGCGCGCGCAGCTGACACCCGGCGAATGGGTCGAACTCATCCCCGCGCTGCCAATCCGATCGCGGGGCTTTCTGCGTTATCGCAAGGATTTGCCGCTGGAGGCGATGAGGGTGCTCGACCAGCTCGGCGTATCGGACAGGGCGCTGCCCCTTCCCGAGCCAGTGCAAGAGGTGCCCAAGCGCGAAGCGCCCGCCGCACCAGCACCAGCCGCGTCGGCCCAGCCCGCCAAGGATCCGGCCAAGACCCTTCCCGGCAAGGATGACGTAAAAGCCCTTCTCGCCCGTATCGAAGCGTTTTCGCAGGAACGCACGCCGCCTTCGCAAACCGGGGTGCCGGCAAAGCCTCGCACGCGGCGCGAGAGACCCAGGCCGCCGGAATATCTCGACCACTTTTTCTTCGAAGCCAATTCGGAAGGTCGCATCGAATGGGCTGAAGCGGCCATCCTCCCCATGGTCTTCGGAATTGACCTTAAGAAGCTCGGCTCCGGAAGAACCGTCGAGGCGATCGCCCGGCGCAAGCAGATGCGCGACACCCTCGTGGCTTTGCGCGGTGCCCCGCTGATCGAAGGAGATTGGGTGGTCGACGCCAATCCCCGATTCGACACGGGCAACGGGCGGTTTCTGGGCTATGAGGGGCTATTCCGCCGGCCAGTGGATGCCGGGGATCCGAGCGGCGAGCAGGCGGATCGTCTCAGGCAATTGCTTCACGAGCTGCGCACACCGGTGAACGCGATGCAGGGTTATGCGGAAATGATCCAGCAGCAGGTCATCGGCCCGGTGCCACACGAATATCGTTCCATCGCCGCAACCATCGCGGGCGATGCGGCTCATATCCTTGCAGGTCTCGAGGAACTGGAACGCCTTGCGAGACTGGAAGCAGGCACGATCGAGCTCGAACCGGGCACGTGCGATTTTGCGCAGGTCGCGCGCACTCAACTGACTCAGTTGCAGTCCGTGCTGCGCCCGAAGGTTGCGCGAATCGAAGCCGACCTCGGCGATCTTCGCGCACCGGTGAGTTTGGCCGAAACCGAAGCCGAACGGCTGGCATGGCGAATGCTGGCGACACTGGCCGGGTCTGTCGCCGCAGGTGAAACGATCAAAATCGATCTGGCAACCGAAGGTAGCCAACTTGAACTGGCCGCAGACATACCGGCCATTTTGCGCGATCCTGTCGATATTTTTGCAGTCGAGGCCCGGAGCGGCAGCGGCGCGTTGAGCGCGGGAATCTTCGGAATCGGCTTTTCTCTCCGCCTAGCCCGGGCCGAGGCGCGATCGGCAGGCGGCGATCTCGTGCGCCATGACGATTGCCTGATGCTTTCGCTGCCGCTGCGCGTTGCGGCGAACCGTGTTTCCATACCGCAAAATGAAGAAGGATGATAAAAGCGTGTTTTCGCGGCTTGCCCTTCACGGCGCACGCGGCTAGGCGGCGGTTCGAGCCTTCACGGACGGTTCCTTGGGGGCCCGTAGCTCAGTTGGTTAGAGCTGGCCGCTCATAACGGCTAGGTCGCGGGTTCGAGTCCTGCCGGGCCTACCAACCGTCCGGCTTGAAGATCGACGTAATGTCGGGGAGTGGCGCAGCCTGGTAGCGCACCTGTTTTGGGTACAGGGGGTCGCAAGTTCGAATCTTGTCTCCCCGACCACACGTCGATCGATCGCAAGGAGCCTGACCTGACCGCCGGCCCCGCCCTCCTGTCTTCCGAAACGCGGCTCGATACGCGGGCCATCTGGGCGATCGCCCTGCCGGCGATGGTGACCAATGTCGCCACGGCGCTGATCGGCATCGGCGACATGTGGATCGTCGGCCAGCTGGGCGATGCGCCCACGCAAGGGGCGGTCGACGTTGGTGCGCGGCTGTTTGCCGTGCTCTTCACTGTCATGAACTTCCTCAAGACCGGCACCACCGGGCTGGTGGCGCAGGCAGGCACACGCTCGGGCGCGCAGGCGCAGGCAATGGTGCTGCTGCGCGGCTTGCTGGTCGGGCTGTCGATCGCGATGCTGCTCCTGCTGGCAAAACCGCTCGTGCTCCCACTCGCGCTCGATGCCCTTGGCGCGACTGGCGCGGTGCGCGAGGCAGCGAATGTTTACGCGGATATCCGCTACTGGAGCGCCCCGGCGGTCATGGCCAATTTCGCTGCGATCGGCTTTCTCGTTGGCCAGCGGCGTATGAAGACCGTGCTGGCGGTCGAAGTGCTCTACAATCTGCTCAATGTCGGGCTGGGCCTGTGGTTCGCCCTCGGGCTGGAATGGGGAATCGCCGGGATCGGCTGGTCGAGCTTCATTGCCGAATTCGCCAAGCTGGCGCTGCTGACGGCCATATTGCTGGGCGGCGCCTCTGCCAAATCTCTCCTGGAAAGCGCGCGGCGGGGCGGGATTGCCAGCCTGTCCGGCCTGCGGCCCTTCCTCTCCGTCAATCGCGACCTTTTCCTGCGCACGCTGGTGCTGGTCGTTGCCATGGCCGGGCTGACCCGCCTTTCGGCAGAGCGCGGCGCGGTGGTGCTGGCCGCCAATGGCATCCTCTACCAGCTGTTCATCTTCACCGCCTTACTGCTCGACGGATTCGAGAATGCCGCGCAGGTCCTCAACGGCGAACGCGCCGGTGCCGCCGATCGCAAGGGCTTTACCGGCTATATCCGCGCGATCCTGTGGCGCGGCATGGCGGCAGCGGCGCTTCTTGCAGCTGGTTTCGCGCTGCTGGCGGACCCGATCCTTGCCAGCTTCGCCGCGACCGAAGCGGTTCTCCTGCAGGCGCAGGACCTGGCCCCGTGGCTGATCGTGATACCGTTTGCGGGCCTTGCGGGCTTCGTGCTGGACGGCATCTATGTGGGTGCCAGCTGGACGCGGTCCCTGCTGCTAACGATGATCGGCGCGGGCTTGGTTTACGCAGTGGCCCTGTGGCTGAGCTGGCCGCTTGGCAGCCATGGCCTGTGGCTCTCGTTCAGCCTGTTCCTGCTGGCGCGCGCAGCATTTCAACTGGCGCTGCTGCCGCGCCTGATAAACCGGGAATTTTCCGCCTGAACCTGTGCCGAGGGCGAGGAGCTTACTGCTCGCTCGCCTCTTCGCGGCGGATCGACTGTGCGTGGTTAGCCATCACCCCGACCACTGCCGTCCACACGGCGACATTTTGCCGCAACTGCACCGGATCGATCTTGTCGAGCGTGTCATCGGCCGTGTGATGCAGGTCGAAGTAACGCGTCCCGTCCTGCTGCAGGTCGATCAACGCGCCATTCTGTTCGCGAACCACATTGAGATCGGCACCGCCGGTCGCCACGCCGCCCGCAGGTGCGACGCCGAAGCGCTGCACCGAACTGGCCAGCTGGCCGAAGAGTTCGGGATCGGTCCGGGTGAAGTTGGTTTCCAGTCGCCATATCCGGTCCGCGCCGAAATCGCTTTCCAGCCCGACGAAGATCGGTTCGCCCGCGTGGGCAGCGGCATAGGCGCTCGATCCCCACAGCCCTGTTTCCTCGGCACCGGCGAACAGTACCCGGATGGTGCGCAAGGGCTGGCCCTGCTCGGCGACATGCCTAGCCGCAGCAGCCGCGATTGCGCAGCCGGCACCATCGTCGATCGCGCCGGTTCCGAGGTCCCAGCTGTCGAGATGGCAGGCGAGCAGAACGGGCGGCAGCGACGGATCGCGGCCCACGATCTCACCGACCACATTGCCGCTTTTCGTGATGCCCAGATCGCGCGGCGTCATCACCAGCTTCATGCGGATTGGTTCGCCATTCGCGCGGGCGAACATGCGCTCCAGATTATCGGCATCGGGATTGGACAGCGCGCCTGCGGGCGTGGGGCTGACACCTTCGGCAAAGGTCGTCGTCCCGGTATGCGGAACACGGTGATTGTCGGTGCCGACCGAGCGGATGACGGTTGCCACCGCGCCCTTGCTGGCTGCGAGCGACGGCGCCGTCCAGCGCGCAGGTCCGGCGAAGCCATAGTGCGATCCATCCTGCGCGGCACGCATCCGGTGACTGACGAAAGCGATCTTGCCCTTCAGGCTACCCGGTGCGGCAGCTTGCAGATCGGCATAGGAAGGGAAGTAGACCACCTCCGCCTCGATCCCCTGCGGTCCGGTGGAAGCCGTGGTCGATAGCGCGGTAATCGCCATCGGCTGCGCGTAAGGGGCAACCACCTCCGCCATTTCGGTGCCGCGCACCCAGGTCTCCATATCGAACGGTTCGTTCTCGACATTGGTGAAGCCGTTGGCGCGCAGCCAGTCCATGGCCCAGACGCGTGCCCGCGCCTCCTGCTCGGTGCCCGGCATGCGCGGGCCGATTTCCGTCGTCAGTCCTTCGACGAAATCCCAGGCGATCGTATCGCTTTCCAGCGCGTGGTCGGCACGGTCGGCGGCTGCGGGAACGGAGAGCGAAAGTGCGGCAAGCGCGATGAGCGATCTGGTCATGGAGCGGCTTGCTATCATTCCCAGCGGCAAAGCCAAGCCCTGTCTTATCTACCCTGAACCTTGCCCATTGGCGCTGTGGCGACTATCTGCGCCACCAACTTTCCCATTCTTTCAGATCAATTCCAAGGATTCGCCCGATGGCCGCGCAATACGCCTTTGTCATGAAGGACATGACCAAGACTTTCCCCGGTGCTCCGAAGCCGGTGCTCAGCAACATCAACCTGCAGTTCTATCAGGGCGCGAAGATCGGCATCGTGGGTCCCAACGGCGCGGGTAAGTCGACGCTGATCAAGATCATGGCCGGCATCGACAAGGATTTCACCGGCGAAGCATGGCCGGGCGAAAACATCACTGTCGGCTATCTGGAGCAGGAGCCCGAGCTCGACGAAAGCAAGACCGTGCTCGAAAACGTCAAGGACGGTGCGCGCGAAACCGCCGACATGGTCGAACGCTTCAATGCGATCGGTATGGAAATGGGCGAGGAAGGCGCCGATTTCGACGCGCTGAGCACCGAGATGGCCGAATTGCAGGACAAGATCGACGCGGTCGACGGCTGGACGCTCGACAACCAGCTCGAAGTCGCGATGGAAGCGCTGCGCTGCCCGCCGGGCGACTGGCCCGTCACCGATCTTTCGGGCGGCGAGAAGCGCCGTGTCGCGCTTACCCGCCTGCTGATCCAGAAGCCTTCCATCCTGCTGCTGGACGAACCGACCAACCACCTGGACGCAGAGTCGGTCCAGTGGCTGGAAAACCACCTAAAAGAATATGCGGGTGCGGTGCTGATGATCACCCACGATCGCTACTTCCTCGATAACGTGGTGGAATGGATCCTCGAACTCGACCGCGGATCCTACTATCCCTACGAAGGCAATTATTCGACCTATCTGGAGAAGAAGGCCAAGCGTCTCGAGCAGGAAAGCCGCGAGGATTCGGGCCGCTCAAAGGCGCTGTCCCGCGAACTCGAATGGATCCGGCAGACGCCCAGCGCGCGCCAGACCAAGTCCAAGGCGCGTGTGCGCAAGTTCGAACAGCTCCAGGAAGAGCAGCAGAACCGCAAGCCCGGCAAGGCGCAGATCGTCATCCAAGTGCCCGAACGTCTGGGCGGCAAGGTGATCGAGGCCAACAACATCACCAAGGCCTATGGCGACAAGCTGTTGTTCGAAAACCTCAGCTTCATGCTCCCCCCGGGCGGCATCGTCGGTGTGATCGGCCCCAACGGCGCGGGTAAGTCCACGCTGTTCAAGATCCTGACCGGCAAGGAAGAACCCGACAGCGGTACCGTGGAAATCGGTTCGACCGTCCACCTCGGCTATGTCGACCAGAGCCGCGACCATCTGAACCCCAAGAACAATGTCTGGGAAGAGATCTCCGACGGCCTCGACTACATGAAAGTCAACGGCCACGATGCCTCGACCCGTGCCTATGTCGGCGCGTTCAACTTCAAGGGTGCGGACCAACAGAAGAACGTCGGCAAGCTGTCGGGCGGTGAACGCAACCGCGTGCATATGGCCAAGATGCTGAAGGAGGGTGGCAACGTCCTACTGCTGGACGAACCGACCAACGACCTCGACGTGGAAACGCTGGGCGCGCTGGAAGAGGCGATCGAGAACTTCGCCGGCTGCGCCGTGGTCATCAGCCATGACCGCTTTTTCCTCGACCGTCTGGCCACCCACATCCTCGCCTTCGAAGGCGATAGCCACGTCGAATGGTTCGAGGGCAACTTCGAAGCCTACGAAGAAGACAAGCGCCGCCGTCTCGGCGATGCGGCGGACCGTCCGAGCCGGGTGAGCTACAAGAAGCTGACTCGGTAAACGCTAATTCCGGCATTCCCGCACAGGTGGGAATGCCGGATTATGATTCGGGATGGTTGCGTGCCAGATCTATGAAAGCGCTCTGGATCACCAAGCGTTTTAAAAGCGTAAGTACTCTGGCACAATTTGAAATCTGTTTTACAACACGCTGAGTGTCATGCGAATACTTCCTCTTCAAGGAGGGACGGTCGCTATGTTCATTCGCGCATTACTGGGTCTCGTTCTTTTACTGGGGCTGGCAGTCAACGCCTCCGCTGAAGAACCAAGGAACTTCGTCTTTCTCGGCGGCGATGATCTGGATGAGCATTCCCAGCTAATCGCACGACCTGATGTCGAGGGCGTGCAAAAGGTCTATTCCTGGCGCGCTCTCGAGCCGGAAGAAGGCATCTACGATTTCACGGACATCGAAGATGATCTCGCGACACTTGATCGCCAAGATCGCCAGCTGTTCGTCCAAGTTCAGGACCGCTTCTTTTCGCCAACCGCGCGGCGCGTACCCGATTATATTCTTAGCGATCCCAAGTACGATGGTGGGCTCGCACGGCAATTCGACAATCCCGGAGAAGGCGAGCCCGTCGGCCAGGGCTGGACCACGAAGCAGTGGAACCCTTACGTGCGATCGCGATTTCAAAGCCTGCTGGTTGAATTGGCCGAGCGGTTCGATGGGCGGCTTTACGGGATAAACCTTCCCGAAAGCGCTTACGATCCAATCGGCGGGGAAGAACAACCGGGCGTTTTCTCCTGCGACGAGTATTTCTTCGCGGCACTGGACAATATGGCTGCGCTGCGTGCCGCCTTTAGCAAGACGCAGGTTGTCCAATATATCAACTTCTGGCCCTGCGAATGGAATAACGATCACCGTTACATGGAGCGGGCGTTCGCCATGGCTGACACGCTCGGGCTTGGTGTCGGAGGGCCGGATATCGTGCCGTATCGACAAGGCCAGATGAAAAACAGCTATCCCTGGTTCAACAAGCACAAGGAAACCCTTCCGCTCATCGCCATGGCGATCCAGGAACCGACCCTTACCTATACCAATCCCGAAACGGGCGAGACCTTCACGCGGGAGGAATTCATCGCCTTCGCTCGCGACTACTTGGGCGCAGACATCATATTCTGGTCGCCAGATGCGCCTTGGTTGAATCGATAGAGGATCGATACGTGCCTAACCGCGCGTAGCTTGCACCGGCACCCATTAATACAAAGAGTACCCAAGACGATTTTCATGATCGGTGACGCCGAAAGCAAGGAATTGTCTTTAAGCGGGCAACAGTGAAGTTGTCTGCATATCGAATAATCTGTCACCGAAACAAGAAAATCCGATCGGCGATCCGGAACCGTCCTTCTGCTGTCTAGAATGGGGTCTTAGCGATCCCTCCTGCAACGTGAGATGAGACCTCCGGATGACCCTTAAGCGTAAGCTTTTTGCCTGCCTGGCCATACTTAGCGCCGCCCTGCTCGCCTTAGCCGCCGCCTTCTATCACACAGCGCGCACAAATGAGGCGGCGCTTTCGACCATCCTGGTCGATCGTGTCGAGCCGCTTGAAGACCTGAAGACAGTCGCCGATACCTATGCCGTTCTCATCGTCGACAACGCACACAAGGCCTTGAACGGGAATGTCGGCTACGACGAAGCGGCAGATAACGTTCGGGCAGGCACCACCGCGATCGACGAAGCATGGAAGTCTTATCGCGCCACCAGCATCGATGGTGAAGAAGAGCGGCTTGCGAAGCAGGCCGAAGCGCAGATGGCGACCGCGGACGCCGCGGTCGTCAAGCTCGAAGCGATTCTGGACTCTGGTAACTCCGAAGCGCTGAGGCGGTTCGTCGAGCGCGATCTCTATCAGACCATCGATCCGCTTTCGGAGACGATTACGGAATTATCCGGAATGCAGATCGACATCGCGAGCTCGGTGACAGAGCGTGCCTTGGAAGACACTAATTTCTCGCTGACCATTGTAGTTGTGCTCGCCATTCTGGCTGTCGTGGCGATTGCTTTCTCCATCTTCATCGTCACCCGCAAGGTTGTCCACCCGATCACCAATCTGTCGAATGTGGTGCATGGCCTCGCCAAGTCGGGCGATGGGCAGTTACCCCACCTCGAACAGAAAGACGAGATCGGTGACATGGCGCGCGCTGTCGACGCCTTCCTGAACGCGGTTCTCGAGAAGGAACGAGCCGCAGCAGCAATCACTGCGCGCGAGCAGAAGATGGTCACCGATACACTCGCCGACGGGCTATCGGCGCTCGCCGCAGGCGATCTGACGGCCGAGGTGACCGCTGACTATCCCCCTGCCTATGCCGCTTTGAAATCGAACTACAATGACGCCGTCAAATCACTGCGCACGCTGATCGAAAACGTGGTCAAGGGAACTACTTCGATCCGCATGAGCTCCGGCGAGATCGCGCAGAGTTCCGAATCACTGGCGCGTCGTACCGAGTCGAATGCCGCCAGCCTCGAACAGACCTCGGCAGCGCTCGCTCAAATGAATGACCGTATTTCCCGCGGCGCTGCCGCTGCCAAGGATACAGCAAAAAGCGCCAACGAAGCCAATGGGGTCGTACACGATGGACGCTCGCTGGCCGAGCAGGCCATGCAGGCGATGGGCCGTGTTCAGGAAAGCGCCGAAGGCATCGACACGGTGATCGAAGGGCTGGACAAAATCGCTTTCCAGACTCGCGTGCTCGCGATGAACGCTGCGGTCGAAGCTGGCCGGGCGGGTGAAGCGGGACGCGGCTTCGCAGTGGTCGCCGATCTCGTCTCAGCGCTCGCGATGCGGGCGGAAGAAGAAGCGGGCTCGGCACGCGAGCAGCTCACCACCACGCAGGAAGAAGTGGGTAATGCCGTTGGAACCGTGAAGCGAGTGGATGAGGCGCTCGAACAGATTTCCTCGAGCGTCGGCAATGTGAATCAACTGCTCGAAACGATGGCAGCAGACAATCAGGCACAAGCCTCGGCAATTTCGGAAATCGTCACGGCTGTCAGCGACATGGACAACTCGACGCAGCAGAATGCGGCCATGGTCGAAGAAACTTCGGCGGCCTCGCGCCAGCTGGCGTCCGAAGTGACTGTGCTAGCCGAGGAAGCCGGGCACTTCCGCACCCACGCCGGTGCCCCGGTCCCTACCACGAATGTACAGGACGTGAGGCCTGCCCTGCTGCACTGATCCGCCTTCGACGCCGAGGGAGATGCGGCCTTTGCCACCATGCAAATCGCGCGGTTATACGCTATGTTGCAATCATGGTTGCACGACACCTCCTTCTCCTCGGCACGGTCCAGGGCGTGTTTTATCGCGCCTGGACCGTGGAAACCGCACGCGAACTTGGGCTTCATGGCTGGGTGCGCAATCTGCCCGAGGGGACCGTGGAGGCGCATGTCGAAGGCGAGCTGCATGCGGTCAAACGCCTGATCGAAGCGATGGGGGAAGGCCCTACCCGCGCCCGTGTGGAGCGGATCGATTGCCGCGAGGTCGACTGCAAAGGGTTCACAAGCTTCGAGCGGCGCTAGCTCTATCCATGACGGGATCTGCGACGCCTATACTGGACTGTATTTGACTCATCGCGCCTCGGTTCCCACATGGGTCGGGAGGCTCCCGGTTCGCGGGTGCTGTTCCTGACGGCGCACCTCCCCCGCGCCGCGAACACGAAATTCAGAGGATATCCATGACTACTCCCAGCAACGGTGACACCGTAACCATCGACTACGTCCTCAAGCGCGGCGACGGCGAAGTTGTCGGCAATACCGAGGAAGCAGGCCCCCAGCAGGTCCAGCTCGGCGCCGGCCAGATCTTCCCGCAGATCGAGGAAGCGCTGACCAATATGGAAGTCGGCGACAGCAAGAGCGTCGATATCGCCAGCGACAATGCTTTCGGTCCGCGCAGCGAAGAACTGGTGATCGACATTCCGCGCGCCAACCTGCCGCCCGAGCCCGCCCCGCAGCCGGGCATGGCGCTGAACGCGCAGAGCCCGGATGGCCAGCCAATGACGCTCTACATCCTCGAAGTGGGCGACGAGGCGATCAAGGCCGACGGCAACCACCCGCTCGCGGGTGAAGACGTGACGTTCGATGTGACCCTGCGCGATATCAAGCAGGCTGCCTAAGCTTCAAGGCGGAATTACGAAGAAGGGCGGCTGAGGGGATATCCCTTCAGCCGCCCTTTTTGTGTGGGTCAGGTTAGATCGATCAGGCCGGAGGCGGAGCAACTGAGCTGCGCTCGGCCAGCTCGAAGGGAATTTCGGCGTGGCCCTTCGCATCCCCCTTGCCGGCGATGCATTTGGCCAGCAATTCGCAAGACTTCGCTCCCATCTCTTCCAATGGCTGGCGCACAGACGTCAGCGGCGGGTTCATCGACTTGGCGATCGGATCGTCGTCGAACCCGACGATGGACAGCGATTGCGGCACGGACTTCCCCGCCCGCCGCGCTGCATCGACGAAGCCGGCAGCCATCGCGTCATTGCTGGCGAAAACGGCAGTCGGTTCGGCCGCGAGCAGCTTGGCACCCACTTCCATACCCGATTCACGCGTGTAATCGCCCTCGACGACGAGCGAAGGATCGAGCTTTGCCCCCTTCGACCCGAGAGCGGCGGTGAAGCCATTGTAGCGCCGCATACTGGACAGGTGCGAGCGCGGGCCGCGAATGATGCCGACCTTGCGATGGCCTGCCTCCAACAACAGACGCGTGACAGTGAGCACTGCCTCATATTCATCCATAACGATGGTAATGCCGCGTCCCGGATCGAGCATAGGCGCGATGCGTGCGAACGGAATGCCAAGCTTTTCGATCTGCAACATCAGATGGCGATCATCGGACAGAGGGGCGGTAAGAATTACCCCGCCGATGCCTTCCTCGGAAATCGCCTCACGAGCTTCGCGGCCCGTGTTGTGAAGGTTTTCCATCTGGATCTTCACGCCCATCGTGCCAGCCTGCCGGCTTGCTCCCGAGTGCAGGCGCGAAACATAGTCACGGTTGGTATTGTCGAACAGCATAAGAATGCGGTCGCCGGCTCTCATCTCGCTTCTCTCTCCCTATTTGGATAGCGCTACCAATTCCGCTCATTCTTCAGGAGCGGCGAATAGGCTTGATCAGGGAGTAACCCAGCTACCCTTATTATTGGTAAAGATCGCTCGTTTATGCCCATCGTTCGACAGCCAGTACCAGTCGGCGCTCTCAATCGTCACGATAAGGACCGCAAAATTCGTGCGCGCGGGCGCCAGTTCCTCTTCGGTCGGGCGCTTGCCCTCGACATCCTCGGGCAAACCGCTTGAGGGATGGTCCCGCTTTTCCCCCGGAGGTGCGCCCAGATAACAACGGCGCGCGTAAGTGTCGCTGGCTTCCCACGCCGAAGTAGCGAGCGGAGTATCACTTTCGATGCGAGCCCGCCCCCGGCATCGGATCTGGACCTTTTCTTCCCTGTCGTAGAACAGCACGGCCACCGCTGCGTCCTTATCGATGACCTCTATCTTGGGCGAACGGGAATCAGTGTGAAACCTCAGGGTCCACTCCTCCCGGTCGAACTCTCGAAGAACCATAATTCGCGCATCCGCATCTGCGGTAGCGACCACGGGCGTGTGCATCGGTGAACGGCGATTGCTCGCGGCGTCCTGAAGGCGGTCTTCAATATCTCGGCGAACGTTATCGAGTGTCAGTGGCATGGACAGCTAACGTCCGATCGGAACATGCGGTCCTTATTCATTATTTTTCACCTTTCCCTGAACAGAAGCCATCTGGCATGGTTCAGAATGAAGTCAGCCTCAGCTGATACATAGGGCCAATCGAAAACGGCCGCAGGTGTGGAGCGGCTCTCGAAAAATGAGGATAGGCTCCATGACATTGATCAGACTAATGAGCGGTGGCGCGATCGGCGCGCTGGCCATCACCCTTGCCTTCACGGCACTGCCATCTCCTGCGGCGGCTGCCGAGGCGGCATCTAGCCAATATAGCCAGCGCGATCGCGCCGACCGAAACCAGGACCGGGGGGAGCGCAGGCAAGAACGGCGCGGTGAACGGAGAGACCAGCGTCGGCAGGAACGCGGTTCGCGCGGTGACGAGAACACAAGAGGCGATTTTCGGTCCGTTAGGGACAATGCCGTGCGCGAGGCCGCTCAGCGTGCTCGCGAAGAGCAAAGCCAGCGCGGCGCCGAACGGACCAGGCAGTGGGGCCAGCGCAACAATCGCGGTGAGGATAACCGCCGCGACCGGAGCTATGGCGGTGATCGAAACCAGACCTATACTGGTCATCGCAACCGAAGCTACCGCGACAGGCGACAGGATTCCCGCGAAGATCGCCGGGACCGTCGGGACGCATATCGCCAGGGTTATCGCGAAGCCCGCCGCGACGACCACCGCTCCCGATATTATGACGGCAGCCGCTGGCGCGATTACGACCGGTGGGACCAGCGCAGGTGGCGGCAGAACAATCGCTACAACTGGAGCCATCACCGTGCCCAGAACCGGAGCCTCTACCGCCTGGGCCGATATTACGCCCCCTATCGCGATTACCGCTATCGCCGACTGAATATCGGTTTCCGTCTGGGTAGCCAGTTCTTCGGCAATCGCTATTGGGTTAATGATCCCTGGCGCTATCGCCTGCCCGAAGTCTACGGACCCTATCGCTGGGTGCGGTATTACGACGATGTGCTGCTGGTCGATGTCTACAGCGGCGAAGTGGTCGATGTGATCTACGACTTCTTCTGGTAATCAGTCCGGCAAGAAAACTTCGAAGACCCCGTCGAGCGATCGGCGGGGTCTTCTTTACTCCGGTCAGACCTTTCCGAATGGCAACATACGAAAGATACCTCCATTCTTGTCGAAGAACGTATGCTTGAGCGCGCCGAGAATGTGGAGCGCGATCAGGTAGATGAAAATGCTGCCCCCGGTGGCATGAATGCTGAAGATCGATTTCGCCGCTTCGGGATTGCCGCCCACGGGAAGCGCCGGGATGGTGAACAGGCCGAACATGTCGATCTCGCGCCCGGCGAGCGAGTTAGCGATCCAGCCGCCCAGAGGAAGGGCAATGAGAAGGACATAGAAAACCACGTGCACTATGCGCGCCAGGGTCTTTTCCCACTTCGCGAGATCTGACGGGAGAGGCGGCACGGGGTGCGTCCAGCGCCACAGCAGACGGCCAATTGTCAGGGCAAGGATCAGGATTCCCAGCGCCTTGTGATCGGCGAAGATGGCTGAACGATCCGCAGGTGATTGCGCGTGATGCGCATTTTCCGCGAGCCGCCAATTCACGATGACCGCCACCGCGATGACCCAGTGGAAGATCATCGCCCCGATCGAATACCGGCGCGCGGAAGTGACATTGTCCATCTGTAGATTCCTTTCCCAACTTTGTCGGTGGACAGTAGCGCAGTCTCTTTCGCTCGCAAGCGATGGGTTGATGTGAGGCGCGCTGCCGCTAAGAATTTCGGTCATGACGAAGACAAGCACGATTCCCGACCAGGATGCCCTCAAGCGCCTAGGTGCCAAGGTCCGCCAGCGCCTCGAAAGCGATCCGGACATCTACAAGGTGCCGACCGACAAGGCCGAGATTTTCGCCGTCGCCAATTTCCTCAGCCCCGAGGAATGCCGCCGCTTCATCACCATGATCGACGTTGTTGCGCGGCCCAGCGAGCTTCACGAAACCGCCTATATCGAGAAGTTCCGCACTTCCTATTCGGGCAACTTCCATCCCAACGATCCCTTCGTCAAAGGCGTGTCGCGCCGGATCGACGATCTGCTAGGCCTGCCGGCCGTCAATGGCGAGGCGATCCAAGGCCAGCGCTATCTTCCGGGTCAGGAGTTCAAGCCGCATAACGACTGGTTCTACACCGACCAGGAATACTGGAAGGAAGAGCGCAAGCGTGGCGGCCAGCGGTGTTGGACGGCGATGGCCTTCCTCAACAAGGTGCCGCAGGGCGGTCACACGCATTTCACCCATGTCGGCGCCTCGATCGAGCCGAAGCCCGGCGTGCTCCTGATCTGGAACAACGCCACGCCCGAAGGCGAACCGAACCTCGATACCATGCATGCCGGCACGCCGGTGATCGAGGGTTCGAAATACGTGCTCACCAAGTGGTACCGCACGCGCGCCCACAAATAGGGCCCATGAACAAGGTGCTGGCGGGCGTCAGCCCTTCGCCAGCGCCTCGGCGATGAGCTTGCGGCTGTTCTCGATCCCGTAGAGCGCGATGAAGCTGCCCATGCGCGGCCCCTGATCGCTGCCGAGCAGCGTCTGGTACAGCGCCTTGAACCAGTCCCGCAGGTTCTCGAAACCGTATTCCTCGCGCTTGCCGATTTCATAGACCTGCGTCTGCAGATCCTCCGCACTGGTGTCGGCCGGAGCATCGGCGAGATAGGCGTCGAGCGCCTTCAGCGCCTCGGCCTCATTCGCGGTCGGCGCACGCTTGGACAGCGTCGGCACGATGTAGTCGCGCGTATAGGCGACTGCGGTGCCGATCAGCACGTCCAGTTCGGGGGTGATCCGGCCAGCGCCGATGTAGCTTTCGAGATAGTCCCGCAGCGATTCCTCGCTCGCTTCCGCGCCCAGCACGCTGGCAAGGTTCAGCAGCAGGCCATAGGTCACCGGCAGGCTGTCGCCCGCCCCGGGCGCTTCCGCCCCATCGAATCCGCCATTGGCGCGCGCAAGGTGCCACACGGGATTGCCCAGCTGCTTGTCGAGCGGTTGTTCGGCCAGCCGTTCGCGGAACTGCCAGTAATCGTCCACCGCGCGCGGGATGACGCCGACGTGGAGCTGCTTGGCGCTCTTGGGATTGGGGAAGATGTAGAAGCCCAGGCTCTCTTCGCTGCCGTAGTCGAGCCATTGCTCGATGGTCAGGCCATTGCCCTTGGACTTGGAGATCTTCTCGCCCCTCTCGTCGAGGAACAGCTCGTAGATCAGCCCTTCGGGCTTGCGCCCGCCCAGCGCCTGCACGATCTTTCCCGACTGCACGCCGCTGTCGGTCAGATCCTTGCCGTACATCTCGTAATCGACGCCCAGCGCATACCAGCGCATCGCCCAGTCGACCTTCCATTGCAGCTTGGACATGCCCCCCAGCGCCGACTGTTCGACTACCGTGCCGTCTTCGTCGGTAAAGCGGATCGTACCCGCTTCGGCGTCGACGACTTCCACCGGCACCTGCAACACCCGGCCCGTCTTCGGGCTGACCGGAAGGACCGGTGAGTATGTCTGGCGGCGTTCCTCGCGCAGCGTCGGCAGCATGATGTCGAGGATGGCGTCGTTGGTGCGCAGCACCTGACGCAGCGCATCGTCGAAAGCGCCGGAATTGTACCGGTCGCTCGCCGCGATGAACTCGTACTGGAAGCCGAACTGGTCGAGAAAGGTCCGCAACTGCGCATTGTTGTGCGCGGCGAAGCTGTCGTAATCGGTCTCGAACGGATTGGGCACGCGCGAGAGCGGCAGGTGCAGGTTCTCCTGCAACAGCGCTTGGTTGGGCACATTGTCGGGCACCTTGCGCAGGCCATCCATATCATCGCTGAAGGCGATCAGGCGCGTCTTACCGTCTTCGGGCTTTGCCCCGATCATCGCCTCGAACGCGCGGCGGACGAGCGTGGTGCGCAGCACTTCCTGGAACGTGCCGATATGCGGCAGGCCGCTGGGGCCATAACCCGTCTCGAACACGACCGGCGATCCATCGGGCTTGGCCCCGCTGGGATAGCGTTTGAGCAGCCGCTGTGCCTCCTGGAACGGCCAGGCCTTGGACACGCGGGCGGCTTCGATAAGGTCGGTCATGCTCATGCGCACCCTCTTGCCGCTGACCGCTGTGGTTGCAAGTGCCAAATGTTGGATTGCCCCTCGGCAAGTCCTACAGGATGGAGCACATGGAGCACGGTCCAGAGGGGAAAATCGGGGGCGGTTGAGAAGCTCCCTGAAGCGGTGATGGAAGAATGGGATGCGGGCCGATTCATGCGCTCGTGGCTAGTCGGCGCTGTGCGTGTAGGAAAGTGGATAGGTGCGGGTCATGGCCGTACGGGAGCCAGCACGCCGCATCCTTTCGAACATCGGCGTCCGGGCCGCTTTGTGCGAGAATCCCAGTGTCTCACAGAAGCGCTTAGCGGAACCCGGAAGCCGACTTTAGGCGGAAAGCAGGCGGCTACTTCCCTATTCCGTCCAGCGTGGCCACAGCTTCCTCAGGAAGATGCAGATTGGCTGCCGCGACGTTCTGGCGCAGGTGGTCGACCGAGCTCGTGCCGGGGATCAGCAGGATATTGGGCGAGCGCTGCAGCAGCCAGGCGAGCGCGACCTGCATTGGTGTTGCGTCGAGGTCTTTTGCCACACTTTCCAGTGTGTCCGACTGCAGGGGATCGAAGCCGCCGAGCGGGAAGAACGGGACATAGGCAATGCCTTCCTGCGCAAGGTGATCGATCAGATCGTCGTCGCCGCGATTGGCGAGATTGTACATGTTCTGCACGCAGACGATCTCGGTCATGGATCGCGCCGCGTCGACCTGTTCGGGCAAAGCGTTGCTAATCCCCAGCGCGCCGATCCGGCCACGATCCTTCAGCGCGATGAGGGATTCGAGCATCGGCCTCACATCGCCGGGAGTGGGCCCCGCGTCGCCTTTGCCGAACATCAGCCGCAGGTTTGCAATCTCGATCCGCTCGATCCCGAGATTGTCGCAATTGCTTTCGACCGCATCAATCAGTTCCTGCGACTCCATCGCCGGGAGCCAGGCGCCTTCGTCATCGCGGCGCGCGCCGAGCTTGGTCACGATCGTCAGCCCTTCGGGAAAAGGGGCGAGCGCTTCGCGGATCACGCGGTTGGTGTGGTGCGGGCCGTAGAAGTCGCTCGTGTCGATATGGTCGATGCCGAGCGCGAGTGCTTCGCGTAGCACGGCAATCGCGCCCTCGCGGTCCTTCGGCGGGCCGAAAACATGCGGTCCGGCAAGCTGCATCGCGCCGTAGCCCATCCGGTGGATGGTGCGGTGGCCCAATGCGAAGGTGCCCGAATTGGCGATGGCGTTCTCTGTCGTAAGCATTGGCAATTCCTTTATGCGTGATTGGTTTGGGGGGCCGGAGCCAGCGCGGCCGCGAGCACGTCGCGCAGCGGTGTAGGTTTGCGGCCAAGGAGGGTTTCAAGCGCCGGGTCCACCGTGCTGAAGTCACCCCGGCGAGAGGCGCGGAAGGTGCCCAGCAGCATTTCGGCGTAGTGTTCGGGCACGCCGGCATCGACCTTCGCCGCTTTCCATTCCGCGTCCGATACGATGGTATGGCGAACCTCGCGGCCGGTGATCTGCGAGGCAAGCTCGGCAATATCGGCCATCGTCCATGCGCGCGACGCCGTGAGCGGCGGAGTCGCCCCGTCGAAAATCGCCTCGCCCGCTAGGAGCGCCGCATCCGCCTGTGCCAAGTCTTCGCGGGCGGTCCAGCAGACCAGGCCATCCTCTGGCACGCGCAATTCGTTGCTCTTCAGATCCTCGCCGATCATCTGCAGGCAGCTCTCGGCATAGAAGCCATGCCGCAGAGCCGTGAACGGCGTGCCGCTTGCCTCGAGGTCCGCTTCGCTCCTGGCGTGCTGGTCGGCGGGCGGAAAGGGCGATCCTTCGCGAGCGCCGGCATGGGAGGTGTAGAAGATGCGTTCGACGCCTGCGTCGCTGGCCGCGACGATCGCATTGCGGTGCAATCTGCGCGCCTCCTCTCCGAGCTTGTCGACCGAGACGATCTCGATCCGCTCCATCCCGGCGAAAGCGCCGGGCAGACTGGCCGGATCGGCGAAGTCCGCGCGCCGCACGGCGACGCCATCGGGCCGCGAGAGCGAATCCAGATCGCGCGAAGCAGCGATAATCTGCGCCGGAGCTGTGCGCTGCGAAAGATGTTCGACGATTGCGCGGCCAAGATGGCCGTTGGCACCTGTGACCAAGATCATGACTGCATTCCTTCCAGTGATATCGCTTCTGCGTTATCAGTGATAACAGCTATACGCAATCGGCGCTATCATTGTTCCCGTATCGTCGATAATGATTGGTCATGACGATGGACGAAGCCACCGATACCGATACGAGGCGGGCCGTGCTCGATGCTGCTGCCGAGCTGATCGCAAGCGGTGGAACCGCTGCGCTGACGACGCGCGCGGTCGCGGCGAAAGCGTCGATCCAGCCGCCCACGCTCTACCGCATCTTCGGCGATAAGCGCGGGCTGCTCGACGCCGTGGCGCAAGACAGGCTGGCGCGGTTCGTGGCGGAAAAGGAAGCCGATCAGCCGCATCCCGATCCGGTCGAGGAGCTGCGGCGGGGGTGGAGCCGCTATGTCGCCTTCGGGCTCGAGAATCCGGAGGTATTCGCGATCATGAACGAGATCGGTTCGCCCTTGGCGCAGTCGCCTGCGTCGCTGGCCGGGATGGCCGCCCTGCGCCGCCGCGTGGCGCAGATCGCGCAGGCTGGCCGGCTTCGCATCGCGGAAGAGCGTGCTGTCGCTCTCGTCCATGCGTCCGCAGTCGGCATCGTGACCACCTTTCTGGCCTTGCCGCCCGAGGGACGGGACGAGCAGATGCTCGCCCTGAGCCGTGACGCGGCGATTGCTGCGATCGTGGACGAGACGGCAGCTTCGCAAGCATCCGGCCCGGTGTCTCACGCCATCGCCCTGCGCGCGCACCTCGACAATGCGGAAGCGCTGTCACCGGCGGAACGGGCGCTTTTGGGCGAATGGCTGGAGCGGCTGATCGAGCGCTGAGGAGGGGGAGTCGCTTACCGCGCCATCTGCTGCAGCGCTTCGCCTGAGGGAAAGCCGGTAATATCCAGCGGGGCGACCGGGGCCAGGCGACTGCGTACGATGGCTTCGGGCATTTCCGCCGCCAGCCACTGGATGAGCGCTTCGCGGATATCGCAGCGCAGGTCATAGAGCGTCGGGGAATCCTTGGCTGTTACGAGGAACCGCACCTCGATGGCGTCGCGCGTCAGTTCGGTCACCTGCATGTGCTTCACCCGCCCATCCCAGCGCGTATTGCTTTCGACGAGCTCCTCGAATTTGGCGCGGATGGGATCGAGCCGGGTGACCGGATCGACATAGAGCATGATCGTGCCCATCAGCTGCGCCGTGGTCTTGGTCCAGTTCTGGAAGGTCTCGTCGAGGAACTTGGAGGTCGGCACTACCAGCCGCCGTTCGTCCCACACCTTGACCACGACATAGGTCGTGCGGATTTCCTCGATCCAGCCCCATTCGCCCGCGATTATCACGGCATCGCCCACGATCACCGGCTCGGTCAGCGCCATCTGCACCCCGGCGATCAGCGATTTGAGCGCTGGCTGGGCCGCTGCGCCAACCGCGAGACCGGCGAGGCCTGCCGATGCCACCAGCGTCACGCCGATGTCGCGCACGCCCGGGATCGCGAGCAGCATCAGGCCGATCACCACGAAGACGATGATGAAGGTGGCGATACGGTTGAACAGGGCGAGTTTCGTCCGCCGCCGCCGCGCGCGGCGGTTGTCCTCCATGGAATCGTCGTTGCGCAGGATCGCCACCTCGACCAGCGCATGCAGGATCGCGAGCACCATCCAGCCCACGAACAGCGGCATGACCACGCCGCCGATCCGGTCCCAGATCTCGTTCAGCACGGGAAAGATCGAGGATACCGCCACCAGCGCGAGCATGATCAGCGCCCAGCGGCTGGGCTGCGCCAGCCTGCGCACCACGATATTGTCGGACTGGCTCTCGCTCGAACGGGCAAAGCGCCGCAGCAGGCCGAAGGCGGCGGCGTGAAGGAGCAGCGCAGCAGCGATTGTGACGATTGCGACGAGGCCGACGGCGACCCACCATGGCAGGAAGGCGAGATGGGTATTTATCCAGTCAGGCATGGGCGAAGGCTATGGGATCGACGTTAATGCTGCAAGTGCGAAAGAAACTTCGCTCGTGCGCCTCTTGCCCCCCGTTCCGTTTGTGTTCTAACGCGCTTTCGTGAGCCAGCCGCTTCCCCTACCCTCCCTCCACGCCAGCCATGCCGGAACCTGGCTGCGCGACGCCAATGGCGCGACGCGCGGCTGTTCCAAGGGCGAAGCGGTGATGGCCGCGGCCGATACGCCGCTGCTGCTGATGAACGCGCCTTTGGTGGCGAGCCGGCTGGGTTATCCTGACCTTTCGGGGCTGGATTTGCTGGAGCTGTTCGCCTTCGTCCATCCGGCGAGATTTTGCGTCCCCACGCCCAAGGGGCTGGCGCATGCGCTGGGGCTGGACGAACCGGACGATGACGCGGGCGTGCCGCTGCTGTTGCAGAAGGCCGCCGGGGCGCTGATTACCACTTGCGAAAGCGATGACTGGGCCGAGCGCGAAGGGGCCTGGTCTTCGCTGCAATCGCTTACCCGGCTGCGCTGGCCGTGGGCCAATGTGCTCGCCCCGCATATCCGCAAGCCGGAGCGGGCGGAGAAGTGGCTGTTCACCCGGCTGCCCGAATGGGAGGAAACGCCCGAACGCCCCCAGCCCTCGCAGGTCCTGATCGAGGAACCCGAGATCGAGGCGCATCTCGAACGGCTGACCGGCGAAGGCGCGGAACGGCGCGAGGGCCAGCGGCTGTTCGCGCGCGGGGCGGGACACGTCTTTTCACCGCGCGACCGGCAGAAGCGCCCGCATGTCTTGCTGGCGCAGGCGGGGACAGGGATCGGCAAGACGCTGGGCTATCTCGCCCCGGCTTCGCTCTGGGCGAGCGCGTCGGGCGGGACGGTGTGGGTCAGCACCTTTACCAAGAACCTCCAGCGGCAGCTCCGCCGCGAAAGCACGCGGGCCTGGCCTGCCACCCGCCCCGATGGCTCGCCGCCCGTAGTGGTGCGCAAGGGGCGCGAGAACTATCTCTGCCTGCTCAATCTGGAAGATGCGCTGCAAGGCGGCTTTTCCGGACGGCCCGCGATCCTGGCGCATCTGGTGGCGCGCTGGGCCGCCTATTCGCAGGATGGCGACATGATCGGCGGGGACTTGCCCGGCTGGCTCGGCACGCTGTTCCGCAAGCGCGGGATTGCCGCCCTCACCGACCAGCGCGGCGAATGCGTTTATGCCGGGTGCCCGCATTACCGGAAGTGCTTCATCGAGCGCAGTGCACGCAATGCGGCGCAGGCCGATCTGGTCATCGCCAACCATGCGCTGGTGATGGTCAATGCGGCGCGAGGGCGCGATCTTGCCAGCCGTCCTACCCGCATTGTCTTCGACGAAGGGCACCACGTGTTCGATGCGGCCGACAGCACCTTTTCCGCCGCGCTGACCGGCCAGGAGGCGATCGAGCTGAGGCGCTGGATCATCGGGCCGGAGCGCAATTCGCGTGGGCGGCGGCGCGGTCTGGCGGCGCGGCTTGCCGATGTGGCCAGCTATGACGAAGCCGGCGGCGAGGCTGTTGAAGCTGCGGTGGAGGCTGCCGATGCCCTGCCCTCCGACGGCTGGCTGGGTCGGCTGGCGGAAAACGCGCCCTCGGGGCCGCTGGAGGCGCTGCTCGCACAGGTCCGCGCCACGACCTACGCACGCGATGAGAGCGGGCAAGAGGCAGGCTACGGCATCGAGACCGAAACCTCGCAGCTTCCCGGTGAACTGGTCGAGGCGGCTGGCACGGCCGCGCAGGCGCTGGCGCAGCTGCGCACGCCGCTACTCAAGCTGGCCGGGCGGCTGGAGGCCGTGCTGGAAGATGCGCCCGACTGGCTGGACGGTCAGGGCCGCGCGCGGATCGAAGGTGCGCGGCATTCGCTCAGCTGGCGCATCGATCTGATCGCGGCATGGGAAGCGCTTCTTTCGCGGCTGGGCGGACCGGCGGATCCGGAATTCGTCGACTGGCTGGCGGTCGATCGCAACGACGCACGCGAATTCGATATCGGGCTTTATCGCCACTGGCTCGACCCGATGAAGCCATTCGCCAAGGTCGTGCTGGAGCCAGCGCATGGCGTGATGCTCACCAGCGCTACGCTGACCGACCGTGACGAGACCGGGCCCGACTGGCCCCATGCCATCACCAAAAGCGGCGCGCCGCATCTCGAACTCAAGCCCAGGACCGCGCAAGCGGACAGCCCTTTCGACTATGCGGGCCGTGCCGAAGTGCTGATCGTCACCGATATCAAGCGGGGGGACATTCCCGCGCTCGCAGGTGCCTATGCCCGGCTTATCGAGGCATGCGATGGCGGCGTTCTGGGCCTGTTCACAGCGATCCGCCGGATGCGGGCGGTCTATGGCCGTATCGCCGACCGTCTCGCCCGCGAAGGCCTGCCGCTCTATGCCCAGCATGTCGATCCGATCGACACGGGCACGCTGACCGACATTTTCCGCGACGATGCGCGCGCCAGCCTGCTCGGAACCGATGCCTTGCGGGACGGGGTCGACGTTCCCGGCCGCAGCCTGCGCTGCGTTGTCATGGAAAGCGTACCGTGGCCCCGCCCCACCATCCTGCACCGCGCCCGCCGTGCCGCGGCGGCAGAGGAAGAAGGCGGAGCCAAGCGTTTCGACGACCGGATCATCCGCGCCCGGCTGGCACAGGCGTTCGGCCGCCTGATTCGCAGCCGCGAGGATTCGGGCCATTTCATCGTTCTGTCCCCTGCCTTCCCCAGCCGGCTATTGTCGGCCTTTCCCGAAGGCACACCCGTCATACGCCTGACGCTTGCGGAAGCTTTACAGCGCGTGGCGAACGGTGTTGGAGGCGATTCTACTGCCGAACCGGCTCAAGCGGAAAAGGAAGAATCGTGAAGATCCTCGGGTTGCTGCGGCACGCCAAGTCCGACTGGGGCCAGAGCGACAAGCGCGATTTCGACCGCGGTCTGAACCAGCGCGGCTGCAAGGGCGCGGAACTGATCGGCCAGCATATC
The DNA here is from genome assembly GCF_054655615.1 of Qipengyuania triglochinis. Taxonomy (NCBI): domain Bacteria; kingdom Pseudomonadati; phylum Pseudomonadota; class Alphaproteobacteria; order Sphingomonadales; family Erythrobacteraceae; genus Qipengyuania; species Qipengyuania triglochinis. The sequence goes on along the minus strand of NZ_BAAHND010000001.1, from coordinate 82,210 downwards.
CGCGATCACGGCGTGAAGTGGGACAGGTTGGTCGCAAGTCCGGCGCAGCGCGTGAAGACCACGCTGGAGCAGGCCGCCATCGGACCCGAGCCCGAATGGAATGATCGTCTCTATCTCGCCAGCACGGAAACCATCATGGATGTCATCGGCGAGACCGCCGAAGAGGCCGGATCGCTGCTCGTGGCAGGCCATAATCCGGGCCTCGGCGATATGGTGTTCGAACTTGTCGCGCCGAAGAACGAAAACGCCCTGTTCGATGAAGCGAAGGTGAAATTCCCCACCGCCAGTTTCGCCGTATTCAAACTCGATATCGATGATTGGTCGCAGCTTCGCGAAGGATGCGGAAAGCTGGTCCATTTCGCCCGCCCGCGCGATCTGGATCCCGAACTCGGCCCCGAATTCTGAAAAGCCGGGCCAGAGGGAAAGACTTCGCTTTCAATACGCATTCAACCTGCTAATGCGAGCCCTTCGCAATAAGAGGAATGACTATGCGTAAACTGACTTTCGCCGCCCTTGCGGGTTCCGCCCTCGCCCTTGCCGCCTGCTCGGGCGCCAATGAAGAAGCGACCGACGACACCACAACGGTAGACGCTCCTGCAGCGGATGTGGCCGACACTGCGACTGAAGGCACGGTGATGGACGCCAATACGGCGACTGAAGAGCAGCTTGCTGCAATGGACGGCGTAACCCCCGAACTGGCAGCCGCCATCGTGGCCGGCCAGCCCTATGACAATGTCAGCGCTTTCAACGAAGTCCTGATGGGCAGCCTTACCGAAGAACAGGCTGCAACAGTTCGTGAAACGCTGTTCGTGCCGGTCAACCTCAACACCGCCAGCGAAGCCGACATCAAGCTCATCCCCGGCATGACCGAGAAGATGGAACACGAGTTCATGGAATATCGCCCCTACGAGGACATGAACGAATTCGATCGCGAAATCGGCAAGTATGTCGACGAAGCGGAAGTTGCCCGCTTCCGCAATTACGTCACTCTCTGACGTAGCTGGATACCAATCCGGATCAGCTCGATCGCGGCCAGGATGCCCACGTGGATCCAGGCCGTGGTCGGGTCGAAAGCCGACCATACCCAGTGCAGGAAGGTGAGTATCGCCGCCGGATAAACCAGCCGGTGCAGCGTCTTCCAGCGCCGCTTCAGCGCCCGCATGGAAGCATCGTTCGATGTGATTGCCAGGGGCAGGAACAGAGCGAACGCCAGCCAGCCCACCACGATGAATGTCTGGTCCAGTTCTGCCAGCACAAGCTCTGCCGAGCCCTTCTTCCAGAGATAGATGACGGTATGCATCAGCGCATAGCCGAAGCTCGCCACGCCCAGATCGCGGCGGCGTTTCATCAGCCACTGCGCCCATTTCTGCCGGCGGAAGAGCAGGCGAACCGGCGTCACCGCCAAAGTCACCAGCAACAGCCACGCCGCCCAGTCCCCCGTATCGCCGATTGCATGACCATAGCCATAAGCGTCGGGCCTGAAGACCCAGCGCCATACGATCCACAGCCCCGGCAGGGCCAGGACGAACCAGAGAAACGGGCGGGATTTCAGAGCTGACGTCAATTCACTTCCGATCGTGCATGGGGACGGCGCTATGCTGCCATGGCCGCCCTATCGCAAGACCCGCGGCCCGCTGCCCGTCTTTCCCCATTCGTCTTGCGGATTGTAGAGCGCGCATTTTTTCAGCGACAGGCAGCCGCAGCCGATACAACCGTCCAGATCCTCGCGCATCTTCTCGAGCGAAGCGATCCGCGCATCGATCCGGCGGCGTATCTCGCCACTGATGTTTTTCCAGTCGGCGGCATTGGGGGTTCGCCCCTGCGGCAACGCGGCCAGAGATTCCTCGATTTCGTCGAGGGACAGACCAAGTTGCTGGGCAATGAGGATAAAACTTAACCGCCGGATGTCGCTCCGCAGAAAGCGGCGCTGGTTGCCGCGCGTGCGCAGCGCTTCGACCAGCCCCTTCTCCTCGTAATATCTGATCGCTGACACGGAGAGGCCGGTGCGGCGGGCAAGATCGCCAATGGGCAGAAGGTCGTTCGCTTTCATCAATCACGCTGATAGATACATTCATGCTTGACCTCAAGTCAGCTTGAGGTTGCATAGAGTTGTGCATCGCTTTCGCCGCAGCCTCTCCAACCGGGAGGGGCACGGCGCAAAACAAAGGAGATGCACAATGCCTACCGGACGCCTTGAACACGCCAATATCTCGGTAACCGATCCCGAACGCAGCGCCGCTTTGTTGATCGAAATGCTGGGCTGGAAAGAGCGCTGGCGCGGCCCTTCGATGAAATACGGCCGCTCGGTCCATGTCGGTGCGGAACACGATTATATCGCTTTGTATACCGGCGATCACGTGTCGGGAGGATACGCCAAGGGCAACCCGCTCAACCATCTGGCCTTCACGGTTTCCGATCTCGATGCCGCGGAAGCCACCGTCAAACGACACGGTCTCGAGCCATTCGGCCATGATGATTACGAGCCGGGCAGGCGGTTCTATTTCTTCGACTGGGACGGCATCGAATTCGAGGTGATCAGCTATGAATGAGATGATCCTGCGCCGTCCCCTGTTTGCGGTGTCTCCCGCCGGGAAGCCTCAGCGTGATGCTAAGCCGGAAGGGTCCCGGTCTGGCGCAACGCCTCGGTCAGGGCGATTGCCGCACTCGTCGCGAGGTTGAGCGAACGCACCTGCCCCCGCATCGGGAGGCGCACACTCGCGTCGACCGATGCGCGCACATCGTCGGTTACCCCAGCGCTTTCCTTGCCGAACAGCAATATGTCATCCGCCCGATATTCGAAATCGTAGGACGATTGCGTGGCGCGCGTGGTGAAGAGCACGAGGCGGCTGCCCTGCCGGGCTTCGCGGAATGCTTCGAAGGATGAGTGACGGACCACTTCGACGTGGTCGATATAATCCATGGCCGCACGGCGCACGCGCTTGTCGTCCCAAGGGAAGCCAAGCGGCTCGATCAGGTCGACGCCTGCGCCCATGCATGCACCAAGCCGCATGACTGCGCCGACATTCCCGGCGATTTCGGGTTCGAACAAAGCTATTCGCATGTCAAAGCAATCCCATCTGTCCGCGGCCTGACCATGGCTCCGGCGTCCGGTCGAGTGCAAGATCGCCTTCCCAAGGCTGACACAGGGTAAAGGCCTCATCAGGTGTACCGCCGGTCCATCGCGCGAGGTCGGTATCGGCCAGGAGGACAGGCATGCGGGTGTGGCATTCTGCCGCAGCACCGCAGGCGTCGGTCATCACCATGGAATAGCACGGCCCCCACTCATCCGAATTGCGCCAGATGCCTGCGATCGCAAACAGCTCCGCATTGGGACGCGTTAGCCAGGTGCGGGTCTTGCTGCCTGCCGCGCCTTCTGCCTCGGCCCAGGCCGTTACCGGGATCAGGCAGCGCCGATCCTCGAAGCTGGAGCGCCAGAAGGCGGTGCCGAGCTTGTCGGTCCGTGCATTGTTGACCGGCTTGGGTTTCAGCGTCTGGCCGCTCTTGCCCGTCATCACGAGGGGGAAGCCCCAATTCATTTGCGTGAGCTTGCCTTTCGCCACCACTGCGCCGGGATAGCCCGGAAAAACCTCGTCACCGAAGTTCGCCCCGCCCAGTTCGTTCGCGGCGCTGAACCAGGCGGCGACCTCGTTCTTGTTCTTGGTCATTCGGTAGAGATTGCACATCAGGCATTCCCCACCACGAAGCACGCCGCTGCCACCAGCGCGCCAGCCCAGCGATTGGAGCGGAACCTTTCGAGCGGATTGCCTGCATCCGAACCGTCGAGCGTCGCAACCTGCCAGGCGAGATGACCCGCTGCTGGAACTAGCGCCAGCAGGGCAATCCAATCCGCGCGATAGAGCCAGAAGGCCAGCGCCCATAAGACGACCGCGCCAGCGTAGAACAAGGCAACGCCGCCCTGCACCTGCCCTCCAAGCCTCAGCGCGGACGAACGGATACCCACCAAGGCGTCATCCTCGCGGTCCTGCATAGCATAGATCGTGTCGTAGCCGATCACCCACAGCGCGGCCCCCGCGTACATGGCGGCAAGCGCGTCAAGATTGTCGGTCCGCAGCTCGGTCCAGCCCACCAGCAGCCCCCATGTAAAAACGAGGCCGAGCCAGGCCTGTGGCCACCAGGTGATACGTTTCATGAAGGGATAGGCAGCCACCAGCACGAGGCTCGCCAAGGCCACGATCTGTGCCTCGATGCGCAGTTGCAGCAAAACCACCAGCCCCACGAAACTCAGGGCGAGAAGCCAGCCCCAGGCCAGCTTCTTCGACACTCGTCCGCTGGCGACCGGGCGGCTGGCAGTGCGCGCAACTTGTCGGTCCAGCTTGGCATCGACGATGTCGTTGTAGACACAGCCGGCCCCGCGCATCGCTATGCTTCCCAGCAGCATCCAGCCGAGCAGTGCCCACTGCCAGCCTGCACCTGCGAGCCAGACACCCCATACGCAGGGCCAGAAAAGCAGCCACCAGCCGATCGGCCGATCGAACCGCGCCAGTTGCGCCAGATCGCGTGGCCGCTGCGGCAGGCGCGCGATCAGGCCGCGATGTTCTGTGTCGGGGACGATATCGGTAGGAGCGGCGGGTTCGGACATCGTATCGCTCCTAGCGCCGTCCTCCAGTCCCGTCATCCCTGCTCGCACCCGCCCTCACGAAAGGTGGAATTCCTCCTTTCGTCATCCTGCACATCTGAGCTAGGAGCGCGCCCATGTCCGCCACCCCCGCCTGGCCGCCCAAGAGCGCCCCTCGCCTTTTCGTCGATGAATCTCTTTCCGAAGGGGTAGACGTCCGGGTCGAGGGCAATCAGGCGCATTACCTTAGCAAAGTCATGCGGATCGCGCCGGGCGATACGGTGATCATCTGCGACAACAAGACCGGCGAATGGGCTGCCGAAGTCGTGGATGCTGGCAAGCGTCATGTCCTCCTGAAACCGCAGCAACATCTGCGGCCGCGTGAAGAAGTGCCCGACTTCTGGCTATGCGCCGCCCTGCTCAAGAAAGACCGCTTCGATATGGTCCTGGAAAAGGCCACGGAGCTTGGCGTGGACCGAATCCAGCCGGTCGTCACCAGCCGGTGCGTGGCCGACAAGCTCAATCCCGAGCGCGCCAATACGATCGTCACCGAAGCTGCCGAGCAATGCGCGCGTACGGCTTTACCCGATGTTGGCGAGCCGCAGAAACTGGATGCGCTGCTGCGCGACTGGCCGAAAGAGCGGATCCTTTTCTTTGCCGATGAAGAAGGCGGCGAAGCGGCGGCCGACGCCTTTTGCTACGCCGATGGCCCGGCCGCCCTACTTACCGGACCCGAAGGAGGCTTTACCGATCAGGAACGCGCCGCAATTCGCGCCCATCCTGCCGCACGCGCCATCAGCCTCGGCCCGCGCATCCTGCGCGGCGAAACGGCGGCGCTGGCAGGAATAGCCGTGTGGATGGCCGAAGCGGGCGACTGGATCGGCGAGGAATAAATTACTTTCCTCGCAAGGACGGCTTGCCTAACGCGAGCCTTATGAGCACGCGTGACACCTCTGCCAAAGACGATCCGATCATCGAAAGCCGCGACCAACTGGTTGCGCCGATGCGAGGCGGCGAGAAGCCGAAAGAGGCCTGGCGCATCGGCACCGAGCACGAAAAGCTGGTCTTCCATAAAAGCGATCACCGCGCCCCATCCTATGATGAACCCGGCGGTATCCGTGACATCCTCCTGAGCTTGCAGGAGTTCGGCTGGAAGCCGGTTGAGGAAGGCGGCAAGGTCATCGCCATGTCCGGCGAAGACGGGACGGTAAGCCTCGAACCCGCAGGCCAGCTGGAACTGTCGGGCGCACCGCTGGAAAACCTGCACCAGACCTGCGCCGAAACCGGCCGTCACCTCGATCAGGTCAAGAAGGTGGGCGAGAATTGCCAGGTCGGCTTCCTCGGTCTCGGCATGTGGCCGGACAAGACGCGCGAAGAGCTGCCGATGATGCCCAAGGGGCGCTATGACATCATGAAGCGGCACATGCCGCGCGTGGGCTCGCTTGGCCTCGACATGATGCTGCGCACTTGCACCATCCAGGTCAATCTCGACTATTCGAGCGAGGCGGACATGGTGCAGAAGTTCCGCACCGGACTTGCGCTTCAACCGCTCGCCACGGCGCTGTTCGCCAACTCGCCTTTCACCGAAGGCAAGCCCAACGGCTACCTCTCCTATCGCAGCCATATCTGGTCGGACACCGACCCCCATCGTACCGGCATGCTGCCCTTCGTTTTCGAAGATGGCTTCGGCTACGAACGCTGGGCTGATTACATGCTCGATGTGCCGATGTATTTCGTCTTCCGGGACGGGCAATATATCGACGCAGCCGGTCTCAGCTTCCGCGATTTTCTCGAAGGCAAGCTCGAAGTCCTGCCGGGCGAAAAACCGACAGAGAGCGATTGGTGGGACCACCTTTCCACGGCCTTCCCGGAAGTGCGCTTGAAAAGCTTCCTCGAGATGCGCGGTGCCGATGGTGGCCCGTGGAGCCGGATTTGCGCCCTGCCCGCATTCTGGGTGGGCCTGCTCTATGACCAGAACGCACTCGATGCGGCATGGAATCTCGTCAAGGACTGGACAATGGAAGAGCGTGAGACGCTCCGTAACGCCGTCCCCAAGGAAGCGCTGGGCGCTGCGATACCGGGCGGCGGCAAGTTGCGCGATCTCGCGAAAGAAGTCCTTGCGATCGCCCGGTCAGGCCTTGCTGCCCGCGGGCGCCTGAATTCTTCGGGCGATAACGAGACCGGTTTCCTGGAAACGCTCGACGAAATTGTCGCGACCGGGAAGGTCCCTGCTCAGGTCCTGCTCGATCGCTACAACGGCGAATGGAACGGCGACATCAGCCGGGTGTATAAATACAGCTTCTAATCGATAAAAAGGACTGCGCGGAATGATCCAGATCAACGGCACCATCAATCTGGGCCGCACGATCGATGCGGCGATGCAGAAAGCGCTGGTCGATATGGTCCGCGCCAGCCGGGCAGAAGACGGTTGCCTTGACTACGCCTTTGCGCGCGATCTTGCCGATCCCGATCGGCTTATCCTGTTCGAACGCTGGCGCGATCAGGCGGCGCTGGATGCGCATGGTCGTTCCGCACATATGGCGGAATTCCAGAAGTTCATGGCGGCTAATCCGCCATTGTCCCGCGATTTCAGGGTTTATGAAACCGACGAGGGTCAGCCTCTCGACTGACCCGCTTCGGCGTCAGCATCAGCGGAAAGCGGTAATCCGCCCGCTGTCGTCCAGCACGTAAAGCGTGCCGTTGGCCACCACCGGCGGCAGACTGATCGACTCGCCCAGCTCCCGATAGAGCGAGGCAGAACCTTCGCCGGTGCTGACCGTCCAGATTTCGCCATCAGAGTTCACGGCCCATAGATTGCCGCCCGCAAGCACCGGCCCCTGCCAGAAGATCGGGTTCTTCTTCTTTTTCTCGTTCTCGAAACGCGCGAGCTGCGTCAGCCAGCGCACCTTACCGGTGCTACGGGCGATCGCCATCATGCGTGCATCGTCGGTGAGAGCGAAAATCCAGTCACCGGCGATAGCAGGTGTGCTGATACCGGCTACGTTGAGTTCCCACAGGCGCTGGCCCGTGACGAGTTCGTAAGCAGCCATGCGGCCGCCCTGACCAAGCGCGAACACTTGCCCATTGTCGATGATGGGATCGGCATCGATATCGGATAAAGCCCCGACCTGCGTCGAGATCGATGTCCGTGCCAAGGCATCTGCCCATAGGCTGCGGCCGTTTTCGTATCTGTAGGCCACCAGTTCGCCAGAGGTATATCCACTGACCACGGTGCCGTTACCAGCCGCAGGAGCTGCCACGCCGAATACGCCGGCCATCGTGGTCGATCCGGATTCCTGCCACGCCAGTTTGCCATCGGTCGCATTGAGAGCGAACAGCTGATTGTCCTGGCTCATCACGAAGATATTGCCGAAAGCCACGGTCGGCGATCCGCGCAAGGGACCGCCGGGCTTCACCTTCCAGAGCTGGGCACCATTGCTGGCATCGAGTGCGAAGACATTACCTGCACCATCGGTGCCGTAAATCTTGTCATTGTCGAAGCTGACCCCTCCGCCAAAAGCGGATGGACGCATATCGTCGGTCAGATCGGCTTGATAGGTCCAGATGCGTGAACCGCTCTGCGCGTCGAAGGCGGTAACCTGGCCATCGGTTCCGACGGCGAACAGTTTGCCGCCGCCGACAACCGGGGGCGCGCCAAGACGCCGCTTGTTGCTGGCTCCGGCGATCTGTGCGGTAAAGGCTTGGGTAGGCGTCGCTGAAAGCGCGAGTTGGCCATAGCTCTTGCTCGCCGTACCGCCCGCTTGTCCCCATGAAGCGTTTGTCTGCGCAGCCGGAAGAACAACGGCAGTTCCCGCTAGCGCCGGATCGACCTTAGCCCCGCTCTCGATGCGCGAGAGGATCGGCTGGCGTTCGCCCAGCGTCGGAGTGGTCTTCTTGCCGTCACCCCCGCCGAACAGGCCGCCGCTGCAAGCCGCAAGGGCGAGCGTCCCGGCTGAAAGAAGCGCGCTGCGCAAGATGGTCTTGTTCATGGTCTGGCTCATCAAATTTCCGTTTCGTGTCACTCGCCGCTGGGCGAGGGATCGTTAACCCGCTGTGTATCGAGCAGGTCCTGAACATCGTCGACAGCATCCACACCCAGAATGCCGGCCATGTTGAGCATGCGTGCCCGTGCCGATTCGGGCGTGTTCTCATCGCGGGAAATCTGCGCGAACAGGGCGCCCGCTTCGCTACGCTTGTCCTGCGCAAGATAGGCATGGGCCAGCAACTCGCCCGCACTGGCGAAGAAGGGTTCGCCTGGCACGGCCAACGGCTTCACGGCGGCGATGACGTCTTCCGGCTTCATGCTGTCGAACAAGGTCGCAGTGCGCCGGACAGTGGCCAGATCTCGCAGCGCCTGGGGAGCTGCTGCATCGTTCGCCACTTCGCCGAACAGCTTGCCAGCTTTCTCACTGTCACCCTGCTCTGCGGCAATGCCGGCAGCGAGCATCTTGGCGCTCACGGCCGGGGTGCCCGTCCCTTCGAAATCTTCAAGACGACCAGCCGTTGCATCGATATTTCCGGCATCGAGCTGATCCATCACGGTTACGAGCTGCTCGCTCGACCGTTCGATTTCGGCTTCCTGCTGGTTGTGCCAGTAAAGGTAGCCGCCGAATGCAGCGAGGCCGAGGACAACAACCGCAAAAAGCGCCTTGCCATATGTGCCCATGAAGCTTTCGAGATCGCCCTGGCGGACAGCATCGTCCACCTCGCGCATCAGGGCTTCCTGTTCGGCCGCATCGGCTTTCGCCCGTTTTTCTTCGCGGCTCAGTTCGGTCTTGGGTGTGCGTGCCACTGCGGCGCGGTCTCCGGTCCTTGAAATTCGGTTGCGCGGGTCTTTAGGCACCCCGCCGCGAATGGGCAATGCCTAGGACAAATCGCGCCCTTGCCTGTCCCCGTCCGCGTGAATGCACCATGAAAAACTTAAACGCCTAAAATTCACGCTTCATAGCGCTGGCATATAGGCGGCGGAAAGTAGCGATGGTTTTCGCGCGATCGAGTTCCTGCACTGCACGCAACCGGTTCGCTTCGCCGATTGCACTTCGTAGCGGCTTGTCCTGTGCAAGGCTGCGCAGATTGGCCGCCAGCGTGCTTTCGGCGTTGGCATCGAACAACCATTCGCGATTGGCTTCGGCGAGCAACTGATCCGCTTCGCCGTCGCGTACTGCGAGTACCGGTACCGCTGCAGCCATCGCTTCGACCAGATGGACTGGAAACTCTCGGCAAGGCGTAGTCTTAACAAAGATATCGAACAAGCCGATGACCTTCGTGGCGTCGCGAGGAATGCCGGGGAAATAGACCCGATCCACCAATTCAAGCCGGTCGATTTCCGCGTCCAGTGCAGCGGTCTGGATATTCTCGCCCAGAACGATGAGCTGCCAGTCAGTTTCCATTTCGGCGAAGGCGCGAAACAGCATGGACACCCCTTCCTGATCGGCACTGTCAGCCCATACACCGACCCACATCTCACCGGGATGCTTGATCAGGCGAAAACCATCGCGCTTGGGTTTTTTCGCAAAAGCTTTGGTGTCGATCCCCGGGCTGATCCGCTTCACCCGCCCCATGGGCTGCTGCCAGTCGACCAGTGCGGCTTCTTCCAGCCGTTCACTCGGTACAACAATTCCTGCAGACTTCCCGAGAGCGATCCGCCGATACCACGTGCGCTTCAAACTGCGCTTCTGGTCAGGATCATGCTCATGATGGATCAGCGCGGGCAGATTCATCACATCTTTGAACATGGTGTGCGCCATGGCGACGTCGAGAGCGCCGAGTCCGTGAGTCAGAACCAGATCGAACGCTGTCATCGCGCGCGCCATCTTCTGCATGCGTCCGGGAAGCGGCAGGCCTTCGAGAGCGGGAAAATTGTTGGCCGGTTTGATATAGGAAGTGGCCTGCAGCCCCTCTGGCAGCGTCCCATCCAATGTAACCAAAGTGTGCCGAAGCTTGCCACCGAACGCGCCGATCAGTTCGACCGACTCTGCTGTGGGCAGCACATGGAGAAGATGTGGCGGCAGATCGCCTGACGAGGAACTCATCCGACGCTGGCCAACAGGGCATCAATGGCACTGCGCACTTCCGGCTCGTCAAGAGTGGGGGCATGCCCCACTTCCGGCACGATCACGGTGTCGGCATGAGGGGCACGGCGCTGCATCTCGGACAATGTTTCTTTACTGAGGAGCGTCGACAGTGAGCCGCGAACCAGAACCAGGGGCTTGTCCGCCAGCGCTTCGAATCCGGGCCACAGATCGGGCGGCACGGCGCTCTTATCCGCTTCGTTGAAAGGTTCGGCGATCTTCATGTCGTAGTCGAAGGCTATTCGGCCGTTGTTGCACAGGGTCATGGTCCGCTTCGCCATGCCGATCCAGTCGTTGGTATCGAAGGAAGGGTGCGCCTCTCCGTGCGCCTCCTCAAGACTGCGCGCAGCATGCATCCATGTCGGGAAACTACCGCCCTTCCCCAGATATGTGCGGATGCCTTCGATTCCCTGCGGGTCCACGACCGGACCGATATCGTTGAGTACCGCACCGGCAATCTTTCCCGGCACGAACTGGGCCATCAACATGGTCATGATGCCGCCCATCGAGGTGCCTATCGAAACAAACCGGTCGATCCCTTCCTGTGCCAGAAGTGCCATCACGTCGGAAATGTAGTTAGGGACCGCATAAGTCGCGCTATCGTCCGCGTAGGCGCTCTGCCCGCGGCCGCGCATATCCGGCACGATTACGCGGTGTCCCTGGCTCACGATGTGCGGGGCCAGATTGTCGAAATCCCGGCTGTTCCGAGTGAGACCGTGCAGACATACGACAGGGATTTTGCCACTTTGGTTATCGGCATAATCCCGGAAGTACAGCTCCAGCCCATCGGGGCTCTGCCAGCTGCGTTCGCTATAATCGCTTTCCATGACCGCTCCGGTAGCGCGGCTTCACGCAAATTTCGAGAGACGACTTGCATGCAGCCTGCACGACGCCCATCCCAAGCAGATGCCGAGTGCACCCAACCCTTCCCCCTATCGCCCTGAGACACCGATCCTCGACCTTGCCGGATGGCTCGGCGATGAAGTTGCTCCGGCCCCATTTCCAGAGACTACCTTGCGCTTCCGCAATGATCGCTGGGCACAGGCGGTAGGCCTCGACAGTTTTTCGGACGAGGAGTGGTTGAAGCATTTCGGTAGCTTCGCGCCCCTGGCGGACAATCTGCCTGTTCCGCTCGCCTTGCGGTACCACGGACACCAGTTTCGCGTGTACAATCCCGATCTTGGAGACGGGCGAGGCTTCCTCTTTGCTCAAATGCGGGATGGAGATGAGCGCCTGCTCGATCTAGGAACGAAAGGCTCCGGCCAGACCCCCTGGAGCAGAGCTGGCGACGGGCGACTTACCCTTAAAGGCGGTGTGCGGGAAATACTGGCCACCGAAATGCTGGAAGCCCTCGGCGTCAATACCTCAAAGACCTTCAGCATTGTTGAAACCGGCGAAGAACTTGTCCGCGGTGACGAACCCTCTCCCACGCGCTCGGCGGTGATGACTCGGCTAAGTCATGGACATATCCGCATCGGCACATTTCAGCGGCTGCTCGCGCTTGAAGAAAGCGCTCACATGGAGCAATTGGTCGATTACTGCCTCACGCAATTCCCCGGCCCGCCTGCCTCTGCGGACGCTCCGGGAGCTGACCAACCTGCTGTCAGGCTGATGCATCTCGTAGTGGAACGGCTTGCCGACCTTGCTGCCAGCTGGATGGTGGCCGGCTTTGTTCATGGCGTCCTCAACACGGACAATATGAATGTCTCGGGCGAAAGCTTCGACTATGGGCCGTGGCGCTTTCTGCCTAAATGGGACCCGGGCTTCACAGCCGCATATTTCGACCACACCGGGCTTTATGCATTTGGCCGCCAGCCTGAAGCGCTGCACTGGAATTGCGGCCAGCTTGCGATTGCGCTGCGCCTTATCACGGACGCGCCGCCGCTAATCGCCGCGATGGAGCGGTTTGGGCCACTCTACATGGCCGCCGTTGGAAAGCGCTGGTGCTGGCGTCTTGGCGTCGAAAGCCGTGGGGTCGAAGAGGATGGCAAGCTGGTCGGGGCATGCGAGGCACTGCTTTCTCAGAATGGCGAACAGCCAGATGCCTTCTTCCATCGTCATCGCGGAGGCCGGAATGCGACGGGTGAGCTCGGAGAAATTCTCGCACGCTATCGTTCGGTAAAAAGCGAGCACGCCTATTGGTCGCAAGCTGATCCCGAGAGCATGCTTGTCGAGGAGGTCGAAGCGATCTGGTCCGCGATCGATCAGCGTGACGATTGGCAGCCGCTGCATGGTAAGGTGGCCAGGCTTCGCCGGATGGGAGACGCCCATGGCCCTGCTCCGGAACCGGCAGCAAACAGCTAGCGTTCGCGATTTGACGCCGCCTATGTGGAAGCACATAGGCCAGTAAAAGCAAGATAACGGGTTTAAGGACAGGATATTCCAGTGTCAGACAAAATGATTTCGACCGAACCGGCAACCGGCAATCAGATCTGGCGCGGCAAGGTAGGCAATGTCGAACAAGCGATGGAACGCGCTCTTGCGGCAAAGACAGCCTGGGCGCGGGAATCCACTGCTCGGCGGATGGAGTTATTACGCCGCTTTGCCAATGAAGTCCTGAAACACGCAGACCCCTTCGCCGAATTGATTGCGCGTGAGACGGGCAAGCCTTTGTGGGAAGCTCGCACCGAGGTCGAGGCGGTGAAGAACAAGATCGAGATTTCAATCACAGCTTTCGCGGAGCGTACCGGGCAGAAGAAACTCGACAGCGCGCTACAGGGCAGTGCCGCCTTACGCCACAAGCCTCACGGCGTGATGGCCGTCCTTGGCCCCTATAACTTCCCCGCACATCTTCCCAACGGCCATATCGTACCAGCCCTGATTGCAGGCAATGTTGTGGTGTTCAAGCCGAGCGAAAAGACGCCGGCCGTCGGCGAATTTCTAACCAAGCTGTTCCACGAGGCCGGGATACCGGAAGACGTGGTCCAATGTGTTCACGGCGGGGCGGATATCGGCAAGGCGCTGGTTGCCCATCCTGCAATTGATGGGCTGTTGTTCACGGGCTCCGCCCCGGCGGGGATTGCGATCAACAAGAAGCTGGCGAGCGACCCAGGCAAGATCGTTGCCCTCGAGATGGGCGGCAACAATCCCATTGTAATGCTTGAAACGCCGAAGATCGAGGATGCTGCGGTTACGATAATCCAGTCCGCTTTCACCACTGCCGGCCAACGGTGCACCGCGGCGCGGCGGCTAATTGTCCCTGACAGTTTTTACGACCAGATCATTCCCGCAGTAAAAATCTTGGCAGAGCGCTTGCTGGTGGATGAACCCTTCGCCGATCCCCAGCCATTCATGGGCACCGTCATCGATAACGAGGCTGCCGAACTACTGGTCGAGAGTCGCGAGGCTCTGCTTGAGCATGGGGGTCAGGACATTCTTGCTATGACCCGCCCGCAGTCCGATCTGCCTTTCCTCACCCCGGGGATAATCGATGTGACCGCAATCGCCGACCGGCCCGATGTCGAATTGTTCGGTCCGCTTCTGCAGGTTATCCGGGTGCCGGATTTCGACGCGGCGATCGCCGAAGCCAACAACACTCGCTATGGCCTGTCGGCATCCTTAATCGGCGGAAACCCTCAGGACTTCGATCGGTTCTGGGCAGAGATCCGGGCTGGCATCGTTAACTGGAACAAGCCGACAAACGGGGCATCCTCCGCGGCTCCGTTCGGCGGAATCGGACTCTCCGGTAATCACCGCCCAGCCGCATTCTATGCAGCCGACTATTGTGCCTACCCGGTGGCGAGCACCGAAATGGAACAACCGCGCGCCAGCATTGGTGTGGGATTGAAGGATACCAACCAGCCGGTTCGCAAATCGAAGGACGCTCACACCTAGGCAATAGAAAGGGCGCCGCCCGCCCCTTTTTGCAAGGGTTCGGACGACGCCCACTGCGACCCGAAGGCCGCCTCCAGGCTGCGGGTGGGCACAGCCTGAAGCTCGTCTAAATCAACCGCAGCGCGTGCTGGATCTATCGATAGTGCGGCCAAGAAGCGCACCGGCGGCTCCGCCGAGGATAGCGCCGAGGGTACGGTCGCCATTCTGGCCCGCGACTTCGTGGCCAAGCAAGGCGCCTACTCCGGCACCGACAAGGAGGCCGGTCGTGCCGTCATCCTTGCGACAATAGTAGCGATCGTCCCGGCCACGCCAGATACGGGTATCGCGGCGAACCGGCTGACCCCAATTGCGATCGTAACCTGAATAATAGGGGCGGCGCTCGCCATAACGGCGGTCGCCCCGATAGTCGCGGTGGCGTTTCCATTTCCTGCCATGCTCATAGACCATATTTCCGGTAACGGCAGCATGCGCCTGAGGAGAAGAATGCGTCGGTACCGCCGCGGCTGCCGGAACGCCCAAGGAAAGGCCGGTGGCGGCTAGGGCGATTGAGATGGTCTTAATGAGTTTTGGCATTGGTAATTCCTTTCGGCCGTGTTCGACTCGTTTCCCTGTCTGACGTTCATGATTAGGCGTCCTTTTCTGAACGGAAAGCAACCAACCTGAAGAAAATCGATTTTTCGTTGAGCCGTGCATCTAGCCGGGGCGAGATGAAGCTTGCGGCAATATGGCAGCGGGCCTACTCGCCACCAATTCATGGAACCGACAGCAAAAGAGCACCCAAAGACCGGCCTCGGCGCAGCAATTGGCGCCTATGTCATCTGGGGATTTCTGCCGCTTTACCTCATTCTGGTGCGACAGGTTCCAGCGCTAGAATTCGTAGGCTGGCGGATCATCTGGACACTCCCGCTCTGCATCGTGATCGTTCTCGTCCGCAAACAGCTTCCGCAATTGCGTGAGGCACTTGGCAGCCCAAAAACGATGGGATGGCTGCTCGTTTCTGCGACGCTCATCGCGGTAAACTGGGTGGTCTATGTCTGGGCGATCCAAAACGGCAATGTCTACGCAGCAAGCCTGGGCTACTACATCAATCCGCTCGTCAATGTTCTTCTTGGCACGCTCCTGCTCAAGGAAAAGCTTTCCCGGCTGCAATGGCTGGCAGTGGGACTTGCCGGGGTCGGTGTGTCTTTGCTCATGGGCGGCGCGCTCACCACGCTATGGATCAGTCTGACGCTGGCGCTCAGCTTCGGAACCTATGGCTTGATCCGCAAGCAGCTTGATGTGGGGGCGCTGCCTGGACTTACGATCGAATCATTGCTTCTGCTTATCCCGGCAGCAGGTGTGACCTGGTACTATGCTGGTCTTCCGGCGGGGTCCGGCTTCGCACAGAGTATCGGCTTAAGCCTTGCAATCATGCTGGGTGGCGTATTGACCGCGATCCCGCTGTTGATGTTCGCCATTGCCGCAAGACGTCTTCCTTATTCAACGCTGGGCTTCATCCAGTTCCTGGCACCCAGCATCGTCTTCGTTCTCGGTCTCACCGTGTTCGGCGAAGATTTGAAACCTGCTCAGGCCGCGTGCTTCGCATGCATTTGGGCTGCGGCGGCCATCTTCGTTTGGGACCTGTGGTCCCGCTCCCGGGTCAGGAAGCCAACCGCCATTTGAGCATCTCGCCAGCATGGAAGGGTACCACGGGCGCCTCGCCGCCATCGACTTCGGCAGGCACGGTAACATCCACCTTTTCCAGCGTAATCGTCTCTTCGTTTACTGGAAGGCCGTAGAATGCAGGTCCATTCAGGCTGGCAAAGCCCTCGAAGTGCTGGAGCGCCTCTTCTTCATCAAAAACCGTGACATAGCTTTCCAAGGCGTAGGGTGCATTGAATATCCCCGCACAGCCACAATCGCTTTCCTTCGCATGGCGGTGATGGGGCGCGCTATCAGTGCCCAGGAAGTATTTTTGCGAACCCGACGTTGCAGCCTTACGTAGCGCCAGCCGATGCTCCTCGCGCTTGGCCACAGGCAGGCAGAACATGTGTGGTCGGATGCCGCCGACAAGGATCGCGTTCCGATTGATATGCAGATGCTGGGGAGTGATGGTAGCTCCCACGTTCGGGCCTGCCGCATCGACGAAATCGACTGCCTGCCTGGTGGTTATATGTTCGAAGATAACCTTCAGGTCGGGCATACGATCGATCAACGGAGCCAAGATGCGCTCTATGAAAACCGCCTCGCGATCGAAGATATCGATATCGGGGTGAGTGACTTCGCCATGCACGCATAGTGGCATACCGATCGCAGCCATGCGTTCCAGAACCGCTTCGATCTTGGCGATATCGGTTACGCCGTGTGACGAGTTGGTTGTGGCGCCTGCCGGATACAGTTTCGCCGCGGTCAGCACTCCGCCGGCAAAACCAGCAGCGAGGTCATCGGCAACCGTTTCATCGGTAAGATACGCCGTCATTAGTGGCGTAAAGTCCACACCATCCGGGACGGCTTCCAAAATTCGCTCGCGATAACTCTCTGCCAGCTTGGTCGTCGTGACAGGAGGCGCAAGATTGGGCATCACAATCGCACGAGCAAACTGCCGCGCAGTGTGCGGAACCACGGCGCGCATAGTAGCGCCATCGCGAAAATGCAGGTGCCAATCGTCAGGGCGGCGAATGGTTAGCGAGTCGGCAGGCTTGGTCATGATGGTTGCCTATGGCCGCAGGGGACCTATCTGTCACCCATGACAGCAACACGCCTGATGAACCGCGCCGTGATCCGTGTCAGCCCTCAGGGCGAAGGCGAGGATGTGCCAGCTTTCCTCCAAGGTCTTCTTACGAATGACGTGACCAAGGCACTGCCGGTATATGCCGGATTGCTGACCCCCCAGGGCAAGGCGATGTTCGACATGATCGTCTGGCCTGCTGCCGAAGGGGCGCTTCTACTCGATTGCGAAGCCGACCATGCAGAAGAACTGGCGAAAAGACTGTCGCTATATCGGCTGCGCCGCAAGATCGACATCAAGGTGGACGAGAGTGTTGCGGTTCACTGGCAGGACCACCCAGGCGATGGAGGTGCACCTGATCCTCGGTTGGCAGCGCTCGGTCAGCGCTGGCTCGCCCCGGCGAGTAACGAAGACGAATCTGCCGACGATGCCTATCGTGCTCATCGCTTGTCCTTGGGAGTACCAGAAGGCCGGGGCGAACTGGCGGACATCCTTTGGCTGGAAACCAATGCAGTCGAGCTGCACGGAGTCGCGTTCGATAAAGGCTGTTATATCGGTCAGGAAAATACTGCGCGCATGAACTGGCGCAGCAAGGTAAATCGGCGGCTTATTGTCGTTCCACTCAATCAGTCGGACGAAAAGCGCCGCAAGGTGGGATACGATGACCTTGGGCTCGCCGTCGACCATCTGCGCATTGCCGATATTGGTCCCGATAGAGCACCGGAATGGCTGGCTAACTCGTTGTCAGACTGATCGCGCCGCCGTCACGCTTGCGGTTCCAAAGCCCCTGTAAGCATTCGTTCTGCCCGGTCCCGAGCCGCGGTATCCGGAAGACCGAGCGAGCGCGAAAGAGCAGTACCGATCAGCGCATCGCCTAGCGCCATCAAAACCAGTCCGAGTGTTTCCTCGTGCACCTGGAGGGGTTTGTCCAAATGTAAGGCCTCTTCGGGAGCAATTTCGTCGACCAATTCGTGAATGGTTTCCACGATTGGCGTCAAAGCATCTTCGTTTCCGGTCAGGATCATCCAGCTAGCGAGCGCCCCTGCTCCTTCCTTGTCGAACGCGTCGAAAGCAAGATCGACCACTTCACGTGGATGGCCCAGCCCCGCTCTGCTTGCGCGTACGGCATCCGCAATCGTCGAACAGACGGTCTCTGCCAGATGGCGGGCGAGCTCTTTCTGTAGCCCTGCTGCCGAACCGAAATGGTGCAGCAGATTGGCGTGAGTCCGCCCGATCCGCGAAGCCACAGCTTTTAACGTGACAGACTGCGGCCCCGTTTCGATGAGAAGAATGCGAGCAGCCTCAAGGGCGGCGAGACGTGATTCTTCGGGGGACAGACGCTTGCGAGTGGCCATTCGCTGAATCGTTATCGCATTGGCGCGCTTTCGCAACCCTACGGGCCGAATTATTGACACCAATGTCAGTAAGCACTATTTACTTTGCTGTAAGTGATCATGGAGATTGCCTTGAACACTCTGGCATCCAACAAACCGATTTCCTCCGCGCCCACCCCCGCTGATTTGACCATCACCGTGCGTGACGAGCGCTTCAATCGGGCGACCAAGCCCGATCGCTGGTGGGCCGGCGACGCGTTTGGCACCGCTTGGCACAATGCGCTCTCTGCTACATTCCCGCGTGGAGAAGCCTTCTTCATCGAAGCCGTAAAAGCCCACCGCGATGGAGCAGAACCACGGCTGGAAGCGGAAATTCGCGCTTTCGTCCGTCAGGAAATCAATCACACCCGTGAACACATCGCCTTCAATCGACTGGCTGCCGACCATGGCTACGATATCAAGGTGATCGACAAGCGCGTGGAAGAATTGCTCGCCATGACGAAAGACCGTCCGGTCATCTTCAATCTGGCCAGCACGATGGCGCTCGAACATTACACCGCGATGATGGCCGCAGAATTTCTGGCCAACCCTGCTCATTTCGATGATGCCGATCCTGAAGTGCGCGCGATGTGGGAATGGCATGCCGTGGAAGAGATCGAGCACAAGGGCGTCGCTTTCGACACGTGGAATCATGCGACCAGGAATTGGTCCAAGGTGAAGCGCTATAAGTTGCGGACGCTGATGATGCTGATCGTCAGCTATCATTTCTTCCGTAATCGCTGGACCGATTCGCTCGAACTGCTTGCTCAGGACGGTATCACCGGCTGGAAGGCAAGATGGGGCCTGTTTAAGTACCTTACCATTTCGCCCGGTGTCGTCCGCCGTATCTTCCCTGCATGGCTCGCCTATTTTAGGCCTGGGTTTCATCCGTGGGACCATGATGATCGTGCGTTGATCGGCAGGTATGAAGGTGAGTTCGAAGCCGCACTCATCCCTGCCGAATAATACAAAGCGGCCCGGTTTCGAAAAGCCCCCACGACTCGGAGTCGCGGGGGCTATTTCGTTTCTGCTCAAGCTGCTTGTAAGCTTGGCCCGGCGTCAGCTGCCAATTCTAAGACATAGGTAAGGCATTCCGCTTCCTCACCGCGCCCGCAGCTATGCCGCCTCACCGTTTTGCCGGTTGGTCGGAACCCCAGTTTGCGCAGAACCCTGCCCGACGCGGGATTATCGACAAAATGACCACCTTCGATCCGGTCGTGACCAAGGAGCCGGGCAACTTCAAGTACGCCCCGTGCTGCTTCGGTAGCGTAGCCTTGCCCCCAGAAGGGGCGCGCAACCCAATAACCAAGCTCGATGCCGTCGCCCGAATTACCAAGACCCGCTCCGCCGATAATGCGCGAGCCGCCATCTCCCGGAAGGGTGATCAGGAAGCTTGGCATCTGGGGATTTTGATCCATCGCCACGAATTGACGCGCATGTTCCGGCAGGTAAGGCCAAGGCGCGCGTGCGAGGTTACGGACGACGCCTTTATCGGCGATCCCCCCAAACAGCGCTTCAGCATCTTCTGGCCAGGCCGGCCGCAACAGCAGCCGCTTAGTAACATGGAACATCGGTATTCTCCCGGTTCATCCACGCTCCGGGCTCCTAGGCCGGACACGTGACAATTGCGTGGCGGCGAAAAGCTATTTCGCCTGCGATGGTGAAGAGGGAGAAACGACAAGAGGGAGACGGGTCGGCCCCATCTCCCTCTTCGTCTGCCGGTTCGTTAAACCGACTGGGACCGTCCCGCTTGGACGATCCCGTTATCGGAACGTCCGGTTATTCGGCTGCTTCCGCCATTTGATCGACGGATACATATTTGCGGCCGAGTTTGCCCGAGTGGAATCGAACAGTGCCGTCGGTCAGCGCGAACAGCGTGTGGTCCTTGCCCATGCCGACGTTTACGGCCGGGTAGAACTTCGTGCCGCGCTGACGCACGATAATGTTGCCAGCGACAACGTTTTCGCTGCCGAACTTCTTCACACCAAGACGACGACCGGCCGAATCACGACCGTTACGCGACGAACCGCCTGCTTTTTTATGTGCCATGGTCCGGTATCCTTACTTCTTGGCTTCGGTCTTCTTGGCGTCTGCCTTCTTGGCAGGAGCCTTCTTGGCAGGAGCCTTCTTCGGAGCCGCATCCTTCTTGGGAGCGGCTTTTTTCGCTTCAGCCTTGGGCGTCTCGTCGGCCTTGGCTGCTTCCTTCTTGGGAGCAGCCTTTTTTTCAGCCTTCGAATCGCCGACCGCAGTGATGCGCAGAAGCGTCATCTGCTGACGGTGGCCGTTCTTGCGACGATAGTTGTGACGACGCCGCTTCTTGAAGACGAGAACCTTTTCGCTCTTCGCTTGCGCAATGATCTCTGCCGAGACGACAGTCTTCGCTGCGTCAGCCAGCTTGTCGCCTTCGCCAGCGAGCAGAACGTCGCCCAGCGTGATGGTTTCGCCGGCTTCGCCAGCCAGTTTTTCAACTGCGATCTTGTCTCCGGCGGCAACCCGGTATTGCTTGCCGCCCGTGCGCACTACTGCGAACATGGTACGTGTCTCTCGTTCAAATTGCTGTGCCGCATCCTTGCGAAATTACGGCGCGCCCGTCGACCCACTTGTTAGTGGGCCCGGAAAGAAGCGTGCCGTTAAGCGAAAGGCTGGCCCAAGTCAACGCCGGAGCATCGCCTTTTTTGCCTTTCGCTCTGGCACGCTGCCTGTCGCATGCTATGTGGCGCGCATGCCGCGATATGCAACTGCAGCTCCTTTAGCTATCCTCACTTTAATGCTCGGCGCATGCGCCACCGGCAATGGTGACTACCCCTCACTCGCCGTACGAGATGTCGAGCGAGCCAAGGGCCAGTTCGATACAGGCGAACCAGCACGGATCGACGTTCCCCCAGTCGAGGTAAATCTTACCGGCGGCCTATCTGCGCGACTCCAGTCGCTACTGGTAGCGGCTGACGAGGCACATGGTGACTTTCTTGCAGTCCGTCCGCGTGCCACGCGAACCGTATCCGCTGCGCGCGGCAGCAGCGTCGGCAGCGACAGCTGGGCTGCGGCACAGGTGGTTCTGGCAGAGCTCGATTCGGCACGCAGCCGTGCTGCAATTCCGCTTGGCGAACTCGATACGCTCTACGCCTCAGCAAAAGTGGGGGCAGAAGATGCGACCGCCATCGAAACGATTCGCGCGCGCGTTATCGAGATGGTTGGCGAAGAAGACGCAATTCTGGAAGACTTGCGCGCGCGAATCCGATGAGTCTAGCCTGTGCTACATGTCCAGTGCGCGATCGCGCCGCCTGCGCCGTATTGAGCGAGGATGAGCGAGACGAGCTTGCCAAGGCCGGCCGGATCAGAACCCTTGCCCCTGGCGAGGTTCTATTTGCAGCTGGCACCGGCGAAATGGCCTGCGCCACGCTGAAAAGCGGTGCGCTCAAGATCACCTCCACCAGTGCGGAAGGACGTGAGCGCATTCTGTCGCTAGTGCATCCCAGCGGTTTCGTCGGCGAGATGTTCGGGCCTTATGTTCATCACGACGTCGTTGCGCTGGCCGAAAGCGAGCTTTGCGTATTCGCCGGACCAGCCTTTTCGCAGGCGATCGATCGTTACCCTAGGCTCGGCCAAGCTCTCCTGAGGCGCACTCAGGAAGATCTCTTCGCCAGTCGCGAGCTGCTCGCGCTTACCGGCAATGCATCGGCGGGGGAGCGCGTCGCAGGGATGCTCTTGTCTATGGCCAGGGCAGCAAGCGATTCCCCCTGTCATCCGGCCACCTACTTCGAACTGCCATTATCACGTGGCGAGCTGGCAGACATGCTTGGCCTCACGATTGAGACGGTAAGTCGCATGCTCACCCGATTCGAGCGGGCCGGGGCTATCCGCAAGATCAGGAAGCGCGGGATCGAACTCGTCGACCCCGCGCTTCTCCCTCTCCCCTGAGTATCCCTTAGCGTACGAAGGACGCGATAAGGACCGTCGATACTCCCCAGCAGAAAATAATGACCGGCAGGATCAGCATCTGCACGCTCGCATCGCGCGCCGAAAGGCGTCCGGTCAAGGTGGCGATGCCTTCGCGCCGAAGTCTAGCGAAATTCATTTGCTTCGATTTAGTGGGCGGACCAACCTTGGCCCAGAGCGCCGGAACACCGAAACCTGCGATGATGAACAGGGCGAAGATCGCCATCGGGATGACCAGGCCAGGCGAAGAAAGCCCGCTTGCCATCACCAAGAGAAAGCCGAGATAAAGCGACACGGTCGCAGCGTAGAGGCCCTTTGGCAATTCAAACGACCGGTCCACTTCGTGGCGAGGCCGAGGCTCGGCAACGATGATCGCCTGCTGTTCGACGAGTTCGCGGGTAAAATGCTTGGACATTGCGGGTCTCCTTTGTCGGAGATCCGTATGCGAGTTTGGGTAGTCGGCATCCTTGATCGAGATCAAATGGGCAGGATTATTTCCACCTTTCCCTGTCCTGATGATCGGAAGAACGGGGCTGTATCCAGTGCCAGCCGTCGCTCCGGCGCTCGCGCTTCCAGAACCATGCCGCGGATTTGAGATGATCCATCAGGAAATCGGCGGCTTCGAAAGCATCCCGTCTATGGCGGGCTGCGGCGGCGACCAGCACGATCGATTCCCCGGGGACCATGACCCCGACCCGATGCCACGCCAGAATACCATCGAGGGTAAAACGTTCGAGTGCAGACCGCGCAAGATCTCCCATTCCGGTCTTCGTGAGCGGCTCATAATGTGTGAGCTCCAATGCTCGTACGTCGTTCCCGGGCCGTACCTTCCCCAAAAAGGACGCAATACCGCCCGCCTCCGGATAGGCCGCGTTAAAGGCCGCCGTCGCCTCGCCGACTGACATCCCCTTGGTGAGAACCCTCACATCCAACGGTGTAGAGAGAGTGAGCCTAACCACCGCTCACCGGAGGTAATAGGGCAACTTCATCCCCATCTTCAGCGAAAAGACTCTTCTTGTCGGTCAGCACGCGTCCGTTGCAGGCCACGTTTACCCGGTCTTCCCGTATTTCCTGCGCAATCTCCTCCCCCACCGCTTCTAACAAACCGGCCCAGTCGAGAGGGGCTGCCACCTCAAGCTCCGGGCCGCTCGCAAGGTCGGACAAAGGGCCGAGGAAAATGACCGTTGCGCTCACGCTGCAGCCTCAAGATATTGGCCGGTAACGCCCGCCGCAGAAACAAGATAATCGAACAGCGCGCCGGCGTGGTTAACTTCGCCAGCCACCATATTGATCCTGAGCGGGGTATGCCGCCGCGCCAGCATTGCGACCGCTGCCCTGCGCCATTCGCGATGCGTGTGATCAGCAGGGGTGATAGATATGATCAGGCCCTCCCCTCTGGAAAGTGCTCTTTCAATCGGCTCCGCCCAGTCCCGGTGAAACATTCCCGCTGCCGCAAGCGGATCATCCGGCAGCCCTTCTACCGTGATCCGCTGCATCAGCGACGCTCGCGGTGGAGCGTAATGCCGATTTTCTCGCCTGCCTCGGCAATAGCCAGCTTCACAATTTTCACAGTCACTGCTTCGATGCGCTGGTCCTGAACAAACAGCGTTTCGCAAACATGATCGGCAACGGCTTCGATCAATTTGAAGTGCACCCCAGCGGGCAACGCTTCCGACGCAGCAAACTTCAAATCCATGTAATTCTTAGAATCGTCCAGCGACGTATCCGCATCGTAACGGCGAAGCGGTTTCATCCTCACCTGGATCGTGAAGCGCAACGGCTGAGGCTTACCCGTCTCTTCGGAATAAATGCCGGTCAGGACATCGTGTTCGAAATCGGCAACTTCGAGAATCAGCGAATCGTTCATGATTTGCGTCCTAGCGCGGATTCGACCAACGGGCGAAGATGGCTGTAGGCAGCAAACGCCCGCTATCCTCCTGAACAGCGAGATCGCCATGCTCGATCTTGCCGGGTAACCCGGCGAACACCTCTTCTAACAGACCGCCCAGCGCCAGGCTGCTCATCCGTACAGCGTAAACTGTCAGGAAAAGGAAATTGCTCTCCGCATCCAATAATTGGCGGCAGTCGGAGACAAGATCGGGCAATCCTTGTTCCAGCCGCCATACCTCTCCATCTGGACCACGGCCGAATTTGGGTGGATCGAGAATGATACCGTCGTACCGCCGTCCGCGCCGGACTTCACGCGCGGTGTATTTCATCGCATCTTCAACCAGCCAGCGAACCGGACGGTTGTCCAGCGCTGCAAGCGCCGCGTTCTCGCGGGCTTGGGCAACCGACTTCTTACTGGCATCGACGTGGGTGACGCGGCCGTAGTTGGAGAGAGCTTGCGTGCCGACGCCGGTATATCCGAAAAGGTTCATCGTCTCGGCATCGGTCCGGCCTTCGAGCTGCTCGCCCATCCAGCTCCATACCGGAGCCATGTCGGGGAAGAAACCAAGATGGCGGAAAGGCGTGCACTGAGCCGTAAAGCGGACTTCGTCACCCCAACTCAGTTCCCAGCCAGCCTCGGGAACATCTTGGGCAAAATGCCAACGTCCGCCACCATCCTCATCGCTCCCCGGAACGAATTCGCCGTGTGCATCCCAATGCTCCAACCGGGGCGACCACATCGCCTGTGGTTCGGGGCGGACGAAACGATAGTCGCCATAGGCTTCGAACTTACGGCCATTCCCGCTGTCGAGCAGGCGATAGCTGTCCCAGCCCTCGCCGACCATCAGGACAGGATTTCGCTCGAGGCTGGCCATCAGCTGGCCTTTTCGAGAATGTGATCGCGAACTGCTTCGTACGTTCCGGGCAATTGGACGAAATTTTCCTCTCGCGCGAAAAGGTCGCCGATCCGGGTCGGCAGGCTCGGTCGGATGCCGGTGGCTTGTTCGACAGCATCGGGAAACTTGGCTGGATGAGCGGTGGCCAGCGTAACCACGGGGATCGAACTGTCGAGGTCAGCCTGCTGTGCAGCATGCAAACCGATTGCTGTGTGCGGATCGAGGAGTTCATCGCAATGTTCGCAGGCCCAACGCATAGCCTGCAGCGTGTCATCCTCGTCAGCACGGGCGCTGGAGAACAGCGAAGAGGCGCCTCGGGCCTGCACATCCGTGAGTCTCATCGCCCGTTCCGCATCGAAGCCTTGCATCTGTTTGGCCAAGGCGATGCCATCGCGGCCCCCGACGTCGAACAGAAGGCGCTCGAAATTTGAGCTGACCTGAATGTCCATGCTGGGTGCGGCTGTGGGCGTGACAGTGCCTGCCGAGTAATCGCCTTCACTCAAAGCACGGTGGAGAATGTCGTTCACATTCGTAGCAACGATCAGCCGTTCAATGGGCAGCCCCATCCGGGCGGCGACATGCCCTGCAAAGACATCGCCGAAATTTCCTGTCGGTACACTGAAAGCGACTTTGCGTTCGGGCCCGCCCAGTTGGAGAGACGCGGCAAAGTAGTAAACGACCTGCGCCATCAACCGCGCCCAGTTGATCGAGTTGACGGCACCGATGCGATGTTTCGCAGTCACTTCCCGGTCGGAGAAGATACGCTTCACCATTGCCTGCGCATCGTCGAAGCTGCCGTCGATCGCGATGTTGTGGACATTGGGCGCGCGCACGGTGGTCATCTGCCGGCGCTGCACCTCGCTCACCCTACCCTTGGGATGCAGCATGAATATCTCGACATTGTCGAGCCCAGCCACCGCATCGATGGCAGCACTGCCGGTATCGCCGCTGGTCGCACCGACTATGGTGAGGTTGCCCTCTTCGCGTTTCAGAAACTCCTCGAACAACAGGCCGAGCATCTGGAGCGCCACGTCCTTGAAAGCGAGCGTGGGCCCATGGAAGAGCTCGAGAACCCAATGCTGTTCATTCAGTTGGACAAGCGGCGTCACTCCTTTGTGGGCAAAGCGGCCATAGGCCCGATCGGTCAATTCCCGCAGGCGTTCAGGCGTAAGGCATTCGCCCACGAAGGGCTGCATGACCCTTGCCGCCAATTCGGCATACGGCAGGCCACGCATGGCTCCGATCTCTTCCGATGAAAACCGGGACCATTCTTCGGGCACGTATAAGCCGCCATCACTCGCCAGACCCGTCAAAGTGACATCGGCGAAGTCGAGGCTTGGAGCCTCACCGCGTGTAGAGACATATTTCATTGCGCCATGGCGGTTAGCCGCGCAAAGCAGCCCGGGCAAGCAAGCGGCTCTTTAATCGTCCCTAGCGCGCGTCGTCCTTCCACCGGTACGCCGCCGTAAGGCGAGGGTGTAAATGACGAGTGCGGTCAGCGCGAAAAAGAACCATTGGCCTGCATAGGCTAGGTGGTTGTTGGGAATATCCGCTGGATCCGGACGGGCGAGAGTCTCCAGCCCATCCACCGCAGGCGAGGCGACGAGCCGGGCTTCTGTACCTGCGGGACCCACTATGCCCTCAACTGGTCCACCGTTCCATTGAATGACTTGGGGAGTTGGAGTCCACCCGAACGCAATTTCCGCCTCTCCGCCACCTGCAAGCGCGCAGCGTGCCATTTGGGCAATACCGGTACGTCCTCCTTCATTATGACCAGGGGTCGTGCGTTGCGAGAGGACCTCGGCGCAAGTTACGCTACTTCGACGGTAGAGCGCATCATCGATCTCTTCTGGCGAGCGCGGAAAGGCAACCGGTGCATCCAAGGTCTGTGCCGAAGCGAAACGAGCTAGCATCGCCTCTTTCTCATCCATCCTGGCTAGCTGCCAGAAACCGAGCGCGACCATCACCGCAATTGCAGCGCCGACAATGATGGTTGGCAAGACGGGAATTCTAAAGGTCATGGGTTCCAAACCGAAAGGGGCAGCCACGGCAATACCGGGCTGCCCCATTTTTATCCGTGCGATCCGTAGATCATCCGTGGGTTGCTGCGCCCCAGCCACCCCAGACGTAGACTACGGCGAAGAGGAAGAGCCACACGACGTCGACGAAATGCCAGTACCATGCAGCCGCTTCAAAACCGAAGTGCTGGCGGGGGGTAAAGTGGCCCTTGTAGGTGCGCACCAAACAGACGATCAGGAAGATCGTACCCACCAGAACGTGGAAGCCGTGGAAGCCGGTCGCCATGTAGAAGGCCGAGCTGTAGGTGTTGCCACCGAAGGCGAAGGGCGCGTGAGCATATTCGTAAGCCTGGATGCAGGTGAAGACCGCGCCCAGAATGATGGTGAGCCAAAGACCCTTCTTGAGCCCCTCACGATCACCATGAATCAGCGAATGGTGAGCCCAGGTAACGGTGGTGCCCGAGCACAGCAGGATCAGCGTGTTGAGCAGCGGAAGGCCGAACGGATTGATCACTGCTTCGATGGCAGCAGGCGGGAATTCGCCCCCGATCACATCCGAAAGTTCGGACGGGAAGAGCGAGAAGTCGAACCAGCTCCAGAACCAGCCAACGAAGAACATCACTTCCGAAGCGATGAAAAGGATCATGCCGTAACGCATGTGCAGTTGCACGATCGGCGTGTGGTCGCCGCGCTGCGCTTCCTTCACGATGTTCGAGAACCAGCTGAAGAACGTGGCGATGAGGCCCGCGATTCCGAGACCGAGCACGAGGTGCGCAGAAGGCATTTCGTGCATGTACAGCACCATGCCGCTGGTGAAGATCAGTGCCGAGAAGGAACCGATGAACGGCCAGATATCGGGTTCGAGAATGTGATATTCGTGATTTACGTTACCAGCCATTGTACCTGTGTCCTGGGTTTCGCTTAGCGCAAGGCCCTTAATGCGCGTTTGCCTGCGGGTCTAGGGGGCAGAAGCCCCTTAATCCTTCGCTTCGTGGAAAGTGTAGGAAAGGGTGATCTGCTCAACCCCATCCATGTTGGGATCATCGAGCGCTTTGGGATCGATGAAATAAAGCACGGGCATCCGAACCTCCTGCCCGGGCTGCAGCGTCTGTTCGGTAAAGCAGAAACACTGGATCTTGTTGAAATATGCCCCCGCCTGCTCCGGCTCGACATTGAAGGTGGCCGTGCCAGTGATCGGCCGGTCAGAATTATTCTTGGCAAGATAGATCGCCATATCGCGCTGGCCGATGGTGACAGTATCGGTCACCTGTTCCGGGTGGAAGCTCCAGCCAAGGCCGGGTGCGACATTGCCGTCGAAACGCACCGAAATTTCCTGCCCGCCAGCAGAATTTGCAAAGCGCTCGGCCATCGCTGCATCGCTTTCCGTCGCTCGCTGGGTGGTACCGGCGAAACCGGTAACCTGACAGAATAATTGGTAAAGCGGGACAGCGGCGTAACCCAGACCCAGCATCGCAGCAGCGCCGATCAGCGCGAGCAGCGCAGTTCGATTCTTCCGGGATTCCAGGGTCGCGGTCGTCATTTGGGCCTCACATTCTTACGATGGTGATAGCATAGAACAGCACCGCCATGAACAGCAGGATTCCGCCGAGGACGAGATTGCGGCTCTTCTGGCGGCGGCGATATTCCTTTTCCTCTTCGGGGGTCATCCGAAAACTCCGTAATGTGCAGCTAGGCGGTCAACCACGAGCGCCCCGAATAAAGCGAAGAGATAGAATACGCTGAACGCAAACAGTCGCTTTTCCTGCTTCATGCCATCACCCTCTACTGAGGTGCGAAACGCAACCGGCACGCTCATCAGCAGGAATATCAGCGAAAGTGCGATCGCCGTCACCCCATAGACAGCACCGGTCCCGCCGATGAGCCATGGGGCCGCAGCGATAGGCACCAAGAGCACGCAATAAGCGATAATCTGGCGGCGAGTCGATTTCTCGCCCTTCACTACGGGCATCATCGGAATGCCCACCTTTGCATAATCGCTCTGCACGAAGAGCGCGAGTGCCCAGAAGTGCGGCGGGGTCCAGAAGAAAATGATGGCAAAGAGCAGAACCGGCATCAACGTGATGTCACCCGTCACGGCGATCCAGCCGATCATGGGCGGAAATGCGCCCGCACCGCCACCGATCACGATGTTTTGCGGCGTCCGCGGCTTTAGCCAGATCGTATAAACCACGGCATAGTAAACGATGCTCAGCGCCAGGATTCCTGCGGCGAGCCAGTTCACTCCAAGCCCCATGATCATTACCGAGGCAGCGGATAGCAGAATGCCGAAATCCCGCGCGTCAGTACGGTTCATACGGCCGGACGGAAGCGGTCGCTTCGAGGTGCGCTTCATGCCCGCGTCGATATCGGCTTCCCACCACTGGTTCAGCGCCGCCGCGCCGCCCGCACCGATGGCGATGCAGAAGATGGCAGTAAATCCGATGACGGGATGGATCGAGCCCGGTGCAGCCAGCAGCCCGCAAAGGCCGGTGAAGATCACCAGAGTCATCACACGCGGCTTGGTCAGCGCGAAGAAATCGCGCCAGTCCGCTGGGAGCTGGGAAGGTGAGACGGCGTCGGTCATGGGAATCTCGTGAAGCCGCCTATAGGCTGTTACGATGCGCTGTCCAATCCGTCTCGTGACATTCGCAAGATCACCATGCTTGCCGTCGCAGGATCAGGGCATCGGCTGGAGAAGCTGAAATCGCCGCCGGGCAGGAATGCGAGCCCGATCGTATAGCTGCCGCAGCCTATCGCCAAGGGGACAGGCTTACTCCAAGCGCCATTGATCAGGTCCGACCGCCAGACGCCGAAATCCTCACTATCTGGGCCATAAAGGCCGCGACTGAACACCAGCGTTCTGCCATCTTCGGAAAGTGTAGGGTCAAATTCGCTGAGCGGTCCGTTGATAGCACTCCCGAGTACACGTGGGCCATCCTCGCTTTTGGGATCGCCATGGAAGAGATCATGCCTTCCAGCTCCTCCCCAGCCGTCGGAAGCGAAAAGTAGTGTGCCGTCGGCCAGCGGCCAGGGAGCCCACTCATGCCCTGCGCTGTTAATCGACGCACCAAGGTTGCGAGGATCTGAAAATTCGAAGGCATTTATCCGATCGGACACATAGATATCGGTGCCTCCCAAACCACCGGGACGGTCCGAATGGAAATAAAGCTTACCGCCGTCAGGCGAAAATGCCGGATCGAAATCTTCTCCCGGTCCATTGATCGCCAAAGGCGCAGGCCGCGACCATGTCCCGTCTGCCATGCGATGTCGTTCCCACAGATCGAGTTCACCGCGCCCGCTACGGCCCACTGATCCCCAAACCTGTTGGCGGCCATCCGGAGTTTCCGCCAACTTGATTTCGTCGGCTTCCCTAGTACTGATCAGGCCTGGCGCAACGATCTGCGCGACTTTGCGATCGTTGTCCGCGGTCGGTTGGGTGGTTGCGCATGAGGCGAGCAGCGGTGCAATCGCCGGGATGTAGAAACGGAAACAGCGCAAGAGTTCAGACCCTTTTGAGCCACTCGAATAGAAGTCGATTGACCTTTTCGGGACTTTCCTGCTGCGTCCAATGCCCCACTCCGTCCAGAATATGGCCTTCGACTTGCGGCGCGTTCTTGCGCATCAAGGCAACTGGATCGCTGACGGCGCCGAACAGGAACGTGGCCGGATCCTGTGTACCGCCGATAAACAACGCCGGCTGCTCGATCCGCTTACCTTTCCATCCCTGCAGCCATTCGTAATCTTCCGGGTGGTTTCGATAGCGATTGAGCGGCCCCCGAAAACCAGAATTGCGGAACTCGTTTTCGTAATAGTCCAAGTCCGCTTTACTGAGCCATGGCATGGGCTCGGGATCGGGCAGGCCCTCAAGGAAAGTTGCCCCGTAAGGCTTGGTGAAATATTCGCCAGGAGGAACATCGCCGCTGATGGAATACATCATCCGCTCAACCCAGTCGCGGGGATCCTTTTCGGCCTCGGCTTCTGCAACACCCGGTTCCTGAAAATATTCTTGGTAGAAGAACTTGCCCTGCGAGGTGAAGTGCTCGCGGAAAACTTCGGTGAAGGGGCGGCTCGGAACACCAGCAAACGGCACCGCCATACCGGCAACGGCGCGGAAATGTTCGGGATGGGTGAGCGCCGTATTCCAGACAATCGGCGCGCCCCAGTCATGGCCGACGAGGATCGCCGGTTTATCTGGCTGTAGGGCCACCTTTAGGCCGACCAGATCGCCGACTATTTTCTCTAGCGCATAGGCCTGGATTGCATCCGGCTTGTCCGAACCGCCATATCCGCGGACGTCTATGGCGCATGCGGTGAAGCCAGACTCGGCCAGAGGCGCGAGCTGGTGACGCCAGCTGTACCAGCTCTCCGGAAAACCATGAACGAGAATGACGAGATCTCCGGTGCCATCG
This sequence comes from Qipengyuania triglochinis, assembly GCF_054655615.1. NCBI lineage: Bacteria > Pseudomonadati > Pseudomonadota > Alphaproteobacteria > Sphingomonadales > Erythrobacteraceae > Qipengyuania > Qipengyuania triglochinis. The sequence goes on along the minus strand of NZ_BAAHND010000001.1, from coordinate 50,500 downwards.
GAGGGTTCTTCGATCGCACAGCGCAGCGTCACTTCGCCCACATCGATCATTCGCATTTCGGGCATGGTTGCTCCTCTATCGGCCAATAGAAAACGGCCGGCCCCTAATGGGACCGGCCGCTCTGTCTTGTCCAGTCTCGGGAGCGATCAGCCGTGTGCAGGCTTCGGGTCTCCGATGTGGTTATGATAATCGTGATGCTCTTCGATCACCGGCAGTTCGCTGAACTGATGGAACGGCGGCGGGCTGGAGAGTGTCCATTCCAGCGTCGTTGCGCCTTCACCCCAATAGTTCGGAGCCGCCTTCTTACCAGCCACGAAGGCATAGATGATGTTGGCGAAGAAGAGGAGCATCGAAGCGGCCATGATTTCATAACCGATCGAGCTGATCTCGTTCCAATATGCATACGCCTCGGCATAGTCGGGATAGCGACGCGGCATGCCCTGCCATCCCAGGAAGTGCTGCGGGAAGAAGATCACGTTCACGCCGACGAAGAAGCCCCAGAAGTGCAGATGCGCCAGCAATTCTGAGTGCATGCGACCGCTCATCTTGGGGAACCAGTAGTAGAACCCGGCAAAGAGCGAGAACACGGCGCCCATCGAAAGCACGTAGTGGAAGTGAGCAACGACGAAGTAGGTGTCGTGTACCACATCGTCCACGCCCCCATTGGCGAGATAGACGCCGGTCACACCGCCCACGGTGAAGAGGAAGATGAAGCCAAGCGCCCAAACCATGGGAGATTTGAACTCGATCGAGCCGCCCCACATCGTGGCAATCCAGCTGAAGATCTTCACACCGGTCGGAACCGCGATGACCATGGTAGCCGCGGTGAAGTACATCTTCGTATTCACGTCGAGGCCCACGGTGTACATGTGGTGCGCCCAGACGATGAAGCCGACCACGCCGATCGCGACCATGGCATAGGCCATGCCGAGGTAGCCGAAGACCGGCTTGCGGCTGAAGGTCGCCACGATCTGGCTGATCATGCCGAAACCGGGCAGGATCATGATGTAAACTTCGGGATGGCCGAAGAACCAGAACAGGTGCTGGTAGAGGATCGGATCGCCGCCGCCTGCCGGGTCGAAGAAGGTCGTCCCGAAGTTACGATCGGTGATCAGCATGGTGATTGCAGCAGCCAGCACCGGCAGCGCCAGCAGCAGCAGGAAGGCAGTAACCAGCACCGACCATACGAACAGCGGCATCTTGTGCAGGGTCATGCCCGGCGCACGCATGTTGAAGATGGTGGTGATGAAGTTGGTCGCACCCAGGATCGAACCGGCACCGGCGAGGTGCAGTGCGAAAATCGCGAAGTCGACTGCCGGACCCGAGGATCCGGAGGTTGAGAGCGGAGCGTAGACGGTCCAACCCGTACCTGCGCCCGGCCCAGTGCCGCCCGGCACGAAGAGCGAGAACATCAGCGAGAAGAAGCCCGCAACGGTCAGCCAGAAAGAGATGTTGTTCATGCGCGGGAACGCCATGTCAGGCGCACCGATCATGAGTGGCACGAACCAGTTGCCGAAGCCACCGATCATTGCCGGCATGACCATGAAGAAGACCATGATCAGGCCGTGGGCTGTGATGAACACATTCCACATGTGGAGCGACGTGTCGAAGTCGGCGTTTCCACCCATGAACTCGGCCCAGAACTGGAGGTACTGGATGCCCGGTTCGTGCAATTCTGCGCGCATGATGCCCGAGATCGCACCACCGACGATACCCGCGATGATCGCGAAGATCAGGTAGAGCGTACCGATGTCCTTGTGGTTGGTGGACATGAACCAACGCGCGAAGAAGCCGGGCTTGTGGTCGGCATGATCGTCGTGCGCGTGGTCGGCGTGGGCCTGGAAGTTATCGGCGGTGGTAGCCATCGGTCGGTCTCTCGGCTTCGGATATTAGAAAAAGCTTACTATTAGGCTTCGGTCGGTGCAACCGGTGCTGCACCTGCCCCGGGCGCACCGGGTTCACTGCTTTCCGGCTCTTGCAACGGAGCGGCTGAAGGATTGGCTTCTACACCTTCTTCCTCCGCCCCTGCAATCGTGCCGCCCTGCGCCAGGACCCAGGCATTATACTGGTCCATCGGGAGTGCTTCCACCGCGATGGGCATGTAACCATGGCGTGCGCCACACAGTTCGGAACACTGGCCATAATATACACCCGGCTCATCGACCTGGAAGATCTTTTCATTCAAGCGGCCGGGCACTGCGTCCATCTTGAACCAGAGACTCGGCACGGCGAACGAATGGATCACATCGGCGCCGGTTACCTGCAGCCGGATAGGCACGCCTGCGGGAACGACCATGCGGTTGTCGACTGCCAGCTGGTGCGGCTCGCCCCGTGCGTCCGCCTCATCGGCGTCGAGCATGTTCGAGACGATTTCGAAATCGCCGTTGTCGGGATAGGCATAACCCCAATACCACTGATAACCGATCGCCTTGATGGTGATGGCATCCTTGGGCGGTGTTTCGTACTGCTTGGCAATCAGCGTGATCGAAGGGATCGCGATGCCGAGCAGGATGAGCGCCGGCACCACCGTCCACACAACTTCTACCAGCGTGTTGTGGCTCGTCTTCGAAGGCACCGGATTCGCTTTGCGGCGGAAACGAATGACGACGTAGAGCATGAGTGCAAGAACGAAGGCGCAGATGAGCACCATGACCCAGATCAGGCCCGAGTGAAGTGCGTAAGCGAACTCACCGGTCTCGGAATACTGGGTCTGAATATTAATGCCCTTATCAACCGGCATGCCCTTGCCTGCCGTGGGCTTCATCGGAGTATAGGCACCGCTTCCGGCAGCTACCATATCGGAATCGGCCACATCCGCGGCTTCGGCAGGATCGACTGCCTCAAGCGCTGCAGACGGTGTTTCATTCGGAACCGGGCCAACGAGGTCGCCTTGCTCCAGAGTCGTCTGTGCCAGCGCAACTTGTGCACCAAGCAGCAGTGAAACGGCCATCGCCAGGCTGGCTACGATCCGGTGAAATCCGAGAGTTTTCATTACGTTGGAACTCTTTCGTGTCGTGTCGTCTGTCGGTATGCGACGCTTTGCGAACTCCGCATGCACGCGGCAATCCGCCCCTCAAGCGAGGCCCTGTTGCGATGCGCCCTATAGGCAGGGTTTGTGCTAGCCTCAAGCCGCGGCAGGATAAAAATATACATCCACCTTTGCCTCTTGCGCAAATCGTCATGAAGCGCTTTGGGTTCGGGCACTATGACAGAAGACGAAATCCTTTCCGAATTCCGCGCCAGCGACGCCCTCCTGCAAGGGCATTTCCTGCTCTCGAGCGGCCGGCACAGCGGCCATTATCTCCAGTGCGCGCGAGTCCTAATGAACGCCGAGCGCGCCGGTCGCCTAGCTTTTGCGCTGGGCCAGAAGATACCGCGAGATATCCGCAACCAGATCGATGTGGTCGTGAGCCCGGCAATGGGCGGCATTATCATCGGTCAGGAAATGGGTCGTGCGCTCGGCAAAGACGCGATGTTCCTCGAGCGACCCGACGGCACTTTCCACTTGAGACGCGGATTCCGTCTGGAACCGGGCGCGAAGGTGCTGATGGTAGAGGATGTCGTCACAACCGGCCTGTCCAGCAGAGAAGCTATTGAGGCGGTTAAGCGGGAAGGCGGCGAAGTCATCGCTGAAGTGGCGCTGGTAGACCGCAGCAACGGATCGGCCGATCCTGGCGTCCCGTTCTTCCCTCTCATTCACATTAACTTCCCCACGTTCGCCGAAGACGAGGTACCCGAGGAACTGGCTGCTATCGAGATCACCAAGCCCGGAAGCCGCAGGGCTTGATCTCACGCGTCTTCCCCTTGGCTGCCGCGCTTTTTCTACTCGGCGCTTGCGCGTCGGCGCCGGGGGGCGGCCAGGTCCCATTGGCCGATGCCAAAATCGCCGAAATTTCCGAACAGGCGGACGCGGGTTGGTTTCGCGGAGAAATTGCCTTCTCGTTGGGAAAAGACGCGATCTACCATGCTTCTAGCGATGGTATTGAGGCGGAACAGGCTTGGCCTTGGGCGTCAGTGACAAAGCAGATTGTCGCGACGCTGGTGGTCCAGCAGGCAGATCGAGGAACCTTTGCGCTTGACGACCCAGTCGCAAGTTACCTTCCCAGGCTCGCCGGCAGCGAGATAACCTGGCGCGAACTGCTGCAACATCGCTCTTCCCTACCAAATCCCGACGAGACTGCATCGACCGAGGGCTGGCCTGCATTCTATACCGATGATCAGGCGCCGACCTTCGACTGGTGCGCTCGCGATCTGGGAAATCGCCCCGAGAGCGGATATCGATACAACAATTGCGATTATGTTGTGCTTGGCGAGGCGCTTGAAAAAGCGACGGGGGCAACCCTAAACGATCTCTTCGCAGAGAGAATTGCCGAGCCTGCCAAAATTGTTGATACTGGTTTCATGGCCGAGGGCGAAGAGCGCGAGTTTGCGGTACCAGAGCCACTCTATCGTATCATCCTTCCCCGCTTCGGCGCGGCAGGGGGAATGGTAGGGCCATTGTCGGACATGATCCGGTTCGACCGGGCGTTACTCGAAGAACGGCTCCTACCAGAAGACGCTTTGCAAACCATGTGGACCGGCGATCCGGCGCTTGGATACATGGCTCTAGGGCAGTGGGCGTTCGACGCCACCCTGGCAGGATGCAGTGGTGACGTTCGCATTATCGAGCGCCGCGGTGCGATCGGAAAGTATCAGTTGCGCAATATCATTCTGCCGGATCGCGGCATCATCTTGGCCATGGCCACCGATCAGGGTGAAGACACCTTTTCCTTCGGAGAAGTCTGGTCGGGGAGTGGCTTCACTTTCGACATATTGAGCACCGCAGCATGTCAATGACCCCTCCCCTCCGCCTCGGCGTGAACATCGATCACGTCGCCACCATCCGCAATGCGCGCGGAGGCGACCATCCCGACCCGGTTCGCGCTGCGCAGATCGTCTCCAGCGTAGGTGGTGATGGCATCACCGCGCACCTGCGCGAGGATCGTCGCCATATTCGCGACGCCGACCTGCGGCGGGTTCAGGAGGCGACAGACTTGCCCCTTAATCTGGAGATGGCTGCGACGGAGGAAATGTTGCAGATCGCACTGCGGCACGCACCCCACGCAGCCTGCATCGTGCCCGAAAAGCGGGAAGAACGAACGACGGAGGGCGGGCTCGACGCTGCTGGCCTGCATAATACACTCACCCCGATAGTGGGAAAACTGCGCGATGCAGGCATTCGCGTGTCACTCTTCATCGAAGCCAATGAGCGACAGCTGGATGCAGCACTAAGGCTGGGCGTCCCTGTGGTCGAATTTCACACCGGAGAATACGCTCACGCCCACCTCGATGGTGACAGCGAAAGAATGGCCCGAGAACTCAAACGGGTGGCAGACATGGCCGCCTTGGCTGCGAAGAACGGGATCGAGCCTCATGCAGGCCACGGCCTCACGTACGAGAACGTACAGCCCATTGCCGCCATCCCTCAGCTCGCCGAACTGAACATCGGACATTATCTGGTTGGAGAGGCTGTCTTCGTCGGTCTGGAGCATGCGGTTCGTCACATGCGCGAACTGATGGACGAGGCGCGGTAAGGAGAGATCGCCGATGATTATTGGAATGGGCAACGACCTCACCAACATGGACCGCATCGCCAATTCGCTGGAGCGCTGGGGAGAGAAGTTCGAGCGCCGTTGCTTCACCGATGTCGAGCGGGCCAAGGCGGACAAGCGCCCTTTCACCCGGGTGGGAACATTCGCGAAGCGCTGGGCCGCCAAGGAAGCCTTCGCAAAAGCTGTCGGAACCGGATTTTCCCGGGGCGTATTTCACAAGGACATCGGAGTCGTGAATGCTCCCTCTGGTGCCCCCACGCTCCGGCTGACGGGTGGCGCGGCGGAAAGGCTTGCCGAAATGGTACCGCAAGGCCATGAGGCGCGCATTCATATTACTCTCACCGACGATCATCCATGGGCCCAGGCTTTCGTGATCATCGAGGCCCTACCCGAATGAGTGCAGACACCGCGGCCGTGACCGACAAGACCAAGAAAGAAAAGCAGGACGACAAGCGCGTCGACTGGATCGCCGAAATCCGGGGGCTCGCCCTCATGCTGCTCGCGGTTTTCGCTTTTCACAGCTTCATCGCCAAACCGTTCTACATCCCCTCGGAATCGATGCTGCCCAATCTGCTCGTGGGCGACCGTCTGGTGGTCAGCAAATATCCCTATGGCTGGAACTGGTCCTCGATCAGCTTCCATCTTGCCCCCCGCGGTGATTGGCGCCTGTTCGGCTCGACACCCGAGTATGGCGATATCGTGATCCCGGTTCATCCTGAACGTGACGAGGATTACATCAAGCGGGTTGTCGCCCTGCCCGGTGACCGCATCGCCGTTCAGAACGGGCAGATCATTCTCAACGGCACTCCGATCAAACAGGAAGCCGAACCCCCGCTCGACCTACCGGTGGACGAAAATTCGCGCTGCTTCGGGTTCGGCGATCCGACTTTCCTCGTCAATAACGACGAAGGTGTGCCAGTCTGCCGCGTACCCGTCTATCGCGAGACTCTGCCGAACGGGGCGACCTATCTGATCATCGACCACATCAACCAGCCACTCGACAATTTCGCCGAGATGACTGTTCCCGATGATGCAGTGTTCGTGATGGGTGACAATCGCGATCATTCCGCCGACAGTCGAGAGCTCAATTCCTCGCGCGGACTTCTGGGACCGGTGCCGCTTGAGAACATCGGCGGCAGGGCGGAATTCATCACCTTCTCGCTCGACGGGACGACGACGCTTAATCCGGTTTCCTGGTTTACGAGCTTGCGCGAAGGCCGCGCGTGGACCACCCTGCGTCCGGCGCGGACAGGGACCGAGAAAGAATGAGCGAGACATCGTCAGGCAGCGGAGACGAGAAGGTCGATACGAACGACCTGGCCTATCACGACGATCCCGGTGCGAGCCCAACCTATATCGGTGATCCGAAGCTACGTTTCGAAGCAGGTCGCGCGCTCGTTTGGGGCCTTGTGATCGGCCTCATCGTACTTGTAATCCACATATCGCAATCTCTGCTCGTGATCTTCGGCGCCATGGTTTTTGCATGCATGGTCGACGGGGGCGCGCGTCTCCTGGCGAAGGTCCTTCCTCTCGGACGCGGTTTGCGGGTCGCCATCGTGTTGCTGCTGGTGACCGCCTTCTTTATCTGGCTGGGCTACTTTGCGGGATCGCAAATATCCCAACAGGCGGCACAGTTTCCGTCGATCGTCAACGAGCAGCTAGGGCGCCTTATCGGGTTTCTACAATCGAAGGGCTTCGCCATCCGCTCGGGAGATATCCAGAGCTTCGCCGGCCACATGGCCAGCGGTGTCGGCACAGTCACCAAGGCAATCGGCGGTCTCTTTGGCGGCCTGACAACGCTGTTTCTCATTGTTATCATAGGCATTTATCTGGCCATCGATCCGCGCATCTACGAGCGCGGTGTGGCCTGGATCGTGCCCGCCAACCAGCGGGGCGGCTTCTATGACACGCTGAGCCATCAGGCATTCACCCTGCGCAGGCTCATGGCCGGGCGGCTGGTCGGGATGGCTTTCGAAGGGTTTTTCACCTGGCTCATGCTGGCGTTCGGAGGAATGGTCATCGGGATCGGCTCGGTTCCGATGGCGGCGCTGCTTGGCTTGCTGACCGGCCTGCTGGCCTTCATTCCTAATATCGGCGCGATCATCTCGGGCATACTGATGGTTCTTGTCGGCTTCTCCGGCGGGACGGACATGGGGCTCTATACGATCTTCGTCTATTTCCTCGTCCAGAACTTCGACGGCTACGTCCTCGTGCCGATGATCGCCAAGAAGACTGTTGATCTCGCCCCTGCACTGGTGCTTTCGGCGCAGCTTATCTTCGGCGTGCTGTTCGGCCTTCTGGGCTTGGCGCTTGCGGATCCGTTGCTGGCCATGATCAAGGTGGCGCTTGAGCGGCGGTCGGCGCGGCGCAACGGGGAAATCGAACCGATCAGTGCACCGGCGATTTCCTGACATGGCGCGCAAGTTCCTATTTATCGTCGCATTGCTCATCGTGATCGTCATCGGCGGAGCTATCGTACTGTCGATATGGTCGCGCGAAGCCACTGAAATTGCTTTTGTTCCTCGCGGAGAATTCGTCGAGCAGGAGGCGCTCGCCGCCAATGCTTACGAAGATCCGGGCATGTGGTATTCGCGCCCGGGACTAGGGACGAACGACCCTGCGCGGTATCAGCCGGCGATCGCCCAGGCGGCTCCGGACCCTGCCGACCAGCCCCCTTCGCGTTCCGATCCAGCGGCCGAACAGTCTCTTGATCGGCCGGATTCCTTCCGGACGGATGGCTCCATCACCGGAGAAGCCGCCGATCCCGCCGCTGTCCGCGACTTCGCGGTATTCTTCGTTCCGCCGACCAGTTTTCTCAAAGCTGGGGGCACCGCCTGGAACGCCACGCTGGACGATGCCGCGACCAACAGCCGGGCGCGGACTTTCCTGCGCGGGCTGGCCAGCCCCTTCAACCGGGCCGACGAAATCTGGGCGCCGAAATACCGCCAGGCGGCCGCCGGGGCCTTCCTGACCGACCGGCCCGAGGCGCAGCAGGCGATCGACGCGGCCTATGCCGATGTGGCGCAGGCGTTCGACTATTTCCTCGACAGCGTCGATCCGGACAAGCCCATCGTGCTGGCCGGCCACAGCCAGGGCGCGATCCACATCCTTCGCCTGCTGATCGACCGGGCCGAGGCGCGCGGGCTAAGCGACCGGGTCGCCGCCGTCTATGCCATCGGCTGGCCGATCTCGATCGAGCATGATCTGCCCGCCCTGCCCATCCCGGTCTGCGCTGCGCCCGACCAGGCCGGGTGCATCATCGCCTATTCCGCCTTCAGCGACGATGGCGATGCCGAGCTGTTCGAGAGCCGTTACCAGGCCACCCCCGGTTTCGACGGGCAGCCGCGCGGCGAAGGCCCGATCCTGTGCGTCAATCCGCTGACCGGGGCGACCGGCGGCTCGGCCCCGGCAGAGGCCAATCTCGGCACGCTGAAACCCAGCGCGGACCTGCGCTCGGGCGAGCTGATCGTGGGCGCCATTCCCGCCCGCTGCGACGAGCGCGGCCTGCTGCTGATCGGCGATCCGCCCGATCTTGGCCCCGGCGTGCTGCCGGGCGGCAATTACCACGTCTACGACATCCCGCTGTTCTGGAAGAATCTGCAGGAAGACGTGCTTCGCCGGGTCCGCGCGCTGGCCCCTTCGGCCACATCGGCCCCCTCCGCCGCGTGATTACTGCCAACGCGCTGGAATATGGCGATGCGCTGCCCGAAGGCGGCGCGCTGCTGGGCCTCGATCTCGGCACCAAGACCATCGGAGTGGCCGTGTGCGATGCCGGCTGGCGCTATGCCACGGCGGGCAAGACCGTGCCGCGCAGCAAATTCACCAAGGATGCGGGCAAGCTGAAGGAGATCGTCGCCGAGCGGAATATCCGCGGCGTGGTCATCGGCCTTCCGCTCAATATGGACGGCAGCGAGGGCCCCCGCGCCCAGGCAAGCCGCGCCTATGCCCGGAATCTTTCCCAGGCGCTTGAACTTCCGATCCTTCTATGGGACGAAAGGTGGTCGACCTCGAGCGCCCTCAACGCGATGATCGGACAGGACATGAGCCGATCCAAAAGGGCAGAGAAGGTTGACAGCCACGCCGCTGCGATCATTCTGCAGGGCGCGATCGATGCTTTGGCAGGCGGCGGTTTCTGATGGGGAGCAAAGACGGATATGAGTTTTCTCAAAGTCTTCGAACAGGCGAGCAGCTGCGATGACCATGCCGGCGGCATGCTTCAGGCAGCCGGCCGGGCCGCGGCTTTCTGCGTACTGGTGCTGCTGTTCATGCTGACCATCTACACGCTCTGGTAGGACATTGGCGGGCGGGAGCTGGCGCTTAGGACATTACCCCATGTTGAAGTATGACCGCGCGGTGCGGTTTTCCGTGGACCCCGAAAAGTGCCATGGACGAGCAGCCACATTCTTATTTTCTGCCGAATGCGGTGTGCCCGCTGACGAGCCGACTGCGGATAATCGATAGCTAACGGCTTTGCGCCCCAATTCCGTTCCTTACCCCCCGCATCCCACGACACCCGAAAGCGGCGCATAGCCGTGCCGGTGCTGTGCGTACCGTGCCTCCCGGCCCAACCAGGGCCCACGTCCCCCTCCACTCTTTGACGCAGCGGACAAAGCACTCACCGATCGGAGAGTGCTGGATCAGCCTCACCGCCCCCTCGTTCACACGGATCGCTGAGCGCTAATCGCTGATCGCTGATCGCTGATCGCTGATCGCTGATCGCTGAGACAACGATGCGAACGGCGGTTACGCCAACCCAAAAGCCCCGCTTGAGCCAGCCATAAATATCTTTAATAAAGAGACCAGTAGCCACGCAACTGAGCACATCCTCTCCGACGCGGCAAACTTCGTTTCTGGAACGTCGGGCCGTGGGGGCATTATCTTGATAGCGAGAATACTCAGCGCACTCTGCACATTCGCACTTGCGATGCTGGCACCGGCAGCGATCGTCTTCGCTCAGTCCGGGGGTGAGAGTCTTTCGCGCAACCTTACCCCCGCCGAGCTTTTCTCGCTCGCAAACGATGCCAGAGAGCGCCGGCAATTCGATGTGGCAGAAAAAGTATATCGAGCACTTGCCGAGCATCCTCAGATCGATTTGCGGACGGAGGCGCGCTTCCGGCTGGCGCTGATGCTGGCCGATGATGTCGCCCGGCCGGTCGATGCTGCGGTGCTTCTGCGCATGATCCTCGACGAACAACCCGATGCCTCCCGGGTGCGAATTGAACTCGCGCGGATTCAGGTGATACTCGGCAATTACGAGGCGGCAGGCCGTGAACTACGCGCGGCGCAGGCTGCCGGCGTGCCAGCCGAAGTGGACCGATTGCTCCGATTCTACACGCTGGCGCTCGAAAGCCGCAAGCCGTTTGGAGCGAATCTCGAAGTCGGGTTCGCGCCCGACACCAATATTAACCGCGCGACGAGCAGCGACACACTGTCCACTATCATCGGCGATTTCGATCTTTCCGAAAATGCCCGCGCGACTAGCGGGATCGGCGCTTTCGCCCGCGCGCAGGCCTATTACCGGCAGAGGGTGGGATCGCAGCTCGACATGCTCTATCGGCTGAACGGACAGGCGCGGGTCTACGAAGACGACGCTTTCAACGATTACGCGCTGTCGGTGCAGGCTGGGCCGCAGATGAAATCGGGTGCCGACGAGATTACGCTGTCTGCCCTCGCCAGCCAACGCTGGTTCGGCGGCGAGCCCTATCTGACCAGCTATGGAGTCTCGATCAATTACCGCCACCCGATGGACCCCCGCACACGGCTGACGGCTGACCTTACCGGAAATGTCGCAAACGACCGCAAGAACGATCTGCGCGACAGTGATCGCCTCGGTCTGGCCTTGGGCGTTGACAGGGCCTTCAGCGCGCGCTCTGGTGGAGGCCTGCGCGTGTCGGCGGACCGCCAGGTGGCCCGGGACCCGGGATATTCGCATGCTTCGGGGGACGTGCAGGCATACACATTCCGCGAAGTTGGTTCGGTAACGCTAGTCCTGGATGCTAGCTACGGCCATCTCGAAGCGGACCGGCGGCTGTTTCTCTATCCCCAACGGCGGATCGACGATCGTTTCGAAGTGGGCGTTGCGGGCACGTTCCGATCACTGCGCGTGGATCGCTTCGCCCCCACAGTTGGCTTCAATTGGGAAAAGAATACTTCCACTGTCGGAATTTACGATTATCAGAGGCTTAGTGCCGAAGTTGGTATTAGCGCCGCGTTCTGACGATTCGGTTGGCGTGGTCGTTAGGGGGAAATTAGGTCGGTGAATACTCAGCGTTTAGTCACACGGGCATCGCTAATTACTTTGGCACTCGGTCTGGCCGGGTGCGGAGGGGGCGGAGGATCGCCTCCGGTCGCCAGTACGCCGCCGCCCGTCAGCACCCCGACACCTGCACCGACTCCCGCGCCGACTCCAACACCTTCACCGGCGCCGACACCCAGTCCAACGCCTGCGCCCACTCCAACGCCCACGCCCACGCCTACTCCGACACCTACGCCTACGCCCACACCAACGCCGACACCTACGCCGACCCCGCCTCCCGTCAGCCCGATCACTTCGCCGATCGGAGCAAATCCGTACGAGACTACGTCCGCGTCGACGCAGATAACCTATTCGGGCGGCAGCCCTCAGCCCGGCGCCAGCGTGACGGTGGAAGCCGGCGCCATTAGCAACAATTCGGTACCCGGCAGCATCCTCCTCCAGCTGGAGGGGCAACCTTTCGGATTCCGGAGCGAAGACGCCACCTTCGCATCGTCCAACCAAGTGAGCTACCAGCGCATCGCCGGAGAGACACGGAGCACGCTAGACCTCTATTTCGGCTTCGGAACCGAATGGTTGACCGATCCGCAGTTCGTGAAACTGGGGCAGCTATTTCAGGTCACGAGTGATGGCCCGACCATGAGCCTTCAATATCAGTTGGCCGACTTCGTTTTTGGCATTCCCAGCACAGCCGATGTCGTCCCGACCACTGGAAACGCCGCCTATTCTCTGACCTTCAGAGGCAATCGCGCATCGAGCATTTCCGATGTGCCCCTTAAGATGTGGGGCGCCGGGTCGGCATTGATTGACTTCGGAACGGGGCGGCTCGAGCTGCAAGGCCAAACGGGCGACTCCAAGCGCGGGGGGCGGCCGCTCAGCTCGACCGATGGTTCGACAACCATACGCGGCAGCGCAGCGATCGGGTCGGACGGTCTGTTCACGAATGGAACCTTCGCCGCCACATCGGGTGTGACGGGCACGTACACCGGCAGCTTGAATGGACAGTTCTACGGGCCCGATGCCACCGAGATTGGTGGCACCATGATCGGCGATGCCCGCGGGCTGTTCATCAGCCTTGCATTCGCCGGGTTCGAGCTTCCCGATGTTGCCGCGGACGATACACTCGCCAATCTGACTGGAACGAACCGGCTAGAGACGGTGCGCCGGGTGGTCGACTTGCCCGATCCGACTCCCGAATTTTCAGAGGCGCCGATCGGCGAACATATCATTTTCGATGCCGATGCGGGCACCTACCGGGTATTCGGTCGTTTCAGCGATGGGTTCGGACCGCAAGACCGTGCGCCCGCCAGCGATGCACCGGATCTGATAGCCTACGAAACTCGGGTCCCGCTGGCGTACAACGAGGCGGCAACATACGAATTCGCTCTGTTCGACGGCAGCACGCAGTCCATCGAATTGTCCTATACCAGTTTCGTCCGCTCGCTCGGAACGATTACCGATGGCGCGGGCGATCTGGTCGACCAGCAATTGTCTTATTTCGCTTTCGGCAATGCGACCCCGGCCGACCAGCTCCCGCAGACCGGTACTGCAAGCTACACCGGTGCGCTGTTCGGCGATGTGACCGACGGCACGCAGGTGCTCTCGTCAGTGCGGGGCTCTTCCACGATGCAGGTAGACTTCGGATCAATGGGTTTGACGGGAAGCCTCGCCCCGGTCGCGACCGACTTGAATGGCACGACGCGCGATTTCGGCAGATTCGATTTTGCTGGTTCCATCGACAGTTTTACTGCCACGTTCGAGGCGCTTTTCGGCTCCGCGCAGGGGAGTCTCGCGGGCCGGTTCTATGGCGACCGGGCGCAGGAATTCGCTGCGACCTTCGGGATCGTCCTGCCCGACGAAGGCTTGAGGCTGGAAGGAGTAACGGTAGGAAAGCAGAACCCCTCGGCACCCTGATATCGGAGGGTCTGATCGCGTTGGAAATAGAAACCGTCCGGCCAGGTGAGCGCGTCCTGAAGTTCGGCCCCGCACCCTCGTGTTGAATCCTTTCGTGTCCACCAGTTGAATGTTGGAACCGGATGACTGCCAGTGTTGCGACCGTTAAGTGCCCGCCTACCGCAATTACAGGACCGTCGGCTTCCTGCCCAAAGTCGGTCATCAAGCGTGATAATCCCCAACTCGGCTTTCTACCCACAGCCTCATCTTCTCTCTTGTAAATCAGGACCGCGAAACGCGCCCACAAAGCTCGCATTTGAAGTTGGACAACAAGCGCTGAATGCCGCAGGAGTTCGCGGACAGAACGACATGGGTTCGCCAACGCAAGTGACTGAAAAATGAATGATAGCGTGAACCAACCCAATTTCGACCCGGCAACGGCGACGCCGTTCCTGACCAGTCGCGGCCATCCTGGATGGCTCGGCCTGCGCTATACCGACCATGGCGATGACTGGGTGGAACTCGAACTCCCATGGCGCGAAGACCTGCTGGGCGAGGAAGGCCAGCATGTTCTCGCCTCGGGTCCGATTCTCAGCCTGATGGACATGGCCAGCGGGATCGCGATCTGGAAAGCCATGGACCGTTTCGAACCCATCGCCACGCTGGATTTGCGCGTGGATTACGTGCGCCCTGCCCGCGCCGGGGCGGCGGTGTTCGGCCGCTCGCAATGCTACCGGATCACCCGCAGCGCGGCTTTCGTGCGCGGGCTTGCGCATGACGGCGATGCCGACGATCCAGTGGCGCATATCCAGGCGGTTTTCATGAAGATCGGCGGCGGGGCCAAGCGGGAGCTGCCCGATGGCTGATGCGTCAGACACTCCGGACATCGAGATCCTGACGCCCTATTCCCGTTCGCTGGGCATAGAGCTGTCCGAATGGGAAGATGGCGCGCCGATCATGCGGGTCGATTTCGTCGAAGCCGTTGAAGGGCGGCCAGAACATTTCCATGGCGGGGCGACCGGTGGCTTGCTGGAAACCGCAGGCTATGCCGCTCTGCGTGCAGAACTGGCGCGGATCGAGCGGGTAGCGATCCTGAAACCGATCAACATCACGGTTCAGTATCTTGCTGCCGGTAAAAGCCAGACGAGCTTTGCAAAGGGCCGCATCACCAAGCTGGGTCGGCGAAGCGCCAACCTTACGGTCGAGGCGTGGCAGGACGATCGTTCGCGCCCCATCGCAACAGCAGTGATGAATGTGCTGATGGCCGCGCCCGAAAGCTAATTGCCTTCAAGCTCTCGCTGGCGTTCGACTTCGCGCCTTATATCCTCGTAATTCTGTTCGGCCTCCTCGCGCCGTTGCTCGGCCGCGCGTCGCGCCTGCTCGATCGCCTGTTCGTCCACACCGATGCCGTTTTCGCCGACCCGAATGTCGACCGGCACGCCATCGATCTCGGTGGTGAAGATGGCCTCGCCGTCACGGATACGCACGCGCGAATTGCCGTCACCGATCGGGATATCGCCGAGATCGGGCACGTCGAGCGGTTCGACCGGCCCGCCCGGATCGGGAAGATCGGTGGGCGCTGGACGGTTGGGGGCAGCGCTTGTGCCCAGTGCCTGGCTCATGAAATCGCGCCAGATGCGCGCGGGCATGCCGCCGCCCGACACTCCCTTGAGCGGGGTATTGTCATCGTTGCCGATCCACACGCCCACGACCAGATCGCCGGCATAGCCCACGAAGACCGCATCGCGATTGTCCTGTGTGGTGCCGGTCTTGCCGAAAGCAGGTACGGAAAGTCTCGCGCTGCGCCCCGTACCCGCATCGATCACGCCGCCTAGCAATTGCTCCATCTTCCGGGCAGTGGAATCCGAAAGGCTGGAAGGCCCATCGACCATGCGTTCGAACCAGCCCTTCTCCGGCCCGACAAATGCCCGCGGTTCGACCGGAAAGGCGTTGCCAGCAACCCCGGCATAGGCTGCCGTCAGTTCAAGCAGGCTCATGGTGGACGTACCCAGCGCCATGCTGGGATCGCCCTTGGTCAGCGGCGAAGTCACACCCAGATCGCGCGCGGTCTCGATCACCTTTTCGCTGCCCACTTCCCCGAACAGGCGCACGGCGGCGACATTGCTCGATTGAGCGAAGGCCTGCTGCAGCGTCAGGCTGTCGGAATAGCGGCCGCCCGAATTCTCGGGCCGATAGCCGCCTTCTTCGATCTTGCGATTGCTGATCGTGTCATCCGGGTCCCAGCCATCGCGCAGCGCCGCGAGATAGACGAACAGCTTGAAGGTCGATCCGGGCTGGCGCTTGGCCTGCGTGGCGCGGTTGAAGGGCGATTTCTCGTAATCCTTGCCGCCGATCATGGCGACCACTTCACCATTGGTACGCATCGCGACCAGCGCAACTTGCGCCTCACCCAGCGGGGCGCGGCTCGTCACCCGGCGGGCGATGTTCTGCAGGCGGGCATCGAGCGTGGTGGTCAGCGTGTGCCGCGAATATCCCGTTTCCGAAGCCTTGCGCGCTTCGGGCAGGGCCCAGTCCGCGAAATAGGTGCCGGTCGGCAGATCGCTTTTCAGCCGCACGTCGAGAGACGGCGGGCGCATGGCCCGACCCTCCGCCTCGGTGATGTAGCCTGCGGCGACCATCGACTGGACGACCAGCTGCATGCGTTTCTCGGCGCGGTCGTAATGGCGGGTGGGCGCATAGGCGCTGGGTGCCTGCAACAGGCCCGCCAGCATAGCGGCCTGATTGGGCAGCAGGTTTTCCGGCTTGCGATAGAAATAATGGAGGCTGGCCGCGCGCAAGCCGTACACATTGTCACCGAAATAGGCGTTGGACAGATACCGCTCGAGAATCTCGTCCTTGGTCAGCCACGCCTCCAGCCAGAAGGCGATCAGCGCCTCGCGCGCTTTGCGTGACAGGCTGCGTTCGGGCGTCAGGAAAGTGAATTTCGCCAGCTGCTGGGTGATGGTGGAGCCGCCGCCCGTGCCGGTGAAGGCCGCGCGGGCGATACCGCGGGGATCGACGCCCCAGTGATCGTAGAACCGGCGATCCTCGATCGCGAGGAAGGCTTCGACCACATGCGGCGGCAGCGTGTCTATATCCACCGGCTCGTCCACGATGGCCCCGTTGCGGGCGATGGGCGTGCCGTCGGATGCCAGCAGCGTGATCTGCGGCGCGGCGATCGGTTCGAGCGATTTGTTGAGCGGCGCGGTAATCGCCAGCCAGGCCATCAGCACCATGAACAGGGCCACCAGCGCGGCCAGGATGCGGACGATCCACCAGCGTTTGCGGCGGCCCAGCCAATGGTCGCGCTGCCACCATTTCAGCCGCTTGCGTTCTTCGGCGGCGACGGCGCGATCGACCTCGTCCAGCCGATCGCCCCAGCCGTCGTCATCTCCATCGTCCCCGTCGCCCCATGGGTCGTCATCGTCCCAATCGTCGTGGAGCGCATAATAGCCCCGATGCGCGGACGGCTCCGGCTCGGGACGCGGCTTGCGGAAGATGGAATCGAACAGGGCCATGCTTTTACTGTGCTACCTTAATAACACAGCTATGCATAGTACGGGCAACCTTAACTCTTGCCGACCACGCTCTCCGGCAGATCCTCGCCGAAGACGCGCTGGTAATATTCGGCAACCAGCATGCGCTCTTCCTCGTCGCATTTGTTGAGGAAGGACAGGCGGAAGGAAAAGCCGACATCCTTGAAGATGGCATGGTTCTGCGCCCAGGTGATGACCGTTCGCGGGCTCATCACGGTGCTGATATCGCCATTGATGAAGCCCTGGCGCGAAAGGTCGGCCACCTTGATCATGTCGGCCAGCACCTTGGGATCGGTATCAGGGTTCTTCGCCTCGACGATCTCCTGCTCGATCTCGGCGGGGAGATAGTTCAGCGCGGTAACGATGTTCCAGCGGTCCATCTGGCCCTGGTTGATCGCCTGCGTGCCGTGATACAGGCCGCTCGTATCGCCGAGGCCGACCGTATTGGCGGTGGCGAAGAGGCGGAAATTGGCATCGGGGCGGATCACGCGGTTCTGGTCGAGCAGGGTCAGCTTGCCCTGCTGTTCCAGCACACGCTGGATCACGAACATCACATCGGGGCGGCCCGCGTCATATTCGTCGAACACCAGCGCCACCGGGTGCTGGAGCGCCCAGGGAAGCAGGCCTTCGCGAAATTCGGTGACCTGCAGGCCGTCGCGCAGCACGATGGCATCGCGGCCGACCAGATCGATACGGCTGATATGGGCATCGAGGTTGATGCGGATACACGGCCAGTTGAGGCGCGCGGCGACCTGTTCGATATGGGTCGACTTACCCGTGCCGTGATAGCCCTGCACCATTACGCGGCGATCGTGCGCAAACCCTGCCAGAATGGCCAGCGTGGTGTCCGCATCGAACACATAGGCCTCGTCACGGTCGGGCGTGCGTGGGTCGGGCTTGGAGAAGGCAGGCACCTTCCAGTCGATATCGATACCGAAAGTCTCGCGCACATCGACTTCGATGTCGGGCGCGGGAAGTACGGTTTTTTCGGAAGGTTCGAAGCTCTTGTCAGTCATATCGTTCATCGCCCTGCCGACCTAGGCATTTATCTTGGCAACGCCAAGCCTATATTGGGTTTGTGAATCGCCCCGATCCCCTCGAATTTCTACGCCAGCGGATAATCGGCAATGTGCGCGCCGCCTTCAACGAGGGCAATGCACAGGCCCAGCCGCGCCCCGCGTCGGACGATGCCCTGTTCGAAAAGGACAGCCCGATCCGCATGGTCCACGCCGATGTGGTGGGAATGATGGTGGGCGGCGTGCGGGGGCTGTTCCTGCAGATGCTGCATCCGCATGCGTTGCAGGGCGTGCTCGATTTCTCCAACTTCCGCAGCGACATGCACGGGCGGCTGGCCCGGACGGCGCATTTCATCACCGATACGACCTTTGCCGATCGCGAGGTTGCGATGCAGTCGATCGAGCGGGTCAACCGCATCCACAGGCAGGTGAAAGGCACCCTCCCCGACGGTTCATCCTATTCCGCCACCGATCCGCGCACGCTGGCCTGGGTCCACGTGGCAGAGGCCACCAGCTTCCTTGCCGGCTATATGCGCGTGACGCGGCCCGACATGCCGGGCCACGAGCAGGACGAATATTATCGCCAGTTCGCAACTGTAGCGGAGGCTCTGGGTGCCGATCCCATTCCCACCAACCGGAGGGAAGCGGAGGCGATTTTCCGCGAGTTGCGGGAGGATTTGCGGACCAGCCCGCAGGCACGCGAGGTGGCGCAGTTCGTGGTTTCCATCAAACCGGAAGGCGCCCCGCCCGCCCTGCAGAAGGCGATCGTGAGCGAAAGCGTCACGCTGCTACCACCCTTCGCCCGATCGATGCTCGGGTTGAAACGGCCGGCCCTGGGCGCGCTATCGGCGCGGGCTATGACATGGGGAACGGCGCGAACCTTGCGCTGGGCTTTCCGCCAGGATTGACCGCGCTGGGGCCCTTGATCAGGCCTCTTTGGACATTCCGACCAGCTTGCCGATGACATCATCCGCCGCTTGCGGCTTGGGTAGGACGGGGGCGTTGAGCTCTCGCAAGTGCTCTCCCACGCGATCGAGATCGCCCGTATGCAGAACGAAGGGAATTTTCTGTTCGCTCAGCACTCGCGCGGTGGGTTCGCACGTCTCGCCATCGCCCAGGCTCACGTCGAGCACCGCGCCAGCGATCTGATGGTCCGATATGGCGCGGCTCGCCTCGGCATTGTTCACCGCGACGACGGCGCGATGCCCGATGTCTTCGAAGGCGAACTCGAGGTCCATGGCAATCAGCGGTTCGTCTTCGAGAACCAGGTAGGTGAGGCTCATACAGACCTTCTTGTTATGGGAACGAGAATGCGCGCCTCCAGCCCTTCCGCTGGCCATTCGGTTTCAAGAATACCGCGAGCATGTTTGAGAAGCGTCTTTGCAATATTGAACCCGGTGCCATCGCTATCCGGTTCTTTCTCCACTCGCGGCCCACCGCGCTCGATCCAGCTCACTTCCAGCGCCGAGTTGTCCATCTTGTCCTTGGTATGTTTCCAAGAAACGGTGATCGTCCCATCACGATTTGATAGCGCGCCATACTTCGTTGCATTGGTGGCCATCTCATGCAGCGTTAGCCCGATTGCCGAGATCGCATTGGGTTCTGTCCGAACGCCATTTCCTTCGAATACGAACCTGTCCCCTTCGGGATCGTACGGCGCCAGAACAGACCGTATCGCCTGCCCGACATGGATCGTGCCGAGTGCGGCTTCATCCAGCGTAGGTTCGTAGGAGCGACCGAGGGCCTGGATACGGTCGTTGATCTTTTTCGCCACGGGCCGCGCATCCATCGACCGCCCGGTAATATTTACGATTCCGCCAACCACGGCGAACACGTTTTTGAGACGGTGGGAAACTTCACGGG
The DNA here is from genome assembly GCF_054655615.1 of Qipengyuania triglochinis. Classification (NCBI taxonomy): domain Bacteria; kingdom Pseudomonadati; phylum Pseudomonadota; class Alphaproteobacteria; order Sphingomonadales; family Erythrobacteraceae; genus Qipengyuania; species Qipengyuania triglochinis. The sequence goes on along the minus strand of NZ_BAAHND010000001.1, from coordinate 30,348 downwards.
CCATCGCCTTCGCGTGGCGCTCTTCCGCGCGTGATTGGTGAATATCGGTAACATCCCACTGACTGCCGAAGAAATACCTTAGGTTTCCTTCCTCGTCATAGATCGGACCAAGGTGGAGCGTGTTCCAGAAGCTTGAGCCGTCTTTGCGGTAATTCAGTAGTTCGACCACCACGACGCTTTCCTCGCGGATGGCATCGCGTATCTTGGCCACCTGCGCCTGATCCGTATCGGGACCCTGAAGAAAGCGGCAGTTGCGACCCACGATCTCGTCACGCTGATATCCAGTGAGCTGCTCGAAAGCCTCGTTGCAGAAAATTATCGGGTCGTCTTCAAGCCGGGGGTCCGTGAGACACACAGCCATGCGCGTTTGCGCCATTGCCTGCTCGAACAGGAGGCCGGTAGCGCCATCAAAGCCTTCTCTCGGCGTGTCGGAAGGGTGAATGGCACGATGGGCTTGGTGGGAAGACTTCAGTCCCGGGCGAGTTGTATCGTCTGACATCTATTGCGGCTCCAACCAGCGAAATGAAAAACCTCTGCGCCGGTTCCCCATGAAAAGAGCACCCCCCGCGATGGGCAGCTAAATTGGTCGTATGGCAACTTGCCGACCTTGGCAAACCGGCATCCTGATGATTTCAAGATACTTTTGGCTACCATCGAACAGCGTTACCCTTGCAAAAACGGGCTATACTCTACGAAGCTGCAATCGAGATTCGATCGCGCCCGGTCGCCTTGGCCTGGTATAGCGCCTGATCCGATCTTCGGCTTAGGTCGGCCAGTTCGTCGGTCCCGTTCAATTCGGCCACTCCGAAAGATGCCGTTACCGGTGCTTCCAGGTCGAGCCGCTTCGGCAGGCGTGTGGCAATGGATCCTCTGATCTCCTCAGCGACAACTTGCGCACCTTCGGCGTCGCGCCCCGGCAGAAGAATTGCAAATTCTTCCCCGCCCATACGAGCGACCAGGTCGTTACCCTTCACCGAAGTCGCCAAAAGGTCTGCGAAATCCGCGATGACCATGTCTCCAGCGGCATGACCAAAGCTATCGTTGATGGCCTTGAAGCGATCGAGATCGACCGTGACCAGCGAAAGCGGGACGTTGGTTCTTTGCGCCTGCCGAACGGACTTTTCGGCATATTTCGCAAAGCCCCGCCGGTTCAGCAGTCCGGACAGCGGATCGGTTTCCGACCGAACGACCATTTCAATAGTCGTATCGCGCATGATTACGAGCAGGAGGACGAGTGCCAGGGCGATTAGAAATACAGCTCCGAGAGTTTGCGATATTGCCGCATAGTCCGAAGACAGATACCCTTGCGGTCCGCTCGCAATGCCGATCTTCCATGCGACCACAGCTTTGACGACATAGGTTCCGGCAACCATCGAGCTCACGACGATCAGGAGCTTGTCGAGAGCCATTCTGCGACTGGATTGCAGGACCACCAAAGTCATCAAGCACTGCAGTCCGATATACGGCATCTGGTATAGCAAAGTTCTTGGGCCAGAACCGTATGGCAGAACCATCATCGCCGGAATCAGCGCCACAGCCATGATCCAGATAAGTGCGATTTCGCGTTTCGGCGGCACTGCCCCGTAATGCGTCGCCACACCTATGACCCCGCAAGTCAGTGCCGTGAGGTAGGCGATATAGATGGTGAAGACGGCAAGGTCCGCATTGACCAGCCAGGGAAGGCTGAATTCCATAGCGACGTCGAGAACACCTACACCGTACCCCGCCGAAAGCCATCGCGCGCCCCGGACGGTGGGATTGGTGGAGGCAACTACAGCAAAAGCGACCGCAAACAGTGCGGCAACGAACATATTGATGCTGAGAACGAACGCGCCTGTCATGGTTGGAATACCCAAGACAAAACCAGCGCGTTTCGCAAGTGCGAAGACAGTCCCGTAGCGCGATTGTTCAATGAAACTCTAAATTATACGATTGCGCGAGACTTCCTGAGCGTCTGATAGGCCTCGACCACGCGATTGAGCCGGGTTTCGTACTGGCGGTCACCACCGTTGCGGTCCGGGTGATAGCGCCGAACTAGTTCCGTATATCGCCGGCGAAGCCTGCTCTTGTCAGTGTTCGTACCCAGTCCCATCACTTCGAGTGCCTCTGCCTCTTCACGGCTGAACCTCCCATCCATGGCCATTTCCGCTTCGCGTCGGGCGCGGCTCTTGATCCCGCTGGCGCGGGCCGAGATCGCATCGAGAGGATCGGTGTAGTCGGCCCAGCGCGGCATTCCATCCACGCCTGCGGTTGGCCGGAAGCCTGGGCTTTCGGTACGCCAGCCGCTCACCGGTCCTTGTGCGTCGAGGATCTCTTCCGCGCTCATGCCCTCGAACCAATCGTAACCAGCGTTGAATTCGCGAACGTGTTCGAGACACATCCAGCGCCACTGACCGGGCCCATCGAACCGATGGCCATTGCCCGGCGCACGGAACTCGCCGGGCTCGTCACAAGCGGGGTGATCGCATACCCGGCCGCTATCTTCATATCTTCCGTGAAACTTTGACTGGCGCATTCGTTCTAGAATGGTGAAGGATTTGCCGGATGCAAACCCCCGACAAGATGTAGACCTTTTAACTAGGAGAATTCAGCGGATGGCCGAAACGGTCCAGCAGGAAATGGAACGCCTTTTAACCGAGGCGTTCAGCCCTACCCGGCTCGATGTAATAAACGATAGCGCCAAACACCACGGGCATACCGGGGACGATGGCAGCGGGGAATCCCATTTTACGGTTGTTATCGAAGCCCCTGCCTTCGCCGATTTGAACCGCGTCGAACGACAGCGGGCAGTTAACCGGGCGCTGGGGGACATTCCGGGTGACCGGGTGCATGCATTGGCAATTCAAGCATCGGCGCCCACACCATGAGCGAGGCACCCTATGATCTGTGGTACTGGCCTTCGATCCAGGGCCGCGGAGAATTCGTCCGGCTGTTCATGGCCGCTGCCGATATCGCTTGGCGCGACCGGGCGCGCGATAAAGACGCACAGGCGCTGGTAGAGGATATGGAGGGACGCGAGAAGTCGGGCCAGTTTGCTCCCTTTGCCCCGCCCTATCTTGTCGATCGCGACGATAATTTTGCCATCGCCCAGGTTGCCCATATTTGTTCCTGGCTGACAGAACGGCATGATCTCGGCACTGGCGACAGCAGGAACGATCTGCATCTGATCCAGCTACAGCTGACCATCACGGACATCGTTGCCGAGGTCCACGACACGCACCACCCTGTGTCCGGTGGCCTCTATTACGACGATCAGCGGGAGGCTGCAGCGCAGGCTGCGAAGTCGTTCAGGGAAGAACGTATTCCCAAATATTTCGATCACTTCGAAACGGCCTATGGCAAGATCGACGGGCCTTTTGCCGCGGGCGAAAAATGGTCTCACGTAGACACCTCGATTTTTCAGCTGATCGAAGGCTTGCGGTATGCTTTCCCTCGCCGGATGAAATCCATGGAGGGTGATTATCCGCACCTGGTCGCGGCCCGAGATGCGGTCGCAAAGATCGAAGGCGTGGCTACCTATCTTGCGAGTGAGAAACGCTTGCCCTTCAACGAGGACGGCATTTTCCGCCATTACGAGGAGCTCGACGGGGAATGAGGCAGTTCGAACTGACGTTGACGCCCACGACCCATGATCTCGGGCAGTTTCAGGTAAGGCGGGTTCTGCCTTCGAAGAAGCGTTCGATGGTGGGGCCGTTTATCTTCGTCGACCAGTTCGGCCCGGCCCACCTCGATCTGGGCAAGGGGATGGAGGTGCGCCCTCACCCTCATATCAATCTTGCCACCGTGACCTGGCTGTTCGAAGGCGCGATCGACCATCGTGACAGTCTGGGCACCTTCTCCACCATCCGTCCGGGGCAGGTGAACCTGATGACCGCGGGAAAGGGCATCGTGCACTCCGAGCGTTCGCCGGATGCGGAACGCGAGGCCGGGCCGAAGCTATACGGCATGCAAACATGGCTCGCCCTGCCTGACGGGCGCGAAGAAATAGACCCTGCCTTTGAGGCGGTGGACGCTCTCCCGGTGATCGAGGATGGCCGTGCCAAGGCTATCGTGATCATGGGCAGCTTATGGGGAGAAACTGCGCCGACCACGACTTACGCCAGTACGATCTATGCCGAAATCATACTGGGCGCCGGGGGCGCCATCCCCCTAGAAGACGATGTCGACGAACGCGCCGTCATGCTGGTCCATGGCGAGGCCAGCGTCGATGGGATCGACCTCAAGCTTTATGAACTGGCGGTACTCCAGCCGGGTCGGGACATGACGTTGGCAAGCGACACCGGCGCACGCGTGATCCTGCTTGGCGGTGAGGCCTTTCAGACCGAACGTCATGCATGGTGGAACTTCGTGAGCTCGAGCCGCGAACGTATCCAGCAGGCCAAGGAAGACTGGCGGAAGGGGCGGTTTCCAATCGTGCCCGGAGACGAGGAAGAATTCATTCCCTTGCCTGACGGCGAGCCGAATACCGTTACCTATCCATAAGGAAACGAACATGAAATTCGAAGGTCAAACAGTCTGGATCACTGGGGCCTCGTCCGGCATCGGCGCTGCGCTCGCCGAAGAGTGGGCGAACCGGGGGGCCTTCATCATTCTCTCGGGACGCGATCACGACCGGCTTTCCGCTATCGCCCAAAGGCTGGAGACCGAAACGCTCACCCTGCCGTTCGATGTGCGTGACGAACAGGCAATGCTGGAAGCCACACGCAAGGCGACCGGGTGGAGAAGCGGGGTCGATATCTTCGTTGCCAATGCCGGCATTTCCCAGCGGAGCGCCGCGATAGACACCGACATGCAGGTCTTTCGCGATATCATCGATATCGATCTCGTTTCGCAGATTGCGGCCACCCAGGCCCTCCTCCCGCACATGCTCGAATCCGGGTCGGGGAAGCTGATCTTCATTTCATCCATCGCAGGCAAAGTCGGCGTTCCGCTGCGAACTGCCTATTGCGCGGCCAAGCACGGCCTTATCGGGTATGCCGACGCACTACGCGCAGAATTATCCCAGAAGAGAATCGACGTTCATGTCGTCTGTCCGGGTTCGGTCGCAACTGATGTAAGCCGCAACGCGCTCAATGGCGACGGAACCAGGCGGGATCGCAGCGATCGCGCGATCGACAACGGCATCCCGCCCGCCGACGCCGCACAGCGCATCGTCAATGCGATTGCATCGAACCAGCGCGAGGTCATTGTTGCAGAGGGGACGGAGGAAGCGATGGGAGAAGCGCGGCGTACGCCCAATCAATTGCTCGATCAGGTCGCCGCGATGGTCGCCAACGGGTATATGGAGAAAATGCAGGCCGATTGACGGCTGATCAGTCCAGCCACTCGATCCAGGCACCATGGGGATGGGCATTAGCAAGATGCTCTGTCTGTTCGCCACCCGGCCAATAGCGGACCGACAATTCGTGAGCGAAAGTCTCTCGATTGGTCTCCAGAGAAACATGGGCCAGCGGAGCGGTAGCAGTCGCCCTTGCGCCCGCAGCTTGCAACGCGTTCTCGATCCGCTCTTGTGTAAAATCGGGAAGATATTGCCACATGATGGAATGCACGAGTACCCGCGTGACACCTTCCTCCGGTTCACGCGCCAATTCCCTTTCCACCCACTCGCCAGCATCCATGCGCTCGATTTCGGGCGGCATTCGCTTGACGAGCGAGATTGCGGCATCGATCCGGGCCATCCGCCCCATCGCTTCCGGCCAGACGTAACTTTTCAGCCTCAGCGCCTGCGCTTCATCGGTGAGGTCAACTGGTGCGACATCGCTCCCCCTCGCATCGACGAAACCGAATTCCACCGCAGGCGGAGGTGATCCACGCCATTCCGGTTCAATGACCATCCGGCTTCCGCTCGGCCCCACCGGTACCCCGCCCAGATTATAACGATATCGCCCCATCATCGTGTTGATGCCGGCGCTCGCGCCAATTTCCAGCAATTCGAACTTGGACGTCGTCCGTCCATTGGCCAGCCATAGCAAGGCGGCCGCAAAACTGGCCGAACGGGCAGCTTCGTTCGTTTGCGGCGGAGCGTCGAGCCACGGCATCAGTTGCGCATCGTGGGCCTCAACAACTTCCCTGATGAGTAGATCCACATCGTCCTGGGATTGCATCCGGCCTGCATAAACGTCCTCCAACCTGGGCTCGTTACCGGTGAGGAGAAGGTTATGGATACCCGCGGCGATCCGAAGCGGCATGGCGTCGCGCAGTGATAGGCCCTGCCAATTGAAGATGCGGCGCGCGGTCGCCGCGTCGCTTGTTTCGAGCGCCATCAGCCCACGCACCACCTGTGCAGTACCCGGTGCTCCTGCCTGTTCCGCATGCTCGGCTTGCCATTCGATGGCTTTCGGCACCGAAACGATATCCATGACCGCGCTTGTACCCATACTCGTTGCCCTTTTCGCCTCGTATCCCTATCTGCCGCTGCGCTATGATCGACAGTCTTACATTCGCCATCCCCAAGGGGCGCATCCTTGACGAAGCGCTGCCTGTCATGGCGCGCGCGGGCGTCGTGCCGGAAGACGCGTTTCACGACAAGGCGAACCGTTCGCTGACGTTTGCCACTACGCGTGAGGACATGCGCCTGATCCGCGTGCGCGCATTCGACGTGGCGACTTTCGTGGCGCATGGTGCGGCCCAGCTGGGGATTGTGGGGTCCGACGTGATCGAAGAATTCGATTATGCAGAGCTGTATGCACCGGTCGATCTCGATATCGGCCACTGCCATCTATCTGTCGCCGAACCGAAGGGCGCAACAGCAACCAATGGTGCCAGCCACCTGCGCGTCGCCACGAAATACCCCAATATTACCCGCCGCCATTTCGAACAGCAGGGCATTCAGGCCGAGTGTGTCAAACTGAACGGCGCGATGGAAATCGCCCCCGAACTGGGGCTTGCGGGCCGGATCGTGGATCTGGTTTCCACCGGCACGACTCTGCGCGAGAACGGACTGGTTGAAACTAGCAAGATCATGGACATCAGCGCGCGCCTGATAGTCAATCGTGCGGCGCTCAAGACCGATCCTCGCATTAGCGAACTGGTAGAGTCCTTCCGCACCATCAGCGCAGAACGGAGCGCGGCCTGATGCAATTTCTCAAGACCAGCGACGCCGACTTCGAGACGAAATTCGCCAAGGTCGTGCGCGACCGGCGCGAAAGCGATGCGCAAGTCGACCGCGACGTATCCACCATTCTCAACGAAGTGCGCGAACGAGGGGACAAGGCTCTGGTAGAGTATACCACCCGCTTTGATCACCATAATCTTTCCAACGACGAAGACTGGTCGATTTCGAAAGACGCCTGCAAGGCAGCCTACGATAATCTGGATGCAGAGCTTCGAGACGCGCTGGAAACCGCCGCCAGCCGCATTCGCGCCTATCACGAGGGTCAGTTACCCGAAGATCGCGATTACACAGACGATATCGGAATGCGCCTTGGCGCGCGCTGGAGTGCAGTAGAGGCAGCGGGCCTTTATGTCCCCGGAGGACGTGCGGCCTATCCGTCCTCACTACTCATGAACGCCATTCCCGCCAAAGTTGCCGGGGTCGAGCGTCTGGTCGTCACCACGCCTACGCCAAAGGGCGAGGTCAATGATCTCGTTCTCGCCGCCGCGCATATTGCGGGCGTGGATGAGATTTACCGCGTTGGCGGTGCACAGGCCGTTGCAGCGCTTGCTTATGGTACCGACCGTATCAAGAGGGTCGACGTGGTCACCGGCCCGGGCAATGCGTGGGTCGCCGAGGCAAAGCGCCAGCTCTATGGAGTGGTCGGTATCGACATGGTCGCCGGGCCGAGCGAAATCCTCGTAATTGCCGACAAGGATAACCAGCCCGAATGGCTGGCTGCGGACCTTCTCAGCCAGGCGGAGCATGACCCTACCAGTCAATCGATCCTGATCACCGATGACCGCGGGCTCGCATCGCAGGTGATGGATGCGATCGACATCGAATTCCTCAACTTGCCCACTGCAAAAACCGCCCGCACCAGCTGGGATGACCACGGCCTTGTAGTGCTGGTGGACAGCCTCGACGAAGCACCGGCGCTGTCCGACCGGCTCGCCGCCGAACATGTCGAGATCGCAACAGCCGATCCCGAAGCGCTCTTCCGCAAACTGCGCCATGCCGGAAGTGTATTCCTCGGCCGCATGACCCCCGAAGCCGTAGGTGATTATATCGCCGGACCGAACCATGTGTTGCCGACCGGCCGCCGCGCTCGGTTTGCCAGCGGCTTGTCGGTTCTCGATTTCATGAAGCGCACAAGTTTCATCGGAGCATCCGACGAAGCGCTCAAGGCTATCGGGCCCGCTGCCGTTCGGCTTGCCGAGGCCGAAGGTCTTCCCGCGCACGCCCTTTCGATTTCCAGGAGGCTTTCTTGAGCCAGAACCCAAAGTCCCAGTCACGCAGCGCTGCCCGCCTTGGGGCGGTGCAGGCGCTTTACCAGCAACAGATGGAAGGCACCGCGACCGCCAAACTGCTGAACGAGTTCCATCAGCATCGCCTGGGCAAGGTTATCGAGGACGAAGAATATGCCGATGCAGACGTGGATTTCTTCGACGATCTGGTCAAAGGTGTCGATGCCCGTCGCGGCGAGATCGACGACCTCCTCACCGCTCGCCTAGCTTCAGGCTGGACGCTTGCGCGGCTCGACAAGACCATGCTTCAGATTTTGCGCGCAGGCAGCTACGAACTTCTGGCCCGCAGCGATGTCCCAAAGGCTGCCGCGATCAGCGAATATGTCGACGTGGCGAAAGCGTTCTTCGATGATCGCGAGGCGAAGTTCGTGAATGGCATTCTCGACGCGGTGGCAAAGGAAATCGGACGCTGATTTCTGGCCGCCATATTCCAATTCTTGGACTCTGACCGATTGATCTGCACCGCTGAGCAATAGCAGACATTCCTTCGACGAGCTCGGGACGACCGGATAGAGGGTCTTTGTGACTGAGCCCGAATTCATTTCCGCGCTGAAAGCCCTCGCCACCACACCGGCCGCGCGGGGTTTAGAAGACGATGCCGCCGTCATCGATCTTGGCGGAGAGACGTTGGTACTCACGCACGATACGATGGTCGAAGGCGTCCACGTTTTCGAAGGGCAGGATCCCGCCGATATCGCTTGGAAGCTGGTGGCTGTAAATCTCTCCGATCTCGCGGCGAAGGGCGCGCAGCCCATGGGCGTGCTGATTTCCCAGATGCTCGGAACCGACGATCATCGGTTCGTAACCGGCCTCGGCGAAATCCTGGAAACCTATGACGTCCCGCTAATAGGCGGAGACACGGTCAGCGCCGAGGGAAGGCGCGTATGGGGCTGCACGGCGATCGGACGGGCAACTCACACGCCGGTCCCATCACGGAGCGGGGCTAAACCTGGAGACGTAGTTTATCTTGGTGGCGAGATCGGCCGGGCCATGCTGGGCTTCGAAGCCATACGTGACGATTTGGAGGGCGACGATACCGCATATCGCCGCCCGGTTCCTCAGCTGGAACTTGGGACAGCCTTGGCACCGCATGTCTCCGCGATGATGGATGTATCGGATGGACTATTGCTCGATGCTTCGCGGATTGCTGCCGCCAGTAATATGACCCTGGCTCTCAATTCCGATCAAATCGCGCCGCTCGCTCCCAACGGCCGTTTGGAAGACGCTTTGCGGTGGGGCGACGATTACGTCATGCTGTGTACGGGGCCGGAAGGGCTGGAGCGCCAACACATGGCCACCCCCATCGGCCGCGTCCTCGAGAAGGGGGCAGACCCCATCCTTCTCGATGGTGCGCCTCCGTCCGGCGCACTGGGTTATACGCACTGACATTACCCGATCGGAAGTTCAGGCCTTCCGAACAGTGCGCGGCAAGGTACTTGCCAGCAATTGCATGCCGCCTATACCTTTCCTCCACGCTACGCCGGTGTCTCCCACTGGACGCGATACATATAAGCAGGAGGGGAGAGTTTCGTGGATCTAGTCATCATATCCATTGGGTTGGGTTTACTCGCCATCGTCTACGGCTTCGTCACCAGTCGCCAGGTGCTTGCAGCAGGCGCCGGCAATGAGCGAATGCAGGAGATCGCCGCGGCCATTCAAGAAGGCGCGCAGGCCTATCTCAAGCGACAGTACACCACCATCGCACTCGTCGGCGTAGTCGTCGCCATTCTGGTCTTCGTCTTTCTCGGCATCATTCCGGCCATCGGCTTCGTAATCGGCGCGATCCTGTCGGGTGTGGCTGGGTTCATCGGGATGAACATCTCGGTGCGGTCCAATGTCCGCACCGCTGCTGCCGCGCAAAGCGGATTGCAGCAGGGCCTGACCCTCGCCTTTCGCGCAGGTGCCATCACCGGCATGCTCGTGGCTGGCCTCGCCCTGCTCGCGATTGCAGTGTTCTTCTGGTATCTTGTCGGCCCCGTCGGACATGCCGCCAACAGCCGCGAGGTAATCGACGGTCTCGTGGGCCTGGCTTTCGGCGCATCGCTGATCTCGATTTTCGCGCGGCTAGGCGGCGGTATCTTCACCAAGGCTGCCGATGTGGGCGCCGACCTCGTCGGCAAAGTGGAAGCGGGTATTCCCGAAGACGATCCGCGCAATCCCGCCGTCATTGCCGACAATGTGGGCGACAATGTCGGCGACTGCGCCGGAATGGCCGCCGATCTGTTCGAAACCTATGTTGTCACTGTAGGTGCGACGATGGTTCTCACCGCGCTGCTGCTCAAGGGCCTCGGCGATCTGCTGCTGCCGATGATGGCGCTCCCCCTGCTGATCGGCGGGGCGTGCATCGTGACTAGCATCATCGGTACCTATTTCGTGAAGCTGTCGAAAGGCGGCACGAATGTCATGGGCGCGATGTACAAGGGCTTCGTAATCACTGCGATCCTGTCGATCCCGCTCATCGGCGTGGCAATCCATGTCGCGCTGGGCGGTCTGGACACGGTCATCGGCGGCGCGCCAGTCAATGTCGATCCGGGCGCTCCGGTATCGGAAGAAGGCGTGTCGGAACAGGTGAAGTCCTTCACTGGCTGGGCGCTGTTCTACTGCTCCATCGTGGGCCTTGCCATCACCGGCCTGATCATCTGGATCACCGAATATTACACCGGCACCAATTATCGCCCGGTCCGCTCGATCGCCAAGGCTTCGGAAACGGGCCATGGAACGAATGTGATCCAGGGTCTCGCCATCAGCCTGGAATCGACCGCGCTGCCGACGATCCTTATCGTGGCTGGCATCATCGTTACTTATCAGCTGGCAGGCTTGATGGGCATCGCCTATGCGGCCACTGCAATGCTGGCGCTGGCGGGAATGGTCGTGGCGCTCGATGCCTATGGTCCGGTCACCGATAATGCGGGCGGCATCGCTGAAATGGCCGGTCTCGACGAAAGTGTTCGGGAAAAGACCGATCTGCTCGACGCGGTGGGTAACACTACCAAGGCTGTTACCAAAGGTTATGCCATCGGATCGGCGGGGCTTGCCGCGCTGGTGCTGTTCGCGGCCTACACCACCGACCTTGCCGAATATTTCCCGGCTGCCGACGTCGATTTCAGCCTTGAGAACCCGTACGTCATCGTCGGCCTGCTGCTGGGCGCGCTGCTTCCCTACCTCTTCGGTGCCATGGGGATGACCGCCGTGGGCCGTGCTGCGGGCGACGTGGTGAAGGACGTGCGCGATCAATTCGCTGCCGACGCGGGCATCATGGCTGGCACCAGCCGTCCGGATTATGCGCGCACCGTCGATCTGGTGACCAAGGCCGCCATCAAGGAAATGATCATTCCTTCCATGCTGCCAGTGCTCGCACCGATCGTGGTCTACTTCCTGATCACGCTCATCGCAGGGCAGGAAAACGGCTTTGCGGCTCTCGGCGCGTTGTTGCTCGGCGTGATTGTCGGCGGCATCTTCGTTGCACTCTCCATGACCGCAGGCGGCGGCGCATGGGACAATGCAAAGAAGTACATCGAAGACGGCAATCACGGCGGCAAGGGTTCGGAAGCGCACAAGGCAGCCGTGACCGGCGATACGGTCGGCGATCCTTACAAGGACACGGCGGGTCCGGCTGTCAATCCGATGATCAAGATCACGAATATCGTGGCCTTGCTGCTGCTGGCGGCTCTGGCAGGAGGCTGAAGCTAAAGCGAAGAAGTCGCGGAAACGGGCGGTGCGATAATGGTCGCGCCGCCTTTTTCTTGACGCTTGCGTAAACGGCAAGCACATCGCGCGACGCAGATATGACCAAAACTCCAGAAGAACTCGTCGCCGGCCTTGTCCGCCTCCTGACCGTCGAACCGGCGGGCTCTCATGCCTATAGCGGCAGTCAGCAGCCCGGCGGCGTGGGGCGGGTATTCGGCGGCCAGGTCGTCGCTCAGGCGCTCCAGTCCGCCCAAGCGCAGGCCCCGGCAGACATGGAGGCCCACTCGCTCCACGCCTATTTCCTGCGCGGTGGACGCGAGGGGACGAATATCGATTATGAGGTCGCCGCGGATTTCGACGGGCGCAGCTTTGCAAACAGGCGCGTTGTTGCCAGCCAGGAGGGGTCGCCCATCCTCAACCTGACGGCCAGTTTCCAGCGCCCCGAAGAAGGGCTGGAGCACGAAGACAGCCCCATGCCGGATGTTGCCGCGCCTGAAGACCTGCCCTCCGATCGCGAAATGCGGGACAAATTCCTCTCGACCATGACCGACCTTTCGGACGCCCAGCGCAGATGGATGAGCCGCCCCAACCCGATCGAAATGCGAACGAGTGGCGAATTGCACTGGATGACACCGGGAAAGAAACCGCCCCGCGCCTACACCTGGTTTCGCGCCGCCGCACCCCTGCCCGACGATGCATCGCTTCATCGCGCCGTGATCGCCTATGCGAGCGATTACACGCTGCTCGGCACGGCGGCCCTTCCCCACGGCCTGAGCTGGGCGCGAAACGAGCTTACGGGCGCCAGCCTGGACCATGCGGTATGGTTTCATCGCCCCGCGCGTCCGGACGAATGGCTTCTCTATGCAACGGACAGCCCCTGGTCCGGTGGCGGCCGGGGGTTCAATCGCGGACGCATCTTCAACCGTGAAGGCCGGCTTATCGCAAGCGTGGCGCAAGAAGGCGTGATACGAAAAAACCGGCGCAGCTGAGACGCCGCGCCGGTTTCGATATCCTGTATTGCGGACTTCAGCGCTTGAGCGCGTCCATCACTTCGGCCCATGATACCAGCTTGAAGTTCTGTGCCTCGGGCGCATTTTGCCCATCCTGCGCGATGAACAGGCCGCCCGGATAAAGCGAACCGAAGCTGCCGGAAGCCAGCTCGATCCCGTCGGTTTCCTCGGTGCTGCCGAAACGGTCTGCTGCGATACGAAAACGTCCCACGGGTGTCATCTCCGGCAATTGATACACGGCGTATGTGTTATCGCCCTGACTCGATGCCACGACCATGCCACCCTTCTCTCCTTCCGGGAAAAGCGCAAGCCCTTCGACGTCGGCGACAAGCATGCGGTTATCGACTGCAGCCATCAGGCGTTTGCTGGCATCGATATCGGCGGCGCCTGTATCGAAGGCCCAGATGCCGGCAGCTTCTTCACCCACATACAGGATATTCGTGCGGTCATCGAAAACACAGCCTTCGGGCTGGCTGGCGACGCGGCCGATTTCGCTGGACTGGCCGGTGACATTCGCACCCCTGACCTTCACCGAAGTACGGTAGATCATCCCTTCCTTGGGCGCACTGTAAAGCGTAACGGACCCATCCGCCGAAGCCTTGCTCATGCAGATGCCGTATCCTTCGCCCGGACCTATTTCGATCCTTCCGGCAGGCTGCAGCGCACCGCTTTCACGATCGAGGAAAGCGAGGCTGGCATGGGCAGTCTGAGGATTGCTGCGGTCGCTGGCTGCAACCAGGATGCGGCCATCGGGAAGTTCTGCCAGCGCCACGTTGTTGAGGCCGGTTTGCTCCAGAAACGATAACTGCCTTCCCTGCAGATCGTAGACATGCAGGCCTGCCTTCTTGTCGGTCCCCACGATCAGGCTTTTCTCCGGGTTCGCAGCATTGCGCCAGATTGCCGGATCATCGGCAGCGTCTTCATTGGCCGTACCGACCGGTGCCGTTTCCGCCTTCGCGAAAACCGGGACTGCAGGATCGCCCTGAACAGGGACCGAGGCGCAGGCGCCGGCAAGTCCCAGCGATCCTAGTACGAGAATATGGATAGTACGCAGCATCAGAATGTCATCCTTACGCCGGCTTTCATCGTCCAGCTGTTTTCCTCATACTGGAAGATGTTACGGCGGTTGCCCAAGTTATTGTAAGCGAAGTATTTCGCGTTGTTGATGTTCACCCATTCGTAGAACATCTGAACCTTGTCGTTGAACCGGTATTTCGCGCTCAGATCGAGCTGGAAATGATCGTCGACATAGCGATCGAGCTGCGGTTCGGGGCTCAGTTCGTCGAGATACTTGTCGCGATATGTGCCCGCCAGGCGCACATCGATCGGCCCCTTGTCGTAGCCAAGCGAGAGGTTGCCCGTGTGCCTGCTGGTCGTGGGCAGCGTGATGGAGCGCGGCCCTTCGGCAGCTTCCAGCGTTACCGTGCCATCGCTATCGGTGAAGGTGTAGTTCGCGCCGATAACGATCCCGTCCAGCGCTCCGGTGAATGCCTTCGATGCACCGATCTCGACACCGGCCACATCGGCCTTGTCGCCGTTGAACCAGATCGTCGCTTCGTCGAAGTCGATCCCGCGGAAGCTGCCGTTATAGGGGCCGTCTTCCGCTTCGAAGACGGTTTCCACGAAGAAGTCCTCGATGCGCTTGTAGAACAGCGAGGCGTAGACCGCGCCATTACCGTCGAAGTAGTATTCGGCGGCCGCATCGAAGTTCCATGCTTCGGCGGGGCGCAGGTCGGGATTGCCGAATTCGCCTTCGCGTTCGCCATCATCCGCCTCTTCGACTGCGAAGCGCGGGGCCTGCTGATAAGGGCCCGGGCGCACGATCGAGCGATAGCCTGCGGCGCGCAGCACGAGGTTGGGCGTGGCTTCGTAACGCAAGTTCAGGCTGGGCAACCAGTGATCGTAATCCTTGTCGATCGAGACCGGATCGACCAGGACCGTATCATCCCCGGCCATGGTCCCGTCGGGCAGGACACCGCCTTCTTCGACCAGCAGCACGTCATTGCCGCGCAGCACGTTCGAGGTGTTCTCATAACGGATGCCGCTGATGATGGTGAAGGTCGAGCTGTCCCAGCGGCCCAGCAGATAGCCGGCCATGATGTCTTCCTCGACCGAGTAATCCGACACGGCGCTGTCGAAGGCGCTGTCGATGCCCTGCAACGCGAACAGGTCGCGATTGGCGCGGAAGTAGTCGCTCGCTTCGGTGAAGCCCGGCAGCGGGCCGATGTCGCCGAGGCGATAGGTCGGGCCGTCTCCCAGCGCGTCGGCCAGGGTGTACCCGTCCAGCTCGTAGAACTCGACCGTGGCGTCGTAGCTCTTCTCGCGCCAGCGGCCCTTGGCTCCGGCTTGGACGGTGAACTCGCCCATGCCGGAGGGGAAGCGGCGGCCGATGTCGAACTTGGCCGAGTATTCCTCGTCCTGGCTGTCCGACAGGGCGACGTATTCGATGTCCTTCAGGCCGTATTCCGCAGCGTTGAGGAAGCTGCCCGGATCGGCGTTCACCGCATAGGACGGCACGCGCGGATCGGACAGGTCGAAGCCCAGTTCCAGCCCGGCGTTCTCGAACTCCTGCTCGAACTGCGCCGGATCGACGCTGCCGTCCTCGCGCTCGCTCGATTTGGCCCAGCTGGCCGAGTAGTCCGCGAACCAGTCGCCCCAGTCGCTTTCGCCGCCCGCCACGATGCTGCGGATCTTCTGGCTTTCGAAGCGGTCCTTCACGTCGCGCTCGACAGTGATGGCCTCGTCGTCGGAGTAGACCAGCGCATCGCTGGTGCCCGAGACGCTGGCATCGCCGAGGTCGAAGGTCAGCCGGCGGCGGAACTCCTGGTCGTCGAACTGGCTGTAGATGCCGCGCAGGTAGAGACTGGTGCTGTCCCCTGCCCTGAAGTCGAAGCCCAGCGTCGCGCTGATCCGTTCGCGTTCCACGTCATAGTCGCGGTACTGGAACTCCTCGGCATAGACCAGGCCATCGTCTTCCTGCCAGTCGTCCGCCTCGATGTTGTCGGTCTCGAAGGCGCGCTTGTAGTAGGACAGGCCGCCGGTCACGCCGAAGGTGTCGCTCGCCCGGTAGGAGAAGTCGACGCTGCCTTTGGGGCTCAGCTCGTCGGCCAGCTCGTTATAGCTGCCTTCCAGCTTGACCGTCAGCAGGTCCTTCTTGCGGTCGAAGGCACTGGTGGTCTCGATCTCGATCGAGGCGCCGATGGTGTCCGCATCCATATCCGGGGTGAGCGACTTCTTCACCTCGATCGATTCGATGATGTCCGACGAGATCACGTCGAGCGCCACGGCGCGCACGTCGCTTTCGGGCGAAGGCAGGCGCACACCGTTGAGCGAGGTCGCGTTGAGGCTGGGCGCAAGACCGCGGACCGACACGAAGCGGCCCTCGCCCTGGTCGTTCAGCACGTTGATGCCCGGCAGGCGGCGCAGGCTTTCGGCCACGTTCTGATCGGGGAACTGGCCGATCGCATCGCGGCTGAGCACATCGGAGACGACGTCGTTCTCGCGCTTGCGCGACAGCGCGCTGGCGAGGTTGGCGGCCTGGCCGATCACCAGGATCTCCGAATCGCTGCCCATGCCCGACAGGCGCAGATTGGCGCTCACTTCGCCACTGGCGGGCACGTCGATCGCCTGGCTGACCGGATCGGCGCCGACATAGCGGACCTGCAGCGTATAGGTGCCCTCGGGCACATCGGCGAAGCGGAAGGTGCCGTCGCGCTCGCTCGCCACCGTGCGGCCGAGTTCAACGATGGTCACTTCGGCCGAGCGCAGCGCAACCGTCTGGCTGGCATCGGTAACGGAGCCGACGACCTCGCCCGCAATGGCGGGGGCGGCGATCGTGGCGGCAGTGGCGAGAGCGGTAAGACTGGCCGCAAGGCGCAGCGATTTGCGTATGTTGTTAGACATGTGTCCTCCTGTCGAGGGGGCACATACGTCCGCTATTTGACTCGAATGCGTCCGTTGGATGAAGCAACGATGACATGTGTGACGGGCGCATGACAACACCGGCCGCCGCCTGCCCGAACCGGCCCGCAAACCCCGCGATTCAGGGGTTTTCCCTTCCCGCAGGATGGAGCAGGTGGAGCACGGTCCAGGGCGAAAAACCCTTTTCCGTCACCTTGTGGTGCAAAAGCGTCACTCTATGGGCGCGCGTGTCACCTTTGCCGTCAGAAGTGTCACCCGGCGCGGATCATGTGTCACCCTGAGCGCGAAAAGCGTAACCGTGCGCAGCGCCGGAATGTCACCTTGGCGCAGCCCGATTGTCACTGTGTGACAGGCGGATCTGTCACCCGGCGGCAGGACGTGAAGATAGACGAGAGAAAGAGCCGAACCGCAACGCTAGCGGATTGGCGGCGTGTAGGAAAATGGCGACTTGCTAGCTCGAATACTGTGGATGAACGCATTTCGTTCTTTTTTTGTTCTTGCACGCTGGGAGAATTTTTGGCATTCCGCCAAAAAATGACACAGGGCAGCTATCGAAATGTCTCAACTTACCTTCGCAGAACTACGTCAGGTTGCCGGTTTGTCCGTCGAACAGGCCGCAGAGGAGTTGGGTTACAGCCCGAGCACGGTCTACCGCTGGGAGAGAGGAGAAACCGAGCCCAAAGCATCAGTTTTCCGCGCGTTGGAAATTGTGGCAGAGTTCAGCTCCAACCCGGTCGCCAAAGTTTCCGCCAGCGATCTGCATTTTCGTTTCATCGATTTGTTTGCCGGTATTGGCGGATTAAGGTTGGGTTTCCAAGATATCGGCGGGCATTGTGTTTTCACGTCCGAATGGGACAAATTCGCACAGGAAACCTATCGGGCAAACTTTCGGGATAATCACCAACTACATGGTGATATTCGGGAGTTTTCAGAAGACCCCTCACTGGTTCCCGAACACGACGTCTTGCTTGCGGGCTTCCCTTGCCAGCCATTTTCAATTGCTGGTGTCTCCAAGAAGAATGCTTTGGGTCGGCCACATGGTTTCATGTGTGATACGCAGGGAACGTTGTTTTTTGATACAGCGCAAATCATTGATTATCATCGCCCAGCAGCGTTCCTGCTGGAAAACGTCAAGAATTTGGAAAGTCACGATGGCGGACGTACGTTTGCCACGATTATGCATGTGCTTCAGAAAGAGCTTGGCTACCAAGTGCAAGCTCGGGTGATCAATTCCGCTCCATGGGTGCCGCAAAAACGTGAGCGTATCTTTTTCATAGGCTTTCGCGAATCCAACGATTTCGATTTCGATGCACTAGAACTCCCTCCTGTTGCGACAGGACCAAAACTTGGCTCCATTCTCGAACCAAACGGATTGGTAGATTCTAAATACACCCTCACGCCAAGATTGTGGGAGTACCTGCAGGCCTATCGTAAAAAACATGAAGCAAAGGGAAATGGGTTCGGCTTCAGTCTTTTTGGCCCTTCGGATGTAGCGCGAACTCTCTCCGCAAGATATTACAAAGACGGTTCCGAAATTTTGATCAGGCAGGGAGATAGCCGACCTAGGCGATTGACGCCTTCAGAGTGTGCCCGCTTGATGGGCTTCGAGTGCGAAACTCGGAAATGGAACATTCCGGTATCTGATACCCAAGCGTATCGCCAATTTGGAAATGCTGTGGTCGTCCCGGTGATCCAGTTCCTTGCCAGCGCGATGAAGGAGCACCTCGCAAGCGCTCTCTCGACCAAGCCAGCCCATCAGATTTTGCCGGAAGGCGGTGAAAGGCTGGTTTCGTTTGGCTGACATCGTTTCGACAGAAGTCCGAAGTCGGATGATGTCAGGTATCAAATCGAAAAACACCAAGCCGGAAATGGTCGTGAGAAGTGCGCTACATCGACGCGGCTTTCGCTTCCGCCTTCATGATAAAAAACTTCCAGGAAGCCCCGACCTAGTGTTTCCGAAATTCCATGCAGCCCTTTTCGTGAACGGATGTTTTTGGCACGGCCACGACTGTCATCTGTTCAGATTGCCAAAGACAAGAACAGACTTCTGGCATTCGAAAATAATGCAAAACCGCGCTCGCGACGAGAAAGTCAGACAACAATTGTCTGATATCGGATTTCGGCATCAGACAGTCTGGGAATGCGAGCTCAAAAACAAACCAGACTTCGCGATAAGTAAGGTTGTAGACGGTATCGAGAAGTGGCTGACACTGGTTGAAGGAACCGATACATGAACCATGGCTATCTGTCACAATACTTCTCAGGTGTTGTGGTAAAACATCTCAGTTCCGTCGAAGCCGATCCTTCAAAATCCAATCAGCATGAATTTAACGGCTCGCTAGACCTGAGAAATCTACTCGGCGAGGCGGACAGAAAAGACATACCGACAAGATTTCTTTGGCTTGATGAAGAACAGTCCGGTACCGAGTCAGAAGACGGGCTTCTTACATGGTACGACGCACGACGGGCGCACCCATCCCGTACGGAATACCGGCTATATTATAAAAGTAACGGCGTTACTGAAATGATGCGCGGCGGAGACGCTTTCTTCCTCGCCTTACGCAGAGATGGTACCGGCCTGATTGTAGTCACACCAAGCAACAGCACCATCTATAATCAGCTGCTTTGGCTCTTCGGCATCGAAAAAGATCCCGAATTCGCGTTCCAATTTGCTCCGGTTGACGGAAACCGCGACGCCCAGCTCGACTTTGCGTCGCGGATGATTCTCGACGCTTTGGGGGTCGATACTGATGAGCCTGATCTCGATGAAATAGATACCCTGATTGAAGCTTTCGGGCTTGAGATGCCACGGCCCCGAGAGCTGTCGGCTTTGGCTCGAAATTCAATTGGCGTCGAAGTCGCCCGTGACGATCCCGATCAAGCTTTACTACTCTGGATGGAGCGGGAACTTCAATTGTTTCGCAGGATCGAACGCAAGCTTGTTGCGAAACGAATAGCGCAAGGTTTTGGTGAGAGAGGAGCGGAGGATGTCGACGATTTCATCAGCTTTTCTCTCAGCGTACAAAACCGGAGAAAAGCTAGAGCTGGCCTTGCACTGGAGAGCCACATAGAGGCGCTGTTGCTTGCGAACCGAATAAGATACGTACGAGGCGCGGTCACTGAAAATGGCAACCGTCCTGATTTTTTGTTTCCCGGAATTAACGAATACCGGGACAAATTCTATCCGCATGACGCCCTCTTCATGCTGGGAGCGAAATCGACTCTCAAGGAGCGGTGGAGACAGGTTTTATCCGAAGCCGTCAGAATTGAGAAAAAACATCTGCTCACGTTGGAACCGGGCATTTCCGAAGCTCAAACTGACGAAATGCGAGTTAAAAATTTACAACTAGTCCTGCCGCGCGAGATACACCGCACCTACAAGCCTCTACAACAATCTTGGCTAATGACCTTGAGCGATTTTCTCGGACTGATGAAAGAAGCTGGGTACAGTACAGACACCTGACCCGGTCCCCCGAAAATAACGCAAGCCAAAGCGCGCGGTTTCGTGTAGGGGCCACGGCAAGCGTGGTCGCGTGGGAGCCGTTTTGCCGGTCCGCGATCCTCTCGCCGCCGGTACGAGCGGCCTCAAACCCTATCTAGTTTTCGCCCTGCGGCACTTTCGCCGCGGCGCCAGCCCTGTGAGCCTTATGTCCTTCGAAAATCTCCCGCCCATGATCGGCGAAGCCCTTGCCGCGCGCGGCTATACCGACCTTACCCCCGTGCAATCCGCGGTGATCGAGGAGGAGGCGCGTGGCCGCGATCTCGTCGTCTCGGCGCAGACCGGTTCGGGCAAGACGGTCGCCTTCGGCCTGGCCATGGCCGAAGCGCTGCTGGCGGAAACCGCCAATCTTGCGCTGGTCGAAAAGCCGCTGCTGCTGGTCATCGCGCCGACGCGCGAACTGGCGCTGCAGGTCAGCCGCGAGCTGGGCTGGCTCTATGCGCAGGCCGGCCTGCGCATGGCAACCTGCGTCGGCGGCATGGATGCGAGCAAGGAACGCCGTGCGCTGCGCGGTGGCCCCGCCATCGTGGTGGGTACGCCGGGCCGTTTGCGCGATCACCTCGAACGCGGCGCGCTGGACCTGTCCGGCCTGCTGGGCGTGGTGCTGGATGAAGCAGACGAAATGCTCGACATGGGTTTCCGCGAGGATCTGGAAGAGATCCTCGACGCGACGCCCGAGACGCGCCGCACGCTGCTTTTTTCGGCCACCATGCCGCGCCAGATCGAACGGCTGGCCGAACGCTATCAGAGCAATTCGCTGCGCCTCAGCCTCGTCGGGCAGGACCGCGGGCACGGCGACATCAGCTATCAGGCCATCACCGTCTCCCCCGCCGAGGTGGAAAATGCGGTGGTGAACCTGCTGCGTTATCACGAAGCGGAAACGGCGATCCTGTTCTGCGC
Source organism: Qipengyuania triglochinis (assembly GCF_054655615.1). Classification (NCBI taxonomy): domain Bacteria; kingdom Pseudomonadati; phylum Pseudomonadota; class Alphaproteobacteria; order Sphingomonadales; family Erythrobacteraceae; genus Qipengyuania; species Qipengyuania triglochinis. The sequence continues at coordinate 8,931 of NZ_BAAHND010000001.1, read as the reverse complement.
CACGCGCGACAATGTGCGCCGCTTCCACGCCACGCTGCAGGAACGCGGCTTCGGCGTGGTGGCGCTGTCGGGCGAACATTCGCAGAGCGAGCGCAACCAGGCGCTGCAGGCGCTGCGTGACCGGCGGGCGCGCGTGTGCGTGGCCACCGATGTCGCATCGCGCGGGATCGATCTGCCCACGCTCACCCTCGTCATCCATGTCGAAATTCCGCGCGATGCGGAAACCTTGCAGCACCGTTCGGGCCGGACCGGCCGCGCGGGCAAGAAGGGTACGGCGGCGATCATCGTGCCCTACAACCGCCGCCGCCGCGTCGAAGGCATGCTGCGCGGTGCCAAGATCGAGGCCGAGTGGATGGATGCGCCCACGCCCGAGATGATCCACAAGCAGGATCGCAGCCGCCTGATCGAAATGCTGACCGCCGAAACCGAATTCGACGATCATGACCGTGCGCTGGCCAAGGAGCTGATGGAAAAGCGCTCGCCTGAAGATATCGCGGCGGCGCTGGTGCAGGCGCATCGCGCCAAGCTGCCCAGCCCCGAAGACCTCTCCGCCAACACCCCTGAAGCGCGCGACAAGGCCAAGGCCGACCGCCAGCGCCCCGGCTTCGAGGATGTGGTGTGGTACAAGATCGGCGTCGGCCGCCGCCAGAATGCGGAAGCGCGCTGGATCCTGCCGCTGCTGTGCCGCCGTGGCCATATCACCCGCAACGAGATCGGTGCGATCCGCATCGGCCAGTTCGAAAGCTGGTTCCAGGTGCCGACCACTGTCGCTCCCAAGTTCGCCGAAGCGATCGCCCGCACGGCCTCGACCGAGGACGAGCAGGACGCCATCCTGATCGAGGAAGCACCAGAAGGCCCGCGCATCCAGGCCCGCGAAAACCGCCGCGAAGGTGGCGGCGGCGGTCGCGGTGGACCGCGCGTGCATGCCAAGCCGTTCCACAAGGGCGCAGGTGGAAAAGGCCCGCGCAAGAGCGAAGGCGGCAAGAGCTTCGGCGGCGGCAAACCCGGTGGTAAGCCCTTCGGCGGCAAGTCGGATGGCAAACCCTTCGGCGGCAAGTCTGATGGCAAGCCCGGCGGCAAGCCGTTCAAGAAGGGTCCCAAGCCCACCGGCAAGAAATTCGCCGGCAAGCGCAAGCCCGGCGGCGCCAACCCGAGCTGACCCGCTCGATCCGTAAATACCCGCAAGCGTGACGGGGAGGCGCAGATATGCAGCCTCCCCCGGAACGCGTCTGACCTTCGGACATTGCGTTGTCATGGACATCGCACAAGAACAGCAGCGCTTTCGCAAGCAAAAGCCATCCCGCCTCGGCCGCGGGATCGAACGGCTTACCCACCCTTTCGGCAAGGCGCTCGCCAGCGTGGTGCCCAATGCGTTCGTCGAAGCGGTGCTCAAGGGCCTCGACACGGCGGTCGGCGCGCCGCAGCTCGTGCGCTTCGATCACGATGTTTCCGATCTTGCGGCGGCCAATCGCGCAGCCAAGAAAGTGACGCGCGCGGCCCGCTCGATCAGCGCCAGCACCGGTGCGGCAGCCGGCCTCGGCGGCGCCATTTCCATGGGCCTCGACATTCCTGCGACCATCGGCATCGCGCTGCGCACCATCCGCGATACCGGCCGCGCCTATGGCTTCGACGGCGAGGGCCCGGCCGAAAAGCTGTTCCGGTTGCAGATCCTCGAACTGTCCGCGCTGGACGATCCCGACGAACGCGAAGCGCGCATCGCCGCGCTGGAAAGCGCCATCGGCGAAGGCGGCCAGCTGATCCATGCCGATCACGAACACATCACCCCCGTGGTGGACCAGGCGGTCGAACGCGTCAGCCGCGCCATCGCCTTCGCCAGCTTCCGCAGCCGCGCAGGCATGATCGTGCCGGTCGTCGGCTCCATCGTGGGCGGGCTGGTCAATTCCTCGTTCCAGGACGACGTGGGCAAGGCGGCACGCTTCGCCTTCCAGGCCCGCCGGTTGAAAAAGGACGGCACCGCCGTCGCCGCCTGACCGGCTGTCTGACGGGCTGTCTTTGCAGCGGGGTTTCCAACGATAATCCAACCAGCTAGGTCCAAACCCCTACCCTAGCTGGAGATATTAATGATCCTTCGCAGCCTTGCCGCAAGCACCGCCCTGATCCTTGCCCTGCCCGCCATGGCGCAGCAGGACGACGCGGCAGTCCGCGAAGTCGCCAGCACCGAAATCGAAGCCGCGCGACTAACCGAAACCGTGCGTACGCTGGCGTCCGACCAGTTCGAAGGCCGCGCGCCCGGTACTGTCGGCGAAGAACGCACCATCGGCTATCTGATCGGGCGGTTGCAGGGCCTCGGCCTCGAACCGGCGGGCGAGGATGGCACCTGGACGCAGAAAGTCCCGCTGCTCCACACCCGCCTCGGCACGCCGGACCGCGTCGCCTTCCAGCATGGGGGCGCAACCACCAGGCTGGGCTTCCCCGAAGACATCTACGTCTCCACTCTCCAGCCCAGCGATGGGGCGACAATCGACGCCGCGCCCATGGTATTCGTCGGCTACGGGGTTCACGCACCCGAACGCGGGTGGGACGATTTCAAGGGCACGGACCTCAAGGGCAAGGTCGCCGTCTTCCTCGTCAATGATCCCGATTTCCACGCCGAGGACGGCGAAGCGGTCGCCGGTTCATTCGGCGGGCGCACGATGACCTATTACGGCCGCTGGACCTACAAGTTCGAGGAAGCCGCCCGCCGCGGCGCGATCGGCGCGCTGATCGTCCACGAAACCGCCGGTGCGGGCTATGGCTGGAATGTCATCGAAAGCCCCGACGGCGAGAATTACGATGTGGTCCGCCAGCCGGAAGACCTGACCAGCCTGGCGCTGCAGGGATGGATTTCGGGCGAGACTGCAGACAAGCTGTTCGCCGATGCCGGCCTCGACCTCGCCGAACTCAGCGAAGCGGCACGCGGCAAGGATTTCCGCCCGGTCGATCTCGACACCAGTTTTACCGCATCCTTCCCGGTGACCAGCGAAGTGGTGCAGAGCCAGAATGTGCTGGCCAAGATTTCCGGCACCGAACGGCCCGAGGAAACCGTGGTCTATGGCGCGCATTGGGATGCCTATGGCGAAGGCCAGCCCGACGAGCTGGGCCGGATTTACCGCGCCGGGGCGAATGACGATGCGCTGGGCGTTGCCGGGCTGATGGAAATCGCCCGCGCCTTCAAGGCCGCGCCCGCGCCCGATCGCAGCGTGGTCTTCGCCTTCTGGACGGCAGAGGAACGCGGCCTGCTCGGCTCCGAATTCTATGCCGCCAACCCGATATTCCCGAACGAAAAGACGGTCGCCAATTTCGATCTCGACATCCTTCAGACCGCAGGCCTTGCGAAGGACGTGATTCTCGTCGGCAAGGGCCAGAGCACGCTGGAAGACGATCTTGCGCGCTTTGCGGCTGCACAGGGTCGCACGGTCAGCGAAGAAAGCCTGCCCGAACGCGGCCTGTTCTTCCGCGCCGACCATTTCAGCATGGCCAAGCGCGGCGTGCCGGTGATGCTGATGATGGGCATTGCGGGCGCATCCGACCTGATCGAAGGCGGCAAGGAAGCGGGCCAGGCCTGGGTCGATGACTACACCGGCCGCTGCTACCACGCCGCCTGCGATGCCTGGGGGCCGGAGTGGAACCTTGCCGGAGCAGTACAGGACATCGCCCTGTTCCGCGACATGGGCGCCGAACTCGCCAACAGCGACGACTGGCCGGAATGGAAGGATGGCTCGGAATTCAAGGCCGTGCGTGAAGAGAGCGCCAGCGTCCGCAACGCAGAGTAAACGTCGAACTCGGCAATGGACGAATGCAGGGGGTGGCGGCACCACGCCCTGCATCCGTGCGTTGAGTAACCATGAGCAAGACAATCGAAGACCTCCAACGTGAGATGGCCGCTGCGGTGGAAGCCCTCGACTTCGAAGAGGCGGGGCGCCTCCGTGACCGCATCAATCTGATGCGCGGCGGCGCAGATGCCGGAGACGCAGCGGAGGCGGACACGTCTGGCCTGGTGCGCCAGCAGCCGGGCGCCATGGGCCTCGGCACCAGCCGTCAGCGCCCGGTTCCCCCGCCAGGCTGGAAACCGCCGCCCAAGCCCGACCTCATGACGTCAGGAAAAAAGCGCAAGTGAATGCAGGCGATGCGGAGGCCGCCGTGCTGGCGTTGCTTTCCGAGCGCCAATCCGGCGCGACAATCTGCCCGAGCGAAGCCGCACGCAGGATGGCCGCAGACAAGAAGGCTGACTGGCGCGAAGCGATGCCCCTAGTTCACACTGCGGTGGATCATCTCTTGGATCAGAAAGCCATTACGCTGAGCTGGAAAGGTGAGGCGCTGCCGGCTCGATCGGGTCCCTATCGGATTGGTCGTGCCCCCAATTGACCGGTAATCGGTCGCTCCAGCGCCGTCACCCGCCCGCGTGATAGAAATCGTAAATCTGCTGCGCTACTCCGGCGCTGATACCGGGCGCGCGTTTCAAATCGTCCAGCGCAGCGGCGCGCACCTTTCCGGCCGTGCCGAAATGCAGCAGTAGCGCGCGTTTGCGCGAGGGGCCGATGCCGGGGATCTCGTCGAGCGGCGAGGCGGTGATGGCGCGGCTGCGTTTGGCGCGATGGGCGCCAATGGCGTAGCGGTGGACCTCGTCGCGCAGGGTCTGGAGGTAGAACAAGAGCTGCGAATTGACCGGCAGCGTTTTCTCGCGCCCGTCGGGGAAATGGAATACCTCGCGCCCCTCGCGCCCGTGATGCGGACCCTTGGCGATGCCGATGACCGGCACATCGTCCGCAATGCCGAGATTTTCCATCACCCGCATGACCGATGAGACCTGCCCCTTGCCGCCATCGATCAGCAGCAGGTCCGGCCAGATCGCTTCGTGCCCTTTGCCGCCTTGCGTAGCCTCGTCGGCGCGCTCTGTTTCGGCCAGCTTGCGGAAACGGCGTTCCATCACCTCGCGCATCATGCCGAAATCGTCGTTCGTCTGCGCGGTCTTGATGTTGAACTTGCGGTACTGGCCCTTCTCGAACCCTTCGGGGCTGGCGACGACCATCGCGCCCAGCGCCTTGTCGCCCTGGATATGGCTGTTGTCGTAAATCTCGATGCGCTGGGGCACCTCTTCCAGTTCGAGGAATTCGGCCAGTTCGCGCAGGCGCTGGGCCTTGGTCCCGCTTTCGGCCAGCCGCCGTTCGAGCGATTCCACGGCATTTCGCTGCGCCTGCTGCATCAGCTTGCGCCGGTCGCCGCGCTGGGGAATGGAAATGGCGACCGCGTGTCCGGCCTTTTCCGCCAGCGCCTCGGCGATCAGGTCCTGTTCGGCCAGGTCCCGGTCGACCAGGATGGTGCGCGGCGGCGGGACTTCCTCGTAGAATTGCAGCAGCACGTCGGACAGCACCTCGTCATGGTCGAGATCGCCGGTGTTCTTGGGGAAGAAGGCCTTGTGGCCCCAGTTCTGCCCGCCGCGGATGAAGAAGGCCTGCACGCCGATCTGCCCGCCCTTGGCCGCCAGCGCGAAGACATCCGCATCGCCGACGCCGCTAGCGTTGATGGCCTGGCTGCCCTGGATGAAAGTGGCGGCGCGCAGCCGGTCGCGCAGGATCGCCGCGGTCTCGAAATCGAGATTTTCCGCGGCTTTCGCCATCTGCTTTTCCATATTGGCCTGCACGGTGCCGGATTTGCCCGACAGGAAATCCTTCGCCTCCTGCACGAGGCTGTCATAGCCCGCCTCATCGATCCGGCCGACGCATGGCGCCGAGCAGCGCTTGATCTGGTAGAGCAGGCAGGGCCGGTCGCGATTGTTGAAGAAACTGTCGGTGCAACTGCGCAAAAGGAACAGTTTCTGCAGCGCGTTGAGCGTCTTGTTGACCGAACCGGCGCTGGCGAAGGGGCCGTAGTAATTGCCCTTGGCCCGGCGTGCCCCGCGATGCTTCTGGATGCGCGGAAAGGCATGGTCGGCGCGCAGGAGAATGAACGGGAAGCTCTTGTCGTCGCGCAGCAACACGTTGAACGGCGGGCGGTAGCGCTTGATCAGCTGCGCTTCCAGAAGCAGCGCCTCGGCTTCCGAATTGGTGACCACGATTTCCATCGCGCGGCATTGGCTGACCATGCGTTGTAGCCGGTTGGTCAGCGCCTTTACCTGCGTGTAATTGGCCACGCGCGCCTTGAGGCTGCGGGCCTTGCCGACGTAGAGCACATCGCCCCGCGTATCGAGCATCCGGTAGACGCCGGGGCGCGGCTTCAGCGTCTTCACCGTTTCGCGAATGGCATTGATGCCGGTTTCGAGATCCGGCTGCGCGCTGGCCACGGTGTTGGTGGCGCGTTCCTCGTGGAAACGCTCCTTGCCTCGGGGATCGTTGGGAGAACCGGCTTTCGTGCGCGACATGGGCGTGGAGATAGTGCGCAATGCCCGCTTGCGCAAAGGGGCGCTTGTGCAAATTCTCGTTTGCCGCCATCCCCCGCCGCATGAACGCAAAAGAGCTTACACCACCGCGCACCATGGGCCTGTTCGGCGCTTCGCTGTTGCCGGTGAACGGAATGATCGGTGCGGGCATCTTCGCCCTGCCCGCAGCGCTGTTTCTGGCCGTGGGCAATTTCGCGCCGTGGATGATGCTGCTGGGTGGATTGCTGTTCCTGCCGCTGACACTGACCTTTGCCTGGCTGGCCGCACGGTTCGACCATTCGGGCGGACCGATCCTTTATGGCGAGCAGGCCTTCGGACGGTTCGTGGGATTCCAGGCCGGATGGGCCCGCTATGCCAGCGCTATCGTAACCGTGGCGGCGAATACGCATGTCATGGTTTCCTATCTCGCCACGCTCTATCCGGTGCTCGACGGCCCGGTGCTGCGCCCGCTGCTGGTTGCCGGTTTCATCGGCTTCATCACCATCGTGAACCTGTTCAGCCTGCGCAGCTCTGTGACCACGTTGAGCGCCCTGACGGCAGTGAAGATCCTGCCGCTGTTCGCGCTGATCGCCGCCGGGTTGTTCGGCGGCCAACCCGAGCTGGGGCTGGTCCTGCCCGAATTTTCCGATGCGGAGAGCGTGGTGCTGCTGACCTATTACGCCTTCATCGGCTTCGAATATGTCGTGCTGCCCGCGGGCGAAATGAAGAACCCGAAGCGCGACGTGCCGCTGGCTCTGATTGCGATGCTGGCGGCCGTTACCCTGCTCTATATGCTCGTCATCTGGGCCTATATCGGCATTGCCCCTGCGGCGGGCGCGGATGCGGAGAACCCGCTGGCCATCGCGGCGCAGGATGCCATGGGATCGATCGGCGCGGTGGCCATCGTGATCGCCGCGGCCTTCAGCATCGGGGCGAATAATTTTGCCGGCGGGATAAGCCTGCCGCGCATGACCTATGGCATGGCCGAACGCGGCATGCTGCCCCAATGGTTCATGCAGGTTTCGCCCAAGCTGCACACGCCGGTCAATTCGATCCTGTTCTATGGCGCGGCGAGCATCGCTTTCGGCCTGTGGGAAGGATTCATGGAGCTGGCGTTGGCGGGTACGCTGACGCGGCTGCTGACCTATCTCGTCGCCGCCTTCGCCCTGCCGGTGATCGAGAAGCGGGATGGCGGTATCAACCCGCTCCACGGCTTTGTCTCTATCCTTACCGTGATCAGTACGATCTGGGTCGGCACTCATGCGAATGAAGAGAGCTGGCGCGTGTTCGGCGGGCTCGTCGCTGCCGGGACACTGCTGTACTTTATTGCCCGGCAGGAACGCCCGGTCGAACCGCTAGCCGCGCAATAAATGACCCGGTTCGATGCGATAATCCTCGGCGCAGGCGCTGCCGGCCTGATGTGCGCCGCGCGTGCAGGGCAGCTGGGCAAGCGCGTGCTCGTGCTGGAAAAGGCGGAGAAGCCCGGCAAGAAGATCCTGATCTCGGGCGGCGGCCGGTGCAATTTCACCAATATCGGCGCAGGCCCGGCCAATTACCTTTCCGCCAATCCGCATTTCGCCAAGTCTGCGCTGGCTCGCTACACCTCGCGTGACTTCCTGGACCTCGTCGAAAGCTACGGCATCGCCTGGCACGAGAAGACGCTGGGCCAGCTGTTCTGCGATGGTCCGTCGATGCAGATCGTCGAAATGCTGCTGGAAGAATGCGCGAAAGGCGATGTCGATATTCGTTGCGGCGAAGAGGTAACTTCAGTGGCGCATGGCGAGGGCTTCACGGTCACGACCGCGGGCGCCAGCTACACCGCGCCTTCACTGGTGATCGCCACCGGCGGCCCCTCGATTCCGAAAATGGGTGCGACCGGCTTTGCTTACGACCTCGCACGGCAATTCGGCCTGAAGGTCGTGGAGCCGCGCCCTGCCCTGGTCCCGCTGACATTGGGCGGAGAAGAGGTGCTGTTCCGCGATATCTCGGGCGTATCCGCCCCGGTTGTCGCCAGTGCGGGCAAGGCGCGTTTCCCGGAAGCGGCGCTGTTCACCCATCGCGGCCTTTCCGGCCCGTCGATCCTGCAGGTTTCGTCCTACTGGAAGCCGGGTGAAGAAGTCGCCATCGATTTCTTGCCCGACTTCACCGGCGACTGGCTGCTCGACCGCAAACGGGAAACGCCGCGCGCCACGCTGCGGTCGATCCTGCGCGAGTCGCTGCCTGCCCGGCTGGCCGATATTTTGTCCGAAAAGCTGGCGATCGAAACCGAACTCGGCAATGCGAGCGACAAGGCGCTGCGATCAGCGCAGGAACGCCTGTCCCGCTGGACCTTCCGCCCCTCCGGCACCGAAGGGTTCGCCAAGGCCGAGGTGACCGTCGGCGGCATCTCGACCAATGAGCTTTCATCGAAGAGCCTCGAAGCCAAGTCCGTCCCCGGCCTCTATGCCATCGGCGAGGCGGTGGACGTAACCGGCTGGCTCGGCGGCTACAATTTCCAATGGGCATGGGCCAGCGGCGTGGCGGCAGGCGAAGCCAGATCGGAAGAGCGTCGTGGTGGGGAACAGTGTTTAACCCGG